>NZ_DDPA01000010.1:0-354072 GCF_002341965.1 Sphingobacterium sp. UBA2480 | reverse complement strand
CAGGTGATCGCAGGGCTGGGATGGTTGATTCCGCAGCGGAATGGGACTGGGAACCGGACTTTGGTGCGGGCTTTACAGGGAAAGAGGGATGGACATTGTATTGTTCGATCTGTTTCTGCCTAAACTCAGGAACCACTTTGGTAGCCCTCTTGGCTCAATGCCCAATTGAAGATGGTGTACACTGGCGCAGCCGATGGACGGACGGATATTGATAAGGCCAGAAAGATCGCAGCGGAAAGAAACCGCAATGCAGGATATAACAGGGGACGGACGGATACCGTACTTTCTTATCTGTTTACTTAGGTTTAGTTTAGGGTTTAGTTAGGGTTTGTTTAGGTATAGTATAGGTTATATCTAAACAAACCCTAACTTATTGCTAAGCTAAATATAAACAAAAGCTAACCTAAGGAATAAGAAGCCCTCAACTTTTCTTTATTTACTGGGGAAGCATGGCTCATTTAGGGCAAACTAGGGTTCCGCCTCGTGGACAGGGCTCCGGCTGCTGCGCAGGGCTTGCGGGAACCTTCGGCTCCCATCTCCACCTGCTTCGTACCATGCTCGGGGCAGATTTGCCCTGCAACCGTGTTCTGTCCGTGTTGAGTCCGTGTTGAGTCCGAGTCTAAGCCCGCACTTACCCCGCTGCCAACACGGGCAAATGACGCTCCGAACGCGACCATATCCCCTGAATGCCCCTAAAAAAGGCCAACGCCAATCCGAACCACAGCCGAAAAACTCCGCAGCGACGCTGCAACACGAAAACAACTCGGAAAAACACGCTATAAAGAAGGAAAAAACCATTTCGCAGTACTGATTTGCCGTACTGATTTCAAGCATCGGAATTAAATACAATGCTTATGAAGAAGTTAGCCTGTTATCGGCTTGAACGGCGACTGATCATAGCGCTCACATGGAATGACCAAAAGAGAACGATAGAATATACCTACAGGGACAAATGAGGTCTATTGAATCCTTATTACATAATAAGTATTAACACCACATAATTATATAAGTATTAGCGCTAACAAAATTATATAAGTAATAAAATTACATAGGCATTAACATGATGTAGAAGCATCCACGAATCCACACTAATGCAGCAAAATATACACAAACGATGCCACCTCTTATTGACTAAAAATTCAATAAATCATAGCATCGTTTATTACTGTATAAAGCGTGTTCGTACGAAGAAAAAGATCAAGAAAAAGCGTTCAGCCCCGTAATATCTTGTCCTGTGATCAATAAATGAATATCATGCGTCCCTTCATAGGTAACTACAGACTCTAGGTTCATCATATGTCGCATTATTGGGAAGTCACCGACAATCCCCATTCCGCCAAGAATCTGCCTAGATTCACGCGCTATCTGCAGCGCCATATTCACATTGTTCCGCTTTGCCATGGAGATTTGCTGAGGAGTAGCACGCCCCTCATTCTTGAGTACTCCTAAACGCCACGACAGCAACTGCGCCTTGGTAATTTCTGTCAGAAATTCCGCCAGCTTCTTTTGCTGCAATTGAAAACCGGCAATTGGCTTTTCAAACTGATGTCGCTCCAACGCATATTGAACCGCAGTTTCATAACAGTCTATTGCTGCTCCGATCACGCCCCATGAAATTCCATAGCGGGCCGAATTCAAACAGGAAAGTGGGCCACGCATTGAATTTACAGCAGGAAGTATATTTTCCGCAGGGATATAAACATCATGAAAAACCAATTCACCTGTTTTGGAAGCGCGCAACGACCACTTATGCATGGTCTCCGGAGTTTCAAAACCAGCCATTCCGCGCTCAACAATAACTCCCCGTACTTTCCCGGCCTCATCTCGCGCCCAAACGACGGCAATATCACAGATAGGCGAATTTGTAATCCACATCTTTGCTCCATTTAATAAAAAACCAGCTCCTTTTGCCGTCAATTTCGTTTCCATTCCACCCGGATCAGAACCATGATTAGGCTCAGTAAGCCCAAAAGAACCGACCAACTCCCCCGATGCCAACCGCGGTAAATATTTACGACGTTGCTCCTCACTACCAAAGGTATAAATCGGAAACATCACTAAAGAGGATTGCACCGATGCTGCCGAACGAATTGCCGAGTCGCCGGCTTCCAATTCCTGCATAATTAAGCCATAGGAAATCTGATCCAACCCTGCACCACCATATTCGACAGGAATATAAGGTCCCAACGCTCCAATTGCCCCCAATTTAGGCATCAAACCCGCAATAGCACGGTGCTCCTGCGCCGCATCTTCAATGAAAGGCTTTATCTCTGTTTTCACAAAATCACGGACAGACTGCCGTATCAGTTTATGTTCTTCGGACAATAAATCGTCCACCTGGTAATAATCGGTATTAATCTGTTTGATCATGATATAGTCTACATTAGCTTATCTAAGATAACGATTATTTTTCACTGAACAATATTCAGAACAAACTTGTCAACAAAAAATTTATTTCATATATTTAAACTATTCCACGAATAAAATAAACCATTATGATAAAATCAGCGCTTAAAACACTTGGAATATCTTCCCAGAATTTAGGATCATCAACTGGACAGCAATGGTTTTCCGAAGGTAAAGAATTCGAATCCTTTTCACCTGTCGATGGAAAACTCATCGCAAACATAAAAAGTAGCAATCGTAAAGACTATGAAGCAGTCATTAAGCAGGCCGGAGATGCATTTTTACACTGGCGCCTACTGCCTGCTCCAAAAAGAGGAGACATCGTTCGCCAGTTGGGAGACAAGCTACGTGAGCTTAAACCTACTCTCGGAAAATTAGTTTCCTATGAAATGGGAAAATCTTACCAAGAAGGCATGGGTGAAGTCCAAGAGATGATCGATATCTGTGACTTCGCCTTGGGCCTATCCCGTCAATTGTATGGTAATACCATCCATTCTGAACGTCCTGGGCACCGCATGTACGATCAATATCATCCTTTGGGTGTCGTCGGTATTATTACAGCATTTAACTTTCCAGTGGCGGTATGGGCATGGAACACCGCCCTCGCCTTGGTCTGCGGCAACACTGTCGTCTGGAAACCCAGCGAAAAAACACCGTTATGTGCCATAGTTTGCCAAAAATTACTTGCAGAAATCTTACACAACAACGGGCTGCCCGAGGGAATATCCAACCTCATTATGGGCGACAGGGAAGTTGGCGAGTGGCTTTCGGCAGACAACCGCATCGCCTTGATTTCTGCAACAGGATCTACCCGAATGGGAAAAGAAGTCGCCGTTACCGTAGCACAACGCCTTGGTAAAACACTTTTGGAGCTCGGTGGAAACAATGCGATCATCGTTACTCCAGACGCCGACTTAAAAATGACCATTATCGGTGCTGTATTTGGTGCCGTAGGTACAGCCGGACAACGCTGTACAAGTACCCGAAGACTTATTATCCATGAGGACATTTATGACAACGTCAAAAAACAACTGACAAAAGCTTATGGTCAATTAAAAATTGGTGACCCTTTGGACACGAAAAATCATGTGGGACCATTGATCGACAAAGCCGCCGTAAAATCATACTTAAACGCACTGGACAAAATTAAAACACAAGGGGGAAAAATGCTGATCAAGGGAAAGGTCCTTGAAGGCAAAGGGTATGAAAGTGGCTGTTATGTGCAGCCTGTCATTGCCGAAGTTGAAAATCATTATGAAATCGTACAGCATGAGACCTTTGCCCCTATTCTTTACTTAATCAAATACAAAGGGGATATCAGTGCGGCCATAGCACTTCAAAACAGCGTCGCCCAGGGATTGTCTTCTGCCGTTATGACCAACAACCTACGGGAAGCCGAGCTATTTCTCAGTGCTGCTGGCTCTGATTGTGGTATTGCCAACGTCAATATCGGCACATCGGGCGCCGAAATCGGAGGTGCTTTTGGAGGCGAAAAGGAGACTGGCGGAGGCCGGGAGTCTGGATCAGATGCCTGGAAAGCTTATATGCGCCGCCAGACAAATACCATCAATTATACAACTGACCTTCCCTTGGCACAAGGTATCAAATTTGATTTATAAACCATTTACACACAAAACTATGAGCAGCGTACATGAAAGATTAAGCAAACATATATTAGCCGATGGATTCCCTTTGGTTATGGATATGGAGAAATCCCATGGTTCTTATGTCGTGGATGAAAATGGGGATGAATACCTCGATATGTTCAGTATGTTTGCCTCCATGGCCGTGGGTTACAATCATCCACATTTGGTCAAACAACGTGACTTCCTGGGTAAAATGGCCGTCAATAAGCCAGCCATGTCAGATATTTACCCTAAAGAGTTTGCTGATTTTGTCGACACTTTTGACCGTGTAGCCATACCGAAAGAACTCCCCTATGCCTTTTTCATCTCGGGGGGAACACTCGCCGTGGAAAATGCCTTAAAAGCTGCCTTCGACTGGAAGACAAGGCTTAATTTCGCACAGGGAATACAAAAGGAAGCCAGCCAGGTCATTCACTTTAAACAGGCTTTTCATGGTAGATCGGGCTATACCCTGTCATTAACGAATACACAAGACCCCAGAAAATACCTTTATTTTCCAAAGTTCAACTGGCCACGCATTACCAATCCTAAATTGAGCTATCCCTTAACAAGCGAACATATCGATCAGACGATTGCTTTGGAGGAAAAAGCTGTCTCGGAAATACGTCAGGCGATCACGGCTAACCCCAACGATATTGCCTGCATTATTATTGAACCGATACAGGGTGAAGGTGGCGACAACCATTTTCGAAAGGAATTTTTCGTACAGCTTCGTCAAATATGTGATGAAAATCAGATCCTCTTAATTTTTGACGAGGTACAGACGGGATTGGGTATTACGGGAAAAATGTGGGCTTACCAACATTATAACGTCATTCCCGATATCATTGCCTTCGGCAAAAAAGCACAAGTCTGCGGTATACTGGCGAGCAAGGAAAAATTTGATCAGGTGGAACATCATGTCTTTCAAGAATCCAGTCGTATCAATTCGACATTTGGTGGCGATTTTATGGATATGCTCCGCTTTAAATTAATTCTTGAAGTCATAGAGCAAGAAAACCTGATTCAAAATGCGGCAGAAAAAGGGCGCTATCTACAAGATAAGCTCCAGGAACTGCTAGCGAAAAAACCGCAGCTGTCCAATTTACGGGGTGAGGGTTTATTCGTTGCAGTGGATTTCGAATCGGAAGCTGCACGGAATGAATTTATCAAGAAAGCCTACGCCAATAAACTGATTATGTTAGGCTGTGGAGAGAAAAGTATCCGTTTTAGACCGCACCTCAATGTGAGCTATGCGGATATCGATAAAACGATAGCAATTATAGAAAAAAGTATTTCCTAAAAAGATATGCAATGCTAAAAGCTCTAAAATAGCCCATCGCATTGCATATTTTTTATAAACTATCTATCTTTACAGACATTGGGACGGTCGATATCGACCAGCTCGGAAATTCCATATTCATCAAACAAGTCTAAGAGTGCATCTGTGCCCTCTTCCAGTTTGTAATCCATCTCTTCTTTATACACGGGAATCATTGCATAAAAATTGATCAGATTACCATCTTTGGTCTTTAACTCCAAAAATTCCTCATCAAAACTTAGCATAGGCGGAAGTAGCAACATACAACCGAAACCTGTATTTGCAATATCTTCGGCTTCCATGCCATTGGGAATGGTATGCCCATAGCCCAGCCAGGTTTTGTACTCATGTGGAAACCGCGCTAATCTTTTCAAAAAGTAGACCGGCCAATAATTATTGTCATCCTGAAATTCCTCTTCTCCGATCTTCCAATCAGCGGGCAGCACAACCATTAGCTCTGCGCGCTCATAAGACTCTTTGTTTTCCACTTCATCTGGAACATGCATAGCCAGGTCACTCATGCCCGAAGTAACCAATATATGATATGGATAGTTTGCACTTGGTTTAATCCAATGCACATCGATATGAACCAGTTCGGAGATAATCTCATGGAATACCATATCGGGTTCGGCAATATATTTGGTCAAATGCTCCTCGATTTCATCCAGATAAACACATTGTACCTCCGGAAATAAGTTTTTAGGATCCTTATCATCAGATTGATCTTCATAACGGTAGACCGTAGAACCTCCGGCAGTAATTTCTGTATCTTTTTTTTCAGGCGAAGATTCCTCCGCTCCGCTACTCATAATCTTTTTGACTTTATCCCAAAATGACATATTATCTTATAAATGGTGAAAATTTAAGCTATTCTTATCAATTTTATTCGATCACAGCAACGACAGGTTGCCTGAATCTTGTTTTAACCGGTTTTCCCTTGACCTGACCAGGCATCCATTGTGGCGACCGGCGCATAGCAGACAACACAGCCTTTGCAAACTCGGGGCTTACCTTATCGGGATTCTCGATTTCAATATTGCAGATCGCCCCATCCTCGCAAACAATAAATTTCAGAATTGCCGTTTGCCGAGATCCGTATTTTGCATAGGCCACACTGTCCATTGCCCGGACTGTTCCGGACAGATCCAGATTATTTTGTATAAATTTGGACCAGGCCACCACCCCGCCCTTGAAATAGGGAAAATCATCAACATGCTGTGCGATACTGTCTGCAGGGATATCCCGCTTAGCAATCACTTGTGCACTTGCGGAAGTACACCATACCATAAAAAGTAAAACTGAAAAAAGAGTCTTGAATCCTGTTAAATACATACCCTATCCTATCCATAACCGTACCATTTAACGCTTATATAAGATAATTTATTACTTTAATTCTTTTGGACTAATTGAGCGGCCTAGCAATATCAGTAACAAACTCTCCTGCTTCGTCAACAAGAAAACTAATCGGATGCTCTGGATTTTTAATAATCTCGAACAAGGTCAAACCCCAAGGTTTCCAAAAATTTTCCAAAACTTGGCCATAGGTCTTGTTTTGCCAATGATCAAAGATAGGTTTCATCGACATATCTGCTAATGGCATCGGTTCAACATAGACTTTTTGCGGGGTATTTAAATAGGTATAATCTGGTAAACGATTAAATAAGTAGGCTGAATAAAAATAGCGTGCACACAATTCTTCAAACTGAATGGGATGCAATGTTTTGCCCGCAATAATCTTGAGGATATCTTCGTGATAAATATTGTTTGTGGCATTATCTTGAAGACAGGCGATTACAGCAAAGTCCTTCATGCGGATAGAAAAGATCAAGGTATTGATTTCATCACGATACATAAATGTATCGGGTGCATTCTCAACCGGTACAACAACCAATGAAAATGGGAAGGTATTTTCAAACTCCATCGGTACAACCAGCGACTGCAACATCGCATGGAGATTTGTAAAACGCTGTGCAAGCGCCTGAGAAAAGTTCATATCTTCGCCAGAAGCTTTTTGCTGCCGAATTCCCGCAAGAATTTCATTAAAGACCACCCCATAGAT
Organism: Sphingobacterium sp. UBA2480; assembly: GCF_002341965.1. Classification (NCBI taxonomy): domain Bacteria; kingdom Pseudomonadati; phylum Bacteroidota; class Sphingobacteriia; order Sphingobacteriales; family Sphingobacteriaceae; genus Sphingobacterium; species Sphingobacterium sp. UBA2480. Next base: position 346,661 of record NZ_DDPA01000010.1, on the reverse strand, counting down.
GATTTTTGTCATCCATTGAAACAATAATAAGGGATCCAACTGTTTGACGGCTTCATAACCTTGTTCAAACGACTGTTCTACCACACGTTCCATTTGTTCGATCGCTTCAGCTGCAGTTATGGAACAGGGGAGCTTCAACGATTTATAAGTCACCAGATTCTCATCCAGCATTTTAAAAGGTTTATCTTCCAATTGAAAAGATTTCATCATCCATACAGGAAACACCTGAATGGATTCTTCTTCCGATTGGAGTTTATTTCCTGTTAAAAAACAAATATCTGAATCAAACTGAAATTGTTTGAATGGATTATACAAAGTTGCCGCCATAATGCAGGCAAAGTTAAAACAAATCGAAAAGTCCGCAAGAAAAGCAAATTCTTATTACGATATGGTGACTTGTCTATTTAAACTTATTTTATTTTCAGAAATTTTTGAAAGTTCAAAAACTTTGAATAACTTTAATAAAGGCAATCATAAAAAGGACGAGAAAGCCGATCGGTTCAATAGTCCGATAAAAACAAATTGAGGTATTGGCAAAATAAAAGCACGATGGAATTACAAGAAGCAAAACAGCAATTTATAGACACCTGGGGGGCATTAGGTTCTGAATGGGGAATCAACAAGTCCGTTGCGCAAGTTCATGCCTTACTCCTCTCGGCAAGCAATCCCATGTCTACAGACGAGATTATGGACAAGTTGGTGATCTCGCGCGGCAATGCCAATATGAGTATCCGACAATTGATCGATTATGGCATCGTCTACAAAAAGCATATTGCCGGCGACAGAAAAGAATATTTTGTTGCCGAGAAAGAAGTCTTAAAATGGGCCATGAAAATTGCGGTAATGCGTAAGCAAAAAGAACTTGACCCCGTTATGGATATTCTAAAGGATATCAGCCGAAATACAGAGAAGGATCAGACGGCAGAAGGTAAGGAATTCCATAAAACGGTCAAGGACATCCAAAATCTGACGGATCAACTCGAAACTATTGCCAACAAGATTTTCAATACTAGCGGTGGAGATTTATTAATTAAATTGATCAAATTAATGATGTAGCATCATGAACTGGACTGTAAACACACTTGCCATGCATAAAATAGTCATCGCTGGAGGAACAGGTTTTGTTGGACAATATCTTTGCGAGAGATTTCAAACATTGGGTTACCAGGTTATCGTCATTGGCCGTCGGCAGGGCAATATCCTTTGGACCGATCGATCCGGCATTTCCGATGCACTGGAAAATGCGGAGATGCTAATCAATCTAGCCGGAAAGTCTGTCAACTGTCGATATAACGAAAAAAATAAGGCCGAAATATTTTCTTCAAGAACAAAGACGACAACGATTCTTGGTGAGCTGATCGCAGGCTGTACCAATCCACCAAAATTGTGGCTCAACTCCAGTACAGCAACCATTTATAGGCACGCCGAAGATCGTCCGATGACCGAAAGTTCGGGGGAGATCGGAACAGGTTTTTCTGTTGATGTTGCCAAATTATGGGAAAAGACTTTTTTCGACTTCAAATTGGAAAAGACAAGACAGGTGGCACTTCGGATGGCGATTGTTTTGGGTGCGGATGGAGGTGTTATCCTGCCTTTTAAAAATCTTGTCCGGGCTGGACTAGGGGGCATACAAGGAAATGGCCAGCAATATTTTAGCTGGATCCATATTGAAGATCTTTTTCAAATTATTTTGTTCTTAAAAGATCATGCGGATATGGATGGTGTCGTCAATTGTGCGGCCCCCCACCCCGTTACGAATAAAACTTTTATGGCGACTTTTCGACAAGTAATGAACTGTAAAATTGGTCTACCATCTCCCAAATGGCTGCTGGAAATAGGTGCTGCTTTTATTGGCACGGAGACAGAGCTGCTTTTAAAAAGCCGTTGGGTATTACCTGAAAAGCTGGAGAATAGTGGATTTACGTTCAGGTTTCCATCGATTTCAAGTGCTTTACAGGATATTCTGCAGCGGGAATAAAATTTTAAGGTTAACGTGGGGTAAACCATTTACCCCACGTTAACCTTAAAATTTTCAAATACAAGCGGCGCAGTGACAATAGCACCCTCATTATTTTTTACCCCTTTAAACTCGGAGGTTTTTCCTTTCTCCAACAGGTTCTTCATCTCTTTTTCGTCGAGAAAGATACCATTCAATGTCCGCCAGATCTTAAAATCACATCCACGGGCATAATGGTCGCATTGGGCTACTTTATCGTAGAGCAAAATCAATCCCTGCTCACATTTCGGACATTTTATCTTTCCTTTTTGTTGAGGTTTAACTTCCTCTTGCGCGAGAGAAATCCGCAGCGTCAACAGTTCTTTTGTAATTTTGGCCGTATAGTCCTTAATATGTTTCATAAAAACATCATAGGACACTTTATTGGCTCGCATTTCCTCCAGCTTCTGCTCCCATTTACCGGTCAAGGTTACCTTGGCAATGGAACGATCTTTTACAAGATTGTATACCGCAAGTCCTTTTTCCGTTGGGATCAGTTTTTTCTTGTCGCGCTTAATATAATCCCGCTGGAAAAGTGTTTCGATGGTTGCGGCTCGTGTAGCAGGTGTACCAAGTCCACAGTCCTTCATAGCCTGCCGCATTTCATCGTCTTCAATTTCCTTTCCCGAAGTTTCCATGGCCTTCAATAAGGAGGCTTCGGTATGTATGGGTCTTGCTTTGGTAAAACGTTCGGCAAGTTCGAGGGTCAGAATCTGCAATAATTCCTCAGCTAACAGCTTCGGTAACTGCGCATTTTCATTATCCTGATCGTCATTGTTTTTATCTTCATCGGGCGCTTCGATCTGCTCCGCGGAAAGACGCCAGCCGTATTGCTTGATTACAGTACCTTTGGCGATAAGTTCAACCCCCTGCGCATCAATTGTCACGGTGGTAATATCTTTTATACATACTTCCGAGAAACTTTCCACCATGCGCTTGGCGATCATATTGTAAACATTCTGTTGCTCTTTGAGCATGGGACCCGGCTTTTCATCCGTCACCAATAGGGCGTGGTGATCGGTTACCTTTTTGTCATCGACAGAACGTTTGTTCAATTTTGCACCGATCAGATTTTTTGCGATCGACGAGATGGATTCATCTGCGGTATCCGACAAATGTTGAAAAAGTGCGCCAATTTCTTCAAAAACATCCTCACCGATGTAACGGGAACCCGTACGCGGATAAGTGATGACCTTCTTTTCGTAAAGTGTTTGCGCAATACTCAGTGTCTGATCGGCCGAATAACCATACTTCTTATTTGCATCCTGTTGCAGCGATGTCAAATCAAATAGCAAGGGCGGTTGCTCTTTTGTTTCTTTGGCTTCCACCTTTGCCACGCGGGCATTGGAACCAACGGTCAATCGCGCAATGGTTTGCTCGGCGACATCCTTTTTATCGATCTTATTGGAGGTTGCCTTAAAACTGATATTATCTTTTTCAAAACCGGCCTGAATTTTATAGAATGCCTGGGGTTTAAAGTCTTTATTTTCCAGATAGCGCGAACAGATCATGGCCAAGGTTGGCGTCTGAACGCGGCCCAAAGAAAGTAATCCTTTATTCCCGGCCGCCAAGGTGATGGCCTGCGTCGCATTGATACCGATTAGCCAGTCCGATTCCGAACGTGAACGGGCAGACATGTACAGGCTATCGTATTCCGTACCTGCTTTCAAATTGGCAAAACCTTCTTTAATGGCTTTATCAGTTTGGCTCGATATCCAAAGGCGTTTAAAAGGTACTTTAGAACCTAAAAAATAGTATATATTACGAAAGATCAATTCACCCTCCCGTCCCGCATCGGTAGCCACAATGATTTCTTCGGCCTGTTCCAACAGGGATTTTATGGTGTTGAGTTGCTTAACTGCTCCGGTATCATCCATCTGCTTGCCATCACGCTTCACTTTCTTCGATTCTAGCTTAAATGTGGATGGAATGATCGGCAAATTTGAAATTGTCCACGAATTGTATCCGTAAGCCTGTGGCGTACAGAGTTGAACCAAATGGCCAAAAGCATACGTAAAAGCATAGCCATTGCCGGCGATATAACCGTCTTTGACTTCCTTCGCCCCCATCACTCGAGCCAGATCACGCGCCACGGAGGGCTTTTCAGCAATTACAACCTTCATTTTAGATATAAGATGTTAGATTTTCGATCCGAGACTTTAGGATAATACACGCGGATATTACAGCTTGTCTCAATTTAATATTGATGTTTTACCCTTTTACCTGAAACGTCCCTATTCTATGGATGGTATTGTTATTCCCTTAATTTTACGATACAGCTCTATGGCATAAACGTCAGTCATACCTGAAACAAAATCCAATACACAACGGATTTTGGAATACGAATCTTGTTTATCCGTATAAAATTGTTCAGGAATTAATGCAACGAGCTTTTTATCGTAATTGTTCTTGTTCTTCTTTAGGTATGCCGGAACAAACTCTTTTAATAGGGCATCCATCACCCGGTAACCAGCAATCTCAATTTGCACAACCGTGGGCGCATTATAGATTTTTGCAATGGAAATCTTCGAGATTTTTTTCATTTGTGTAACAATGTCCTCATCTAAAGCATCCATTAACGCTGATCCGAAAGTTCCTGACAGAAATTTGTCCTGCTCACGTACAAAGACATCAACACATCCTTTAATCAAGGTATTGATCGCTTTAGCACGCAACAATGCTACACGGCTTGGGGTATCCAGCAATCCATCGAGCCTGTCGCGAAGATTTTCTTTGCCACAGAGCGGCAATAGTAATTCTTCCACTTCTTGATAGGACAATATCTTAAGATGATGTGCATCTTCCAAGTCAATAATATTGTAACAAATATCATCCGCAGCCTCCACGAGATAAACCAAAGGATGTCTTAGGTAGCCCTTTGAATTGGAAGGATCTTTTAATAATCCCAATTCATTAGCAACCTTCTCAAATGCTTTTTGTTCTTCCGTAAAAAAGCCATATTTCTTGCGATGATGGCTTTTCTTGAGGTGGCCATCAATTGCCAGACAGGGGTATTTTACAATGGAAGCCAGGGAAGTATAGGTCAATGCAAAACCTTTGGGATCCTTTCCTTGAAAGGCATGTGTCAGAATCCGTAGCGCATTGGCATTTCCTTCAAAGTGGGTCAGATCGGCCCATTCTTCGGCTGTTACCTGCTCTTGGTATTTACGTCCATCGCCATCTGTGAAATATGTGGAAATAGCGGATTCACCAGAGTGACCAAAGGCCGGGTTGCCCAGGTCATGTGACAAACATGCCGCAGAGATAATATTTCCTACTTCTTGCAAAAAAGGGTAATCATTATCCAGGTTTGGATTTTCCTCTTTCAACTGTGCATAAAACATACGTCCCAAAGAGCGTCCTACACTGGCAACTTCTAAACTATGTGTCAACCTATTGTGCACGAATACAGCGCCAGGAAGTGGAAAAACCTGCGTTTTATTCTGTAATCTCCGAAATGGGGATGAAAAGATCAAACGATCATAATCCCGTTGAAATTCCGACCGGGCCACCAGGTAACTATCTACGCTCCGATCTTCGTAACCCCAGCGCTTTGCAGAGAGCAAATCTTTCCAATTCATTTTTTCAGACATAGCGCAAACTTAGATAAATTTGCCTTTAAATACAATTATAATCATAGGAGACCGGCTCAGAAATTCCCCGAATGACTGTGCACATATCCCTATATTTTACTGCTGTTATTTACCTGTTCAGGAGTCATTTTTGCAACAGTATCCTGGATTGCATTTCAAAATGACAAATTTTACAAACAGCTGTTGTCAAAGTCATTTTTATACTGGTTATATTCTGTATCTTTAACCTAAATACCAATAGGGATTCATCATGACGAAATATCAAACACTTATTCCAAAACATTTTGAAGGTACAATTGACGGCAAAAACACGCATTTGCTCTTATTAAAAAACGAAGGGGGCATGCAAGTACTCTTAACGGACTACGGTGCGCGTATTGTCAGCATTTTGGTACCTGATAACAAGGGAAATTTGGTGGATGTTGCACTGGGCTTCGATTCCATTCAGGCCTACCTGGATTCTGATGAGAAATACCATGGCTGCACAGCGGGGCGTTTCGCCAATCGCATTGCTGAAGGCAAATTTGAAATAAACGGAAAACACTATACGCTTCCGCAAAACAATGGCAATAATTGTCTTCATGGTGGTATTTCGGGCTTTCATGATAAGGTTTGGGACAGAAGGGTCACTTATCAATCGCACGTCGAATTTTATTATGTTTCCCAAGATGGTGAAGAAGGATTTCCAGGGAATCTAAAAGTTATGGTTTCTTATACCCTAACCAGAAATAACGAGATTATTATCAAATATCATGCGCAATCGGATGCCGATACGCACGTCAACCTGACCAATCATACGTACTTCAATCTGGATGGGGAAGGCAGTGGCGACGTATTGCAGCAGATCCTTCAGATCAATTCAGATAAAGTCTTATTTGTAGACGACAACCAGATACCGAATGCAATAGTACCTGTGGAGGGCACCGCCTTCGACTTCCGCATACCCAAACCTATTGTGCAAGATATTACTGCAAATAACGAACAATTGATCGCTGCCAAAGGATATGATCATTGTTATGTCAACAACCAGCCTATTTCGCAGCCTTGTGCAACAGTCTATTCTAAAAACACGGGCATTCAGCTGGATGTCTTTACAACGGAGCCGGGCGTACAACTCTATACAGCAAACTGGATGACCGGAAATGATTTTGGCAAAAGAGGTTACAAGTATCTTCCTTATGCCGGATTCTGTCTGGAAACTCAGCATTTTCCGGATACACCCAATCAAGCGGAATTTCCTTCAACTTTGTTAAAAGCAGGCGAATCATTCGACTCCGAGACACATTTTAAGTTCTCCATAAAAAAATAAGAACATAAAACGGCCGATAAGCACATGCTTACCGGCCGTTTTATGTTGATGTGCTATTTCCTCTGTAGGGCTACAGCATATTTTTTATTTTAAAAGGTCATCCAATGCTGATTCGACTTTTTCAAAACCAAAAGTTACTTTGACCTCGGCGAACATACGTTGGATCTGATCATTGCAGAGATTTCCAATACTTCCCTCGTGGGTATGATTTACCTCTTTTGATGGCTTGAAACGCCCTTCATCAATATCAATACCAATAGTCCTGTAGGCCTCCCGGAAAGGAACTCCTTTCAGGACCTCATTGTTCACCACTTCAACAGAGAACAAATAATCGTATTTTGGATCGTCCAGGATATTGTCTTTTACAGTTATATTTTCCAACATAAAGGTTGCGATTTCAAGACATTCATTGAGCGATTTAAACGCTGGGAATAAATTTTCCTTTAACAATTGAAGATCTCTATGGTAACCCGATGGAAGGTTGGTCGTCATCAACGCAATTTCATTTGGCAAGGCCTGTATTTTATTACAGCGTGAACGGATCAGCTCGAAGACATCCGGGTTTTTCTTGTGTGGCATGATGCTCGATCCCGTAGTCAAATGTGCAGGAAAAGAGATAAATCCAAAATTTTGGTTGATATACAGACATACGTCCATGGCAAACTTGGCCAATGTCGCCGCGATGGAACTCATGCCCTGTGCCAAGATACGTTCAGTCTTCCCTCTTCCCATTTGTGCATAAACCACATTGTAATTGAGGTCTTCAAATCCCAGCAATTGTGTCGTCATCGTTCTATTCAATGGAAAGGATGATCCATACCCTGCAGCAGATCCTAAAGGATTCTTATTACAAACCTTCCATGCTGCACGCATCATCTCCAGATCATCCACAAGGCTTTCCGCGTACGCACCAAACCATAATCCAAACGATGAAGGCATGGCAATTTGCAAGTGGGTGTATCCAGGGATCAGAATATGTTTATATCGCTCGCTGAGCTGGATCAATTCATTAAAAAGAGCCTCCGTATTCTGGATGATATGCTGAATCTCTGAGCGAAAGTATAATTTTAGGTCGACCAAAACCTGGTCATTACGGGATCTGCCGGAGTGAATTTTTTTACCAGCCTCTCCAATACGTTGTGTAAGCAACATTTCAACCTGCGAATGCACATCTTCTACCGAGTCTTCTATACGAAAGTCACCGGCTAAAATTTCTTTATAGATATTTTTCAGTTCTTTTTGTACAAGCGCTAGATCCTCATCGGTCATCAGGTTTATGCTATTCAGCATGCGTGTATGGGCCAATGAACCCAAAACATCCGCAGCAGCAAGTTGCAGGTCCATTACGCGGTCATTGCCCACCGTAAACGATTCTACAAAAGAATCGACATCTATATTTTTTTGCCAGATTTTCATTCGTATAATTTCTTTTTGATCCTGTTATCATCAAAAGCCTTTGGTCGGTTTAGTGTTGATTGAAGCTTCTGATAATTCTATCACATACAATTTTTACAAAAATACCAATTGCAAATGGTTATATCAATGCAAAGATTGCATACATTTTACTCGGACAATTGGATGAAAAACAAAAAATCAGGTGGAAAAAAAAGACTGTTACAAAAAAAATAAAATGTTAAAAGTTTGTTAAATCGCGATAAACACACATTATAAGTAACCACTCACTTTATTTTTAAAAGTTATTTTGTCAGTTTTTTAAGTATTCCTATGTTTGTAGTGTAAGGGAGATGAAAAAATAGAAGATGGTAAGGTTAGTAAATACTTACCGCTTTAAATACACCGAAATTTCAAACCAAATATGATAGACCCCAAAGTCTTAAAACTTGAAAGAAATTACCTAACCAATTGTGAATCGAAATTTAAAGGCACGTCAAACCAAGATGTGCCTTTTTTCTTATGTCGAGTCAAGTTTCTCTTTTAATTGAAATTTTGGCTATTTTTGTTTAACATAATTGAGAATATTCAACATAAAACGTATACGATGGGAACAGAAAGCAAGAGACAGCAACGTTTTGCTGGGGTGATTCAACAGGATTTAGCAGCATTATTTCAACGCGAAGGTAATTCATGGGCTCCTGGAGCGTTTATCACGGTTACACGGGTTCGTGTTACACCTGATTTGGCAATTGCCCGTGTTTACATAAGCTTTTTGAACACAAAAACGGCACAGGAAAATATGAAGTCCATTCGTTCCAAAACATCTGAAATACGCTACAAACTGGGAGCAAAAATTAAGAACCAGGTAAAGATTGTTCCTCAATTGGAGTTCTTCCTCGATGATACCAACGAATATGTTGAACACATGGACAAACTATTTGACGAGATCGGCAAAGAACCGCGTCAGCCAGAATAATGCTATCTATCGCAGCCTGTTAAACAACCATGGTATTTGAACTGGATACGAACAGACTGGAGTTTCCACACCCAAGTTATGCAGAAGAAGATGGTTTACTCGCCGTAGGTGGAGATCTTTCGCCAGATCGTTTGCTACTGGCCTATAGTAACGGAATTTTCCCCTGGTTCAGTGATGACAGCCCCATACTTTGGTATGCCCCAGACCCCAGATTTGTGATCGATCCCTCCAAGGTCAAGATCAGCAAAAGCATGGCGAGTGTACTCCGGAAAAAAACATTTTCTCTATCGATAGACCGCAGCTTTAAAGAAGTCATTCAGCTTTGTGCGTCTATCAATAGAAAAGATCAGGCTGGAACCTGGATAACCCAGGGCATGATCCAAGCATATAGTAAACTTGCGGAGCTAGGTTATGCACATTCGGTGGAAGTATGGCAAGGTGGTATACTCGTTGGCGGGCTTTATGGCGTGTTAATCAATGGTGTCTTTTGTGGAGAAAGCATGTTTTCAAAAGTCCCCAACGCTTCGAAAGCGGCCCTGATTTATCTCGCCCAAGAAATTGAAGTACGTTTAATTGATTGCCAATTTCACACGGATCATTTGGAAAGCATGGGCGGTGAATACCTTTCCTTGACAGATTATTTAGCAATACTAACAAAAGACCAAAGACATGAGTAGTCCCTATCGTAAACATTTTGACATCGCTTCAGCCGTAACTTACCTCACGACACCAGGATCCGGCTTACTTTCACGTGAAACAAAGGCTTGGCGCTCCAAAAGAGACCAAGATTTCTTTGACGCGAACACTACCTTACGCGAACAGCAAGGTGCAACTTTAGATGCCTGTCGGGATACGCTCGGTAAATTCTTTAATTGCCCTTCCCAAAATGTGTTCTTATCAAGTTGTTTTTCCTTTGCCTTCAATGCGCTATTGGCAGGTTTACCGAAACAATCGAAAGTGCTGCTATTGGACAATGATTATCCTTCGGTTAATTTTCCTACAATTATAAGCGGTTTTGAACATCAATTTGTCAGGATGGACGAACAGCTGGAAACGAATTTATTGGACACAATAGCAACATTTAAACCAGATGTCCTTATCCTTTCCATTGTTCAATATATTTCGGGATTAAAAATAGACCTATCTTTCATACAGGAATTGAAGCATCAGCATCCCGATTTGTTGATTGTAGGCGACGGCACCCAGTTTTTGGGAACAGATCTTTTTGATTTTACGCTTTCGGGCTTTGACGCTGTATTATCCAGTGGATACAAATGGCTTATGGCTGGCTTTGGCAATGGTTTTGTTCTCTTAAGTGACAGACTCAAAGCGATACTTTATGCGGATATCCAAAAAAATTACAGCTTCCTCAACAACCAATGGATGAATAAATCTGTGGTACAACTTTGTTTTGAACCAGGGCATCTGGACACCCTGTCGCACGGAACGCTACAGCAGTCCCTTCTTCAATTGGAGGAATGGGGATTTTCCGAAACAGTGGCCTATACCCAAAAGTTAATTGCAGATGCCCGCGCTGAACTTGCCGACCGGAAACTGTTATTGGACAGCATCATCAATAGACGTCCGCAGAGCAATATTTTCAATATTCAGATCAACCCCGACAATTATCAGACTCTCCTGGATGAGGGCATAAAATGCTTTCCCCGAGGATCGGGGATCCGTGTTGGATTTCATTTATACAATGATCACTCGGATCTTGAGAAGCTATTATATATTATCGACACAAAAGTAAAGTAAACATGAAATTTAGAATAGGCGACTTAGTACGGTTTGTCGATGAGCCCATTGAGGGGCATATCACATCCATGCAGCCCAACGATATTGTAGGCGTTACAGATGACACTGGTTTTGAGATTCCGGTGCCAATGGATAAAATCACTCTTGTCTTCGGTAATATGCGTCGAGCAGATGATGAACTTGACCAGCATGCGACACCACTGACACCACATCGATTTATCGAAAAAGGAATACTTTTGGCAATTTCGGGAGACCACAAAGATGGACTTGCCAAATTACATATCATCAATGAAACGAGTTTTGAGCTCCTAGTGTCCGTAGCTGAAGCTACAGCGAATAAAGTAAAAGGTATTTTCAGCAATAAAATACCGCCACACGATTCGATGCAGTTTTATACAGGCAACTTTGCAAATGTCGGGAAATGGCCTACCTTCCGTTTTCAGATCATACGGCATAGTGCCAGTTTGCAGGAACTGACATCACCAATCAACAGAGAACAGCGTGTACGTCCTGTAGATCTAACTAATCCAAAAGTCCTCAACGAAATTTTGGATGAAAAAATATGGTCCTACGAACTGGATAAGATTGAAGAGGATTTAGGACTGGACAAGCTGAAAAATCATTTCATACCACATCGTCCAAATAAAAAATAAGCTAGATGAATTTCATCTAGCTTATTTTTATTTGGTAAACGGCTTTATTTTATTCAGCCGTCGCAGAAACCTTCTTGGTGCTCAACAATAATAGTACGATGCCAACCAAATAGACAATCCAGCCCCAGCGCATGTGCAGGGATTTAGAAAGCAATTTATCGGCAAATCCCCAGCCGAAATAATTATTGATCTTAAACCAGACCGCTGTTATACTCAACAGGTACCAACAGGCGGCCACTCGGGTCATCCACTGATAAGCTCGAACCGCACGGACAAAAAACAAGAGGGCAGTCACCCCGAGTATAAGTAATGTAATAAAGAACAAGTAGGCATCTACCTGATATAAGTTCCAATTTCCCTTAATAGGCACTTTTAAGAATGGTGTCATGCTGGACAAAAAAGAAATGACTAGTCCAACAATGGCAAAGTATTTTTTGATAATAATCATGGTTCAAATTCCTTTAAAACTGCTACGAATATAAGTTGAATATTGACACATATATAACTTGTATTTCACTTTTTGAAAAATTATTCTATTTTTAAGCGCAATTAACGCTTAGAACAAATAAAAAACAAGACTAATCCAAAGATCATCAATCATTTAAATCTGGTTTTCACTTGTTTAAAAGAGATGAATATAATTTTTAGCATTTAAGCCGAATAATAAACATGAAAAGAGAAGTTGAAGAAATCGCAGCAGAACAACCTGCACAGCCTAATAAAAAGAAAAAGATCTATATCATTATTGGCGTCGTGCTATTGGTTGTCCTAGCGGGTGGCGGATATTACAACTATAGCCAGCGACAAGCTATCGACGGCCTGCAGGTGGATAGTACCGCGACAGCTGTTGTAGGGTTTGACAATGCAGATCCCAAAGATCTGGAAGATGCTGATGGTTGGAGTTCACTGGAAGACTATCAACACTGGAACAATGCAATCTTCACGATTCCCGAATACGATAATATCCCGTTACGCTATAGAAGGGGTATTACAAAGATATTCATGGGTAATAACTACCTTGAACCTGTAGATGATAAACCTATATACAAGTTTACACGCATAAAAGATCGTGCTAAATCTGTTTTCTGTTATGGTAACTTTACCGATCGCAACGATTCAGACAGTTGGAATAAAGAAATGGCTTTTTTGGTAGAAAAGAACGACTACCAGAGCAGTGCCATCTGGATCATTTCAGCAAAAGGCGATATTTTATTCTGGAAGGAATATTCAAGCGAACTGCCACTCATCAACAGCTTCAAAAAGGGACAAAAAATTTTTATGGATGAGATGAAGTTAGTACCTGCTCCTGCTGATGGAATTATTGTCAAGAATAAAAATTCCAAGTACGCATTAATTTACAATAAAAGCAGCAAGACCTTCGACAGCTATTACCAATACAGTGATAGTGAAATTCAGGAAGCTACCACTTCTGAAGAGGAGCCTTATGTGGAAGAATTGCAAGATGTCACCATCGACTCTGCAACTACAAATACAGGTATTAAAGAGTAGTTTATCGTATTTTATCGCTTAAAATTTTCGTCACGACAGATCGTGACGAAAATCATTCGATATTGATACGCAAAACAAACACCTGAATTACAGATATATAACCATCAAAATCAGCTATTTAAAATCTTTCTAAATTAATCCCTTTGACAGATTTTTGACACAAGCACAAAGCTTTTAAGCTACATTTGTACCGTTAAATATAAGCGAGGGATTAGAGCTTTGAAAAATCTTAAAGTATTAGCGTTTACTCATAAACATGTCGAACTAAAAGATCTAGGTAATCTAGTGATCTGCAATGAGGATTTAGAAAGTCGCCTCATCAATCTAAAGCATAGCCTAGACATTCCAGAGATCTTTTATATTGGTACTTGTAACCGAGTAGAGTTTGTATTTTATGGTGCTCACGAATTGACCCATGAATTCATTGCTGATTTTATGGGAAAATTGAACTTCTGTGTTCCTCAGGAGAGACTACAATGTTATTTAGGACAGGTCAACAAATACGAGGGTATGGATGCTTTAAACCACCTGCTTCGGATGTCATGTTCACTTGAAAGTCTTGTTGTTGGTGAAAAAGAAATTTTGGCACAGGTACGTCGGGCTTATGATCGTTGTAGAGAAGCTGGTTTTACTGGAGATTTTCTACGTCTGATGATGGATCGTCTCGTAAAAACGGCTAAAGAAGTATACACCTATACTAAAATTTCCAGAAACCCAATTTCCGTTGTCTCGCTTGCCTATCGCAAATTGCGCGAACTAAAACTGGTTGAAAACCCTAGAATCGTCATTATCGGTTCTGGAGAAACCAATCAGAACTTAGCGAAATATTTCCAAAAGAACCAAAAAGCTAAGTTCGTTATTTTCAACCGCACACTAGAGAACGCAAAGGCCTTAGCCGAAGAATTAAATGCTGAAGCTTATCCCCTAGCTGATATTGATCAGTACAAAGAAGGCTTTGATATTTTAATTACTTGCACAGGTGCGCCGACCTCCATTATTGACAACACACTTTATCAATCCTTATTAAACGGAGAAACGGATAAGAAAATAATCATTGACTTAGCCGTTCCGAATGATATTGATGCTGAAGTTCTCCAAAACAATCCGATTCATTATATCGAAGTAAGCAGCTTACAAGCTATTGCGGAGAAAAACATCCAAGAGCGTTATAACGAATTGGAGAGTGCCGAAAAGATTATACAGGACAATATCCAAGAATTTTTACCTTTAATCAAACAGCGACGTGTAGAGGTTGCTATGCGTGAGGTTCCTGAAAAGATTAAAGAAATTAAATCATTTGCGCTAAATGAGGTTTTTGCTCAAGAGGTTCAAGCCCTAACCCCTGAAGCGAGAGAAGTATTGGAAAAAGTCATCAACTACATGGAAAAGAAATACATCAAGGTTCCAATGGTTATGGCGAAAGAAATTTTGGTTAAAACTCCAGAAACGGAAAAAAACTAATACTAAGCTTCCTCTTCGAACAGAATTATATTCTATTACTTTTTGTTGCTTCCCTAGGTTTTGTACCAAAGCCTATTAGCGGAATGAATCTGCGTCCATCCCGAGCTATCCTTTGACTGTTTCCTTTAAATTTCGGTTTATCAATTATTTCCTGACATATAATGACAGTAACGTGTCAACATATTCCTTCTATTTATTTATTTTTGTTCTGATAAATGGTATTAAACACATTTTTCCGAAATTGTTTATTTCCGGGGCTCAATTGAATTAAAACACATGCTGTGCTAGTTGAATACGTCGCTACTGGGGGAACATTTTTGTGATTGTTTTAATAGGTAAAGTAAAATTAACGTGAATAGAAAACTAATTATTGGTACCCGGGGAAGTGTTCTTGCCATGTGGCAGGCAAATTTTGTAAAAGATCGATTGGCAGAAATCGGAATTGAAGCAGAATTAAAAGTCATTAAAACACAAGGGGATATCATTCAACACCTTCGTTTGGATAAATTAGAAGGCAAAGGATTTTTCACCAAAGAGCTTGAAGAGGAGCTCTTAAGCGGGACCATTGATTTAGCTGTACACTCACACAAAGATTTACCTACGGTCAACCCTCCGGGATTGATCATTGCAGCGGTTTCTGAGCGTGAAGATCCCGCTGAATTATTGATTATCCACAAAGATTGTGTGGATATCAAAAAACGTCTTTCATTAAAACACAATGCGACTGTTGGGACATCATCCAACCGTAGAAAAGCGCAGATCTCGGCGCTACGTACGGATCTAGAATTTGACGATCTCCGTGGTAATTTACAGACAAGAATCCAGAAGCTACGTGATGAGCAATACGATGCTATCGTACTTGCAAAGGCAGGTATTAGCCGTATTGAAATGGATATTACAGATTTTCATGTGGAAGAGATTCCTCCTGTTGAAATTATCCCGGCACCGGCGCAAGGAGTACTTGCTATTCAGATCCGTGAAGTTGACAAGGAACTTTTTGACGCTTTACAGCCCTTAAACAATGAAGAAGTAGCAAAAACAATCTCCGTAGAACGTTTGGTATTAAATAAATTTGACGCGGGATGTCATGCGCCATTAGGCTGTTATTGCCGTAAAAGCGGTGATGAATACGAAGCTTGGGCCTCTATTGCTGACACAAGCGAAGATTTTCCTGACCGTGTTTATCTTAGAGATACCGATGCGACACGGTTAGCGGAGCGTATTTTCAGCAAATATGCAAAGGATAGAAAATTGCCACAATCTGTATTTATCTCCCGGGAGATAGACGAAAATTCCTATTTCGCAAGAGCAATGGCCAAGCACAATATTACTATTGAGGGCCGCTCTTTGATCAAAATATTCCCCATCATCAACAAATTGGATCCTTTTATCCTAAAACACGTGGATTGGATTATATTTTCAAGCAAGAATGGTATTGAGCACTTTTTCAATTTAGAGCCACGTTTGAGCAAAAAGACCAAGATTGGTGTCATTGGCCGTGGCTCGGAAGAGATTTTGCGCAAATATGACCGCGTTGCTGATTTCTCTGGCGACAGTGAGGGCATCAATATGGAGGAAATTGCGAAGAAATTTGCTGAATTGGCCAATGGTGGTACCGTCCTTATTCCACGTGCGAAAGAATCTTTGGAGACGATCCAAAAAGCATTAAGCCCGGAGACGAAAATTATCAATATACCGGTATATGAAACGGTCTTAGAAGAAAATGTAGATCCATCTAATGCGGAGGTATTGGTCTTTACCAGTCCAAGCAATGTGGAAGCTTATTTTGCGGACAACCTATTGGAACCTGGCCAGAAAGTAATCTGTATTGGCCGCTCCACCGGTGCAAAGTTTGATGAAATGAATGTGCCTTATACACTTCCTTATTCTCCAGATGAGATCGGTCTTTCCGAAGCCGTTTTTGGATTGGAGTATTAGTTAATAAATAATTAAAAAAAATGTTACAACGTCCGAGAAGAAATCGTAAATCTGCCGTGATTCGCGACATGATTCAAGAGACACGTTTAGACGCGTCAAATTTGATTTTCCCACTTTTTATCGTCGATGGGCAAAATCAAAAAACTGAGGTTAAATCGATGCCTGGCATCTATCGCTATTCAATAGACAATCTATTGAAGGAAGTGGAAAGTTGCCTGAAGTTGGGCTTACGTTCATTTGATCTTTTCCCTAACATTGAAGAGTCCTTAAAAGACAAGTATGCTACAGAAAGCTACCGTGATGGAAGTTTATACTTACGTGCGATTGCTGCCGTAAAGAAAAATTTTCCGGAGGCTTGTATCGTAACGGATGTTGCCATGGACCCTTACAGCAGTGATGGGCACGATGGAATTGTCGAAAACGGTGAGATCCTAAACGATGAGACATTAGAGGTATTGGGCAAAATGGCCTTGGCACATGCGCAATCAGGTGCAGATATCATAGCCCCATCAGATATGATGGATGGCCGCATCGGTTACATCCGTGAACTATTGGACCATAATGGTTTTACAAACGTTTCTTTGATGTCCTATACGGCAAAATATGCGTCGGCTTATTATGGTCCTTTTCGAGATGCCTTAGGCTCAGCGCCCAAGCATGGCGATAAAAAGACCTACCAAATGAATCCTGCCAATGCAAAAGAGGCACTTATCGAAGCACAGCTTGATGCACAGGAAGGAGCAGATTTTCTGATGGTAAAACCAGGACTTCCCTACTTGGATATCGTTAAACTTCTTGCAGACAACTTCGATCTACCAATTGCAGTATATAATGTCAG
The DNA here is from genome assembly GCF_002341965.1 of Sphingobacterium sp. UBA2480. Lineage (NCBI taxonomy): Bacteria > Pseudomonadati > Bacteroidota > Sphingobacteriia > Sphingobacteriales > Sphingobacteriaceae > Sphingobacterium > Sphingobacterium sp. UBA2480. The sequence goes on along the minus strand of NZ_DDPA01000010.1, from coordinate 329,235 downwards.
TGGAGAATATGCGATGTTAAAAGCAGCTATCCAAAACGGTTGGCTCGATGAGCGCGTCATACTAGAAACGTTATTGAGCTTCAGACGTGCTGGCGCTACAGCAATCTTATCCTATCACTCCAAAGAAGTATTGGAGAAAGGTTTTATTTCGCATTCAACTATTTAGACTATGCAAGCACCTGATATTTCAAGAGCAAAATCTGCTGAACTATTTGAAAAAGCAAAACAATATTTCCCTGGAGGCGTAAACTCTCCTGTTAGGGCCTTCAAATCCGTATATGGTACCCCATTATTTATTGAGCGTGGCGATAAGGCACATCTTTGGGATGCTGACGGCAATGAATTCATCGATTTTTGTTGTTCATGGGGTCCCCTAATTTTAGGGCACAATAATGATCAAGTTCGTGAAGCTGTAGCGGCACAACTTGGGAAAGGCTTAAGTTTTGGCGCTCCTACTGCGCTAGAAAACCAGCTGGCAGAGCTGATTATCGAAAACAATAGGTTTATTGAGAAAATTCGCTTTGTCAGTTCCGGAACTGAGGCCGTAATGTCTGCGATCCGTTTGGCCAGAGGTTATACGAAACGCGATAAGATCATCAAATTTGATGGTTGTTATCATGGGCACTCCGATTCTCTTTTAGTGAAAGCAGGGTCTGGTTTGGTTACTTTTGGTGAGACATCCTCTGCTGGTGTACCTAAAGCATTTGCAGACGAAACCATTGTTATTGAATTAAACGATAAACAAGCTTTAGAAGCTGCATTTGCAGAATTTAAAGGTCAGATTGCTGCAGTTATCATTGAGGGTATACCTGCAAACAATGGTCTATTATTGCAATCGAAAGAATATGTTCACTTCTTGCGAAATATCACCAAAGAACATGGTGCAATGTTAATTATGGATGAAGTGATCACGGGATTCCGTATTGGTTTCGAAGGTGCTTCAGCTTACTATGATGTACAACCAGATATCATTACCTACGGAAAAATTATTGGTGGTGGAATGCCTGTTGGTGCCTACGGTGCTTCAAAAGAATTGATGGCTTGTATCTCTCCTGATGGTGCAGTTTACCAAGCCGGAACTTTATCTGGAAATCCGGTTGCCATGGCTGCCGGCATTGCTGCATTAGGTATCTTGGCACAAAAGGATTTCTACACAAATTTAAATGCCAAAACAGAAGCTTTCGTCAATGATATGCGTACTTATATTGCTGAAAAAGGGTATAAAGTTCAGCTTTTCCATGTGGCTTCCATTTTTTGGTTTGCATTCACCGAACAGCACGAAATTAAAAAAGCGAGTGAAATCGATCCTAAATCGATGGAATCTTATAAAATTATGCACCGCGAGTTGTTAAATCGCGGCGTGTATTTTGGTCCTTCAGGCTATGAAGTAGGCTTTGTTTCTGATGCACATACAGCAGCGGATCTTGAACAGGCAAAAACACATATTTTCGAGGCTTTAAACATTGTCTTTAGCGCATAAAATCAAACTACTATAAAAAAGCCCTCCAGTATATTACGAGAGGGCTTTTTTATGGATTAGTCGAAGTTTCGGCTTGAACCAACGTACTTATTACAGTTTGTTTGCTAACTTCTTATCTTTCGATTTCATCTTATTTAGTCCGGCGATAAGTTCATCCAATGAAAACTTACCTTTGATATCCATAAATACACTTTCATCTTCATTATCATGAACGAGCAGAGAAACCCGCTGAATGACATTATTCTTATCAATACGCGCGTTCAGCGAAATTTCCTGTCCATCCGTGTTGATAACTAACAATTCCTCAAATTTGTTCTTCTTTAAAAACTTGTGATAATCGTCCAAAATTCTTGCATTCTTCGTTTTATCATTATTTGAAAGTGTCAGCATTCTGAACTTCTTTAATTTTTTTACAATTTCAGCCATTGCACGAGACTCTTCATCATTATCATCCTTTAAGGCTTTTTTCATAAAGGGTTTTGTTAACCACATCGGTAAATTAATGGCAACAATCTCAGCATCGTCAGATACATTAGACCGACTGACGAAGTCCATATTGGAAGCTTTTTTTATCATGCATGACTGCATAGAGAAAAGAACGCCAACTAGGCACAACAAGGTTAGTAATCTTTTCATAATTTTCTATTTTTTGTTGTTATCACCTTTGTTCTTACTCACTTTATTGTTCCCTTCGTTAACCAAGCTAGTCACGTCTTTCAACGGTATAGCCCCGTCAAGGATCATAAATAGATTTTGCCCATCTCCATTGATTGTAAGTAACAGATTGTTTAGGATGTCGGCATTTGCGGACATATTTTCCACCATGAACCGGATATCTTGCCCATCGCTGTTGAGCGACATAAGTTCTTCATATTTTAAATTTGAAACTGCCCCCCGAATAATACCCGTTAAGGCTTTATCTTCTCCATCTTCAACAATCAGCATCCGCAACGATTTAACATTCTTAAGTAGCGGTGTAATTGTCTGCATATCCTCATCGTCTATTTTCAAATTACCCAATAGCTTGAACATCGGCGCCCCGATTTTGAGGGTTGTCACACCTTTTTTTCCTTGATATTGTTCAAAAAGTTTATCCAATTTTGAAATTTGTGCATTTGCCATACTTGCTACAAGTAGAAGGCAAGCTATTAAAAAACCTTTCATTTTATTTTAGTTAATCGTTATCGACATTTGTTTTATATTCATTGCTTTATCTACGCCATTTTCCAGATTATTTGCCAGTAAGCCTAAAGATTTTAGGGTCAATTCAACAGCTTCCTGTTCGTTAGCGACAGGCTTCCCATTCAAAACAACATAATCTGCCTGGTAGGATGCGCTTTCGACTGACTGCAGACCTTCAGCAACTATTTGCGTCTTTTCAGTCCATTCCTTCGCTTGTTTTTTAACCTTAGGGCGTTTGAACGTTTTTGCTAACGGTAAGGCCCTACCGCTTTCCAGCGAAGGGGTCCCATCATTAGCATTGGAAACTCCTGCATCTGCATTTTGATGTTCGATCGGCTTCTTGTCCACAGGTTTTAGCGTTTCCTTTTCGGCAAGTACCGGCACTTGCATTGTTGATTCCTGATTTAGGAATAGTGCAATTCCAATAGCCATTAACAACATGGCTGCTGCTGCATATTTTATCCAGCTATTATTCCACCAGATAATACGTTTCTTATCATCATTGATCTCACTTTGGAAGTCCTCAAAGGACCAATCCATTGTCCTATTCTTTTCCTGATTCAATGATTGAAAAAAAGCATCATCCGAGCTTTTCAATGCTCTTTCTTCCTCTAATGACGACTGGCCATTAAAGTACTTCTCTTCCAATTCTTTTAATTTCTTATCTTTCATCACTGTTCATCTTATTTTCAAAGACGATGAAACAATCGGGTTTATTTCTTATCAGAATAAATCCTCATGGTTTCATAATCGAATAATTTTGTCAATTGTTCTTTTACCTTCTGTCTAGCACGCATCAGATTAACTCTTACCGCAGACTCGCCCATCTCCAATACTTCACCGATTTCATCGATGTCATAATCCTCAACATCGCGCAGATGCATAACAAGCCGTTGTTTTTCGGGAAGGGAATTGATCATTTCAAGGATAATTTCTTTCGTATTCCCAACAGTATGTTCCGTCATGGTAACAACCTGATGCTGCTCAACAAAGTCTGCCCTGACCTTATCTTTTTTTAGACGATTGAGCGCTTCATTTTTGACACTCTGCATGCAGAAGGCTTCCATATTTTTATACTGAAGCAGCTGATCTTTTAATTGCCACAAACGCATCATCACATTTTGTACCGCATCAAAAGCCTCGTCATCATCAACCAAGATCCGTTTCGCAAAGCGAAATAGCTTATCCTTATGGATGAAAACGGTATTTTTAAATTGCTCTTGGTTCATGTTATCGTCAATATTGAGACTTACGCTATTTTAATCTTCTAATCGGCTTTTGCCCCATCTCCGTATCACCTGTGCCTTTTATATTATCAAGACATTTCAGCTTATCGATTTATTACATCTAATATGACTATTTTTTTAAAAATATTTAATTCACTGTGTATTAAACTTCAATGAGTAGCCCAAACGGCCTATTTTTAACCTTATTACAAACAAAATAGGTATATAGACTGTTACTTAAGATGCTGAATGATTAAAAATTTAAACAAAAAAATTATGAAGTATTACAGAATTACAGGTATTACTGCTGCAGTAGCACTCCTAGTAGGCGCCATTGGATGTAACAACTCTTCTACGAAAAGTACAGGTGGAGCTGACTCAAGCAGCAGTATCGACACAAATACTGCACAAAAAATGGACTCTATCACCGTTAGTCCCATTGCAGACTCGAAAGAATTTCCTGGAGCTGATCTGCAGATCGCCTCGATCACTGCAGAAAAGGTAGGAACAGACTCCGCAAAAGTAACTGTAAAATATGCGATTAAGAATTTCAAATTGACTGAGATGACCGATGATGCCCATGCCGCCCATATGGCGAATTCGCATGATGGACAGCATATTCATTTTATTTTAGACAATAAACCTTATACGGCTCTTTATAAGCCCGAGAACTCCGTAACCGTACCGTTAAATTCGGAACATTACCTACTCTCGTTTCTATCGAGATCCTATCATGAATCCATAAAAACCACTGAAGCTTCTAAATTGGTAAAATTTAAGATTGATGCAACGGGTAAATTGACGACAGATGCAACGCCAAAGGAACCATCGCTTTTCTATTCTCGACCTAAAGGCGAGTATAAGGGAGATGAAACAAAAAATCTACTGTTAGATTTTTACCTAGTCAATACCAAACTTGCTCCAGACGGCAACAAAGTAATTGCAGATATCAATGGCCAGACATTTACATTGGACAAATGGGGGCCGTATGAGATAAAAGGGCTACCAATGGGCAACAATAAAGTAAAATTGACCCTAGTAGATAAGGATGGTAACGCTGTTACAGGAGATAATGTTTCGGTAGAACGTGATATCAAACTATCTGAAAAATAAATCCAGCGCTGTACAAAACAAAAAAGAGTCGCATTAAAATGCGACTCTTTTTTGTTTTGGATAAACTTTGAGCAACAATAAGACATTGTCTTTATTCCTTTTTGATTAAGGTAGTTTGTCAAAATCAATTTTCGGAGCACTATTTTTATTCATGAATTCAAATGTACTTCCTGGCTTAACAATGTCATTAAAGAAACCACCATTACGGAGAAAGTATCCATTTTTCGTAATCCCGCCGATTGCATCAATGCGCTGATTTGCACGATAGGTATTATCGACACTGAAAGAAGCCGCTTGTACAGCTTTCCATTGCCCATCATAGACCCATTGATTGCCAAAATCGACCTTTCTACCCAGGTAGCCTTGATTCGGACTAAAGTTCTCCAAGAAACTATGGAATCGTTTCAGGTAGGTATTTGTCTGTGGACGTTTGAAGCTTGCGATCACATTCCATGCATTCTCTTCAGGCACAAAAAACCAAGCCGTATAATCGGTATTCCCTTTTCCATCGGGCACACCTTTCAAGAGAAACTTATAAGTTATACCTGCTTTCCAAAAGTACTTACGGTAACTCTGCCCGCCTGACCCTTCATTTCCAAACTCGCCCGAATGCACATCCTTTCCTTTTTTTAGCAGATGGATTTTTTGCTCGTCCGGAATACTTTTCGGATCATCTGTATGGAAAGGACTCCATACGGAAAATAAAATACGCCGTTCGGTTTCTGAATTAACCTGTATACCAAAATAGCCTTCTCCGAAACCGTTCGCCATAAAATAGGAACCAACTTTATCTTCACCTTGAGGAACGGTTACTTCATTATAATAGTAACTCACATTCCCCTCCGTAGGAACGGTATAATTAAGATGACAGGAAGGTCCTCTCCGGGACCAATAGTAATAATCAGGCTTATCAGAGTAAATAAGTCCTTCTGACGCAGCTTCGCCGCTAACAAGTAGTTCTGTCACGTTAGCAAAATTACTGCCCGATTTACTGACTCCTTTTAGGTTGACCCGAACATAACCGGGGGCCTTTACTACAATAGACAGAGGAGCTGTTTCGGCAAGTTCAGTGCCTTCAACATCTACAACAGCTTTTTTCCCTAGTGCGTCAATTTCTATTTTAGATTTCCCAGCATCATTTTTCGCTTTCAGCTTTAATGTCAATTTCCCTGCTTTCTGAGCCCGAAAATAAACCGATGCCACTTCCTGATTGCTTGACCATTTTACAAGGCCATTATGACCGGAAATTTCCACATCACCCGCTTGTCCTGCGGTAATGAAAGCATTCCCCGCTAGAGGAACGGCATAAGTCTTCCCTACAGTCTGCGCGATACTGCTTATCGAAAGACAGGATAAAGCTCCCATAAAGAGATACTGGATAAAGTGTTTTCTTTTCATACTTTATTTTTTTTATCAATTTATATATCAACCTTAAGTTAGTTACACTACCTATGGTTATTCATATTCGTCATAAACTCGAGATGCTATTATACTCGAATACTTCGCGAAACCGACTTCTTTATTAGTTCCGAAATTCAATTTTTCAGCTATCGTTCTGCAGCACTTTATTATTGAATCAAGATGGTATCGGTTTGTGAAACTGGATTATTTGATGAAGATAAGGCTTAGATTTACAGAAAAAGAAAGGAAATGTATATCAATCGATTGTGTAAAAAAACAGCAATAATTGACTATCGTTCCTTTCCCATTAAAGGATCTATTATAAAATGAGATGCTGTATTTTAATATTTTAAAAATACAGTATCATCTTTTTGTGTATTTTTAGGTTCAGAGTCCCCTTTAATAAAAGCTAAAATAGCATGCTCCATGGACAAATCTGCTGATCGCACGTCAAAACGTATCTTAGGACAACGACAAATCTCCATATTGATTCATGGGCTCGCCTGGCTTATTTTCTTGTCTTTTCCAGTACTATTTTTTAACAACGGCCAACTGGGAATCAAGGAAATGCTTATTGCAGCAGCATTTTGGATTTTCACGGGCTGTTTTTTAATCCTATTTTATGTCAATGCCTATGTACTGATTCCATACAGCATAAGGCATCGAAAATTTATCAGTTACGGAATCTCCATTATTTTGACAGGTTTGTTACTAGCTTGCTATCTTCAGCCCTTTGACCGGCTGATGCGTATTGGACGTCAACAATTACCGACCCCTGGGGACAGAGAATTTTCACCTAGGCATCATCCTGATTTTCCACCGCCACCATCTGCTAGGCATTTCCCATACCGAGGTCCAGGGCAATCCCCGGGACAACGGCCACAACCTATCGATATCGCTTCTGTGTATATTTTCCTGTTAACTATTAGCCTTGCCGCGCTCTATAGAATCGTAACCTATTGGATGGAAACGCAGCAAAAAATGCAATTGGTCGAACAAGACCGTATGAAGGCCGAACTTTCCTTTTTAAAAGCGCAAGTCCACCCCCACTTCTTGTTTAATACCTTAAATAATATTTACGCATTGGCACTGACCAATGATGATGCCGTCGCAAGTAGTATTCATCGTCTTTCGCAATTAATGCGTTATTACATGGATGAACGGCACAGTGATACGATTGACATCAAGATCGAAATCCAGGCTATACAAGATTTTATCAATCTCCAAAAGCTACGCATTGGCCCGAATTGTTCGATCAGTGAACACTATACGGGGCTCGAACACCCTAAAACGATACACGCATTTGTGCTGCTTCCTTTTGTTGAAAATGCGTTCAAATATGGATTAAGCACCATAGAGCCCTGCCAATTAAGTTTTGAGGTCATTCTAACGCCAACATCCTGCACATTAAATGTAAAGAATAGCATTGCTACACAGTCAACCGAACAACACCGCACAGGAACAGGCCTTAAAAATGTTCAACGTCTATTGGAACATTTTTATGCCGACAGGCACCGCCTGACGATCCAACAGGAGGATCATTCTTTTTTTGTTCAGCTTATCCTCTATATTTCTCCATAAATTGTTTTTATATTAGGCTATACGATTATGTATACATAAAGCAGTCTATCTTAATTTAATCGATGTTAACTTGCATAGCTCTTGACGATGAACCATTGGCTCTTCGTGTTATTTCTACGTTCACAGCAAAGCATCCCGCTATACAGCTTGCTGGAACCTTCAATAACCCCCATGAAGCGAAGTTGTATCTCGCCAATAACAGTGTTGATTTGATTTTTTTGGATATTGATATGCTCGAAATCAACGGTATTGATTTTGCAAAAAACTTAAATCCAAGACCCTTATTGATTTTCACTACGGCACATAAAGAATATGCGATAGATGGATTTGAACTTGATTCAGTAGACTATCTTCTCAAACCATTTGACTTCACTCGTTTTGAACGGGCTATCGATAAGGCAATGACACGTTCAGCTTCACAGAGCCATCGCCCTTTCTTAATCGTTAATGTGGAATATCAACGCATCAAAATCTACCTTGATGAAATTGAGTGTTTGGAAAGCATGCAAGATTATATCAAAATTCATCTCATACAAGGAAAAACAATATTGACTTTGTCGACGATGAAAGCCATGTTGGATCGTTTACCGCCAAATCAGTTTATCCGCATTCATCGCAGTTTTGTTATCGCGGTCAAACACATCATTACGTTTTCACAACGTAAAATACAATTACCCAACTTCACATTGAAAGTCGGCGATGGGTACTATAATGAAGTGATCAAATGTTTACGTGATTCGTCGATGCAATAAGCCTCTTTATCGACACTTAACATTATTTTACATCTCCGTCCACTACCTTGCTTCCATTCATAAAAAAGAAGAGATATGGAACGCAAAAATTTTATAAAAACCTTATCATTGCTGGCATTTACAGGTCCAATGGTCTGGGCAGCCTGCAAGAAAGACGATACCGCATCAACCACGGACGAGGGCACTGACGTCAATGTCGATTCAAGCTGTAGTGTAACACCATCTGAAACCGAGGGGCCCTTTCCCACAAAAACACCTTCAAGTTATGTCCGCTCAGATATACGCAAAGGTGATGGTATTGGGGCTAATATGCTCGGTTTAATTACTATTGTCAATACAAATAATAACTGTGCGGCACTAGAAGGTGCCTTAGTGGATATATGGCATTGTGATGTGGAAGGTAATTACTCGCAATATGGTGGAACACAAATGCAATCCAGCAACTATCAGTCTGTCAATTGGTATCGTGGTAGACAAGTTACCAATGCCAATGGACTTGTTTCTTTCCAAACCATCTTTCCGGGCTGGTATCAAGGCCGAGCAACACATATTCACGTCCATGTATATGATGCTACCGGTAAATCGCTATTAGTGACACAAATCGCTTTTCAAGATAGCCTGTGTCTTGAAGTCAATAATACAGGTTCATCTTATGGTTACAAAAAAGGTGTTTCAGGCTATACCTATAATGCCAACGACAACGTATTCAGCGATGGTGTTACCAAGGAAATGTCTACGGTCACAGGATCCTTATCTGAAGGTTTCCAAATGAAAATGACAATTCATGTAAATGCTTAACAGCCTGATCATGCAGGATATTAGAATCTATATCGCGGAACAGCGTGGGGAAACATCCATCGGAACCCATGTAGTCAGAAGCACACTCAATTATGGTTCCTTTGCTTCTCCTCACCGGGAGTCTATTGGTCGACTTCAACAGGTCAATAACTGGGAAGTTGCGCCTCAAGGCACTTTGGATCTCCCGACCAATAAAGGTACGGTCTCGCTTTTGATTCCTTTGATTGGGGATCTACTTGTAACAATGAATGGCCAAACCTACACGGTACCCGTTGGGACAATCTTAATATGCAATCCTGGAAATAGTACGGCAATTCATATAAGGGCAACGTCCGAAACTGAAGGCCCAGTGACCTTTCAAGAATTTGGACTTAATTCGACAATACACACACCTACACTACCTCATATCGTGGATCTTCCACTTACATCTTCATTTGAGAAAAACAAGATGTATCCTGTAGGCACCGATTTAGCTACTGATTTTCAGTTCTACTTCGGTGCATTTGCTGGAAAACATGATTTTGAATTACAAACTGGCCAAGACCACAAAAACGTATTTGCATTTACGTTAGATGGTAATTTTGAAGTTGAAGAACGCATCCTTTATCCATCTGATGGTCTATATCTACCATATTCAAACAATTTGGACATCGAATGTTTATCGGCAACGGGCCTTTTGGTAGTTTTGAGTTTCTAAAAATAATATCCATCATCAAAGTCCAACCTATCAATTCACTCTGATTCAATAGGCTGTCGACATAAGAGTCCGTTTTTTTGAAAAACGACAAATCATTGTTCATAACTGGATAATGTACGTTTCGAAAGACCGATTCATAAAAAAAGTGAAGGGGCTACCCTTCACTTTTCCACACGATATTAATAAAATGTTGAAAACCTTATTTCGCTTTCAGGACGACCCCCCAAGTTATTCACAACTTGTTAATATTGCTGTTTAATATCCTAAAAAGGGTTAAAAACCAACGCTTTTCAAGTTTAATCCTGTACGCTCGTCTAAACCGCACATTAAGTTCATATTTTGTACAGCTTGACCGGATGCTCCTTTAAGCAAATTATCAGTCGCATTTAAAATAAGGAGCTTATTTCCGTGCTTTTCGAGGTGGATAATACTTTTATTTGTATTGACAACCTGCTTAAGGTCGATATTTTTTTTGCTGATATGCGTAAAAGGGTGAGCGGCATAATAGCTCTCATACAATGCGTAGGCCTGCTCTTCAGACAAATCGGTGTCTACATAAATAGCCGAGAAAATTCCCCGGGCAAAATCTCCACGTTGTGGGACAAAATTAATTTTTGCTGCAGCACGTTCCAACAACGATCCTGCTGACACCGGTAAAAATCCCGCTTGCAGCTGATCCAAAGACTCTGAAATTTCCTGTAAATGCTGGTGTTCAAAAGATTTGTAAGCAGAAAGATTATTGTTACGCCAGGAAAAATGCGTGGTTGCACCCGGTTTTTGCCCCGCTCCTGTTGATCCAGTCGTTGCATTAACATGGATTTGATCCGGTAATAAACCTTTACTCGCTAATGGCAATAAAGCCAATTGTATGTTTGTAGCAAAGCATCCTGGGTTTGCAATATACTGCGCTGTTTTGATTGCTTCTTTGTTTAGTTCTGGAAGCCCATACACAAATTGGTGCCCTTGGAAAGCTGTATTCGCACGAAGACGATAATCTTGTGAAAGATCAATAATCTTCACGGATGCATCGATCGGATTTGCATCTAAAAATTTGCGTGCATCTCCATGGCCCACACATAAAAACAAGACATCAATCGCGGAGTGATAGTCGGAAGAGAAGGTCAATTCAGTATCGCCAAATAAATCATTGTGAACTTCATATAACTTATTTCCTGCATTGGAAGCACTATTAGCAAATACGATTTCCACCTCAGGATGATAAATCAATACACGTAATAATTCACCACCAGTATATCCTGCCGAACCAATTATTCCTACTCTTATCATTTTTTTGAATTTAGAATTTAGGGATGTGTTGTCCCCCATTATGCCCTGTATTTTTTCTTATCAATTTTACGTTAAGAAAAAATACAGGGCACAAAACACGGTTTATTTTTTATTCACTTTGTGCCAAATGATGGTTTGATTTCCAAAAATTTTGGAGAAACCTTTCACATCGTCACCTGTATAGCCCTTATTCATCTCACCATAGCTACCGAATTTATTGGACATCAAATCGTGTTCAGACTCGACACCAATGACGACAAAACGGTATGGGTGAAGTTCAACAATCACTCGGCCAGTCACTGTTTCTTGTGAAGATTGCAAGAATGCTTCAATATCACGCATAACGGGATCGTGCATTTGGCCTTCGTGCATATAATTTCCATAGAAAGCAGCGATTTGGTCTTTCCAAGACAATTGCCATTTGGTCAAGGTATGTTTTTCTAAGGCATGGTGTGCCTTAATTAAAATGACAGAAGCAGCAGCTTCAAAACCCACACGACCTTTGATACCAATGATGGTATCACCCACGTGGATATCACGGCCAATACCGTATGGTTGAGCGATTGCCTGTAATTCTTGAATCACTTTAACAGAAGCCATTTTCTCACCATTTAAGGCCACAGGCTCTCCTTTTTCAAAATCGATTGTAATTTGTTGTGGCTCTGAAGAAGTCACTGGAGTTGGCCATGCCGATTCAGGCAAATATTGGTTGGATGTCAATGTTTCTGCTCCACCAACAGAAGTACCCCAAAGTCCTTTATTGATGGAGTATTTTGCTTTTTCAGCAGAATACTCTACACCATGCTTATTCAAATACTCAATTTCGGCTTCACGCGACAATTGCAGATCACGGATTGGGGTGATAATTTCCACTCCTGGAATCAGGGTCTGGAAAATCATATCGAAACGTACTTGGTCGTTTCCTGCACCTGTAGATCCATGAGCAACACATTCAGCACCAATTTTCTTTGCGTAGTTTGCAATTGCGGTTGCTTGGCATACACGCTCAGCAGATACTGACAATGGATAAGTCGCATTTTTTAACACATTGCCAAAAATCAAAAATTTAATAGTTTCGCGGTAATAGTCTGCCGTTTCGTCTATAGCTGTATGTGATTTCACACCTAAAGCATAAGCACGTTCTTCAATATTTTTTAATTCTTCATCCGAAAAACCACCTGTATTTACAACTACGGAATGAACTTCTAAACCTAAATCTTGTGTAAGATAAATACAACAGAATGAAGTATCTAATCCGCCACTAAATGCTAAAACTACTTTTTTCATTAGAATGTTATTTTATGAGTGTTTGTTTTCAACGGCTGATTTAAGCTCGTTTCACTCGGTTTTTTATTATTATGTTGAGAGAACCTTGAACTGATCTTGTTATTATGAACGTCTTCAGTTACCTGTTACATCTATTTTCAATATAATCGCTCAGCTTTAGCTTAATATCCTTTTGCGACTTTGTTATGCTTCGGAAAATTGACGGCAATAAATTTATTGGCCGATTTCCAAAACTTCGCCTGTATACGCTTTAGCAGAGACTGTTTTTGTGTAATTCTTTCCAAGCGTTCTTTCGCTTCATGCTTGCGCTGGATCTTCTCTCGCAATTCACGTTCTTTCTCTTCGGGGTCCCAAAGCATGGCTGTACACATACAGTTTTTACGGTCCTTGCTCATCAGAATTTCATAATTCACGCAACTTTGACAACCCTTCCAAAATTCATCATCGGAGGTCAATTCGGAATATGGAACCGGTTCATAGCCTAGTTCTGAGTTGATTTTCATCACGGCAAACCCGGTTGTCAAACCAAAGATCTTCGCTTTAGGGTATTTCTCACGGGAAAGTTCGAAGACTCTTTTTTTAATCGCTTTTGCCAAACCGACTTTTCTGAATTCGGGATTGACAATCAAACCTGAGTTCGCAACATAATCACCATGCCCCCAAGTTTCTATATAACAAAAACCTGCCCATCGGCCATCTCTATGTAAAGCAATCACTGCTTTACCTTCATTCATCTTGTTGGCAACGTATTCTGGTTTACGACGCGCAATACCAGTACCACGAGCCTTTGCAGACTCGAACATTTCGTCGCAAATAACCTCTGCATAATGTGCATGCTCAGGTTTAGCCGGGATAATTAAAAAATCTGATATAGTCATTGACTTACGACCCTAATAATAAAACAACAACTACTGTCGTGTTTTGTTACTAAATAAATTAAAATAATGGATTCAAAACCATCGGACAATCATGGTCTTGCTTGGAAAGATTCACTACCTCAAATCAAGCCCGAGGTAGTATAGGTCGTCGGAGGCGTAAAACAGGTATTTCTACAAAAATGAAAGCACAGAAGACCTTCCTCATAAACTTCTCAAAAGCTTGAGTATAAGAATAATCGTTCTTTTTGTTCTGTTTCATTTTTTAATGCGCTGTCAATTGTTTCTGACGATGCAAATGTATAAAAATATTTTTTTCTTTTCCACAATATTCTAATTGATTTTTTGCAAAAATCAAAAATTTACAATCCACCATCAAAACCGCGTTGTAAGCTTCATTTTCAAGCAATTAATCCGCAATAAGCCGGCAATAGACCGCGCACATTAGCGATATTAATTTGACAACAAAACGTATAAAGGTTTAAGGCTTTATCAATTGAAATTGTTGTTTTTCCTATCGGTTCGTTATTTTTAGTCAAAAACAATACTTTTGTAGGGATCATTTAATGGAGAATAGTATGTCACCGAGTTTAATTTTCTATCTTATTTTTGCTGTCCCTTACATTATCTTTATGTATTGGCTTGTCAAACAGGACAAACATAAATATGCCTGGGGAATAGCAATCATTACTATTGTTGCCCTATTAGCGATTTACGTATCGCAGAAAGCCAGTAAAGTGGCCATGGACAATTATCAACAGCATCAGATCGACTCGAGAGAGATCGAGCGGGAAGAGCGTTTACAAAAACAACAGGATAGCATTAATCATGCTCAACAATAAAAAAGCGGCGAATGCCGCTTTTTTATTGTTCGTTTGTATAATTTCAAATAAGACCTTCTAATTTAAAGAGAAAAGCATATTCCAATGCAATTTCCTTTAAGTAGTCAAATCGACCAGATGCCCCACCGTGGCCATAATCCATATCTGTCTTTAAAAGTAAAACCGTATCTCCGGTTTTAGTTGCCCTAAGTTTAGCCACCCATTTTGCTGGTTCAAAATACTGCACCTGACTGTCGTGAAGCCCAGTTGTGACCAATAAATTGGGGTATTCTTTTGCTTCAATGTTTTCATATGGAGAATAGGCCTTCATATAACTATAAGCTTCCTTTTCATTGGGATTGCCCCATTCATCATATTCATTTGTAGTCAACGGTATAGTATCGTCCAACATGGTATTCACAACATCCACAAACGGTACCTGAGCTATTATGCCATGATATAGCTCGGGCGCAATATTAGCGACTACGCCCATCAGCAAACCTCCTGCACTTCCCCCCTGTGCATAAAGATGTTCGGGTGTACAATAATGTCGATCAATCAGGTATTTACCACAATCCACAAAATCATAAAAGGTATTCATCTTATGCATCATTTTCCCATCTTCATACCACTGCCGCCCCATTTCCTCTCCACCTCTGATATGTGCCAAAGCGTAGATAAATCCACGATCCAACAAACTCAGTCGATTGCTCGAAAAAGTGGGGTCCATCGATGCCCCGTAAGATCCATAGGCATATTGCAACAATGGAGCTGAACCATCAAGTTTGGTTCCTTTTTTATAAACAATAGAGATCGGCACCTGAATACCATCTCTTGCCGTTGCAAAAACACGCTCGCTGATATATGCAGCTTGGTCATATCCACCCAAAATCTCCTGTTGCTTTAACAATACTTTCTCCTGCTTAGCCATGTCATATTCATAGACTGAGCTTGGTGTCACTAAAGAAGTATAGCCATATCGCAACTTATCGCTGTTGTATTCAACATTAATAGCCGGATATACCGTGTAGGTAACTTCTCCAAAATCCAAATAGTGCTGTTGCTGACTATTTAAATTATAAATTGCCAATTGAGTCAATCCGTTTTTTCGTTCAGCAATAGCTAGAAAACCCTTAAACTCTTCAATATCGCTGACCAATACATCCGGTCGATGATCGATGAATGTCTGCCAGTTACCGCGCTCTGTACGATCTAAGGGACATTGCATGATTTGAAAATTGATGGCCTCATCATTGGTCAGAATTAAAAATCGATCGTCCAATGCAATGACCGAATAGAGAACATTGTGTATCCTTGGCTGAAAAACGCGAAATTCCGACTGCGGTAACTCAGCATTCAATATCCAAATTTCTGAAGACAATGTCCCTTCAGAATTGATGATGATATATTTTCCATTTTTGGATTTCCCGACAGCAATATAATTTGTATTATCTTTCTCTTCATACACGGCCACATCCGCTTTTGTATCGCTGCCCAATGTATGTCGCATAATCCTCTCGCTAAGTAAAGTCACAGAGTTTTTAGCCGTATAAAACAACGTCAGGTTATCATTTCCCCATATCGCTGCCCCCTCTGTATTCTTTATCTGGTCGGGATAAATTTCTCCGGTCTCAATATTTTTGATAAATATGGTATATTCCCTCCGGGATACGGTATCCACACTAAAGGCAAGCAAACGATTATCCGGACTAACCGAAAATCCCTTTGCCGTATAATATGCATGCCCTTGGGCAAGCTGATCTACATCCAATAGCACTTCTTCTTCGCCCTCAAGCGTACCCTTTTTCCGACAGAATTTAAAATACTGTTTCCCCTCTTCCGTACGGCTATAATAGTAGTAGCCATTTTTGAAATAAGGTACCGACTCGTCTTTTTCCTTAATACGGGACTTCAATTCGTGAAAAAGATCCTCCTGTAGGTCTACTGTATCCTGAAGCATCAAACCGGTGTAATCGTTTTCCTTTTCCAGATAGTCAATAACTTCTTGAGCTTTTTCTCCTTTTTTAAAGTAATCAATCATCCAATAATAATCATCTCGCACAGCATCATCATGTATGTTTCTTACATGAGGGTAAACTGCTGCCATTGGGGCCATTACATTAGGCCAAACTATTTTTTTATTTTGTTGCATTCCCTTTCTTATTCGCTATTTAATATAAACGCTTTCTCATTCTGCTGTCCGGACCATCCCATAAAACAGGAGCCTCCTAGAAAGATTTGAATTTAAGATATTTCGTCAACAGTTTAATAAGAGATATGGATTATAAATACTTTTAATAAAAATTAACAGTTCAGAAGAAGCATTAGCATTATCTTTGCTATTCTGCTATAGTTAGGAATAAATGAGCAGGCACGCTCTTGAAAAAAATTAAAACACACAGGAGAGAATAACCAGGTGGAATGCGTTCATGGCAATCATTGAAAGCAGACACTTCATTAAGAATTATTTACATATGAATTTAAAAAAATCACTATATCTAATTGCTTTAGGCTCATTGCCACTTATCTCTTTCGGACAATCGGATACCATTCCAGCAAATTGGTTTAATTTGGACTATAAAACGGATGGGGTTATGGGAATCAGTACCGAAAAAACGTATAAAACTTTATTGAAAGGGAGAAAATCCACTCCAGTCATCGTTGGCGTATTGGATGGAGGTGTGGATGTTTATCACGAGGACCTCAAAGATGTCGTGTGGATCAATGTGAAGGATAGTCTTGCAAATGGTATAGATAATGATGGCAATGGCTATATCAATGATAAATATGGCTGGAACTTTATTGGAAACGCCAATGGAGAAGATGTTCAGTTTGACAACCTTGAACTGACAAGACAGCTTAGGATACTGGACGAAAAGTTTGCAAACATCACAGCGGCAACAGAACTCAATGAAGCTGGTCGAAAAGCTTTCGCTAGTTATCAAAAAATGCTTGCCAAATATAAAAACAAGCTAGAAGAAGCTAAAATGGGTCAATTTTCGTACGATGCGCTCAAACGCAACATAGACGCTGTGGTACGTGAAATAGGTAAAAAGCCCGAGGATATCACACAGGAGGACATAGACAATTTCAAAGCGACCACAAATACGCAACGCATCGCACTGGGCTATGCAAAGGATGAAATCCACAACGGCGGCTTTGCCAAATTTTTTGATGATATCACCGAAGGTGCAAAATATTTCAACAATCAAGTTGATTATCATTTAAACAAAGCATACGATTCTCGACCTATTGTTGGCGATAATTATGAAGATGCTTCAGAGCGCCATTATGGCAACGCGGACGTAAAGGGACCAGATGCATTACATGGCAGCCATGTCGCAGGAATTATCGGTGCAAAACGCAATAATAATATCGGTATCAATGGAGTAGCGGATAACGTTAAAATACTCACGGTTAGACTCGTCCCTGATGGTGATGAGCGTGACAAAGACGTCGCAAATGCTATTCGCTACGCTGCAGACAACGGAGCCAAAGTACTGAACATGAGCTTTGGGAAAAGTTATGCCCATAATAAGCAGGCCGTAGACGATGCCATCAGATATGCTGAATCCAAAGATGTATTGATGGTTCATGCCGCAGGAAATGACAGTGAAGATAACGATATAGAACCTAATTTTCCAATGAAGTATTATACGGATGGAAAAGGTGATACCACCGGAGTTGCCAATGCATGGATCACCGTAGGCGCAACCGGTCTTCATTTGGACAATGAACTATTAGCCGATTTTTCCAATTATGGCAAAAAAACGGTCGACGTTTTTGCTCCTGGCGTCCACATCAACTCAACGGTACCAGATTCCAAGTATAAAGAAGAACAGGGCACGAGTATGGCTGCGCCCGTTGTCGCTGGTCTGGCGGCAATGATTCGATCTTATTATCCCAATTTGAGCGCGGTGGAAACCAAACAGATTATTATGGAATCGGTGGAAAAGCCGAACCAACTGGTACAGATAAAGGTTGGTGAAGATGCCACCAAAACGGTTCGATTAGCGGACATCTCGGTCACCGGAGGAATCGTCAATGCTTATAACGCCATTATAAAAGCAGAAGAATATACCAACAAAAAGAAAAAATAAATATTTTCTCGTTTTTTATACCAAAACTATCTTTTGTCCGTTTAATTATTTAACTTACAGAGACAAAACAACAGATGCTTATGGTAGAAAACTTTACCCAATCAGAAAACGAAGTTCAAAATTTGCTAACCCAAAACGAGAAGGTAATGACAGACGAGGACATAGAAAATGAATTGAAACTTCAATTACCAAAAATGTTGCTTCATCCAAGCAAAAGAAGTGTAGAGAATATCCTGGCATATTCGAAACAACTGGAAAAAAGAAAGGCCTAATCTGGGAGATTAGGCCTTATTTTTTAACCTTAATATCGTCTTGATTTATCTATGATCCAAAACAGTTGAGACTTCCCTTCCGTTTTGCACATTAAAATCAGAGTATTCACCATGTAGTAGGTTTCAAAATTTCTTTTTTGATGGAAATTTTGGTTAGTTTTGAACCGATGTTAAAACAAGAACGATACAAGGCTTTCGTAGATTATTTCTCCAAAAATAGTCCTGACGCACAGACAGAACTCAACTATAGTAATCCGTTTGAATTACTGGTCGCTGTTATTTTATCTGCACAGTGTACAGATAAAAGGATCAACCAAGTCACGCCCAAATTGTTTGAACGCTACCCTGATGCACACAGTTTGGCAGCTTCTAGTGTAGACGAGGTGTTTAGCTATATACGATCCGTAAGCTATCCAAATAACAAGGCCAAACACCTTGTTGGAATGGCTCAACTACTGATTGAAAAGTTCAACAACATTGTACCCGAAAAAATTGAGGATCTTGTGAAACTTCCGGGTGTAGGTCGAAAAACTGCTAATGTCATTTCATCTGTTGTTTATCATAATCCGGCTATGGCCGTAGATACCCATGTTTTTCGTGTTGCAAATCGTCTTGGGCTAACCTATCGTGCGACAACGCCATTGGCTGTAGAAAAACAGTTGGTAAAAAATCTACCCAAAGATACAATTGCCATTGCTCATCATTGGCTGATCTTACACGGACGTTACATATGTCTGGCCCGAAAACCAATGTGTGAGAAATGCCCTATTACTTATATGTGCAAATACTTTGAAAAAAATCACCATATAAAAAGTGTTTCAGCTATATCAGAAACAAAAAGCTAATTTTTTTAGTGAAAATATTTGGTTTATGATTTTTAATTTTTAATTTTGAGAAATATATACTAAAAATATGAGCAACACAGATAAACTAAAGGCTTTACAGCTGACGTTAGATAAATTGGAGAAGAACTTTGGAAAAGGTTCAATTATGAAGTTAGGGGATACTGCTGTTGAGCCGATCGAAGCTATTTCTACAGGATCTCTAGGCTTGGATATCGCCTTAGGCATTGGCGGTGTACCAAAAGGCCGTATCATTGAAATATACGGACCTGAATCTTCGGGTAAAACTACCTTAGCAACTCACATTGTTGCAGAGGCACAAAAAAAAGGCGGTATTGCAGCAATCATTGATGCTGAACATGCTTTTGATAAATATTACGCTCAAAAATTAGGCGTAGATGTAGAAAATTTATTGATTTCTCAACCGGATAATGGTGAGCAAGGTTTAGAAATTGCTGATAACCTAATCCGTTCTGGTGCAATCGACGTTATTGTCATTGACTCCGTTGCGGCTTTGGTACCAAAAGGCGAGATCGAAGGCGAAATGGGCGATTCTAAAATGGGGCTTCAAGCTCGTTTGATGTCTCAGGCTTTACGTAAGTTAACAGGTACAATTTCAAAAACAAACTGTTGTTGTATTTTCATCAACCAATTGCGTGAAAAAATTGGTGTCATGTTTGGTAACCCAGAAACAACAACTGGTGGTAATGCCTTAAAATTTTACGCTTCTGTACGTTTAGATATCCGTCGTACATCACAAATCAAAGATTCTGATGAAGTATCGGGTAACCGCGTAAAAGTGAAGATTGTAAAAAATAAAGTAGCCCCTCCGTTCCGCATAGTGGAATTTGATATCATCTTTGGTGAAGGTATCTCTAAAGTAGGTGAAATCATTGATCTAGGTGTTGAATATGGTATTATTAAAAAAGCAGGCTCCTGGTTTAGCTATGGTGAGACCAAATTAGGACAAGGTCGAGACGCTGTTAAAGCCTTATTATTCGACAATCCAGATTTAATGGACGAACTTGAAGCTAAAATCCGCGCTGAAGTGACAGGAGAAGATCCAATGCTTAACACCGAGGAAAACGAAGACTAGTTCCTGTAAAAATTAGTATAATGTAGGTAGCCATCCTGTTTAGGATGGCTATTTTTTTGCGAAAGTTCAAGTGCTTAGATGATTATTTTGTTACATGTCCAAAGTTTTCAATTTGTACTCATAGATTTTATTAATTTTAGAAAGGCTAATTAAAAACGCCTGACATCCAAATGCTAAACTTAATATAAACAATGAATCGTAAACTAATTCTATTCCTTCTAATACTGCTAAGCTCAGTATTCCATCTACATGCACAAACAATACGCGTACTCTCGTTCAATATCCATCATGGAAACCCACCCACTGAAAAAGAATCTATTATCAATCTTGACACGGTTGCCAAGATTATTAAAAATTCCAAAGCTGACATTGTAGGTCTTCAGGAAATCGATGTTAATCTCGGTAGATCATATTTTGAAAATCAAGCCAAGAAATTAGCCGAATTAACAGGCATGCACTATATATTTTCCAAAGGAATAGACTTGGATAAAGGTGAATATGGCACCGCCATATTGTCAAAAAATCCGATTGAACGTGTAGAAAAACACCTTCTACCCTCACCTGTGGAAAGCGAAACACGTAGTTTATCTGTAATCGAAGTCACTATTCACAAAAAGAAACTCTTATTTGCGAATACACACCTTGACCTGAAAGACAAAAACAAAATCGAACAGGCAAAATTCATCACCAATCGCTTCAAAAACGAAAAGTTACCCACCATCCTTGTCGGTGATTTGAACTCCGAGCCCAATGATCCAGCGATTATTGAACTTAGCAAAATATTTACAAAAAGCAGTATTGCCAATGGATTTACGTTTCCTCAAGATAAACCCACTACTGAAATTGATTATATCATGATCAATAAAACAGTTGCCGCAAGGTTTTCTAACCATCGAATTTTGGACGAGAAATACGCTAGTGATCATCGTCCATTATATGTCGAGATAAATATTAAATAACCACTTGTGACCTTTAAATATGAATTTTAACAGAAGAAGATTTTTAGAAGTCCTGGCGCTGGCTGGGATTACATTACCGAATATAAGCGTCGCGCAAGAAAAAGAAGCAAATGAGGCAGAAGGCGAGTTCAGTTTTCTCGTACCTGCCTATCTACAGAATCAAACGGAAACAGGCGTCAGTATTTTTACAATTTTGAGCAAAGAGGCTTTTGCTTGGCTCGAGATTCTCGATAACGCAGGAAATGTCCATAAAAAAATCTACCAATCCGAAGATGGGATGATCAACGCCAATACTGACTTTTTTCATTTTACAATTGAGGACGCGCCGCGCTCATTTCGCTATCGCATCAAGGCGAAGGAAGTCCAAAAATTCGATCCTTATAAAATTGTATATGGCCAAGAAATAGAAACACCTATTTTTGAGGCTAAATTAGCCAAGAGCGATCAAGAGCAGATTCGCTGTCTTGTATATAACGATGTACATGAGGAAAAGAGCAGTTATCATGACCTTATCCCAAATCAGGATATCGCGCCTTACGATTTCTTTGTGATAAATGGAGACTCATTTCATTATGTCACCAATCAGCAAGATATCACAGAGAAATTGCTAAAGCCAATTGAATTTTTTGCGACAAGCAAACCATTCATCATGAATCGAGGAAACCATGAGACAAGGGGATCTTTCGCACGTAATTTCAAACGATATTTTGGTTATCCGGACAACAAGTATTACCAAGCCTTTAAAAGAGGGCCTATTTTTTGGATCATGCTAGACAGTGGCGAAGACAAGCCTGACAATCATGAGGTATACGCCGGAACAGTCGATTACGATAACTACAGAAAAGAACAGGCTCAATGGCTGGAACAGGTCCTCCAATCCAAAGAAAGAAAGCGTGCTCAACATACTGTTGTCATTAGCCATATTCCAATTTTTCATTCGGACGACTGGCATGGCACCCTGGATAACAGAGCATGTTTCCATCCCCTGTTTCAGAAATATAAAATTGATGCCATGATCTCGGGCCACACCCATCAATATGGATACTATCCAGCAGATAAAGACCACAATTACCCTGTCTTTATAGGTGGTGGTCCAAAAGTGGGGAAAAGAACCATCATCGATGTGGCCGGGAACAACAAGTCATTGAATATTCGGATGACTAGAGACGACGGAACAGAATTGGGATTATTTAAAAAATAGAAAGGCGCTTTATAAGCGCCTTTTCTATTTTAACAAAGCTGTTATGCTAGCTTCTTTATTCTCCCTTTTCCAAGAAAGGATATCTATAATCTGTATCTGGATTAAACGTCTCTTTAATTGTACGAGGAGATACCCAACGAAGCAAATTGATCATTGATCCTGCTTTGTCGTTTGTACCCGAACCTCTAGCACCACCAAACGGTTGTTGACCTACGACAGCACCTGTACACTTATCATTCACATAGAAGTTACCCGCAGCATGTCTCAATTTATCTGTTGCTAAATTAATGGCATAACGATCTTGCGCAATGATTGATCCTGTCAAGGCATAAATAGATGTTGTATCAACAATAGCTAACGTTTCTTCAAACTTAGCATCCTCGTAAACATATACCGTCAGCACAGGTCCGAACAATTCCTCAACCATGGTCTCGTAATCTGGTTTTGAAGCCTCAATGATTGTTGGATGGATGAAATATCCTTTAGATTTATCGTATGTACCACCAACTACAATTTCTGCTTCATTAGATTCTTTAGCTCTGTCGATATACTTCGCTAATTTATCAAACGACTTCTCATCAATGACAGCATTGAAAAAGTTCGTGAAATCCTCTGTTCCGCCGATTGTAAAAGATTTTACGTCATTCGTCATAGATTCTTTCAATGCTGGCCACAATGATTTAGGAATATATGCACGTGAGGCAGCAGAACATTTCTGGCCTTGGTATTCAAAAGCACCACGAACTAAAGCTGTATTCGCAACCTTCAAATCAGCCGAAGGGTGTACAACGATAAAATCCTTACCACCAGTCTCACCAACAATACGTGGATATGTTTTATAACGGTGGATATTGTTACCGATCGTTTTCCAAATGTCTTGGAATACTCCTGTTGAGCCAGTGAAATGGATACCTGCGAAATCTGGGTGTTGGAAAATCACATCACCTGCATCAGGACCTGAAACATACACCAAGTTGATTACACCATCCGGAAGACCAGCTTCACGGAAAATTTTCATCAATACATTTGCTGAATAGATTTGGGTATTGGATGGTTTCCATACAACAACATTACCCATCATTGCAACACACGACGGTAAATTACCCGCAATAGCTGTAAAATTAAATGGAGTCAATGCAAATACAAAACCTTCAAGAGGACGTTGTTCTACACGGTTCCAAACACCTTTACCTGATATAGGAGGTTGTTGCTTATAGATTTCACTCATGTACTGTACATTGAAACGCAAGAAATCCACAATCTCACATGCCGAATCAATTTCTGCCTGATAGGGGTTCTTCGATTGCCCCAACATTGTAGCAGCATTCAACTCATAACGGTATTTTCCCGAAATTAATTCAGCAGCTTTTAAAAAGATTGCAGCACGATCCTCCCAAGTAAGATTTTCCCAATCCTTTTTTGCCGCCAAAGCAGCATTGATTGCATCTGTTACGTGAGATTTATCGCCTTGATTGTATTGACCTAAAATATGTTGGTGGTCATGTGGAGGAGCTAGGTTTACTTTTTTAGAAGTAGTGATTTCTTTACCACCAATATACATTGGGATATCGATTTGTTTCGAACGTGCCTCATCAATTGCTGCTTTCAACAATTTACGTTCTTTCGTTCCGACAGCGTAAGTATACACCGGTTCATTGGTAGGAACAGGAACTGTAAAAAATCCTTTAGACATATTACAATTATTAATTATTCATCCAAAAAATGCTATCAATGAATCATGAAGCTATCAAGTTTGTTCGTTCCATTATTTGCATGAGAAACCATGGTTTCAACTTGTTAGCATGATACTAAATAGCGTTAATAGAAGTAAAATTACCTCAAATTTTATGAATACCCAAAGTTACTGTCCCTCTTTGAGCACCTTGGAAAAGATACGTTTAAATTTTTCCAATTTCGGTTTAATCACCAATTGGCAGTATGGTTCTTTCCCATTTAATCTGTAATAATCTTGATGATAGTCTTCTGCAGGATAAAAGACTGTTGCCGGAACTACTTCGGTTACAATAGGTTTATTGAAAACATGCTCTTTTTCTAACGCCGAAAGATAATACTGCGTCTTGTCAAGCTGCTCTTTATCGTGCACAAAAATAGCCGAGCGATATTGGGTGCCGATATCATTCCCCTGGCGATTGAGCTCTGTTGGATCATGTGCGACAAAGAAGGCCTCCAATAGTTTGTCGTAGCTGATCACTTTTGGATCAAAAATAATATTGGTTGCTTCCGCATGCCCTGTGCTCCCTGTACAAACCTGCGTATAACTTGGATTTGCTACCCATCCGCCAGTATATCCTGAAACAACATGTACAACCCCCTTTAACTCTTTGAATTGTGCCTCAGTACACCAAAAACAACCTGCCGCAAATGTCGCTGTATCCAAACTTGCCGTATTTTTTGCCGGTAACTTCGAGAAATCAGCTTTTTTTGCCTGCTGTCCCTGGCAGGAGCCTAAAATAAAAAGTGCTGCTAATAGCATTAAAATATTTTTCATCAGTAGCGGGTATGATCGTGGAGTTAACTATTATACTGTAGTGTTCTACTATGGTCTTATAAACAAATACAACTGAGGTTTTGTTTATAAAATAGAAAAGCGACAATAAATTAGTATTGTCGCTTTTCTATGGTTCTATCAAATGTTCAATTATTTTGCTGCAGCATAGTTTTGTGCTACGGCATCCCAATTGATAACATTAAAAATTTCTTCTAAATACGCCGGACGCTTATTTTGGAATTTCAAGTAATAAGCGTGCTCCCAAACATCGATACCTAAAATAGGATTTCCTTTTACTTCAGCAACATCCATCAAAGGATTGTCTTGGTTTGGTGTAGAAGTTACGGCTAATTTACCATCAGCACCAACGATTAACCACGCCCATCCTGAACCAAAACGAGTTGCACCAGCTGCTTGAAGTTGCTTTTTCAACTCATCAAATGAACCAAATGTTGCATTGATTGCTTCGGCTAATTCACCTGTTGGAGCTCCACCAGCATTTGGGCCTAAAACTTTCCAAAACAAAGAGTGATTGTAATGACCACCACCGTTGTTACGTACTGCTGCAGAATATTTACTTACATTTTTAATGATATCCAATAACGATAAGTTCTCAGCGTCTGTACCTGCGATTGCTTTATTTAAGTTATCCACATATGCCTGATGGTGTCTGTCATGGTGGATTTCCATTGTAGTTTTGTCAATATGTGGTTCCAATGCGTCGGCTGCGTATGGTAACGCTTCTAATTCAAATGCCATATCTATTTTAATTTAAATGTTTATTACTTCGTTTATACATACAAATATAACACAATATACACGGTTATGTTTTTATGTGTTACAATAAATCCATTATTTCCTTACCGTTTTTGACGAAAAAATGATTTTACCAAATCAGCACATTCTTCCTGCAAAATACCATGTGTAATGACTGTTTTGGGATGTAATATTTTATCGTGAAAATGAGAATAGCCACGCTTTTCATCTTTGGCGCCATAGACTATTTTACCAATATGTGTCCAATAGGCCGCTCCGGCACACATAATACAAGGTTCTATGGTAACGTATAATGTACATTCATCCAGGTATTTGCCTCCAAGGTAATTAGCAGCTGCTGTAAAAGCCTGCATCTCAGCATGAGCTGTCACATCATTCAATCGCTGCGTCAAATTATGACCTTTCCCTATAACACGTCCTCGATGAACAATAACTGCTCCAATAGGTACCTCCCCCTCTTCGTATGCAACCTTAGCTTCGTTCAATGCCATACGCATGAACGACTCGTCACTATCGATGAGTTGTGTTCCTTCAAAATCTATAAATGTCATGGTACAAACTTAACTAAGTTTAGATCCATTTGGTAATTTTTTGTCGACGGATGTCAAAATAATATCGCCATTTTCGTCGGCAAATCCGGTCACGAGACACTCCGAAAAGAAATTAGCGATCTGCTTTTTGGGAAAGTTCACAACTGCGACCACTTGCTTTCCAATCAACTCTTCTTTGTTATAGTGTACTGTAATCTGGGCACTACTTTGTAAAATACCAATTTCATCTCCAAAATCAAGTTTCAATTGATAGGCTGGCTTTTTAGCTTTCGGAAAGTCCTTTACTTCTAAAATAGTTCCTACCCGTAAATCCACTTTCTCAAAATCGGTCCAACTAATGGCATCACTCATAATCGGTTGCTACTAATATCCTGGATCTCTTTACCTATCGTAAATAAAACATAGGAAGGTTTACGGCCCAAACGAGAAGACAATCGATCAATCAGTTTATCCTCCTCTCCAGCTTTAAAAGCTAAATCTTCATCACTTAAGTGGTTGTACTTGCGACGGAGTTTTTCTTTGGCTACTTGCCACTGTTCTTCGTTAATTTTCAGCATAACTCAGATTTAGGTATAAAATTTGTATATCTTTACTGAACTGTAAAAGTTTGTTTAAAGATACAATATATACATAAATAAAAGATTATGAAAAAGATTTTACCAGCATTACTTTTGATTTGTGGTAGCGTAGCAACGGCACAAGCGCAGCTTTTGCCTGGTTTTGAGGTGGGTGTAAAAGGAGGTTTGAACTTCTCCAAACTTAAAAGCGATGGCAAATATTTCAATTCCGACACGAAAGCAGGCTACCAAGCTGGTCTTTATGGACGTGTTGGTGTTTTGGGATTCCATATTCAACCTGAGGTGTACTTAACAGGTAAAAACACAACAGTGAAAGCTGAAAATGGGGAATCTACAGATGTTAAATTTACAACAGTTGATGTTCCAGTATTATTGGGCAAACGTTTTGGCTTAGGGCCGATTGGCGCGAGAATTCAAACTGGCCCAATATTTTCGTTTAAAGTAGATGATAAGCAAGATAAAGTCATCGACCAATTGAATCCCAATAACTACAAAAAAAGTGGTACAGCTTGGGCATTTGGCGTAGGAGCTGACATTTCAAGTTTACGTGTCGATGTTAGATACGAAATGGGCTTAAACAAAGTCAATAACGAGAGTCAGGCAAATCCAAAAATCAATATGTGGAGTATCGGGTTAGGCTATAGATTATTCAGTATTCTATAGTTCGTCCAACCTTGTTTATATGCAATTGAAAAGTCCGTTTTTATTCAAAACGGACTTTTTAATTGTATAAACTTTAGAACCGTTCTAAATTATTGCTTTTTCTTGTCAAAATGGTATCATATTTAATAGCAAATAGTAGATTTGCCTAATTCAAATTAAATTACAAGGATAATGAGTAAATCAAAGCCAGTTTTCAGTTCTTCGATTGGGAAGAAGCTAATCATGAGCTTAACAGGAATCTTCCTATGTTTATTCCTAGTTGTTCACTTGGTTGGTAACTTGCAATTATTTAAAGATGATGCGGGTCTAGCGTTCAACAAGTACGCCTATTTTATGACTCACTTTACACCAATCAAAGTTGTTTCTTACTTATTGTATGCTTCGGTCATTGTTCACGTCATCTACGCTATTACATTGTCGATGAAAAACAAGGCCGCTCGTCCTATTGGTTATGCCAAATATGATGGTCAAGCAAACAGCAAGTGGAATTCACGCAACATGGGTATCTTAGGTACTGTCATTTTAGTATTCTTAGCTACGCACATGTCTAATTTTTGGTGGAAGTTTCACAATGATGAAGTGCCGTACATCGAATACCGTACTGATTTGGCAACTGGACAAACCACAGCGAGAGAACTTCAAGCTTCTGAATTCCACGACTACCAAGAAACGGTAGAAAACAATGTTCAAATCTTAAAAGCGAGAGATTTGTACAAGCAAGTTGACTTTGCATTCCAAAATATTGCATTGGTCGCATTGTATGTTATTGCGATGGCAGCATTGGCATTCCACTTAATTCATGGTTTCCAATCTGCATTCCAAACTTTAGGTTTTAACCACAGAAGATATATTGGAATCATCAGAGTAATAGGTGTTTGGGTATTTGGAGTTTTAATCCCAATTGGCTTTGTATTAATGCCATTGTTTTTCTTCTTTAAATAATTCAGAATCTTTTAAGATAGAGCAGCAGCTCTATTCATTAATATAAAATTAAGAGATATGTTAGATTCAAAAGTACCAGCGGGCCCATTAGCCCAAAAGTGGTCAAATCATAAATTTAATCTTAAGTTGGTTAACCCTGCTAACAAACGTAAATTTACCGTTATTGTTGTTGGTACAGGTCTTGCTGGTGCATCTGCAGCAGCGTCTTTAGCTGAATTAGGATATAATGTAATTACATTCTGTTATCAAGATTCACCTCGTCGTGCGCACTCTATTGCAGCACAAGGTGGTATCAATGCAGCAAAGAGCTACCAAAATGACGGTGACTCTGTTTTCCGTTTATTCTACGATACAATCAAAGGTGGTGACTACCGCTCACGTGAGGCAAACGTTTACCGTTTGGCTGAGGTATCTGTCAACATCATTGACCAATGTGTTGCTCAAGGTGTTCCTTTTGCGCGTGAATACGGAGGTCTATTAGACAACCGTTCTTTCGGTGGTGCGCAAGTTAGCCGTACGTTCTATGCACGTGGTCAAACGGGACAACAATTGTTGTTGGGCGCTTATTCAGCGTTAAACCGTCAAATCAAAAAAGGGAAAGTAAAATCGTATACGCGTCATGAGATGTTAGACTTAGTTATGATCGATGGTCATGCTAAAGGTATCGTCACTCGTGACTTGGTTTCAGGTAAAATCGAAACGCATGCTGCACATGCAGTATTGATGTGTACTGGTGGTTACGGTAACGTATTCTTCTTGTCGACAAATGCAATGGGATGTAACGTTACAGCAGCTTGGAGAGCGCACAAACGTGGTGCTTACTTTGCAAACCCTTGTTATACGCAAATTCACCCAACTTGTATCCCGGTAACAGGTGATCACCAATCTAAATTGACATTGATGTCAGAGTCTCTACGTAATGACGGCCGTGTATGGGTTCCTAAAACTCAAGAAATGGCTGAAAGATTGCGTAAAGGTGAGATCAAAGCCAATGACATCAAAGAAGACGACAGAGATTATTTCTTGGAGCGTAAATATCCTTCATTCGGTAACTTGGTACCACGTGACGTGGCATCTCGTAATGCAAAAGAAGCTGTTGATGATGGTCGTGGTGTTGGTAAAACTGGTTTTGCGGTATTCTTGGATTTTAAAGAAGCTATCGGTCGTCTAGGCGAAGATGCTGTACGTGCTAAATATGGTAACTTATTTGACATGTACTACCAAATCACGGACGAGAACCCTTACAAACAACCAATGCGTATCTATCCAGCTGTTCACTATACAATGGGTGGCGTATGGGTTGATTACAACTTGATGACTACAATCCCAGGTTTGTATGCATTGGGTGAGTGTAACTTCTCTGACCACGGCGCAAACCGCTTAGGTGCTTCGGCATTGATGCAAGGTCTTGCCGATGGTTATTTCGTAATTCCTTACACTGTGGGTGATTACTTAGCTAAATTAGGTTCATTCGCACCAGTAGATCACAACCATCCGGCATTCGAATCTACACGTAAGGAAGTTGAAGACAAAATCAACAAATTGTTGTCTTTAAACGGTACTGAAACGGTTGATGATATCCACAAAAAACTAGGTCTCATCATGTGGGAATACTGTGGTATGGCTCGTACTGCTGAAGGCTTACAAAAAGCACAAGGTTTGATCCAAGAGTTGAAAAAAGAATTCTGGACAAACGTTAGAGTCCTTGGAGAGAATGAAGAATTAAATCTTTCTTTAGAAAAAGCTGGTCGCGTAGCTGACTTCTTAGAATTAGGTGAGTTAATGGTAGTCGATGCATTGCAACGCGCGGAGTCTTGTGGTGGTCACTTCCGTTTAGAAAGCCAAACTGAAGAAGGTGAAGCAAAACGTAACGATGATGAATTCGCCTATGTATCTGCTTGGGAATACAAAGGAGACAATGTACCTGAGGAATTACACAAGGAAGACTTGGTATTCGAGAACGTTCAGTTAACACAAAGAAGTTATAAATAAGAAGGAAAATTATCATGGCACAACATATGAATTTAACGCTGAAAGTTTGGCGTCAAAAAAATGATAAAGATAAAGGTCAATTTGTAACTTATCAGGCAAACGATATCGCTGATGATATGTCTTTCTTAGAGATGCTTGATATTGTCAATGAAGAATTGACTCGTAAAGGAGAAGATCCTATATATTTCGATCACGACTGTCGTGAAGGTATCTGCGGGATGTGTTCATTAGTCATCAACGGTCGCCCTCACGGTCCTAAAGAAGGTACAACAACATGTCAATTGCATATGCGTAGCTTCCACGATGGACAGACTATCGTGATTGAACCTTGGAGAGCTGCTGCATTCCCTGTATTGAAAGACCTTGCAACAGACCGTACGGCTTTTGACCGCATTCAACAAGCTGGTGGATATGTAAATGTTAATACAGGTGGTGTTCCTGATGCCAATGTTATTCCGATTCCTAAACGTATCGCTGACGAAGCATTTGAATCGGCTACATGTATCGGTTGTGGTGCTTGTGTTGCAGCATGTAAAAATGCTTCTGCAATGTTATTTGTGTCTGCAAAAGTATCTCAATTTGCCTTATTACCTCAAGGCCAAACTGAGCGTTACGAACGTGCACAGGCAATGGTAGATCAAATGGATGCTGAAGGTTTCGGTAACTGTACCAATACAGGTGCTTGCGAAGCAGAATGTCCTGTAGGAATCAAATTAACAAACATTGCTCGCTTAAACCGTGAGTACTTGACTGCTAAAATCTTCAGACAAGAAGAACCGCACGCTTAATAAGCAATTAAAATCCTTCGTGTTTTCGATAGCGTTAACAAAGCTTAAGAAACCGATTGAAGATTCTTTCTAGCCAATTAAAATAGGCTATTCAGAAAATAATATAAAAGTCCTTGCCCTAAGAAAGCAAGGACTTTTTTTTATATTTACAATAATGTAAATTGACGAACGTGAATTCTGGTATAAAAATTCGATTACTCCTACTTATCTTGACTTTATGCTTTATAGGAACAGCTATCACCATTAAAGAATCTGTTACCAATAAGGAAATACTGGACATTGATACAAAATCACTCAATGATTATATCGCTCAACAAGAGAAAAAAGTCGACCGAATTTTTAATGATTCACTCCTGCTCAAAACATTTAAAAACTACGATCAGTACCCAATAGCAGTTTATCAGGCATTTGAAAAGTTCAAAACCAATGAGAAGGTTTATTTATTTCTCTTTAAGGACCATGAACCGAAGATGTGGAGCACGCATTTATTTGTGCCAATTACAGATCAGGGATTTCCGGAAAAATCCAATTTTATTCAGGATGATAACCGTTCTTACGTTGTTCGAAAAAAAACAATTGGCAATATCAGTATACTCGCCTATATTATTGTAAAAGGCTATACAAATAACAACAACCCCTATTTAAATAGCTCATTGCGGAGGAACTTCTTCGACTCTCGAAATATCGACATTGCCTCCTATACAGACACGGTCACCATTAAAAATATCTATAGCAATGAAGGGTCTTATCTATTCTCTGTTAAGCTAAAAGACGGAGAGCATGAAAATGCCTATACGATTTTGCAATTCTTCTGTTGGCTACTTGCCTGGATCGCATTACTGATCTTCTTCAATAGTCTCTGCCTACATATGGCCAAGACAGGAAGGGCCTGGTGGTCTGCATTACTGCTATTATCGGTATTTAGCCTCGTCAAATTTACCGATCTTAAATGGAATCTGCTGTCCGAAAACGCGACATTTTCAATTTTCGATTCGCGCAATTACGCTTACAATCGCTTCTTCCCCAATATATGGTCCGTGATGTCCACCACCATATTGGTGTTATGGTTGATTCTATTTATCTATTCAATTCGCAAAGAGCTCAATTTCGACAAGATAAAGAACATCCGACTCTTCAGAATTCCTATCGCAATCGGATTTATTCTAAGTATATACCTGTCGTTCGGTCTATTGTATGACATCGCTGGTACCCTGATTACGCACTCCAACAACATCTATTTTGATTTCACAAAACTTGTCGATTTACATTTCCTAAGTTGGGTAGATTTAGGCATTGTTGGCATGGGTATTTTGGCCTTGAGCATCTACATTGATCTTGTCCTATTTTTTCTTAAAAAATTAGAGTTAAAACCGACGCAGCTACTCAACATTCAACTGGCATGTGTCATTTTTGTCATCCTGATCATTTCCTTTTATATTGAGAAAAATAGCCTGGTCAATTTGTTACTTGCACTGATCATCCTGATTAAATCATTTGGCGAGAAGTATTTCGACCGACATATATTAACAAATTATATCGCCGTACTGATACTTTGGGCAATCATAAGTGCAATCACGCACGCTCGTTTCTATCAGGAACGGAACTTAATTGACATGAAGATCTTATTGAGTAACCTACAATCAGAAGATGATGTCAATGCTGTTTCATTGTTCTCCGATATTGAAAGTAGCCTAGCAAACGATCAAGAATTAAAACACCTATTTAATATCAGTCTCCCCTATACCAATACTGAGGGGATCAACGATTTCATCAAGAAAAAGTACTTTAGTGGCTATCTTTCCAAATATGAGTTCAAAGCATATTATTATGATCAGAATAATATTCCGCTCAATCCAGCCAGTCAGAATAAGATCAATGAATATCGAGAAAAAGTAATCAACAAGTCGATAAAAGTCACGCAGAACTTTTACCGTTCCAGTGCGGAATTAGGTACGCATGAATACTTCTCCATCATCCCTGTCACCATTGACCAAAATAGAATTGTCAATGTTATCGTCAATCTTTCCAATAAAGATTTTAGCTATACGGTTCCCTATCCCGAAATCCTTACCGATATGCGGATTAACAATTCGCAATATTATAATAAAGGAGATTATTCGATAGCCCTCTATAAAGGCGGCTCCTTAATAACACAGTTTGGGAAATATACTTACGAGAACAATTTGAGGGGGCTGAAAGGTGTTCCAGGGGAATATATTCAAGTACTCGACCGAGATGCATACCTACATATGGCTTATGTTGCCAATAAATTCTCTACATACGTTATCAGTAAACAAAAACCTTCTTTTTGGGATTATCTAGCGACGACTTCATTTCTGTTCTTGGTATTTTTTATGATTTTCATGCTTTTCCATTTCATAAAATCACTCTATATCTTTCTTAAAAATACCAAGCTAACTTTCCGTAATTTAAAGTATCAGTTCTACAAAATAGTAAATAAAATACAGTACTCTACACGTATTCAGACTTCCATCATCTCATCGGTAATTCTGGCTATTCTTATTTCAGCGGTAATTTCATATATAAGTATCAACAAGCAGCTTTATAATAACAATAAAGCAAGTAAAGAGCGCTTTATTATCGAGCTGGGTAAACGGATGGAAAATATGTTGACCTACACAGATGAAACATCCACCGAAACGCAGCTGATTAGTATTCTCAAGACATTATCCGAAACAATTTCCAAAGACTTCAATCTTTATTCCAAATCAGGCAGGTTACTTTACAGTTCGCAGCGTAGAATCTACGATCTGGAGCTTTTCTCTACTTTCATTAATCCGGCTGCACTGAAAAATCTTTCCATCTTAAAAAAATCGGAGACAATTGAAGATGAGCGTATTGGCACTTTCCAATTTGAGACCAGCTACGCCACCATCAGGGATAAAAACTATAATACACTGGCTTATATAGGTATACCAAACTTCTCACTTCAGAAGGAAGAAAATATCAATAAGAATCTTCTTTTAAATACCATAGTGAACATTTATTCGCTGATTATTATAGGCTTTGGATTTTATGCGACGTTTGTGGCCAACAGTGTCACCAATCCATTGAGCATCATCAGTAAGAAGATTTCACAACTACGCCTGGGGCAGCCCAACGAGCCTCTGTTTTGGCAACGAAATGATGAAATAGGTACATTGATCAAAGAATATAATCTTATGATCATAAAGCTGGAGGACTATGCTAATAAGATCAAAGATACCGAGCGAGAATCAACTTGGCGTGAGATGGCTCAACAGATTGCCCATGAAATCAAAAATCCGTTGACACCAATGAAATTAGGCATTCAGCAACTCCGTAGATCTTACAAAGACGAGGACCCTAAATTTCCGGATCGCTTCAATAAATTCTCCACTTCATTCATCGAACAAATCGATGCATTGACGCATATTGCCTCAGAATTTTCACATTTTGCAAAATTCCCAAATACGGTAATGGAAAACATCAATATTGTAGAGAAAGTAACAAAGTCCATTTCCTTGTACAACAATACACCAAATGTAAGTATTCGTCTCATTAACAATGCGGATCACAGAACCCTTATCGTTAAAGCAGATGGTAATGAGCTATTAAGAACCTTCAATAATTTGATAAAAAATGCGATTGAGGGCGGTTATGGACGAAAAAACATGAAGATCGAGATTTCCATTGAACGCTACTCAGACAAATTTGTCAAGATAGATATCAAAGACAACGGTTATGGGATTCCCAAAGAGATGCAGGATAAAATTTTCCAGATTAATTTCACGACAAAGAGTTCCGGAAACGGTTTAGGACTAGTTCTTGTCAAAAAGACAATTGAAGCCTGTAACGGGCAAATCTATTTTGAGACTGTAGAAGGCGAAGGTACAACGTTTCATATACTGCTTCCTTTGCAACAGATAGAATCTTAAATCAACTGTAATCAGACATCCAAGAAAGCGGATAGGATACTGCACCCAAAGCATCTAAATAATAAGATGAGCCGTTCCAAGTACATAAATAAGAGGCTACCACATTCAAGTAATGTAAATAAAACTAGGGCGTTCAGTTAGGCTCCTTATATCTCAAACATTGATTACATAAAACTGAACGATAAATGGGAATAGTCCTATTCTTACGACGTTCCAAGGATCAGCCTAACACAAACAGCGTACTATTAAACAAAAAAGCTCTNNAGAGCTTTTTTGTTTAATAGTTCATTTATTTTTAACGTAACACAACCGTAGATCGTCCCATGATTGCATTATCTTCATATAGCAAAACCGTATAGGCCCCTTTTGAGAACCCCTCTTCTGCTGCCCAATAGACGATATAATCTTCACCTTTGTTGGTAAATAAAATATTGTGTTTAAAGGTATATTGCAATTTCTCTCCATGTACATAGAAAATATTATCACCTTGCACGACCAGATTTCCCTGTGGATCGATAATTCTGACATATATATCACGTTCTCCACTTTTAGCTAACGGATTATCAGCAACGGTAAAGTTGATTTTTAACTTATCGATTTTTTTAGCACGTTCTTCTACGACTTCCTTTCCATTCTTTTTGACTTCAAGTCCATTTATACTGATACTTGAAACCTTCAATGCTGAAGCAGTTGCAACTTTCTCTTTCAGGTCCGAATTTGATGTAACTAAAGAAGTAATTTGTTTTTCTTTTTCAACTACAGATTCGCTCAAATTGGAGTTTTGCTTCGATAAAATTTGATTTTCCTGAATCAGCCGTTGCACATTTACACGATAAGTATCCACCTGCTTCTTAAGCTGATTGATCTTGTGCTGTGCATCATCAATATCTTTTGGAGTAATACTTTTATTTTCAAGCTTTTTACGAAGTACTGCGATCTCCGCCCTAGAATCATCCTTCTGCACAGTCATCTCTGGCGTCAATTGGACATTTTCTACATCAATTTTATCCAATTCAGCTTCAATACGATCGATTTGTACCTGCAGATTTTCTTTTTCTACTGTAAGTGTATAGACCTTTTCACCATTGGTCTTAAACTTGACATAAAAATATATGTTTGTTGCAAGTAATGCTGCTATCGCAATGATAAAGAAGTAAATCTTCGAAGAATCTTTCTTCTTTTCTTCTTCTTTCTTACTCGAAACAACTTCTGAATTTATCATAATATACTGTCATTTTCATAGGTATAAATCTATAAATTTATACTATTGAATGTTTAAACAAAAATTATTCCAGTTTTATTTTTTTTTACCAATTATGAATTATTCAAAATAATTCAAGGTTTCAAATCCGCCTTGTTTTAAATATTCTTCCTTTCTCATCAGATGAAGATCGGATTGTACCATGTCTGTTACCAACATCTGAAGATCATATTTTGGCGTCCATCCAAGTTTTGTATTTGCTTTTGTCGGATCACCAATAAGTAAATCGACTTCAGTTGGCCTATAATATGCCGGATCAACTTTGACAACAGTCTGACCGAATTTAATCAGCGACTTATCAATATTTAACTGAGCTAAGCGTTCCTCGTCAATATCGATAATTACCCCCTTCTCCTGCTCTCCCTTGCCACTGAACTCAATTTCAATTCCCAATTCTGCAAAAGCCATGCGAACAAAATCCCTAACAGTTGTTGTCACACCTGTAGCAATCACAAAATCTTCTGCGGTTTCTTGTTGTAGAATCAACCACATCGCTTCTACATAATCTTTGGCATGCCCCCAGTCACGTTGTGCGGACAGATTACCAAGATATAATTTATCTTGCAGCCCTAGCGCGATTTTTGCCACAGCTCTGGTAATTTTACGTGTCACAAAAGTTTCTCCCCTTACAGGGCTCTCATGATTAAATAAAATACCATTACAGGCATACATCTTATAAGCTTCGCGGTAATTTACAGTAATCCAATAACCGTACATTTTTGCTACAGCATAAGGACTTCGTGGATAAAAGGGTGTTGTTTCACTTTGTGGAACCGCTTGCACCAATCCATACAATTCGGAAGTGGAAGCCTGATAAATACGGGTTTTTTCGATCATTCCCAATAATCTGACCGCCTCAAGAATCCGCAATGTACCGATACCATCTGCATTAGCAGTATATTCTGGCGTATCAAAACTAACCTTTACGTGAGATTGTGCCGCAAGATTGTAAATCTCGTCAGGCTGTGTTTCTTGTATAATACGAATCAAATTGGTTGAATCCGTCAAATCACCAAAATGCAATGTGAAATTTCGATTGTCGAGATGAGGATCTTGATAAAGATGGTCAATACGATCAGTATTGAATAAAGAGCTGCGGCGTTTTAAACCGTGTACTTTGTATCCTTTCTTCAATAGGAATTCTGCTAGATAGGCACCATCTTGTCCTGTTATACCTGTTATTAAAGCAGTTTTCGTGTTTTGTTCAGCCATGTTTCTCTCTAGATTAAGCAATACCTGACGAAATCGTTAGATATTTATCCCATATCCATACATACAATTAGTTTATCCGCGATTAATTTAGCTACGCACAAGATTATCATTCAATACTTGCCGGTCACCGTATTCGTAAACTCATCCGTCTACAGTGCAAATAAATCATAATGAATTGGGAGTGTAAAAGTATTAAATTTTAAACAAAAAAAGCCATAGGAATTCCTATAGCTTTCTGTTATTCTTTTTTTATCGTTTACGTTTAGTTTGAGCGCGTAAAGTTAAAAACTAGATAGGCTTCTCCATTCGCAACAGTCAATGGCATACGCATAACTAATTTATTCCCATCAGAATAAGATAAATCTAAGCGGTAACCTGTTGTGACATTTTTCGCCTTATCGCCCGCATAAATCTTTTTAAATTGAAACTGAGGTTCTCCTAAGCCTTTTCCAGGGTTATAGATAGACCAAAAAATCTCACGTGATGCTCCTGGAGCACATAAAGTTCCTTGCGCATTAAATGTAATTGATCCTTTCCCATTTCCAATAAAATTCCATGTACTACCTACGAAACATTCTGCCGGAGCCTCTTCAAATACACTTTTGATCGTGAATGAAGAAGGTAAATTCTCTCTATCGATTGTATTCAATGTCCACGTTCCTTTTACCGCGGATTTCCAATCCGAAGCGCTAGGACCAGAAGCTGCACTCGTATTGGAAGAAGGATTTCCAGTTGATGTACCTTGCTTTTGTGCTCCACAAGAAAATAAGGTCACCGTAGCAAAAACAGTTGCTAATGATAAAACGAATCGATTCATATGTATAAATTTTAATTTCAAATTGTATTTTTGGGGTAAATTAATCCACAAATCATGAAGATTACAGCCAAAAATCATACCATAAGCAAAATAATCGCAAAAACGCTGTTAAGGTTATTTATCATTTTATTGGCCTTTGCTTCTTATCCGCTTTTTTTAGGACAGGAAGCAAAAAGCAAATTGAATCAAATCAGCCTTGCTTTTACGAACAAGATAGCACTCATAGCTCCTATCTTGTTATTTTGCTTCATCATTGGATTAATGATCGCTGTGCTCAAGCACAAATATAACAGAATTGACCTAAATTGGCTATTTTCTCTTGCTACTATCTTTGGTATTTTATATTTGATACTATTGTATTCAAGAATTTACCCAACGATTGCTTAAGCCCAATTGCACAATTCGCCAAAGTTTCTAACTTTGGATTCTCCAAAACGCTAATTACAGCCGAACAAGATTGGATGTATAATTTATATGGATAAAAAAAAGGGGCTCAAAATAGCCAAAAATATAGCAAAGATTGTCGTTACTGTAGGAGCCTTATACTGGGTATTTAGCAAGGTATCGCTAAAGGATCTGAAAGAAGCCGTCATCAACTCCAATCCTCTCTATCTATTCTTTGCTTTAGTTGCTTATAGTATCTCAATTTTTATTTCTTCTTCGCGCTTATTGACTTTTTTAAAGGCAATCGGTTTAGATGTTACGGAAAAATATAATTTAAAACTGTATCAACTTGGCCTATTTTACAACCTCATTTTACCAGGCGGTGTTGGCGGAGATGGTTATAAAATATTCTTCCTCAGGAAACGATTCAATATTAAAGGACGAAAATTATTTACGGCCTTATTTTTAGATAGATTAAGTGGATTATGGGCACTGTGCCTCATCATTGCAGCGCTAGTTACTTATATGCCACAACTCGGAATTCCAAACTATCTGACCGTTATTCTATTTATAATAGGGAGCGTTCTCTATTACTTTATCGTAACCAAGTTCTTTAAAGAATACAAGGCTACATTTTTAATAGCCCATTTAAAAGCAATCGGTGTGCAATCCATGCAAGTTGTTGCAGCAATTCTTATCCTTTATGCGCTAGGATTTAGCGGCAAATTTTCTCCTTACCTATTTTTATTCCTTGCATCTTCTCTTGTTTCAATCATTCCGTTTTCAGTGGGTGGTTTAGGGATGCGTGAGCTTGTGATCATGTGGGGAGCGGGCATATTCCACGTCGACTCACACAATGCGGTTTTAATCACCTTGTTATTTTATATTATTTCCGCTCTCGTCGCGCTTTCAGGAATTTATTTTATCTTTCATCCGCAAGCAATTGGAGAGGACAAATTACCTTCCGCAGAAGAAGTTGAACAAAGTCAAAAACTAGAAGAATAAACATGGCAAATATTATTATTACAGGTGCAAGCAGTGGTGTTGGATTTGAAGCGGTGTTGGATTTGACCTCTAAAAAGGACAACAAAGTCATTGCTT
The DNA here is from genome assembly GCF_002341965.1 of Sphingobacterium sp. UBA2480. NCBI lineage: Bacteria > Pseudomonadati > Bacteroidota > Sphingobacteriia > Sphingobacteriales > Sphingobacteriaceae > Sphingobacterium > Sphingobacterium sp. UBA2480. The sequence continues at coordinate 288,773 of NZ_DDPA01000010.1, read as the reverse complement.
TGGCTAGATCAGCAGACAAACTGAGAAAACTTCATGAAATTGCAGGTCAGCTCAACTATGATGGCGGCACCTTATACCCGGCTCAATTTGATATTGTCTACGATGACTATACTACACTTGTTCCCTTCATCCAATCTAAATTTGATAAGGTTGATATCTTGATAAACAATGCTGGAGCACTCATCAATAAGCCATTTATGGAAACTGATGGAAAGGATTTTGCTGAAATGCTACAAACCAATGTAATGGGACATGTAAATATGATACAAAACGTTGTTCCCTTGATGCCATCAGGCTCACATATTGTCAATATTGGCAGTATGGGGGGATTTCAGGGATCATTGAAGTTTCCCGGACTTTCGGCATATTCAACCAGCAAAGCCGCATTAGCAGTGCTTACAGAATGCTTAGCGGAGGAGTTTAAGGAAAAAGGAATCAAAGTGAACTGTCTAGCCTTAGGATCTGCTCAGACCGAAATGTTCGAGGCTGCTTTTCCGGGTGTTGAAGCGGGTACTTTAGCCTTTGAAATGGGACGCTATATTGCAGAGTTCGCTCAAAATGGACATCACTATTTCAATGGGAAAATACTTCCTGTAGCCAATACAACACCTTAATTGGAAAGCCCTTCAAAAAAATATCCCTTGATCTAATATAGTCAGGTTGGTGTAATATAGTCAGGGCCATTTAATAGAACATTAAATGGCCCTGATCTTTTACCCCTATTTGATCCGGAAAGAAATACTAAAACTCGCGGCCTTCAGTTCATTAAATCAATTTGTCTTCAATTTAAGCCATTTTGTAAGGTCATCCATCAATTGTTCATTAAAACTCTCTGAGTTTTCAAAATATTCTTCGATTTTTCCAGTTTGCGCATGCTGAAAAAGGTGATTCAAATTGGGATAATCCTTAATGGTGACGTCAGTAGTCTTTAAGTGCAGGTGTTGGAGACAATAAATGTTTTCATTTGCAGGAACTTGGACGTCCTTTCCGCCAAATGAAGCAAAAACCGGTATTTTTAGCTGCTTCAGATAATAAGCCGGATCGATACGAAGAAACGTTCTAAACCAGGGGCTCATCATTGGACTGAGTTTAATTTTCATATCAGCAGTCAGGGGATTACCGTTATTTTGCTGAATAAGTTCTTTTTCCAACGATTCGGCCAATGCCTTTGGTGGCGCATCTTCCAATAGAATAGTATACAATCTTCGATTATTTGCTTTATTGGTCTGTAATGCTGCTTCAGATAATCCGCCCGCTTTTCCTAAAGCATAACTCTGTAAGATCAGTAAAGAATCTCCTTTGATCACAGGGCCAGACAAAAGTGCAATATACTTTACCTTACTGTTCTCGGATGCCACTATTTCGGCAATTAGGGCTCCCTCACTATGCCCGATCATTCCGATTTTATCCACATCTACTATAGCTTTTTTGCTGAGAAAATCAACTGCAGCATTGGCATCAGAGGCAAAATCAATTGTTGTCGCTAAATTCACTTCTCCTTTAGAGCCGCCTACCCCTCGATCATCGTAACGTAATACAGCAAAACCGTTTTTGGTAAGATGATCTGCAAGCACCTTAAATGGCCTGTGACCAAACACTTCAGAATCCCTATTCTGCTGACCGCTACCGTTGACCAACACCAATGCGGGGAATGGTCCACCATTTTTAGGATAAGTCAGAGAACCCGTAAGAACTGCATTGCCGGCACTATTTTTAAACGAAACTTCCTCTTCCGTATAGCTATAAGGAGGAAAAACATCCTGCTTACGAGAAAGCCCACTCTGTTCATTCTCGCTTCGTACTAAAATCATAGCAGATTCAAAGGGGCCTTGTTTCATCACCCCTTTCATAACATCTTTATCCCGATCCAAAAAGCCCGCATACAGAAGACCTATATTCTTAACATCCATCCAAATGGAATCGTGTTGAATACGTATTTGATTGATTGGAAATTTCTGCGCTGTTTGCATCGGACTCTCAAAGGTACCATTCCACTTCCCTGCACTATCTTTTTGAATATTGAATACCAGTAGCAGCTTCTGCCCTGAAACCTCAACCTCGCCCTTCCATGAGCCATCAAATGTCTGCGCATGGGTACATGAAAAATGAAAACAAATGATAAATAGGTATAAAATTTTTCTCATTGTCGTTTTTTACTAGAAATTAAACTGTATGCATAAATCCAATATAAAATATAATGCCACAAATACCATACTGATTCCAATCTTCTTATTATTAACGGCTACATTCATACCCTTAACCAATAAATAGAACTGATAGCATAGCAATAACAAACTGATGATTCCAAACATGCCAAACAAGAGCATCTCCGTTTTATCAACTCCAACCAATGTATGATCGTCGCTTTGCACTGCCTTTAAGACTTCATCCGTAAATTTGTCCTGGTTTAACAATTTCCCTAAAAATAAGGCAAGATAGAGCGGAAATGGTATAATCAGAACGACATTTATGACATCGATGATTCTGGTCTTTCTGTTCAATAACATCCCAGTACCGTAAAGAAGTGTAAAAGGAGCCAAAACCATACAGGCATGAACGCCCAATACAGCCCATATCGAAATCACCCTATCCGGTTGATAGAAATGCATAAAACCATTGAACTGCTGGCCCGATAAATAAATAACATAGCTTGATAACAAAAATCCGATAACACCAGCAAAGAATAACTTCCACTCTGGGAATTCCGCAAATGGATTCTGAAAAATCTGTTTAACTTTCATTTTTTAAGAATTGAGATAAGTTCAGCTGTTCAATCGCAGCCGGATTTTGGGTTCCAATAAGTAATATCTTACCAGTTTCCAATGTAAGTTGCAACCCCATATTACCACGAGCTGAAAAAGCCAAACCTCTCACCCCCCTCCGCAATCCCCATCCACCAAACTCACCGATCGGGTTATAGTTTCGTACCTGAATAGCATGGATATCTGCCCAAAGCGTCCTTTTACGATAGAAATTAAATGGGAAAAAATAGACTTCAATTCCCTCTTCACGAATAATAGTTTTTAATCGTAGTATGCCAAATAACCCCCACAATACCAAATTGATCCAAAATCCTGGTAATTGAAATAATGGAACAAAATCCAACTGCAAGATATCATGCCAGTGCACAGAAAAACTGGCTACACTGACCGTTAAAAGGATCAAACATAATAACCAGCTAAAAAAAGATTGGCTTTCGGTAAAAAGCGTATTATTTTTCATCATGACATCATTCTTTGTTCATCAATCATTCGATTTCCCTCGCCACTAAATATTTCTATTTCTGCCAACACTATTTTTATTCATAAGAGCTTTCACTTTTTGAATCAGATCATCCAGGATATTACGAACTGTCGGATAGGATTTTCCCATTTGGTTTGCCATTTCCTTTAAACTTCCTGAGTGTATCAAAAAATTCAGAACAAATTCTTGCTCCTCAACAGTAAGTTGCATTAACACGGGTAATGAAAACTTTCCAACAACTTCGGTTTCACAGGAGTCACACACCAATTTAGCGACTTTTAACTTCGCTTCACAACAAGGGCAATCAACCGGTATTTTTTTCATTAAATAATAACTATATTAATATTATTAAATATAACATTAATAATATTAAAACAAAACACTATAAAATCAATATTTTTTAAAAACCACTGCTTAATGATATATTTGTATCATTAAATAACATTTATGAAGAAGTTTTTAGGCTATTTCCTATCTATAATATTTTGGTTTTGTTTTGGTTTATCCTTGATTATCTTCCACCCTATACAGTGGTTATGTTTAAAGCTGGGTGGATATAATGCACACAAAAAGAGTGTGGATATATTAAATGCCTGTCTCGTTGCCTGCTATTACACCCTATTCAATCGGGTGACGTTTATCGACAATAAAAATATTCCAACAGGGCAACCCATAGTCTTTGTAGCCAATCACCAAAGCACCTTTGATATTCCGCCAATGATCTATTTTTTACGCAGGTTTCATGGAAAATTTATTTCTAAAATTGAACTTGCCAGCGGTATACCTAGCATCTCCTTTAACTTAAAACATGGTGGTGCCGCAAATATAGATCGCAATGACCCCAAACAGTCTATTGCTGAGATATTGAAGCTTGCCAATAATATGAAAACCAAAAACTGGTCCGCGTTTATTTTTCCAGAGGGAACAAGATCGAAAACCGGAAAAATGAAGGCCTTTCATGTTGGCGGAATTGCCACATTACTAAAGAAGAATCCGAACGCACTCGTTGTTCCTATCGCCATCACAGGATCATATGAAATGGTACAATATGGGATGTATCCATTAACCCCATTTCTTCATATGACCTGGGAGGTTCTAAATCCTTTGGATACGGAGGGCAAGAATATTGAAGAGATCGTTAAATTAGCTGAGGAAGCTATAAAACTAAAGGTCGAAAAATTGCAGTAAGCTACTTGACCTGCCTTCCTTTCCAGTCATACTTCCCAACATTACCCAATATGCCGATATAAGCTAGATAAAGGATATGAGCCAGGCTTAATAAAGGAAGATACCATAAGAGTTCATTTCTGCTTGCGAACCTGGTTAAAGGTTGAATAAAAAGAAATTCGACAGTCATCTTCAATAACAACGCGAACAGTACTACCCAAGCAACAAATTTCACACCACAGAGCGCAAGAACTGCAGCAACCAATATCAATAAGTTGAAAAACCAAATGGAAATCCCCAATGCGATGACACCTTTATTTTTATATTTGGTACTTTTTGAAGCCCAGCGTCTACGCTGACTAATGAATGATTTCAAATCTGGTTTTGCATCTGTATAAACAACGGCATCTTGTGATTTACAAAAGATTATACGATCGGGATATTGTTCTGCTACCTTATGTAAAAAAAGTTCATCATCTCCGGATGCAAGCTCATCAATCCCTTTAAATCCGCCCATTTGTTTAAAAATATCCTTTCGATAGGCCAAATTCGCTCCATTACAGGTCGTTGGTTTTTTATTACCAATACCTGCAGCGCCCAAACCTATCAAATACAAAAATTCCAGGGTCTGCAGTCGTTCAAAAAAACTCTTTTCTTCTGAATACACTACTGGAGAAGATTGTAGATAGGCACCTTCTTTCTCAAATGAACTGATAACTGTCTTTAGCCAGTTCGACCCCATGCGGCAGTCAGCATCTGTAGTGATAATAATTTCGCCATGACAGCAATCTATCGCTCTTGAAATTGCTAATTTCTTGTAGGAATTCAAACGGCCATTTTCGTTCAATTGAATCAGCTTGACACCTTTTTCTTCATATTCTTTCACAATCAAAGACGTACTATCGTCCGAATGGTCATCGATAATAATTAACTCCAGGAGCTCTCTAGGATAATTTTGCCCTAGTATCGATTCAATGGTGCGCCTAATATTTAACTCCTCATTCCGCGCTGCGATAATGACAGATACAGTCATTGTTGGCCTAACAGTATTGTTAGGCTCCGAAAGCAAGAACCAGCCTCTGCGCATCCATAAAACTAGAATTACGTATACGCAGGCAAAAATGATCAATAAATAGTTAAGAATTTGTATCACCGAAAAAATTTATCTTAAAAACAAAAATAGAACCAAATATAGCTGGAAGAATCAAATTGACGAACCAAATACAGGAAACAATAGCCATTACAGCAATTTCCTGTGTGGTAATATAACTATATAGATTGCTTGCAACGAAACTTCTAACACTGAAATCAAAAATATCCAATGTAGGTAGCGCTGCCTGCACAAAAAATAGGATAAAAATCATCAGAACCATGGATAAAAGCGGTAACTCAGGTAGCGTTAGCTTCATCAAGATGATATACTGAGAAGTAAAAATGACAAATCGCGCCAAAGAATTTAAAAGAACAATACGGAGCTCGCGCATTGAATAGTGTTCCAATACTTCAAAGAAAGGCTTAATCCGTTTCAAAAACTTAATTTTGCCGACCAATAAATCGATCCATTTTACATTGAAATATAAGATGACAAATCCTCCGGCATAAATAATTGCAAGTAGCCATACACCAAATTGTACGGTTAAAGGAGTTGAGAGAAATTTACAGATAAACCAAGCGATACTTAATGATCCCGCAACGCTTGTGAGCACCAATTGTGCAAATAATCCAACGCCCATCGCCACGGCTCCTTTTGCCCGATGTTGAGGCTGTAAAAAAAGAACGCGTCCACCATACTCTCCAATCCTATTGGGAGTAAAAATAGCCCAGGTAAGTCCGCAAAAAACGGATTGGAAGGCCTGCCAAAATGAAATACGTTCCAGTTTAGAGGCAAGATACTGCCATTTAACGACTTCAAGCAACCAATTTACAAGCATTAACACCACGATCAAAACCAGGGTCCAAACAACAGAATGTTGTTCTAAACCTGCTACTAGGGTTTTAAACTTCGCAATATTACTTTTATCAGATACTTTCACGGCAATATACCAGGTCGCCAGGGCGAAAACCAGCATCTTCAATAAAAGACTGATGTATTTTTTTTGTCTTCCAGTCAACTTTCGATAATTAGAGAGCAATGTTACTAAATTTTAGCCAAATGATTAAGTTTTGTCGAATGCAATCCGCGAATAAAACGCAAAATTTGTAATATTGTATATGCAGAAGGAAAAGGCGAAAGAAAGAATAATTTTAGGGATCGACCCCGGTACCGTTGTACTGGGATATGGCATCATCAAAGAAGTTGGCAATAACATATCCTTGATCTCAATGGGGGTCATCAAAATGGGACATTTAGACGATCATGCTCTAAAACTACAACGTATTTTCAAAAAAACTTCGGCTTTAATGCAGGAATATAATCCCGACTGCGTAGCCCTTGAATCACCATTTTATGGCAAAAACATACAGGTCATGCTCAAACTAGGGCGAGCTCAAGGTGTTGCTATGGCGGCGGCGCTGGCGCAAGATATTCCGATCTTTGAATATTCTCCAAGAAAGATAAAACAATCCGTTACAGGAAATGGAAATGCGACAAAGGAGCAGGTTTCCGCTATGCTAAAAAATCTATTAAAATTTGAGGAAACACCACAATTTTTAGATGCCACCGACGGATTGGCAATTGCTGTCTGCCACTCGTTTCAGAAAAATGCAGTATCAGGCAACAGTAAGTCGTACACGGGATGGTCCGCCTTTATCAAAGATAACAAGGATCGAATCAAGTAATCACATTTGCACCTGACGAATCACATTCTTCACATTCAATTCCACAATATCCGTCATCGTTTTACACTTGAGGTAGGAGTTGTTCTGATAAAATTCAGCATAGCCCTCACGTAACTGTTTGATATTCTCCTGGGTCGAGAGCACCTGCGTTTGCGAGGCATCCCTCAGATCAGCGATCCGATGTCTTTCGCTTCGAACTCTATGCACAATAGAGGAACGCTCCTCTTGTTGGTATTGCAGTACTGTTTTTTCATTGAGATGTTCCATCGCCAGTTTGACATAGGGAAGATTCTCCTTAAAAAATTGCGGCATATATACCTTCGGATTTCCTTCATAAAACTGCTGGTCAAAATCTATTGCCCGAATTCGAAACTGGAAATCATCAAAATCTGGTGTAATCTGCATCACGAAATTGTATGCCCGCATATCCCCCAACAACGTAATAATACATCGCTCATTAAACTTGACAAATTCTTTGGAAATCCGGGTCAGATTATAATCAGGCGAGAACATACGTGTTTTCGAAAAAGTGTCTCCCGGAATTCCAACAATATGTTCCTCAACCAAGGTATCATGGTCTACCATATAATTCACCTGATTGGGCGACAATATTTCTTCCAACTCCAGTCCATATATTCTTGATGCATCGGCCTGCTTGATGTAAAAATAATCATACACATCATTTAAACGGTTCACGATACGAATACGAAAGGGTTTCGTATTGCCAAAGCCGCAGTACTCGACACGATCAATATATTTATGCTGGACGATTCGCGTATTACCTGATGCTTTCAATTTAGCATAAATCACCTTCAACCCGTCATATAATTGGTCAATGAGATATTGTGGATACAGTGGAGTCTCCCAAAAAGTATCGTTGCCAAATTTATCCATAACAGGTACTGTCTCCGTAAAATTCAGTAGATCCTTATATCCTATAGGCAACTTTTCATCTCGCTGATACAGCTTAAGGTATTTATGAAGTCCTTCCCCTACTTCAAAAATCGGCTTCTTTTTCGAAATCTTTACATCTTGAACTTCTTCCATCGCTATTCCGTATTTGATTTTTCGTTTACTCAAACATCACACGGTTGGCTACATTTTTAACCTAACAACCGCTAAATACGAACTGATTAGATTGTTAATAGGCCAACTGCATTTCCTACTTCTTAAAAAGGCAATACTAAATTAATTTATCATAATCCTGATATCAAACATGAAAACAATCACTTAACCTATAATAAGATCACCATGAAACAATTATAATCACTTTCAATCAAAAACATATAACATTATCAATATGAATAAGTATTTTTTATTAAATTTACATCTATAAACCGAAAATTCTTAGTAATTTTGAAATAAATTTAATTATTTTAGCTATTGGTCCGATTTTGATGCAACGGCCAATTAATGAACACAAAAACCATTGTTAATGGAAAATCAATATGCAAACTATGATCTAGACAATTTGGATATCCAAATCTTGTCTATTCTAATGAACGATGCCTCTATTCCTTATACAGAAATAGCAAAAAAGCTAATTGTATCAGGTGGTACAATTCACGTTAGAATGAAGAAGATGGAAGAATTAGGTATCATTAGAGGGTCAAATCTAATTATCAATCCTCAAAAAGTCGGATTTGATATCACGGCCTTTTTGGGTATCTATCTTGAAAAAGGTTCACAATATGCAGATGCGGTAGATAAATTGAAAGAAATCAAAGAAGTGGTCGAATTACATTATTGTACTGGCCAATACAGTATTTTTGCAAAAATCATCTGTAGAGATACAGTTCACCTCAGAAAAGTATTGAATGAAGATATTCAATCCGTACCTGGGATTCAACGTACCGAGACGATCATCTCTCTCGAGGAGAGTATCAAACGTCAAATCAGCTTAGTCTAGTATAAAAAAAGCTTCCATAAAAAATGGAAGCTTTTTTTATACTATCGTTTTTAACATGGCGATATAGAGATCGATCCCTGCTCTAATTTCATCGATATAGATAAACTCATCCGCCATATGTGACCGAGCGCTATCACCAGGCCCCAACTTCAGAGAAGGGACAGGAATAAGAGCCTGATCGCTCATCGTCGGCGATCCATATACCTTACGCCCCAGTACAACACCTGCTTTGACAATTGGATGCGTTTCAGGAATAGAAGAAGATTTCAGACGCGTCGATCTCGCTGTGACCTCTGATTTTACATGAGACTTGATAATATCCAACGTCTCTTCATTCGAATAAGCATCTGTGGTTCTGACATCGACAACAAAGTTACAAGTAGCCGGTACCACATTATGTTGTGATCCCGCCTGAATTACTGTCACCGACATCTTAATCGGGCCTAAGGTTGACGAAGTCCTTTCAAACGTATAATTTTGAAACCATTCAATATCCCTAATCGCTTTGTAGATTGCATTATCGCCCTCATTACGTGCGGCATGTCCAGCTGTCCCTAATGCTGTACAATCCAACACCATCAGTCCCTTTTCTGCAATTGCCAAATCCAATAAGGTAGGTTCACCCACAATTGCAAAATCAATTGAACCGATATCATCCAAAACAGATTCTACACCGTTCTTACCTGAGATCTCTTCTTCGGCACTAGCGACAAGACAGAAGTTATACTTCAAGTCCGTCTGCTGGTAAAAATACAAAAATGTAGCTATCAATGATACCAAACAGCCTCCGGCATCGTTGCTCCCCAATCCGTACAATTTACCTTCCTCTACAGTCGCCGCCAAAGGATCTCTTGTATAACCTGTATTTGGTTTTACTGTATCGTGATGGGAGTTGAGTAATATCGTAGGTCTGGTGCTATCATAATGAGCGTTATATACCCAGACATTATTGCCTTTTCGATGTGTTTTGATATCACGCTCCTGAAAGAAGCGAACAATTAAATCCGCTGTGAACTCTTCCTCTTTACTTAAAGACGATAGTCCAATTAATTGTTTTAAAAGGGCCAGAGCATCTTCAAATAAGCCCTGCTTATCCTTCATGGTATAGTCCTCCTGCTTTATCCGCAGATAGTTTAATTCCTTTTATAAAAGCAGAACTAAAACCATTATGTTCCATTTCGTTCAATCCCGCTATTGTACAGCCCTTCGGTGATGTTACCTTATCAATCTCTCCTTCTGGATGAGCATTGGTGTGCAATAACAAATCAGCAGCGCCTTTTGCAGTTTGAACCGCCATCTTTAATGCATCATGCGCATGAAATCCGATTTCAACTCCACCTTGTGAAGCAGCACGGATCGCACGTAGGAAAAATGCAATACCGCAAGCACACAATGCCGTCGCCGATGTCATTAGGTCCTCATTAATAACAACGACTGAACCAACAGTTTCAAACATTTTCTCAACCTCCTTCAAACTGTCGTCTGAAGCATTGTCGCTGGCGATACACGTCATTGATTGCGCTATTGCAATTGCCGTATTAGGCATTGCTCGTATCACTGTGGCATCTGCCCCCAACTCTGCTTTTAAATCGGCACAAGAAACTCCCGACACAATAGAGACAAAAATCTGATTGGTCTTTTCAATTACAGGAGCCACTTCCACCAATACCTTTTTTAGTTGTTGAGGTAGGATTGCGAAAACAACAATATCAGCCCCCTTTACAGCGAGTTTATTATCATTACTTATTGAGAAGCCTTGGCGCGCTTCTTCGGCCAGTGCATTCAAATTTCTCCTCGTCAAGGTAATATCGGCAGCATGGGCAAATTCACTTTTTACAAGTCCTTTTGCCAAAGAAAGACCGATATTACCGCTTCCGATAATGGTGACCTTTTTCATAGCGATCGTTGGGTTTAGGTTAGATTTTTATTTTAATGTCAAGCAAGTGCCAAATTGTCCTTGTTGAAACAAATGCAGATTATTAGCATTTCCAATATAGACCTCTTGAACACCTTTATTTATAGCATTGAATGCATTTTGCAACTTAGGGATCATCCCGTCGTTCACTACGCCGGATTCCTTAAGATGTTCAAACTCTTCCGACTTAATCGTTGGAATTACCGAATTCTCATCTGTTACATCCCGTAAAACGCCGTTCTTCTCGAAACAATAAACCAAAGAAGTTTCATATAATGAAGCCAAAGACACCGCCAATGAAGAAGCTATTGTATCCGCGTTGGTATTGAGCAATTGTCCAAGGCCATTATGTGTAATAGCTGAAAACACAGGAACAAAACCCGCTTCCAAAAACTTTTTGATGGCCAAGGTATTTACAGAGTCATGTAACAAATCACCTACAAAACCATAATCGATATCTTTTACAGGACGCTTTATCGCTTTAATGACATCCCCATCAGCTCCGGTTAATCCGACAGCATCACATTTCAAATTTTGCAACTTCGCAACGATTGTCTTGTTTGTCAATCCGGCGTATACCATTGTTACAACGCGTAACATTTCCTCATTTGTCACACGCCGCCCTTCTACCATTTGGGCTTCGATGCCCAGTTCACTAGCCAAACGAGTTGCAATTTTACCTCCACCATGTACAAGAATCTTTTTCCCTGATAATGCGGAGAACTTTTCTAAAAAAGAATCCAATTGGCGTTCATCATCAATAATATTCCCGCCAATTTTAATAATATTTAATACACTATTAGCCATTACGCAACTTTTCCCAATAAAAATAGTTTTTCAAAAATCAATAGGATTGTACTATACCAAATCCTCTAACATACGTTTCAAAACAACCTGAGCAGCCCAAACACGGTTGCTGGCCTCTTTAATCACGAGTGAGTTTGGCCCATCCAAAATTTCTGAAGATAATTCGAGATCTCTTCGTACTGGCAAGCAATGCATGATTTTGGCATCATTTGTCAGCTTCAGCTTCTTATTATCCATCATCCAATCTTCATCAACACCATATACCTCGCCATATTCCTGATAAGAAGACCAGTTTTTCACATAGACAAAATCAGCATTCTTTAAACTTTCTTCAAGATCATTAGATATGGTTGCACCGGCTGTAAATTCTTCACTTAACTCATAGCCCATAGGTTGAGCTATCGTAAAATCAACCAATCCCTCTTCTTGCGCTTTACACATCCATTCTGCAAAAGAATTAGGTACCGCTTGAGGTAATGCCTTAACATGCGGAGCCCAAGCCAAAACCACTTTTGGTTTCTCGGTCTTTTTATACTCAGTGATGGTAATCATATCCGTCAAACTCTGTAGCGGATGCCGCGTTGCACTTTCTAAGGAAACAACAGGAACACCACAGTATTTAATGAATTTGTTGAATAAGTCTTCACTATAATCCTCTTCGCGATCTTTCAATTTTGGAAAGGAACGAAGTCCCAAAATATCACAATACTCGCCCATAACAGCAGCGGCTTCACGAATATGTTCAACAGTTGTCCCGTTCATCACAACACCATCCTGTGTTTCAAGAGCCCAACCATCTTTATCCATATTCATAACCATCACATTCATGCCCAAATTCATCGCCGCTTTTTGTGTGCTCAAACGTGTACGTAAACTGGGATTCAAAAATACAAGTCCCAGCGTTTTGTGTTGACCAAGATCCTGATTGTCATATGGTGCAGCTTTCAAATTTAACGCTTCTTGAACAACGTCCGCTACACTGGAAACATCCTTAACAGAGAAAAACTTTTTCATCTATATCTATTTATTCGAGTGCATCTTCAACGGCAATAAATAAGCGCGTCACACTCAGTATATATTTTAACTAATACAGTGCAATCAAATTTCCACAAGCTGAAACAGCCATTGGCCAATTTGACAGCATTTAGGGGTTTACGCAACCGTTACGGCCTTTACATGCTCCTTTAATGCAGATAAAAACTGATCCGCATGCTCTTTCGTCATATTCAGGGCAGGTAATAAGCGAATCACAAATGGCTTAGCCTCTCCCGTAAAGATACGGTTCTTTAACAAGAGATCCTTCTTCACATGACCCAACGAGGCTGGAAGTTCGATACCGATCATTAATCCCCTACCTCTAACTTCAATAATTTCCTCTATTTGCTTCAATTCATTGATAAGATAGGTGCCGACTTGTGCAGCATTTTCCATAAGCTGATCTTGTTGGATGACCTCCAAAACAGCCAAAGCTGCCGCGCATGCAAGATGATTCCCCCCGAAGGTAGTACCCAAACTGCCGTAAGTAGCTTTAAATTTAGGCGATATACTTATTGCTCCGATTGGAAACCCATTGCCCATACCTTTTGCCATGGTATAAATATCAGCTTCGACGCCGGAATAATCCTGGGCGTAGAATAAGCCCGTCCTGCCGTAGCCACATTGTACTTCGTCTGCAATGAAAACTGCATTATATTGATCACAAAGAGACCGAATCAAACGAAGAAAAGAAACTGAAGCCTCCCGAATACCGCCAACTCCCTGAATACTCTCTACAATAACGGATGAAATTTCCTCACCATAAGATGCGAAAGCGCTGGTTAAAGCCTCTTCATCATTAAAAGGAAGAAAAACAATATTGTCCGTCTCGTTTACAGGAGCCACGATACTCGGATTGTCTGTTGCAGCAACAGCTAACGATGTGCGTCCATGAAATGCTTTTGAAAATGCAATAACCTTCTTTCTTTTGTTATAAAAAGAAGCTAATTTCAATGCATTTTCATTCGCTTCTGCGCCCGAATTACAAAGAAATAAATCATAATCAACCTTTCCCGACACTTCCCCCAACAATCGGGCAAGTTCACGCTGAATTGGAATTTCAACAGAATTAGAATAGAACGCAATGCGGTTCAATTGCTCTGTTATACGTTGTACATAATGTGGGTGCGTGTGTCCGATCGATATCACAGCGTGGCCACCATACAAGTCCAAGTAAGCATTTCCTTCGGCATCCCACACCGTTGATCCATTAGCTTTTACTATGTTAATGGGATTAATGGGATAAACATCAAATGGTTTCATCTTAATGAATTATAGATTGATAAACGAAATAGCTTGTAATAGAAAAAGCTATCAGATTTTAGCAATACAAATATATTAGTTATAACGGTAGGAATGGTCATAAAATAAAAAAAGTCCTCTTAAAAAGAGGACTTTTTTATGTTAGATCAGCAGAATACTATTCTCCGTCTACTTTTTCTTCACCTTCTACTTCGGCTTTAACTTCTGCAGGAGCTTCAGTTTCGGCAGTAGCAGCTTTTTTAGCACCACCACGACGACGAGTCGCTTTTTTCTCAGCAGCAGCAGCTTTTTTACCGTAGATTTCGTTGTAATCAACTAGTTCGATGAAAGCCATTTCTGCGTTATCACCTAAACGGTTTTCCATTTTGATGATACGTGTGTAACCACCTGGACGGTTAGCTACTTTTTCAGAAATTTCGCGGAATAAGATAGAAACTGCGTCTTTATCTTTCAAATAAGCGAATACTGTACGACGAGAGTGTGTTGTGTCGTTTTTAGATTTAGTAATCAAAGGCTCAACATACGTACGTAACGCTTTAGCTTTAGCCAAAGTAGTTGTAATACGTTTGTGTAGGATTAATGATGTCGCCATGTTAGCCAACATTGCTTTTCTATGGCTATCCGTACGGCCTAAGTGATTTACTTTTTTTCCGTGTCTCATTTTGATTTTATTATACTAACCGTACCGTTTTTGTATAGTTCAAATAGGTGAAAATCACCTATTCAGACAGCCAAAAGGAATTACGACTAGTGGTCGCTTAATAAATTATTATTCTTCGTCTAATTTGTATTTCGCCAAGTTCATTCCGAATGATAAACCTTTTGATTTAACCAATTCTTGGATTTCACTTAACGATTTTTTACCGAAGTTTCTGAATTTCAACATATCAGCCACGTCATAAGTTACTAACTCAGCCAATGTGCGAATATCTGCAGCTTTCAAACAGTTCAATGCACGAACTGAAAGATCAAGATCTACTAATTCTGTTTTCAGAATCTTACGCATATGTAAGATTTCTTCATCAACAACTTTAGTTTCTTCTTTCGTTTGAGACTCAAGAAGCATATTCTCATCAGAGAATAGAATAAAGTGTTGAATTAAGATCTTAGCAGCTTCTTTCAAAGCTTCTTCGGGGTGAATTGAGCCATCAGTAGAGATATCCAACAACAATTTCTCGTAGTCAGTTTTTTGCTCTACACGGTAATTCTCAATGGTATATTTAACATTCTTGATCGGAGTAAAGATCGAATCGATTGCGATAACACCTACTGGAGCATCCACAACTTTATTCTCATCAGCATTTACGTATCCACGACCTTTGGCAATACTCAATTCCAATTCAATTGTCACTGAATTATCCATGTTACAGATTACCATGTCTGGGTTCAAGACCGTAAAGTTATTAGAGAATTTTGTGATATCACCAGCTAAGAATTGTTCTTGACCATTGATTACTACAAATACCTTTTCGTTGTCGCCAATCTCACCTGTTTTTTTGAAACGAATTTGTTTCAAGTTCAAGATAATTTCAGTTACGTCTTCAACAACACCTTTGATCGTTGAAAATTCGTGCGAAACGCCAGAAAACCTTATCGACGTAATTGCATATCCTTCTAAAGAGGACAATAGAATACGGCGCAAAGCATTACCAATGGTTACACCAAAACCAGGCTCCAATGGACGAAATTCAAACGTACCATCAAAATCCGTAGATTTTTGCATGATAACTTTATCCGGTCTTTGAAATGCTAAAATTGCCATTTATTTTCTTTTAATGTTTTATTTGTAATAATAATTGTAATACAATAGAAGATGCATACCCCAAAAATTGGACTATGCATTCTTCTATTTTATTTATTATTTAGAGTATAACTCAACGATTAAGTTCTCTTTAATGTTTTCAGGAATGTCAGCTCTTTCTGGATAGCTTAAGAAAGTACCTGTCAATTCTTTCGCATTCCACTCTAACCAAGAAAATTTATTTACAGTACGACCTGCAACTGAATTTGTGATGGCTTCAAGTGTTTGAGAACGTTCACGAACTGCTACAACGTCACCTGGACGCAAGCTATATGATGGAATGTTAACAACTTCGCCGTTAACAGTAACGTGTTTGTGGGATACCAACTGACGAGCAGCGGCACGAGAAGTAGCGATACCTAAGCGGTAAACTACGTTATCCAAGCGAGCTTCTAACAATTTCAAGAAGATCTCACCTGTAATACCTTGTTTAGAGGCAGCTTTAACAAATAAGTTTGAGAACTGACGCTCCAATACACCGTAAGTGTATTTTGCTTTTTGTTTTTCTAACAACTGAATAGCATATTCAGATTGTTTACCTCTGCGTTTAGAAGCTCCATGTTGTCCAGGAGGGTAATTTTTCTTTTCTAACGCTTTATCTGGGCCGAAGATCGGCTCTCTAAATTTACGGGCAATTTTGGACTTAGGTCCTGTATATCTAGCCATTTTCTTTTACAATTAAAGTATCTATCAGCCTATAGCCGATGAATCTTATCTTTAAATTAATTAAACTCTTCTGCGTTTTGGAGGACGACAACCGTTGTGAGGAAGTGGAGTGATATCTTTGATAGTAGTCACATCGATTCCTACTGTTTGCAATGTTCTGATTGCCGATTCACGACCAGCACCAGGTCCTTTAACAAACACTTCAACTTTACGTAAACCCAAATCGTGAGCAACTTTTCCACAGTCTTGTGCAGCCTGACCAGCAGCATATGGCGTGTTCTTTTTAGAACCACGGAAACCCATTTTACCAGCACTAGACCAAGAAATAGTTTGACCTTGATTATTCGTCAAAGTTACAATGATATTGTTAAACGTTGCGTTAATGTGAGCCTGACCTACAGGTTCGATAACAACGATACGCTTTTTTGCAGCTTTTTTAGTTTTAGCCATTTCTTATTTATTATTTAGTAGCTTTTTTCTTGTTTGCAACTGTCTTACGTTTACCTTTACGAGTACGTGAGTTGTTTTTAGTACGTTGACCACGAACTGGTAAGTGTTTACGGTGACGCAATCCACGGTAACAACCGATATCCATTAAACGTTTGATGTTTAATTGAATTTCAGAACGCAATGCACCTTCAACTTTCAATTCGTCGTTAATGATGGTACGAATTGCTGCCAATTGATCATCATTCCACTCTTGTACCTTCACATCTTCGCTGATACCAGCTTTTTCCAAGATATATTCAGCTCTTGTACGACCGATACCAAAAATATAGGTAAGGCCGATCACACCTCTTTTGTTTTTAGGTAAATCAATACCTGCTATCCTTGCCATATAATATTAAGCTATTATTTTTTTAATGAATTAACCCTGACGTTGTTTAAACTTTGGGTTCTTTTTGTTGATTACAAAAACTTTACCTTTACGACGGATGATCTTACAGTCCGCGCTACGTTTTTTTATTGATGCTCTTACTTTCATGATATTTATTTTTTCAAAAGCTTGCACTAATACAAGGGCTTACGGCTATTTATAGCGATAAGTAATCCTTCCTTTAGTCAAATCATACGGAGACATTTCCAATTTAACTTTATCACCAGGTAAAATTTTGATATAGTGCATGCGCATTTTACCAGAAATATGGGCAATGATTTCATGTCCATTTTCCAACTCTACCCTAAACATAGCATTAGAAAGTGCCTCTCTAATTATACCGTCTTGTTCTATTGAGGCTTGTTTAGCCATATATTCTCGATTAAATTTAATTTAAAAGCCTGCGAACAGGAGTGCAAAGATAAATAAAAATAATTGAAAACCAACTACTTTTTGTTCAAAACTTTCTCTACATGTTCGAATGTCAGCAACACATCTGGTTCTCCTTTTCGGATTGCAACCATCTGTTCGAAGTGCGCCGATAATTTCCCATCCACTGTACTTACTGTCCAACCATCATCCCAAAAACGAACACCCGCACGCCCTGCATTGATCATCGGTTCGATACAAATAACCAAACCTTCTTCCAATTTAGGACCAGCACCTCGTTTTCCATAATTGGGAACCTCAGGTTTTTCATGTAAGTGATAACCAACTCCGTGTCCAACCAGTTCACGAACAATTCCGAATCCGAATTTGCTCACATACTCCTGAACAGCTGAAGAAATATCCCCAACACGTTTACCAGCCACCGCCTGTTCAACACCTTTGTACAATGATTCCTTTGTTACATCCAGTAACAACTGTGCTTCTTCAGATATTTCACCTACACCAAAGGTGTATGCTGAATCACTGATAAAACCATTCAGATTGACACCACCATCGACCGAAACAAGATCTCCATCTTTAATTTCATAATCACTTGGAAAGCCGTGTACAATTTGATCGTTGACAGATATACACAAAGAATATGGAAATCCCTGATAATTTAAGAACGCAGGCGTTCCGCCGTTATCATGAATATACTCATAAGCTAATTTATCAAGAGATATAGTCTTTACCCCAGGCTTAATCACTTTTGCGATTTCACCAAGCAATTGCGAAAGCACATCTGCTGACTTTCGCAATTGCTCTATATCTTCTGCTGACTTATAAAATACTTTAGACATCTAAAGAAATTAAATTGCCGAATGATCCATTCCCTCAACAGACGCGGCCGAACGACCTTTAATACGACCTGTTTTCATTAATCCATCGTAATGACGCATCAATAAATGAGATTCGATCTGTTGCAAAGTATCCAACACCACACCTACTAAAATCAATAATGACGTACCACCGTAGAAGTGCGCAAATTGATTGTTAATACCAAACAAACTTGCAATAGCAGGTAGAATAGCAATGATCGCTAAGAAAATTGCACCTGGAAATGTAATATTTGATATTACGCGGTCTATAAAATTACTAGTTTCCAATCCCGGTTTAATACCTGGTACAAAACCTCCGTTCTTCTTCATGTCGTCCGACATCTGTTGTGGGTTCACCATAATCGCTGTATAGAAAAACGTAAATGCGATAATTAACACCGCAAATGTCACGTTGTATGCAACAGAAGTATAGTTACTCAACGAAGTCAAAAATTCCGACTGAAGATTTGGGAAGAACTGTCCTAAACTCATTGGCACAAACATGATTGCCTGCGCAAAAATGATAGGCATTACACCTGCAGCATTTACCTTTAACGGTATATACTGACGTACTCCACCGACTTGCTTGTTTCCAACGATTTTCTTCGCGTATTGTACAGGGATCTTACGAACACCTTGTACGATCAAGATCGTAAAGATCACAACAAAGAACAAAGCTACAAATTCAAGCAACAATGGAATTGGACCACCACCACCTTTCGCCATTCTAGAAACCCATTCCGCAGTGATACCACTTGGCAATTGAGCGATAATACCAGTCATGATGATCAAAGAAATACCATTACCGATACCTTTATCCGTAATTTTCTCTCCTAACCACATCACAAATAAAGTACCGCCTGTCAAAACTATAGCAGTCAGAATAGTGAATAATGGGTCAGCTATTGTCTTAGCACTTGGCTCGATTTGAGTACGTACATAAGCAAAAGCTTGAAGCAAAGTAATCCCTAAAGTTAAATAGCGAGTAATTTGATTCATTTTTTGACGACCACTTTCCCCTTCCTTCTGCATCTTTTGGAAGTAAGGAACCGCGATGCCCAGCAATTGAACAACAATGGATGCCGAGATATATGGCATTACCCCTAAAGCAAAGATAGCCGAACGAGAGAATGATCCTCCCGCAAACATATCCAGTAAGCCCAATAAACCCTCTTTTTGACCAGAAGCCAAAGCATGAGGATTTACACCTGGTAATACCACGTGACATCCAATACGGTAAATCAAAAGAAAAAGTAAGGTATTTAGAATACGCGTACGTAAATCATCGATTTTCCAAATATTGGTTAAGGTTGTGATTAGTTTCTTCATTTATTAAATTTTAACGATAGAACCGCCTGCAGCTTCAATAGCTTTTTGAGCAGAAGCAGTAAACGCGTGCGCTGTTACTTCAACTTTAGCTTTCAACTCACCGCGACCCAAGATTTTAACTTTGTCATTTTTAGACACTAAACCATGAGCTTTCAATGCGTCGAAATCTACAGCTGTTAAATTGTATTTCTCGATCAACGCTTGTAAAGTATCTAAGTTTACACCATTATACTCAACACGGTTGATGTTTTTGAAACCAAATTTAGGCACACGACGTTGCAAAGGCATTTGACCACCTTCGAAACCGATTTTCGTAGAGTGACCTGAACGAGAACCAGCACCTTTGTGACCACGTGTTGAAGTACCACCACGACCAGAACCAGTACCACGGCCAATACGTTTGCTACTTTTTACTGCACCTTTTGCAGGTTTTAAATTACTTAAGTTCATTTTTAAACTAAATTGTGCTAGCCCTTCGCTCTCACTAAACAGGTACTAGCGATTAAAAAATAATGATTATTAATAACAAGTAATGGAAGAAGCCCAAAGACCTCTTCCATATGCTAATATTAAATAGTTTCGATAGCTACTAAATGGTTTACTTTACGTACCATTCCAATAATTGATGGAGTAGCTTCAACTTCTACTGAGTGGTTGATTCTTTTCAAACCCAATGCCTCAATAGTTTTCTTTTGGCGCTCGCTTCTGTCGATAACGCTCTTTATCTGGGTGATTTTGATTTTTGCCATGATAATTAACCGTTAAATACTTTATTCAAATCGACACCGCGGTGTTGTGCTACTGTATACGCATCACGCATATCTGCTAAAGCAGTTACAGTTGCTTTTACCACGTTGTGTGGGTTAGAAGAACCTAATGATTTAGCCAATACATCTTTGATACCAGCAGACTCCAATACTGCACGCATTGCACCACCTGCTAAAACTCCTGTACCACCTACAGCTGGTTTAATCAAAACTGAACCACCAGAATATTTACCATATTGTGCGTGCGGAACAGTACCTTTGATAATAGGAACTTTTACCAAATTTTTCTTTGCGTCATCGATACCTTTCGTGATTGCTTCAGTTACCTCTTTAGCTTTACCTAAACCGTAACCAACGATACCGTTTTCATCACCTACTACAACAATTGCAGAGAAGCTGAAAGTACGACCACCTTTAGTAACTTTAGCTACACGTTGGATACTTACTAAGCGATCTTTTAATTCAATTTCGCTTGATTTTACTCTTTTTATATTGCTTAATGCCATTTCTTTCTATGATTAAAAGTCTAAACCGCCTTCGCGAGCACCTTCAGCCAAAGATTTGATACGGCCATGGTATAAGTACCCATTACGGTCAAAAACTACTTTATTAATACCTGCTGCTAATGCTTTTTCAGCCACCAATTTACCTACAGCTTTAGATTGATCAACCTTGTTACCAGATGCAACAAACTCTTTTGACAAGCTAGATGCAGCAACTAATGTTTTGCCTGCATTGTCATCAATGATTTGCGCATAGATACCTTTGTTACTTCTAAAAACCGATAAACGTGGACGTTCAGACGTTCCAGCAAGGTTTTTTCTGATTCCTTTTTTGATTCTCTCTCTACGAGATGCTTTTTGTCCTGCCATGATTATTATTTTTTAGCTGATTTACCTGCTTTTCTTCTCAATACTTCACCTGCAAACTTGACACCTTTTCCTTTGTAAGGTTCTGGTTTACGGAAGCCACGGATTTTAGCCGCTACCTGACCGATCAATTGTTTGTCAGCACACTCTAAAGTGATTGTAGGGTTTTTACCTTTGTCAGCAGTAGTTGATACTTTAACCTCGTTTGGCAATACAAAAACAATCTGGTGAGAGAAACCTAAAGTTAACTCTAATACATTACCAGTACTTGAAGCACGGTAACCTACACCGACTAACTCTTGCGTAGTTTTGTAACCTTCAGTCACACCGTGAACCATGTTAGCCAACAGGGAACGGTATAGACCGTGTAATGCTTTGTGTTTCTTTTGATCAGTTGGACGTGTTACAACGATATTACCCTCTTCTTGAGCAATCGTGATGTCACGGTCAACTTGTTGTGTTAATTCGCCTTTAGGACCTTTTACTGAAACTAAGTTTTTGTCCGAAATAGTAACAGTTACCCCAGCAGGGATAGCGATAGGCGCTTTTCCAATTCTTGACATTTCTTTGTGCTTTTACCTAGATTAATAAACGTAACATAAAACTTCACCACCAACATTTTGAAGTCTAGCTTCCTTATCTGTCATTACACCTTTCGATGTTGACAAGATAGCAATACCTAAACCGTTCAAAACACGAGGCATAGTATCAACGCTTGCATACTTTCTTAAACCAGGTTTACTCACACGTGTCAACGTACGAATAGCCGGAATTTTGCTAATTGGATTATATTTCAATGCGATTTTGATCGTACCCTGTACGCCATTCTCATCGAATTTGTAATTAGCAATGTAACCTTTGTCAAAAAGAACTTTAGTGATCTCTTTTTTTAGGTTCGATGCAGGAATTTCAACAACCCTGTGGTTGGCCTTGATGGCATTCCTTACTCGTGTAAGGTAATCCGCAATTGGATCTGTAGTCATTATATATGAAAATTTGTGACAGCGGTTTCCCTCCCAACCATTGGTATGGGACCTTCTATCTGTTAAACAATTTTAAAATGCAAAAACCCCGGCAATCCTCAGTTGAATTGCCCGGGCAAAATTAAGTATTTTTTTTTAATTACCAAGAAGCTTTTTTCACCCCTGGGATTTTGCCATCTAAAGCCATCTCACGGAATGTTACACGAGAGATACCGAATTGACGCATATATCCTTTAGGACGACCAGTCAATTTACAACGATTGTGTAAACGTACTGGAGAAGCATTTTTAGGCAATTTATCTAATGCAACGTAATCGCCAGCAGCTTTTAATTCTGCACGTTTTGCCGCATATTTAGCTACCAATTTAGCGCGTTTTACTTCGCGTGCTTTTAATCCTTCTTTAGCCATTGTTATTAGTATTTTGATTTTTAAATGGTAAACCGAATTGTTTCAACAATTCTAAAGCCTCAACATCATTTTGAGCTGAAGTCACGAAAGTGATGTCCATACCTTGGATCTTGTTGATTTTGTCAATGTTGATCTCAGGGAAAATGATTTGCTCAGTGATACCTAAGTTATAGTTACCACGTCCGTCAAAGCCTTTATCGTTGATACCGCGGAAGTCACGAATACGTGGAAGCGATACTGCTACCAAACGGTCCAAGAACTCAAACATATTGTTGTCACGTAAAGTAACACGTGCCCCTACAGGCATACCTTTACGTAATTTAAAGTTTGAAATATCTTTTTTCGATTTTGTAGCAACGGCTTGTTGACCTGTGATTAAAGTCAACTCAGCGATAGCGTTATCGATTAATTTTTTGTCAGCTGTTGCAGCTCCTACGCCTTGTGAAACAACGATTTTCTCAAGTTTAGGAACCTGCATAATACTTTTATACTGAAATTTTTCTTGAAGTGCTTTACGGATTTCCTCCGCATATTTCACTTTTAATCTTGGTACGTAAGTCATTATTTAATTTCCTCCCCTGATTTTTTAGCGTAACGAACTAATTTACCATCTGCATTTAACTTACGACCTACACGTGTAGTTGCACCTGTTTTAGGATCGATAACAGCTAAATTAGAGATGTGAATACCAGCTTCTTTCTCAATGATACCACCATTAGGATTAGCTGCACTTGGTTTAGTGTGTTTTTTTACGATGTTAGCGCCCTCAACGATAGCTCTATTTTTATCCACTAAAACAGTTAATACTTTTCCTTGAACACCTTTAGAGTTACCAGCGATAACTTTCACTAAATCACCTTTTTTAATTTTGATTTTGTGCGTAGTTGTTTTTGTTTTCTGTGCCATAATTATAAAACCTCCGGTGCTAATGATACAATTTTCATGAACTGTTTCTCACGCAACTCTCTAGCAACAGGGCCAAAGATACGTGTACCACGTGGTTCATCATTATTATTTAATAATACAGCGGCGTTATCATCGAAACGGATGTATGAACCATCTTTACGACGGATTTCCTTTTTCGTTCTAACCACTACTGCTTTAGAAACGGAACCTTTTTTCACGTTTCCTGAAGGCATAGCGCTTTTCACCGATACAACAATCTTATCTCCGATTGATGCATAACGCTTGCGCGTACCGCCCAATACACGGATTACTAAAACTTGTTTAGCACCGCTATTGTCAGCTACATTAAGTCTTGATTCTTGTTGTACCATGTTATTTAGCTCTTTCTATAATTTCTACTAATCTCCAGTTTTTTGTTTTACTCAGCGGACGAGTTTCCATAATTAATACCGTATCGCCGATACCGCAGGTATTAGTTTCGTCATGAGCTTTAAATTTAGTAGTTTTTTTAACGAACTTACCATAGATCGGGTGTTTCACTTTACGTTCCACTGATACCACGATAGACTTGTCCATCTTGTTGCTAACTACTAAGCCGATTCTTGTTTTTCTTAAATTTCTTTCCATTTCGACTTTAAATTTTACGCCTCAGAGGCTGTTTCATTTTTAGCTGCAGCTTTGCGTGCACTGATCTCTGTACTGATACGAGCGATAGTTTTGCGTGCTGCTTTGATCACGTTAGGGTTCTCAATAGCTGAAACAGCATGTGCAAATTTCAATTTTGTAAGGGCTGTTTTCTCTTCTACAAGACGAGCTTTTAAGTCCTCATTAGATAATTCTAAAATTTCTGAATTTTTCATGTTTTTTCAGTTGTTATTTGGGTTATCATCGCTTTATATATAGCGTTAGGGGTAACGGCCCTAACGCTTAAATGATGACATTACCAAGATTTTTATGCTTCAACGTAGTCTCTACGAATCACAAACTTAGTTTGAACCGGAAGTTTTTGAGCTGCAAGGCGTAAAGCTTCTTTGGCAATTTCCAAAGGCACACCTTCTGCTTCAAATAACATACGGCCTGGGCGTACTACTGCTACCCAGTATTCTGGAGCACCCTTACCTTTACCCATACGTACCTCTGCAGGTTTTTTCGTAACAGGTTTGTCAGGGAAAATACGAATCCAAACTTGACCTTCACGTTTCATATAACGTGTAACCGCAATACGAGCTGCCTCGATTTGACGACTAGTGATCCATGCTTGCTCCATTGTTTTGATACCGAAAGAACCGAAAGCTAACTCCGCTCCACGAGAAGCGTTACCTTTCATGCGGCCTTTCTGCATCTTTCTGAACTTCGTTCTTTTTGGCTGTAACATGTTCGTATACTTTTTAAATCTGCTTTTTCAGCAGGTTTTTGTTGTAATCTAAATAACTATTAATCTTTTTTCGGACCACGGTTGCTTCCACCACGGTTGTTTCCACCACGGTTGTTTCCACCGCGACCACCTTTGTTGTTACGGTTGTCACGACGTTCGCCACCACCTTCGTGGTTGCCACGTGATTTTACACCAGATGCTTGACCAATGTTTGGAGATAAGTCACGTTTACCGTAAACCTCACCTTTACAGATCCAAACTTTGATACCAATTTTACCGTATGTAGTCAATGCTTCAGCTAAAGCGTAGTCGATATCAGCACGCAATGTGTGTAAAGGAGTTCTTCCTTCTTTGTATTGTTCAGTACGCGCCATTTCAGCACCACCTAAACGACCAGAACACATGATTTTGATACCTTCTGCACCCATACGCATCGTAGAAGCGATTGAAGTTTTCATTGCACGACGGAATGAAATACGCGCCTCTAATTGTTTAGCGACACCTTCAGCTACTAACTTAGCATCTAACTCAGGGCGTTTGATCTCGAAAATGTTGATTTGAACATCCTTTTTAGTCAGTTTTTTCAACTCTTCTTTGATCTTGTCAACTTCTTGACCACCTTTACCGATAACGATACCTGGACGAGCAGTGTGAATTGTAACAGTGATACGTTTTAAAGTTCTTTCGATAACAACTTTAGCTACACCACCTTTTGCAATACGAACAGAAAGATATTTTCTGATTTTTTCGTCTTCAACTAATTTATCGGAATAGTTTTTACCTCCGAACCAGTTAGAATCCCAACCTTTGATGATTCCTAATCTGCTACCTATTGGATTTGCTTTTTGTCCCATTTCTCAATAAATTAGTTTTGTTCAACGTTTAATTTGCTATCAACTACCAACGTAACGTGATTTGAACGTTTACGAACTCTGTATCCGCGACCTTGAGGAGCCGGACGCAATCTTTTCAATTGACGACCACCACCTACTGATACTTCTTTTACATATAGTTCGCTTTCTTCCACTGATTTACCTTCGTTTTTGGCTTCCCAGTTTTTGATTGCAGATAATAATAATTTTTCTACACGAGCAGCAGCTTCTTTACTTGAGTGTTTCAAAATGTAAATTGCATTTTCAACACGTTGACCGCGAATTAAGTCTACCACCAAACGCATCTTACGAGGCGAAGTCGGGCAGTTCAATAATTTGGCATCCGAAGCTCCTCCTTGTTGAGCTTTCTCTTGCTCTTTACGTTGTCTAATTAAGACAGACTTTTTAAGTTTTTTTGTTGCTTCCATTACCTATTATTTTTTCTTTTCTGCGTGGCCTCTGAATGTACGCGTAGGCGCGAATTCACCAAGCTTGTGACCTACCATATTCTCTGTTACATAAACAGGGATAAATTTATTCCCGTTGTGCACTGCGAAGGTATGGCCAACAAAATCAGGTGAAATCATTGATCTACGAGACCATGTTTTGATAACTGACTTTTTGTTAGTTTCATTCATAGAAAGAACTTTTCTTTCTAAGTTGTGATCGATATAAGGACCTTTTTTAATTGAACGAGCCATTATTTTTTCCTTCTCTCAATGATGTAACGATTCGATGTTTTCTTCTTGTAACGTGTTTTGAAGCCTTTAGCTAATACACCTGTACGTGAGCGTGGGTGACCTCCTGAAGTACGGCCTTCACCACCACCCATAGGGTGATCTACTGGGTTCATCGCAACACCACGAACTCTTGGACGACGACCTAACCAACGTTTGCGACCTGCTTTACCTAACACTTGGTTAGATCTTTCATGGTTCGATACTGAACCGATTGTAGCAACACAAGTCAATAAGATCATACGTGTTTCGCTCGAAGGCAATTTGATGATGGCATATTTACCATCACGAGCAGACAATTGAGCATAAGTACCAGCCGAACGAGCAATTGAACCACCTTGACCAGGATTTAATTCAATGTTGTGGATGATAGAACCCAATGGAATGTTTGCTAATGGTAATGTATTACCAACTTCTGGGGCAACTTTATCACCTGCGATTACAGTTTGACCAACTACTAAACCAGCTGGAGCAAGGATGTAACGTTTTTCACCATCAGCGTAATGCAACAAGGCAATACGAGCAGTACGATTTGGATCGTACTCGATAGTAGCTACTTTTGCAGGGATATCTTTTTTATCGCGTTTGAAATCAATTAATCGGTATACTTTTTTATGTCCCCCACCGAGATAACGCATAGTCATTTTACCGGAGTTATTACGACCGCCTGATTTCTTGTTGATTTTTACTACTAACGATTTTTCAGGAACGTTTGTAGTAACATCAGAGTAGTCAGCGCCTACTCTAAAACGAGTACCAGGGGTTACCGGTTTGAATCTTTTAACTGCCATTTTGTATTATATAGTACTGTAAAAGTCAATAGTTTCGCCATCTTTAATCGTAATGACAGCCTTTTTATACTTAGGAGCTCTACCAGATACGAAACCTGCTTTTGTGTAACGGCTTTTTGCTTTACCAGCTACTACTGCAGTGTTTACAGCAAGAACTGTAACACCAAACATAGCCTCAACAGCTGCTTTAATCTGGATTTTGTTTGCTCTGTGATCTACTTTGAAAGCGTAACGGTTTAATTTTTCCGTTAACAAAGAAGCTTTCTCAGTCAAGATAGGTTTTTTAATAATTTCCATATTACTTAGCTAATGCTTCCTCCAAAGTTTTAACAGAATCTGTAGTCAACAATAATTTTGTTGCGTTCAATACATCATATGTATTTAAATCAGCTGCAACAATAACTTTTGCTTTTTTCAAGTTTCTGCTTGATTTATAAACAATCTCATCGTAAGCTGGTAATACCAACAATGTTTTCTCATCAGCTACGTTCAACGCATTTATTAAAGCAACATAGTTTTTAGTTTTGATAGCATCGAATTTTACTTCATCCAATACCACAATGTTATTATCTTTTGCTTTGTAAGATAACGCTGATTTACGTGCTACTTGTTTCAATTTTTTGTTCAATTTGAACGAGTAGTCACGAGGTTGAGGACCGAATACACGACCACCACCATTAAACAATGGAGATTTGATAGAACCCGCACGAGCACCACCAGTACCTTTTTGTTTGTGTAATTTACGAGTAGAACCCGCGATTTCGTTACGTTGTTTAGATTTGTGAGTTCCTTGGCGTTGGTTCGCTAAGTATTGTTTCACATCCAAATAGATCGCATGATCGTTAGGCTCTAACCCAAATACCGACTCAGGAAGTTGCACCTTGGCACCTGTTTCTTTACCTGATAAATTTAAAACTTTAACTTCCATCTCTACTATTTGTCTACGATTACATAAGAACCTTTAGCTCCTGGAATGGAACCACTAACAACGATAAGGTTTTGCTCAGCGTAAACTTTCAACACCTGTAAGTTTTGAACTTTAACTCTGTCACCACCTGTACGACCAGCCATGCGCATACCTTTGAATACGCGTGAAGGCCATGATGAAGCACCTAATGAACCTGGAGCACGTAATCTGTTGTGCTGACCGTGAGTCGCACCACCTACACCACCAAATCCATGACGTTTCATTACACCTTGGAAACCTTTACCTTTTGAAGTACCAACTACATCTACGAATTCGCCTTCCTCGAAAAGTGTAACGTCAACTACGTC
Organism: Sphingobacterium sp. UBA2480; assembly: GCF_002341965.1. NCBI lineage: Bacteria > Pseudomonadati > Bacteroidota > Sphingobacteriia > Sphingobacteriales > Sphingobacteriaceae > Sphingobacterium > Sphingobacterium sp. UBA2480. Next base: position 259,752 of record NZ_DDPA01000010.1, on the reverse strand, counting down.
ACCAAGTTGTTTTGCATCTGGGAAAGTTTTAAACTCTACCAACTTACGCTTAGGCGTTGTGTTTGCTTTCGCAAAGTGCCCTTTCAAAGGAGCTGTCGTGTTTTTCTCCTTAGCTTCGTCGAAACCAAGTTGAATTGCCGAGTAGCCATCCTTTTCTTCCGTACGTATCTGCGTAACCACGCACGGCCCGGCCTGAATCACTGTACAAGGAATATTTTTCCCATCAGCGTTAAACAGGCTCGTCATTCCTACTTTTTTTCCAATAATACCTGACATGTTGTAAATTAATTAATTAAAAGTCCTTCGAAGCAGTAGGGCTTCGCTCAAGACATACTATTCCCATTAAGGGACTGCAAAGTTACAAACATTTTTATAACTGTCAAATAATTAGTGAATTATTTTTTTTTATTTTCTACTTCTTTTAAAACCACTCCCCTATTTTTACGATTTGTCCTTTCAAGATTCCTTACATCGAATAATGCCCCAAAAAAAATAAAATTAGCACCCAACTCCATACTGCCATACAGCTGTCATAAGTTGCGCTAATTTTGAACTGTCATACAACACGTCAGGTGATGTATCGCTTACTAAAATTTTAAATACAAAAATCATGAAAACAGAAATCATTTCGAAGAACGAGCTACTTCAACATTGGCTAGGCCATAGAAACCTAACAAGACAGACTATTGAAAAATTTCCAGAAGAAGGATTGTTCAATTACAAGGTAGAAGGCATGCGCACTTTTGCAGATATGATTAAGGAGCTACTGGGTATTGCTGTTCCAGGTCTCCAGGAAATTGTCAACAACAAAAGTGGCAAACTCAACGAGAATCTCAGTTATTCGACCAAAGCACAATTACTGCAGGCTTGGGATGAAGCTACTCCTCAGATCAGTGAACTGTTCAATCAAATTTCAGAAGAACGTTTTGCCGAAGAGTTCAATTTATTTGGACAATACAAATCCCCCATTATCCATAGCATATTTTATTTTATTGACAACGAGATCCACCATCGTGGTCAAGCTTTTGTCTATTTACGCTTACTGGGTATCCAACCACCATTTTTTTGGGAAAGGGGTTAATAACTGATACAGACAACGGAAGTTTTCTCCTGACATGGATCAAAAACTTTTTAGTACAATTTACAGTTTAACTTGTTCGGCATCCTCCCTTTCCGCCGAACAAGTTTTTCCTTTACCATAGTAAAGAATCCTGATTACTTCATTTACAGCTAAACTTGCTCCAAAGCAGATGAAAGCAAACCTCTGACAACATCTTTTAGCGATTCGGGTTCAATTATGCGACCTTTATCCGCAAACATCAGATACCAGCGCGCAAACCCATTCTCCATATTCATGCAGTCAAAATGCATTTCCACATAGTTATCGGTTACAATTTCTTCTTGGAAACCAAAATAGTGACGATCCCACTCCATATACCTAGCCATTTCTTTATCCACTTGCACCACCACTTTGGTTGTCGGCACTTCATGCCGCTTACTCAGAAAGAAAGATAGTTCGGGATGCTCTTTTCCAAAATCTTCAGCAAGTATTCTAATATTGTTTATTCTATCCAAGCGGAATTGCCTATAATCTTGTCGCAATCTACAAAAAGCAAGTACATACCAAAACTTGCTCTCCACAAAAATACCCACAGCTTCGATTTCACGCCTTTCTGGAGTCTTATCGGAAGGTTTGGAATAATAGATTTCCACACATTTCTTTGCTGCGATGCTTTCGATCAGAATATTGGTGCCATGGGTTAGCTTCTCATTGAATTGATGACGCCCACCGCGCACCAGAAAGTTATCCCCAACTAAGGCTACCTGTTCTTTTTCGTTGCCCCGTAATATAGCTTTCATTTTCAGCAATGCCGTGGTAAAATGATGAGCAAGATTCCGGTCTGTATATTTTTCAACTAATTTCTCTGCTGCGACAAAACTCAATGCCTCTTCCCTTGTAAATTGCAAAGGTGGCATCTTATATCCCTCCACCAAAGAATAACCGCTTCCCGCTTCACCATAAATAGGTACCCCTGCCTGCATCAGGGAACGAATATCTCTATATATGGTACGCTGACTCACTTCATATCGTTCTGCCAACGCTGCAGCTGTCACAACAGGTTTAGCTTGCAGATGCATATAAATAGCGAGTATACGGTCAAATCTCTTCTGGATATCGGTCATAGGGATAAAGATACAAAATCTAGGCTTTAACGCTACAAAAGTTAAGTCTGAGCACTCCTGTTAAGGAAAACAATAAATTAATAGGATTTTATTAAATAACAGGGAGTTAATAGGGACTTTATACGGACTTAATAGGGACCTCATTCGGATGAAAGCGTATAATATCCGATTTATCTACGGATAATATTTATTTAAAATCTGTACTAATCAAAAAGGCACCTCCACCTCTGTTTTATATGGGATAGAACCGACGCTATGTTTCAAGATATAGCCCCCTGCTTCCTTAAAATAGCTGCCCCAATGAAGACATTGAGACAGCAACATTAATTATTATGTGTATCTTAATTGCTTCCGACATCTAATGATGTACAGCCAGTATCGCTCAAATAGACATTTTCGAAAGTGTAATATTGTCCGGAGCCCGAATGACCGCAACTCATCGCATACCACATTGTTAACCAACTAGGGCAACTTGCATAAATATCATAATTTCCACTTTGAATATTAACGGGATAGGAAAGCGTATTCGCAGGGACTACAACATGCTGTGTGGTTCCTCCTGGAAAATTCCCACTAAAGGTCAAATAAATAGGGGAATTACTAAAGTTATACACATAAAAGTCGAATGTGCTACTTAGTGTTTTAATATTCGTTTTGGTATTTTTTTTTGCACCAACGTTTTCTGTAGAAATTACATTTCGTTTATTAGATAGTTTTATAGCTGGTACACTCAAATCTCTAGCTTGAACGAACAAACCGGTGACAATAAATAACGCAAAGGCTATTACAAATGATTTTTTTAACATAATTCAAAAGTGTTTATAAATAATTGACTATTTCAATAAGCTTTTTTTGAGATATAGCTTATCAACAATTGGCTTCTGCCTTAACTAAATCATAAGTGACCTCCTTTCTTTTAGATAAATTGACTAAAGTTTCTCAATCCTTAGCGAATGATGCCTCATCGTTAATAATTATGGTCGAAAAATCCATGGCGCATCGCATTAAAAAATCTTCCGTAAAAAAATAGGTTTACTATCTATAAATCCGTCCAAATGATTACTTAACCAAAGTGTACTAGCTTGAAATACAAAAACTTACCGACCTCTAAAAAAACACTAATCAGTGCAATTTCAATAAATCTGACTTTACTTTGTTCTTTTCATTCTTTATTAGATTTATGCTATTGGTAACTTATAAACGGAGCGGTATAGATCTGACAATTCGAGTGACAGATCTCGCTAAATATGATGTGTCTATCGCGACTATTATAACAGGAGATGATCCATGAAAATATGGGGTTGGTTGGAACGGCATTTTTCCGGGTGCACGAACGGCTAAAACTGTCCCTAAAACAACACTCATTTTAGGAACAGTTTAAAGGTCCCTTATCGCCTATTGTTTAATCACTTTCTCGCCATCAAGCAATCGATTATACCGCACCAATGCTTCTACATAATAGTAATCGGCATAGGTTAAAGGCACATCTACCTCTGTTTTATGTGGAATAGAACCGACGCTATGTTTCAAGATATATCCCCCTGCTTCTTTATAATCTGCTTTGTAGGGTTTAGATGATAAAGACCGCAACATCTGCTCGGCCTTTGAAATATAGAGCTGGCTTTCACTACCTGTTGTGTATTGTGCCAATTCCAGCAAAGCCGAGGCCGTTACTGAAGCTGTCGACACATCGCGAAGATCTTTTTGGCTATAATATTTACTGTCCGGTGTAAGCTTGTTTTGGTCCATATCCCAATAGGGAATTAGATCTTTTGGAAGGTTGGGATGATTCAGATAAAACTGCGCAATATGCCGCGCTTGCTCCAAATATTTCTTGTCGCCGGTCTCACGGTACATCATCGTATAACCATAAAGTCCCCAAGACTGTCCCCTAGCCCATGCAGACTCGTCAAAAGCACCTTGGGCAGTCTTTCTCGAAATAATACGTCCATCTTTTGGATTGTAATCCACGACATGATAGGAACTATAATCTTTTCGATAGTGATTGACCATTGTTGTATTTGCATGCGTTATAGCGATATCACGATAGCGCTTATCACCTGTCATCTTGGAAACTTCCGTCAAAAACTCCAGGTTCATCATATTGTCGATGATTACCGGATAGGTCCAAGGCTGCCCATCCCAGTTTTTTCCACCGTCCCATGAACGGATAGTTTTGGGTGCTTCGTGAAAGCGTGTTGCCAACGAGGCTGCTCCAGTACTTAAAATTTCCTTATATGCAGCCGAATCTCCCGTCAAGCGTAACGCATTCCCAAAGCTGCAGTACAACATAAAGCCCAAATCATGTGTTCCCTTGTTGTTCTTTTCCTTCTCGAGTTCTTTTAATTTGCTTTTTGCTTCCGTCAAAAGTTTTTCATCCTTGGTATACTCGTATAAGTATAACACTGTACCGGGATAAAAGCCCGAGCACCACCAACTTGAACCCCAATTCACATATTTACCATCTTTATACGTCGTCGGCATATCCGATTCATTGATCGATGCGGCAAGGTAGGCGATTTGTTTATGTGCATCTTCCAAATTTGTGCGAACAAATTCTTTGTCAAGTCCCAATTTCACTGCTCCTAGGTTTCGCTGACTGGAACAGGAAATTCCCTGCATTCCTAGCCCGATCATTAAAGCTCCCGTAATATAGTGTTGTATCTTCATTTTATCCAATCCTTAATCTTTTGCTTTTTATTCTTTTTCGTTTAATAACTTACATAATAGTCTTTGGGAAATTGCTCAGCATTCCAGCATTTTTGGGAGGTCCATGGTTGTGGAGCACAGGTCCAGAACTCGTCGTTTGCTGGTAGTCCTAATGGCAAAAACGACAAGGAAGCTACATACATTGAACCTGCATTTGTATAATAATCTGCGAGATTGGATTGTTTATCACCCACCACGCCCATACGTAGCCATCCAGATGGCGCAAAGGTTTTGTCAATATAAATATGTCGAAGTATAGTCGTCAACGCTGCCCTGACCTGACCCTTCGAGATGTCTTCGGGCAACTTATTTTCTAGAGCAACTGTTGCTAGCGGCTGAAAAGCAGCATTCTTATAAGTTGATGAACGGCCAACGACAACATAATGGCCTTCTGGGGAAATCATGCGTTCCAAATGATGCGCATAACGCTGCATCCGTTTGTATGCCCGCTCATACATCTCTTTGTATTTTCCACCCGCTGGGATATTATGACGCAGCGACTCAACCTGCATGCAATGGATTACGTACCCGTTGTAGTGATCAAAACTAAAATGGGCGCCATCGCTATACCAGCCATCTCCCACATACCATTCCTGATCAAATTTATTGACGGCATAATCGATCTTTTCTCGCGCACATTCCTCACCTATGCTGTAAAGAAATGTTTCTGTCATTGCAGCAAACAGCAGCCAATTGCTCTCATTCGGCTTAATCTTACGCAGCAGTTTAAACTCTTCGACCACTCTTTTCTTTGTAATTGGGTCCAATGGTTCCCATAAAGCTTTTGGAGCTCTCAGAAAAGCCAGCGCAAGATGTGCTGCATCTACGAGTGTTTGAGACGACGGACCTCGCCAGGTAAAATAATCCGGTGATTTAGGATCTACACCATACTGTATACCGAGTAATGCTTGATCGCGTAATTTTTTTCGCAATTTTCCTTCCTCAGTGACGTCATCCGGTAATGCCAACCAGGGTGCCATTCCTGCCAGCAAACGTCCAAACGCTTCTAGGTATCCGACTCCAGGGTCCCTACTATCAAAAGTCGGGCTCACCTCCATCGGCATATTTTTACGCCACTGCTGCTTGCTGATATTACCTAATATTGGAGCAGCCATCTTATGTAAGACAGATACCCAATAGGCGCGATCGTTTTCGTTAACGCTTGTCTTATTGTCCAAACTGCTTGCCTCTGCTTTTATTGGTAGAGATGCAGTTAATGCGCCAACTCCAGCTCCGCCTAACAATTTTAATAGGAATCTTCTCTTCATTCGATAATGGTTTATAAATTAATGTGAGCTTGATAATGCTGCACAAAACATTAAAAATCTTTAATTTAACCTAAAAAAACAAACCTAAATAAATCAATCGCTCTAGCAAACGATTGCATGAGCGATTGATAACAGCTTTTTTACACTAGATCTTTTACTTCCACTCCGGATTTTGTTGCAAATTCGGATTTAGACCGAGTTCTGTAATCGGCAGAGGCCATAAATAGTCTCTCGCTGGATCAAATTTTCTAGTTGCAGCAGTTTGAGCAATAACATATCCCTCAGGAGTGAGTTTAACGGAGGGCTTTTCCGCATATTCATTTTCAAAATACTGAATACCCAATGTAGGCAACGGCAGTACCTTCTCTGCTATTTTCCACCGAATTATATCCCAATAGCGATGTTCTCCCTCAAGCGCAAACTCAACTCTTCGCTCTCTACGGATCTCTTCTAACATATTCATCTGATGATCGGAAACAAATGCATTAGTCAGCTTAGGCATACCTGCTCGTTCGCGAACTAGGTTTAATGATCTATTAAGATCACTATCTGAAATATTTCCATCCAATTCATATGCGGCTTCCGCATATGACAATAATACCTCTGCATAACGAATGACCTTGTGTTCGGTAAAGCTTATTTGCTCCCTCCAATCTACCGCATTAAAATATTTAAAAGTTTTATATCCTGTTTGAGTGAACGAAAACATAGGCTGATAATTGGCTCCATTAATATAAAGATCTCCCCTTTTAAAAACAGTCATTGCCAACCGAGGGTCTCTATTTTCAAATTCTGTCAATGTACTTACACTAGGCTTATAATAAGGAGATCTATTTGCACCCTCTCTCGGCAAACCATCTACATATAGATAGGCATCCACCAAATAACGCGTAGGTGTAATAGCTCCCTGTTCTAGATTTCGGCTATAGTTATGTGTCGAAATCTTGTCCGTCATATCCTTGCCATACAATCTTGGCAAAATATTCTCTTTATTAGCATATCCGTTTGCCTCTTTTTGGAACAAATAATAATAACTCTTTGCAGGGTCAGCTGAGTAATTAAAGAGCTTAAAATAACCCGTAGAAATAATATCATTCGCTACATTTTTTGCTATTGTAAGATGCTTTTTGGGATCCCCAATCTTATGGTATTTTTCAAAGGTTCCTTCAAAAAGTGCTATTCTCACTTTTAGTGCTTGCGCAACACTCTTATTGATTCGTCCGTAATCCGTAGATTTGGTATCTTTAGCCTCCGGTAAATTTTGGATGGCGTAATCCAGATCCTCATAGATCAAATTAACAACCTCCTCACGTGTGCCTCTCGGAGCCTGCAAAAGTTCATCGTCAAGTCCCATAGTGCGCGTTATAATTGGCATTCCACCAAATCTTTTTAGCAATTCACCATAAGCGTACGCCCGAAAGAAACGTGCCTCTGCACTATACTTATTAATAATACTTGGATTCAAGCTCATCTGACCTGCTTTTTCCACCACAGTATTAGCGGCACGTATTAGCTGATAGTTCCCTGTATAATCTCCCGTGCTACTTGGCACTAAACGAGAGCCGTCACTTATTGAATTGTTACCTGTTGATCTCGAATCATCCGACCAATTTGCTGCATTGTTCTCACCTATTCCAGGTAAAAATGTATATAGATAATTCACGCCCATGAGCAAATGCGCCTCCGTTTTCCAGAAAGAAGCATCAGTTACTTGTGTTTCATCAAACTTATTATCCAAATCTTTCATACATGAAGAGAAGACAACACTGGCTGACGCAATTAGCACCCCCAATTTAGCAACTCTCTTTACAAGAATTTCTGATTTCTTTATTTGTATTTTCATAACTTTCTTCGGTTTAAAATGTGATATTTACACCCGCTGTAAATGAGCGAAAGAACGGATATCCAAAGGCTTGACCGTTGGGAGTTTCAGGATCATAGTACGGGTTCCATGATTTTTTGAATTCAAATAAATCTTCCCCTGAGAAAAAGACTCGTAAGCGATCTATCTTTACCTTGGTAGTTAAGGTTTTAGGTAATGTATAACCCAACTGAATATTTTTCATCCTAGCATAAGCACCATTTACTACCCATTTATCCGATATTCTTGTATTACTTCCTCCTCCCATCACAGGGCGAGGAAACATTGCATTTGGATTCTCCGGTGTCCAATAATCTTTGTGTATCGCCCAAGCTTGACGCCAACTCTCAGTATAAGGAAGTGTCAAGATCGATGGTAATAAAAATTCTCTTTTACCAACACCTTGAATAAACGCACTAAAATCAAATCCTTTGTATTCAAAAGCTAGGTTTAGACCAAATGAATAGCGTGGATTTTGGGTACCGAGATAAACCAAATCACCGGGATCGTCTAAGTTACCTTTACCCGAAGAAATAATATTATCACCATTGATATCCACATAACGAATATCGCCAGGACCTAGAGTTGGATTCTGATGATTTACCTTATTATTCGCTATTTCCTCGGCACTTTGGAAATAACCGTCAGTACGATAACCAAAGATTGAATTTTTAGCATAGCCCTCCAAAAGGGAGACTAGTCCACCACTCAAATTTCTTCTGTTCAGGAATGATATAACCTTATTATTGTTATCTGATACATTTGCTGCTACCGAATAGTTAAAATCCTGTCCAATTTTGTCTTTCCAATTTAGACTCAATTCCCATCCCCATGACTTAAAGTCACCGATATTTGTACTAGGACTTCCGATTCCAAATACTCCCGGTTGTGTCACAGTTCCATAAGTACCTTTTGTCTTACGCCAGAAATAGGAAAATGAACCTTCCAATTTTCTATTCAACATCGCAAAATCCAAACCCACATCCGTGTTAGTCACCTTTTCCCAAGTCCGTAATGGCGATGCAGCGCTTCCAATCCAATAATAGGTATTACGAACATTATTAAACGGATAAGCGTCCCCCTTAGAAAGTGAATTGATGTAATCGTAGTTGTTTGCACGTGGATTATCACTATTTGGATCATTCGCTTGTTTACCCCAAGCTGCCCGCAATTTCAACTCATTAAATATTTTAGATGCTTCACCAAACCAAGATTCGTTATTTACACGCCAACCTGCAGAAACACCGGGCAATGTAATCCAACGATTCGCGGGTGATAGTCTAGAACTTCCTTCCCTATTTAAGGTTCCTTGTACGATATATCTTTTATCAAAAACATATTGTGCCGTTCCAAAGAAAGAAATCAATGTATTCGTCTGTATATTATCATTAACAGAAGTGTTATTTTTATCCCCCGCTTGCCTTAACGCTAAAACATCATCTGTTGGCAAATTCGCTGCTGACGCAATAATATAATCATAACGATAATCATCATAACGATATCCTCCACGTGCTAATATTTCATGTTTATCACTGAACGTACGATTATATTCCCCTACTGCTTGCCAGTTATTTGTCAAAGCCTGCCCGCGTCCTTTAAGAATTTGATTCAAACTGAAGTTGTTGCCACCAGCCCAGCCCGATTGTCCAGTCAGATTATACATCGGGACAGGTAAACGCGTATTGTTGTCATTATCAACTAATATCCTTGGACTATACAATAGACGTAATTTCAGTCCCTCCGTAAAGATGTCTTTAGCTCCCAACTCAAAACTACCACCAATCTCATGAACCACATTATTATTACGTCCCCCCTCTTTCAACAACGCAACAGTTTCGCCCCCAGCACTGCCTGCAGCATATTTTGTATCGCCGCTTTCGGGAAGATATATAGGACTAATACTTCTCGACGAAACAATATTATAGATCAATCCATAATCGTTACTCGCTCCCAAAACACTCGAATTTCTTTCCGATCTGCTATAGATGATTTTGGAATCCAAGCTGAATATCTTTGATAATTCCCTATGATAATTAAAACGTCCATTCAATTTTTTATAATCGTCAGGGCCATATCTAAAAATGCCCTTGTCACTTACATAACCTAATGAAAACAAATAATTATCCTTATCAGTACTACCCGATATCGAGAGGTTCTGGTTTAAACGCGTTGCCTTATCCTTTAATAGGATTTTAGGATAATTGTAATTACCAAAATATTGATAGGCTGTTGGATTTGTAGGATTTACTCTATAGTATTGATTTGGATCTTTCATCAAAGCAATTAATTCATGACTCCAGTCTGGAGACTGCCCTGCATTAATACGCGCAAGATTTTGCATTTCTGCTTCTTCCCAACTATTAATCCGTTCTGGGAATAACCCCATCTTTTTCGCAGTCCACATTCCTTGGTAATTCACTTTTAGTTTTCCTTGCCCAGATTTTGTAGTTACCAAAACGACACCAGCGGCCCCTCTCGAACCATAAATTGCTGTAGCGGACGCATCTTTTAAGATTGATATATTAGCGATATCATCAGGGTTTGTATACGTCAATGACCCAGGAACGCCATCAATTAGTACTAAAGGACTCGATCCCCCTGTCGATAAATCACCCCTGATATTAACAGAAAAACCTTCGCTTCCAGGTTGTCCACCAGACCTTGTTACAACAAGCCCTGGTGCGGCTCCTTGCATGGCCGACATCACATTAGAAATAGGACGAGATTCTAAAGTCTTTTGATCAATAGTAGAAACTGAACTTGTTAAATTAGATTTCTTCTGTGTTCCATACCCCACAACAACAACCTCGTCAATAACCGAACTTGTGCCGTCCATAGTCACATTGACGACATTGCGCCCATTGACAACAACTTCTTGGTTTTGATAGCCGACATAAGAAATGACAATTGTCGCACTAGAACTCACGGACAATGAATAGGTACCAGTAGCGTTTGTAGAAGTAGAAGCACTTCCACCCTTTTCTCGAATCGTTACACCCGCTAAAGGTGCACCTTGACTGTCTGTAATCCGCCCCGTAATCGAAATTTTCTGCTGTGCCATACTCGCACCCACAGTAAACATCATCATAGCAGACAGTCCAACTTTGTAAAACTTTGCCATACTTTAGGAAATTAGCTTTATAATAAAAATTGGTTGTTTAACTAGGTCAAAGATGGGCCTATACGCAAATTAAGAGGGGTGAAATTCATAAATATTTGGGGGTAAAATCTTAAATTTGATCCAAATACCCCATAACCATGAACATATTGCCTATTTTATCGCGACAATTTCTGCTGTTGATATCCATCATTTCCCTTTGTCATGCTCAGGATCTTAAGTTTGAGACACTGAGCCAGGAGAATGTGTTGGATAAACAGGCAGTATTAACAATTGCGCAGGATAAACAGGGTAAACTTTGGTTCGGTGGTGGCGCCAACCTATTTGTATATGACTCCCAGAATATCACCAATATTTTGGTACAGGATACCGTCTTTAAAAAGGTAGATTATATTAATAAGATTGGCATCAATGCAAAGAATCATCTTTTCATCGCTACGGCAACCCAACTATTCATTTTCGACATCGATAAACGTAAAGCTGTATTTAAACAAGGAAAACCTTTTCAGGAAAAAATTGTCATCACCGACATCCAGTTTTTATCAGACCAGATATTTCTATGCACTGACAAGGGGCTTTATCAGGCAATCCCGACAGCTGGCTCCTACAATCTCAAGAGAATCCTCGACCGCCCCCGAGTGCAATCGATCATCCAAACCAGCCCCAACACCTATACAGTAGCAAGTTATAAGGGCATCGAGTCTTTTTCATGGCAAAATAATCAGATCTTCCATATCCAGAATCTGATGTTTCCCCCGCTGCCGTTAAAAGAACGTATTTTCAGTGCCCAATATTTCCATCAAGGTATCTTGTGGGTTGGCACAAAATTGCACGGAATATTCCAATACAACTTCATTGATAAAAAATGGAATAACTTAACAGAATCAAACAGCAACCTACTGAGCAATAACATCAGAAAAATAGTCCCAACCAAACAAGGAGATCTCTTGATCGGTACACTAAAAGGACTCTCCATCTTTAACGGCTCGCCACATTTCCTAAACTATAAACACAATACCTCCGTCAAAAACTCATTGAGTCAAAATTCCATCTATGATATCTTCATAGATCGCCAACAGATCACTTGGATAGGAACTTATTTTGGAGGAATCAATGCCATCTACCCCGATCTCATCCCCATACAGCATTACTCAACACGTTCGCGCACTGCTCTCAGCCTCAGTAGCGATATCACCGGCAGTTTTGCTGAGTCAGAAAATGCGTTTTGGATCGGAACAGAAGAAGAAGGAATCAACAAAATTGACAAAATAACTGGAGTAACTTCACCTTTATCAAAATTAACCCAGTCAAACCTGATCAAGGACCTCTATGTTCGCGATAATAAAATCTACGCGGCACAATATGGCGGCGGCTATTCCATTATCGATGCACAATCTGGAAATGCACAGCATTTTTACCTCGAAAAAGAACTCCTAAATCTCAAAAATAACATCTACAGCATTTACGTCGATCCGACACACCGTATTTACCTTGGAACCAACAAAGGGCTCTATATCGTGGAGCCAGGAAAACCTGCAACGTATCATGCTGCATTAAAAACAGGTACAATTGATGATATCCAAGCTGATCATAAACAGCAGACCTATTTTCTTAGAGGCGGGACACTTTTTCGCAAAAAACCGAATGAATCAAACATACGACCAATAAAACAGCTTGATACATTAGCCCTGGGTGGATTTTATGTGCATCCGAATGGTGACATCTGGCTGACGTCAAAAGAAGATCTCTATCATCTTGATCAGTACGATAAGCTTACCAAAATATCACGTTTTCCAAACAATTCCTTAGGCTGGCCCATCATTGTGAACAATCAAGTGTGGCTTACAAGTAAAAATGGATTAATATGCTACAATCCCAAAACAAAACAGCGTTACCTCCTGAATCAATATGACGGTTTACCGGTCAAAAATCTACTTGGTGCCAAAGTCTTTGCCAGCAAAGCAGGAACACTATTCGTCACGACACTAAATGGTGTAGTTTCTCTAGATACCCGAAAAATTATCTTTAATCAGAACATCCCCGAAGTACTCTTTCGAAATATCTTTCTCGAAGACACGCCATTGAACTACGGACGTTTACAGAAAACGTCAGACCCCAACAGCTACCAGCTCAAACTCCGACACGATGAAAACTTTGTAACGATTAATTTCTCAGGTTCCAATTTCATCAAACCGCAGAAGAACAGATACCGCTATAAGCTCGAAGGTTTCGACAAGGATTGGGTTGAAACAAATACCCCCTCTATACGATATACCAATATTCCTACAGGTATGCACACCTTGACCATTTTCGCCAGTAACAACGATGGTATCTGGAGCAGCATACCCCTGCGGATCAATATCGATATTAAACCTCCCTTTTGGAGGACCTGGTGGGCCTATCTTTTGTATGCCGGCTTGTTTACTCTCGGTGTACATTTTGTTATCAAGTTTGTTGTCGAACGTGAGATGTTGATCAACTCAGAACGGGAACAGGAAAAGAAAATAAAGTTCTTCACACAGATATCCCACGAAATCCGTACACCACTGACTTTGATAACGGCTCCTTTGGATGAAATTATTTCCGAAACAGCCAATCTTACTTCTACCCAGAACAAGGTAAAACGGATAAAAAAGAATGCCAGTAAACTCCTGGGTGTTATCAACGAGCTACTGGATTTTAAAAAATTCGATGACAAACACTTTGTACTGAAGAAAACAGACATCTCTTTTCGGGAATATATAGAAGATACATTCTACCTATTAAATGACCTTGCAAAAGCAAAACACCTCAACTACTATATCCGGCAGCTGGATGCTGTGGGGCTACAATCCATAGATACTGTACAATTTGATAAAGTCATGTTTAACCTCTTATCAAATGCGATCAAGTACACACCAGAACATGGCACAGTTTATCTGGATCTTATCGAAAATGATCACACAATAGCGATCAGTATTATCGATAATGGTATCGGTATCGCTACCGACAACCAATTTAAAATATTTGAAGAGTACTATCGTGAAGAACAGGCTAATGACGTGATCGGAACAGGTATTGGTCTAGCACTTACCAAACAAATTGTGCAGCAGCACGAAGGAGATATTCGCTGCTCAACGATGAATGATGAAAAAGGCCAATGGACTGTATTTACTGTTAGTCTCCCCAAGCAAATAAACCAAAAAACCGGAGTTATACCGCTAGAAATATTAACAAAAGAGACAGAGGAAGCAAACACAACGAACTTAGGCACGCTGGATATTTCCTTAAAGCAGACCATCTTGATTGTAGAGGACAATAGCGAATTATTAGCAGCCGTTGTCAGTCTATTTGAGGAGAGCTTCAGCATTATTACTGCTGTCAATGGTGAGGAAGCCCTTTCTAAAGCATTGGAATATATCCCTGATCTGATTATTTCGGATCTGATGATGCCTTACATGGACGGTGCTCAGCTATGCCAGGCCATTAAAACAAATATGACGACCTGCCATATACCATTCATCTTGCTGACTGCTGTAACCGACAACGATTCCCAAACTTTGGCCTTAGAGCATGGCGCAAACATCTATTTGACAAAACCTTTCGACAATAAACAGCTTTTTCTTTCTGCACAAAATCTCATAGCGGTCAGTCAGAAAAGAAGCAAGGAATTTGAAGTCAAAACGGCTATATTCTACAATGAACTCGATGCACAATTTATCTCATCCCTAAATCAGTTGATTGAAGAAAATATCCAATCAGATGGCTTTGATGTCAATTTTATAGCGCGAACAATGGGAATGAGCGCACCAATCCTCTATCGCAAGCTAAAAGCCATATCCAATTTGTCACTCAACAATTATGTAAAAACGTATAGGCTAAACAAAGCGAAAGAGTTACTAACATCCGCAATGAATATCAGTGAAATCGCTTATGCCGTAGGCTTTTCCGACAGGAAATACTTCAGTAAGGAATTTAAAAAACAGTTCGGATACAATCCGTCAGAGCAAACAACAAATTCTAGCCAGACCACTGAAACTTAGTGATATTTCAAAGTAGTCTAGATCCTATCCCATAAAAAAAGAGATGTCTCTAACATCTCTTTTTTTATCTATACCTGTGTACTTAAAACGAGTTAATTTATCAACGACAAGCTTTCTTTGATGGTCCTATTTAGCGATCTCTTTGATCATTGGCTCTCCTGACAATAGGCGTTGATAACGCACCAAGGCTTCAACATAGTAATAATCTGCATAAGTCAAAGGCACATCGATTTCGGAATTCAATGGCAACGCTCCAACACTATGTTGTAAAATGTAACCGCCATTTTGACCATAAGGAGCAAGATAAGGCGCCTTCGACAGGTTTTTAAGAATAATTTCTGCTTTGTTAAAATAGTTCACAGCCTCACTTCCCTTTGTGTATTGCGAAAGTTCTAATAAAGCCGATGCATACAATGCCGCTGCCGACACATCCCGAAGGTCCTTATTTGGATACATTTTGTCCGACTGCGCAATTTTATCTTTATCAAAATCCCAGTAAGGAACCAGATCAGCAGGCATATTTGGGTTACTTAAGATATATTTTGCGATTTGCTGTGCCTGCTTCAAAAATTCTTTCTTCTTGGTTTCGCGATACATCATCGTATAACCATAGAGTGCCCATCCCTGCCCTCTTGACCATGCCGATTCATCAAATGCACCCTGATGTGTTTTTTTTCCAATAGCCTTACCAGTCTTCTTATCATAATCGATCACATGGTAGGAACTATAATCTTTTCTGAAGTGATTTTTCAAGGTTGTTTCGGCATGAGCTACCGCAATGTCATAGAATTTTTTATCTCCAGTCATTTTAGATACCTGTGTCAAAAATTCCAAATTCATCATGTTATCAATGATTACAGGATATTGCCATGATCCGTGATCCCAAGAACGAATTGTTTTGGTAACGGGACTATAGCGAGATGCTAGGGAATTCGCACCAGTGCTGAGTATCGGCTCATACTTTTGCGTATCTCCCGTGAGACGAAGTGCATTTCCAAAACTACAGAATAACATAAATCCTAAGTCATGCGTACCCTTGTTGTTCTTTTCTTTCTCCAGATACGTCAATTTCTCAGTTGCTTTCTTTAATAATCCCTCATCTTTGGTGCCTTCATATAAATACAGCAATGTCCCCGGATAGAAGCCCGAACACCACCAACTGGATGAAGAAAATACCTCTTTCCCATTTTCGAAAGTTTTTGGAAACTTTTCTGCCGGCGTTTCATTCACCAGGACTTTTATTTGCTTTGCTGCAGCATCTAACTGTTGCTGAATGAACTCTTTGGATAGATTCGGTTTTGCTGTTTGGGCCTGAACGACAGTCGAAGTGCCCAAAACGGCCAATAATAACACAGAAAGTTGTTTTAATTTCATTATTTTTTATTCGTTTATTTTTATTTGGTCAGCGCATGAGCGCGTCAATTCTATAGTTAAATAATCAGCTCTTTTCTCCATTTTAATATGGAGCGTGGGTTCAAAGCATCTGCCTATCCAGCTTTTCCTGTCTTCCTTTCTCTAAGCTCGATTATCCATGTGCGTTGATCAAAGCGACTGCTCCCTTATCGAGCTGCAGATCAATTATTCCATCTTGCGCTACAGTAAACGTACCTTTTCCCTGTATTTTTACCTCTGGTGTTCCGATATCGGATTTTAAACGTAGACGACCGCCATATTGACTTCGGATTTGGATGCCGACCGTTTTTCCATTTTTACGCTCCGCTGATACGAGATTTCCACCATCTGTCAAAAAATTGGTAAAGGAAACATCCTTCCATTTAGAAGGAATTGCAGGAAACACACGTAATATGCCATTCCAATACTGCATACACAGTTCTTGAATACTCGCCATCGCTGCGAGTGGGGTTTCTATCACCGGACCGCTTTCGGCATATAGTGTATTGGATTTAATATATTTCTGTAACAAAACATCCAGCGAAGCCAAAGCCGAATCTCCTCTCCCCATCATGGCATACATTGAGGCAGCACCCGTAAATGAATAGCCCTGTAACCATTGCTTTTTGCTCTGCCAATGTGCAATAGAACGTTCAATAAGCGCTTGGTTATTTGCCTGATCCCAGTTTATGTCGTAAAACGGATAAATCATCATGAGATGCGAATAATGACGATGCGACTCACCATAGGGAAGGTCTCTTGCGATCATAAAGCCATCGGCATCTTGTGGATAATCAATCAAGTTGGCTAACACGTCTTTCCAGACCGCATAAAGTTTATCCTTGCCGCCTCTTTCTTGATCCAGCTCTATAAGTGTCTTGAGTCCCCACCTGAAAATGGAAAGATCATAATTTGTATCATAAGCATAACCTTTAGGGTATTCCGGTGAATAGGTTTTCACCCCGATATGGTATTTACCCTGTTGGTCCTTTTGCAATAAGTGCAAATGATAATTTATAGCTTCCTTCAGTAGCGGGAACAAGCGATCATATACTTCCTGAGAAAGGGTCGCTCGATAATACTGATAATAACTATGCAGAAGCCAAACGAGATTTCCCAATTCTTTTTCTCCATCGGAAGCGCCTTCCAGCGCAACATTTTTTGCCAGAAGAACCGGACTCCATAAACTTGGTCCCGAGGAGCGACCTACAGCCAAACTATTATAGCGATAAGGCTCGGGAACATTCTGTCTTAAATTATCTTTATTTCGATCAATCATCTGGATCAACGAGTTTGCAATACCGAGCTGGTTGGCTTTGAAAACTGGTGAATAAGCAAGTTGCATATTAAGATTAAGCCAGTAAGCTGGCCAAGGAGTTGGACTCGTCCATGGCCCCTGTAAATCCATGGCGGGTTTATCTGACCTTGTTGCACTGGCAAGCTTATAAAGTTGCATATCATAAAACCGCTGATAAACCGTATCTGGCAATTCTAGCGTCGATGCCTTAAAATAGTTTGTCCACCACTTGCGATGGGATGCCAGTCCTTTCGTTAACTGTTGCGCATTAAAATTCCGAACATAATGAATCGCCTTTTTGAAATAAGCAGTCCCATGCTGGCTATAATCTACAGTAATTAAATAGGTATCCACTTCTTTATCAGATTTGCTCCAATAAGCCGTTACATACCCTCCCCCCGCTAAGAGAGGCTGGTCAAAATATTTAATTCCGCCTTGTGTACCAAAACTGCCTTTTGGATTTGTCGGATAGTTTTTCGGTTTTTGCGTATAGCTGAATCCCATCCTTGGGCTGATGGCTTCGTCGGGTTTCCATGTAAGCTGGTAATTCCCGTTAAAATCTTTTTTAAATACCTCCAGCAAGATAATATTGTCATTCGATAAGGTGGTTGTCCGAATTCTCATCATGCCCTTATCCGTGCTGACTTTCGCCTCTGCATAAGCATCTTTTAAATAAATTTCTCCTTGTGCCTGTACAATCGGGCTTTCAAATTCCATTTCAAAATGACCTAACGACATACGCGCCTGATCAAACAATTTATCGGCCGAATTCGCGCGATGATCATAAACATCAGTTCGCCCAATATCAACGCGCATGGAATTCTTACCGGCTAAATAAGTCATTGTTCCCAGTAGACCATTCCCGGTAAATACACCTTCATAAATGGTATGACCCAATGCGGGAATTCTAAATTGTGCTGAACCAGAAATCGACTGGAATAGCGCGCAAATGAGAAAAAATAGTATTCTTAGATTCATCATTAGGATTTAATGCTATCAGAGCGACCATAAAGATGCTGGATTATTCGACTGAAATCAAGCCTCTTTTACGAAAACGATTGAGAAAAATTGATCGGTAGGGCTTTCCGAATCTATCCACAGGTCGGTTACCAAGCTGAAATGTAACAATTTAGCAGATAAAACAACAAAGCATAGGCAATAATGGGGTGGCTATATATGAAAGAAATGAATTCAGCAGCATTCTTTTGTTATTTTTTAATAAAACACAAATAAACAATACGTAAAATTTTAGTTATCAGTTTACATTTATCAGTTTTTTATCTATTTTTAAGATTAAATATCCAATGCCGTTATTTTTAACAGCCTAATAGTGGATCAATTATAAAACAACTAATCCAACCAAAATGAAAGAACAGAATTCATCAAGGCGTGATTTCATAAAAAAATCCGTGGTCGGTGCTGCGGCATTTTCTATTGTACCACGCTTTGTACTCGGAGGACAGGGCTATCTTGCTCCGAGCGACCATCTAACCAAAGGTGTAATTGGTGTCGGCAATATGGGGCGTGGACACTTTGGCTACGCCGGAACTAAAACAGTAGCTATTTGTGATGTGGACAAAACCCATCTGGCGGCAGCACAAGCAGACTTAGGCGGTGGTGTGAAGGAATACCATGACTTTAGGGAGTTGATTAAATCTCCGGAAGTAGATATCGTACATATTGCTACTCCGCCACATTGGCATGGACTGATGTCCATTGAAGCGGCAAAAGCAGGAAAAGATATCTGGTGTGAAAAACCGATGACACGCACTATCGGTGAAGGTAAAAAAGTGAAAGAAGCCATTGCACAGCATGGTAATATCTTTCGTTTAAATACCTGGTTTCGTTTTAAGGATGATTTTTATGGAATGAATGTTCCCGTAAGCAAAATCAAAAAATTAGTTGATACAGGGATGTTGGGTTGGCCTTTGAAAGTGACGATAAGCAAACATACGGGCTTTGACTGGAAATTTTATTGGGTAGGAAAGGAAAACCTACCGGAAGAGAAAGTACCAGCGGAACTTGACTACGATTTTTGGCTAGGCCCAGCACCATACAAACCTTATAATAAGCACCGTGTACATACGACCTTTAGAGGATATTGGGATTATGATGGCGGCGGCCTAGGAGATATGGGACAACACTATATGGATCCTGTTCAATACTTCTTAGGAAAAGACAACGAAAGTCCCGTTACTGTTGACGTTGATGCTCCGCAGCAACATCCGGATGCCGTGGGCACATGGAGACGAATTACATTTACCTATGCCGATGGTTGTCAGATCATTCTAGATGGTGAAGCGAAAGATGAAAAGGCAGCCTATATTGAAGGTCCAAAAGGTAAATTATATCGAGGGTTTCAATCAGATATACCAGATTTGGAAAGAAAACTTGCACAATATCCTGAACCAGCACCACAGATTACCGACTTCCTGGAATCTGTGCGCACAAGAGAAAAGTTTGCACTGAATGAAATCAATGGACACCGTTCTTGTACTTTGGTCAACATGGGGTTAGCAGCATTGCGACTAAACAGATCATTAAAATACGACTCTCAAAACGAGCTATTTATTAATGATGACGCCGCAAATAGATTGATTCACCAACCAATGAGAGGCCCTTGGTCTATTTAAAAAGAAATCCCAATGAAAAGAATATTCAATTCGCTGACTGTATTGCTTCTTATATCTAGTGCAACTTACGCTCAGCAACCACAAAATAGAACGACTGCAACCAAAATAGCAGACGTATTGGCACAGCAGCCTGCCGAAGAAAAAGAAAAATTTTTGCTTGCCATGCATGAGTTGGAAGGTTTTTCGTCTGACGACGTTGTCACTTTCCTCAAGGGACTTAAAGCACCGGGAAGCAATAATGCTCCGATAGAATTTGCAGCAAACAGCTATTCATTCTATGTAAATCAACCAGGTAAAGAACAGCATAAAAGAGTTTTTGTTGAAGGTTTGGCAAAATCCATCTCGCAATTGAGTGAACCAACAAATCAGGTCTTTGCACTACGCCTATTACGTCAATGTGCAGATAATACCGCTATACCCGCTGTCGCAAATTGCTTGGCAAACGATTATCTTGCCGATGCTGCAGCGAGAACTCTGGTATCTATTCGTACCCCTGAGTCGACAGCAGCATTAGAAAAAGCTTTAGCTGCGTCAACGACAGAGAAAACTGCTATTGCCTTAGTTACTGCACTCGGAGATTTAAAGGATAAAAATGCTGAAAATGCTATTTTGGGATTGACCAAAAAATATAATTCGGACGGTTTTCAACGGACAGCATTAATCGCATTAAGCAAAATAGGTGGCACAGCTTCTGAATCGCTATTTCAGGAAAAACTAACTGCTGCAGGTTACAGCTATGACAAATTTGATGCGGTTGGTCTTGGTATCGACTATGCCCAAGCATTGATCGACAATAAGCATGATCAAGATGCAATCAAGTTTCTGAACAAATTTTTCCAAGAATCCCAAAAAGCCAAATCAATCAACGGTCAAATTGCATCGCTTAAATTATTGACAACTCTTGACCCGGCGAAACAACAAAAGAACTTATTAGCAGCAGTTAAGAGCGATAATGGTGCTTACCGTAACATTGCTTTACAATTACTCGGAAAATACGGAAAGGGCAGCGACGCAAAAAGCTTGCTTGCTTTAGCAAGCAAGGGTACGCCTGAAGTTCAAGAAAGTGTATTGAACTACTTAGCCCACAATGGTTCGGCAAGCAGTTTAAAACTAATCCAGGCGTTAGTAAATAAAACACAATCTCCAGTAACTAAATTAGCTGGATTAAGTGCACTAAATACACTATCACAGGGAAAAGAAACCAATACTTTAATCCAGGCTCTCAACACAGATCAACAGTTCAACAATTCGGTAAAGGCGTTGATCCTATCATCTAAAGATGCAAATGTTGTTACCGATGTCAACAATGCGCTCGCCACGGTAGATGACGACAAAAAGATTCAATTACTGGATATTTTAAGTAAACGTTCCAACAATGCGTCATCCAAAGCTGTATTAGCAATAAAGAGTTCAAATCCTGCTGTCGAAGAAGCGATCAACAAAGCACTTCCCAATGTTGCCCAGGAGTCGGATTTAGAAGAACTATTCAATAGGCTAAACAATACGACAGATAATAAATCTGCCGTTCTATTGCAGCGTGCCATTGTCAATGTGATTCAGTCAAGCACAAATTCAAAAGGATTAACAGAAAAACTAGCAACTAATATAGCGAAATCAGCAGCGCCTAATACCGCTAAATATTTCCCTATTTTTGCTGGGCTTGGTGACGCACAGTCATTGAAAGCTGTAACTGCATACCTTAACAATAATAATACAAGTCTACGGTCAGCAGCAATTGAATCTTTGGCTGGCTGGTCTTCCTCCAACGCACTTCCAGAATTGGTATCTCTTTCCCGAACAGAAAAAGACGATAATCTGTTCAATACGGTATACCGGGGATTAATTAAATCAATTTCTTCTTCTTCGAATACGCCTGAACAGAAAACGTTGTTATTAAGAGATGCATTCAGCGTTGCCAAAACAGCAGATCAGAAAAAAGCAGCATTATCGGCGTTACAACCTACAGGAACATACCAGTCTTTAGTTTTTGCCGCCGACTTAATGAACGATGCACAACTGGGCGGAACTGCTGCCAATGTAGCAATGAACATTGCAATGGACAACAAGTTCTATGGAAAAAAGGTCAGAGAGGTTCTTGAACAGGTAATCGGTAAATTGTCGGGTAGTGAAAGTGGATACCTTAAAGAAGCCGTTGTTCGCTATCTCGCTGAAATGCCCATCAAAGAGGGTTACGTTTCGATGTTCAATGGTAAAGACCTAAGTGGCTGGAAAGGTTTGGTAGCGGATCCGATCAAACGTAGTAAGATGAACGAGAAAACTTTAGCAGCAGAACAAGCTAAAGCCGATGACATCATGCGCAAAGGCTGGACAGCATCCAATGGCGAAATTATCTTCAGTGGTAAAGGAGATAACCTGGCTACCGTAAAAAAATATGGCGATTTTGAAATGCTTGTAGATTGGAAATTGGAGAACTATGGTGGTATAGAAGGTGATGCCGGTATTTACTTGAGAGGTACTCCACAAGTACAGATTTGGGATATTGCGAATACAAGAGTCGGTGCCCAAGTTGGCTCTGGTGGATTATATAACAACCAGAAAAATGAAAGCAAACCATTGAAGGTTGCCGACAATGCTACCGGCGAATGGAATACGTTTAAAATCAAAATGGTAGACGATAAAGTCACGGTTTGGTTAAATGGACAGTTAGTAACCGATAATATTCCTCTTGAAAACTATTGGGATAGAAACCAATCCATTTTCCCTACCGAACAAATTGAGTTACAAGCGCATGGTTCAGTTGTTTATTATAGAGATCTTTTTATCAAGGAATTCCCAAGAAAGCAAATCTTTAAATTGAGCGATCAAGAGAAAAAAGAAGGTTTTGAAGTACTTTTTGATGGAACAAACCTCGACAAGTGGACAGAAAACCAAGCCTATGTCATCAATGACGAAGGTTATATCTGGGTGTATCCAAATGCAAAATTTGGTGGAAACCTCTACACAAAAGAAGAATACGCAGACTTCATTTATCGCTTCGACTTCAAATTGACCCCTGGTGCCAACAATGGTGTGGGAATAAGGGCTCCTCTAGAGGGGGACGCCGCATATGAGGCAATGGAAATCCAGGTACTTGATGATGGCGCAGATGTTTATAAAGACTTGAAGCAATACCAATATCACGGTTCGATTTATGGTGTTGTTCCTGCCAAAAAAGGTCATTTAAAACCTGTAGGTGAATGGAACTCCGAGGAAATAGTCGTGAAAGGAAATCGTATCAAAGTTACACTAAATGGCGCTGTTATTGTTGATGCGGATATCGCCGAGGCAAGCAAAAACGGAACCTTGGATGGCAAACAACATCCTGGACTTAAACGAACCTCTGGTCATATCGGGTTCCTTGGACACGGTACCGAAGTATTCTTTAAAGATATTCGAGTAAAAAAACTCAAATAGTCTTAACTTATACGTAGAAAGGGGATAAGGAATCTTATCCCCTTTTTGCTAATTAGCCCACTTGTTTGTCAAGTGAGAAAAATAACCAAATGATTCCAAAACTTTTGCTAAATTAAAGCCCTGAGGATTCTATTTCAAAATATGATGTTTTATGACTAAAGCCGTAAACTTACTGATTAACAAAAAATTGGAGAGTAAACCTGAAAAGAAAAATCTGTTCAATAAAATCTCCATTATAAAATTAATAGCCGAATTAGGATCTGTATCGGTAAATGACATTGTAAAAAACCTCTATTTAAGCCTGCCTACGGTGAATAGCCTCATTGCAGAGTTGCTGGAAGATGATTTTATCCGTCAATTTGACAAAGGAGAATCTATTGGCGGACGTAAACCCAATTTATATAAGCTATGTGATGGATTGTTTCAGGTGCTTTCGATTGAGCTCCAACGTTTCTCTATCACGATGAGCATAATGGACAACAACCAGAACATTATTGCTGAAACTGTTGAGCTGGATAATGAATTATCTCGCAATGGAGAAAATCTAGCTGCTATCACACAAATCGTTGATCAATATCTTATCGATAAATCAGTTGATATCGAGAACCTAACAGGGATTATCATTGGTATGCCTGGGCTAATCAACGCTGAAGAAGGTACCAACGAGACTTTTTTACATGACGACAATCAATCCATAACAAGTTACTTTGAGCGTATATATAAAAAACCGGTCTTCATTCTCAATGACGTCAAAGGCGCTGCTTATGCTGAATTGAAATTTGGATTGGCAAAAAACACAAAAAACAGTTTAATTATCTTAATGGATTGGGGGATTGGTTTAGGAATTGTGTCCAATGGCGAAGTCTATCTGGGACGTGATGGCTACTCCGGCGAAGTGGGACATATGCCCTTTATCGATAATGGCGAACTATGCTACTGTGGGAAAAGAGGTTGTTTGGAAACCGTAGCTTCCGGAATTGCTTTAGTCAACAATGCGAAACAGGAAATCCAGAAAGGAGAGCTGACTAAATTAAACGAATTGCAACCCGATGAATTACAACATTTAACACCAACGCATATTATTGAAGCTGCAAACAAAGGTGATCAATTTGCAATAAACCAGATTTCAAAACTAGGGACAAATCTAGGGAAAGCATTTGCATCCTTGATACAGCTCCTCAACCCCGAATTGATCGTATTGGGGGGGAAAATTGCAAAAGCAAATGAACTGATCACGATTCCGATACAGCAAGCCATCAATTCTTATACCATGGCAATATTGAAGGAACATTGTGACATAAAAGTGTCAAGCCTAAATCTCGACAGCAATACCGTGGGACTTACAAATTATTTTATCACGAAGTATCTGTCGGTTGAGTTGCTTCATAAATCCAAAATCTAAAACTGCCCTGTACTCAACAAAACAAGAGTGCAGGCTCTTTCTGTCTTAATACCATGCTCCATCGCGAGCTGTTCCAATGCTGAATTCTCTGCACCTGGATTAAATATTATTCTTTTTGGCTTCGTCGCTAATATATAATCGTAATATTCTTTCTGATTAGGCTCGCTAAGATACATTGTCACCGTATCAATATCTGTATAGATCTCACCTTTCTTTTCAATGGCAACTCCAGCGGCTTCTCCTCCACTCAAGCCAATATTGACGATTGCATGCCCATGTTTATGAAGCATATTTGCCGCTTTATTCGAATAACGTGATGGATTGGTGCTAGCACCCAAAATCAATGTTTTTTTCATCCCTTTATATATCTTTTGTATTTACTTATTACACGCTCACTCAAGGCATTTAGATTATCTTCTCTGCATTCTAGTTTACGATAAAAAAGATAATCTAAATGCTCCGAGTAGCATCGCTCAGAAATTACTCATCGATGATAAAATCACCATGGGTGCTATAGGCATTTTTACGCAATACCGGCATTCCCATGATTTTATAAAGCTCATCCAATTTGACCAAGCTTCCATTGGTCATATTAGAAAGTAAAACAATAACAATGTTTCTTTTTAAATCTCTTACATAAATATGTCTAAAACCGTGCCACCAGCCTGTATGGTATACGATATGATCATTACCATGCTCAAAGGTACGCCAACCATAACCATAGCTAAAAATTCCCTTTTTGGCATCGGGATATCCTCGGTATGCTGAATCCAATGTTGACTGCTTTAACAATCGTCCATCTCTCAAAGCCAGATCAAAACGATAAAGGTCACGCACTGTACTATAAATTCCTTTGTCACCAAGCGGTCCATCCTGAAAATTTTGCACCACCGATCTTCGCCATACCTTATCATGCCCGATAACGTTGGTCGGAATTTTATCATACACGGCCTTAGAGAGTGCGGCTGTATTTGTCATTCCGGCAACATTGAATACGCTATCTTTCATATACGTCGCATAATCTTGCTTTGATATCTTTTCAATAATGGCCCCTAAGACCATAAAGTTCGAATTATTGTAAAAGAAACGGCCTCCTGGCGCACCATAGCGATTAGGCTTAAATTCGGTCAGCATTTTCATCACATCTTGATTTGTCATTCCTTTCTTGCGATCAGGCCAATGTTCCTCCGAAAAATAAACGTAATTAGGTAATCCCGAGCGGTGTGTCAATAACATTTTTATGGTAATACCAGGATAAGGAAAATCCGGATAGAAGTCATTGATCGTTTGATCGAGACGTAGCTTTCCTGCCTCCACTAACTTCAAAATTCCGACAGCTGTTAACGGTTTAGAAACTGAAGCGAGTTCAAATTTGTCATCTATTTTTAGACTATCCCGTTTTAAGTAATTGGCCCAGCCGAATGTATTCTGATATAAGATTTTCCCATCTTTAGCAACAAGAACGTTCCCATTGAATGCAGCTTTTGAATGAAGGTTTTTCATAAAAGCATCGATTTTCTGATCTGCATTATTTGGATTATAGACGAGTCTTGTGCTATCTACTTTTGCCTGCGCTATTGCTGCTTCCTTCTGTTTTTTCTCTTTTGAACTACAAGCCACTGTAGATACCATCAAAAGAGCGACCATTCCCTTTAAAAAAAATAATTTCACTATACTAAGTCTCCCGGATTTTTGTGTTTTATGTATTGTTTATCAATAAATACCTCCTATTTCCTTTGTTCTAAACAACATCAAATTATTGAAGCTCGTAATAGAAGGACCAGCCTACTGATAATAATGCTAAAATGAAGATTTTAGTATAAAAAAACGAATTTTTCACCACAATAATTGATATTCATCGGATATGTTACCTTTTTTATGTGCGCAGTCTCTTTCACTCTAGCAACGGACAACCTGGGCTTACTTCAAACAAATGGATAACGATGGAAAACTATAGGTAAAAAAACTTTTCCCTATCATAAGATTAACCAATTAAGGCCATAAAAAAAGCCACCTTATTACTAAAGTGGCTTTTAATTCCTCAACTAAAGGATTATGCTAATAATCTTACTGGATTTTCAACCAAAGATTTTAATGTTTGCAAAAATGCAGCTCCAGTTGCACCATCGACCACGCGGTGATCACAACCCAATGTCACTTTCATTACATTACCAGGAACTACAGCACCGTTTTTAACAACAGGAACTGCTTGAATAGCACCAACAGAAAGGATTGCTCCATCTGGTGAGTTGATAATGGATGTAAATTCGTCAATTCCAAACATACCTAAGTTGGACACTGTAAATGTAGATCCTTCCCAGTCCGCAGGCTGTAATTTTTTAGCTTTCGCTTTTTGAGCGAAGTCTTTCACCTCTGCAGAGATATGCGACAATGATTTACCATCTGCAAAACGCACAACAGGAACTAATAAACCATCTTCAACAGCCATTGCAACACCAATGTTGGTATGCTCATTGAAACGGATTTTATCACCTTGCCATGAAGAGTTTACGGCAGGATGTTTTTTCAAGGCAACAGCAACAGCTTTTACAACGATATCATTGAAAGAAACTTTTACTGGAGCAACCTCATTAATCTGCGCACGAGCAGCCATTGCATTGTCCATGTCAATTGATACAGTCAAATAGAAGTGTGGAGCTGTAAACAATGACTCTGCTAGACGACGCGCAATAGTTTTACGCATTTGGTTAACTGGTTTTTCAGTATAACGCTCTTCACCAACAAATGTAGGTAAAGTGATTGCTTTTGCTTCTGTTGCAGGAGCGGCTGCAGCTTTTGTTTCCGCAGGTTGTGCAGCAACAGGAACAAATGATTCTACGTCTTTCTTCACAATACGGCCACCATCTGCAGAACCTTTGATATCACTTAAGTTGATACCTTTTTCCTGTGCAATTTTACGTGCTAAAGGAGAAGCTTTCACACGAGAATCATCGCTTGAAGTCGATGCTACCGGTGCGGCAGTTACAGCAGCAGCTGAGTCAGCTTTAGGAGCTTCAGCAGTTTCTGCCTTTGCAGGTGCAGATTTTTGATTTAACAAAGGTGTGATATCAGTTCCTGCAGGACCAACGATCGCGATGATGTCGTTAACCTTTGCCGCTTGTCCAGCTTCAAGGCCAACATATAATAAAGTACCATCAGCATAAGCTGTAACTTCCATTGTCGCTTTATCAGTTTCTACATCAGCAATAGCATCGTCAGATTTAATCGTATCACCAACTTTGAAGTTCCATTGCGCAATGACACCCTCTTTCATGGTATCACTTAACAAAGGCATTGTAATTACCGTACATCCCAATTCCTCAGGAGTTACAGTACTAGCCGAAGATTCTGGACCAGAAACTTCTTCTGCTTTTTTTTCTTCTGTTTTTTCCGGTGCTTTTTCAGCTGCAGGCGCATCACCGCTCAACAATGCTTGAAAATCTTCACCTGGCTCACCTAAAACAGCAATAACAGCATCAATAGCTACTGCTTCGCCTTCTTTAGGACCAATATATAAAAGAGTTCCTTCTTGGTAAGACTCAAAGTCCATCGTAGCTTTATCTGTTTCAATCTCAGCTACTAAATCACCAGAATTTACTTTATCACCAACTTTTTTGTGCCAT
This sequence comes from Sphingobacterium sp. UBA2480, assembly GCF_002341965.1. Taxonomy (NCBI): domain Bacteria; kingdom Pseudomonadati; phylum Bacteroidota; class Sphingobacteriia; order Sphingobacteriales; family Sphingobacteriaceae; genus Sphingobacterium; species Sphingobacterium sp. UBA2480. The sequence goes on along the minus strand of NZ_DDPA01000010.1, from coordinate 230,829 downwards.
TTCGCGATGACCCCTTCGGTCATTGTATCGCTCATTTTCGGCATTCTTACTACTTCAGCCATTCTTTATTATATTATCAAGTTAAAGAGTATTAATCTAAAATAAATGGATAGTCTTGTTGTACATATACATCTTTGTACAATTCATCTGCAGTTGGATAAGGTGATTCCTCTGCAAATTTTACAGACTCTTCAACGACCTTTTTCACATCAGCCTCAACCTCTGCAAACCAAGCGTCATCCGCATAGTTGTTTTCTAAAATAGCATGTTTAGTCGACAACAATGGATCACGGTCTTTATACGCTTCAAGCTCTTCTTTCGTACGATATTTAGCCGGATCAGACATTGAGTGTCCTTTGTAACGGTATGTACGAATTTCTAAGAACGTTGGACCTTCACCTGCACGAGCACGTTGAACAGCTTCGTCCATCGCATTGTGTACAGCAACAACATCCATTCCATCAACCGGAGCAGAAGGCATATCGAAACCTAAGCCCATTTTGTAAATATCCTGCATGTTCGTTGTACGTTGTACAGAAGTACCCATTGCATAACCGTTGTTTTCACATACGAAGATAACAGGGAGTTTCCACAACATCGCCATGTTCAATGTCTCATTGAATGCACCTTGACGCACAGCTCCATCACCCATATAACAGATATTTACATTATCTGTACCAAGATATTTTTCAGCAAATGCGATACCAGCACCTAAAGGAATCTGACCTCCAACAATACCATGGCCACCCATGAATTTGTGCTCTTTGGAGAAGAAGTGCATAGAACCTCCTTTACCTTTTGAACAACCAGTGATCTTTCCATATAATTCAGCCATACAAGCATTTGCAGAAACGCCTTTAGCCAAAGCGTGGGCGTGATCACGATAAGCAGTGATTAGAGAATCCTCAGGTTTGATTACTGACATCGTTCCAGCGACTACAGCCTCTTGTCCTATGTACAAGTGACAGAAACCACGAATCTTTTGCTGTCCGTAAAGTTGACCTGCTTTTTCTTCAAACTTACGCATAAGTAACATAGACTTATACCACTCCAAATATGTCTCTTTTGTTATAGGTGTTGAACTCATTTCAAAGTTTTGATTTTCTTACTATTCTAGACTACAAATCTAATAATTTTGGACGAATTTCCTTGCCCAAAAATCAATTTTATTTATACTTTAAGACACTTCTAAGACATTTGATTTAAAGTATATAGCATTTGATTACAAATAAATGAACGGCACAATCAAATAAATCAAAAACTTATGAAAATAAAAAAGCCAAAGGACTTAATAATCATTTGGCTTAATCTATTTTATGCAAACTGTTTGCTATCGAAGTTTTTGGATCAGCTCACTTTCAGTTACCTTTACCTGCTCCCCGCTTTCCATGTCCTTTAAGGACAATTGCCCCGATGCAGCCTCCTCTTCACCGACTAATAACACGTAGGGAATACCCTTCCCATCCGCATAACCCATTTGTTTTTTCAATTTTACAGGAGATGCATAGAGTTCCGAAGCGATATTTTCCTTGCGAAGCTTGTTGAGTAAGCTCAGGGTATAACTTTCCAGCTGTTTGTCAAAATTGATGATCAGGAGCTTGGTAGAATCAGCTTTCCCAGCAGGAAATAAGTTCAACTCTTCCAGCACATCATAAATGCGGTCTGCACCAAAGGAAACGCCGACACCGGTCAGTCCCTTCAAACCAAACATTCCTGTAAGATCATCGTAGCGGCCACCTCCACCGATACTTCCCATGGCAACCTCATTCGTCTTGACCTCAAAGATACAGCCCGTATAATAATTGAGACCTCGGGCCAATGTAATATCCAGATCTATAATTTGATGAAGCAACTTTTCTTCAGCACCTAATTTGGCCACATAGTCAAACACATCCTCAATCTCTGCAATACCATTTAAGCCGACAGAAGAAGTTGCTAAAATCGCTTTTAAGGAAGCAAGTTTCTCATCATTTGAGCCTTCCAATAAAATTATAGGTTTCAAAATAGCAAGATCTGCTTCTGTAAAACCCCTTTCCAACAGTTCTTTGTTAACACCTTCCAACCCGATTTTATCCAATTTATCGATCGCGACAGTCATGTCTACGATCAGCTCCGGTTTGCCGATGATTTCAGCAATACCCGAAAGAATTTTCCTGTTGTTGATTTTGATATTAAAATCTTTCAGTCCAAACCGTTCGAAGGCTTCTTGATAAATCAAAATAAACTCCGCTTCATTCAATAGACTTTCTGACCCGACAACGTCGACATCACATTGGTAAAACTCGCGGTATCTTCCGCGCTGCGGACGATCTGCACGCCATACAGGTTGCACCTGAAAGCGCTTAAACGGTAAAGTAATATCATTTTGGTGCATCACAACATAGCGCGCAAAGGGCACCGTAAGATCATATCTTAGTGCTTTCTCTGTTATATGCGGAATGAGCTTATTGGAATTTTTATCCTGAAGCAGGCTGTCGGGCGCTTTTGTCAGGTAGTCACCCGAATTAAGAATCTTAAAGATCAATTTATCACCCTCGTCGCCGTATTTACCGGTGAGGGTCGTCAAATTTTCAAATGAAGGGGTCTGTATTTCATTATAGCCATATTTTCTGAATACCGTTTTCAGTGTATCGAAAATATAGTTGCGTTTGATCATTTCGGAAGGCGAAAAATCACGCGTTCCTTTTGCCAAAGAAGGTTTTACTACTGCCATATTTGGCAAAGTTAATAAAATCCTTTATTCTACTTCCAGAATTTTAAGGAATTCACAGGCTTTTTCGGCGGCAGATTTCTCGGCAGACTTCTTATTAAAATCACGGCCAAGTCCACAAACAATACCATCCACGACCGCTTCAATACTAAACATCTTAGAAGATTCCCCTTCCGGGTTGTCTGTTTGCCGAAATACAATCTCTTTGCCAGTATGTTGACACCACTCGATCAACCGACTTTTAAAGTTTGTTTCCGTCTGTTCCAATAGGTGAATATCGACGTGCGGTTTAATAATTCGATTCAACAAAAAGCTCTTGGTAAAAACATAGCCCCTATCTAGATAAACTGCCCCAATCAATGCCTCAAAAGCATCACCCAATAAAGATCCTTGTTTATTTGGAAAACTGATCATTCGCGCATCAAACTGGATAAGCTCATTAAACCCCAACTTTCTGGAAAGCTGGTTTAGATTTGCTCTACTGACAATTTTTGAGCGCATTTCAGTCAGGAACCCTTCGTCTTTATAAGGATATTTCTTAAATAACAGTTCAGCCACAACCGAACCCAAAACAGCATCACCTAAGAATTCTAAACGTTCGTTGCTATTTTTTGCGCCCTCTTTAATTGTAACGGCGACAGATTTGTGTCTAAACGCCATCTTGTACAGATGTACATTTCCGGGAACAAATCCTAGCAGGTTTTTTAGTTTTCTAACGTATTCCCGATCTGGCGAAAAATATAATTTATATATCCTTGCAAAAGGCATCTCTTCTAAAAATAAGGCGACAAGTCCTAGTTAAAGAACCTGTCGCTAGCTCATATTATCAAACCATGTTTGAAGGATCAAACATTAAGCTTTATATTTTTTCACAATAACGGTAGCATTATGCCCACCGAAACCGAATGTGTTGCTCAAAGCGGCATTAATGATACGTTTTTGCGCTTTGTTGAATGTAAAATTCAAGTTGTTATCAATTTCCGGATCGTCTGTAAAGTGATTGATTGTCGGAGGGACAATATCATTTTGAACAGCCAATATAGAAGCGATAGTTTCAATAGCCCCTGCAGCACCCAAAAGGTGCCCTGTCATTGATTTAGTTGAACTGATATTCAATTTATAAGCGTGTTCACCAAACAGGTCAACAATAGCCTTCGTTTCACTAATATCACCGACCGGTGTAGACGTTCCATGAACATTGATATAATCAATATCTGAAAAATCCATCTCTGCATCATTTACAGCCATTGTCATAGCCAGTTTTGCGCCCAATCCTTCAGGATGCGAGGCTGTGATGTGATGTGCATCTGCACTCATTCCACCCCCTGCAATCTCTGCATAGATTTTTGCTCCACGTGCTAAGGCATGCTCCAAACTTTCTAAGATCAATGCACCCGAACCCTCTCCCGAAACAAAACCGTCTCTGTCTTTATCAAAAGGACGTGATGCTGTTTTAGGATCATCATTCCGGGTTGACAACGCATGCATAGCATTGAACCCACCAATTCCAGCTTCATTGACTGTAGCTTCTGATCCACCTGTAACAATCACATCAGCTTTGCCCATACGAATATAGTTAAAAGCATCTATCATTGCATTGGTAGCCGAGGCACAAGCCGATACGGCAGAAAAGTTAGGGCCACGTAGGCCATGACGCATTGAAATATGTCCTGGAGCAATATCAACGAGCATCTTAGGAATGAAGAAAGGATTGAAACGAGGTGTTCCATCTCCCTTTGCAAAGTTTGCAACTTCTTCAGTGAAAGTTGTTAAACCTCCAATTCCTGAGCCCCAAATTACTCCGATACGATTTGTATCTAATTTTTCAAAATCTAAGCCAGCATCTTTAATTGCCTCATCTGTTGACGCAATTGCATACTGGACAAAAGGATCGACTTTACGAGCTTCCTTTCGATCCATAAATTCATGCGGATCAAACCCCTTTACCTCACATGCAAACTGAGTCTTGAATTTTGACGCATCAAAATGCGTAATAGGAGCAGCTCCGCTTACACCATTTATTAACGCCTCCCAGTAAGCTGAGACGGTATTACCAATTGGTGTAAGGGCGCCTAATCCTGTTACTACTACTCTTTTAAGCTCCATTTATTACGATTAGCCTAATTAAATTAGTTAGTTAACGTTTTTTTCTAAATAAGCGATTGCTTGACCAACAGTACCAATAGTCTCTGCTTGATCATCAGGAATAGCAACGTTGAATTCTTTTTCAAACTCCATGATCAACTCAACAGTGTCAAGTGAATCAGCACCTAAATCATTAGTGAATGAAGCTTCTGGTGTTACTTCGTTTTCGTCAACACCTAATTTTTCAACGATAATTGCTTTTACTCTTGAAGCGATATCTGACATGATTTTATAGTTTAATTGTTTAATAAATCTGTGCAAAGAAAAATAAATTTCATCAAAATTCAAACCTAAATTGATATTTAGATGAAAGTCACCATGTTAGGCGACCGAACTTATTCGCGTCTTATACTAGCTAACCCACTCTATATTAACTTAGTTCAAGTATAACAAAAAATATTTTGTATTCCAAACGCTCAGCTAATTAACTCAAATTTTACACAAAAAGTATATTCCTACCTCAAAATTATTAGTACCTTCGTTAGCAGAGGGACATATATTTAAACATTAAAGTGGTCAATAAGTTAGTAGCAAGATTGGATATGGACATGAATGAAGAGTTGGATTTTACCCTACTCGCCATCACCTGTTCGTTGAAAGATTACCGACTCTGCCATTTCATCAACAAGGAGACTAACCTGAATTTTTCCAGAGGAAAAGAAAGCAAGTACGACCATGATGGTCGACAAAAAAACAAAACCGAAGAAGAGCTTGAATATCACATTGTCTTTGATCCAAAGAAAAAAATAAGCTACCACTTCACTGCTTTTCATTACCTTATCGCCGATGCCGACACCGAATATTTCCTGATCAACAATAAGAGCATCGAAGGCACTTATTTAATCCCGGAAAACCCCCACTTCGATTTTTTTATCATCATCAAAAACTACATCTGTGAGGATGACGTGGAACATATTATCAAAAGGATCAACAAATTACCCGAAGTCGTCATTGCAAAAGAAATATCACCAAAAATATTGAAATCTAAAGAAAATCTCATATTTTAGCAAACTGTAGGTTAGTGTAGCAAATACACCCCAACTTAGATCTAAATTAATTCGATTTAGTTTTGACAAAACACAACAATATAGTAGGCTATTTGTTGTGATTAATGAAGAACATTTAAAATACAAAATAACAGATGGAAAAAGTTCAAAAAAGGACTAAAATTGTCGCAACATTAGGCCCTGCCTCGGCAGACAAACAAGTTTTGACCAACATGATTGCCAAAGGGGTTGATGTGTGCCGGTTGAATTTCTCTCATGGCAGCCAGGAAGATCACCTTAAGGTAATCGAAACTATAAATGCAATAAATAATGAAACAGGATTCAATGTTGCCATCTTAGCCGATTTACAAGGTCCAAAAATTAGGATCGGAAAAATGAAAGAAGGTGGCGCTATTCTCGTGAATGGTTCAAAAGTTGAAATTACAACACAAGAACTCATCGGAGACGAAAACAGAATCTACATTACATACGAAAACTTTCCAAACGATGTTGAAGCCAACGAAATCATTTTACTTGATGACGGAAAACTTCAACTTCGTGTTTTAGAGACCAATCATAAAGATACTGTTACCTGTGAAGTTGTACACGGAGGTGTCCTTACTTCACGTAAAGGCGTTAACTTACCGAACACCAAAGTATCTATCCCATCGTTGACAGAAGAAGATTTAGACAACTTGAATTTTGCCCTGGATCATGGTGCAGACTGGATCGCGATGTCTTTCGTACGTTCGGCAGAAGATATTTTTCAATGTAAAAAAATCATCGAGGCAAAAGGAAGCCATGCTCGTGTCATCGCAAAAGTTGAAAAACCGGAAGCGATTGAAAATATTGATGCCATTATCGAAGCTACAGATGCTGTTATGGTTGCTCGTGGTGACTTGGGCGTTGAGCTTCCAATGGAAGAGGTACCAGGACTTCAAAAGATCATCGTACAGAAATGTAGAGATCTTTCAAAACCGGTAATCATTGCGACACAGATGTTGGAAAGTATGATCACTACACCACGTCCTACACGTGCTGAAGTAAATGACGTAGCCAACTCCGTATTGGATGGAGCGGATGCTGTGATGTTAAGTGGCGAGACTTCAGTTGGTGAATTCCCTGAAATCGTTATCGAAACAATGAGCAAAATCATTATCCACGTGGAACAAACTTCTTATCCTTATTATAATGAGAAAGTTAGTGAAATCCACGACGGAACACTTATTCCGGACGCGATTTGCGCATCTTCGGTTTATCTTGCTCAAAAAACAAATGCATCTGCAATTGCGGTATTGACATCATCTGGTGCAACAGCGTTTGAAATTACAAGTTATAGACCAAATGTAGATATCTTAGTTTTCACAGGAACACAAAAATTGCTGAAACAACTCAGCCTACTTTGGGGAGTAAAAACTTTTATCTACGACAAGTTCGAAAGCACAGATGGATCTATTCATGATGTTAACAAATTTATTGTAAAAAATAACTACGTTAAACCTGGATCTATCATTATCAATACAGCTTCGACACCGTTAATCGAAAAAGGTAAAACAAATACAATCCGTGTTTCCCAGCTATAATGGACAATAAGGATTAAAGCAAAAAAAATAGCGTTCTNNAGAACGCTATTTTTTTTGCTTGTTTGGATACAAGGAGTCGATTTTTAATTTAAAGTCCTTCACCTTTAGCGAATCATTCAAGCGCCTAAAAGGAAGATTGTTTTCTTTCTCATCACCTTTGGGCATTTTTTCCGTTCCTGGCATTGGGGCTAGACCGTCCACACGATTTGGCTTCTTAATGGGCATATGATACTTTTCATCTGAAGAATCCAATTTAAAGACAGGCATCTTTGATTCTTTTTCCTCCATTAAAGGAATCTGCGGTTTCACCTTTACTTGTCCTAAAGCAATGGTCCCTATGGAAGACAATACCAATAATAATACGTAGCTTTTCATCTTTATATAGTTATTAAAGAGCACTCATTGTACCAATGAACGCGTCATATTCGGCTTATTCACTTCTCCAGCAGTTAGACTCAACCGCGTAGATTAAAATTTGTCCACAGCGCAATTCAGCACATAATCCATTTCTATTCACTAATTTACAAAGAACAGCATCTATATTTAAACAGATTGCTGTTAAACATTGTTAAAACAGCTACAAAACACATTAGCATCTTTATATTTGTAACAATTTAAGAAAAAATGAGCTATCGCACCTTAAATGGCCGCTCACATGGCATAAGGGATGAATACGCAAATGGTAAATAAACTGAGCGCTATAAACTTTTTGATATATTCAAAATACATTTATTTAATACCCAATACTAATGAAGAAAAATAGCATTGTATTAATCATTGGACTGATGTCTCTCGCTCTAATTGGGGTATTGGCCATGCAATTCTATTTTCTGAGAGATTCTTATCGCCAAAAGTCTCAATTATTTGATGAGTCCGTCAATGCTGCGATTACAGCTGTTGCCGGTAAGCTTGAACGACGGGAGGTAGTTGACTTCGCTAAGGTTCAACAGGAGCGTAACATTGAAAAATCCAAGCAGGAACAGGCCAAACAACGTCTTTTGGCCGAGCAACTCGAAATACAGTATAGAATTGAAGAATTAAAAAACAAACAACATGTTGTTTTCTCAAACTTTAAAGAGCAAGAAGACCAATTACGTGCATTGTATCCAAATGTAATTGAAATCAAAAATTCATTCTACGAAACATACATCAAAAGACCGGAGTACCAGAAATTTATCAAATTTTCTGTTTCAAATGAGCTTACCGACGATAATTTGGTACAGGCTTTTATCATGTTAAATGCTTCAAAGGTAGATGATCAGATCAATGGGAAGGACGATAGCACGCGGTTTGTTATCCCCCTAATGGACCCACTGGTCAATCAACAAACAAAATTCCGGGTAGCCACATTACCTCCAAGAGAGAATGCGAAACTTGCGAAAACAATTTCTGATTTGGAAAAAAGATTGGATATCCTCAACAGAAAAAACGCGTGGAGTGGCTTTAATGTATATGATTCCGTTGCCATGCTGGGCGGCAAAAAAGCAGACTACATCGAAGATATTGCTATTGGAATGGAGCTTGCTAAACGTCCATTAAAGGATCGATTGAATGTGATCATCGTTCAAGAACTTATCAAAGAGGAGTTGGCTCAACGCGACATTAAAGCTCCTTTCAATATTGAAATATGGAGCACAAACAATATATTACTAAATAATATTTTAAACGAAGCCGCTTTAAATAACCCAACAAATACAACCAAATACTCAACGGCACTTTTTAAAGGTGATATCGGTGCTGCGCCAGGAAAATTAACCATCTATTTCCCCAATAAAAAGGCGATAATTGCCGATAATATGGGCTATCTGTTGCTGCCCATGCTGGCACTGCTTTTCTTGTTGGTGGGGTGTTTTGCTTATACACTGATTATCATCTTCAGACAAAAGAAAGTTTCGGAAATGAAGACGGATTTCATCAACAACATGACGCATGAGTTTAAAACACCTGTTGCAACAATTATGATTGCCAGTGAGTCACTTAAAGATCCAGACATCAATGCCGACCACAAGCGCGTTCAGAAATTGGCTAATATCATCTACGACGAAAATGTTAGACTCGGAAATCATATTGAACGTGTGCTCGATTTGGCAAGACTAGAAAAAGAAACGCTAAAACTCGACCAGGTAGAAGTATGCATCAATGATCTTGTTTCGGCAGTAACGGACAGTATGCAGCTACGGATGCAAAATATTGGCGGGAAATTCAGTATAGATCTTGCAGCGACCAAGGATGTTGTCGTTGGTGATGAGTTACATTTTTCCAATGTATTTTACAATCTTTTGGATAATGCCATCAAGTACAGCAAAGGAGATTTACATGTCAACATCAATTCAAAAAATGTTGGCGACACCATTGTTGTCACCATAGCCGACAATGGTATTGGGATGAGCCGGGATCACCTGCAAAAGATTTTCGACCAGTTTTACCGTATTCCAACTGGGAATGTTCATAATGTCAAAGGATTTGGCCTTGGCTTAAGTTATGTACAGGACATTCTGAGAAGGCTGAACGGAAAAATTACAGTTAAAAGTGAAAAAGATAAAGGCACGACCTTTGAAGTAATTTTGCCTATTAAAAAATAAAACGTTCCTTTTTTGTATATTTCCTCTTTAAAAAATTTCAAAGGTTGAGGAAGGCTGATTTATCAGCATCAAGGGACATTGGTGAAAATTAATATATTCATTATGCAAAAGATATTATTAGCAGAAGATGATCCTAATTTGGGGGATCTTTTAAAAGACTATCTCGAATTAAAGGGAAAATTTGACGTCACATTATGCACGGATGGAGATGAAGCGATTTCTCAATTCAAAAAAAATAACTACGACCTTTGTATTTTTGATGTCATGATGCCAAAAAAGGACGGATTTACAGTTGGACGTGAAATCAGAAAAACAAACAATACTGTTCCTATTATCTTTGCCACAGCAAAGGGGATGATGGAAGATAAGACCGAAGCCTTTGAGCTAGGAGGAGATGATTATATCACCAAGCCTTTTCGAGTGGAAGAATTATTGCTCCGCATCAATGCTTTGCTGAAACGCAGTGTTCGAGACAAAGAAGAAGAAGTGGTTGCGGATAAATTTGAAATTGGCGATTATTTCTTTGATTATACAAGTCAGCAGATTTCTTACAAAGGACAGATGCAAAAACTCTCCACGAAAGAAGCTGAACTACTCCGCTTGCTTTGCTTAAAGAAAAATGATGTGCTGACCCGGGAAGAAGCGTTGTTAAAAATATGGCATGATGATAACTATTTTACGGGTAGAAGTATGGATGTATTTCTCAGTAAACTTCGTAAATATCTAAAAGAAGATAGCAAAGTTGAAATTGTCAATGTGCACGGAAAAGGTTACAAACTTTTGGTCAGTTAAAAAAAGGGGAATGAAAAATATAGTCATTCCCCTTTTTATGCTACACGCGTATTCAAGCGTGACTTACTCGAATTCGTGGATGAAAATAAAAGAACAAAACAATTTCATCCTTAGTAGAATATAAAAAATTGACGCACTTTTATAAAAAATTTGCATTTCAAAAAGAAATGTTCTAACTTAGCGTCGCTTATAGAGAAAGGCAGAGGGAATAGACCCGATGAAGCCTTAGCAACCTGTCCCTTGACAAGGTGCTAAATTCTACCCTACTTGATATGGGAATGATAAGCCGAAGTCACCAAATTCTAGTGTGTCCTTCTCTCTCTAGCAAGAAATATAGTTGAAAAAGAAATATTAAAAACATTCATTATGTTATTGACTAACAATTTAGGTTACCCTCGTGTGGGCGCGTTCCGCGAATTGAAAAAAGCCAATGAGGCCTATTGGGCTAAAAAATCTTCTGTTGAGGAATTATTGGACACAGCAAAAAAAATTCGTGAAGGCAATTGGAAAACACAAAAAGATGCTGGAATAGATTTGATCCCTTCCAATGATTTCTCTTTTTACGATCAAGTATTGGATTTAACCCTCACTGTTGGTGCAATTCCTGCTCGCTACCATTCTTTATTGAATAAAGTAGACAACAATTACAGTTTAGATCTATATTTTGCCATGGCGCGCGGTTTCCAACAAGAAGGAATCGACGTGACTGCAATGGAAATGACCAAGTGGTTGGATACGAACTACCACTACATGGTACCAGAATTCACAAAAGATCAAGAATTCAAATTGACTTCCGAAAAATTCTTAAATGAATACAACGAAGCAAAATCATTGGGCATCGATACTAAACCAGTTCTATTAGGTCCTATTACATACCTTTTGATCGGTAAAGAAAAAGAAGCTGGCTTCGACCGTATCGATTTATTGGATAAACTTATTCCAGTATATGAGCAAATACTAGCTAAATTAGCTGATGCTGGTGCACAATATGTTCAGATTGACGAGCCTTTCTTAGCATTGGATTTAGATGCTAAAGTAAAAGCTTTATATCAACCTACTTTCGAAAAATTAGCTGCAGCAGCAAAAAATATCAAATTAATCGCAACGACTTACTTCGAAGCTTTAAAAGACAACGAAGATATCGCAGTTAACCTACCTATCCATGCTTTACATTTGGATCTGGTACGCGGTGAAAACCAATTGGATACGGTATTGGCTAAAGTTCCTGCTTCATTAACATTATCTTTAGGTATTGTTGAAGGCCGTAACATCTGGAAAAATGATTACGAAAAATCATTGGTTAAAATCAAACAGGCTGTTGATGCATTAGGAAAAGACCGTGTATGGGTAGCTCCTTCTTCATCTTTGTTGCACGTTCCTTTTGACTTAGACAATGAACACAATGAACAATCGCTACCAGCTGAAGTAAAAAACTGGTTAGCATTTGCTAAACAAAAATTAGCTGAAGTAAAAGACTTAGCCGTACTAGCGGAGGGAGAAGTTGATGCTGAAACAGCAAAACGCTTCGAAGCGAACAAAGCGGCTGCTGAAAGCCGTCGTACCTCTCCATTGATCCACAAACCAGAGGTTAAAACACGTACAAGCAATATTACTGATGACGATGCAAAACGCACTTCAGCATTTGCAGACCGTAAAGCAGCGCAACAAGCGAAATTCAACTTACCGGCGTTCCCGACCACAACTATCGGTTCATTCCCACAAACGAAAGATGTTCGTAAATGGAGAGCAGATCTGAAAAAGGGTGCTATTACGCAGGCAGAATACGATAAAGCAATCGCAGAAGAAACAGAAAACACCATCCGTCTTCAAGAGCAATTGGATATCGACGTATTAGTACACGGCGAATTCGAACGTAATGACATGGTTGAATACTTCGGTGAACAATTGGCTGGTTACGCTTTCACACAAAATGGTTGGGTACAATCTTACGGTTCACGTTGTGTAAAACCTCCGATTATCTATGGTGACGTATACCGTCCTGAAGATATGACTGTCCGTTGGTCTTCATATGCACAATCATTGACAAATCGTCCGGTTAAAGGTATGTTGACTGGTCCTGTAACAATCTTACAATGGTCTTTCGTACGTAACGATCAACCGCGCTCAACAACGACTTACCAAATTGCATTGGCGATCTTGGATGAAGTACAAGCCTTGGAAAAAGCAGGTATCAAAATCATACAAATCGATGAACCAGCTATCCGTGAAGGATTACCGTTACGTAAAGCTGATCAAAAAGATTACTTGAACTGGGCAGTACGTGCTTTCCGTGTCTCTTCATCAAATGTTGAAGACGATACACAGATTCACACACACATGTGTTATTCTGAGTTCAATAATGTGATCGAAGATATCGCTGCAATGGATGCCGACGTTATCACGATTGAGACTTCACGTTCTCAAATGAAATTATTGAATGCTTTCGCCGGTGATTTCAAATATCCAAATGATATTGGTCCAGGTGTTTATGACATTCACTCACCACGTGTTCCAAGCAAAGATGAGATGGTAGATCTATTGCGCAAAGCAAAAGCAGTAGTTCCAGCAGAACAACTTTGGGTTAATCCTGACTGTGGTTTGAAAACTCGTGCTTGGCCAGAAACCAAAGCGGCTTTAGAGTCTATGGTTGAGGCTGCGAAAATCTTAAGAGCAGAATAATTCTTAAACTATATTGATAAAGCCCTAGCTGAAATTTCAGCTAGGGCTTCTTTATTGGGCTTCGTTCAAAATAAAAACTGTTATCCGAATAAGGTGCGGTTATTTTCGGCTGTTCTTCCGTTCTTTCTTGTTTTCCTTTTCGTTCCCGTTCTTAATTTCCTGTTTTCCTTTAATCCGATCTTCAATCGCCTTCAGGCTTGACGAAAAATCGAGGTCAACATTTTCAAATTTAGCCTTTTTTAACGCCTTCAATGCCTTTTTGTATTTTCTCATTTTTTCAAATAGCAGTGCTTTCTTGATCCAGATTCCTGTCAAGGGCATGGCCGGAAGTGTCAAAGCAAATTTGATCGTCTTTTTTGCAGCTTCATACTCCCCCATATCAATCAATGTCTGAATAAAATAAGGATATACTTCCAGTGCCTGCACATTATGCACCAAAGCTTCCTGGAAATACCTTTTTGCCTGCTCATAGTCCAATAGCTGTTCGGCATAAACTCTTCCCATCAAACACAGCGCCATTGTATTGGACTCATCATAGGATAGCGCATAGGATAAGGATTCCATGGTCTCCTCCAAATACATCGGATAGTTATCCAGCGCCTGAAGGACATATTTATTTACTGAATTCATAAAATTTTCTAAAACATAACATTCATATCCAGCTTTCACGATAACTTGAAAGTAACTGGATTTTTAAAACTCCTGAATAAGCTAAGCATATTGGAAAAGTGGACTACCATTTCGAGCGCCACGTTTTAGCCAATATCAACCTAGGTTACTTAACGTATTAAGAAGAAGATTAGGAAAGGGCCGTATTCCGAAGAATATTCCCGAGAATCTTCTCTGTGGACGAAGCGGGATTTTCTAATATTACAAACATATTCTTCCGTTTTTATTAATTACTCTATTGAATTGCAAAGATTCAAAATATTTACCAAATTCCAAAAACTTTTGATTATTAATCTGTTATATTGTTCAGCACGATATTGGCATATTATTGTCGCATCAATTTCACTAAAATTCACCGACTATTTCCCCATCTTTGAACTATGGAAAGTCAATCAGCTAATCAATTAATCAAACTAGCAAGAAAACGTAAGGGACTAACGCAGCAGGAACTCGCCGATCAAGCGGGGGTATCGCTAAGAACAGTGCAACGCATAGAAAAAGGCACGGAAGAAATCAGTGGATTTAGTCTCAAACAGATCAGTCAAATTTTGGAAATACCATTAGAACAACTCATTATGCCAAATGTAAATCAAATCAGTATCGACAACAATCAAACAGGAAGTATTAAAGCGCTATATTTAGCATCGCTCACCTTTTTGGTCAATCCATTATTAGGGCTATTGGTCCCAGCAATTATGGGTTATACGAAACAAAACAAAGACGCCTTATACAGTAAGCACCTAAAAAAAATAATTATAATACACGCTGTTGGACTATTTTTTCTCGGAAGTTTCATAGGCTATATCATTATTGCAGATTTTTTTAAAATTGCACTACCGTCTTTTTTAACCAATATCTTTAATAGCGCCTATTTTTTACTCATCCCAGTATGCTATTACATATTGATTCTAACGTTTACTATTTTTAATTATATTGCAATAAGAAAAGCCAAGCTCAGTTCTGCAAACTAAACCAATACAAATGAATCTATTGTGATCAATATCACAGCGGTTTCTTTTGAACAATCAATACCCAATCATTCTCCAACAACAGATACCCTGTTTCGTAAATAAAGCTATAGGTCTGCCCCTTGTTATTGGAAAAAGTATGTGTATGAAACTTAAAATCAAATCCCAACCGCTTTAACTTTTCCCGTTGTATCTTCACCATACCCTCCCCACTCAATGCATCTAATAAAATACGGCGGTTTTTTCGTAGGATATTATTCACATTGCGCACCAGATTGGTCTGGTCGCTATTTAATTTATTGTTATAGGCGTTCCGGCAAGCATCATCACAAAATCGCTTGTCCGAACGGCCATATATTACTTTGCCACATTCAAGGCAGACTTTTTCTCCAGAACTCATAACGGAAGATTAAACGACAACAAACGGTTACAACCGACTATAGTCGAATACAAATGGTAAATAGACGACTATAGTTATTTCCCCACCCCACCTTTGCTTAAGATCATTCGGCGTTCATAGCCAATGACCATCAACTAAAATAAGAATTATTAAAAACTTTTAAAAATTAGACACATGAGCACATTACGCAACAAAGTACAATTGGTTGGGCATTTAGGAAACGACCCGTTAATCAAAACAACTTCCACTGGCACCAATTACTCCATATTACGTCTCGCCACCAATGATCTTTTCAAGAACAAAGCCGGTGAATGGGTTGAAGAAGTTCAATGGCATACACTCGTGGTTTGGGGTAAGCAAAACAATACCATTGAAAAGAAATGCCAACGTGGGACCAAACTCATGGTTGAAGGCAAGCTCACCTATCGTAACTATGAGAACGCAGATGGGGTAAAACAATATGTCACAGAAATTAAAGTAGATAATTTTATGATTTTATCTGATTCGAACGGTGCCAAAGATGACATCCCAACACCTCGAGATGAAAATGAAGACGATCTGCCTTTCTAGTATGATCAACGAGGTAGGTTTTCAAGCCCCTACCTCGTCGATTGTTTCCAACTTATTTTGTCAGGCTTGCAGTCAACGCTCTTCCTAGGTTCTCTGCATAAGCCTTCCATAATTTAGCATCTTCTGGCGTAAACTTAGCAACAGCTTCAGTTTCTTTGGCCGCCCATTCCTGTCGCTTCGCTGCAAGCTCCTTGAGTTTAACAACATCGCCGCTTTTAGCAACAGCGATAAATTCTTTGATATATTTTGTATAATCCTCCGCCAATTTTTGTGTCTCAGCAGAACTAAATTTCGGTATTGGCACTTCGCCACCGCTATTTTCTACCGACGTTTCGGCCGTATCTTTTTTTAAGTCAATAGCGGCAGTTGTATCTTTTACTTCGACTTTTTTAGTCGTGGAATTATTGCAGGAAATAACAAAAAATCCAGCAATTAATGCTGATAAGGCTACTTTCTTCATTTATTTAAATTTAGTTTTTTAAGTCTGGTCATTTATTCGTTTATGCGTGTTGTTCTAAAGCTAAATAAATCACTCTAGTTTTATCGGATCGACAAGTTCACCATCATCTTAATCACAACCCTACCTTTTTGTAACGTTACTTTATTATCGAACTAATTTAATTACAATGCCCGACTCTACGAAATTTTTTGTGGACACTCACATTCTGCAGGCCTGAGTTAGGAGTCTTCTTTTCTTGTAGGCAAGTCAACATCAGATCAACTCCAAGGCCGTACATATTAGGGGTATTACAAGGGTAAACCCCTGCAAACCCCTTGTTAATACCTTGTAAATGGACTGCAATTACATAATTAACCACGGATATGATAACAACATGGAAATACGCCCGATACCGGCAAAACCGAATAAACAATAGGAAAAAGTTCCACGCAATTAGATTCGCTCAAACCTGCCATACAATTTCCAGAAATATGCTTTCTCCCCCATAGTGAGATCAATCTTCTTCCAGGCATTTAAGGCTAAACTAATCTCCTTTTCCTGCAAACTGTATTTTCCAATAAAGAACTCTTCTTCGGAAAAATACAAACCAAATGCTTTATCCAACGTATGTAGGCTCTGAACATCTACCTCTTCAAAAAATAAAATGGATTGAGGGCCAGCCAAAAAATCACTCGGCACCGGAATAGCGTCAGCGTATTCGATTGCGATGAGGCGGTTCCTACTTTGCAAAGGAAATTCAATTATTGGAAGCTCTTCTAATTTCGAAAAATAACTACCCGCCTCAAAAATACCATCTCGTTCCAGCAGCGGGATTTGTAACAATCTTTTACGTCCAATAAGAGAAACATTTGGATCAAAATAATCATTGAAATTAAGAATTTCATTGACAGATAGATTTTTTTCAATAAGATGCTGCACAGGAATGCCAAAATAATTTGCAATTTTTAGAACAATCTCAATTTTTGGCTCTGCACGCATTTCTTCGTAAGACGAAATATTACCTCTAGTAAGATTAAAAATATCCCCAAATGCCTGTTGACTCATTCCTTTCACTTTTCTTAATTTCTTAATATTGTTGCCTACGTTGCTCATTTTAAAAAAAATTGAATATTTATTGCAAAATATTTTTGCATTTTTATTACCTTTATGCAAAGAATATGTGCAATATATAAAAAACTTGATTATGTACTTCTCAAAAATTGAAAATTATATCGCCAATATCGGTTACACCATCACCCATAAGGATACAAAAGAAGGAATCTTTGTCATCGAAAATGAAGATGACGGAATCCGTAACCTGATTGTAGGCATTGCCCAACCCATCCTGATTTTTGAGCAATATCTTTTTACAATCAGCAATGACACCATGGATATGTTCAAATCACTATTGATAAAAAATAGAGATATTATACACGGTGGGTTTGCATTAACAGAAGATGGTACCAAAGTTATATTTCGGTATACCTTACAAATACATAATCTCGATCAGAATGAGTTTGATGCAGCCATTAATTCGCTGAGTCTTTTGATGAGTGAATATTATAATCAGTTAATAAGTTTTTCAAAATTATAGAATAATGAATATTTTTAAGAGAATTTTCAGAATTGGTCAAGCCGAGATCCACGCAGTCGTGGACAAAATGGAAGACCCCATCAAAATGACGGAACAGGGTATCCGTGAGATGAAAGAGGACCTGGAACAATCGTTAGAAGCCTATGCTAAAGTTAAAGCGTTAGCCATACGTACCCAAAACAATTGTGAAAAGAAAAAAGAAGAAGCCAATGAATTCGAAAACAAAGCTATTCTATTACTCCAAAAAGCACAAAAGGGAGAATTAACGACAGAAAAGGCAGAAGGTCTTGCAAAGGAAGCGCTGTTGTTGAAAAAACAGTTATTAATCGAAGCTGGTGAATTGGAGAAACAAGCCGTGATTCATCAAAGTTCATCGGATGAGCTACACAAAAATGTAGATATTCTCAAATTCAATATATCGAAATGGGAAGGTGAACTCTCTACTTTAAAGGCACGTGTAAAGGTATCCAACGCAGCTAAAATGGTCAATCGTCAGCTCGCTAATATCGATTCCAATAGTACGATTTCCATGTTAGAACGTATGAAAGAGAAGGTCGAAGAAGATGAAGCACTAGCAAAGGCCTATGGTGAGATTGCACTAGGTAACAAAAGTAAAGTTGATGAGATCAACGAGACCATCGGCGGGTCTGAAGCCGTCAACAACGAATTAGAAGAACTAAAAAGAAAATTAAATAATGATGAAAAGATTTGAATATAAAACGCTAAAAATTGAACCTAAAGGTTTTTGGGGAACAAAGTTGGATCCCGAAAAAATTGATGAAATCTTAAATGATCTTGGAAATCAAGGCTGGGAATTGGTAACCATGCAGGACCTTGAAGTCAATGGGAATTCCTGGTCTTTTCATTATACTTTCAAGAGAGAGAAAATTTAAACAATAACACTATGACAGAACTAATCAATATCTTATTCAATCCATTGTCCAATGGAATTATGACAGTCTTAACTGGCATGTCTGTAGTGTATTGGTTATTTATGTTTCTGATGGGTGATGGAGTACATCTATTTGATGCCGATGCAGATATAGACCTCCATCCTACACCTGATGTCACGGACGTTGATGGCTCACATGATATCGCAACTGAGGGCGGCGATCATGCACACCATCATCATACGGATACGGACGCTAATACAGAACCTGGCTTCTTTGCGAAAGCAATGGATTACATCAATGTTGGCAAAGTACCCATCATGCTTATTGTAACACTGTTCAAATTTATAGGCTGGATAATTACCATTGTTTCTTCGCTCTTTATCGACGTTGCTTCATGGGGGATAAAGTCCGTATTAATCCTGATCCCTGTTTTTATTGTTACATTTATTTTAATGCATTTTCTGACCAAACCTTTAGCTAAAATGTTCAAAAGTATAGGTTACAATGGCGAAGAAAGTCACGATTTTCTTGGTCGCATGGGTAAAATGAGAGCCAGTATTGAAGGCAAGAAAATAGGTTCTGCCGAATTTATCATCCAACAGGATCCTATTCGCCTCAATGTTGTCAGCCATAATGGGGAGAAAATAGGCTATGGAGACGATGTCATTATTGTTGACGAATCCAAGGACAAGAAATATTATTATGTGACCAAAGAAATCACGATAGACAATATTTAATGGAAAAGGAATAAACGCAAAGCCCCGACACTAAACAACTGTCCTAAAAGAGCGAATCTTTATTCTTTTAAATTCTAATCGTAAACCCAAATATTAAAATCTAAATAAATACAAATCATATGCTATATCAACCTCTTTTATTTTTAAGTGGCTTAAACGGAATTATACTTTTAATTGTCGGTTTGGCTGTCTTTTTAATTTTTGCATTCTTTGTTGTATTGAGTGCATTCTACAAGAAAATTCCACAAGGGAAAGCGATTGTACGAACCGGTGTTGGTGGTACAAAAGTAGCATTTAACAAGGGAATGTATGTTGTACCTGTATTTCACAAGATGGAGATCATGGACATCTCAATCAAAAAAATTGAGATTGCCCGTATGCAGGGTGAAGGTTTGATCTGTAAGGACAATATTCGTGCAGATATCAAAGTTGCTTTCTTTGTTCGTGTCAATAAAAATGTAGATGATGTGATCAATGTAGCCCAAAATTTAGGTTGCGACCGCGCCAGTGAACCAGAAACATTAAAAAGTATTTTTGAATCTAAATTCTCCGAAGCACTCAAAACAGTAGGTAAGAAATTTGATTTCATTGAATTATACGAAGCCCGTCGCGAATTCCGTGATGAGATACTCGACGTCATCGGAACTGATCTTAATGGTTATATTTTGGACGACTGTGCGATTGATTACCTTGAACAGACCGACATCGAACATCTCAATCCAAATAATATCCTAGACAGTGAGGGTATCAAAAAGATCACCGAATTAACAGCCAAACAAAATATAAATGCCAACTTCATTCGTCGTGATGAGGAGAAACTAATCAAAAAACAAAACGTGGAAGCAAGGGAAGCGATTCTAGAACTAGACCGTCAGCTTGCCGAAAAGGAAGAGAAACAAAAACGGGAAATTGACAACATCAGAGCACGCGAAGAAGCAGAAATAGCAAAGGTACGCGAAGAAGAACGTCTCAAGTACGAAAGCGTCCGGATTTCTACCGAAGAGCAACTCGCTGTTCAAGAAGAAAATAAACTGCGGCAGATTATCATTGCTGAAAAGAATAAACAACGTACCGATGCTGTGGAGGCCGAACGTGTAGAAAAAGATCGCGCCTTAGAACAAACAGAACGCGAGCGCATTGTTACCTTAGCACAGATCGACAAAGAACGCTCGATCGAAACCGAAAAGAAAAGTATCCAAGGCGTTATCAAAGAACGTGTACAATTGGAAAAAGGTGTTGTTGAAGAGCAACAAGGCGTCAAAGACATCGAAGTATTCCGTGAAGTAGAACGTAAAAAACAAGCGGGTGTTATTGCGGCATCACAAGAAGCAGAAGAAAAATTAATTTCAACTGTTAAAGCTGCCGAAGCTGCAAAAATTGCGGCAGAACAGGAAGCAGAGAAAAAAGTAATCGACGCGGAGGCTGCTCGTAAAATCGCCGAAAAGCGTGCACAAGAGCTATTGATCGATGCGGAAGCGAAAAAAGAAGCATCACTCAAAGAAGCCGAAAGTCGTAAGATTATTGCCGAGGCACAAGCCAAAGAAGAAGCTGCGCTTGGCTTATCCGAGGCCGAAGTTATGGTTGCCAAAGCTGAAGCTGAAGAAAAACAAGGTACTGTAGAAGCTAGTGTCATTGAGAAGAAAGCAGAAGCGATGCGTAAAGAGGGCTTAGCACAGGCGGAAGTTGTGCGTGAGAAAGCACTTGCTGAAGCAAAAGGTATCGAAGAGAAAGCTGAGGCGATGAAGAAATTGGACGGCGTGGGCAGAGATCACGAAGAATTCAAATTGCAATTGCAAAAAGAACGTGATATTGAACTCGCACACATCAATATCCAAAAAGACATTGCTCAAGCACAAGCCGGCGTATTATCGGAAGCACTTAAAACAGCAAAAATCGATATTGTTGGTGGTGAAACCATGTTCTTTGAGAATATCGTCCGTCAAGTATCCAACTCCAAAGGTTTTGATCACTTGATTGACAACTCCAAACATGCCACAGCTATTAAAAATTCATTGATAGGTCCAGATGGACAAGGAGACCTCGCAGAGAAGGTGCGTGGATTAGCCGATAAATATGGAATTTCCACAAACGATATTAAGAACCTCACCGTTTCAGCAGCATTGATCAAACTTCAACAAGCGGCGACTGATGCTGAAAATGGCGAAGATACAGGCTTCATTAATTCTTTGTTCGGATTGGCGAAAAACTTGGGCATATCAAACAAAAAACTGTCCTAGTCCCTCCCCAATTCATTATTGCTTGCAATGATAATTACCATTGCAGGCAATAAACAAAAGATTTTATCACATATACCAAGTCGAGAAAGCTCATTTTATGCCAGAAGAAAACGTAATAAATCAGAACGACTCCCTTGATCAAGGTGCATACGAGATTATTCGGAAGCGGCTTCTTACACAAAAGGAAGAGCTTTCTATCAAACTCCAACAACTAAATAATGCTCGCAAGGAAGTATTTAATGCGACAAGTTTTATACTCAGGGCCAATCAACGGATCACCACAGAAAATAACTGTGTTGCTCGTGGTATTTTAGCCCTGGACAAGCTATGTATATTTGGTTATAATGTCCATTTTGGGTTACGCACCGAAATTAAACTCGAAGATGTTTTCAGTGTATATACATTCGAAAACAATCAGTTTATCCCACAATCACTCGATCTGATCAATGATCCTAATTTCATTGGCGATTACCAAAATTTATACAAATACTATCGCGACTCGATCTTTTCCAAGTTTCGACGTACGGAAAACTATCTTTATATGATCTTTCAGACCAGCAAAAATCCTGCTGACCTGAAGGCATTCAAGTGGTTGATTAAAGACGGAACGCTCCAATATCAGGACGACCGCAGCATCCACGAAGTCAAATTGCCCAACCAATTTGAATTTGAATGGACAAAAACAACCTTGGAAGACCGTCGCCTCGGAAAACACCCACACATATCCATTAAGGACAAGATCTTTATAGAAGCGATCAATGGCGATATTACTTTCAAAATTGAAAACAATACCGATACAGGGAAAGGAATCTTCTCCGAAAAAGTTTCAAACGCCGACCAACAATTGGATGATGCGGATTACTACTATGCAGACCTTGGCAATTTGATTGCCGTACGCATCAAACCGTATCAAGAAGATTTCCGTGCATTTGTCTTTAATCAACGGACAAAAGAAGTGGTGAATCTTAAATCCCTTAATGAATCAGCCATTTTACTACCCGATAATCAAGGAATCATTTTTTCTAACGGATACTACCTGCAGAATGGCACCCATAAAATCTTTGACGTCCAGTTTGACCGGGTTAGTTTCCTTAGACGCATCGCATCACCAAACGGTGAAGACTTTCTCTATATCTTTTGTCAGGAGGAAACGAATACCTACATCTTACTGTCTTATAACATCATTCAGCAGCATGTCGAAACGCCGATCATCTGCAATGGATTCACACTTTTTAAAGACGGTAGTTTAATTTACTTCCATACAGAGGCCGAAGCAACAAGGCATCATCAGGTTCAGATCTGGGAAACCCCTTACATGGCCGTGCTCAAAGAAAATGAGTTAAAAAAAGACGACCCGCTTTATAAGGTTGGTAATAAACAGATCGTACAGGCCATGGCCGAAGCACAAGAAGTCATACAGCTCATCAACAAAGAAGATAGTTATGAAGGCCTTTACGAGGATATACTCAAAAAATCGACTGTCCTTCTTGACTCTTATTTTTGGATAAAGGATGAAGCCTTGTCCAACCTTGGTCAGCCGTTGGCTCAGATCAAGGAGGTCGCCAATACGGCAATTGACGAATTTGTTAAGGTCCAAGCCCAACGTAAATACGCCACAGAGCTCAATAGCAGCGCCGAGAAGAAAATGGAAGAGCTTACCTTTTCCATCAATAGTACTGTAGTCGAAAAGCTTGACCAACTTGTTCATCAATTGGCAGATTCACGACGTTTACAGGGCGAAATCATTGACCTCAAAAATGTCAGATATATTGATATAGTCCGTATCGATGCTTTACTCGAGAAGCTGCAGTCAATCACCACCGAACTCGCCGAAAAGACAATTGCTTTCTTGCTCCGCGACGAGGCTTTACAACCCTATGAGCAGAAAGTGGAGCAGCAGAAAAACAATGTTGCTGCAATTGTCAAAGTCTATGACGCCAAAGCGATTGAGGAAGCCAATTCGGCTATATCGAGTGAATTGGAGCTGTTGATCGATATTCTAAACAGTTTAAAAATTGACGACTCCACCCAAACCACCAAAATCATCGAGAAGATAGCCGTTATTTTCTCGTCCTTGAATGAGGTCCGGGCGCAGCTTACGCGTAAACTCAATTCATTAAAAAGTACGGAAGCCATTGCAGAATTTTCCGCCCAACTTACGCTACTGGAACAGTCTGTCACCAATTATCTTGAACTCTCTACGACAACTGAAAAAGTAGACGAGTATTATACCAAGGTCATTGTTCAACTGGAAGAACTCGAAAGTAAGTTTTCAGAATTTGAGGACTTCGCCCTGAAAATAGCAGATAAACGCGATGAGATCATCAAAGCATTTAATTCCCGCAGAGAGCAAATCGTTGAACAGATCAACAAACGTAGCTCTTCACTCGAGCAAATTGGACTTCGCGTATTAAAGAATATCGAAAACAAATCAAAGACATTTGCAACGCGTGAGGAAATCCTAAGTTTCTTTGCTTCAGATTTGATGATTGACAAAATCAGACAGCTTGTGCAAGAGCTGAAAACGCTCAGTGATGTTTCAAAAGCCGAAAATCTTGAAAACCTGCTCAAAAAATCTCAGGAGGATGCATTACGCATTTTACGTGACAAGAATGATCTTTTTGTAGATGGAGAGAACATTATTGCGCTTGGCAAGCATAAATTTGCCGTCAATAGTCAGTCACTCAGTTTAACACTCGTACGCAAAAATGACGAACTATTCTTCCATCTTACCGGAACGAGCTTCTATCAAAAAGTCAAAGGATCCGAGATCGAAAACTTTAGCGATATTTGGGATCAGGAACTGATTTCCGAAAACAAGGACGTATACCGGGCTGAATATCTCGCCTATAAAACATTCCTTGCTTCCAAAGGACAGTTAGATTTTGATGCCAACCTGTTTATCAATCAGACTGTCGAGCAAAGTTATTCGGAAGGTTATGTCAAAGGAGTGCATAACTTTGATGCCTTGGTAATCTATGATACCATCAAGCAGCTAGATAGCAAACTTGATCTTTTACGTTACGATGCTCATTTGCGTGCTATGGCACAATTGTTTTGGCATTCACTTGCGCAAGACGAGCAGGAAAAACAGAAAGCGTTGATTCAATCTACACATTCGGTATTAAAAGCATTTCCAAATTCCACACGCTACCAATCTGTCGTGGACGAACTCACAAAATTATTCATCAATTGGGACACCCATTTGGATCGTTCGACATTTCATGCGGAGGACGTCGCGAGCTATCTCTTCCAGACTTTCACAAGCTACAGCAAGTTTGTCGTCAGTGAGCAATCGGATGAACTTAAAAAGGCTTTCATCAGGCTATTGGAAAACAAGAAGAGTTTTAAACTCTTTGAAGCAGATATTCAGCATACACAATTTAGTCTCGTAGACCGCTTCTATTTGACCTTAAATTGGCTAAATTCTTTTATCGACGAGAACGACGATTACCAGGCTTTCCAAAAGTACGTGGAGGAAACTGCAGTCACGCTTCTTTATTCGAAGGATGAATACCAATTGATCATCGCCAAAGACAATGCACTCATCCAGGGATTAAAGGGAAATCACGTGATCTTGAACAATGGAGAAGAGCAAATTCAATACCATCAATTTCTGCGTAGATTGAAGACTTTTGCAGAATGGAATGTTCCTCGTTTTCAAGAATTCGCTTCTTTGAAGGAGCAGCTCGGAAAAACATACGCCAAGGAGCTGAAAATCGGAGAATTTGAACCAAAAGTCCTAACATCTTTTGTCCGAAATAAGTTGATCAACGAAGTTTACTTCCCATTGATCGGAAATAATTTGGCCAAACAGCTGGGGGCAGCTGGCGACAATAAACGTACCGCCAGGATGGGTATGCTTCTCCTCATTTCTCCGCCAGGTTACGGAAAGACAACATTAATGGAATACCTCGCGAAAACCATGGGATTACATTTTGTAAAAATCAACGGACCTACAATAGGGCATTCCATTACTTCAATAGATCCTGTGGAAGCGAAAACCTCTGGTGAACGTGAGGAACTTAAGAAGATCAATCTTGCTTTCGAAATGGCCGATAATGTGATGCTTTACCTCGATGATATCCAACATTTGAATCCCGAATTCCTTCAGAAATTCATTTCATTGGCTGATGGGCAACGTAAGATCGACGGTATTTTTGAAGGTGAGAGTAAAACATACGATTTGCGTGGGAAAAGATTCTGCATCGTAATGGCAGGAAACCCTTACACCGAAAGTGGGTCCAAATTTCAGATTCCAGATATGTTGGCCAACCGTGCGGATGTATACAATCTTGGGGATGTGATCGGTGATACCGAAGCACTTTTCAATCTCAGCTTAATTGAAAATGCGGCAATTGAAAACAGCTACCTTGAAAAAATAGCAAGCAAATCTTTCAACGATTTCTATGCTTTAGTGAACTATGCACAATCGGTTGTAGATCAACTTCCCGATTTAGAAGGCAATTACCTGAAGCAAGATATCGATGATTTTATCACAGTATTAAAACATGTATTAAAGATCAGAAACGTTGTCATCAAGGTCAATCAAAATTATATTCAAAGTGCGGCCATGCAGGACAATTACCGAACAGAACCGCCGTTCAAACTGCAAGGGTCTTATCGGAATATGAGTAAGCTCGTCGCCCAAGTTGTGCCGATGATGAACGAACAGGAAATCGATCAAGTTCTCCTCGCACATTATGAAAGTGAGTCACAAACCCTTACTGCCGATACGGAAAGTAATCTTTTAAAATTGAAAGAACTTGCTGGATTAATCAATACAGTGGAACAAGAACGGTGGGAACACATCAAAGAAATATTCCGCAAGAACAATAAACATGGTGGACTTGCCAAAGATGATAAGGTCTTTGCACAAATGCAGGACTTTAACGAAAACCTGGAGGGCATCATACAAGCTATCCGTGCTTATAGGAATTAATATTCGTCCTGATTATTCCAGCTGACGTAATTGGAAGCGTCAGCTGGAATAATCATTACCCTAAACAAAGACATAACTTTTCACTGCTAAGAATAGCGGAATGGCTACCCATTTACCGTCCCTGAAGACACCGTAAATATGCCAAAGTCATCGATCAGCATACGTTCCTTAACAACTCCATTGTACGCCATCAGACGATCTAATTCTTTCTGCGAACGACGACGCATCACCCAGTCCTTTTTCTGATGACTGTTTAACACGTAAGCAATCATCTTTAACTGTGGATGCCATGGCTGTCCAGTATAAACCAAATGACTGCTTGATTCGCAAATCGAAATTGCGCCTTTTACAGCCCTACTTGCCATTTCATTGTCACCAAAAAGTTCAAAAATACCTGAGATAATAACAATATTAGGCTCGAATTCCAGTTTGGAATAGGTAGCTGGATCAAAACAATCGTAATTGGTAAATCGTATTCCCTGCAATCCATTTCTACGGATAATCCTCTCTCCCACCTCAATATTGGACAACAGGAATTCATTAATCACGATTTCAGCTTCGGGATATTTCGCTTTGATATCAAATAAGTAATTGCCGGTGCCACCTGCAATATCCAATATCTTCACGGTCTTTCCAGCAGCTTTGACCTTCGCTATATCCTCTTCCAACAGCTGCAATAGATGCTGTTTCCGAATACGAATCCCTTTCCAGCCAATAGCTTCCAGATAACCGCGATCAAGGATACGGCCAAAACGGTTTTTCCCATGCGATTCATTTCGATAGACGTAGTCCAGCGATATCCCCGAATCAAATCCAAACTGCAGGCCTAAATTCATTCCTTTACTTAAGGAACCTATTTTGCCCAATGCCCATTTCTGGACAGCATAGTTCAATTTTTCACCTGCAGGAAGTAATTTATGGTATAATTGTTCATACTCTTTCACCGAAAAATCATCGGGTTCGAGCGTCAGTTCAGGACTTTGTCGGGCATAGGCTTTGTCGATAAAATTTCGCAGATAGTGATAAACTTTCTGCCGATTTGTTTCAAATAGAATCCCGTGGTAGAAATTACGTAAAGTGATAAAAGTCTTCAACTTTGAAGCTATTGTCACAAAGAATTTTTTCTGCACCGAATTTTTGACCACATAATCTTTTTCAGCAGAAAGGACAATTACTGGGATATCAATCGCCGCTGCGTCTTCAACGATACGCTCGCCGGCTTTTAATAGATCAACCAACAAAGCGCCATTGATAGATTTGGAAATCAACGGATCAGCATCGTAAGCCTTCTGCTGATCGATATCGTGAGTCAACACCTTGGATTTGACGTAACTCTGGATAATCAGATCTTTTTTTAGCTTTGTTCCCAAAGCAATCATCCGATTGGCTAGGGGCACATATAATTTAATTTCAAATGCAGGTGCCAACAATGCAATACCTGCGACTTTAGGCGCAAAATCGTGTACCCACGCACTGACAACAACCCCCGCAATACTATTGGCGATAACGAAGATGTCTTTCGAATCAACCAAATATTCACGGCCTATATAATGAAAGAAACTATCCAAATCACGCACATAATCCATAAAGATCGGTGAAACTGGTTCTTTCGTATAACCATGTCCGCGCAAATCAAATGCAAAGATGGAGTGATCGGCAAACTGTGGATCCGTAGCCATCTCCTGCAGACGTTCCGAATGCTCATGCCCCCGGTGCAGTACGACCAATGCCCGCTGTCCGGCCTGATAATTCCAAACGCGATATAATAACTCTCCTTGATCAAAACTCTTGAAGTAACCTGATTTCATGTATAATTTTTACGTACTAATATCAAATAGTATATTTCATAACAAAGATCATGCAAAGGACCGTCTAGCTATTTCTCTCGACCAGCACCTCCATCAACTCAAGTGCATGTCTATGCAATACAAAATGCTTATTATGAGATTTAACCCGATCTATAGCATCCGTTAAATCTAAAGATAATATTTTTTGTGACAATAGAACAGCAAAAATCATACTCCTGCTGTAACCCATTGTACAATGTATAATCATATTTTCACCTCGCTTCAATTGTTGATAACTGATTACGAGCGCTGCCAATATCCTTTCGGCATCCGACAATTTAATTGCTGCTATATCCAACAATGGAAACGAATGATAGTTTTTCTCTAAATGTAGAATAGGTATTTCTTCCAATTCAGCAGCCAGATCAAAAACAACCAGATGCTTATTCAGACCAAGCACACGGAGATCTCCTGCAGTCATCCTCGGCCCCACATAACAACCTGGTAAAATTTCAAATAAAGGCGGATTATTGCTGCGTCTGACAAAACGCCACAGTAACCAATATATGCATTGATATGGACAATAAAACCATTTTTTAAATCTAGGTATCCAACCTTTTTCATTTTTTAAAAACCTTGGATTATTGATAACATAATTCCTTCCTACCGCAATGCAGACCAGGGATGGCCAACACAGAAGATATAATCCAAAAGCATGAGCTCCGCCCCACAATGCCAGTAACAATAAACTCCAGCCAATGGCATAGTAAACGTTACCAATTCTTTGGTTTCTACGACAAATCTCCGTTTCGAGGTCTAATTTCGTCTTTTCGTATAAATTTGCCTTTTCGGTACCAGCCAAAAAGGGAAAATTCCCAGCCTTTAACATAGATAATGCACTGTCATGAAGCAGTCCCGATGGAGATGGGAATAGAACGAATCCCATATGAACCAAAATCAATGCGGTCAGCACATCCACCAGATGGTGCTGATAAACGGTGAGTGTAGCAATGCCCATGAGTAGTAGCCAAATTCCCACTACCCAGCGTTTCCAGCCTTTTAGCTGCTTACCGAGCACCGACCAAAACAGACATGCATAGGCCACATGCAACGAAGGTGCTTGATTAAATGGGGAATCGTACTTCCCTAAAAAGGCGAAGAAAAATTCAAAAACTGAATGCTCAACGCTAGGCCTATCAAAAGAAAATCGCAAGGGAAAAATAAAAAAACAACAAATAGAGAAGATGGTAATGAAACTGAAACGCTTCGTATAGACCCAAAGCTCTTCTCGACTTCGACAACAGAAAGGAACCACAGCGAAGAACAAACCACTGCTCATGTAGGGGATAATCATCCAAGAAACGAACGGCATAAAGTGTTCAAAAGGAAACACAAACGAAGATACAGTAGTCTGATTTGCAGCATGGACCGCAGCAGCAGAATAAGTCACCTGGAAAAATAGCGCACAATAAAGGAAAACAGCAAATTGCAGTCCCCCATTTTTCAGTCGTTTTTCATCCATTTGGCCTTCCTCGACATAATTTTATTCAATACGATATTTGGAAGTAGTCCCAGCGATGCCATTAACCACTTCATACGCTTCGGAAACACTACTTGCTTCTTCTTCTGTTCGATAGCTGCCATTATACGCTGTGCCGCATCGCCTACGGGGATTAAAAATGGCTTTTTAGACAAATCTTGCTTATTGAGCGCTCTCAGTTTATCCGTATCAACATAGCCCGGGGCGATAACAGTAACCGCAATTCCATACGGCTGGAGTGCCCTCCGATATGCATCAGCCACTTGGATTGCAGCACGCTTGGTCTTACTATATAGGCTTGAATTGGGAAAATGAAGCGTTCCCGATACCGATGCGACGATTGCAATCTGTCCTTCCGACTGACCCTGCATAACCATTCTTGCCGCTTCGAAACAATTTATCGTACCCATCATATTCACCTGTAGCATGGCAACCGCCTCCTGATAACTTATCTGTTGAGCAACGTCATCTGCGTAACTCCCGGTACAATTGATAAAGAGGTCCAAAGATGAATGTGCACAAAATGTGCTGACCGCATCCTGCAGACTGTTTAATTGACATACGTCTACTTCAAAACTTTTAAGGCTATGCGTCCAGGAATATGCTGACATTTTCGGCAGATCACGTCCACATACCGCTACCTCTGCTCCTTGATCAAGATAACGCTTGGCCAAAGCAAGGCCTATTCCACTTGTACCACCGGCAATAAATACTTTCATCCAATTACTTCTTAAACGAATTTAAAGTCACCTGATAACCATAACTCCATTGCGCTTCCATCGCTTCAGCAAATTCTTCCAGATCTCTCGGGAAAGAAAGCGTAACTTCAAATTTACGCCAATCAATTCCTTTTTTACAGTATTTCCCAGCTAATTGTTTCGCGGCATCCTGTGTATCTATCCAATGTGCATACGGAAAATGTTGTTCCAAATCTGCTAACCGTTTATTTCCACTAAAGCCCAATACTGCCCGTACCAACGCTTCTTCTTGTGGTTTGTAAGATTGTTTTCGCTCACATATAATGTTTTCAGCAAGCACATTTGCTAGCTCCATTGGAACGAGATCAATTGCTCCACCAGCGTAATGGGTATTATTGGAACATACAGGTTCAATATAAAACATATCGGACATTGAAATACGGGCCGCCTGTAGCACAGAAAATTCAGCGCTCAAATGAACTTCTTCAGCCACTGCACTGTGCACATAATTCTCATCCGCAATACCTATTGCCTCAACAGGCACATTGGCCAATACATCCTTAGTTCCCATCAGCATTTTTTGATAGAGTTTCCGATCTCCACGCCGCTGCCCTACTTCAGACGGGCTGAACAGCATTTTAGCGCCGACCACCAGTGCCGGTATTGCTGCCGAGAATGGTCTATCCAATGCAGGCAATAAAGAAGAGATGTCCTGCTCCATCTCGACCAGGTAGCGACTAAGAACATCCTCGATAAAGGGCGCTCGTTTTTTGTTCAGCTGTTTTTTCAAAACATACACACCCAGCTTCCCCAAACGACGCTGTTCAGTGAGCCGATGATGCAAGAAAAACCGATAAAATTCTTCAGATTGTAGATAGCACTTACGGGCTTCATGTGTAGCAAAGGCCTGTATAACAGCGACTGCCATTGAACCGCCGCAGCTCGCTATAAGCAGATCTGGTTTTAAGCCCAGCTCATCTAACGCAGCGTACATGCCCAGATATAGACTGAACCGCGTTCCACCCCCTGAAAATAAAACAGCACGTTGATAAGCCATCACATTGAAATTTTAATTAACCTTCTCTCCACTACATTCGTCAAATTTTATTAATTCCCCAACAACAGGATAATCAAAGCATAAAACAGTGGTGCATTGAAGATCAGACTATCGATACGGTCCAATAAGCCACCATGCCCGGGAATCAATGATCCAGTATCTTTCACTCCTGCCTTTCTTTTCAGATAGGAAAAAAGAACATCTCCCCAGAATCCCAAAATACCGAAGAACAAACCGAACAACGAAAAGTATAGAAAATTCTGAAAAGGCAGTAGAAAATACCCCAATAAATTACTCAGTATAATTGTTAAGCCGATACCGCCCACACATCCCGCAATTGTCTTATTTGGGCTAATACGCGGAACGATTTTACGTTTGCCGAAAAACTTGCCCATCAGGTATTGAAAGACGTCATTCAGTTCCGTTAACACAACGATATATCCGATTAATTTTAGTCCTAGGAACGCGTTGCCATCCATTTTAATGGATCGGATAAAAGCTAAATGACTAAAGGCAAGCAAACAAGCTACTGCTCCAAAAAACAGTCCAAATACAGCTCCCTTCTTAACCTTTAAACCATAGTTGAAAAATAAAGCAGTCCCCAAACACATGAAGCTGGCCAACACTAAATATTCTTGATAGGAACAAAAGTAAAGGAGCAACGCTTGCAACATTGCCATGGAAAGAAATACGAATGGATTCGCCTTCCATTCAGGGATAAACATACGCGCAAACTCGCACATCCCTTGAAAGGTTATCCAGGCAACAAACAAAGGTGATAATGTTGGTGGGACGAAAGCAACCGCCAGCACCAAGACAATATAACCCCAGCTTCTAACACGAACAGGAACATCTGCAAACTTGCCATTGGCATCAGCCATGCGCCAAAGCCTTTCTCAATCGAGTTACCGAACTCAAAAGTAAGAGTAAGCACAAAACGCCAAAAATATAGCCCGAAATAGCAACGATAGAAATATGCAATAATGCTAAAATTCCATATACGCCCAACAGCAAAGCACGATCACTTTTGCCCATCGGCCCATCGTAACGACGATCATTGGCAATTACC
The DNA here is from genome assembly GCF_002341965.1 of Sphingobacterium sp. UBA2480. Taxonomy (NCBI): domain Bacteria; kingdom Pseudomonadati; phylum Bacteroidota; class Sphingobacteriia; order Sphingobacteriales; family Sphingobacteriaceae; genus Sphingobacterium; species Sphingobacterium sp. UBA2480. The sequence goes on along the minus strand of NZ_DDPA01000010.1, from coordinate 197,752 downwards.
TTCCCTATCAATCCACAAAATTCATTCACAACACTCAAGACAATAAAAGCGACGATTGGATACACGCTTTCCGGATGAAACTTCAACAAAGGAAAAAATAGCACGACATCCGAAACAATATCTCCGACTTCGTTCAAAACCTCTCCGGTCTTGCTTGTCTGATTAAAAAGCCTCGCCATCATACCGTCTAAGGCATTCAAGGCCATGCGTAATAACAATCCGATTGGCAGGACCAAAAAGAAAATCGGGAAACGATCAGCATACCAAAAAAACAAAGCAATGATCAACGAGAATACGATCGATCCAATTGTAATTTGATTGGCCGTTATCTTCCTTTGATGCAAAAAGTTCAAGATCGGCATCAGCAACTGCTGAAATTTTGGTTTCAATTTATAAACAGAAATCATATAGCGCTAGCTGTAACTTATTTTTTATTTTTTTAAAAAAAAATTTGCATAGTGTAATAAATACACTATATTTGTGTCATCATAATTTAGGTTTATAATTGGTTATTTAAGGTTTTCATTCTCCCCGTTTGGAAACCTTTTTTTTGCCCTAAATTACGGATTACCATCTTCCGCCTGCACCACCGCCACCAGAAGATCCGCCACCAAAACTACCACCACCGCCACTACTACTCGATCCTCCGCCAGAGCTACTCGATGTTGAGCGCACTTTAACTGGAGTTGAATGTTCACCATGGGATACCCGATGGCCACAGTTCTTGCATAAGTCAAAGCGTTCTTCCACTCCCTGCGAACTATACGTTGCTGCACGTATTGTCTTGGTACGCCCGGTCTCAAAAGTTCTATAATGACATGCAGGACATTCACTGAACCCAACATTTTCATCCCAGGGAACCAGCTTTGTTTCATTGGTCGTCTGATCTATCCATATTTCGTACGAACGACTACCGATTTTTTCCTCCAAAAGCTGCCCCTTATCCAGGTATGCACTTTCTCGGGTAGACACATCATCCTTATTCATGCGCAACCAACGTCCAGATTGATCTGGAGGAGCCAATCGAAGTTGATTCTTCCGAATGCGTTTATTCAATCCAATGAGATCAAATAGCGCCAATGGACTAAGCAATAGCGGAACTAAGCCCCAGACACGAAATTTGCGCAAAGCTTTTTGTATATTTTCTTCGTCCTGATAAGAATTGACAATTTGCGTGCGGCTTGCATTATACTTCATCGCCAAGGTGATACTACCAAAAACACCAATAAAATAAGGTAAATTTTTCCACTGATAGACCTCCTCAAAATTATTGAGGGCAAATGCACAGATAAACACCGAGATAAACATTACTATCCCCATACAGCCGCATCCACTGACTAAAGGCGGGAAATATTTACTTTTTTTGGTCAACTTCCCTTTGATCGCTCGGGTCACTTCACCCAACCAGATATAACAGATTGCAAACAAACCTAAAACCAACAGTGAATTTCGCAGGATTGGACTTTTAAAGCTCCAGACAGGTGTTGCCTCTGGCATTAAGCGTTCCAGCTCGGCTTTACTATCCGGTGAGGTGAGAATGGTCTTTATAAATTCTGAAGCCTCCATAACACCCCGGTCGTAATCCTCATTCCTAAAATTAGGTACGAGATATTTTTCGCCAATGCGCTTTAAATAAGCATCGGGCAAAATACTTTCCATACCATACCCAGTGATAAAACGGTATTCATGGCGGTCTTTAGCAATAAACAACAAAAGCCCATTGTTACTTTCCTTCTTACCGATCCCCCAGGCATTGAATAATTTTAAAGCAAATTCGAAATCACTGTCGCCAACGTAATCGTTCACAACAACGATGGCAAATTCACTTTTTGTAGTAGCCTCAATCTGCGTCGATAAACCATCTAATTCAGCCACTGTACCTGAGGATAGAATCCCATCAGGATTGGACACAAAATAATCCTGCCCCTTTATTTTTGGACTGGGCAAATTGTCTACTGTATAAGCAATTGATTGTCCAAAAGACGGTAACCCAGATAGGCAGCTTACCAACAGGATTGAGCAAAGTATATAAAATCGGTGTAATCTCCACATAATTTTAGAACAACAAAAATTTGGTTCATTGTCACGATATTAAGAAAAAAAAATCAAACAAAGGTTTCCGTCAAAAAAAAGCCCATAATCAACCGATTATGGGCCTGTATAATTCAATATTCGTTTGAGCTATTACTATACATCCTTACGATTACTTCATATCATCATTTTGTTGAGCTACCGTGACAGTACACGATCGTGTTTATGTTGTTTATAAAAAAGCAATGCTTAGAAAGCCAAGAGTATTAACTAAAGATGTATGACAATAGGAAACTTTCCCATTCGCTGTCAATGACCAAACCAATGTAAAATCAAGACGCCAATCAATCCAACAACAGAAACGAGCGTTTCCATCACCGTCCATGAGCGAAACGTATCCTTCATGCTCACTCCAAAATAAGATTTAAACATCCAAAACCCAGGATCGTTGACGTGTGAGAACATAAGACTACCCGCTCCCGTCGCTAGCACCATTAATTCAGGAGTAACCTTTCCTGCCTGCACAATGGGAAGCATAATGCCCGCTGCCGTGAGCCCAGCAACACTAGCCGAACCGATAACTAGGCGAATGATACCGGCTATTAACCATGCAAGCACAAGAGGCGACAAGCTCAGGTCTGCGGTTAGGTCAGCGATGTAGTTCGCTACACCACTGTCTACCAAAATTTGTTTAAAGGCGCCTGATGCCGCAATGATAAAAAGGATCATCATTATCCCGCGGATTGCTTCCTCCACACTTTCTGATTGCTCCCGCAAACTTTTACCTTGGCGGATACCCATTGTGTACATCGCCATTAGCGATGCAATCATTAAAGCCACAACCGGGTCACCCAAGAAACGTAGTGCCTTCAGCCAAGAGGAGCCTTCTGGAAATATTAGATGTGAAAATGAACCAAAAGCAATTAAAATTATTGGAAAAAGCCCCGTAAATATGCTAATTGCAAATCCGGGAAGCTCTTTCCTATCCGCTTGATTGTGTTCAGGAAAAAACTCGGTCGGTGGGTTGGTCGGAATATGCTTAAGCATCCTTCCAAAGAGCGGTCCACCGATAATGATGGCAGGAATTGCCACAATAATCCCATAGACCATTGTTAAACCGATATCCGCTTTGTAGGTAAGCGCTATGGCCGTAGCTCCCGGATGTGGTGGCAAATAACCATGTGTCACGGACAGCGCTGCCAGCAACGGAATGGCTATGTAAAGCAAAGGCATTTTATTGGAAACACATACCATGAAAACGAATGGTACTAAGACGATAAAACCGACATTGTAAAATAAGGGAATTCCTACTAAAAAGCCCGTGAGAACCATTGCCCAAGGTAAGTTCTTTTTGCCAAATACAGCCGTTAGTACCGTTGTAATCTTTTCTGCAGCACCACCCTCCGCCATCAATTTTCCCAGTAAAGACCCGAAAGCCAACAATAGTGCCAACTGGCCCATAGTGGTACTCACTCCGTTTTCAACAGATTTAAGGATGTCGACGGCACTCATATTCATAGCAAAACCGACCGCAACAGAGGTTATCAGTAATGAAAAGATCGTGTTTAACCTGACGACGGTAACTAAAAGAAGTAGTAAAGCTACTCCCAAAATAACGATGATTAGAGGCATAATAATTTATATTTACTTAAAACTCACCTTCCAATATATGGTACAGGCGTTCAAATTTCCGGAAGTTTTTCATATATACAGCGTGATTCTCCGCACTCGGTTTATAATAATGCTCGGTCTCTTGCTCTCCTTCCGCTTGTTTGTTTTTTATAGTAGGCTCACATCCCTGAATACCCAAGGCTTCCAAGCCTATCAATGCTGCTCCCCATGCAGAGCTTTCTACTGTATTTTTGGTGAATACAGGTTTATTGAAAATGTCTGCAAGCATCTGCACGAACAACGATGACCGCGCCAAGCCGCCGCTTGCAAAGATCGTATGAATGGGACCGGTGTTCTCCTCTAACGCGATTCCTACACTGTAAATTGCAAACAACATCCCTTCCATCATGGCACGTGCAAAGTGCGCCCTGCCATGATGCAACTGTATTCCAAAATAAACACCTTTAGCATTGGAATTCCAATGTGGTGCCCGTTCACCAGTTAAATAGGGCAAGAATATCAAACCCTCTGCCCCCGGAACGACGGAGCCGATCAAAGCATCTAACGACGTCGAAAGATCTCCATCTGCTTCCATTTGGGTATATTCGTTCAAAAAGTTGTCTCGAAACCAGTTGCGTAATACACCGCCATTATTAACCGCACCACCAATTATATATTCATTTGATCTCAGTAGGTAGGTAAATAGTCTTTGTTTTTTTTCTTGATTTGCCTGCGAGCTTGCTACGCGAATAGCTCCACTGGTACCTACAGTTACCGAAGCCACTCCAGGACGTATAGCTCCTACTCCGAGATTAGCCAAACAACCATCGCTACCACCTATAACAAAAGGGGTATCTTCAGGGATATGCATCAAGGCCGCAATTTCTCGGCTAGGCATATTTAAAATATAATTGACCGGAACTGGAGATGCTAGCTGTTCTTCCGATATGCCCGCCAAGCTTAACGCCTGATCAGACCATCTTAGGTGATGTATGTCGAAAAGCCCTGTTGCAGATGCAATGGAATGATCGACCACATACACGCCAAAGAGCCGGTAAAAAAGAAATTCTTTGATACCGATAAACTTGTACGATTGAGCAAATAATTTTTGATCATTGGCCCCTATCCACATTAATTTGCAAAGCAAAGACATGGGATGTATTGGTGTACCCGTCTGCTGATAAAGCAACCTGCCCGCCTCACTTGCCTCCAAGGCAACCGCAATATGCTCACTTCTGCGATCTGCCCATATAATGCAATTGCTAAGTGGCTGTCCTGCCGAGTCAACAGCGATGAGTCCGTGCATAGCACTGCTCACCGAAATACATACAGGTTTCGGTATCTCCCCACTAGATTGCCTTAAGCTAATCATGACATGCATAATAGAATCAATACATGCGCCATAAACAATCTCCGGATCTTGCTCATACCACCCTTCCAACGGGTTTATTATAGGATAAGGTATACTATGCTGGGATAAGATGTTACCTGCGTGGTCAAATGCAACAGCTTTCGCAGATGATGTCCCAATGTCTAATCCAATGATCATAAATAAAATTGATGTTTAGGAAAGTTCAATATACGGAATATCTGTTAGCTTACAACAAAAGGCTCAATACCAGCAAAGTAATTGGAGCGAGAAAATCGCCGCATACCGATCTGCTGATAATTGTCTTTCGTAGTATCAACATAAATGGTAAATTTCAACTTAGAAAAATGGTATTAAACGATGAGTATAGACAAAAAGAATAACTACGATTTTGGAATAGTTGGACTCGGCGTAATGGTATTGATCGGGAAGGTGTCTTTCACACACTTTGGGATTAAGGAAAAAAAGCTTGAAGGCTCGATTAATATTCTTTTAAAACACAAAAAAGCGGCTTTTATATCAAAAAGCCGCTTTTTATAACTGAGCCCCTATCGGGTTTTACACGACGTTTATCTAGATGCTAACGTTCAATATCTTTCAAGCTACTCATCTTCTTGTATTCCAAGAAACCTTTAATATCTTCAAAATGCTCCCGTACACGTTTATTTCCGAATTCAAAGACTTTCTCTGCCAAACCATCCAAAAAGTCACGGTCGTGCGAAACAAGGATCAATGTACCATCGAAATCTTTTAAAGCATCTTTGATAATGTCCTTTGTCTTCATATCCAAATGGTTTGTGGGCTCATCAAGAATCAATACATTGACCGGTTCCAACAACAATTTTATCATCGCCAAACGCGTTCTCTCCCCTCCAGATAATACTTTCACCTTTTTAGTTGTATCATCGCCGCTAAACATGAAAGCCCCCAAAAGATCTTTCATCTTAACACGTACATCGCCTACTGCGATTTGATCAATGGTATCAAAAACAGTCATTTCACCATCAAGTAAGGCTGCCTGATTCTGTGCGAAATAGCCAATTTTTGCATTGTGGCCAACTTTTAACGTACCTTCGAAATCGATCTCACCCATAATTGCTTTGATCATGGTAGATTTACCCTCACCGTTCTTTCCGACAAAAGCAACCTTTTCACCACGTTCGATAACCATATTTGCTTTTTGAAACACAACATGTTCATCATAAGCTTTGGTTAGATCCTCAACAATAACAGGATATTGACCCGAACGCGGAGATGGTGGGAACTTAAGACGCAATGCGGAAGTATCCACTTCGTCAATCTCGATGATTTCCAATTTCTCCAACATCTTTACACGTGATTGTACCTGCAATGTTTTAGAATAGGTTCCTCTGAAACGATCAATAAACTCCTGATTGTCCGCAATAAAGCGTTGTTGCTCTTCATATGCTTTTAGCTGATGCTGGCGACGCTCCTGACGTAATTCCAGGTAATGACTATACTTGGCACGATAATCATAAATCCGTCCCATCGTCACCTCAATGGTCCTATTGGTGATATTGTCGACAAATGCCCTATCGTGCGAAATAACGATAACTGCTTTAGCCGAATTGACCAAGAAATCTTCCAGCCATTGAATACTCTCGATATCCATGTGGTTGGTTGGCTCATCCAATAAAATCAAATCCGGCTTCTTCAATAATATTTTAGCTAATTCGATACGCATCCGCCAACCACCCGAAAACTCAGAAGTCTGTCTTGTAAAATCAGAACGCTCAAAACCGAGTCCCTTCAAGACCTTTTCAACTTCTGCATCATAATTAACTTCCTCAATTGAATAGAACTTTTCGCTTAATTCGGATACACGTTCGATCAATTGCATATAATCATCAGACTCATAGTCTGTACGGATATTTAATTGCTCATTCAGGTTTTCCAACTCATCACGCATACCATAGACTTCTTCGAAAGCCTTTGACGTTTCCTCAAAAACAGTCACGTTATCCTCTGTTAGCAAATGTTGCGGTAAATAGGCTATAATGGCATCTTTCGGACCAGCAACATTACCTGTAGTAGGTTTACCCACTCCAGCGATAATTTTCAATAAAGTCGATTTACCGGCGCCATTTTTACCCATCAATGCGATCTTATCATTCTCATTGATGGAGAAGGATACATCTGAAAAAAGAGTTGTTCCCCCAAAGGAAACAGAAATATTATTTACGTCAATCACTGTATATACACTTAATTTTGGCACAAAGATAAGCGAATCAATCTTATAAATAGACAATGGTGCATTTTTGTGTATCTTTGCCCCATGCGTTTTGATATTATTACGGTCTTACCTGACCTCTTGGAAAGTCCATTTGCACACTCTATTTTGCAACGAGCAAAGAACAAAGGCTTGGCTGAAATATATGTCCATAATTTAAGAGACTATTCAACAAATAAACACAAAAGTGTCGATGATTATCCGTACGGGGGCGGATCGGGCATGGTCCTTCAAATAGAACCCTTTGCCAAGTGTATTGAGGAATTGCAGTCTGAACGGGAATACGATGAGATCATTTACATGACTCCCGATGGTGAAACATTCAATCAGGATATTGCGAACGGATTATCGACAAAAGGAAATATGATGATTCTCTGTGGGCATTACAAGGGAATAGATCAACGTATCCGTGATATTTATGTAACAAAGGAGATTTCTGTAGGTGATTATGTATTGTCTGGAGGTGAACTTCCAGCGGCGATTGTTACAGATGCTGTGATCCGTCTGATTCCCGGAGTTTTGTCGGATGAAACATCCGCGCTTTCAGATTCTTTTCAGGATGGATTACTTGATGCACCTATCTATACACGCCCTGCAGACTGGAAAGGCCACAAAGTGCCTGATATTCTCCTTAGTGGTCATGAGGCAAAAATCGCTGCATGGAAAGATGAACAACAGTTAAAAAGAACACAAGAAAGACGTCCTGATTTATTAAATGATTAAGAAATAAGGTGAATTTTTGTTTTTTTGTCACAAAAAGTTTGCTTATTTATTTTTTTTTATAAATTTGTGTAATAATGACACGAAGATATACAAATACAAATTGGTGGTGGCCTGAAGCAATAAGCATCGGGAACTAATTGGTATTGTCATAATATTTCATAATCAACCAAAACCATTTATGGAAATTCCAACCCCGATGCTGACCAGTATCGGGGTTTTTTTATACATAATTTACAACAAGAAGATAAGACACAAAAAATGAAGTATACATTCAAAACACAAACCAGAAAGTTGCTTGCGGATACAACTACCCCCGTGAGCATCTATCTTCGTCTAAGAGATATCTTTCCAAACTCCTTGTTACTGGAAAGCTCCGACTACCATAGTCGCGACAACAACATAAGTTATATCTGTTGTCAACCAATAGCTGGAATCCAGCTCGATGAGGAAGAGCTGACGCTCACTTATCCGGGTAGAGAACGTATCGCAAAAAGTGCACACGAAATCGAATTACGTCAAGAAGTTTCCGATTTTAGAAATTCGTTCGAAGATCATACAATTGCTGAACTTAACTTGATCTCCAATGGCCTATTTGGTTACTTCACCTTCGATTGTATTGAACACTTTGAGGACATCAAACTCACAACAACGGTAGATCCAGCACGGAAAATACCGTTTATGCAATATCATGTTTACAAATATGTCATTGCCATCGACCACTTCCGTAATCAACTCTATATTTTTGAACATCTGCTGGACGACGAAGAATCAGAACTTGAAAGAATGCAGTTCCTTATTCAGAACAAAAACTTCCCTGAATATACCTTCAAACTAGCTGGTGAGGAAAGCTCCAATCGTACCGATGAAGAACACCGTCAGCTGGTCAAGAAGATGAAAGAGCATATCCAACGTGGCGATGTATTCCAGATTGTTCCATCCAGAGGCTTTAAGACACCATTCTCTGGTGATGAATTCAATGTCTATCGTGCACTCCGCTCCATCAACCCATCACCTTATCTTTTCTATTTTGACTACGGTGACTTTAAACTTTTCGGATCTTCGCCTGAGGCTCAACTGCGTATTCACGGAAAACAAGCGACGATTTTCCCTATTGCAGGAACATTTAAACGGACAGGCAACATGGAAGAAGATCAAAAAATAGCCACCAAACTCAAAGAAGATCCAAAAGAGACTTCAGAACATGTTATGCTCGTAGATCTTGCCCGCAATGACTTAAGTAGACATTGTACCCAAGTTAAAGTTGAGTCCTACATGGAACCACAATATTACTCCCATATTATCCACTTGGTCTCTAAAGTAACGGGCACATTAAAAGATAATATCAATCCATTTGACATCGTAGGCGATACGTATCCAGCGGGTACACTTTCAGGTGCTCCAAAACATATGGCGTTGACACTGATTGATCGTTACGAAGGATTACAACGCTCATTTTATTCTGGTGCAATTGGATTCATGGGTTTTAACGGCGACTTTAATCATGCCATTATGATTCGTTCCTTCCTAAGTAAACAAAACACCCTACACTATCAGGCCGGCGGTGGTATTGTACTAGATTCAGATCCTGAAATGGAGCTACAAGAAGTAAATAACAAAATTGCTGCGCTACGAAAAGCATTACAATTAGCAGAAACATTATGATCAGACCATTGGAATACTGTGTCAACAAGCAACATATCCATGATTCGGTAGACACTATTGACAACCGCATCGTTGAGCTATTGGCATTACGAAAAGCCTATATCGGTAAAGGTAAGGCCTTCAAGGATGAGCAAAACGAAGAGCAGCGTATTATTCGGAACCTGGGCAGTAATTATGGAGTGCTGGCAAAAAGATTTAATTTACCAACCGAATTTATTCAATCCATATTTCAGGAAATTGAAAATTATATTAATCAAGATTTTATAGCAAAAGGTTATGAGCAACAATAAAATAGTCGTTATAGACAACTACGATTCGTTCACTTACAACTTGGTCCATTTGTTACAGGAATTAGATCAAGAGTATGTTGTATGGAGAAATGATAAATTCAAACTGGAAGATATTGATGCTTTCGATAAAATACTTCTTTCGCCCGGACCAGGCATTCCGGAAGAAGCTGGATTATTGCTTGATGTTATCCGTACCTACGCTCCACATAAAAGTATATTGGGCATTTGTTTGGGCCAACAGGCGATCGCAGAGGTTTTTGGTGGTACGCTATTCAATATGGAAAAACCTTTGCATGGCGTAGCAACAAATATTACCGTTGTTGATGAGTCAGAAAAATTGTTTCGCGACTTCCCAAAAGATTCCAAAATAGGACGCTATCATTCTTGGGCCGTAAACAAAGACACCTTACCGGCTAGCCTCAAGGTAACGGCGATCGACGAGAATGGCATCATTATGGCCTTAACCCATACTGAATACGATGTAAGGGGAATGCAGTTCCACCCAGAGTCGGTATTGACCACAAATGGTAAGAAATTAATTGAAAACTGGTTGGGAATCTAACATCTAGAAAAATGACTATACTTGATAAAATCATTGAACGAAAAAAAATAGAAGTAGAACAGGCAAAAGCTTTAGTTCCTTTGGAGGAATTATTAAACTATCCCTATTTCAATGTGGCTTGTCTATCGTTGAGAGAATCTATTCTTGATCCTGAAAAAACAGGAATTATAGCTGAATACAAAAGAGCATCGCCATCAAAAGGAGACATCAATAGCACTTCAGCAGTGGAAGATGTTGTAAAGACATACGAGGAGGCAGGTGCTTCAGCGGTGTCTGTTCTGACGGATGGGGAATTTTTCAAAGGCAATTTAGAAGATCTATCGAAAGCACGTAAGGCTATTAGCATTCCTATCTTAAGAAAAGAATTCATCGTCGATAAGTATCAGATCGCCGAAGCAAAAGCGTATGGCGCAGACATCATTCTTTTAATTGCAGCATGTCTGAAAAAGGAGGAAGTTCAGGAATTTGCAGCCTATGCACATCAATTGGGCTTAAATGTCTTACTTGAGGTGCATAACGAACAGGAACTGTTGGATAATCTTTTTGATGACATTGACGCAATCGGTGTTAATAATAGAAATCTGAAAGATTTTTCAGTCGACATTCAGCATTCCTATGATCTCCTAGACAAAATACCAACAGAATATATTAAAGTATCTGAGAGCGGCATAGCTGATCCTTCGACAATTAAAGCCTTAAAAAAAGCTGGATTCCAAGGTTTTCTAATTGGTGAAAATTTCATGAAGACAGCCGATCCTGGACAAGCCATCAAAGACTTTGTAAAAGAAATATAGAAAGTTATTTAAAATCGATCTAAATAAGGTTATATTTGCCAAGGTATAAGCTAAGGTCAGTGTATTTTGGAAACGGATTTTTTTATTATAGATCGAGAGAGTTTTGAGCAAATATATCTTCGCCATTGGGAAGGTATGTTTGCTTTCTGTCTTAGTAATATCCAAGATGAAGAGCATGCAAAAGAAATCGTTCAAGATGTTTTCAAATCACTTTGGGAAAGACGGAATGAACTTCGACTGAAAGAAGTTGAACGTTATCTGATCCGCTCGGTAAAACTCAAAGCTTTTGAATACATTCGCAATAAGGTCGCCCGTCAGCAGCACCTAAACAATATTTCAAACATCACCGAATCCCACTATACGGATAATACGTTGATTGCCGAGGAACTCGCAAATAAAATCTCTCGTCTGGTCAATACACTGCCTAACCAATGTCGAAAAGTATTTCGGATGAGCAGGGAACAGGGACTTACCAACAAACAAATCGCTCAGGAACTGGTGATCTCTGAAAGAGCTGTAGAATACCATATTTCGCGGGCGCTTAAAACTTTAAAAACAGAATTAACAGAATATATATCGTAAGTTGATCCATAAAAAAAGAAATCTCTTATTTTTGTTAGCAAGTTGAATATACGGATGAACATAGACCAGAAGTTAATAGAGAAATATCATTTAGGCCAATGCTCGCCAACAGAAAGACTGCTGGTAGAACAATGGTTGCTGGATGACACCTTCGAAACTAAGCCATTGCCTATTTCTACAGCTCAAAAAAACAAATTAGAAAGTGATATCTGGGCCGATATCAACACCTATATTGAAAAATCAGAAACCCCAGTACAAATCAGGAGCAAAAAATACCCACTTAAATATGTTGGTATTGCAGCCTCCCTCCTAGTCCTGCTTGGCTTTGGGTTCCATCAGTTCAATAACATGCAGGAGAAGACTGATGCTACATTCGACAACAGAACGAATGCTAGTCTAAAATATATCAATCAGGATAATTATAAAATAGTCTTAGGCAAGAATGCAACTGCTCAGATCAATACCGATACCGGGGAAATCAAAACGACAGGAAATATGCTCTTTATACCCAAAAAGAACATTGCATTCAGCCTTTCGGGAGATAAAAAGAAAGAACTAAAAACCGGTGAGACCTATTTTGTATTGCAACCACAAAAAAACGGAAATCAGGTTATCATTGCCAAATCCGAACTGACTTTCCTTGCACCAACATTACAGCACGAACTTAAATTACAATTTAACATCATTTAATCGTTCCCAATTCCCCCATCCTATATGACCATGCTAACAAGCCGTCTTATCTTATTCTTACCGCTCTTGCTTCTTAGCTTTACGATAAGTTGCCGATCAGAACATGCTGAGAGAAACTTAGCTGGAAAATATAGCTTCTATACCATGGATAAGGATTTAGGAAACACCATCATCACGACCAACAGCATTGATAGCGGAAAATTGACGATTCGACAAAGTGGAGTTGATATCCCAACACAAGAGTTCGATCGTAGTATCATTGTTAAAAATGGTAGATTTTATTTCCTCAGAGAAGGGAAATTTAGAAAATATACACTTGAAAAAACAGGCCTAAAAGAAATTGCTCAGTTGTCTATGCCTGACCAACATATTGAAAATATCAATTGGCTCAACAATGACACCTTGCTCCTTTTCACATCAGACAACAAAACTAACCGTCGCTTATGGTACACGAAGATCGCTGTCAATGCGTTTAACATCATTCAGCAACAAGAGGTAATCTTACCTTCCGCAGCACCCAATTTCAATATTATTTCCATCGGCTTTAGTACCATACACCAGCAACAACTACTCGTTGGATATACCTTCAATAAAATTATCAATGAAACAGACTTCACCACAATAGATACCCTCTATGTAGCAACATTCGATAAAACGACATTACATTTAAAGGGAATTCAAAAAGATACCCGATCCACTTATCCCGGAGGGATAAATACGGTACAATCCTATAGTTTCAATGATGAAGAAGGAAACTATTATTTTATGGCTTGTCCAGGTATAGCTTTAGGAAACATTCCCTCAAAGCCAACTGCAATCTTTAAAATTGGTCAGAAATCAACTCAAATTGACCCGAATTATTTCTTTGATTTAACAGCACAGACTCATAACCACGCTTATGGTATGTGGTATTTGGGAAACCATCAAGCAATTGTACGGAGCGAACGTAAAGATCGCTATACCGATTTCAGTGACCACCACTCTACTTATCAATTTGAATATTTTCTTGTTGACCTCAGTACCAAAACCACACGCAAACTCAACCTACCCTTTGACAAAGGTACCCGTAAAGAATCTGTACTTGTTGAAAATGGTAAAGCATATATCACCATTGATGATAACTCAGACAAGCATCAGGTTTGGATCTATGATATCAAATCAGGTCAAATTACCCCAGGGCTTCAATTAGACCAAGAGACCGATTTCATTGTAAGAATCGACCGACTAAATTAATTCCACCTGTAAAACAGATCATTACAAAAATTATCCTTTTTTTTCACCTTAGGACCTTCGGTAAATTTAGAGTTACGCAACTACTTTGTGTGTAATTAATCTAAATAAAACAATGTCCAAATTTAAAGTGATATGGTTACTATTATTTTTAACCCTATCTTTTCCCTCGTTTTCTCAGCAACTTGCTCAAATCGAAGGTAGCATCAAAAATAGCGCAAAGGAACCGATTGAAGGCGCTACAATTTTACAAAAAGGCACCAAGAAAGGCGCACAAGCAAATAGAACCGGTACATTTATACTAAAACATGTACCCTTTGGAAATCATGAATTTATTATTTCAGCACTCGGCTATAAAACTTTAACGCTGAAACTCGAAGTCAATAAATCAACCGAAATTCTAAAAGAGATCACATTAAGTACAGAAAGCAATTCATTGGATGAAGTACAAGTTGAAGGAAAAACTGTCAGCAAAAAGATCAAAGAATCTGGTTTCAACGTTAATGTAATCGAAACCAAACAGTATGCCAATACCAATTCCGATATCAATCAAATACTCAATCGAAGTACAGGCGTAAAGATTCGAGAACAAGGCGGCTTAGGTTCCCGATATTCCTTTTCGCTAAATGGCTTATCTGGCAATAACATTAAATTTTTCATCGACGGGGTACCAATCGAGTCTTTCGGTAGTGGCATGAGTCTTAATAATATGCCGGTCAACATCGCTGAGCGCATCGAGGTGTATAAAGGTGTGGTGCCGGCGCACCTAGGATCAGATGCTTTGGGTGGAGCGATCAACATCGTCACCAATCGTGATTATAAAAAATCTTTAGACGTCAGTTATAGTATTGGTTCGTTTAATACACACCGTGCTGCGATGAGCGCCGGTTATAAACATCCAAAAAATGGCTTGATGATCAATTTGAATAGTTATTACAATTACTCAAATAATAACTATCTCATGAGAACCAATCCGAAAGCAGGTGTATACCTAAAGGCACCTATGCCTCCGAAAAATGAATTATTTGACACCCTTCAATCCGCAAGACGTTTTCATGATGACTATCGCTCATTTATGACACAGGTTGAAGTGGGTATAAGTAATAAAAAATGGGCCGATATCGCTGTCTTAGGCTTGACTTATAATGACGTGTATGACCAACAACAAACCGCAGCGACACAAGAACGTGTGCTAGGGCATGTATTCAGTAAAAGTCATACGTTTACACCAAGCTTGCGCTATAGAAAAGACAAGTTTCTTTTTGAGAATCTATCAGCGACAGTATATGCAAATTATTCACGCGGCGAAAATATTATTACCGACACGAGCTCGAGGACATATTACTTTTGGAACGGTATAGCGACAGAATATAGTCCTAATGCAGGGGAGCTGAATAGCTACAAATCCATCACCCATCAAAAGATTAACAACAGCTTTTCGCAGGCAAATTTAAATTACAAGCTATCGGCATCGCACCTTTTCAATTTCAACTATAATTTAAACACCAATAAACGCGAAAATTATAATGAAATAGATCCTTACAATGATTTTTATAATATAACAAATCAGATCTATAGAACGACTATTGGGCTCAATTATCAACAGATTCTTTGGAAAGAGCGACTAAATAATTCATTTTTCATCAAAGAGTATGGCTTATCCGGCAAAACCAACACAGCTGGTAAAACCTCCAAAAATTACGTTGGTTATGGCGCTGTGACGAACATTAAATTAGATGCGACTTACGGCATAAAACTATCGTATGAACATGCCTATCAGCTACCAACTTTTACAGAGCTCTTTGGAGATGGTTTAAACGTGATGGCTAATGAAAAATTAAATCCTGCAAATAGCGACAACTATAACCTGAATTTCTACTATGGAACAACCTTTGGAAACCACTATCTAAATGTTGACGCTTCTACCTATTATAGGAATGTTAAGGACTATATCATTCAGAAATCTTACGATACCCCGCAGGGGCAAAAACAACTAGCGGATAACGAAGGTGGCGTGAAGGTCAATGGTCTTGATTTCGAAGTTAAATATGGGTACAAATCCAATTTCATGGCCGTATTAAACATGAGCTATTATAATGCAGTCGATCGCGAAAAGTATGATAAAAATAATAGAGAAAAGATAACCTACAAAAATCGTACACCCAATGAACCTTGGCTATTTGGAAACTTAGACATCAGTTATGGCCGAAATAACCTTTTTAGCGCCAAAGACAATCGTATACAGCTAAATTATTACTTGCAGTTTGTCAATAACTATTCGTTAAGCTGGTCCAAATTAGCGGAAAAATCAACAAAAGATTATATTCCAGCCCAATGGCTACACAATATTGCCGCTACCTATTCTTTCAAGAACAATACTTATAACATCACCGTCGAGGGGAAAAACATGACTGATCAAATTGCTTACGATATTTTCAAACAACAGCGTCCCGGTCGTTCTGTCTATCTAAAATTGCGGTACCTCATCCGCTCTTCACATTAAAAATTATTTAATACTATAATATCATGTTAAAATCAATTACAAAAAACGTTAGTTTAATTGCTTTGGCAGGCATTTCGTTAATAGGCTGTAGCAAGTCCACGCCTGACAACAGTACGCCAACAAATCCAACGGAAGAAGTTGGTGGAAATTTTGCGATAAAGTTCAGTACAGACAATGGCTCATTTATGCTTCCTGTAAAGGATCTCATGTCGGGTACGATTTCTCCAGTAGGCGCCGGTACTGATGTGACAAGTATGTTCCCTTGGGAAGAGAATGTAATTCAAAAAGGTAAATATTTCTACTCGATTGATCCAAATGCAGCGCAGTTCGGAAAATATAGCTTTGAAAATGGTGTATTAAAGGCTATTAAAGTCATTCCTTTCACCAAATTAACCACTTTATATATAGGATGGCATAGTTGGCTTGATGACGATCGCTTGGCCGTCGGTCCACGCAATAGCAACGAATACGCTGTAATCAACACAAATACGATGCTTGTAGAGGCAAGTGGTACAATAACATCAGATACCGATATCCCGAAAGACCATAATATGCGGATTTATGCTTTTCTTCCTCAAGGGAATAAAATTGTCTTAGGTTATTGCTTATATAACAATATAACAAAAGTAAGCTACGACGTTACGTATACAGGTTCGGTTGACTATCCATCGTTTAAGAACTTTAAAAAAACAGGTGAAGACAACCGTTCAGCACCTGTCGGTCCAGTTAGAAACGGCTATTTCCATAAATTCAAGGAAAATGGTTATACATATTTGCAAACGTATACAATGCCTGCATTAGGTGGGGGCAAAAACTTACCTACTGGATTCTACCGAATTAAAGATGGAGATGACAAGCTTGATCCAAATTACTTCTTCAATATCAGTCAATATCAAGGCGGAGATAACCAGCTAGGTGTTTCTTACCTGGGTAACGGTAAAGCTTTACTGATCAGTGCACATGACACAAACAATAACGTTAAAGAATGGAACGATTGGTGGTATGCTGCTATGTGGGAATACTTGATCGTTGACGTAAACTCGCAAAAAGTAGTTAAAAAATTAGACTTTCCATTGGTCAGCAATTCCCGTTCGGCAGTTGTCATCAATGGGAATGCATACATAGCGGTAAATGATCCAAAAGCAGACGCCATCTACATTTGGGAGTATAACCCAACAACTGACAAATTAACAAAAGGCGCCAAAATACTTGGTGGTGACGCAGATACACCAATGCTCTATAATTTAGATTAATCTCTTATTAAACCGGGGCGGCCTATTGTCGCCCCTTCGATTACATACGATCCATTATCATTATTAAATTATGTTCAGTAAAATCAACGCCTGGCTGCATCTTTGGTTAGGGCTTGCCGCCGGTATTCCCGTTATTATCTTAGCAATCACAGGTTGTGTACTCGTCTTTGAACATGACATCAAAGAATTGACTACAAATTACATTCACATCGAACCCAGGAGTGCCGAAGAACAACTTCCTCCTTCCGCCATTTACAAAGCTGTAAACCATATTCTTCCTGATAAAAAAATCGCAAGTTCCTGGTATAATGGATTAGACAAATCCGTCAAAGTGAGTTTGGACCATTCCGATAGTCTAGTGTACGTAAATCCCTACACCGCAGAAATCCTCGCCATTGTAGATCATGAAGATTTCTTTCATTTCATGGATGAAGGGCATCGTCACCTTTGGATGCCCGTAAAAATAGGGCGACAGGTAGTCGGCTGGAGTACATTCATCTTTTTTATATTGTTGATCACTGGGCTTATACTTTGGTGGCCAAAAAAATGGAACAAGAGATCCAGAGAACAAAGCTTTTCAATCAAATGGAAAGCGAAATTTAAAAGAGTGAATTACGACCTTCACAATGTGCTCGGTTTCTATTCACTAACAATAGCGCTGATTATGTGTTTTACTGGACTCATTATGAGCTTTCCATGGATCCGAAGTGCAGTGGTCTCGTTGACTGGAGGGTATCCCAGTAAACCTAAGATAGAGAAATCAACTAAAGAAGAACAGATTGAACAACCTTTAAACGATGCTTTAGTTGTTGCTGATCAGATTTGGTATAAGGTACGTCATGAATATGCCAAGTATAACAAAGAGGCTGTCATTGTACATTATCCTGAACCGGAAGACAAAACAGTGTATGCTTGTACCGATATGGAAGGTGGTACCTGGCGCGATCTCAATTTCGACCGATATACACTTGAGCTAGCTGGCAGAAAACAAGGTCCTATTGATGAAGCAAATACCACAGAATGGTTGATGCGATCCAACTATGCACTTCATACGGGTTTTATTGGAGGAATGACAACAAAAATCATCTACTTCGTGGCCTCATTGATCTGCGCGACCCTGCCTATCACAGGATGCTATATCTGGTGGGGCAAGAAAAGAAAAACGGTAAAAAAAACAAAAAGTACACAGCTAGTAGCTCCTTAAATTTTAGTAATCTCTTAATCATAGTACTATGCGTCATATCCTGCATTATATCGTAAGTTTTCTATTCATTTGTACAACGTTCAATTGCTATGCACAAAAAACCAATCCTATTAAGGGACAAATTGTAGGTGAAGATAAACAAGCTATTCCTTATGTAACTATAAGCCTTCATAACGCTAAAGATAGTACACTATCCCACACGATCCTTTCGGATAGCTTAGGCCATTTTACATTCGCCAATGAAAAAGCAGGTCGCTATTTTGTAAAGATAAAAAATATCACACATCAAGAGACTTTTAGCCCACATTTCAGTCTGACTGAGCAACTCGGTGAATTTAACCTCGGTCAGATTATTCTCTTAACGAATAATACGTACTTAGCAGAAGTACTGGTGCAACGCAAAAAGCAATTCATCGAACAACAACAGGATAAGCTTGTATTCAATGTAGAAAACTCGATGCTTGCTGACGGCAATAATGGACTTGAACTACTGAATAAGATCCCAGGAATAGCTGTAGATGACAGCGGAGTATTAAGCATGAAAGGGAAATCGGGAGCAACCCTGATGATTAATGGAAAGATGACCTATCTTTCAGGCGATCAATTGGCCAATTTACTACGGAGCACATCTTCCATTGATATCAACAAAATTGAGGTTATGTCCAACCCTAGTGCAAAACAAGATGCGGCTGGTTCAGCAGGAATTATCAATATCGTTTTAAAAAAAGGAATAAAACAAGGATGGAATGGTTCCATCTCGCTCAATGGAGGAGCAGGCAGAGGCATGCATCTTGGCGGTAGTCTCAATTTAAATTACCGCACGGAGAAGCTTAATGTATTTGGAATTTACAACCAATATCATCAGAACCTCAAATATTTCAATTCCCTCACGCGGTATTTTTATCCGGATCAGCACAAGGTTCCAGAATCTTATGCTCAACAGGAAAATAACATACGGCCCAAACTACGGTCTAATAACTTTAGGGCTGGTATAGATTATAACATAGATTCCAAACAGACACTTGGCGTGCTTATCAATGGTGGATTTGGCAAATATCCGAAGTATGAACCGACGACAAATAACTTCAGAAACTTTGACGATAATCAATTAGTATGGTCTTCATCTACGATAACGGAAGGGAAAGAACGCTGGCGGGATATGCTCTACAATATCAACTACACGCTCAAATTTAACGATAAAGGGCACGAACTAAAAATCGACCTCGATCTTGTCGACCATTATTCCAAAATGGATCAGCAGCTGAACACGAATTATACGAAAGCAGATGGTACCCCGCTCAACCAACCGTCCTCACGTCGAGGAGACATTCCTTCAGACAATAAAGTGTACGTCGCCAAGTTAGATTATACGCTCCCCCTTGCCCAAGGGTATAAACTGGAGACAGGCTGGAAAGCCAGTCATGTACGTACAGAAAATGACCTGCATTATGACACCTTACAAAATGGTCAATACGTCCCTGACCTGACAACTAGCAACCACTTCATTTACAAAGAAACGATACAAGCGGGTTATATCAATCTATCCAAAAGCTGGAATAAAATTTCGGCTCAGGTTGGTTTTAGAGGAGAACATACCCATACTTTAGGTAATCAAATCACCCTCAATGAGCAATTTGTAAAATCATATTTCAAACTATTTCCTTCGGCATTTCTAACCTATACCCTCAATGAAAAAAACAAATTGCAGACAAGCTACAGCTACCGTGTGCAAAGGCCATCATTTTGGGATCTCAATCCATTTCGTGTATATACAGATCCTTTTTCCTATTCGGAAGGCAATGCTCAGCTTAATCCTGCTTATGAGCATTCTCTTGAACTTGGTTATACATTTGTCAGCAAATATATTTTTACCTTAAACTATGCGAAGAGAACCAATGTCGTTAACGAGATCATTGGAACGGATCCAGCCAATCCATACATTACCTACGAACGACCCGAGAATATTGGTTCGTTTAGAAATTACGGGTTGTCCATTATCGCCCCTACCCAATTGACAGCTTGGTGGTCAGCTACGCACTTCGCAAATTATTACCGGAATGAATATGATATTCCACAAGAGGATGGCTTGATCAGCCGAAAAGGCAATACGCTTACACTAAATAGTCAGAACACATTCAAATTGCCTAAAGATTGGTCGATAGAACTAGGTGGGAACTATGTATCCGGGCTGACTATAGGGTTAAGTCAGATCAAGAGTTACGGTCAAATATATACTGGCATCCAAAAAAATATACTCAATAAAAGAGCATCTGTCAAACTAGTGGTGAATGATATTTTGAGAACCAACAATCGGCGTTATGAGACCGTTTCCTCAACAATAAGGCTCGTAGGGAAATCGAATCCCGACAGCAGGACGGCTATCCTCTCCTTTAATTATCGATTTGGCGGGCTTAGCGATTTGAACAGTCAACGTTCGACAGGGTCTGAAGAGATCAAAAATCGGCTCTAAACTCGTGACAGTTAGCTAACTTTATACTAATGCCAAATTTTGTACCTTTGTAAAAAATTATCGAAGATGTCGGTCAAGATTGGTGAAAATATTGATTTGGGTAAATTCCCGTTGTTATTAGCTCCGATGGAGGATGTAAGTGATCCTCCGTTTCGCTATGTGTGCAAACAGAATGGTGTTGATTTAATGTATACTGAATTTATTTCTTCGGAAGGGTTAATTCGGGATGCTGCAAAGTCAATTCAAAAATTGGATATTTTTGAGTATGAACGTCCTATTGGCATTCAGATCTTCGGTGGAGATATTGAAAGTATGCGTCAGTCTGCTGAAATCTGCACAAAAGCAGGACCTAATTTAATCGACATCAATTACGGCTGCCCAGTTAAAAAAGTAGTCTGTAAAGGAGCTGGTTCATCCCTGCTACAGGACATCGATAAAATGGTTGCAATGACAAAAGCTGTCGTTGAGGCTACGGATTTACCCGTAACGGTGAAAACACGTCTTGGCTGGGATGACAACACAAAAAATGTATACGAAGTTGCTGAAAGACTACAAGATGTGGGGATCAAAGCACTGGCTATTCATGGACGTACGCGCGCGCAATTGTACAAGGGTCAGGCGGACTGGTCCATGATTCGGGATATCAAACGTAATCCGCGTATCAAAATCCCAATTTTTGGCAATGGCGATGTAGACTCTGTCGAAAAAGCTGCAGCATGGCGCCAGGAGTTTGAAGTGGATGGCATTATGATTGGCCGTGCAGCAATCGGATACCCTTGGATCTTTAGAGAAATAAAACATTTTTTCAATACTGGTGAACGTTTAGAAGGACCTACCATTGCCGAACGTGTCGAGGTTTGCCGAACACATCTCAACAAATCCATCGAATGGAAAGGTGATAAATTGGGTATTTTTGAAATGCGTAGGCATTATGCGAATTACTTTAAAGGAATCCCCAACTTTAAAGAACACCGCATGAAATTAGTCAGCTTACAAAGCCAGGCAGAGATTCTTGAGGTACTTCATGAAATTGAACACAATTTTTCGGCAGAAATGGTATAATCCTGAAGTCTACAATTTATAAAGAAAAAGGTCGTGCTAAGTTAACATTAGCACGACCTTTTTTCTTTTAAGCATCTTTCTTGATAAATCGCTTGAGCTGATTTCGTTCCATCAAAAATACACCTCCCAGGTAAGCGATTAAAAGTCCATTACCAATAAAAACATTATGATGAAATACAAAGTAAGAAAGGTAGGAGAAACATATTCCCGCAAATATATACATCAGGATCTTTCCCAATTTATAAGGTATAGGGTAATGTTTTTGCCCCCATACATAAGATAGCACAACCATAGCAAAGTAGGCTAAAAATGTGACTATTGATGCTCCCACATAGCTGTATCTCGGAATCAGATAATAATTTGCCACGATGGTTATTCCTGCGCCTACCAATGAAATATACAAAGCGTACCGCGTTTGATCAGAAAGCTTATACCATACCGAAAGATTCATATAGATGCCCAGCAGCACATAATTGAACAGCAACAAAGGAACAATGAAAAGTCCAGACCAATATAAGTCACGTGTTTCCACATTTCCTTTAATAAAATACTTCAGCCAGTCAATATTCGCTGTAATCCCCAACATAACTAACATCATGGCAATGACGAAATATTCCATAATTAACGCATAGGTCTTTTTCGCATTTGCATTTTTTGCATAAGAAAAGAAAAATGGCTCTGCCCCCAATCGAAAAGCCTGAACAAAAATACTCAGAAACATCGCCAATTTTCCAACGGCTCCATAGATCCCCAAATCGCGATCACCAATATCCTTAGGCAGGTAGATTGGCAATACAATTTTATCTAAATTTTCGTTGATGATATAAGAAATATTGGCTATTAAAATCGGAAAGCTATAGGATAGCATCTTTAAGATTAGCTGCTTTTCGGGTTTAAAATAAAAACCTCTCATTTCAGGCAGAAGAAATAGAAAGGTTGCTGCACTTGCCACAATATTGGAAATAAATACATAACCTATCCATTCATTTCTGTACCAACCGGAACACCAAGAGCCCAATGCACCTCCATCTTTTATCAAATAGGGAACCAGAGCAATAAAGAATAGGTTAAGAACAACCATAATACCGATATTGGCCAATTTAATAGCACCAAATCGGATAGGCCTTCCCTCCGATCTCAATTTCGCAAAAGGAACAATAGCTAAAGCATCCAATGCCAATATGAGGGCAAAATACTTCACATAGCTCTCGTAATCGGCATTGTAAGTTCCCTTATTCAACCAACCACCAATAGTGCCAGCAAAGACAATGGCCGTTATAAAAAATAATGTTGCCAGAGTGGCAATGACGATAAAACTATTATTGAAAACCTGCTTCTTATCCTTTTCTTCGACTTTTTGGAGAAACCTAAAAAAAGTAGTTTCCATACCAAATGCCAAAACGGCATTGATCATGGACGCCCAGGCGTACATATTGGTAAATATTCCGTAGGACGCAGGTGGATATTTGAGGACATAGAGTGGCGTCATAACGAAATACAGCATACGTGCTATAATCGTACTCAGGCCATAAATCATGGTCTGTCCAGCGAATTTTTTAAGTACTGACAAGGTGAAAAGACTTAAGATTGAACTCTTTTAACTACTTCAAAATTGGAAAAGCCCTTCATTTCGCCTTCCTTTACTTCAACACTTTCAACAATTGCACCCTCGGGCCCTTCTTGGCAGAACTCCAACAGTGAATCTAGTGCAAACTCGTCGCCCTCGCCCTCAATATAGACAGAACCATCTTTTAAATTGACAACAAAGCCCCTAACACCAACTTGATCTGCAACCGCCTTGGTTGTCAATCTAAAAAAGACTCCCTGTACTTTACCTCTTATTGAAATATTCAAATGTTTCATCTGTAACTTATTTTTTCTTCCATCGGTCAGATGGAACTTACCATGACTATAGTTCCGTTATTATAGTCATGGACGGTTCAATAAGAGCAAAAGTACAGAAGTTTTGGGGAATTAAATACTACGCTAAACGTTTTACCTTAACATCTTCATGTAGGCGCATGTGTTCCATACCTTGCAACAATACAATCCCAGGCTTTTTACCCACTTCAAGTGAGCCAAATTCATCCTCAATGTTCAACGCGATAGCACCATTAATCGTAGCCCATTGAATAGTTTGCAAGAAATCGAGATCCTCAAAGTGCGCATGCAATACCTTTAGCTCCTCCAAAATGGATAATGTATCATTTGAAGCTAAACTGTCCGTTCCGATTACTAAACGCTGTCCGGCATTCATAAAATTCTGAACCTTTGGTAATGTTCCTTCAATATAAAGGTTGGCTTTTGGACAAAGACACCACATCACATCACGATCCATGCGCTCTACAAAATCCAGATCTTTAAGAGAAGTATAGGTATTATGAACCAACAATAATTTATTGGGATATGGCAAATAAGGAAGATAGGACTGAATCGAATTTCTTGCCTGCGCCTTAATCGCATCGGCGTTTTTTCCTATACTTTTATAAAAGTCCAGGAACTCCCCCATTTTATAACGGAACAGTTTATTCTCCTCTTCACTTTCTTGATTGTGGATACTGATAATATTTGTTTCCGGAACCATCTTCTTGAATTTTTTGAAAAGTACTTTCGAACAAGAATATGGCGCGTGTGGCGTAATGGATACATGCCCATTCCTAAACTCTTGAGTCAACGATTTAGCCTCTTTTAACTTAAAGTCAGCTTCGTCAGGTTCAATTCCGAGCACCTCCACAAACGTATGATATAAGATCTGAGAATCTTCCTTCAGTTTCGAGGAATTATCTGTGTTGGCATGATCTCCGACTGCAACAATACCATTTTCATACATCTCTCGATCGGCTTTTGCCATAGCGTCGTCTATTTTTTTCATCGACGCCGACCGCGTTGTCATCACCTTACTGAGAAAGCTCGGAAGTCCTGTACCTTTAGGAACAATACCTTTCATATGCGACAATTCAATGTGGCAATGTGCATTGATAAAACCTGGAATTATCACTCCTTCATATCTCTCAACCTTCGTTTTGTCTGAAGGTGTAAATGAAGTTGGGTCATAGATACCTTGAATTACCCCCTCCTCATCTACCGAAACAATACCATCTTTTATTGGCATTGAAGTAATCGGCAGAATATAATTAGCGCTTAAATATTTTAACATTTTATCTCCTCACTATCAATTTAGTAACTAAAAATTTTTGACCTGTATGAATACATACCTCTAGTAGAAAAATTCATGCCAAGGTACCTAAAAAGAACAATAAATACCAAAAACAACAATTTGCACAAATTTTTAACCAAAAAGAAATAAAGCCGCAAATCCACTCTTTTGTATTTGTCATAAATTACTTCTTTATACTTCATTTCAATTTTAAATTTATATATTCGCAGCATCGAATAGGGGTGCCTTGTTTTGTCAGGAACACAAATAAAGGCTGAGATTATACCCAACAGATTAAATTCTGTACACCTGATCCAGATAATGCTGGCGTAGGGAGAGGTTAGTTAAATAGTGCGGTCATAGTAACCCCTTGCTATGATTTGTTTAACTCAAACAAAATACATTACCATGATCAAATTTTTGATTTGTAGCTCCTTAGCTACTATTTCAAGTCAAATTGCCATTGCGCAACAAAATCTGACAATTAAAGCTGTAGACAATACCAATCAGACCCCTTTACAGTACGTTTCCATATCCATAGACGGACAAGCATCCTTCGCTGGCCAATCGGACAAAAACGGACTGATTAAACTATATCGTATCAATACAGGCAAGCATCAGATTCAGGTATCTTCTCTTGGATATAAAACATGGAGCCGAAATGTGGATGTTAAAGACAATTTGGAACTTACGGTAGCATTAGAACCTAGTACAATTCAAATGGAAGAGGTCCTTGTTCAATCTACCCGTGCCAAAAGAAATGCTCCTACAACCTTTAAAAACATCTCCAAAGAAGAAATAACACGTAACAACCTCGGTCAGGATATCCCATTTCTTTTAAATCAGACCCCGTCCGTGCAGGTAAATTCCGATGCCGGTGCGGGTATAGGTTATACAGGAATGACGATCAGGGGATCCGACAATCAACGAATCAACGTAACACTCAATGGAATCCCCTTAAATGATGCAGAGAGCATGGGTTCCTTTTTTGTAAACCTTCCCGACTTTGCCTCTTCTACCGAGAGCATCCAAGTTCAGCGTGGTATTGGGACCTCGACGAATGGCGCCGGATCATTTGGAGCCTCATTAAATATCCAGTCCAATACTCTAGTAGAAACTCCTTACGCAGAACTTAACAATTCATTTGGCTCTTATAATACTTGGAAAAATACGGTCAAAGTCGGTACCGGACTAATTGACGACAAATTTGCCTTCAATGCCAGATTATCTCGAATAAGTAGCGATGGTTACATCGAAAGAGGTAGTTCAGACTTACAATCTTTCTATGTGGACGGAGGGTATTATGGTAAGAAACATATTTTAAAAGGAATTGTATTCTGGGGAAAAGAAAAGACCTATCAAGCCTGGAATGGCGTTCCTGAACCATTGATTACAGGAGATCGGTCGCGCATGGATGATTATGCAGATAATGCACTCGAAATTTCCGGTGCCGAGAAGGATCGTTTCATGAACGCTGGCCGTAATTATAACCTATACACGTATAACAATCAAACAGATAATTATACGCAGAAACATCATCAACTTCATTATACCAATATACTGAACGACAAATTGACGCTCAATACAGCCTTACACTATACAAGAGGTTATGGTTACTATGAAGAAATGAGACCGGGAGATAAACTAAGTAAATACGGTTTGCCTAACGTCATTATTGGTAAGGACACCATTCAAAAAACAGATCTTGTCCGCAGGAGATGGCTGGATAATTATTTTTACGGAATGACTTATGCTCTGAATTACAGGCCAAACGATCAGCTTGAAATTACTTGGGGTGGAGCTTATAATCAATACAAAGGAAAACATTATGGCCAGGTGATTTGGGCACAATATGCATCAACAGGATTTCTTGACGACAAATATTATTTTGGGAAATCACAAAAAAATGATTTCAGCAATTTCTTAAAAATCGATTACAAACTAGACAAATGGATATTAATGGCCGATATTCAATATCGGAATGTAGATTACCACATGTATGGTGATGATGATAAGGTAAAAAATTATAATTATCATCCTAAGTTTAATTTCCTGAATCCTAAAGCCGGTGCAACTTATCTGCTAAATGACCATTCAAATGTATACGCTTCTTATGCCTTTGCACAAAAAGAACCTGTCCGAAAGGATTTTATAGAGAAAAATAGCGCCTTACCAGATCCTACCCCAGAGAAAATGCAGGACATTGAATTGGGCTATCGTTTTACAAATGAAAAATTCAACATCGGATTAAATGGATATGGCATGTTTTACAAGGATCAGTTGATCCCAACAGGTGAAATTAGTGATACAGGCTCTCCAATTCGACAAAATGTCAATGATAGCTATAGAATAGGTCTTGAATTCGATGGGTCATGGAACATCAGCAAGCAGTTCAATTGGAAAGCAACAGCTAGTTTCAGCCAAAATAAAATTAAGGACTTTGAAGAGGTCATCGGCGATACAAGGATATTTTATTCGAAAACAAACATTGCTTTATCACCGGGAACTATTTTGTCAAGTAATTTCTCTTATAGTCCAATAACATCACTTACATTTTCGCTTCTATCCAAATTTGTAGGAAGACAATACCTGGATAATTCTTCTGCGAAAGAAAGAAGCATTTCCGCTTATTTTGTCAACAATCTGTTAGCAAACTATAACTTTACAGCATTAGGTATCAAAAATATCAGTGCAACCTTACAGGTCAACAATATACTGAACGAGAAGTACGAGGCCAATGGCTACACCTTTGGCTGGATGGAAGGAGATACCCGGAAGTATTATAATTTCTATTTCCCACAAGCCCCAACGAATTTCCTATTGGGCTTGAATTTCAAATTCTAAACCACCCTTTATAAAAGCCTCCTGATTCCAAACGCATTAGTAGCTGGGAAGGCGGACTGAAGGTCGCTTCTGATCAAATCCTTTAGCATAATTAGCGTCCCTTTTTCCTTCGGGAGAAAGGGACGTTTCTATATATACCTTGGAGAAAACTGAATTTCCCATCGTGTTTGACAATCGGAATTTTTACCTTTGGTTTTATACTTTTCACTATGCGCGCAGTTATACAACGAGTTACCAAAGCTTCTTGTACGGTAGATAATCAGATAACAGGCCAGATCCAGAAGGGTCTAATGATTTTATTAGGAGTTGAAGAAGCAGATACAACGGAAGATCTGAAATGGTTAGGACAGAAGTTCATCAACTTACGCATCTTCGAGGATGAACAGGGTATGATGAATAAGTCGATACAAGATGTAGACGGAAATATCTTACTCATCTCACAATTCACGCTCTTTGCTCAAACAAAAAAAGGAAACAGGCCTTCCTTTATCAGAGCAGCAAAACCGGACAAAGCCAAACCAATGTATGAAGAGATGGCTTTACTGCTAAGTCAATTGCTCCAAAAAGAGGTTCAGCTTGGCATATTCGGAGCCGATATGAAAATCGACCTACTGAATGATGGTCCAGTTACCATCGTCATGGACACAAAAGATAAGGACAACTTTTAATTTTTAATTGAACACAAGATGACTATTAAAGAAGCACAAGAGATTATTGACAAATGGATCAATAGTACCGGAGTACGTTATTTCAACGAGTTGACAAACACCGCCATACTCATGGAAGAAGTCGGTGAAGTTGCCCGAATAATGGCTCGGCAATACGGAGAACAATCTTTCAAAAAGTCAGACAAAGAAGTTAATTTAGCAGATGAAATGGCCGATGTATTATTCGTTTTGATGTGCCTTGCCAATCAAACGGGAATTGATCTAACAGCGGCTTTGGAACAAAATCTTCAAAAGAAATCAATTCGGGATGCCGACCGCCATAAAAACAACGAAAAACTTAAATAACCAAGAGTAGTATTGTTTGTACACCTCTTTGAGATAATATTTAATTTTAAATCACGTACGATGTATAAATTCATAACCTATTCGCTCATAGCAAGCATATGCTTTGCCTCTTGTGCGACAAGACAGCAGCTAAATACTAAGGTTGAGCAGGCCAGTACTTTTAATAAGGCTGCCGTTGTCACAGCACATCCTTTGGCTTCAGAAGTCGGGGTAAAGATTTTAAAACAAGGTGGGAATGCAATAGATGCTGCAGTTGCCGTACAATTTGCTCTTGCAGTTGTTTATCCCAATGCAGGAAATATTGGCGGCGGTGGCTTTATGCTCTACCGCGATCATCGGGGTAATTTAGATGCCTTAGATTTTCGTGAGAAGGCTCCCCTAAAAGCATCCCGGGATATGTATCTCGATGCCCAAGGCAATGTTATTCCGGAGTTGAGCCTTTATAGTCAATTGGCCTCTGGTATCCCTGGATCTGTTGCTGGTATGTGGGAAGCCCACAGAAAGTACGGCAAATTACAATGGAAAGATCTCGTACTCCCAGCAATACAGCTAGCCAGAACAGGGTTTAAAATCAGTCAACGACAAGCCAATGAGTTTGAAAGCCATAAAGAGCGTTTTGTCAAACTGAATCCCGCTGGTGCTGCAATTATCAAAACCACAGTTTGGCGAGCAGGTGATCTATTTATCCAGGAGGAACTTGCAAAAACACTGGAAAGAATCGCAATCGAAGGCCGAGACGGTTTCTATACAGGTAAAACGGCCGATTTAATTGTTGCCGAAATGGACAAAGGGAAAGGCATTATTAATCATCAAGATCTACTGGATTATCAGGCACTTTGGCGTACCCCAATTTCCACAAATTATAGGGGCCACAAAGTTATTTCCATGCCACCACCTTCGAGTGGGGGAACATCTCTTTTAGCCCTGCTCAAATCAGTCGAACAGTTTCCACTTCAACGCTGGGGCTTCCAAACCGATTCAACCATTCGTGTTATGGTCGAAGCTGAACGCTATGTATATGCCAATCGGGCTAAATATTTAGGAGATCCTGATTTTATTAAGGTACCTGTCGAACAGCTTATTGACTCAAGCTCAAATGCGCATAAACTCCATTCAGTCAATTTCCATAAAGCGACATCAAGCAAAGATGTCAATGCAGATGTCATTCCGGGTTATGAAAGTGAACAAACGACGCATTTCAATATTGTAGACGAGCAAGGGAATGCAGTATCCATTACAACAACACTTAATGATTCTTATGGCTCAGGAGTATTTGTGGAGGGCGCAGGTTTTCTCCTAAATAATGAAATGGACGATTTCTCCGTAAAGACCGGTATCCCAAACATGTATGGGCTTACTGGGGAAAAAGCGAACGAGATTCAGCCCGGCAAAAGGATGCTCAGCTCCATGACACCCACTATTGTAGAAAAAGATGGCAAACTATTTATGGTTGTAGGAACCCCTGGAGGATCAACCATCATTACCTCTGTTTTTCAGACCATCCTCAATGTTATTGACTTCCGACAAAATGCCCAATCAGCTGTGAGCCTGCCAAGATTTCATCATCAATGGCTTCCTGATCGTATTGACGTTGAAAATAACGCAATCGATGTCAATCTACGTGATCGATTGACAAAAGATGGCTATACGATAAATCCGAGAGGGACAATCGGCCGCGTGGAGAATATACTTGTATTACCAAATGGTAAATTACAGACAGGAGCCGACCCGCGTGGAGACGATACGGCAAAAGGCTATTAAAGAACAAAAAGAAAGGCTCATTTGGAATTCCAAATGAGCCTTTCTTTTTTATTTAGAAATGGGATGATCTTACATCATTCCACCCATACCGCCACCCATTGGAGGAGCACCAGCACCTACAGGGTTTTCTTCAGCTTCGTCAGCCAATACACACTCTGTAGTTAATAACATTGAAGCAACTGAAGCTGCATTTTCCAATGCTACACGAGATACTTTAGTTGGATCAATTACACCAGCAGCGATTAAGTTTTCGTAACGGTCTGTACGTGCATTGTAACCGAAATCTGCAGTTCCTTCTTTCACTTTTTGAACGATTACTGCGCCTTCGATACCAGCGTTATTACAGATCTGACGTAATGGCTCTTCGATAGCGCGTTTGATGATGTCAATACCGATTTGCTCATCTTCGTTGTCACCTTTAAGGTTTACCAAAGCTTCAGTTGAGCGAATGAAGGCAACACCACCACCAGCGATAATACCTTCTTCAACAGCTGCACGAGTTGCGTGTAAAGCATCATCAACACGGTCTTTTTTCTCTTTCATTTCAACCTCAGTAGTTGCACCGACATATAACACGGCTACACCACCTGACAATTTTGCTAAACGTTCTTGTAGTTTTTCGCGATCGTAGTCAGAAGTTGTTGTTTCGATTTGTGAACGGATTTGAGCAACACGTGCTTTAATATCCTCTACATTACCAGAACCATTGATAATCGTTGTGTTATCTTTGTCAACTTGAACTTTTTCAGCTTGACCTAAGTAAGATAACTCAGCATTTTCTAATTTGAAACCTCTTTCTTCAGAGATAACAGTACCACCAGTTAAGATAGCGATATCTTCTAACATTGCTTTACGACGGTCACCGAAACCTGGAGCTTTAACAGCCGCAACTTTCAACGAACCACGGATTTTATTAACAACTAATGTTGCCAATGCCTCACCATCTAAGTCTTCAGCAATGATTAATAATGGTTTACCAGTTTGAACTTGTTTCTCCAAGATAGGCAACAATTCTTTCATGTTGCTGATTTTCTTGTCGTAGATCAAAATGTATGGATTATCTAATTCCGCTTCCATTTTGTCAGAGTTGGTCACAAAATATGGAGACAAATAACCACGGTCAAATTGCATACCTTCTACAGTTTTTACTTCTGTTTCAGTACCTTTTGCCTCTTCAACAGTGATAACACCGTCGTTACCTACTTTTTCCATTGCTTGAGCAATCAAAGCACCAATTACTTCGTCGTTGTTTGCAGAAATAGTAGCAACTTGTTTAATTTTATTATTGTCTTGACCAACTTCTTGAGATTGAGATTTCAAGTTAGCAACAACAGTTGCAACAGCTTTGTCAATACCACGTTTTAGATCCATTGGATTAGCTCCAGCAGCCACAGATTTGATACCTGGAGCAACGATTGCTTGTGCCAATACAGTAGCAGTAGTCGTACCGTCACCAGCTTGATCAGCTGTTTTAGAAGCTACTTCTTTTACCATTTGTGCACCCATATTTTCTAAAGCGTCTTTCAATTCGATTTCTTTCGCTACCGAAACACCATCTTTAGTAATTACTGGAGCACCAAATTTTTTCTCAATAATTACGTTACGTCCTTTAGGACCCAATGTTACTTTAACTGCATTCGCTAAAGTATCTACACCTTTTTTAAGGGCCTCGCGAGCCTCAACGTTATATTTTACTTGTTTTGCCATTTTTATATGAGTATTTAGTATTTCTAAGAAGTGTAATTCGAGTTTAAATTAAACCGTAAACCGATTTATTTTTTACACGTCCAATTTTACAGCTTCACTAAAATAACCTATTGAATTTTTAATTGAGCCAGTAAGCTCGTTTTAAATAAACTGTTCCTATTAATTAGATAACCGCGTAAATATCAGACTCACGCATAATTAAGTACTCTTTTCCTTCGTAAGTAATTTCAGTACCTGCGTATTTTCCGTATAATACTTTGTCACCAACTTTCACAGTTAACGGTTCGTCAACTTTACCTGTACCTACAGCAACTACTGTACCTTGAGATGGTTTTTCTTTTGCTGTATCGGGGATATACAACCCTGAAGCTGTTTTTTCTTCTGCTGGAGCAGCTTCTACTACTACTCTGTCTCCGATAGGTTTGATACTTAATGCCATAATTAATTTACTTTTTATCTGTTATTGAATTTATTTTAATGTTATAATCGCTATAAACACATCATCTTTTATGCCAATTGTAATTAAGACAGCTTATAAGACAATTTTTCACAGAAAAGTTAATATCTCCATCGACAAAAATTCATTTTGCTGTCACACTGTCATTCCCAGTCTGTCAGTCTTACTTCCGTCGACAGACAGACTAATAAATTTATCGCTACATACCTGTCTTAAACAAAATATCGAACATAAAAAAGCCCCGTCTGTACAAACAAACGGGGCTCATCATTTTTTACTGACAACTATTTCTTAGCTTCTTCTGCTGGTTTTGTTGTCGGTGTAGCCGCTGGAGCCTTTTCTTGCGATTGAGCCGGAGCAGCTTGCCCTTGTCCCGCCGGAGCGCCAACAGGTTGTTGTCCAGTACCCAAGTTCAATGGACCTTGTTGTTTAGGCGCTTCGATTTGACCCCCCAATCCACCTTTAGATGTACTTGGAGACGTACCAATAACATTTACACCTAAGCTAAATACCATAATGGCAATAACCATGATCCAGGTACCTTTTTCCAAAAAGTCACCTGTACGTTTTACTCCCATAAGATTCGTTCCACCTGAAAAACCAGATGACAAACCTCCTCCTTTTGGATTTTGGATTAAAACCAAAAACGCTAAAATAATACTAGCTAATATGATTAGACCGATTAATAATCCTTGCATCTCTTTATGTTATTAATTTAATTTCTTTTCTAATTCTGTTATGCGTGCCGCAAAGTAAGCATTTTTTTCTGGATATTTCAAAACTAATTTTTTGTAAACATCTATTGCTTTTGGATATAAGCCCTGTTCCACATAGATCTTTGCAAGTGTTTCGGTAACAAGTGAATGCTGATCTTCCGAACTTTTTCTAGCTTTATTCTCCAAGTCTAACTTTTCTGCTTGCAGGGGCTGAATCATAGGTTCTTCACGAATAAATTTTTCGATTACCTCGTCTGTTTTACGCGGTATTTGAAAAGAGATTGTCGTTTTAACCTCATCACTTAACTTTGCTTCAGGCGATTGTAAATGAAAGATATTCTCCCGGATCTGTTGATCGAGTAGCTGATTATCCAGCTTCTCATGAATTTTAGCAATATCGTCATTCGAGGGCGTCATTGGGCGTAATGGAGATTTTACATAGGGCTGATAGGTATCAGCATATTCTAATCTCGTCTTATGCAACCACCACAAGAAACTGTAGGGCATGGTATCATCATCATAGACCGAAACACGCTCCTGACCATCATCCATTGTATTGGCAACAGCTTCCGCTACAACAGGTGCTACTAATGCAGGTTCCTCTGAATCGACACTATTTTCTTGCTGCTGATCGTTTGACCGAAAATAATCTTTTGCAACCCCGGCTTGAATCAAACGATCCAATTCATCAACCTCAATCTTGGATAAAACTGGTTCAGCTACCGTTTCACGCTCAGCTTCAATTTCGATAGTCCCATCATCGTCGCGAAGTGCTCCATCCACTGGAATTTCATCTGACGGCATGAATACATCAGGCTCTGTCGTTGGTTTACAATGCATAAATTCATACAACCAACTCGGAGAAGATGCATAGAGCAAAGTAGACGATAAATTCTGAACTGAACTATGCTTGCCAAAAACTTTGCGTTCATAGATAAATCGCAGGCTTTGGGCATAAGGGTATTTTTCAATCAATGCTAAAACAACATCTTCCGCCACAGTGTCGGGATGATTGATTGCTTGAAAAAAAAGCTCGTTATTGGATAATGATATATTAAGATTCATCTTGGAAATAGAATTACCAATTAGCAAACGCTTTATTGTATATATCCTCAGTTAGCATTTGAATAATTTCTTTACCCAAGGTCTCTTCTTGTGCACTCTGAAGATTACCTGCAAACTCTTTAAATCGCGTAAAAGGCTGTTCAAAATCATCCTTCGGATTAATTTTATTATGATAACTAACCTTGATTGTAATCGTCAACCTATTCATCGCTGCACGATCTGTCCCAGCTTCAACAGCTGCAGGACTTATCGAATACTCTGTAATAAATCCCTCAAAGGTAGCATCACCGTCTTGATTCACCTGACTCAATCGAGATTGGTTACGGATACGTTCTTTCAGTGCCTCCGTAAAATTCTGACTTAAGGTTGGATAAACCAAAGGAGCTATATTTTCGAAATATTGAATATTAACTGTTTTCATTCCCTCAGGAATGGATCCACCAGTAAATCCATATTTTACCCCACAACTATTCATTACAAACAAAAAGATTGTGGTGAGAAAAGCATATAAAATTTTTCTTGACAACATCTGTAAACCTTAATCTAAATTTAAGTCTTTAATTTTTCTGTACAAAGTTCTTTCAGAAATCCCCAACTCTTGCGCAGCAGCTTTACGTTTACCTCGGTGCTTTTTCAGCGCTTTTTTAATCAGATCAGACTCTTTATCAACAAGCGATAAAGATTCCTCAACTTCTTGAGCATCCTGCAGGTATTCATCCTGTGCAACAGGACTTTTTAATACGTTTGTTGTATTTGCTGGAGAATGTATGGTGAGCGTTGGGGTTGTATTATAATTTTCTGGTTCTGCTTTCAATTGTGGTTCAATCTCCTGGTATAACTGATTAATGTAAGGGGAATTTTGATCAAATGTGCTCGAATCGACACCTTTCTGAATTAATTCAACCACCAGTTTTTTCAGATCAACCATATCCTTCTTCATATCAAATAAGACCTTATACAGCAAATCTCTTTCGGAGAAATCCTCTTTTCCACCATTATTTGAAGGAACTACCGCTGGCAAACTCGTTCGGGATTCATTGGGTAGATAATTTTGAAGTGTATAGGCATCGACAACGCGTTCTTTCTCCAAAACTGCAATTTGCTCCGCAACATTTTTCAGTTGACGTACGTTTCCGGGCCAGCTATAGTTGCGCAGCATATTTTGTGCATCTTCTGTCAATTGAACCCCAGGTGTACGGTATTTCTCAGAAAAATCTACAATAAACTTACGAAATAATAAGTTGATATCTTCAGGTCTTTCACGTAATGACGGTACACGCAACGGTACAGTATTCAGACGATAATAAAGATCTTCGCGAAATTTACCTTTTTGTACAGCTTCAAATACATTCACATTTGTCGCAGCAACCACACGTACATTTGTCTTCTGTACCTTGGATGACCCTACCCGTATATACTCACCTGACTCCAATACACGTAATAATCTTGCTTGCGTACCCAAAGGCAACTCACCTACTTCATCCAAAAAGATTGTTCCACCGTCAACGACCTCAAAATATCCCTTTCTGGCTTCATGGGCACCTGTAAAGGAACCCTTTTCGTGACCAAATAACTCAGAGTCAATGGTACCCTCTGGTATAGCTCCACAATTGACCGCAATAAAAGGGCCATGCTTACGTGAGCTTAATTGATGGATAATATGCGAAAAAACCTCTTTACCACTCCCACTTTCACCTTGTATTAGTACGGAGATATCAGTTGGAGCCACTTGTCGTGCAATATCAATAGCACGATTCAACAAAGGCGAATTACCAATAATTCCAAATCTATTCTTTATATCTTGGTTATCCATAAATTTCCAGTTGGAAATAAAACAATCTAAGTTTTCTTAATCAACAATCTTTCCCAATAATGTCGCAGAGGTACATGACTCGATAAGTACATTCACATAATCGCCTTGTTTAAATCGAGGATCAATTGGAAATACCACCAATGCATTTTGATCATTACGGCCACAGAAATCAAACTCAGATCTTTTCGAAAATCCCTCAACAAGCACTTTACAAACTTTGCCAATAAAATGTTGATAACGGTATAAACTATGATCGCGCTGTTTATTGATCACTTCTGTCAAACGACGTTTTTTAACATCTTCAGGAATATCATCTGCGTATCTTTTTGCCGCCAATGTACCTGGTCTTTCTGAATAAGCAAACATATAGGCGAAATCGTATTTGACATAATCCATCATAGACAATGTTTCTTGATGCTCCTCTTCTGTTTCAGTACAGAAACCTGTAATAACATCTGTGGAAATAGCACAATCCGGAATAATACGACGGATGGCATCGACACGCTCCATATACCATTCACGGTCATAGGTACGGTTCATTAATTCCAATACTCTAGAGTTCCCTGATTGAACTGGCAAGTGAATATAATTACAGATGTTTTCATGCGAAGCGATTGCATATAAAACTTCATCTGTAATATCTTTTGGATGGGAAGTAGAGAAGCGAATACGTAAAAGCGGGCTGATTTCAGCAACCATTGTAAGCAAGCTAGCAAATGTTATGGTTTCACCCGGTTCCTCCCCTTCAGCTACTGGAGCAGTATATTTATACGAATCCACATTTTGTCCCAACAACGTAACCTCCTTATATCCTGCATTGAAAAGATCTTGGGCTTCCTTCACGATAGATTGTGGATCACGACTACGTTCACGTCCACGTGTAAAAGGAACAACACAAAAAGAACACATATTGTCGCAACCGCGCATAATCGAAATAAAAGCTGTCACACCGTTCGAGTTTAAACGGACAGGATTAATATCGGCATACGTTTCCTCCCGAGATAATAAAACGTTTACAGCTTTAGCTCCATCGTCAACTTTATCAATCAAATTTGGTAGATCGCGATAAGCATCTGGCCCCACCACGACATCCACCAACTTTTCTTCTTCTAAAAATTTCGATTTCAAACGCTCCGCCATACAGCCCAGCACACCAACGATCATTCCGGGATTTTTTGCTTTAGCAACTTCAAATTCCTTTAGACGATTGCGTACCCGCTGTTCTGCATTTTCGCGGATTGAACAGGTATTAATAAAAACCACATCAGCTTCCTGATAATTCTTGGTTGTTTCAAATCCCTTATCCAACAAAATAGAAGCAACAATCTCACTATCCGAAAAATTCATCTGGCAACCGTAACTTTCAATATACAGTTTGCGTCCATTACTTAAAATCGGATCCTGTTCTAATAATAATGCCTCACCCTGACGAGATTCGTCGTGTTCCTTAGTGGTATGTGTTAAATCTAGCATAGCTCGATATTCAATAGAATATAATTTTTATTATTTTCGATGGAATAACTAATGCAAATACTCATCTTTTGCTGATCTGATTTCAAGCCCTTAGTTATTTCAAAGACTACAAAGTTAGAAATTTAAATCCATATAATGACAGTTTGTCAGACAGAAATATGGTTTATACTTTGTCAAATTTTAGGCGTAAATGGGCCGTATAAAAATTCGGACGGCTGTATTCCACAAAAAAAGCGCTGAATTTATCAGCGCTTTTTCTATGATTCGCAATCAAGTCAAACAGACTCCGAAAAGACCAAAGTCCTGAATCAGATTTATTGACCTGCTTGTTGTTTTGCTTCTTTCTTCATTTGATCACCTGCCACAATCACGATTTCAACACGACGATTTTGAGCACGTCCTGCTTCCGTATCGTTACTTGCAATTGGCTCAGAGAAGTTTCTACCTTCAGTTCTAATACGCGAAGACGCTAAGCCTTTAGATACCGCAAATGCACGTACAGAATTTGCGCGGTCCAAAGACACTTTTTCATTCGCAGCCAACGTACCTACATTATCTGTATGTCCGATAACCAGGATTTCAGTACCTTGTTCTTTGTTCAAGGTTGTTACCAAATTTGCGATATTATCTTTAGCTGATGCTTTTAAATCTGATTTATTGAAATCGAATAAAATACCTGAATCAAACTTAACCACGATTCCTTCCGCAGATTGTGTAACTTCCGCGCCTTCAACAGTTTTAGAAATCTCAGCGGCTTGCTTATCCATTTTTTTACCGATCAATACACCTGCAGCACCACCAATGGCAGCACCAGCCAAAGTACCTATTGCCGTATTACCAGCTTTACCTCCGATCAATGCACCCAATGCACCACCGGCAACACCACCGATTACGCCGCCTTTAGTTGTATTATTTGTATTTTGGATGGTAGAACAACTTCCAAATAACATAGCTGAGGTTGCAACTGTCAAACCTAATACAGCCAATTTTCTATTCATTTTCATATGTATGCTATCTAAGACTTTTAATATTCCAATTAAATACCGGTCTACTAAAATCAAACAAAGTGCCAAAAGATATTTTTATCAACTTTTTTGTTACAAAACACGAAAAAAGGCCCTTAAAACTTCCGAAAATGACGTTGATACGCTACAAAATTTTAAATCACCTTTTCCGACCTTACAATCAGCTAACAGTAACAAAAGCAAAATGTTTTTATTTTTCTTGAGTCTTTACTTCAATATCAGGTAAAAGAGCCCCTTTAGGCCTTCCCTTGGCATTAAAGTCGTCCATAGACTGCTGTACGTAATGCATTAGATCGTACTGTCCCCAATGCTCAGCAAGATCAAACGATGGACGATAGCGTATCATAAAAGCATCTAATTCTGTACTATCCAGTTTCGTCAGGTTTTTAACAGCCTCCCGAGAAAAAATACGATCAACTTGCAACTCATCCTTCTCCCTATCCATAAAACGCCCAAAGCGTTTGGCGTTCTTGGCTTCCCGTCCAAAAAGATTATAAAGCGCTGTTGCCGGGCTACCCAGATAGGTCCCGAACTTATTTTTACCCCCATTATAAACGCCCTTTTTAGCGTAATTACTCATGGCATCATTTAATTCGGCCTCCTTTGTTTTTCGTTCAACGATGACAGTCTCCAATCGGATACCTTCTTGCAACTCCACATAAAACTCGTTCAGGTTGGTCAGCACAGTTTTAACCGGTGAATACCCAACTTTTGTAAAAGACAAGGAATCTCCTACCGATGCATCAATCGTAAAAACACCAAAAGAGTTACTCAACGTAGACCTGTGTGTACGCATATTAAGCACCACAGCATCTCCAATGCGATTACCGTTACCTTTTTGCAGCACCATCCCCGAAACCTTCTGCAACTGTTGCGCAGTAGCACCGAAATAGGTGAATAACAGTAAAAAAAGCCCTAATATATGTATCTTTATTATTTTCATCCTAATATTTCTCTTCAATTACCCCAATTGGTTTCAGTGCGATTGTGATTCTCAACAATTTTATTGGGTCAAACATTTATTTCCGCAAGAACAGTTTATAATTTATTTCAATTTATTAATTCCCTGTTACACCTAACCTACTTTGCTAAAAGTAGTAATAGTTTGACACTTGTACTGTTAAAAAAGTTTAAATATTCTTTGTTGATCACTTGTATGGATAAAAAACAAAATTAGCGCCTTCCGCAACGACAACAAATAAGCACATATAGTCTTTCGCAGGTTTATAGTTCTGAATAAAAGAAGCCTTACGATCTTCTTGAATAATATCCATTTCTACAAACTCTTCCAATGTAGAGGCATTTATACTCCATTTTGTTTCCAATTCTTTACGATCCAATATCAGTTCACCAACAGAAACTTCATGCTGATGTGCAACAAAAATAGGATAGTCAGAATAACCTTCTTCAACAATCTCCTGCGCTACCTCACGGATTGATTCACTATAAAAATCGAGATCTACCTGCAAACTCTTCAATGGACTTTGCGCTGTAGACGCTGTATTTTCTTCTCTTGCAGATCCTGCAAATAAATCTTCTACTTCCATATGGTATCCTATTACTTCTTTAACTCCAATAAAACGACATTCTCAACGTGTTGCGTATGCGGAAACATATCTACCGGCTTGATCCGCTTCACCTCATATTTTTCGCCTAACAACACCAAATCGCGGGCCTGTGTAGCAGCATTACAACTGACATATACAATACGCGGCGATTCCATTTCTAACAAACGCGCTACAACGTCAGCGTGCATTCCTGCACGTGGTGGATCGGTAATAACCACATCCGGTTTACCGTGTTCGGCGATAAAGGAAGGGGTCAACACATCTTTCATATCACCGGCGTAAAACTTTGTA
Source organism: Sphingobacterium sp. UBA2480 (assembly GCF_002341965.1). Classification (NCBI taxonomy): domain Bacteria; kingdom Pseudomonadati; phylum Bacteroidota; class Sphingobacteriia; order Sphingobacteriales; family Sphingobacteriaceae; genus Sphingobacterium; species Sphingobacterium sp. UBA2480. The sequence continues at coordinate 156,575 of NZ_DDPA01000010.1, read as the reverse complement.
TTCGTGATATCATTGATCGACGAATTCACTTTAGCGTCCTCAATGGCAGTGGGAACATACTCTACACCCACAACTTCTCTTGCCTTCTTAGCGACAAAGTTTGCAATTGTACCTGCTCCTGTATACAAATCATACACCAGCTCATCCCCCTTTAAATTGGCAAAGTCACGTGTGATTTTATACAGCTCATACGCTTGTGCAGAGTTTGTTTGATAGAACGACTTAGGCCCTACTTTGTAACGCAAGCCCTCCATCTCCTCATAGATAAAGTCACGACCGGCATATACATGAATATCCTGGTCGAAGATTGTATCATTGCGTTTCTGGTTTACGATATATAACAGGGAAGCGACTTGAGGAAACTTTTCTTTAACAAATTCCATCAACAACTCAACCTGTCCTTCTTCAGGATATGCAAACACAACGATCACCATCATCTCCCCGGTAGACGAGATACGGATAATCAAATTGCGCAATACACCGGTGTGTTCACGCAGATCGTAGAACGTCATACCTTGACTAAGCGCAAAATCACGAATGCTGTTGCGAACTTCATTTGACGGATCTTCTTGCAAAAAACAATGATCAATATCTAAAATCTTATCAAAACGCCCTGGCACGTGAAAACCCAGTGCATTCATTTCCAATTGGGACGCATCTTCATCAACCGAAGTCAACCATTTTTTGTTGGAAAATGTATATTCTAATTTATTTCTATAGTATTCCGTTTGCGCAGAGCCCAAGATACTTTCCATCGCTGAAGTATCCACTTTCCCAATACGCGATAGGGCATTATCGACAGATTGTTGCTTGAATTTTAATTGAGCATCATAGGTCATATGCTGCCATTTACATCCACCACACACACCGAAATGTTCACAAAACGGATCTACGCGATAAGATGAAGCCTTTTTTAAACTGGTTACCCGAGCTTCCGCAAAATTCTTTTTCTTGCGCATAAGCTCCACGTCAACAACATCACCGGGAACAGCTTTTTCTACAAACAAAACCAAATCTTCGGTTTTTCCAACACCTCTACCCTCTTCGGCAATATCAATGATGGCAATATCTTTCAAGAACTTTTTCTCTTGCGGAATTCTTCTACTCATAGGGTGCAAAAATACAAATTTATACCGATTTTTCATCTGCATAAATGATTTATAGCCATTGATTATCACTGGCATAAACGAGTACCTGACGGGTATGATAAGTTTCAAGCGAATAGAATACGGGGATCAGATTCGGACATTGTTCGTACCTTATTCGGATGCGATACAGATTGTGTACCAATACTGACCAGATTCTGACCTGACTCTAAACAGGAATTATCTGTTCAGAGTCAGGTCAATAATAGTTGCAAGAGTGTTCATCTCCGAAGGTGGTACGAACACAATACGAATACAACCCGGCAACAGCATGAACGTTGCAGAGCATCATAAAAAAGTGAGCATGCAAAAAAGATAAGATGTAAACCTTTTTCAGGAATGGACATAACGTCGCGAATTAGAAAGGGATGCGCGCGTTATAACAACTTTACTGAACTGTTGCCTGAACAAGATAAGGAAGGATTTCTTTCTGAAATGAAATAAAGTTTTTCCGCACATCGGCATCTGAGACAGCCGTAAAAGCAAAAGAAAACACAATACTTTTACTGGACTTGATCAAAAAGGTTAGCTTCTCTTCGCTAATCGCTTCATTTATCTTTTCATTCTGAATGAATGTACTTAAGAGCAGAAACTCCAAATCATCAGACAGCGTTTTTAAATATTCTTGTGCGTTTGCAGATTCCCGGATAAATTCCCAGCCGATCAATTCATTGCAAGCCGTATAGGTCAGTCGGCTTACCCGCAATATTGTAGACGCCAAAAACGAAGCCATATCATCTTCATATTTGGTTGTTTTCAAAATATCCTGCAGACTCGCACGAAGATAATCCATGAGAATGGCATGCAGGATCATTTCTTTACTATCAAAATACTTGTACACTGTCGCCTTCGCAATCTTAGCTTTTTTTGCCAATGTGTTCACACTGGTTTTATGATAGCCATTTTGACGAAAGAGCTCACGTGCTGTTCTTTTTATGGATTCAATAATATAATCTGGTTCCATATACGTTAGATCGTACGAATGTTGAAAGTCATCTACAAAGCCTAAAGACCAAAAAGCATCACATTGTTCTCTTGCCTAGTTATCGTAGAGAATAATGTGATGCCACAATCTTTACAATGAATAATTTATATTAATTCAGTCTCAAATTGAGACAAGAAACGTGTGTCATTTTCTGAGAAAAGACGTAAGTCTTTAATCACATATTTAAGGTTTGTGATACGTTCTATTCCCATACCAAAAGCAAAACCAGAATACTTTTTACTATCGATACCACAGTTATCAAGCACGTTAGGATCGACCATACCGCAACCTAAAATTTCTACCCAGCCAGAGTACTTACACAAGTTACACCCTGCCCCCTTGCAGATTGTACAGGAGATATCCATTTCGGCCGAAGGTTCAGTGAAAGGAAAATAGGACGGACGGAAACGCACTTTGGTACCTTCACCATACATCTCTTGAACAAAATGATATAACGTTTGTTTCAAATCGGCAAAAGAAACATTTTCGTCTACATATAAACCTTCTACCTGATGAAAGAAACAGTGCGCACGGGCTGATATAGCTTCATTTCTATAAACACGTCCAGGCATTATCGCACGAAATGGCGGTTTACCGGCTTCCATTAAACGCACCTGAACCGAAGAGGTGTGCGTTCTCAATGTAATGTCATTACCTTCTTGTTTTTTGATAAAGAAAGTATCTTGCATATCACGCGCAGGATGTTCCGGCGGAAAATTTAGTGCGGAGAAATTATGCCAATCATCTTCAATTTCCGGACCTTCTGATACAATAAAGCCTAATTTCTTGAAAATTTCAACAATTTCTTTACGAACTAAAGAGATGGGATGTCTAGACCCCAGCTGAAAACCTTGACCAGGCAATGTTAAATCACCCGCTAGTTCCTGGGATTTTTGCTTCTCACCAGACCCGAACTTTTCTTGTGCTTCTTTGAATGTATTTTCTGCTAACTGCTTAAATTCATTCAACACTTTTCCCAAAGTACGCTTCTCTTCAGGCGTAACTGTTTTGAATTCATCAAAAAGATTTTTCACAATCCCTTTGGAAACCAAAAACTTCAATCTGAAATTTTCTACATCGGCTGAAGAAGCTGGCGCAAATGCCTTAATCTCTTCAGTATACTGCGTAATTCTATCTTGCAACATAATTAGAGCAAACATAGCCAAAATTTCCACCAAAAAGAAATTTTGAACTTCGACCGGGCATTAAAAACATCACAACAGAAACAGCATGCTCGCTTGGGAGAAAGGAATCAGATTATACGGCTAAAACGCTGATAAAACAAAAGAGCGGGCTTAGTTGCCTGCTCTTTTGTTTTATCGATGATTTTACAATAGTTATTATACATGTAAAGTTTTTACATAATCTCAAATTCTTCAGCTTAAAATGGTAATGGATTATCCTCCTGATCATTCTCCGTAAAATCGACCTCCACTTCCTTATCTTCGACTTTTTGCGCCTGCGTGTTTGCTGTATTACCAGCACTTACACCAGCATTCGGTTCAAAATCCGATTTACGACCTAAAAGCGTGAAGGTTTCAGCGACAACCTCTGTAGCATATCGTCTAATACCCTCCTTATCCTCATAAGTACGCGTCCGCAGTCGACCTTCAATATAAACTAACTTCCCCTTTGTTAGATATTTTACAGCCACGTCAGCCAGACCTCGCCACATTACAATATTGTGCCATTCGGTTTGTTCTACTCTTTTCCCGTCTTTGTTATACGTTTCTGATGTTGCCAATGGAAAACTGGCAACAGAGACATTACCTTCTAAATAGCGAATTTCGGGATCTTTTCCAAGATGTCCCACTAAAATGACTTTGTTAACTCCTGACATAATTTAAAAGCATAAATGGTTAAAAATTTGACCTTTCCAAAAAGGTAAAGATCAACTTGTGTTTAGCTAATTTATCTAAATCTTTTAGAAATACATAATCCCAATTGGATTTTTTTTGAATTAGATCGCCTTTTAACCGCACCTCAAAAAATGTCGCGTAGATATTCTGATGACTCAGGATATGTTTTGTCTGCTGCTGTAAAACATAAAGTTGTGCATCGGGGCCGAAACAGGAAATAAACCACTCATCGCTAAGAACATCCGGAATAGACAAGCTGTAGTTAGACTCCAAAAGCGGAAACTCATATAGGTTCTGCCAAACGTCACTTGCACCGCGTTTGGACATCAGTATCCGATCGTTGTCCTTCAAGATAAAATAATTAAAGTATCTATCTTTACTTGCCTTAGCTTTAAGCTTTACAGGCAACTGCTCTACCTGCCCCTGACTCAGCGCATAACAGGAAGGACGAAACATACAGAATTCACATAAAGGCAGCTTGGGCTTACAATGGGTAGCCCCAAAATCCATAATTGCCTGATTATACAATGCCGGGTGTTTACGATCAAGATTTTCTTTAGCGATAGCTGTAAAAATCTTCTTTCCTTCTGTAGAATTGATAGGTGTTTCTATGCCATAGTATCGCGCTAGTACACGAAACACATTTCCATCCAATACCGCCTGGGCTTCATCGTTCGCAAAAGAAGATATCGCCGCAGCAGTATACTCACCTATTCCAGGAAGCGTAATTAATGTTTGATAATCTACCGGAAAGACACCCTGATACTGATCGCGAACAATTCGGGCAGCCTTATGCATGTTCCGTCCTCGAGAATAATAACCCAGACCTTGCCAAAGATGGAGAATATCATCTTCTTCTGCATTCGCAAATTCCACAACATTCTTAAATCGCTCGACAAAACGTACATAATAGGGTAAGCCCTGTTCGACACGAGTCTGTTGCAGAATAATTTCAGAAAGCCATATTTTGTAGGCATCTTTTGTTTCTCGCCACGGCAGATCTCGTTTATGCTGTCGATACCATGCTTGCAATTCCTCGCCAAATTTCATAGCGACAAAAATGCGCAATTTTTCGCTAAAACCAGCATTTCATCATTCGAGGATAGGCCTACGAATGTAGGTAATCTGCTCATCAGGTTCCAAAATCGTATTTTCCAACGTGATAAAGCCCTTGTATTTTTCTTTTAGCGCCTGATAGAGACGTCCGTCATAGGAAACAGCAAATCGCCCATCTACTTTGAGATAAACCGGCAGATGCCGATTGCCCACGTCGAAGCAGAACTCGCCCACAACTGATAGATTCTGACAATCCAACAATACACAAAGACAAGGTAAAATGTTGACCTGGATAAATAAATCACCGCGATGATAAATACACTGTCCTGAACGCAGTGCGCTGCTATCATCGCGCTGTATGCGCACCAGATTACCCTTTCTTGTTTTTCGCTGGATAACGCGCTTATTTACTTCATAATAGGAAAGATCCAAAATATCTGAATCGCGGCCCAGCTTCAATTGGTCAAAATCAGGGATAACATCAATCCATATCTCCTCGTGCAGGCTCTCCTTATGCATAGTTAGTTCCTTCCACCACGACAGCTTCCATCAACTCGGGCTTACTTTTTCGACGGGGTTTGCGCTGTTTAATGACGCTGATTTCCTCGGCCTTCAATTTCTCATCTTCCGCTATCGCTTCAACTGTTGTCTCTTCCTTCTTTTCAGAAAGCTTATGTTGTGTAAAATCCCAACACAATTGGCCCAACATGTGTAAGAAGTCGTACAATAACTCTCCATCAGTACCCAAAGCACGCAGGATAACCACATCTTTTGAAGCCTGTGTAAAACCGTACGAAATATCGTTGTATTCGACAGTTAAGATTTCATCCAATTCATATTTTAATTCTTGCGCAAAAAGAGACGAGAACACAAAAGTGGCCTGATGGGTGTATCCCTCAAAAAACAACATCTTCTGTATCGGCTGACTTTTGGGCCGCAAAACCTGATTGTCAATAAAAGACAGTTTACCATTTCTAAAAATCTTGGTTTGCGTATGCAGACTATCAAACTCAAATGCCTCTTTCATGTGGATTCTACCCACACTAATAATATCCCCCCACATCAAAACCGCATCTTCAGCCAAGTGAATATGATTGCTAGCCTTGAAAATAGAATCCTTAAACGGCGTTACTGGATGTGGAATATAATGAAATAGGCCTCCGGCATCCACATGCACATCCGTATGTTGCTTTGCTCCCGTTTTCATGGGGTGAAGCTTATTGAAGGACTGTGTAAAAAGCTTCAATTGTGCATCTTTTTTCACACGAACATCAATATGCAAATAATCCGTATCCATAATACCAGGCGATGCACTCATGATGATCATTTCCAAATGGTTGGTCAATCCTGCCGCGCCATAATGCGTTAGTTTATAAGGTGCATTATGATAACTCTCCTTCAATCTGCTTCTGCCGTCCTCTTTGGCAACATTTAATACGATTTTGCTATCCATATACGATAAAATTTAGCCTACAGGCTCCAACAAAGCATACTTTTTGATCCATGATTTTACATCTTCCAAACCTTCTAAAGTCATTAAGTTTGTAAAAATAAATGGTCGTTCACCGCGCATGCGGATGGTGTCCTGACGCATCACTTCCAAGTCGGCATTTACATAAGGGGCAAGGTCTATTTTATTGATCAACAACAGATCCGAGCGCGTAATACCTGGCCCGCCTTTACGTGGCATTTTTTCGCCTTCAGCAACATCAAGAACGAATATGGTCAAATCGGCTAGATCCGGACTAAACGTGGCTGTCAGATTATCACCCCCACTTTCAACAAATATCAGTTCCACATCCTCAAAACGATGCGCTAATTCTTCTACAGCTTCAATATTCATCGAAGCATCTTCACGGATTGCCGTATGCGGGCAACCTCCTGTTTCAACACCAATAATACGTTCAGCGGGCAGTGCCGAATTCTGCTGTAGATACATCGCGTCCTCACGCGTATAAATATCATTCGTTACAACACAAATACTATAATCTGCCGACATCGAACGTGTCAACCGTTCAATAAGTGCCGTCTTGCCAGAGCCCACAGGACCAGCAACACCAATTTTCACGTAATTTCTCTTAGACATCTTTATTTCAATTTTTTTACGAAATGTAAATTCTCGTGTATAATTTTTCATGTTGCATGCATCGAATATCCTGAGCGATACAACAATTTCCAATCAGATCCTCATCCAGTTCGGGCTGCAATCCGACCAATTTATTAATCAAGAGCTGCAGTTTAAACAAAATCTGCTGTGCATCCATTTGGCTAATGGGAACCAGTTTGGCACAATTCGTCATAATACCATTCAAAGAATTATAATAAAAAGCGCTCAGTGCGTCTGCATAACTAATTTCCTGTGCGTGGGCAAACATGGCAAATGCCATTGCATAGTGACCATGCAGTTCTTGCGCATTGATAGCCTTTAGATAAGCCGAACAACGCTTGACCGGTTTTAACTTTTCTGTTAATTTCAAAAACCGTATTCCCAATTTTTTACTGGCATCCCGAATCTCATAAGGGGCTTTGAAAGCAGTAATCAATGCATCCAGTTCAGCGATCTTTTTCCTGGTTGCTCTTGATTCACACAATTGCCAGGCCTTATGAAAAAAAGCGGCATCGTTGTAATAGAAGCTATGCTCCAATAAAGTCTGTGCATATTCTTTTGCTGTTTTAGCATCATGTACAATCTCTTTATTGATATAGGTTTCCAAGCCGTAGGAATGTGTGAAGCCTCCAATCGGAAATACAGAGTCGTTAATCTGCATTAATGTCAACAATGGATTCATATGTAATCGTTATTAATTAAGTATTAAAGCCCCTTGGCCAAGGTAATTTTATGCTGGACTACAGCATACTGATGTATGCGTAAAGTATGGGTTCTTTCAATCACCCGTAACTCTTTCGTCGGTGTAAAACCGGCCCTTTCTAAGGTTTCCCAGAGGGGGTTTTCATACGCTGCAATAATTTCATGTGCAGCGTTTATGAAAACAGGGATATGTTTATTGCCAATTTCGAGACATATCCGAGCCATATCCAAGAGGTTTTTGGGGCGTACGACAAGGCAAGGACAGGGCAATATTCGAACAGCGATACGCAGGTCCTTTGTTTCAAACAAAATATCACCGTCGAACAAGGATTCCGTTCCTAAATTTTTAAAGCCTATTTCGCGGCCTGCAACAGTGAACCCCCGGATAATACGTCTTTCCGTATCGAACCATTCGAGTTCCAAAAAATCAAGTTCAACGCCGTCCTGATCGGTGCCATCGGTCCAAATATTCCCCTTAATGTCTCTTGCTAACAACATAAATAACCAATTAGAATAAGAAGTACCGTTGGGCCATTGGAAGTTCCTTCAACGGTTCACAGGTTGCCAACACACCATCTACTGTTACTTCGTATGTTTCTGGATTAACGACGATATTTGGTGTAGCATGATTATGTACCATATCTTTTTTCATCACCGTACGACATCCCTCCACAGGCAGACATTTACGCGATAAATTCAATTTTTGAATATTTCCGTTCTCCAACGAAATTTTCGAAACGAAATTGAAGCATAGTTTTGAAACTGCTTTACCGTAATTTCCAAACATTGGCCTATAAATAATTGGCTGTGGTGTCGGAATTGACGCATTGGCGTCCCCCATTTTAGCGCCCAAAATCATACCGCCTTTGATGATCAACTCTGGCTTTACACCAAATAATTCCGGTTTCCAAAGGATCAAATCGGCATACTTTCCTTTTTCAATCGAACCGATATATTGATCAATACCATGTGCTTTAGCAGGGTTGATTGTAAATTTAGATACATAACGTTTGACACGGAAGTTATCATTTTCTTTGCCTTTATCTTCAGCTAAAGGGCCGCGTTGGATTTTCATCTTATGGGCCGTTTGGAATGTACGGGAAATAACCTCTCCCACACGTCCCATCGCTTGGCTATCCGAACTCATAATGGAGAATACACCCATGTCTTGCAAAATATCTTCGGCAGCGATGGTCTGAGGACGTATACGTGAATCAGCAAATGCCACATCTTCCTTCACATTTTTATCCAAGTGATGGCAGACCATCAACATGTCCAAATGTTCTTCAGCAGTATTTACCGTAAAAGGTTTTGTTGGATTGGTAGATGCAGGGAGGATATTGGGATACATGGCGATCTTAATAATATCCGGAGCGTGTCCACCGCCAGCTCCTTCCGTGTGGAAAGTATGGATTACACGACCATCTATGGCGGCAACAGTATCTTCCAGGAAACCGGCTTCATTCAACGTGTCGGTATGGATTGCGACTTGTACATCGTATTTATCAGCAACTTTCAATGCCGCATCAATTGTTGCCGGAGTAGCCCCCCAATCTTCATGGATTTTGACGCCCAGTGCTCCAGCTTCAATTTGTTCTTCGATAGGTTTAGTGGTCGATACGTTACCTTTTCCGAAAAAGCCAACATTGATAGGAAGGTTTTCAAAAGCTTCAAACATACGCTCGATATACCACTTTCCTGAAGTCACTGTCGTGGCCAGTGTTCCGTCGGCTGGTCCCGCACCGCCACCAATGAACGTGGTTACTCCAGAATATAGGGCTGTTTCAATCTGTTGCGGCGAGATAAAGTGAATGTGCGTATCAATACCGCCGGCAGTTAGTATATAGCCTGCTCCCCCATGTACTTCCGTAGACGCACCGATGATCATGCCCTCGGTTACACCATCCTGTACATCTGGGTTTCCAGCTTTACCAATACCGACAATTTTACCATCCTTAATTCCGATATCACCTTTTACGATACCCCAGTGGTCGATGATAATGACATTAGTGATGCAAAAATCCAATACCCCCTCATCACGCAAGGCACGGGCAGATTGTCCCATACCGTCACGAATGGTTTTACCACCGCCAAACTTGTTCTCTTCTCCGTAAACATTGAAATCTTTTTCAATTTCAATGAAAAGCTCTGTATCTGCCAGACGAACCTTATCTCCAGTGGTGGGTCCAAAAAGAGCAGCATATTTGTCTCTTGGGATATAAAGTTCCCCATCAACATATTTTACAGATGATTTATCTAAACCTAGTTTATCTAAACCAAGCGCATGTAGACCAACAGTAGTACCCAACGTGGTGAGTCCTACGACTTTAATCCATTCGCGTCTATTCCATCCTCCCATAGTTACTTCGATTGTCTGAATTTTAATTTTTTCATTTTATCAATGGCTTTGCTTTTCACCGATTGATCTGTATACTTACCATTTGTCAATCCATTAAAACCGTGGATTTCCTTACTTCCGCCAAATTCAACCAGAACAACTGATTTTTGTTCCCCTGGTTCAAAACGAACAGCGGTACTGGCTGGAATATTCAAGCGCATCCCAAACGCTTTCTCTCTGTCGAAGGAAAGCAACTTGTTGGCTTCAAAGAAATGATAGTGTGAACCCACCTGAATAGGTCGGTCACCTTCATTTTTCACAACGATGCTTGTGGTTCTGTGCCCAACATTAGCTTTGATTTCCTCTTTTTTTAAAATGTATTCTCCTGGAATCATATCATTCAATATTTATTAACGAATAGGATCATGGACAGTCACCAATTTAGTACCGTCCGGAAAAGTAACTTCGATCTGAACATCATGGATCATTTCGGGCACTCCTTCCATGACTTGGCTCCTTTTCAATAAAGTAGTACCATAAGACATTAAGTCCGCCACAGACCTTCCGTCCCTAGCCTCCTCCATGATCTGGGCACTGATGTAAGCGATACACTCTGGATAATTTAATTTTACCCCGCGTTTCAATCGCTTAGCCGCCAATTCGCCGGCCAAATGCAACAGCAGCTTTTCTGTTTCTCTCGGTGTTAAACGCATAAAAAATAGTTATTTGTTAATTTGTTAAAGGAATTATTATAAAACTGGAATGGTAAAATATGCCCCAAAGGCTAAGCGGTTGTACTGACTCTTGGCCATATCCATATAGCCCTTATAGTTTACGGTGTTACCGACGTAACCTAGATAGAACCGCAGATCCTGGTTATGAAACGGCTTATGTTGCAAAGCCGCAAAATAGGTCCAGTTTTGGCGAAAATTCTTGCCGAGTTGCTTATCATCCCGCGATCCCGCAATCTCATAGCCACCTTTCAACGCCAGCTCCCATTTTTTACTCAAAAATTGATCATAGCGCAGTATGGCAGAGCTGTAGTTTACATCTTTGGCCAATACACGGTTCTCGCCAGTTCGACCATAAAATTCGTTGATCGCGGAAGATGCAATCATTGCATGATCGACAGCAAGATAAGAGTACTGTAAATCAAGATATAGCATCTGCTTTGCTGTTTTGAATTTATTCGCTAATGAAATGGCATGATTGGTATGTCCCTTTGCGAACTGAGCGATGTTGTAAGACCATTTCGTATTAAAACGTTTGTCCATAAATGCACCCACCCATGTGAAATAGGCTCCCATAGGCACAGTAGAGCGTTCCAAATCACCTACAGCAAAACCATTTTTTGTATGAAGCTCCATAAAACTATCATTGGTTGTGTTGTAAACTTGGGCATGCAACGAATGATTCGGGTTGACTTCATAGGATAACATTCCTCCGACGACGAAGAGATTCAATATACGGTCTACATAGTCTGTGAACTTATATTCGTAAATTGGGTTATTTTCGAACTCATAACTCCCGACCATTGCACTTTGTTTACCGGCCGTAACAGACCATTTGAGATCCTTGCCAAACTTGTACTTAATATAAGCCATATCCAAAGCACGCGATCCATTATCCTGACTCGTTGGAGCAAATGACCTATTGAGGCGAAAACGTACTTTATAGGATAATCGATCATTGTATTCCCCGCTCATCAGAATACGGGCGTCATCAAGGTTTGCTTTTGCTTGAGAAGCACCCTCGCCATTGTCCGTTTGCAGACCTGCTCTTAACAGGACATCCAATTGAAATGATTTTGCTCTCGCGGGTTCTTTCAGTAGCAAGCTGCTTCTCTGTGCCTGAACAGAGTCCGTTTGGACCTGCTCCTGCGCATGCAATGATGCTACGCCAATCCCAAGTGTTGTAAAAAGTAAACGTGTTTTTTTCATCCTTATAGTGTATTCTTCTAGGGTAAAGAAGCCATCCCGCGGTTTCAAAACAGAATTCGATTCAAAACAACAAGATAGATCCATGCTTTATACTTATCTCCGGTACAAGTATATCACAGCCACCTAAAAATGGAATAAGGATGAGATTAAAATGAAATTAGAAAGGAGTTTTTGGGATTGTAACAACGACCAAAGTGCCTTGACCTTCCGTTGAATGGAGGAGCAATTCAGCACCATGGAGGTCAAAGATATTTTTGGCTAAAACAAGCCCCAAACCATTGCCATAGATATCACCGACATTAGAAGCGCGGTAAAAAGAGGTAAAAATATGTGGCTGGTCTTTTTTAGGAATACCGATCCCTTGATCAAACACTTTTATCGTAATATTTTTGCTATCGCTACTTATTGCTACGCCAACCTGCAGTCCATTGCCGTACTTAAATGCGTTTGAAATAATATTGCTAAAGGCAATAAAAAACAGATCCGGATTCGCCAAAACCGTAAGTTCATCACTATCTTCCGGGATTTCCGTTAGATCAAAAGAAAGCTTGAGGTCCTTATGAATACTTTTTTCAGCTTTATAAATTTCATAGAGTAACTCGTCAACTCGAATATTTTCTTTATTGTCCACCTCCCCCTTGAAACCCATGCGAGATAGCTGCAAAAGATTATTGATAATCAACTCCATTTTATCCGCATATTTTGCGATAGTCTCCAGGGAATAATAGGCTTCATGCTCTTTCGACAAGAGCTGTTGCGCCAATTCGGCTTCTCCCCCAATAATTGTAAGTGGGGTCTTTAGCGAATGTGAGGCATTTCCGATAAAACTCTGTTGCGATTGAACCGAAATATCCAATCGGTTAAGCATTGAATTTAAGTTCGCAATCAAAACACCCAATTCATCTTTGCTATTACTGAATTTACTGAACAGGCGATGGTCTAAATGGGCGATATCAACTTTATCTAAATCATTGTTGATATCTTTAATAGGTTTCAATAATCGGTCAGCAAAGTAAAAAGACATGAGTACGATTAAAAAAATCGCCAAAATCCCACCTGTGATCAGTGTCTGATCCAATTGACGCTGTTCCTCATGACCGTAATCATCGATCCCTTCCGATACAACAATCAAATTCTCGTGGTGAAGATGATCTTGAAAGAATACCGCTACAAAAGCAGTCTTACCATGCATGTATCTTCCCTTTCCATGGCGAATTACGTCGGTATAGAATGTTTCGGGCATGGGCAACTCAGGCCGCATTTGAACACGATCACTTCCTTTAATAACACGAATAAGATGGTCTGTTCCCTCAGATAACTGTTTCAGGTATTTACGTTTTACCTGAATATAGAGCGCTCTATTTTCATCCTTCTGATGGACGATGTGATCTCCAACAATCACGGCATTCTCTTCTAGCCGATGAAAAAATTTAGTTTGCAGACTGTCGTACGTGAAATAAGACACATAAATGGCAAAAACAACAAGCAGCAGGGTACTGATGATCGAAAATAGAAGAACTATTTTGGTCCTAATTTTCATGACGGATTACATAGCCCATACCAATCACTGTATGGATAAGTTTACGCGAAAATTGTTTATCGATCTTTTTCCGCAGGTAATTCACATATACGTCAACAACATTGGTACTTAAGTCAACATCCATACCCCATACTTCCTCCAGGATATCGATCCGGCTCAATACCTTATTTCGATTGAGCATTAAAAATTCAAGTAGACGAAATTCAGTAGCGGTAAGAATAATAGGAGAATTGGCACGTTGAACCGATTTGCTGTCTCTATCCAATTGAAGATCGTCAAATACCAATATATTTTTCTGCTCGGTCACTGTTTTGGATTTGCGGCTGTAGCGGCTGATTCGAGCCTTTAATTCCTCTAAACGGAAGGGCTTGGTCAAGTAATCATCCGCATCCCTGTCAAATGCCTCGACGATGTCCTCCGTTTGATTTAATGCCGTCAAGATAATAATAGGGACTTCGTTGTTTGACATCCGAATGTTTTTACAGACATCCAAACCATTCATACCAGGCAACATTACATCCAACAGGATGAGGTCATAATGATTCAATCCCGCCATTTTTAGACCAGTATAACCGTCCATAGCAATACTAATATGATAGCCTTCTTCTTTTAAGCCTCTTTCGATCAATGATATGACAGATGGTTCGTCCTCAATTAGTAATAGTTCCACAGGTATCTCTTTTAAACAGTAAAAAATTCGAGGTTTGTAAAATACAAAATTAACATGTCACCTTTTCTCAAAAAGCTACATTCTTAAATTATTTTCGCTTTTTCTTGACGATTATATGATAATAACACATAAAATAAGTATAAAAACACATACACCCTCAAGATCCCTTAACCACCGCCCTAATATCAATTTACTTTACATGATATAAAAAATATGTCCCCCTCTAGGTCTCTACTCAAAGGACGAGGCTACGTCTATCCCCCAAAAAAATAAGCACAGACCAAAAACCGGATTTAAGCATTCAAATACAATAATATCTATTTTTGAAAGAATTTCCACAAATAACGAAAGATTATTTCAAAAATCAATTGAATTTCAATATTTTTGTAGCTCAAAATCACATGATGAAACAATTTATTCTTTGTTTACAGCTGGCATTTTTACTCCTTATAGGACAAGGACACGCTCAAGAGAAACTATATAAAATTTCATATCAATTTGCTGACCCTGAAACGGGCACAGATACAGCATCTTCAGAATTCATCAAAATATTGGCTGGAAATAAGGAAGTATTAATGCAGGCCTTCATCGCGAAAGACCAGATGCGCATTGAAAGTCTATTATTCGGAAAATCGATACAGATCAGCAATATCAGCGAAGGGAGTTCTTTTCTACTGGATGAAATAAATAAAACCTATACCGCAACAGAACTGGCTACGGGCAAACTCATTGAGACTTCCGCAAACGAAGGCGATAATTACGCCTATTCAGGGGACTTTGAGATCAGCTTGATTCCCAATCAAAAGAAGATAATTGCAGGAATCACCTGCGAAAAAGCAACATTCAATCTAACAGGTAGTCAAGATCCACAAACGGAAATTACCGTTTGGTATGCACCCAAATTACCAAAGTTATACTGGGGCACTTACGATTATCTCGAAAAAGTACCTGGGGCAGCGCTCTATATCGGATCGGCGGGTTTAGGAATTCAGGCCACTAAAGTCGAGGAGATACCATTCGACCAATCGCTCTTTGAAATTCCAGCGGATTACGAAGAAGGTGAAGCTACAGATGAAGCTGTAGATTCCACGTTAAACGACCATCTATCTTGGTATCAAGATTCCAGCACATCATATTTTGGTGTACAGGACAGCTTAGGAAACAAATTAACACCAGCAAAATATACGGCAATATATAGCTATGTAGGAGACTATGCCATCGTAAACGATGCAGCGCAAATGTTTGGCTTGATAGATCTCCATGGCAAAGAAGTTATTCCATGTCAATACGAATCGCTCAGTTTAGAAACCGAAGGCGGTCCTGTGGTTTATATGAGCGATCTTAAGTATGGACTTCTGGATACAAACGGTAAAATATTGCTGAAGGCGAAGTATGACTTTATTTCAGTACCTAGCCCAGCATATGGACTTTTTACGGAAGGAGAATACACGGGTATTATTGATCAAAAAGGCACCGTTTTACTTCCTGCCAAATATGAGACCATTTCAGATTATCGCGATAATCTCGCGTTAATTATAGTAAACCAATCCTACCAGCTTATTAATAAAACGGGGCACAATCAACTTAAGACGGATTATGAATTTCTGTCTTTTGCAGGAGAGAAACTTCTTTTGGCGTTTAAAGACGACAAGTACGGATACATTGATTACACAGGAAAAGTCGTGGTCCCAATTAAATTTCAGAATGCCCAAGCTTTTGAAAACGGGCTAGCGCTTGTAACAGAGGATCTAGAGAATTTTTACTATATTGACGCAAAAGGGAAGTTTATCAAGAAATATGAAGAGTAATCCACAGACATTCCACTTGTCGACATTGCATCGTGGAAAATACATGTTAATCTTGCTGGTTTCAATCTTTTTGATCGGAATGGTCATGTCTAAAGTTCCCATACAAGAAATTCTCAAGATTATTGTTGCTCTTTTAATGATCCCTTTAGCACTGTATTTGGCCATAAAGTGTTCGACTTTATCATCGACTTGGGTCTTGGACGAAAATACACTGCAGATAAGCAATGCTAAAAAAACAATCGTTTTCCCTCTGAATAATATTTCTCATATCAGGAATCTTAAACGTTCTGGCGGAAACCTGATCATTATCAACCAAAACAAAGGACCGGCTTTTCGTACTTGGCGCAACAAATTGTTTCAAAAAGAAGATGATCTTCCTCTGCTAACCGAAGCCCTAAAGACCGCAGACATCGAATATTACGACCTATAAATTCTTTCTTCCTTCGGTAACATTTGTTACAGGCTTTTGCAAAGGCAGTATGTACCTTTGTAACATCACTTAAGAACATTGTTATGCTATTGGAATACATTAAACAACCGTGGCCCTGGTATATTTCAGGACCTTTAATTGCGCTGGTCATGTACCTGCTGCTCAAACAGGGGAAGGATTTTGGCATGTCCAATAACCTACGCACCATGTGTACTGTATTAGGTGCCGGAAAAACTTCCTCTTTTTTCAGATTCGATTGGAAGACCCAATCATGGAATTTATTGGTGGTACTCGGGACAGCCATTGGCGGTTTTATTGCACATCATTTTCTGAGCGATGGCACTGCAAGCCAGATTAATCCCAAAAGTGTTGCCGATCTAAAAGAGCTGGGTATTATCGACCAACTACAAGGCTACCTTCCTGAATCCATATTCGTTTTCGACGGATCTTTGTTTCAGTTTCTAATTTTAAGTATTGGCGGTGTATTGATTGGATTTGGAACACGCTATGCTGGTGGATGTTCATCAGGCCATGCTATTTCTGGGCTTAGCAATTTTCAGCTTCCTTCTTTGATTGCCGTTATAGGTTTCTTCCTAGGCGGGATCATCATGGTTCATTTTTTATTCCCACTAATTTTCGCATAAATGAAAGCACTAAAATTTATTTTCATCGGTATATTGTTTGGAATCATCTTATACAAATCGGAGGCCGCGTCATGGTATAGAATCTACGAAATGTTTCAATTTCGTTCCTTTCATATGTATGGCATCATCGGTACAGCACTGACCACAGCAATTATAATCGTACAGATCATCAAGAGAAAGCGAATCAAAGATAGTAACGGGATGCAAATAGCATTCTATGACAAAGACAAAAGTATTACACGATACCTAGTCGGAGGAACAATCTTTGGCTTGGGATGGGCATTGACAGGTGCGTGTCCGGGCCCCATGTTTGCCCTAATCGGTGCCGGTTATTGGACTATTGGAATCGTCCTTCTTTTTGCTTTGTTAGGTACTTGGCTTTATGGGCTGTTGCGCAATAAGTTGCCGCATTAAGTTGAACAGACTTTGTTATGAAACTACCTCATATATCCGAAATCTGAGGCCTGTACCTGGAGTTTAAATTTTAGAAAGAGAACATGGAATTAATATTTATAGCTGGTTTTATATTAGCTGTTCTGGTCGGGCTATCAATGGGCTTGATGGGTAGCGGCGGAAGTATTCTAACATTGCCCATCTTTGTTTATATTTTTCATATAGAACCTCAATATGCATTGGACTATTCGCTGTTTTCTATAGGAATATTAGCCTTGGTCGGATCAATTTCTCCGTTGAAAAAAAGAGAAATTGATCTGAAAACTACGGCCATTTTTCTCTTTCCATCGCTAATTTCTGTCTTTCTGACCAAGCGTTATCTGCTTGTAGCCATACCAGAGTCATTTCACCTGGGCGAAATAGCGGTTTCCAGAAACCATATCATCATGTTACTTTTCTCGATGGTGATTCTGATTTCTGCAACAGCAATGGTGCGAAAACGTAAACAGGTTCAGCAAGATCAATTCAGAAGCGGAATTGGTCAGATTTTCAACGTTGTCCTCGTCGGATTGCTCGTCGGTATCATGACTGGCTTGGTGGGCGCGGGAGGAGGCTTTATCATTGTACCTGCCCTCGTTTTACTCTTAGGAATCCCACTTAAACAGGCCATTGCCACTTCGTTGTTTATCATCGGTTTAAACGCTTCATTCGGTTTGATCGCGAATTATCAGTTCCTGGAACATATGAATTGGTTTATATTGGTTACCTTTACGTTAATCACTTTAATAGGCCTCCAAATTGGTTCCAAATGGAAAGACAAATTAGATGCAGCAAAATTGAAAGGTATTTTTGGGTACTTTTTAATTAGTATTGGCATCCTAATCTTTGCTTTCGAATTCATTCAATTTGTAAATCATTAAAATCACACGCTATGTTTTTTCAACACATTTTTGAGTCATCTTTAGCACATTCAAGTTATATCATTGGTTGTCAAGCCAAGGGTGTCGCTATTGTCATTGACCCTAAAAGAGATGTAGACAGCTATCTTGAGATTGCACAAAAGAATAATCTGACCATAACGCATATTGCGGAAACACATATCCATGCCGACTACCTTTCAGGTACGCTAGAGTTAGCCGCATTGACAGGCGCCCAACCTTATCTATCCGATGAAGGTGGAGAAGATTGGCACTATGAATTCCCACATATTGGATTAAAACATGGCGATCAATTTCACGTTGGAAATCTGATTTTCCAGGTTATCCATACACCTGGACATACGCCCGAGAGTATCAGTTTTGTATTGATTGATACGCCTGCAACCATGGAGCCGGTCATGCTATTTACAGGTGACTTTGTGTTTGTTGGCGATATCGGACGCCCAGATCTGTTGGAAAATGCAGCGGGAATGGTCGGGACCAAGGAAATTGGGGCCCACCAAATGTACCGATCGTTGCAACATTTCCTGGCACTACCTGATCATATTCAGGTATGGCCCGCACACGGGGCCGGATCCGCTTGTGGAAAGGCGCTGGGCGCCGTTCCGAGTTCAACGGTTGGTTATGAAAAAATACGCAATTGGGCACTTCAATACCAAAACAACGAAACAGCCTTCGTGGAAGAACTATTATCAGGACAGCCCGAACCGCCACGCTATTTTGCCATGATGAAAAAACTCAACAAAATAGCGCGGCCATTGCAAACGGCAGTTCCTCAGTACAACAAGTTATCGAACGAAACTTTTCTGGATTTATACCAGCAAGGAACAACCGTCATTGATACACGCTACAAGTTTGATTTTGCCAAAGGGTATCTCCCCAATAGCATCAATATTCAGAACAACAAAACATTTAATACCTGGGCTGGCTGGATCCTTAATTACACAGATCCGTTTATACTCATTGTAGCGGAAAGTCAATTGGACGACATTGCCCGCAAGCTTATGCGCATTGGATTGGATCAAGTCGCTGGATATGTTACGCCAGATACGATCCCGCATTTGGGAATTGAATTGGAGCACCAGCAACTCATCGGTTTCGAAGAGATGAATAGTGTATTGGGCAGATCCGATATCCAAATACTTGATGTACGCAATTCTAGTGAGTTTGCAGAGGGGCATTTACCCCATGCGACTCATATCTTTGTCGGTACAATTGCAGACAATCTCCACAAAATTGACCAGAACAAACAGCTGTACCTGCACTGTCAGTCTGGAGACCGCGCAACAATAGCAGCATCCATATTGGCAAAAAACGGTATTAAGGACGTCAAAATTTACAGTCCTTCCATCAATGAATGGAAATCAAAGGGCGGAACTTTGGTGCAATAACCTTAAGAAAAAGATCCCAGAATAAACATTCCTGGGATCTTTTTTTAGAGAACCAAACGATACCATCGAATTTGAGCTGCCAATGCATGATAAGGAGCAACTCAACTCGGCAGTATATTTCGTTTATAGACTATTTCTATTGATCCGCAAGAATTCGATAACCTCATCCTTCTTCTCTTCCATCTTGCCTTTCTTTTCCGTAAACTGATGATTATAGATGGTCAGATACTGATGGTCGTCCGTTTCAGATTCATATAATTCGGCCGTGGCAAAAGAGAAATGTTCTTCTTCATCTGAAAGATGATCATACACATAGGCAAAATCATGATTCCCCAAGGAGCTTACGACGGCATCTTTATCCGCCACGAATTTCAACCTTCCGGGCAATGTCCGCTTATTCATCCATACTTCGTCTTTTTCAGAAAAAGGATAAAAAGTAATACCGCGGAAAGCCATAATAAGCGGCGTAATCAGAATAATACCCATCTCAATCGCCCAAACGGCCCACAACATACCACCCGAAACCGGGCTCTTTTTCAAGGTAAAGGTACCGACTTCGTTTAAACCTTGCATCGCTTCCCAAATAAATGAAGGGTGTAAGAAAAAGGCTTTGAACCCTTCCAGATTGAAAGATGATTTTACCCAGGTATCTCCGCCCATGGTTCCCTCCGCATTGTACATCAGCGAAACGAAAAGAGCCCATTGCGCATAAAAGGCTAAAAGCGCGACTAGCAAAGTAATCAATAGTGCAATGCCCTTATTTCTTAATTTCCATTTTTTGAAACAGAAATTCAGCACATAGAATATCCCAGCACCAAATCCCAATGTAATAAATACATTAAAATAAATAATAGGGATAAACCACTGCAAAGCGATGTAAACAATTGCCAATACAACGGCACTAATTGTGCCTAGCACAAGAGATCCGATAAATGCCAAAGCAGGAGCCTTTCCCGAGGGCTTATAATATAGATTTTCCATAAAAACAGTAAAATTGATTTTTAACTTAACAGTTAAATTCCCTAACCAAAACCAAGCCAATTCCTAAAGAACAGTCAACTTTCGTCAAGATTTGATGACATTAACTTCGTTACATTCGTTTAAGTGCCATTTATTGAGACAATTTTGTAAGTTTGGGGCATGAAAATCAAAATAATATCCTTTTTTACACTTGCATGTGTATTGAATATTTGGGGGGCAGTAGCGAAGGCCCAAAGAAAAGGATTCTGGCAACAGAAAGTTGACTACCATATGGATGTCAACGTGGATGAAAAAGCATATCAGTACGATGGAAAAATGACCTTGAAGTACAGCAATAATTCAGGGCAATCACTTAAAAAAGTATATTTCCATTTATATTTCAATGCTTTTCAACCAGGATCGATGATGGATTACCGCTTAAAAAACATCAGTGATCCAGACAAGCGCATGGTGACCAACCTTGGCACAAAAGAAAAGCCGGTATATCAAAGCCGCATCGGAGAGCTTAAGACCAATCAAATTGGTTATCAAAAAATCAAAAGCTTAACAATGAATGGGGCTAACGCATCATTTAAAATTGACGGAACGATCTTGGAGGTCGCTTTACCAACTCCTATCCAAGATGGCGAAACAGCACGTTTTGATATGGAGTGGACCGCACAAGTTCCGGAACAAATCAGAAGAACTGGCCGGAATTCTGCCGAAGGTGTAGCATTATCTATGGCGCAATGGTATCCGAAGATGGCCCAATTCGATGAATTCGGCTGGCATTTGGATGAATATACAGGTCGTGAATTTATTGCTCCTTTTGGCAATTTTGACGTCACCATACACCTCAATAAAAATTATGTTGTTGGTGCCTCAGGTGTTCTTCAAAACCCATCAGAGGTCAAAGGTTATCAACAGAAAGCGAAAGTAAAAGCCATCGACAATAAAGCGACCTGGCACTATAGAGCCCAAAATATCCATGATTTTGTCTGGGCCGCAGACCCCAAATTTGTTGTGGATTCCGCTTCAAGTAAAAATGGTATAAAAGTATATACCGTATTCTTGCCAACTGACAAAGAAGTTATTTCAAATTGGAAAACGGCAATAGGCCTTTCTACCGAATTCTTTGACTTCTGTAGTGCGAAGTTTGGTAAATATCCATGGCCAACTTATACCATCATTCAGGGTGGCGATGGTGGTATGGAGTATGGCACAGCTACTCTGATCACAGGCGGCCGCAATCTAAAAAGTCTTGTTGGTGTCATATTCCATGAATCGGCACACTCCTGGTACCAACAATTGTTTGGGATCAATGAAACCGTAGATGAATGGTTTGATGAAGGTTTCACCTCCTATGTCGAAGAGTTGGCCATGCAACATATCTTTGAAAAAAGAGGTGCTATTGCCTCCAACCCACAAATTGCCGCCTACCGTGGCTACTATAAATTGGCTCTTTCAGGTAAAGAAGAACCGATGAGCTTACTGGCAGATTATTATAACACCAACTACGGCTACAGCAACGAAGCATACAACAAAGGTGCCGTGCTTGCAGAACAGTTGGGTTATATTATTGGTCAGGAAAATTTGGAAAAAACCTTCCTGAAATTTTATGACATCTGGAAATTTAAACATCCGACACCAAATGATTTTAAACGCGTTGCTGAAGAGGTTTCCGGTATAAACTTAAAATGGTATTTCAATCTGTTTATCAATACAACACGTCAAATTGATTACGCCATCGAAAAAGTAACAGACACCGACATTTTATTAGCTAATAAGTCAAATTTTGCCATGCCACTGGATGTTCTGGTAGAATACACAGATGGAAGTAAAGAACTATTTTATATTCCTTTGCGTGAAATGCGGGGAGAAAAACCGGAAGAACATTTTGACATATACAAAGGTGTTAAAAGGACCGTGCTTGAAGATTGGTTTTGGACCAAACCCGACTATACTATCCATGTGTCGAAAACACCAAAAGCGGTAACTATTGATCCTTCACTACGCTTAGCGGATGTAGAATCGGCAAACAACAGTTTTAGCAAATAACTCGTAGATTCCCATTATCTGAACAGATCGGGGTAAAAAAAGCTTCCAAACCACTTCACATATACCTGGTTTGGAAGCTTTTTTTGCTAATCACCTAACCTGAATTAGGTATTCTTAAGAGGAATAACCATATTCCATGTGCGTTCAAATTGATAGGGCGCCGAACCATCTCCCGTAGCAGCAAACAAATGCGTAGGTTTCCCATTTTCAAATAATAAAAACGGTCGTTCAAAATTCGCCTGATGACTCGTTGTGCCATCATCCCATTGAATTGTTTTAGAATAAGCTTTTACAGACTTTGAAAGATGCCAATCTATACCATCTTTGGAATAAGCGTGTATCCCGCCCCCCTCTTCACCGCAGATCTTTCCGTAACGGTCCTTCATAATAAGTTCAAACTGCTGACCATTATGCCACACAAATGGATCTTCTACATCATTTTCATGGTTTTGGTCCGTATGGAATGAAAAAATGGGTTTTTCCGACAAACGGCGATAAGGTCCGAGAAAAGAATCTGCTTGTGCAGCTCCCAATAGAAGTGGCGGATTATAATTTAGTGGGGAAGATTTATACACTAAATAAACCTTTCCGTTCGGTAAGACAACTGGCGAAGGGTTTGATGTAATGGAGGCATCCCATTCTCCTTTCCGCGGATTCAGAATCGGTTGATCAACTCGTTTCCATGGCCCTGCAATTGATCTGGAATAGGCCATCCCAATACGTTTATGCATCCAGGCTTTCTGGCCTAGGCCCGACTCCCATACATTTTCTGTAAAAGCAGGAGTTGGCTCTTCATAATTATTGCCAAAGTAATAAAGTACATAATAGTCACCGCTTTTTACAATGCGCGGATTGTGTGTTGTACAACCATCAAAATATTGCTTCCCCCGAGCGGGCAAAACAACTTCAACAAATTCGTATGGCCCTTCAGGGGTATCTGAAATAGCCCTGACGACTTCTGAGTTTGTGACCCAATTACCAAAACCATATTGTTTGCTCCAACGCGAAGCAAACATATGATATCGTCCATCCTCTCCTTTTATAACCGAAGGATCCCAAATCCAATAATCTTTCATCGCAAATCCGCCGCCTTTTGGTGCCGGTAACAACCGATCGATAAAAGAGTCCTGATTATTAAAAGAGTCTTTAGGAATAGCCCCAAACGCATATCCATGGTTTGAAAACAGGAAGAGGCCGGAAACACCGGCAACGTTTTTTAGAAAGTCTCGACGGGAGGTTTTCATACATTTTACTTTTATTAGAAGAAAATAATTCGTTTTCTAATCTATTTGATCGGCTCCCATGAAATAATTTACACGAGGCTGATACCCACAATTTTTTAGAAAGAAACTCTTGAATTCACTTTCCTTCATCAGACATGAGGTGTTATATTGGTACTTCTACAAAAATATCGACAACAAGATAACGAATAACCAGCTCGTTGTCAACCTTCTTGTGGATGATTCTTCCATCCTATTGCACTTTCTTTTTAAATCCTTTAATGAACTGCGGAAAAGTCCAACAGCTATCTTACCCGGAATTTATTCGGCTAGTGGCTACCGGAAATAGTTAAACCTATAAATTCCTCTTGCATCTAGGCATAAGTCTAGAAAAGATTTCAGGTATGCATACTCGAAAGAAGAAAAAATAAGGAGCGATTTGGTCAGGTCTTGGTATATTTGTCCCCATGATTTATGTCCATATTCCCTTCTGTAAACAGGCTTGTCATTATTGTGACTTCCATTTTAGCACTTCACTACAATACAAAAGTGAGATGATCAATGCCATACGACGGGAAATTGAACTCAGGGCATCCTATTTGGAAGACAAAAAGGTCGAATCGATCTATTTTGGTGGCGGTACCCCTTCCTTACTGGAAGCGGATGAGATCGCCCAGATCATCGATACGATAGGGAAGCATTTTGACATCGCAAATCATGCTGAAATTACACTGGAAGCTAATCCCGACGATTTAAATGCCGCCAAAGTAAACAGTCTACGGAATACAGCAATCAATCGATTCAGCATAGGCATACAGTCTTTCTTTGAAGAGGATCTCAAATGGATGAACAGAGCACATAATCAACAAGAAGCACTGGCTTCAATTATGCGGGTGCAAGATGCGGGCTTTGAAAATATTACCTGTGATCTTATTTATGGCTATCCGTTACTGACTGACGAGAAATGGCGCCACAATATGCAACAGCTGATTGACTTTGAAATTCCCCATATTTCTTCGTATTCCATGACTGTAGAAAATAAGACAGCATTGGATCACTTCATTAAAAAAGGCTTAAGTCCAGCAATTGATTCGGATCAGGCCGCAGATCAGATGAGTCTCCTTATCCATACATTGAAAGCTGCGGGATATGAACAATATGAAATTTCCAATTTTGCAAAAAATGGCCTTTATGCGCGTCACAATACAAATTATTGGAAAGGTAAACATTATCTTGGTATAGGCCCTTCGGCACATTCGTTCAATGGAATTTCCAGAGCCTGGAATGTTTCCAACAACGCGAAATATATGACCGCAATCAATTCAAACCAACTTCCCCTGCAAATTGAGGAGCTTTCAACATTGGACCAAATCAACGAAAGTATCATGACTTCGCTGAGAACCATGTGGGGGCTCGATTTGATTGCGCTGGAAAGTAAATTCGGGCAATCTATCAAAAACCGCGTATTGAAGGATGCAGAGCCATTTCTGGAAGTGGGCAATCTTGTTTTGGAAGAAAGTAAATTACGTTTAACGGATGCAGGTAAATTAATGGCCGATCATATCATGTCCGACCTATTTGTTATAGAAGATTAATAAATAAAATAGATAAAAATTACAAAAACAATAATAACAACCGTGTTTATGTTTTAAATATTACGAAAATAAAAATATAGGTTATTTTTTTTGGCTCTTTGTGCTATGTTTGCAACATAATCTATTATAACATTATTATGTCACACAAGCCATCTTTTGACTTAGAGATCAAAAGTTACAGAGAGCAACAAAACGCTGCCGTAAGCTTAATTCAAATTGTCAGTAACCTGTGGTATAACCGCGCTATTGAACTTGTATTTTTTCGAAATCAACTCATTGATGTAAAATCGAGTTCAATTCTTAACCTGGTCAAGGAAAGCGTCCTCCTTACCGAAGAGCCATTCGATATTTTTGACACTCTTCAGGTGGCACAGGAATTGGAAAAGCTCACCCTATCTCCTGCACGTATCGATATCGGAAAACTTACCTTACAGGTCAAGAAACAGGCAATTGACAACAACGACCTGCCGAGTTTTATAACAAATGAATTAAAGGACATCAATCAACAAGCGGAATTAAAACCACGCGATGTTGTTCTTTATGGATTTGGCCGTATCGGCCGTTTACTCGCCCGAGAGCTTATGCATAAAGCCGGTGCCGGACAGCAGCTTCGCCTTCGTGCCATTGTAACCCGGGACGCCAATGACAGCAAGTCCATATTGAAAAGAGCGACACTATTAAAAACAGATTCCATACATGGTGCATTCGAAGGCGACATACAGGCTGACATTCCTAATCAGGCACTTATTATCAATGGTATCACTGTCCACCTTATCTCTGCCAAACAGCCAGAGGATATCGATTATACCGAGTATGGAATACAGCATGCTTTGGTCGTCGACAATACGGGCGCTTTTCGAGATGAGCAAGAACTAAGTCGTCACCTGCAATCCAAGGGTGTCGCCCAAGTTTTATTAACAGCACCGGGGAAAGGTGTTCCAAATATCGTATATGCAGTCAATGAAAATAATATTGACTTGCAAAAGCATGCGATCTTTTCCGCTGCTTCCTGTACGACGAATGCAATATCCCCTATTTTGGCGGTGCTTGAAAATAAAATAGGCATTGAAAAAGGACATATCGAAACCATACATTCCTATACCAACGACCAGAATCTTGTCGACAATATGCACAAAAAGTCCAGACGGGGTCGTGCTGCGGCGCTCAATATGGTGATCACAGAAACTGGAGCGGGCGCTGCTGTTTCAAAAGTATTGCCATCGCTAAAGGGCAAACTGACCTCCAATGCCATTCGCGTTCCCGTGCCAAACGGATCATTGGCAATTTTAAATCTCGAAATTAAAGCCAAAACTACGGTCGACGAAATCAATGCACTTTTAAAAGAGGCATCTCTGCAGGGTGACCTGGTCGAACAGATTAAATTTTCTAAGGATCATGAACTCGTCTCTTCGGATATTATTGGTTCCACTGCCGCCGCAATCGTGGATGCTCCAGCAACGATCGTTTCGGGAGATGGCAGGAATGTTATTTTATATATCTGGTACGACAATGAATACGGATATTCCCATCAGGTGATGCGCTTATCGCGTCACATTACTGGCGTAAGAAGATATACCTATTATTAGGAGGCAGTCAAGCATCAAGAATAAGAAACCACGCGTAACCTGCAGAATATAGGCGGCGGCAGTACAGCTACCGCTTATATTTTCACGGAATTGCTTTTGAGGTATTTCATTATAATTGCTGTTGCTCCGGCCTTCTGCAGCACATACGCACGGGCCAGTTTTCCCGCTTCTTGACGGACAGCCTGATCTTGTAGAACAGCAAAGACTTTCTTAAGTTCTTTAGCACTACCAATGGCGAAACCGGATCCATTTTGCACGAGCTCTTTCGCCTCCTGAAACTTCTTGAAATTTGGACCAAATAGCACCGGTATACCATACGTTGCAGCCTCGAGTGTGTTATGTATCCCTACGCCAAAACCACCACCAATATAAGCCAGTTGGCCATAGCCATACAAAGACGAAAGCATACCAATGTTATCGATAACCAGCACCTTTGAATCGGCAACTAATGCGGCATCGTAGCTAGCCATCTCCGAAAAGCGGAGGGCTTTCGGCCAAAGGTTAAAAATGCTCGCCAAATGTGATTCATTGATTTCATGTGGCGCCAAGATCAGCTTATAGTCTGAATAACCCTGAAGCAATTCCTGTAGAGCCTGTTCATCTTCCGGCCAGGTACTTCCTGCGACAAGCGTCGGACTTTCACCAACAAATTGGCTGATCTCGGAAATCATTTTTCTATTTTTAGGAATGTCTACCACGCGGTCAAAACGTGTATCTCCGGCTAACCCAGCATTCCGTATCCCATATTCTTTCAAAAGACGTACACTTTCTTCATTTTGCACAAAGAAGTAAGTCACAAAACTTAAAATTTTCAGAAAAAAAGTACCATAAGCCTGAAAAAAGATCTGATCGGGTCTAAATATTGCTGAGATCAGAAACAAGGGAATGCCCCGTTTATGTAGGCCTTCAAAAAAATAATACCAATATTCATATTTCGTGAACACAGCGAAACTTGGATTGATCAGGTCGAGAAAAAGCCGTGCATGCTGAGCAGTATCATAGGGGAGATAAAAAACATAATCGGCCAAAGCGGTGTTTTTTCTGATTTCGTAGCCAGAGGGAGAGTAAAATGTTACAATTATTTTATGATCCAAATAATTATTTTTCACCGCTTCCAGGACAGGTCTTCCCTGCTCAAATTCGCCCAATGATGCAAAGTGAAACCAAATATGTTTTTGGGAAGAATCAACCGTTTGTTTCATCCTCGAATACCAGTCTTTTCGCCCCTCTACCATAAGCTTGGCTTTGGCGTGAAAAGGAGCCAAAATACGCAGTAAGAGTCCATAAAGAAAGATTCCAATTGAATAAAGCAAACGCATGTTTTTAAAATAATGTTTATCTTAGTCAAAGATATTAAACCCATTTCATTAAACGGAACCATTGAGTGGAAAATAAACATCGCAAACGGATTTTGATAACAGGAGCAGCTGGCTTCCTCGGTTCTCACCTTTGCGATCGCTTTATTGCGGAAGATTACGATGTCATTGGAATGGACAACCTGATTACCGGAGATCTACAGAATATAGCACATCTATTTAAGTTGGAAAATTTCGATTTCTATCATCACGATGTATCGAAATTTGTCCACGTTCCCGGACACTTGGATTATATCTTGCATTTCGCTTCGCCAGCCAGTCCCGTTGATTATCTTAAAATTCCGATACAAACATTGAAAGTCGGATCTTTGGGAACACATAATCTCTTAGGCCTTGCACGCACCAAACAAGCACGCATATTAGTCGCCTCCACCTCTGAAGTTTATGGCGATCCACTTGTTTCGCCACAATCCGAGGACTACTGGGGCAACGTAAATCCCGTGGGACCCCGCGGTGTATACGATGAAGCGAAGCGTTTCCAGGAGGCAATAACAATGGCCTATCATAATGCACATGGTCTGGATACCCGTATTGTCAGGATATTTAACACCTTTGGTTCTAGAATGCGCCTCAATGACGGCCGAGCTATTCCTACCTTTATTGCACAAGCGATACGTGGTGAAGACATCACGATTTTTGGGGATGGTTCGCAAACACGATCATTCTGTTATATTGACGATCAGATCGAAGGCATTTATCGCCTGCTGCATTCGGCATGTGTCACACCGATAAATATTGGTAATCCGGACGAAATCAGCTTGCTGCAATTGGCCCATGAAATTGTCGAATTGACAGACAGCTCAAGTAAAATCGTCTACGAACCATTGCCGGTTGATGATCCAAAACAACGGAAACCGGATATTGGCCTGGCGAAATCTAAATTAGCCTGGGAACCTCAAATAGACCGAAAAACAGGATTGAAAAAAACCATAGCATTTTACAAAAAGATCCCTTTGGATACCTTATCACATAAAGACTTTACTTACTATAATCAACAATAATGAACAAAAAAATACTAGTCACAGGAGGAACAGGTTATATCGGTTCGCACACAGTAGTCGAACTACATCAAGCAGGATATGTGCCTGTCATCGTGGATGATCTATCCAATTCAAACATCAAAATTTTGGATCAGGTTGAGAAGATCATCGGCGTTAGACCTGAATTTCACCAGTTTGACCTTTGCGACACAGACCGCGTGAATGAATTTGTAAAAAACAATACCGATATCTCGGGCATTATCCATTTTGCGGCCTCTAAAGCTGTTGGTGAATCTGTACAGAAGCCCTTAAAATATTACCACAACAATTTTTTCTCGTTAATCAACTTATTAGAAGCATATCAAAATAAGCCGATTAATTTTGTCTTTTCTTCAAGCTGTACCGTATATGGTGAGCCAGACTATTTACCTGTCGACGAAAGTGCTCCCGTGAAGAAGGCCACCTCTCCTTATGGTAACACAAAACAAATTGCGGAAGAAATTTTACAGGAGACTGCCGCTGCATATGATAACTACAACATTATCGCACTCCGTTATTTCAACCCAGTAGGTGCACATGAGTCGGCTTTGATCGGTGAATTACCAAACGGTGTTCCTCAGAATCTGCTTCCATTTATCACACAAACTGCCATTGGAAAAAGAGAAAAATTAACGGTATTTGGCTCTGATTACGACACACCGGATGGATCTTGTATCCGCGACTACATCCATGTTGTTGACTTAGCAAAAGCTCACGTTGCAGCAATCAGATTGTTGGAACAAGGCAACCCCAACGGAAAATACGATGTCTTTAATGTGGGAACAGGAAACGGGTATTCTGTCCTTGAAGCGATCAAAGCTTTTGAGAAAGCTTCTGGACAAAAACTGAATTACGAATTTGGTCCACGTCGTGATGGAGATATTATCAAGGTTTATGGCGACGTTACTAAATCAGCTAATCAGTTGCATTGGAAAGCAGCACTTGGTATTGATGAAATGATGGCTTCTGCCTGGGCATGGGAAAAAAATCTAAAAGAAAATCCCTTGGATTAAACAGTAGCCTATTGTGCGGCAACAAAGCATAATACTTAGCTTAACGTTATATGACCGTCTTAAAAACTAAGACGGTCATATTTTTGGCAGTACGAGTCCTTCGACATCCCTTCTTTCGAATCCTTCCAACCACATCATTCAAGCTGAAAAGCAGTTAGAATCGAAGCTGGATTAAAATCCTTCTCGTTGAGTATATTTGGCCGACGACGATCCTTCTCCAGATACAAAATAGTAAAGCCAACAAAAATAGAACTGCCTACAAAATCGCCACATGCTATGGACAAGGATTTTTCCGGTATGATGTTCTCTTTATACTTCACATCATATTCCCATTCCGTGTCTTGAATGACGACAGATCTAAGTTGATCAAAATTGAATGCGAATGCTTGAAATTTGAATACAATGGCATTACATCTTTTAGGAAGGATCATGGCTCTTTTCATATCAAACTCCGGAAAAGATACCTTCAGTTTTTTCTTTTTGCTCAGTGAAATGGCAGGATCGATAAAAAGATAGTCCTGTGTTGGACAGTTTTCATTGAATTGAAAATTTACCAAGCGATCCAGTACACAGTTACTCAGTGTTCGACTGCCTTTTTCGCGATCAAGATTTGTCTTTATCGCACGGTAGATCTGCCTATTAAGGCGATTGCCCATCTGCCCATCGTGGAGCTGCTGATGGATTTCACTAAGATACGTTCGAATCAGTGCACCGGCACGGCTCACCGTTCCAAACTCCCGCCCTGCTTTTTTTGTATCTTCCTTTTGTTTGACAGGTTTTGGCCTACTCTGAACATAATTTTTGTCACCAACTTTTCTATTTACGAGAGGACCAACCAGCCCCCTGATAAATCCATTATCATTGACTCCCATACTTCAATTTACTAAGGGAAAGCCTGAAAACCAAACATCAACTTGATTTTTAATGATTTACAAATAGCAGTCAAACGAGGATTTTAAATCTTGCAATTTTCAAGGGTCTTTTTTGCAAATACCTTATAGCCAAATCCGCCTTATGTTCTGCTTGCTCCCAACTTGTAAAAAACGTACCAGCACAATGAAAGCACTTAAAAAGGTAGACTCAACGTGGACTCACTGTAGACTCACCCTGCATACAGGTCGAAGTCGACCACAATAGGATTTCAACTTGGCATCCAAAAGGCCCCTCGGCCAACCGATGATCGACATTAAACAAACTCTTTGTCGGAAATATAGTCCATAAGCACCCCGGCTTGATCTCCAAGCTTCTTTTTTAAGCGCTGCATAGATTTTTTTATGGCGTCTGGAGTGACGCCCAATACGTTGGCTACTTCCTTATTATTTAACCCCAGTTTCATAAGTACAATTACCCTCAAATTGGATTCCGTTATGTCGCGGAATCTGGATTGTATATCCTGCAGTAAATTGGGAAATTCTTTTACAATCAATAATTTAAATTCCTGCCATTTCTCTTCGGTAATGAGATGTGACTGCAACAATATTTTTAGTTCCTCACGATCTTTTTCAACAACATTCCCTTTTTCCTCAAGCATAGCAGAAAGCACATTGATCTGTTCATTATTCCGCTTAAGGTAAGCGACGTACTCTTCCACCTGGCTTTTAGAGCTCACCAGTTCCCTGTCCAATTCCGCTTTTGTATACTTTAAATTAAGAAGCTGATATTCATAGTCACGTATACGTTTTCTCGCACGGTATCGAACCGCATTATAAATAAAAAAGAATACCACCAGTACCAACAAACTTATTATGACCCATAATCGTCTCTCAGCTTGCTTTTTCTTAATAACAGCTTGCGCCAGCGATAACTTATCGGCATACTTTTGCTTATCGGCCATAAACTTCAACTGAGTCAATACTGGATCACCATCTAAAAAGCGCAGTGAGTCTTGGAGACGTTCTATCCTTCTTCGAGCATTCAGCTCACGACCTATATCGTTACTTTGCATGGCCAAATTCAACTTGTGAATTTCCAGTTCAAGTATGGTCTTCTTATCATCCGAGCCTGACAAAAGCGATTCAGCTTCCGCAATCATAGGACGGACATCTTTCGTTTCCTTATTCGCTATATCTAAACGAATTCGCATCATTAAGGCGAAAATTGTATTTCTATCATTACCAAGTGATCTTGAGATCTCAAGATCCTTATCGAGGAGCAATAAGGCTTTATGGTAGTCCTTCATCCCTTCGAACACAGCAGCCTGATTACCTAAAATCTTCGCGTAGCGTAATGAGTCATTTTCTGAAAGTGCCAACGTCTGCGCCAATTCAAAAATTTTCATCGCCTGCAAGGTATCACCACCACTTTTCAGCGTCAATACACCTAAATTGTCTAAGATTTCAGCTTTCAATCTCGGCGAAATTTGTTCTTGTCGTTGCCCTAAATCCAGATATTTAATTCCAGAAATATAATCACCTAAGGTTCCAAAAAAATAGCCAAGCTTCTTGTACGTTTGAGTTAGGTCTAAAACAAGTTCTTTAGGTACATCTTCTAATCCTTTCTCCCCTTCCAAAATAAAAGGTAATGCCTCAGAGGCTTTCAGGCATCGATATAGGTAAAAGCCATACATCACTTTTACCCAAACGCGTACATTTTGGTAGCTATAGCCTTCTTCAAGGTCCAGCGCTTTTAAATAGTATTTATCACTAAAGTTATTTCTTGCGCCTTCGTCATTAAACGACTGATCCGCCAGTAAACAATAATAGATTGCCAAAAGCGCCTTATCATTTTTTCGTACCGCCTGACTAAAATATGGTGCAAGATATTTACTCAACGACAGACTGGAGGATTGATACTGCGCTGATTCTTTTATAATTGTTTCGTAAAAGTTCTTCTCTTCTATCGAGGAATTGGAATCCATTAAATCCATCCCATAGACCACATGACAAGGTATGATTGCTAGGAAAAGAAAAAATAGAAGATATCGAAACATATCGGCGCAGGCATTGAATTTCGCAATAAAAATAAAAAATAATTTTAATTAAATCAGCATGCGACAAAATCAACCAACTACTTATCAAAAAAATGATAAATATGATCTGGCGTAATGGCCTGCGTCAATTGGACATCGTATTCATTTTTATCCGCAATAACATCAATTGGATCAAAAAAAGATAGTCCAACACGCTGCACATCAACTTTACAGGACGAGAAAAAACGGTCGTAAAACCCTTTTCCGTAACCTACCCTGTAGCCCAAAAGATCAAAAATTAACAAAGGAACTATAATCATATCAATAAGCGATGAATTCACCTTAATGCCGGATACTGGCTCAGGAATACCCCAGTTGTTCGTCTCAAATAGGGTATGCTCATCCAATATGAAATGTTGCATCGAATAGTCCTCAAAATTAGATCGCGAAACGACGATCTTTATCTGTGGAAAAGATTCTTGAATATAGTTGATTATTAAATATGTATTCGGTTCGTGATATTTCCCTATGGGAATGAAAATATGCAAAAATTCGACCTCCGACAGATCAAGCTTTGTAAACTGCGAAAGTAGTCGTTCATTGAGCGTAGTTTCTGTCTCTACAGACAATTGACAACGCTTAGTTTTATACTCAAGTCGTAATTCTTGTTTTGATTTCATTTGTAAAATAGTTATTTCTAAATTTTATTTCCCTTCTTCACCAAAATCCCCATTTAAGTCTACCACTTATGCCACGATTAATCAAAAATAGCATTCCTCCCAATTCAATTTTTATTTGATCTTCAAAAGCCATTAGAAATTCTTATTCAGAATCGAAAACCATATGCTCAACTCAGTTGAAACTTTTGTAAAAAAAAACGGCCTTGTAGCGAGCGCTAACAAGACCGAATAATCAACCTAAACCTAAAATCTTTGTATTATTTTACGCGTTCGATATAATTACCTGTTTGCGTATCAACTCTTACTTTCTCACCTTGATTAATGAACAACGGCACCATAATTTCAACACCAGTCTCTACAGTTGCTTTTTTCAATGCATTTGTAGAAGTATCTCCTTTTACAGCCGGTTCAGTATATGTAATTTCCAACTCAACACTTTTTGGAGCTTCTGCCATGATAGGCTCATCACTTTCAAAAGCAATAATTACAGTCATTCCCTCTTTCAAGAAACGAGCTGAATCACCGAACAAAAATTTAGGAATATTGAATTGCTCGTAGGTATTGTTATCCATTACCACGAAGAAATCTCCATCCTCATACAAATACTGATAATCGCTAGTTTCTACACGCGCTATTTCTACAGATTCGTCAACTCTAAAACGGTATTCAACTAACTTACCAGTTTTAACATTACGCATTCTCGCTTGATAAAACGCGCGTAAATTACCTGGTGTGCGGTGTATATATTCTTCTACGGATACTAATTCTCCGTTAAATCTTAAGATATTTCCTGATTTTACCTCTGATGCCTTAGCCATTCTTTGAATTGAACTTTAAACGGTTATCTCATTATTGAGTCGTCAAAAGTACAAAAACTAATTGTGTTATTAAAATTTCATTCGCTACTTTTTTTCTGAACCTGTTTGTTTTTATTGGCCGGAGGGAACCTTCAGTTCACTTTCGTAGCTGCTCATGATGATACAGTCTTGACGGTTTTATTGAAAGTAGCTATTTTTAATACAGGACAAGAACTTTTCGCCTATTTTCGATGTGATAGCAACAAATTGTTGATCTCCCTAAGACTTAAAATCGACTATAGAAATACTTTCATCGCAGAATTCATACTCTTTTTTTTGGTTCGAACAGACGATAAACAATCTAGACTCCAATTTTGTACGCTCAATTAAACGAAGATACCATTGTTCACCCGCACTATCCAAATTACTTGTAGGCTCATCCAACAAAACCAAGGCAGATGCAGAACAACAAGCTAGCGCTAGCTTGACACGTTGACGCATACCTGATGAAAAAAAACGGATCTCTCTGTCAAGCGCATGTTCCAATCCCAATAGCTTTACAACAGTTGCTTTATCAAAAGAAGGAAGATAATTTTTAAATTTAAAATGAAAATCAATCAGCTCGTTTAAGGTAAATTCCTCGATCAGTTCAACATAAGGAGCTGCGAGAGACAGCTGCTGATATATCGTATCCACACCCAGGACTTGGTCTCCATCGGTGTAGATCAGTTCACCCGCTGAGGGTGTCAAACTACTTGAAAGCACTTTTAAGAAAGTGGACTTCCCTGAACCATTATGGCCAAGGATGGCATAACTCTTGCCGGACTCGAAGGTATAGTTTATATGCCTAAAAATCCATTCATTGTTATACCTCCTACCAATATCTTTTAATGTAATTTTCAAATTCACTAGAATCGACAAAGCGACTACATCGCTCTATTATTGAATCCTTTCATGATACCCCGGCCTGAGTTTCGAATAAAATCCAAAATTTCATCACGGATTTCCGTTGCCTGATATTCAGCTTCTATAATTTCTATTGCTTTAGCCAGATTTCTGTTTTGAACAAAAAGAATGCGATAAAGATTCTGAATCTCGGCAATTTGCTCTTCCGAAAATCCTCTTCTTCTCAATCCAACAGAATTAATACCCGCATAAGAAATCGGTTCACGCGCGGCCTTAACAAAAGGTGGAATATCCTTACGTACCAATGAACCACCAGTAACAAATGCATGCGAACCAATTTTAACAAATTGGTGAACAGCGACCATCCCAGCAAGTACAACATAATCGCCCACTGTAATATGTCCAGCAAGTGTACTGTTGTTCGAAAAAACACAATTATCACCTACTTCACAATCATGTGCAACATGACTATACGCTTGGATCAAACAATTTTTTCCAATGACCGTTCTATACCTATCCTTAGTTCCTCTATTGATTGTTACACACTCACGAATGGTTGTATTGTCTCCAATTTCGGCTGTCGTAATCTCACCATCAAATTTTAAATCTTGAGGTTCGCCAGAGATTACTGCACCGGGATATATTTTACAGTTTTTTCCAATTCGAGCTCCATCCATGATCGTCACATTTGATCCTATCCAAGTTCCTTCGCCAATGACGACATCTTTATAAATGGTTACAAATGGCTCGATGACCACATTTTTAGCAATTTTTGCCTCCGGATGAATATAAGCTAATGGCTGTATCATCTATACTACTTTAGTTGTTATTTACTCTTACGATCTGTGCCATAAGCTCCGCTTCGCACACAATTTTCTCTCCTACCATAGCCACACCTTTCATTTTTGCGATACCTCTTCGGATCGGCTCCATCAAGTCGCATCTAAAAATAACAGAATCCCCTGGAGTTACCTGCGCTTTAAAACGTGCATTTTCAATTTTAAGGAATAAGGTCAGCCAATTCTCTGGATCAGGAACCGTCTTCAGCACTAAAATTCCCCCTGTCTGTGCCATAGCCTCTACCTGCAAAACCCCGGGAAATAATGGCGCACCAGGAAAATGTCCCATAAATAGATCTTCGTTCATGGTAACATTTTTCAAACCCACCACATGTGTTTCCGTCAACTCAAGAATTTTATCGACCATAAGCATGGGCTGACGATGCGGTAAAATCTTCATGATTTCTACTGTATCGTATAATGCAGGCATATTGGGATCGTAAACTTTAATTTTTTTACGTGTTTTATCTTTTTTGATCTGCTCCTTTATCTTTTTTGCAAAAGCCACATTCGCTGCATGACCTGGTCGTGCAGCCATAATATGCCCTTTCAAAGGTCTTCCGACAAGTGCTAAATCTCCAACCATGTCCAACAATTTATGTCGAGCAGGTTCATTTTGGTAACGCAATTGATTATTGTTTAATATTCCTTCCTTAGCAACTGCAACGGTTTCTTTATGAAAAAGATGCGCTAATTTCTGCAATTCCTCAGGAGAAGTCTCCTTGTCCACAATAACGATTGCATTACTCAAATCACCACCTTTAATTAGGCCATGATCAACCAACATTTCCAATTCGTGTAAAAAACAAAACGTACGTGAAGAGGCTATTTCTGATTTAAAGTCCTCAATCGATGTTATTGCGGCATGTTGGCTTCCCAACACCGGCGAATTAAAATCGATCATACAAGTCAAACGATACCCGTCCATCGGCATACCCAGTATTTCAACTTTGCGATCTGGCTCTGCATAATGGATATTATTGGATATCTCATAATAATCCCGGTCAGCATCTTGTTCTTCAAATCCCGCTTCCTCCAGCAACTTCACAAAAATAGCTGAGCTACCATCGAGTATGGGTATTTCAGGGCCATCAATATCAATCAGCACATTATCGATTTGTAAACCAATTAACGATGCCATCAAATGTTCAATTGTACTCACACTTGCCCCATTCTGCGTTATTGTCGTCCCTCTGGAGGTATCCGTCACATTATCCGCATCAACCAAAATTTCTGGTTGTCCCGCTAAATCTACACGTCTGAACTTAAACCAGTGATTTTCCGGAGCTGGCTTGATCGTCATCGATACAATTTTCCCTGTATGAAGACCTACCCCCGAAATTTCAACCTCGTTTTTGATGGTTCGCTGTTTTACATTCATTTCTAATAACATATTTTTAAATCAAAACTTCTTTTGACAAAACATTTATCCCTTAAGCTACATCGATGTTGCCATAGCCGTGCCTGGAATGCTTATTTCATCACCATTAAAGAACAGTTTATTTTCAATGAAAAATAATTATTTCAATTTTTTTTCTACTAACTTTTCTAACTCTTGGATTCGTTTTTCCAACTCAGGGAGGCGTGCAAAAATCACATTAGAACGCAATTGGGGCTGATAAGGCATCACCGGTGTACCGCCCCACTTTTTACCTTCTTCTTTAATCGATCTATTCACTCCTGATTGCGCCTGGATTTGAGAGCCCTTTGCAACAACAATATGACCAACAACCCCAACCTGGCCTCCTAAAACCACATGTTCTCCAATTTTTGAGCTACCAGAAATACCTGTTTGCGCTGCGATTACAGTATTCTTTCCAATATCAACATTATGTGCAATTTGAATCAAATTATCCAACTTAACACCATCACGCACGATTGTAGCACCCATTGTTGCTCTATCGATTACTGTATTGGCGCCGATCTCAACATTATCCTCCACTTGCACATAACCAATCTGAGGTACTTTTTTATATGTTCCGTCTTCTTGTGGTGCAAATCCAAATCCATCCGATCCGATCACAACACCAGAATGTACGACGACATTTTTCCCAATCTTACAATCATGATAAATCTTCACCCCTGGATAGAGTGTTGTATTATCTCCAATCGTTACTTTATCGCCAATATAGACCTGTGGGTAAATTTTCACGTTATCTCCAATGGAAGCTCCGCGTCCAATATATACAAATGCACCGATATAACCTCCTTGGCCGATCTCCGCTTCAGTATGTATAAAATGAGGCTCCTCACGTCCGCTTTTGTCAAGACGGAACTCATTATACATATTCAGAATAGTAGAGAAAGCAGCATATGCATTCTTCACCCGTATGATCGTTAAAGTCGGCTTAGTTGCTTGGGTCAATTGTAAATCTTCATTCACAATTACAATCGAGGCGTCAGTAGTATAAATAAAATGCTCATATTTTGGATTTGACAAAAAAGAAAGATCGCCTTTTTTACCTTCCTCAATTTTGGCAAGGTTACCTACAGTAACTTCTGGATTTCCTTCAATCCGTCCTTCTAATAATGTCCCTATTTGTTGAGCAGTAAATTGCATGGTACAAATCTATGTTTTTTTATTAAAAAATAACTACTTGATGGAAGTAATTGCAACATATCCCACCTCTTTTGGATAACATAAGGCGTATTTAGCCACATTTTTCGATAGTGCTTCTAAATTCCCTAGATCAGAAGCCTCTGTTATATCCACGAGCTCACCGGATTTCAATAATATTTTTATTTGATCCTTGGAAGAATTATAGGCACGGTTTTGAATTTCCTGCATAAATACATAATAATGAATATCCTCCTGAGCCACACCCAGCTCAGCTTGTACTTTCGATTTCACTAAATCTACATATGCTGGCGAGAATGGTTTATTGCTCATGACAGAGCGATATAGATTACGTTTCATAACGCGCTGGCACATTGTACTTAAAATAGAATCCTCATGATGTTCCCATGTTTTTATCGCAGACATAATATCCGTATCATCTAAACGAGTAAACCAATCCAAATGTAACGGGTCATCCAAAAAATTAGTTTTGTTGACCTGCTGGCTTAAAAACCAATGAAAAGCCGGGGTAGAAAAGAGCTTATGACCAGTAGCCGTTAAATATTTTGCCCGCTGCAGAATTTTAATCAATAATTGTTCAGCACCGATAACGGTCTTATGTAAATAGACTTGCCAATACATGAGCCGTCGTGCAATCAGGAATTTCTCCACAGAATACAGCCCTTTATATTCCACCACGATTTCATCCGCCACGACATTGAGCATTTTTATGATACGATCAAATGAGATCACTCCTTCCGATACACCGGTAAAAAAACTATCTCTATTGAGGTAATCCATTCGATCAACGTCCAATTGACTCGACACCAATTGATGGAGAAATCTGCGTTCATATTTATTGTTAAAGATTGTAATTGCCAAGCTTAACCTTCCGTCCAAATCCTGGTTGATACGATCCATCAACAGGGAGGACAATAACTCATGTGAAACTCCTTCAATCAAACTATGCTCCAAAGAATGGGAAAAAGGACCATGACCGATATCATGCAGCAAAATTGCCGAAAGAACAGCCTCCTCTTCATCCGCAGAAATGATGACACCTTTACTCCGCAAAGTTTCCAAAGCCATTGACATCAAATGCATCGCCCCTATGGCGTGCTGAAAACGAGTATGTAAAGCTCCGGGATAGACAAGATGCGTCATGCTCACCTGCTTAATATAGCGGAGCCTTTGAAAATAAGGATGTTGCACTAAGTCGAAGACCAATCCTGTAGGAATAGCGACAAATCCATATACCGGATCATTAATAATTTTATTTTTGTTCAACGTGGCGACAAATTAATACGATCATCAACACTATAAATTATGAAACCGAGCGCTTTAATTACGAAGCCTTGGGTAACACTAGTATAAACTTAAAACAAAGATAGTTAGTTCACCGTTAAGAAATGTTAAAAATAAAATCTAAAGCACGATATTTGCTTATGTTAGCATGAGATCGAAAATCCGATCCTCCCCTCTACTAATAGACATATAATAACAAGATGCAAAAAACACATATCCTTTGGGCTGACGATGAGATTGACTTTCTAAAACCACACATTTTATTTTTAGAAAGCAAAGGTTACAAAGTTGACACGGTCAACAATGGAAATGATGCCGTTGAAGCCTTTAAGAATGGTTTTTTCCACCTCGTTTTCCTAGACGAAAATATGCCTGGGCTAACCGGGCTCGAAACACTTGCTATACTCAAATCGATCAACCCTACTGTCCCTGTTGTTCTGGTTACAAAAAACGAAGAAGAACATGTCATGGAAGATGCCATCGGCTCCAAAATAGATGATTATCTGATCAAGCCGGTCAACCCCAAGCAGATCTTGATGACAATTAAAAAATTAACGGAGAACAAGCGTCTTGTCAATGAGAAAACATCCATGGCCTATCAACAAGACTTCCGCAATTTAGGGATGATTCTAAATGACAATTTGGATTTCAATCAATGGTCAGAAGTCTACAAAAAATTGGTCTACTGGGAATTGTCTCTCGAAAAGCTTGAAGATAACAATATGCATGAAATTCTGACGATGCAAAAATCCGAAGCAAACATGCAATTCTCAAAATTTATTGAAAACAACTATATACAATGGATTAATCGTCCCGAAAACGCGCCCATTCTATCCCACCAGCTATTTAAGAAGAAGGTATTTCCGACCATAGAAGATCATATACCGACATTTTTCTTTCTAATAGACAATTTGCGTTTCGATCAATGGAAAATTATCAATGAGGTCATTACCGATTATTTTAGACTTGAGGAGGAGATAACCTATTACAGTATTTTACCAACAGCAACACAATATGCTAGAAATGCCATCTTTAGTGGCTTAACTCCACTGGAAATGGAAAAACGCTTTCCGAAATTATGGCAAAACGATGAAGATGAAGGCGGCAAGAATTTATATGAGGATAAATTTTTGGAAGATCAGATCAAACGACTGTACCGCAAGTCCATAAAACACTCCTACACGAAAATTTTGACCCTGGAACAAGGAAAGGATGTGTTAGACAATCTTGGTAATTTGATGCACAATCAACTGAATGTATTGGTGTATAACTTTGTTGACATGCTTTCTCACGCACGTACAGACAGCTCTATGATTCGTGAATTAGCAAACGACGAAGCGGCATATCGCTCGCTTACATTGTCATGGTTTGAACACTCACCTTTATTAGAGGTTATAAAATGGCTCTCTCAAAAGAAAGTTCGTGTGATCATTACAACCGACCACGGCACGATCCGGGTAAAAAAACCAAGTAAAATAGTTGGTGACCGCAACACAAATACAAATTTGAGATATAAGCAAGGGAAAAACCTGAACTATATTGACAAAGATGTTTTTGCTATCAAAAATCCCCACGAGGCACAGCTGCCTAAACTTCATGTAAGTTCAACATACGTTTTTGCCAAAGAAGATTCGTATTTTGTTTACCCCAACAACTACAATCAA
The DNA here is from genome assembly GCF_002341965.1 of Sphingobacterium sp. UBA2480. Taxonomy (NCBI): domain Bacteria; kingdom Pseudomonadati; phylum Bacteroidota; class Sphingobacteriia; order Sphingobacteriales; family Sphingobacteriaceae; genus Sphingobacterium; species Sphingobacterium sp. UBA2480. Next base: position 114,146 of record NZ_DDPA01000010.1, on the reverse strand, counting down.
TTTGTCAATTACTTTAATGGAACATTCCAACATGGTGGAATATCGCTGGAAGAAATGATTATCCCCTTTGCGACATACCTACCGAAATAGTAATTTTGCAACATGGAAATTATTGTAAATACCACAGCAGATCTATCTCAAGCGGCTCAGACACTTTTAAATAGTTTTCCAAAGGACCGGATTTTTCTATTATATGGTTCCATGGGAGCAGGAAAGACAACTTTTGTAAAACACCTGTGTAAACAATTGAATGTACAAGATAGTACATCTAGTCCAACATTCTCCATTGTTAATGAATATGAGTCTCCAGCTGGCCCCGTATATCACTTTGATTTTTACCGCATTAAAGATGAACAGGAGGCATTCGATTTTGGTTATGAGGAATATTTCTATTCAGGTGCTTATTGCTTTGTTGAGTGGCCGGAGAAAATCCCCAACTTACTTCCTGAAGAAGCAAAAGAGATACATATTAGCATCCTAGATGCAACAACACGTCAAATTTCTATTCGTTAACTACCTTTTTTTCGACTCCCTACTATGGCTCATTCATCCTCTTGTCAATATATTCCAACTGATATCCATGTGCCCGGATTAGCGGCTATACATGCCGAACACTTGAGCTTTTCCTTTCATGAGAACAATATGCAGTTTGCTGTTGAAAATAGTTCTTTCGATATCGACGAAGGAAAAATAACAGCGATCATTGGTGAATCTGGTAGTGGAAAAAGTACCTTGCTTAGACTTATATACGGTCTTTTGGAACCAACTGGTGGCATTGTGCGCTATAAAGGTTGGCAGGTCCCGACGCGCAAGGACAAGCTGATCCCCGGACATGATGCCATGAAATTAGTCTCGCAAGGCTTTGACGATTTGAATACGTATGCCAATGTATGGGATAATGTTGCTTCCCAATTGCCAAACACAGATATCAAACGCAAACAAGACAAAACTGCGGAAATATTACAACGTCTACGGATTGATCACCTCGCTAAAAAAAGAGTAGCCGACATCAGTGGCGGAGAAAAACAACGCGTCGCAATCTGTCGTGCACTAATCAACGAGCCTGAAGTCTTACTTATGGATGAACCATTCAATCAGGTCGATGCCTCTTTTAGGGATACCTTACAACAGGACATCAAGGATATTGTTAAAGAAACCGGGCTAACCGTCATTTTAGTTTCACACGATCCGACGGAAGTACTTGCCCTGGCAGATAATCTTATTGTGATGAAATCTGGCAAAATCCTGGATCAAAACAACCCACATGTGTTGTACAGCAATCCATCGCACCCTTATACTGCCCAATTATTGGCAAAAAGCAATATATTACAGGTTGAGCAAGCTCAAAATTTAGGCATAGCAAGCGAAAAACCAATCGCGATACATCAAGAATGGATCTCAATCAGTCCTGCCGAGCAGTCTACTTTTTTTGTGAAAGATGTCCGATTCAGAGGTTTTTATTATGAAATCGTCGTCAGCAATAATGAGATTAACTTACATGCGATTATTACATCGCAAATAATTCCACAAAAACAACAGGCTGTTGACCTAACAATATCCCACTGGATCTCTTTTGACCATTAATTGCATAGCTTAGTCCTGTGTATCAAGCCAAGATAAAAATGCGTCAAACCATAACTTATCCGAAGTTTTGTTAATTAATCCAAAACCGTGTCCCCCTTGCTCAAAGGTATAAAGCTTGTTGGGTACTTTTGACTTGTCCAGAGCAGCAATCATTCTATAACTGTTTTCTATCGGTACAGCTGTATCGTCTTTGGCATGTACAAAGAAAACCGGACAAACTTCAGGAGATACCTGCAAATTGGAAGAAAAAAGGTTGATTTGGTCTTCTGAAGGGTTTTCTCCGATGAGATTTATACGCGAACCTTTGTGTGTGATATCATTTTGCATAGAGATTACAGGATAAATTAATCCAGCAAAATCAGGTCTTAGGGATACATGTGAAGGATTCACTATATAGTCTTTCTTAAACTTCGTTATTAAAGTGGAAGCCAAATGTCCGCCTGCGGAAAATCCGATAACCCCCACCTTTCGAAGTCCGGGGTGCAGGGTTCTGATCAATTGCATTGCCCGCTGCGCGTCCTGAAGAGGCCCTATAGATTTGTCACGCATGATATTCGGCGAAGGCAATCGATATTGCAAAACATATGCCGAATACCCATTTTTCACCAACTCTTTAGCAACGGCATGTCCCTCATGATCCATTGCGATATGAGCATACCCGCCCCCAGGAATAACCAGTACGGCGATATTTTTATCGACACTTTTATCTGCTGTATAGGCAAATAGCTTGGGGACGTTCTTTTCTAAATTTACCTGCTCTTTATCAGTCGCATTTGGAATAGAATCTGCATAAAGGTTGATTGCCTCCTGCGCTTTAACAAGCGAGATCAAGGAACATAAAATCATAAAAACTTTTTTCATTTAAATAACATTTAAAAAAGATCGCAAAATTATATTTACTAGAAATATCCTTCCATTTTACATGCAACATCTGCATGGAGTAGATCAAGAAGCAGCTGGATACGCTTAGAATTTATAACGAAGAGACGACTAATAAATCTAAATCCTTTGCTGTCATATTAAACCTGGAGGCCATATCTATATTCGTCAGATTACCTTGATACAAATAAATGGAACTTCGAATACCAGGGTTCTTCCAAATGGCATTTTTCAATCCCCCGAGTTCAGCAAAATCGAGTAAAATCGAAGTGAAGATATTGCTCATGGCATAGGTGGCTGTTCGCGCTACCCGAGACGCTATATTAGGAACACAATAGTGAATAACATCAAATTTCCGAAAGACAGGTTTATCGTGAGAGGTCACCTCCGAAGTTTCAAAATTGCCCCCTTGATCAATGCTTACATCTATAATAACGGAATTGGGTTTCATTTTAGAAACGGTCTCTTCCGAAATCACGCAAGCGGAACGTCCATTAAGCGCTCGTAAAGCACCGATAACAACGTCTGAACTGATCACGGCTTTGTTTAAAATAATAGGTTGTATAACAGATGTGAACACACGACTACCCAGGTTATTTTGTAGGCGTCTAAGTTTATAAATCGAATTATCAAATACTTTTACCTCTGCTCCTAGCGCTAAAGCCGTCCGAGCAGCTTGTTCACCAACGGTCCCTGCGCCGATAATAACAACTTCGGTCGAGGCTACCCCGGTAACGCCGCCGAGCATCAGTCCCTTGCCTCCAAATGCATTGCTCAGATACTCTCCAGCAATTAAAGTTGCCGTCGCCCCTACGATTTCACTCATAGCACGAACCACAGCTAGGCAACCGCCCTCATCTCTTAAATATTCGTAAGAAATTGCGGTAATTTTTTTATGCATTAATGCCTTTAAGACATCCAAGTTCATAAGTGAAGGTTGCTGAGAAGATAATAAAAGCTGTCTTTCTTTCATCAGCTTGACTTCACTAATTACAGGGCTGCCAACCTTGATGATCAGATCCGCTTGGTACACTTCTTCTCTTGAAGATACAATACGGGCTCCCTGCTCACTATAATGGTGATCCAAAAAATTGGCTCCTGCTCCTGCTCCCGTCTCAATGATTACTTCGTGCCCATTTTCTACCAATAATGCAACCGCTAATGGTGTCAGGCAAATTCGCTTTTCCTGAAGCGAGATTTCTTTTGGAATGCCAATAAATAAACTTTTTGCATTCTTTTTCTTCTCAAACAGCATCTCTTTTGGAGAAATCATAGCCTGACTCGCAAGCTTTCCTAACTCATTCATCTTGTAAAATTGATCGTTAGCTAAAATTACAATAAATAATCAATCTTATCAAACGAAGATAAATTTGGTTTGGCACAGCTTTGGAATGAAACAAATTTATCTACATTTGTTTTAAATTAATCAGATATAATACCATGCTCAGTAAAGTCAATATAGTGCCACGGTGGATCATTTTTTTATTGGACATCTTTAGTGTATCCGTCGCTTATCTCCTCGCAAATGTCATTTATTATGATTTTAATTTCGATTTTTTACTCGATATTGATTTTAGCATTCGTTACATTTTATTTATCGGTGTATGTTCTTTGTCGTTCTATCTCTTTAAAATGTATACTGGGATCGTGCGTTACACAAGCGCCATCGATTCCATACGTATATTATCAACGATAACATTCAGTGTGTTTGTTCTCCTCGTTATAAAACTAGTTATCCAAGCAAATGAAATCGAGCGCAACATTCCAACGGCACTCATTATCTTCTTTGCCCTATTCTCCTTTCTTATTTTAACTGTATATAGGACAATTATTAAGATTTTCTTTCTATACACCAAAAAAGTCAACGGTTCCAGAAAAAAAACACTGATCTACGGAGCTGGTGATTTGGGGATTGCTGTAAAAAGAACCTTAGACCATGATGTACGTTCCAAAAATGCTATTGTAGGATTCTTGGATGATAATGATCAAAAAATCAACAAAGTAATTGATGGGACCAAAATTTACTCTTCTCAAAAGTTTAGCCACCTCATCAACACACTAAATATTGAAGAGGTCATCATCGCGTCACACAACATCCCTTCGGACCGCAAAAATGAAATAACAGATGTCGCGCTCGAAAAAAACGTCAATATTTTAACACTTCCGCCCGTTAAAAAGATCATGAATGGCGACCTTAACCCCAATCAGATTCAGAAAATAAAAATTGAAGATTTGTTGGAAAGGGAGCCGATCAAGATTAACGACGACCACATCTTAAGCCAGACGAAGGGCAAAAGAATCCTTGTTACTGGAGCAGCCGGTTCTATCGGAAGTGAAATTGCAACCCAATTGGGAAGATACGAGCCCCAGATGATTATTCTTTGTGACCAAGCAGAGTCCCCCTTACATAATCTCCAGCTTGACCTTCAAGATGAATTCCCAAATCAAGTCTATCATACTTATATAGCAGACGTCCGAAGTACAAAAAGGATGCAATTGCTTTTTGACACGTTCAAGCCGCACTATGTTTATCATGCGGCAGCATACAAACATGTGCCAATGATGGAAAACCATCCTTTGGAAGCGGTACAGACCAATGTTATGGGAACAAAGAATTTGGCGGATTTAGCCGTAGAATTTCAGGTTGAAAAATTTGTCTTTGTCTCTACCGATAAAGCTGTAAATCCCACGAATATCATGGGGGCGACAAAACGTATCGCAGAAATCTATGTACAATCGTTAAACAATCATTTGGAAAATACATTGGGGGCAAGTGTTCACACCAAATTTATAACAACACGCTTTGGCAATGTCTTAGGCTCCAATGGATCTGTTATCCCCCGATTCAGGGACCAGATTCAAAAAGGTGGCCCTGTAACCGTTACTCATCCAGAAATTACACGGTATTTTATGACCATTCCCGAAGCATGCCGACTAGTCCTTGAAGCTGGAACAATGGGACAAGGTGGCGAAATTTTTGTCTTTGATATGGGTAAATCTGTAAAAATAGTAGAGCTAGCTAAAAAAATGATTCGCCTTTCGGGATTTAAACCGAATGAAGATATTGAAATAAAATTCACGGGATTAAGGCCTGGTGAAAAACTATATGAGGAATTACTAAATGATTTAGAGAATACCTTACCGACGCACCACGAGAAAATCATGATCGCCAAAGTCAGAGAAAATAATTATGATAGGGTGTGTATGAAAATCGGAGAATTGCAACAGCGTTTAGCGACGCAGAACAAAAACGAAGTTGTCTATCAAATGAAAATTATTGTACCTGAATTCAAAAGTAAAAACTCCATCTACGAACAGCTAGATAAGGAAATTGAACTATCGAATGAGTCGGAAAACCAAAGTTAATTCACGTTAAAATTTGCAAAACACTTGCAAATTTGCTCGAAAAGTGTATTTTTGCAATCCATATTTTACTGATTAGTAATGTCTAAAAACACAAATAATACAAATCAAGGTTTCAAACCTTCAAAAGGATCTTTTTTTCAAGATAACCAAAAAAGTGTCGTGTTCATTTTAGGTGGTATCGTTGTATTGATCTTACTTTATTTTGGATATCAAAAGCTTTATCTAGATCCAAGAGCAGAAGAAGCTTCGAATCGTATGTACAAAGCAGAACAGCTTGCTACAATTGATTCGTTACAAAGTAAAGCAATCATGGGCGATGGTGCATTTCTTGGATTTAAACAAATTGCGGACGAATATTCCAATACAAAATCCGCAAATATTGCAAACGCATATTTAGGAGGTTTGTATTTGCGTCAAGGTAAATTCGATGAAGCTGCAAAAGCGCTTGAAAAATATGCTCCGACAGGAAGTCAAATTCTAGATCCACTCGTAATTGGTTTAACAGGTGATGCTTATTCAGAATTAAAAGACTACAAAAAAGCTGCAGACTACTATAAGCAGGCTTCTGAAAAATCAAGCAACTCGTATACAACTCCACTCTTTTTGAAAAAACTAGGACTTGTATATGAAGCCCAAAATGACTACAAAAGTGCAGAGACAGCTTACAAGAAGATTAAAACAGATTTTCCGGAAAGCCAAGAAGCTTCAACAATTGATGGTTTATTAGGCCGTGTACAAGCACATTTATAATAGAATAATTATAAAAATATACTAAAAAGAGGCTATTTGATAGCCTCTTTTTTTGTGACCATCTAAAATCACTATCTTTGTTCCTATTATGGCAAGTAGCATTAAAAATTTATCCGACTTTTCGCATATTCAGGTTGCGGATGCAAGTCCATTCAAATTTGCAATCGTTGTTGCACAATGGAATGCAGAAATCACAGGTGCATTATTGAATGGTGCAATTACAGGCTTAGAGAAGCATGGCGCTCAAGAAAAAAATATCCAAGTCATCGAGGTTCCTGGAAGTTTCGAATTAATTTCGGGAGCAGATCTTGTGTTCAGAAACCAGAATTTTGATGCTGTTATTTGTTTAGGCTGCGTCATTCAGGGTGAGACGAGACACTTTGATTTTATCTGCGATGCAGTTGCAAATGGCATTGCCAATGTAGGGCTCAAATACAATAAACCAGCCATTTTTGGTGTATTAACTACTGATAACCTTCAGCAAGCATTGGATCGTGCTGGTGGAAAACATGGCAACAAAGGCGAAGAAGCTGCTATTACAGCAATACAAATGGCCCATATTGCCAAAAAATTCTAGTTTGGTATTAATTTTGCCTACCATTCAATGATGAAAAGTATTACTGAGCACAGCTTATTACTCAGTTACTTATATTTTGGACAAATCGATTAATAACATATTCAGTTATCTTATTAATCGATTTTTATTTTTTCACTGGAATAAATTGTTATTGAATTGTTTTGATTGTATTGTAAATCAGATGTACAACAATCGATAGTTTTATAGACAATGACGCAATGATGAAGTTTATCCCGATCAATTTTGATACGGCTTACTTGATGATTGTTTCTTAAAAAAATAGGATTATGAAAACATTATCGAATGTACTCTTGGTCGTTATGCTGACGTTATTCTGTCAGCTGGATCTAGTGGCGCAAGACGATAGTCTAAACAAGCAGATTTGGCAAAGTATTGGTGGCCAGGAAAAATGGGATTCTTTGCAATATTTGGCATTCTCAGCAAAGGGAAATACCATCTCCGACCAATTGTCAAAAGAAGAGCGAAAATTCTTGTTCAATCGCAGCACCGGAGCATGTCGATTTGACGGCTATAGCGGCACAGATCAGGTGACCTATCTGTTTAATTTTAAGAATCCAGGGGCCGATAAACTCTTTATTGGAGGGAATATAGCTGGAGATGGGCCAGAGCTAAAAAAGTCAATTAAAAACCAGCTATTTTCGGATCTCAATCTACTACTTTTACCCACCTTGATCGGACAGAAGAATGTGCAGCTGAAAAGCCAAAAGGAAAGCTTTAGTGGTGGACAAAAATTAACTATCGCAACTATCAGCTCATCTGGCCCTATCTTCGGCTCAAAGATGGATGGTTTGCTTTACATTGATCAAAATACCGGTGAGATTGTACGTTACGAATACACAGATAAGGGCGAAAAAAACACTTATGAAGTGAGCAAATATAAGGAGATTGGCGATGGTATACGTTTACCTAGTTTCTTCAATTCGACAAGCAATGACCAAAAGAGTTGTATATTCTCCGCTATTTCGTCTTTTGTACAAGTAGAACAGAAAAAATTTACAGAACTATAATATGATTAACTGGATAGAATTAAATACAGAGGAACAGTTACAGGAGCTTTATCAATCCGATAAAGTTGCAGCCATCTTTAAACATAGCACGACTTGTGGTATCAGCAATATGGCTAAGCGCAGTCTTGAGCGTATGTCTGCTACTTCAGACCATGATTATGCAATCTATCTTTTAGATCTTTTGCGCTACCGTCCATTATCAAATGAGATTGCCCAACGTTGGAATGTAACACATCAATCTCCTCAGATACTGATTGTTGAAGGAAAAGAAAGTCTATATGATGCTTCCCATGGCGATATCCAATTTGATGAGATTGAACAATACCTGACGGCAATTTAATAGTATAGGCCATAATCGCTGTTCAATAAAAAATTAGTTAACAAAATTTATCCCAAGGGGTTAATATGTTATATTGATCCCTTGGGATATATTATGATGATGAAAACAGCTGTGCTGGCTATTTATAAATTTCTACTGTTATCTTACCGTCTTTGGTCACGGTACCCCGGTACATCCCGGCAGTATTAAAAGGCATAGCAACATGTCCATTTTTATCCAGCGCTATCATGCCGCCATTACCGCCCATTTCACCAATCCGATCGATCACTTGCTGACTCGCCTTATCAACATACTCACCTTTGTATTCCATTAAAGCAGACACCGAATATGCAGCCACGGCTCGGATATAATATTCTCCCCATCCAGTACAGGAAACAGCACAGGTATTATTGTTCGCATACGTTCCAGCACCAATAATTGGCGAATCTCCGACACGTCCAAACTTCTTGTTTGTCATCCCTCCTGTAGATGTACCGGCGGCCAGGTTACCTGCTTTATCCAAAGCAACACAACCAACTGTACCAAATTTAGCATCCTTATTGATGATTCCTAAACGTGAGCTTTGTTTTTGATCGTGATCTAGTTGTGTTTGCGTACTGTCCTCCCTGTTCACTTTCTGCAAAGCATCCCAACGTGCTTTAGTCCAAAAATAAGAAGGATCTACGATGGTTAGCCCCACTTTTCTTGCAAATTCTTCGGCACCTTTCCCCACCATCATAACATGCTCAGACTGTTCCATCACCGCTTTTGCTGCTGAGATTGGATTTTTGATCGTCGTCACTCCTGCAACTGCGCCCGCAGCCAAGGATTTACCATCCATGATCGAGGCATCCAGCTCGTTGCGTCCGTCATGTGTAAAAACCGCTCCTTTCCCTGCATTAAACAAAGGTGAGTCTTCCATCACATGGATAGCCGATTCGACGGCATCCAAACTGGATTTACCTTCTTGCAACTTTTGGTAGCCTATACGAAGTGCTTGCTCTAAGACAATCCGATAAGCTTGTTCCATCGAATCTGTCATATTCTTTTTCAAGATCGTCCCCGCTCCACCATGGATCGCCAAAACAAATCCGCCCTCTGTCACGTTTACAGATTTTTTATACGACTTACAGGAGATAGCCAACAGGGCTCCCGCAATTATCACAGCACTTATCTTGAGCTTATTCATCTTCTTTCTCCCACCATTCTGAAGATTGTAAATCATCTATCTCACGACGGTCTTTTTTCGTAGGACGCCCTGTACCGCGATCGCGTTTTAGGACAGGAGCATGAAATACGGATTTAAACCCTACCGTTTCTTCTACAGGCGTCTGATCTTCGTAGAATTGAACAGCAGTCTTGGCGTCAACACGACGGTCTAAAAGACCTGTCACCTGCACCACTTTTTTTTCAATTCCCTTTTGGATATGGTATACATCTCCGATCTTAACTTCATAAGAGGGTTTTATATTTTGGCCTTTGAGTTTTACTCGTCCAGCCTTACAGGCCTCTGTTGCCAAGGTTCTTGTCTTAAATAAGCGAATTGACCACAAATATTTATCAATTCTCAATTTTTCTGATGTTCCAGCCATATTTACAAAAATAATTATATTCAGAAACTATCGGGGCCCCTTCCAGGTAAATTAACATATTTCCGTTATAAATATATGCTTAAAGCACAAGGAGCCATGGATAAAGTTGCTTTTAACTGCAACTTTATCTAAGTTTGTACATCAAAATAAACTAATTCAAATAAGCAAACAAATAATATGGTAGAGCCACTTAAAAAATTGATTGAGGAAGCTTGGGAAGATAGACAATTATTGGAGTATAAAGAATATACAGAAGCGATCCGCGCTGTTATCATGAAGTTGGATAGCGGTGAAATCCGTGTGGCTGAGATGATCGGTACAAGATGGCATGTAAATGATTGGATAAAAAAAGCGGTCATCTTATATTTTCCAATCAATGATATGCGCGAAATGACTGCAGGTCCTTTTGTGTTTCATGATAAAATGAAATTAAAAACAGACTACAAGCACACAGGTGTACGTGTTGTACCTGGAGCTTCCGCTCGTTTAGGTGCATATTTGGCTAAAGGAGTGATTATGATGCCTTCTTACGTTAATATCGGTGCTTATGTAGACGAAGGTACCATGGTGGATACCTGGGCAACTGTTGGCTCTTGTGCGCAAATTGGGAAACATGTACACTTAAGTGGCGGCGTCGGAATTGGAGGTGTATTGGAGCCGGTACAAGCAGCCCCGGTTATTATTGAGGACAATGTTTTTATCGGTTCAAGAGCGATCGTAGTAGAAGGCATTCGTGTAGAAAAAGAGGCTGTATTAGGTGCCAATGTTGTATTGACAGCCTCAACAAAAATTATCGACGTTACGGGACCTGAACCTGTAGAATATAAAGGTTATGTACCTGCCCGCTCTGTTGTTATTCCGGGTTCTTACACCAAGAAATTTGCAGCGGGGGAATACCAAGTTCCTTGCGCTTTGATCATTGGTCAACGTAAAGAGTCTACAGACAAAAAGACTTCATTAAATGACGCACTACGTGATCATAATGTAGCTGTATAAAGTTAAAACTAGTATAAAGATAAGATGAGTGCATTCGTAGATCGTGAGGATTTGAATAAGGCCTTGGAGACGTTAAAAAACGGCGGATTAATTCTATACCCCACCGACACCATTTGGGGGATAGGCTGTGATGCCACCAATCCAGAAGCCGTGGAGAAAGTTTTCCAACTAAAAGGAAGAGATAAATCCAAAAGTCTGATCGTCCTTTTACACAACGACAATCAATTAGCGAGTTATGTAAATGAAATCCCGGATGTGGCTTATCAACTTATTGAATATACAGAAAAACCCTTGACAATTGTCTATTCGAATGCCAAAAATCTTGCGCCCAATGCAATTGCTGAGGACGGTTCAATTGGCATTCGAATTGTCAAACACCCTTTTTGTGAACAGCTTTTGCAACGGTTTCGCAAACCGATCATTTCAACTTCGGCAAATATCAGTGGTGAGCCAACGGCAAAAGATTTTGACGAAATATCGGATGCCATCAAGGATGGGGTAGACTATATTGTTACCTATGACAGAAACGTAACAACAGATGGGAAATCATCTACTGTCATGAAGCTGGACCCTAGTGGTAAATTTGAATTTATTAGAAAATAGCATGAAAAAGATCGTTTTATTTTTTGCATTAGCCTTTGCTGTTACCAATATATCTTTGGCACAGCAAAAGGATATTCCCGGCGCCAAACCTGGTGTAAAATATGGGAAAGAAATCTCTGCGTCCAATGCGATTTCAGTAGCAAAGCTTGAAAAAGAACTTACGCAAAAGAACGCATTCAACGGAAAGGTAGCCGGTAAGGTCGTTGAGGTATGTAAGAAAAAAGGCTGTTTCATGACGTTGCAACGGGAAGGTGAAGAGCCTATTACCGTTCGTTTTAAGGACTATGGTTTCTTCATGCCAGCAGACATTGTCGGTAAAACGGTTGTTGTCGAGGGTATTGCGAAGAAAAAAGAAGTTTCTGTAGCGTCGTTACAACATGCGGCAAAGGATCTGGGTAAATCACAGGCTGAAATAGATCAGATTACTCAACCTAAAAAAGATATTAGCATTATTGCCGACGGCGTTTTGGTTGTCAAATAAGACCGTCTTTCACCACGCCTAGCATTGTTCTGATGAAAAGATTCCACCCCTCACCCTGTCATTCCATACTGGTCGATGGTACCTTAATGACCTTCGAAAAGCCCATTATTATGGGGATACTCAATGTGACTCCAGATTCGTTTTATGATGGTGGCGACAATACAACCGTCGAACTTGCGGTAGAGAAAGCCAAGAAGCTATTGCTTGAAGGTGCTCAAATTCTTGATATTGGCGCCTATTCCTCACGTCCAGGTGCTCCATTGATCTCATCACAGGAGGAAATGGATCGAGCTCTTCCTGCTATTCGGGCGATTAAAGCAGCGTTTCCTGATGCTATTTTGTCGATCGATACGTTTAGAGCTGATGTTGCTGCTGCTGCAATCGATGCGGGAGTGCACATCATAAATGATGTGTCGGGAGGTACGCTCGACGATAACATGTTCGCCACGGTAGCAAAATATCAGGTTCCGTATATTCTCATGCATATGCGCGGTATTCCCGAAAATATGCAGGAAAAAACCGATTACAACGATATTGTAACTGACGTAGCCACCTTTTTAGGTGACCGCATTGCGACGCTAAGAAGTATGGGGGTGAAAGATATTATTCTTGATCCGGGATTTGGTTTTGCAAAGACAGTGGAACAAAACTATGAGTTACTCTATCGTGTCAATGAACTTCATTACTTTGAATTACCAATTTTGGGCGGAATATCCCGTAAATCCATGATTTATAAAAAAATCGGAATCACCGCCCAGGAAGCTTTAAACGGCACCACTGCTTTAAATACGCTACTTCTCGAAAGAGGTGTACAAATTCTCCGCGTACATGATGTAAAGGAAGCAAAGCAATTGGTTGATCTCTTCTATTCGTAAATCAGCATTATTTGCCTACAAATTTCGGATCACTTAATGTTTTAATAAAAGCGATGATCGCTTCCTTTTCTTCTTCTGTCATAGGAATTCTTTTTCCATTTTCTTTCAAAATCGGATCAAGGTTAGCTGCATCCAAAACACCCTTGTCGAAATAATCCAGCACAGATTTCAACGTTGGAAACTGCCCAAAACTTCCATAGGGCGCTGTGTATTCGGCATTTCGTAAAGACGGTACCCGAAAAGCCATATAATCTGTTTCGATACCTGTGATACGTGCTCGCCCGGCCTCATCTGGATGTTTGTTTAAAGGAAACCCGACATTTCTAAAACTCTGATCGGTAAATAGTTCTGATGCATGGCAGCTTTCACATTTCAATTTAAACAGCTGATACCCCCGTTCTTCCTCGATAGTGAATTGCTCTCCTTCACCTCGTTTTACCTTGTCATATTTACTGTCGGCTGAAATTAGAGTATACTCATATTGTCCAATGCTTTTATAAATTCGTTCAGGTGTAACATTCTCATCGCCAAAGGCCTTCTTGAACAATACTTTGTAGTCAAAATCCCCTTTAATTTTGCCGATAACCTCCAAGATAGAAGAGTTCATCTCTTCATGCGTGATAATTGGAACTAAAGGTTGCTTTTCCAGTTCGAGTATATTGCCATCCCAATTATAAAATTTCATAAAAGCCAAATTCTGCAAAGGCGGCGTATTCCGAAATCCAACACGATCATCTATCCCTACCGCCTGCATTTTTCCATCGGAAAAAGCAAATGCGGGGTTATGGCAACTGGCACATGATATCGTATTATTTCCACTGAATCTTTTCTCATGAAACAGCTTTTCCCCCAATTCAACACCATATTTTGTTGGCTTATTGCTCTTAAACGCATTATTTAGATTCGGAAAATCCGCAGGAATATTGAAAGTGACTATAGGGTTATCTTCCAGCTTAGAACCAACAATATCATCCCTACTACAGGATAAAGCAATCACTATAATGGTCAGGATTAAGATGACTTTTTTCATCCTATTAATTTTATCAAGGGTTGATGAATATTCAAAATGCAAACAAGAGTCTAATGCAGAAAGCATCCGTTCGCTTTTATGCCTAATGTATTTTCCATAAATGGCTACAATCGCATTCCAGATCATAGCCATTTATATCATATTTAGTTAGAAACACCTTCAACAGTGAACATCCCTGCTGTATCGCTGCTTCCGTTGCCGCCAAGATTATCAACAAACTTCACCATTTCCACTGCTGAATGAATACTAGGTGTAGCATTATTGGCCCCCAAGGTGATGGTATTCGTTTTACCGCTTAGGAGCTTATCGAAATCTGCCCTGATGTTAATCTGTGGTATACTTTTTCCAACAGTAACTATGGAAGGTAAATTCAACGTAATGTCCCGGTAAGCATCTACGCCCTGTTTATAAGTGGATTCATCGCCGTTTGTACCGTTGACCGTACTCCCTGTGTGAATAGACAACTCTTTATGATCAACACCATAAAAGCCCTCCAATTTCGTAAATCGGTAACCTGTCCCCCATTCCCAATGCATTTTAGTATCATTTGCTCCTGCTGTTGCATAGAAAACTGGGAATCTCAGTTGATCCAGAGTATTTATTTCCTGTTTTACCCCCAAACCGAATTTGATCTGTTTATACTCGCCAACAGGTATATTACTCAGTACATAATTTAAAGTTGCTGCTTTCGCCTGATCAATTACTGTAGCCCCTTTATCCAGGTCATTTACATTATAAGGGATCTCAGACCCATCGGCTTTAATAAGTCTGATATTGCTAATTACATACTTTAGCTCAGAAAACTGATACAGTTGTCCGCTGGCGGATGTATTTGTCGTGGCAGCTGGGGAATCTGCACTACCCAGCACAATTGTTGCATTTTTAAATGTATTGTTGAAATGTAAGTTAACACTGTTAGCGACGTCTTCACTTTTGCTACAAGAAACCATAACCAAAGAGATCATCAGGAGTTTAATTGCATTGTTTTTCATTTTATTTTTAAGTTTTAAGGTATTTAAAAATTGATTTTTAAGGATGTAAAAATATTCCTACCCATGCGTGGTATATTTCCCCAATCCGCATAGGTACTATAGTATTCATTGAAAAGGTTCTCCGCACCGACCTGAAACGCGGCATTTAATTTCCCAATATTGAAGTTATAATCTGCCGAAACATTCCAAATCTTATAGGATGCAGTTTGGTCCTCTCCGTATTCAGGACTAAAATTGACTTGACTAAAGTCCCCGTTCATTGAAGTTTGCACGCCGATCATTTTGTATCGGTAATGCACTGATGTTTGATAACTTAAGGGACGTATAAAGGGCAGGTTTCCGCCCATATTGTCTTGCCCTCTGGCATAGGTAAGTATAGCTTTCCAATCTAGACCAGGCAAAATTTGATATTGCGCATTGAGTGCCAGATTAAACAGCGTCGCATGATCTAAAGAGGTATAGCCTTTTACGCCTACCGATTGATAGTTCATGGGGCTACCCAAACTCAAAATCCGGCCAATAATGTAGTCTTGTATAAAGAAATAATTGGCCTTGGCCCCAATGCTTAGCTTTCCGGTCTTAAATCCGGCACTGGCATTGGCTTCATAAGAAACTTCATTTTTTAAATCTGGATTTCCGATATAGTCATAACGATCGAAACTGTTATAGATGTAGTAACCATACGCTTCCGAAACAGAAGGAGCACGATGCCCAAACCCTGTTCCTAGAGAAAAGTCAAACTGACCAATATTTAACTGATAGCTAGCATGTAGGCTCGGCAGAATTCTATTTTTCTTCTGTGGAGAACCCGGATGGAAGATCCAGTTGAATTCAACGTATTTCGAATAGTTATAGTTCAAACCCAATGACCCCCCAAAGACAAGTCTACTGATATCAGAAAGATCTAACGAGTTATTAATGGCTACACTCGCGAAACGGGTGGTCACCCATGGCCAGCTATAGGCAAACATAGTTTGTTTCGATCGATCTTGCGGATACATACGCATCTCAGCTATCGATAGATTATCGTAAGCATTTACCTGTATTTCCGAAGAATAACGATCTTTCTGCAGATTAATTTTAGATAAAAGACCGTAGGTCGTACTCCAGCCTGGCATATCCATATGGACCAAATTCTCCGGACGGGTTGTATCATCCATATAGTGCTCAACAGCATTAAAATAAACTTTGGTGTCCCATACTTTTACCAAGCCCTCTTCAAACAACTGTTTGTATGTAGCGGAAGTGATGATCGCTCTGGATAAGGATAGGTCCATTGGTAAAGCTGGAAATCCCACATCTTTTGCCCGATCAAAAATAGCATCCACCCTAACGGCAGAGAGCGGACTTGTTTTATAGGCCAAGCCCAAAGACGCATTGAATTTATTATATTGCGAATGCCGTACTTCATCGTCATTTCCATCATAATAATTTCCAGCCTTCCGGAAGGCAATACTTCCATCTGCCACAAATTTGTCGCTCGAGTAATATAAATTTCCAAGATTGAACGTCTGCTTATTATTGAATTCAAAACCTGTCTGATAGGCTCCGCCAATTTTTTTCTGCAGCCCAAACGAGGTATTCCTTCTTTTTAGATCTATACTGCCCGCGACCGTAGCGCCATGCAGATTACCCTCCTGCCCCGATTTAATATCGATGGCAGCAAGATTATTACTTTCTACATAAGAGGTTATCGGGTCCATTTTATCCGTACATGCTCCAAAGACATGCATCCCGTCGATCGTAATTATCGAACGCTCGCTACTCATATTATTGAGTAGGGGTTCCCAAGCGTAGGCACCACGTTTGATGAAGCTGATATTACTTGCAGAAGCCAAATATTCATCCACGGAGACTGTCATCTTTAGATCGTTTTCGATCCTCCTTTTAGTAGCTGCGGTGACTGTAACCTCCGCTAGACGTCTCGTGGTATCGCGCGTAATAGGATTGTTTTGTCCGTGTACGTTCCATCCCAAAGACAACATAAAGAGCATAACACTTATTTTCTTCATAGCCTCTAAAATAGAATGTCGATGTATAACTCACTTTTACGCCCTTCTACCCCAGGTGTAAAGTCTTTGGGTACCTCAGTTCCTGCTATTACCCTTCCATTTTGGTTGACCAAAATAAAATTCAACGTCCAGTTACCTGTCATTGTGTAATTTACAATACCCTGGTACAATCCATCGGCCTGTTGTACCAAGTCCTTATTATTGGGAGAAGAATGGTTGCCCATCGAAGGTTCTGGCATACGTGGATCTAATTGCAAGGTGTATCCATTGACAGTTGTATAAGACGATTGTGCAGCGTCTAATTTATAAATCCCTGCGACCAGTTTATTTTCAGAAACATTTGGTTTCCAAGGAGCAATCAAGGCGATTAAATAGTGTTCGCCATCTTTCCCGGTAAAGGTGGTTATATTACGATTTTTATTGGTCTGCGGCATTACAGTTACATGCTGTGTAGCAGAGAAAATCTGATCGCCAATTTTAAAATCGATTTCCAAGCTCCAGTTTGCTGCTGCAGAACTTTCATCTGTAAACACACTGTAACCCGAAAAGTAGCTCCCATCCAACGTATGGTCCATTACGGACTGGTTTGGACAAACAATTTTCATTCCTTGCATATTGGTTTGGATGGGCAGCAATTTGACTGCGGAAACGGCTACAGGTTCATTATTTTGCTGCTTATTGATTTTCACGCGGATATCATTATAACCGCGGTACAATACCCCGCCCGGGGCTTCAATATGAATATTGTACCCTGAAGAAATAAGGCTTGTAACCTCTTTAAACTCCATATTCTCTTCAACAGTATTTCCTCGTTCGGCCTCATAGTCTGTTTTCGCCTTGGTACAGCCGACTACAAGAAGACCTATAATCGCGATATAAAAACCCGCTTTTTTTATAAATAAATCTCTCATCTATAATATTTCATGTATAAGGAAGCTTTCCGATTTACTTCGTGAACTCGCAAGCCCGGTTTAAATAAATCATGCTGGCATCCTATATGACAAATGGATATATTTTTGTAGCGAAATGAAATCATCCTGTTGATATTAAGTAGATTACTAACCACGATCAACATTATAATGATTCAGAGCCACATCGCAATGTAGTCCAAATAACCATATTGGTTTCTCTGAAATAAATACTGAATAAGTAGTTTAATCGGAAGATTGATTACTTTGACAAGACATCGCTAAACGCATTTTGACAACGCAATTCTAAAGCGATGCTAGCGTTAGCATACACTGTAAATCATCATCAGCGATCGATTACTTATTCAAATAAATTACTAGCTGGATTTAAACCAAAGGGGGATGAAATATTGTAAAGATGGGATTATAGGAATAATCTTCTTTATATACTGGAAGCAGGCGCTCCACAGTGTCTTCATAAAGAGCCGTGTTTTTAAACGTAAAATCTTGCGTATTATTTATAAAAACAACATCAATGATACGTAATTCAAGATTTTTTTGTTCCTTTTCCTCATGTTCGCGCATTTTCTTCATCAAAATACACTGGCCTCGACAGGCAAGCGCATTATCGTTAAAACGATTGATACATTCGTAACGTGCGATATAATCTCGATTCAACTCGAAGACTGTCCATAGCCATACCGTTGAGAAGCTCTGCAGGAGCATCAAGGGTAATAGAATCCATATAAACAGTCTGATTTTCATTCGAATATTTTATTCTCAATAGCAGCTTACATCAGGAAGATTACTTCATTATCTTGTAAACTGGCCAACTCTTGATAATCTGTGTGAGTTTGGGCAAATATAACAAATGAATCTTGGAATAAACAAATGCTATTTAAAAGAAAAAGTCCTAGGAAGACTACTACCTAGGACTTATAAGACTCAATTATAATTATTTTGTCGCAATCGTCAAGACAGCTTTCTTATTGCCTGCAGCTAAATCCAATGTAAAAACATAGGTTTTACCGGTCTCTAATACTTTAGCGGTTTTGATGCCAAGATTGCCCGAGTCGCGTCCATTCTTTCCATCCCCCACAAAAACGATATCACTTGTCGTTGTCAGGTCTGTGCCACCAAATTCACCGCCCCATCCTTTTTGATGGAAAAATTTGAAATTGATGTTATCAGAATTTATAGACTCTCCTGCCTTAACAGTTATCTGGTATTTCTTGTTGCCTAGCGGCACCAGACAAAGCGCTTTATCTGTGTTCCAGCCTACCTGATTACTGGATACCTTAGGTTTTCCGATTCCTTCACCAATAATCCAAACCGCCCCACTTCCGTCATCTTGTAATTTTGCTAAATCATTACCTGTCATCGCTTCAACCACAAAATATTTTAAGGTAAAGTCCGCAGTAACGCGATACTTACCGTTCATTCCGTTGAAAGCGATTGATCCGTCAGGAGCTTGTGTAAAATAGTCCGGATCAATCCACCAATTCTTCAGATCTTCTATTCCGTCAATAACCACCTTCTCGCCTTTTACCATATTCAACTCTGCCTTAAAGTGCTCATCATCAAGGCGACTGAATACCGTTCCATTAATGGCATAAGCAATAATAAACGGTGAAGCTTGATAAGTTGAGGTATTAAATGCGATGCTATAGGTTCCAGAAGTTGAATTTGAAAATGGGATTTCAGCCGTAGACCCTAGGTTTATAACATTATTGACCCAACCAAAATTCATCAGATTGCCTTGTGCGCCCACTTTTGGTGCTTGAATATAGCCCTTTACCGAAAATGGAAAATTCTCTTTTGCCGCATATTGATTACGCCCTACCCTTTCCATGCGATAGGACTTAGATGCTGTGACTAAAGTTAAATATGGAAAGTCGGGTCTGCTCAGATTAATATCAAAAGATTGTTCCGTTATTTTTTGGCTAATATTCTGTAAGACAAACTTAAGGGTTGCTTTTCCATCGGGAATATCTTTCAGGAACGGAACATAAATTTTTCCAGTATAATCTCCATTTTGTTTGGTACGAATGACGGTTTCTGTTACCTTGTCGTCTGTAAAATACAATTGTGCTTTAACAGTAGACAGCGCAACTTCACTATCCGACACATGCACCTGAAATTCGAGACTATCCCCAAAATTTGCAGTCGAGATAGGCGATTTCAATTCGATTTTAGGATCCCCTATTTGATAGGTATATTTTTCATCCTTTTTACAGGAACTAACTGCCGTAATAGCAGCAGTTCCCAATAGTATATTGATGAGATATCTTTTCATTTGTTCATAATTTATGCGCTATCCATTTGATAGCGCTTAAGGTTTATCATCCTCCAATTAATAGGTCCAGCGGTAAGAAACAACCGACTTAGCTGGCACATCATAACTAAAATGATGTTTACCATCTGCCAAGGTAATTTTACGACTATCGCCCGATTCGTTTAACAGAACAACAGCATAGGTTCCGTCTGTATTTTGAAATGCAGTATAAACCAACCCTTCCGCTGTATACCCAGAAGCCCCAATCCGTGTGGCCCCTGATTTGACCACCGAGGAAAGATGACCAACAATATAGTAATGCGAATTGCGCGTTATATTCTTATAATTTGCCCTACTAATATCCACGGCGCCATAACATGTCTGACAGCCACCTTCGCGATTTGGCCCTTTGTCGGTATCAAGCATCAGGTTCCATACAATGACGCCCTTGCTCCAATTGTTGACGGTGCCCAATGCAACTTCACGCATATCCTCCATCAAACGTTTTTCAAGATTGCGTCCATCATTCCATTCCCCAATGGATGTTTCCGTAAATACCAGTTCCTTATCTGGGCGTTGATTATGAATATCGATAAGTTCAGCCTTATCCCCACCATAATTATGGTACGCCGCTCCGGCGAAGAATGAAGCCGCTCCGGCATCGTTATAGATCTTTACAGGGTAATCAGCCTGATCAGCAATGTTATCATAGTTATAATTATGATCAAATGCATAGATCTTTGTTGATAAGTTAGCCGCTTTTAACTGTGGGCCCAAAGCTTGTTTGACAAAAGCTTGTTGCTCTTGCCATGACATATAAAGCGAAGCGGAATTTTTTCTGTTCAATGGTTCATTTTGAACAGTAATCGAATAAATATTAATGCCTTCTTTCTTCATTGCTTGGATCCATTGAACGAAATACCAACCATAGTCCTGATAATACTTTGGATTTAACTGACCACTGGTCCACGAATCAAAGGGCTTTAAATCAGTTAAGTTGTTAACTTTCATCCATTTCGGTGAAGTCCATGGAGAGCCCATGATTTTTATGGATGGATTGATGGCAAGTATTTCTTTCAGCACTGGAATGATATATTGTGTTTCTTCCGACTGTAGTCCAAAATTTTCCTTTCCTTCCTTATCCCAGCAGGTATATTCACTCAAAGAGAAGTCGGAACATCCAATAGCAATACGGATGTAATTCATTCCCATTCCATCTTTATCTGAGAAAGTCTCCGTAAGAAATTTTGTTCGATCTTCCTTACTCATCTTCATCAGATTATAGCAGGTAGAGCCTGTAACTGCTGCACCGAAGCCGTCCATTGTCTGAAATTTCTTAGCTGGATCTAGCGTAATTGTATTGGGCGACATGTTAAATTTGGAACTGAAATCAACAAAGCGTTTTCCAAAATCCAAAGACCGACTGCCTGTCGTCGTATAAATGGTAACGTCACCACTTTTTTTAATTTCATCACCTTGTGAAGGTGTATAGCTGTCACGGTTACAAGATGTTGCCGTCACTAGACAGGACAACAAGAATGTATATATCATAGTTTTTTTATTATTGCGTTTCATCTGTTAATAAATTTTTCGCCATCCATCAAATGAGGATTTCCGTTGTTAAATCAGTTAATACCCCGGATTCTGAACTAGATTAGGATTCTGATCAATTTTTGGTTGCGGAATCGGTAAACGGTAAGAGTTCTTCGTGAAGGGATACACCTGTGCCTTTCTTCCAGCATCTTTAGCATAAACAGCATTCATGACAGATTCCACCTTATCTAAGCGCACGAGATCAAACCATCTTTGTCCTTCGAAGGCCAATTCAAGACGACGTTCTTTCAAATAAGCGTCTAATAAAGCATCCTTATTTGAACGTACGGCAGCGGATATTTTAGGCAATTTAGCACGGGTGCGAATTTTGTCAATAATGTCTGCCGCTCCAGATAGATCTGATCCCTGCTGAATTAATGCTTCCGCTTTTAACAATAAAAGGTCTGCGTAACGAAGCTTGACAATACTATTAAATGCAGAACGTAATTTAAACATGAATGGATAATGGTTTGACGGATAATAGTTGCTCCAAGTAGTGGAATAATAAACAATAGATTGCCCCAAACGAACCTGGTCCCCTTCATTCGTATACGCTTGAATCAAGTCCCGAGATGGGGTTATCCATTTGGCCCATGTGAAGTTATTATCATAATTGGACAAATCCCTTCCAAACATCCAAGTCGCCCAATTACCTCCACCCGAAGTAAACTGTGCTTCCAAAATCGATTCTTTCGTATTCCGCTGTGCAAGATCTGTGTTGCTTGCATTCATTGCATATAGATCTGAGTAATTGGTATTCAGATCAAATCCATCCGCAGTCAATGCGTCAACATATTGGATAACTTTAGCGTAATCGCGAATTGGTTTTTCGGCATAGATCTTTGCCAGCATCGCTCGTGCGACGGATTTGGTAAATAAAGTCTTATTCCCATTATTGTTGGCTGGTGCATCAGCCAATCCGTCCATCAAGTCTTTTTCGATCTGCTTATAGGCTTCTTCTTCTGTGGCTTGTTTTGGAAAATATTGCGGATAAACTTCATTGACATTGTCACCAGTAATATCGGGTGCAATTGTGGTAATGACAGGGATAGATCCGAATATACGGACCATATCAAACATCGCCAATGCTCTGAATAGTTTAGCTTGTGCCTTATACGTTCTAATATCCGTATCGCTCAACGATTTATCAGCAACACTATCAACGTAAATGATCAATCGATTTGCACGTCCAACATCTTCCAGATATCTTCCCCAATCCCGGTCAACAACCGAATTAGACCCTTCAATAGAATTATTTTCGAAAGGTACAACTTCCGCTCCCGTCGTTCCCGCATAGGAATTATCGGCATGGGAATCTCCGATTAGGAGCAGATCGAGATACCAATGTTCCTGCCGATCTTTCATTTGCTGATAAATCCCCGCCAAATAGGTCTCAACCTCAGCTCTATTCTTAAAAACAATCTGCGTTCCTGTCTCGGTCTTCCCTTGACTCACATCCGAATAATCTGAAAGTGGATCACGGTTCAAAGAGCAAGAAAATAAAAACAAAGAGCCGGTTAGCAAAGAAAGAGCATTACTTATATATTTTTTCATGATACAGACAATTAAAACTCAATATTAAGACCTAAAACAAATGAACGATTCTGTGGATAGGTACCCCAATCTATACCTTGGATTCTCGAATCGGATCCGCCCGAATATTGGTTTACTTCCGGATCCATACCTGAATACTTAGTCAAGGTAAACAGATTGCTTACAGATAGATAAGGCTGAATTTTATGGATACCAATACGCTTCAGTCTCTCCGGAGAAATGGAATAGCCCAAGGACACATTTTTCATCCGCAAATAACTACCATCTTCAACAAAATAGGTTGAATTTTTCATGTCAAACCCAGCTTTAGGAACATGTGTAATCTGTCCCGGTACCCGCCAGCGATCCAATACAACTGTCGTTTGATTTCGACCATCATACATCCCCTCTGTTTCCATACGGCTGGCATTGAAGATGTCGTTTCCATAAGTTCCCTGAATGAATATGCTTAGATCGAAATTTTTCCAAGAGAAACTATTTGTCATACCATACACAAACTTTGGCAGGGGATTGCCGATATACGTACGGTCGCTTGACGAGATCTTGCCATCTCCGTTCAGGTCGCGATACATGAGCTCACCGGTTTCAGGGTTTACGCCATCTGAAATATAACCGAAGAATCCTGCAAGCGATCTTCCGGGCTCATTTTTCACCACAAAATCATTGACATAATCGTTCGTTTTGACATCATAATACACCTGTTGTAAGTCGAGCTGCTGAAGCTTATTTCTGTTGAAAGAGATATTAAAATCTGTATTCCAAGTCAAGTTTCCGGTCAGATTTTTCGAATTTACCGCAAATTCAAAACCATGATTATTCAACCTTCCACCATTTCTTTGGATTGTAGTTGCTTGCTGTCCTGCAGGCAAGCTCGCATTCATTAAAAGATTCTTGGTATCCTTGTTGTAGTAATCTGCGCTGATGCTGAGTCGATTATTCAACATCGTGATATCAAAACCGATACTGGTTGTGCTTGTCGTTTCCCAAGTTAAATCTTTCGCTCTTAAAATTGTTGGTTTATTGATATTTGGTACAGCATTGTCTTTTCCCTCAACAAACCATTGTTGACGTTGGATACCGCTCAATTGCAGGTAAGCATAATCGCCTAATCCGTATTGATTACCTGTCTGTCCCCATCCCCCCCGGATTTTTAAGTCGTTTATCCAGGTTACATCTTTCATAAAATCTTCAGCAGAGATTCTCCAAGCAGCCGATACCGATGGAAAATAGCCCCAGCGTCGTTCTGGACTTAGCTTGGAAGAACCATCGGCACGCATATTTGCGGTCAATAAATACTTGCCATCATAATTGTACATTGCGCGTGCGAAATAGGACATAATCCCCCAATTGGATGCTGTAGATCCTGTTCTATCCCAAGAGATCTTATTTGCAGCATTAAGTGTCTCAATGATTCCATTAGCATAGTTTGAACCATAGATATAGCTTCTGGAGTACTTAGAATCCGTCCATGACGAACCGCCCATTACTTCCAAATTATGCTTTCCGAAGTTCTTCGTGTATGTCAAGAAATTGTCCCACGTTAACACGGTATTTGTATTACGAATATCTGAAGCTTCCCCGAATTGATTTCTTCCCCACGCTGTCGTCCAAGGATCCAAAAAAGTGGTCATCACCCCGGATCTTCGATCTAATGAAAACGAAGTTTTCCATGTTAAGTTAGGCATAAAGGAAATCAATGCACTTCCTGTGGCAACAAGACGGTTTTCGCGGTTATTGTTATTCCTTGTCCGGGCTAAGTTTTCCAATGGACTTGTAATGTTGTTGATCCCATAAAAATTATTATAGAATCGATCTGGATTTGTTGGATCCCATACAGGGGCGTAAGTAGGTGTTGTGATTACAGATGTAACTACTCCACCACGGTTAGAACCCAATCCGGAGGTAATTCCATTATCATTGTTATCGGAATAATTGATATTCGCATTCACCTTTAGCCATTTTCGAACTTGGTTATCAATATTAGCACGAAAATTATATCGTCTAAAAAAGGATCCTTGTAATGTTCCTTTTTCGTTCAAATACCCCCCACCTAAATAGTAACGAAGCTTCTCATTGCCATCCGAGATGGATATCTGATGATTTTGTTGAATACCTGTCTTGTAGGTTTCTTTGAACCAATCCGTTTGATCCAACAATCCCTCTGGCAGATTTATCATACCTATTTCATCCTGTAAGTCTTTGTATTGACTGGTATTTAAAACGTTGACAGTGTTATTGACAACATTGGCTGTCCACTGTGTTCCAAGCGTAATTTTTGCCTCGCCGGCTTTTCCTGATTTTGTCGTAACCAAGATGACACCGTTTGAACCACGCGAGCCGTAGATCGCTGCCGATGAGGCGTCCTTTAGAATTTGAATGTCCGTGATATCATTGGGAGACAAGAACTTAATATCTTCCACAGGAACTCCATCAACAACATATAAGGGAGTCGTATTGCTATTAAAAGACGTTATCCCCCGAATTTGTATCTGAGGTGCTGCACCTGGCTGACCACTCGGCTGAATAACAGTGACGCCGGCAGCCTTACCTTGAATGGCTTGTCCAAAATTGGTGACGGGCCTCTTTTCAAGGTCTTTCGTGGAAACAGAAGAGATTGCAGTCGTGACATCTTTTCTTTTGACGCTACCATAACCGATTACAATGACATCCTCCAGCATATTGGTTGATGAATTCAATTGGACGACCATGGTACTGTTGGCAGGCAATTCTTTGCTGTCGTAGCCAACAAACGTAAATTGGAGTATACTGCCGGTGCTAGCAGAAATTTGAAAACGCCCATCTGCATTACTGGAGACTGCATTATTACTTCCTTTTTGTGTAATGGTTACTCCAGAGAGTGGTTTCTGATCTTGAGCATCCAAGATACGTCCACTGACTTGAACTCGGTCT
Source organism: Sphingobacterium sp. UBA2480 (assembly GCF_002341965.1). NCBI lineage: Bacteria > Pseudomonadati > Bacteroidota > Sphingobacteriia > Sphingobacteriales > Sphingobacteriaceae > Sphingobacterium > Sphingobacterium sp. UBA2480. The sequence continues at coordinate 87,822 of NZ_DDPA01000010.1, read as the reverse complement.
TGGGCAAATACCAAATTCACCAAAGTAAACAAGAAAGCTAGCCCCATTGAAAAGGCAACTTTTCGTGTAAAGTAAATCATATGAAATAAAAAATTGGTTATTGTTTAATCTTTTGGTTATTCCAAAATGGCAATGAGTTTCCCCTGCTTCATTGCTCAAAACAAAACTAAGATCACCAAGACGGAGAAAAAAGAGCTAGTACTGAAAAAGTACCAGAAAAAAAATGCAAACAGCTAACATAAAGATTATTACAAATTAAATACAGCATTAAAAAGTACCTACAGGAGCGTACAATCGTCTTTAAAACAGCCAATTTTCGGGTATTACCCTACATTTTAGGCCCGGTCGATCACCGCAATCTGACACACAGCAGCTTCAAAAGCATCGCGGTTTCCCGCAGCCTTATTACGCACTTTTGTTCTATAATTATAAACTGTCCGAAGAGAATATCGAAGGAAACTTGCAATCTTCACGGAATCATCGATTCCTAATCGAATCAATGCGAAAATCCGAAGTTCAGTATTTAACAATTCTGTTTTTTTTGGATAGATTTTCTCGTCCTCCTGAAGTAAGGCATTGAATTCATCAACAAAGGTTGGATATAGATTTAAAAAGATGCGGTCAAAATTAACATAGAGTTGCTGCACCTCTCTTTCTTCCATTTGCGTTGACTTTAACTGTTCGCGTAAGGCATCCCACTGCTGATTCGTCGCTTTTTTCAACAGTGCTTTTCTGATATCTTCCATTTTATCGATATAACTCGAACACATATCAAAGAATTGCGCAATATATTCTTCTTTAATATGATTGGATTCAGATAATTTAAGGTTAGTCTGGTTTATTTCATCATTCAATGATCGAAGTTGTTGGTTTGTAGCCGATAATTCCGATCGTATCCTTCTCAAATGTTGCACCTGTCTATAAATAATGACAAGTCCAATGATTACACCAATCAATAAAATACTGACGATAATGACCAAGCCTACCAGTTGCCGATTTTGGCTACTGATTTTCTGCTGATAGGCGGCATTGATTATAGGATAAGAAGAGGTACCTTCAATAATGCGATACCGCACTTTACATAACATCGCATCGTCTATGGCTTTTTCAATAAACTGAAAAGCGCGATCGAAATCCTGTTGGTCGTAATACGTTAGCGCCAGATCATGAAAAGATGCGTTGTCGCGATTAGCCATTTCAATATCTGCACTGGCCGATATGGAAAGATAGTAAATTTGACTTTTCGTATCCTTTTCATATTTATAAATGAGCCCCATAAAATAGGCTATCAGCGCGCGCTGCTCAATATCCTTTTTGTTCTCATTCCAGAGGACCAACAATTGCTTTTTAGCATCCTCACGATTACCATTAAAAAGTGTTTTTATAGCGATGGTTGTACGATACTCCAAGGAAGACTTTGGTAGTACCGTTAACAGAGAATCACGATACTTTTCACTTGCCTGGTAATATTCTGATCGATTATTGCTCTGACCGTAATGACTATAAAAGGAGCTGTAGGTATCGTAATATTTTGCCAGGAGATCCCGGCCAAGATGAGCGGGCTCAACTTGCTTTAACAATTGTGAAGCTTCTATATACCGTCCGACGGTGGAATACACCCAGGCCAAATCGAGATGAATAACCGCCTGTAAGGAGTCATTATTCGGTGGAGCGAGCTTTTGACACAGTAAAATATAAGTAAGCGCTGCGTCAGAATCAAACTTCTTATAATTTTCGAAGATTTCGTAGTTCTTCTTCAAAAATTGAACGGGATTACTTTCTAATGCTTTGGCCTCCTGTTTTAATTTCTCCAATTTATCTTCACGGTTCTTGATGTAAATTTTCTGATTTTCCATCAAATATTCCAATCGTTGCAAAACCCGGGTACTATCGGAATCTACTTGCGCAGATAGGTAAAGACTAAAATGAGCAAAAAGAATAAAAAGAAAAATGCGCTGCAACATAATAAACTCGGTTCAACATCGTGTAGACTAAACTACATAAAAATAACAACAAAAAAGAGGACGTCTCCCGACGGCCTCTTCCCCCGACCCAGTTAAGGGTCCAAGAATTAACAAGTTAATTCTTTATCGCATGAAAAATAGTTTTCTTTTTAATGTATGGCAACCTATTGCCAACCTCCTCCCAAGGCTTTGTATAGTAGAATCTGGTTTAACGTGTTTTCTTTCTCCAATTCTACTTTTCCGATTTGGGCTTCCAGCGACTCCTTCTGTGCTGTAACGACATCCAGAGAGGTCACCCGTCCAGCAATAAATAGTTCCTGTGCGGCCTCGATAGAGAGCTTTAATGCTTGAACATGCTCATCGACAAAACCACGTCGTCTGCCTATTGCCTCTTGCGTCATAATCACATTAGAAACCTCATTATAAGCATTCAGAACCATTTTTTCATAATCCAAAAAAGCAATCCCATAGTCCGCTTTTGCAATCTCGTACTGCGTTTTCAGTTGCCTTTGGTTAAATATCGGAAGCGTAATACCTCCAAATAAATTATAAGCAATAGATTTATCCAAATTAAATAACTTGTTAAAGCTAAAGCTCTGCAATCCGATAAATGGACTTATTGCTACAGAAGGCAGAAAAGCCAAACGTGATGCTTCCTGATTATTCGAAGACGCAATCACTTTCAAATAAGCGGCCTTGATATCGGGACGTTGGTTGACAAGATCATCCGGTGTACCAAAATGCATTGCATGATATAAATCCGCATTTTCAGCATATGTACTTCGTACAATAGGTTGATAAAAACGTCCTAATAAACCGTTTATATGGTGTTCCCAAAGTGCTATCTCTTGGATCAATTGTTCTTTAGCAGCTTTAGAATTGGCCAAAAGCGCTTTAAACTGTTGTACAGAAAGCTCAGTCGCATAACCAGCATCTTTTTTTACTTCAACAACTTCCAGTGCATTCTTATGCAATTCAATATTCCGATTATATACTTTTATCTTTTGATCCAAAGCAATTAGTTCATAATAAGCTGTCGCAATATTGGATACCAATTCCGTTTCCAAGAGACGCTTTCCCTCCTGCTCTGCTAGGAAGCTAAAATAAGCAGCTTGTTTTTGGCTCTTTAACTTTCCCCAAAGATCAATCTCCCAAGATGAACGAAGTCCGATAAAATAATCCGGGATAAATGGTTCGGGTAATTTTTCATCATTTTTCAAATTCTCCGAGAAATTTGAATCGTAATTACCGATCCCTGACTCAGTATAGTGGCCATACTTCCGTATTCCTCCTTCTACTGCGGCCTCGACCCTAGGACCTAAAGCGGCTTTCCGTTGCTTAAAATAAGCTTGTGCAGATTCCAAACGTAGGATGGATTGACGAATATCTAAATTGTTCTGCAAAGCCGAATCAATTAAGGAAACCAACTGCGAATCTTTAAAAATTTCCTTCCAAGGTCGGCTTCCCACATTTAAACTATCTGGCGAAAGATGTGTAGAAAAGGAATTCGGTACGTTTACTTTCTCCGGTTGGAGAGCTTTTTTGGGAACCGAACAACTTCCAAATAAAATAAGTGCAGCAATAACTAAAGAAGCTTGTTTCACAACTTGTTTCTTATTCTCTTTTTTTGAAAATAAGATCACTAAGCCTGGGATGACAATTACCCCCAGAATGGTTCCGATAAGCATTCCGCCGACTGCAGCCGTACCGATACTTCGATTACCCAATGCACCGGCTCCGCTGGCCATCATCAAGGGTATCAGACCTGCAATAAAAGCAAACGAAGTCATTAATATGGGCCGTAACCGGGCAACAGCGCCTTCTATTGAAGCTGTCACGATATCCATTCCTTGCTTATATTTCAAATTGGCATATTCCACAATCAGAATCGCATTTTTGCCCAGCAAACCAATCAGCATGACCAATGCGACCTGCGCGTAGATATTGTTTTCCAATCCAAAGACCTTCAGGAAAATGAAAGCACCAAAGATCCCCGCTGGAAGACAGAGCAGAACTGGTAACGGCAATAAGAAGCTTTCGTACTGTGCACATAACAACAGATAAACAAACAGAAGACAAAGCGCGAAGATATACAAAGCCTGATTTCCCGAGATTTTCTGTTCCCGAGTCATACCAGACCATTCGATACTATAACCTTGAGGAAGAGATGACGCTATTTTTTCCACTTCTTCGATCGCTTGTCCAGAACTAAAGCCTGCCGAGGATTGTCCTGTAATCATGGCCGAACTAAACATATTGTAACGGGTAATTTGTTCAGGACCATAAATTCTTTCCATCGAAATAAAGGCATTGTATGGTACCATCTCACCCGTCTCATTCTTCACATATAAGCGTAATACATCTTCTGGTCTTTGGCGATATTCGGGACCAGCCTGTACCATGACCTTATACATCTGTCCGTAACGGATGAAATTTGTCGCGTAAAGACTTCCCATTAAGGTCTGCAGCGTATTCATGGCATTCTCCACCGATATTCCTTTTTTTGCAGCCATATCGTAGTCCACCTTCAGCATATACTGTGGAAAGTTCACATCAAAACTGGAGTTGATATCCTGAAGAACATCACTTTTTTCCATATCGTCCATAAACTTCTGCAGCACTTCGGCCGTCTTATTGAGATCTTCATTACCACTACGGTCCAATAGACGTAGTTCAAAACCTGATGAGTTACCAAAGCCTGGAACTGTTGGTGGAGGAAAAAAATCAATTTCCGCATCGGCAAAGTCCTTGGTTCTCTCGCGTAAATCTTTAATGACATCATCTACTGTCTGATCTCGCTCTTTCCAGGGCTTCAGATTGATCATCCCCATCCCGTAGGAAGCGCCGGACACTTCGGTAATGATACTATATCCCGATAATGTAGAAACGGTTTCCACAATATCAAGCTGACGTGATACAGAATCAATTTTATCCAAAACACGTTCGGTACGGTCCACCGTTGCTCCCGGAGGTGTGGTTACAGCGACATAAATCATTCCCTGGTCCTCTGTTGGAATAAAACCCGAAGGTAAGATCGCGCTACTTCCCCAGGTGGCGACAAAGAAAACGCCAAGTAAAAGCAAGGTCAATCCGCGCCGTGCACTTGTTTTTACCAAAATCCCCTTGTAACCAAAGGCTGTCTTATCATAAACTGCGTTGAATTTTTTAAAGAAACGATCGAGCCAATTATTCGATGGTTTGCGATCGTGAGGCGATTTCAAGAAAAGCGCACATAAGGCGGGTGTCAATGTCAACGCGTTAATCCCAGAAATAACAATTGCTGCGGCCAACGTCAACGAAAACTGTCGGTAAAAAATCCCTACTGGCCCCGATAGAAAGGCAACCGGAACAAATACCGCAGACATGACAAGTGTAATAGCCACAACAGCGCCACCGACTTCTTTCATTGCCTCCAATGTCGCTTCCATAGGTTGAAGATGTTCCTCTTCCATTTTGGCATATACAGCCTCGACGACGACAATCCCATTATCCACCACAATACCTATAGCCAGTACCAATGCAAACAAGGTCAGTAAGTTGATCGAGAAACCGAGCATCTGCATAAAAAATAAAGCCCCAATTAAACAGACCGGGACAGCCAAAATAGGAATAACAGTCGCCCTAAAGTCCTGCAAAAAGATAAACACAACAATAAAAACCAAGAGGAAGGCCTCCAATAAGGTTTTGATGACCGAGGAAATCGAAGCATCCAAAAACCGCGACACATCGTAACCCATGGTATAAGTCATGCCGGTAGGGAACTGGGTTTGTTTTAATTCGGCCATGCGATCTTTCACACGTTGAATTACCTCCTGTGCATTTGATCCTGGCAATTGCTTCAACATGATGGAGGCAGATGGTCGGCCATCCGTCTTGGATACCATTTCATAATCCAATGAGCCAAATTCAACATCGGCAACATCTTTTATACGGATAATGGAACCATTTGAAGTCGCTCGGATGGGGACATTCGCATACTCTTCAATTTCAGTGAACTTACCCGGATAACGTAACACATATTGTTGCATGTTGCGCATTTTATCCGAACTGATACCTGTTTGTCCTGGCGCGGCCTCGATATTCTGCTTTCGCAATGCAGCTACCACGTCCTCTGCAGAAATATTATACGCTGCCATACGATCAGGTTTAACCCAAACACGCATAGCGTAATCCCGCATTCCCATAATCTGAGCCAGACCAACCCCTTCAATACGTTTTAGTTCCTTGAGAATATTGATGTCCGCAAAGTTGTATATGAATCTTTCATCTGCCGTTTTATCATCGGTAAAAACATTCAGGTACATCAGCATTGAGTTCACCTCTTTCTCCGTTGTTACTCCCGCCTTGATAACCTCTTCAGGCAATTCATCCAATACCGTTGTTACCCTATTCTGTACGTTTACAGCTGCAATATCTGGATCTGTACCGACTTCAAAAAAGATCTGAATCACTGTGCTACCGTTATTGGTAGACACTGAATTCATATAAGTCATCCCAGCTACACCGTTGATTGCTTTCTCCAAGGGAATAGCTACAGCATTTGTACTTACTTCAGCATTGGCACCAGTATAGTTGGCATTTACTACGACCGAAGGTGGTACGATATCCGGGAATTGTGTTATAGGCAATGTAAACAAAGCCAAAAGTCCCAAAAGGGTAATAAACACCGAAATGACCAACGATAATATTGGCCTCTTTATAAATGTTTCAAACATAATCTATCCCCCCGCTACAGTTTCCTCATTTTTGGATTAATCTTCATTCCACTACGCAAACTCTGGACTCCCTCATATACCACCTTGACATCAGGATTCAGACCGCTTTCGACAATGTAATAATGCCCCACACGTGGTCCAGCAACAAAAGGCGTCATTTTGACCGTACTATCGGCCTGCATGGTATATACGTAAGTCTTATCCTGAATTTCAAATACTGATTTTTGGTGCACAAAAGTATGTTCACCCGTTTCCATTGGTACAGCAATCTTACCTGTTGCGCCATGCTTTAGAATATGTTCTGCGTTCGGAAATTGTACACGTAGCGCTATCGATCCCGTATTTGCTTCAAATTCACTTTCTACCAAGTGGGCAATCCCTTCGTGTGGATACAACTCGCCATTTGCCAGAATTAATTTTACCGATTTTTGCGTTTCTTTGCCATTCAGCTTATCACGCATAAGTGCAAGATATTCTCTTTCCGAAATATCAAAATAAACATTCACTTTACTTAGATCCGAAATAGTTGTGATCAGACTTCCTTCAGTTAATAGTGAGCCCTCTTTTAACAAAATCCGGTCTATACGTCCATCAAAAGGCGCTTGTATGACAGTATAATCCAATCTGGTCTGAGCCTGGTTAACCAATGCGCGGGCTTCTTCAATTTTCGAATTGGCAGCTTTCAACTGGATTTTCAATAAATTATACTCCGAGGAACTTACAATATTCTTGTCAACTAGTTTTTGAGTCCGTTCCATCTCAAGCTTGATCTTTTGTGCTTCAGCGATGGAGTTGTCATATTGTGCTTTCGCTTTTGCCAGTTCCGAACGATACTCTTCATTATTGTATTTGAACAGTACTTGTCCCTTTCTGACCCATGCACCTTCATCTACATATATTTTATCCAAAAAACCATTCAATTTGGAACGAATTTCGACGTTTTTCAAGGCTTGGACATCCGCAATATATTCTTGATAAACAGTTGTGTCCATCACCATCAAAGAGGCGACGGGTATATTTTTGAGTTCTTCTTTTTGGTCAGCATTAGCATTTGTGGAGCGGCATGAGGCCAACATCCCGACCGCGCCAAGCAAAAGGCACAGTATTCGTAATTTGTTCATATGGGAATAATCTTTTTTTAAAGGTCATATGGAATACCCAGTTGTTTTTCATCCACGTTGGTGTTTGCCAAACATTGGTATTTCATAAACGATAAAAAATGTAAAATGTTAAACTCTCCTACGGCATTTTAAAGTCAGTCGTTAGGAGAATGTATTAGATAGGAGCTACAGCAATTTTATAGGGCAAAGAGCGGCCTAAGGCCTTCCATACCATATACAGAAATAAAATAAAACTATTGCAGCCTCCGATAGAAAATTATTGGAGGTAACTAGAATGGCCTAAAGCGGGATAGGAATCGATAATACCCTGGTAAGCATAGGGTTTTAGATCGATAAAAAGGATGTTCATCATCTTTTGCAAAACATAATGCCGTAAAGACGATTCCAAAAACAAAAATAAAGATTGGTAATACTTGACTATTGAGCGAAAATATACGATAATCATCCTGCAATAGTACGCTTTCTTCTTCGGAAGAATGAATGGGCTCCAAATTCAATACATCATCCAAAAAATACTCCACAATGGTCTCACCTGCATGCAGGACCTGCCCAGTTGCCGAGGAGAAAGACTCATAGGTCAACAGATTAAGGTATGCAAAGAGTGTTAAAAAATGAAATATTTTGCCTAACATATCGAAATTTCGAATCACAAAGGTATGACTTTAAATAGCTAAGATTATTTTATTCGTGTAAAAAAACCATGACAGCCTAAAATTAGCAGTCATGGTTTTCAATAAAGAATTCTATCTTTATTTTCCTTTAATTTTTTCGTTACTAAAGGAATATGGAGCATCCTCTTTTTTTGTTCCCCTATTTTTATTCGGTGTGTCACTCATTTTAAATTCAAGGTTAGCGCCCTGCAATAAATCACTATACCGGATATAATTGCGATTATAAGGCTTTCCATTCCAAGATAACTGATCTACGTAAACCTGATTTGGCTCCTGTTGTTTGGCCTGAATCAAGACTTCTTTCCCGTTTTCAAGTCGGAGTGTCACTTTATTGAATTGTGGTGAACCAATCACGTATTCGCCCGAGGCGGGAGAAACAGGATAAAATCCTAACGAAGAAAAGACATACCAGGCTGACGTCTGTCCATTGTCTTCATCACCACAATAGCCATCTGGTGTCGGCAAATAAAGTTTATCCATTATCTTGCGTACCCAATATTGTGCTTTCCAAGGCTCTGCAGCGTAATTATACAGATATGGCATATGTTGGATGGGCTGATTTCCATGCGCATACTGCCCCATATTCATTACCTGCATTTCACGCATTTCGTGGATCATCCCGCGACTCTTCATTCCTTCATAGCTCGGAATGATAAACACCGTATCCAACATGGACACAAATGATTTATTACCACCCATCAAATTAATTAAACCCTGAGGATCATGGAAGACACAAAAACTCCAATGCCAAGCATTCCCTTCCGTATATTCTCTTGACCAAGCACTTGGATCAAAATTCGAGACGAATGATCCATCTGTTTTTTTGCCACGCATCAGTTTGGTACTTGGATCAAACAGGTTTTTATAGTTCATCGCACGTGTTGCATAAATAGCTGTTTCAGCTTCGGGTTTGCCCAGTGCCTTACCAAATTCATAAATACACCAGTCATTGTACGCATATTCCAATGAGCGTGCTACATTTTGGTCGACTTTTACATCTGCAGGTATATAGCCCAATTTATTATAATATTCATAACCGAAGCGTCCTGTCGAAGAATGTTTCGGATAGGCACTATTCGCCCCATGCTTGAGTGCTTCCCATAAGAGTTCTTTATCATAGCCTTTCCGATCAGTAATCAAGGCATCGGCTACAATAGAAGCGGAATTGTTTCCAATCATCGATGCACGATGTCCCGGCGAAGCCCACTCCGGAAGGTAACCACTCTCTTTATACGCATTCACCAAGCCCTCCTGCATCCGATCATTCATCGACGGATACAATAAGTTCAGCAAGGGAAACAAACTTCTAAAGGTGTCCCAAAAGCCTGTATCCGTAAACATTTCGCCAGGAAGGACCTGCCCATTGTAAGGGCTATAGTGCATACGCCTGCCTGTTCCATCAATTTCAGAAAAATCTCTCGGAAAAAGTGTTGAACGATATAGGCTGGAATAAAATGTACGTAATCGGTCAATATTTTGGTCTTCAACCTGTACACGCCCAAGGACTTCGTTCCATTGTGCTTTACCTTCGTCAACAACTTGTTGAAATGTTTTCGATTTAACCTCTTTGAGGTTTATTTCTGCCGTTTCAAAACTTATAAAAGAAGAAGCAATCCGAGCGATGACTTTCTCCCCTCTTTTCAAGGAAGAGAAACCCACGACCGCTCCGGCGTGATTATCCTGAATTTCCAGTTCATCCTTGCTTACCGTTCCACTTTTCACAGCAGCTTTGTAAGAGAATGGTCTATCGAAAGTAATGACAAAATAATTCTTGAAATTATCTGGAACACCGCCACTATTTTTTGTTGAATACCCGATAATCTTATTCTCCTGCGGAATTACTTTAATATAGGACCCCTTATCAAAAGCATCAATAATAACATAAGCGCTATCGGTTTTAGGAAATGTGAATTGAAAGATTGCTGCACGTTGTGAAGGCGACAGTTCTGTTGTCACATCATGATCCGCAAGATAAACGCTATAATAATAAGGTTTGGCAATTTCCGCCTTATGTGAAAACCAGCTCGCACGTTTTTCCTGATCAAATTGAGGTGTACCTGTAACGGGCATAATTGAAAACTGTCCATAATCATTGTTCCAAGGACTTGGCTGATGCGTTTGCTTAAAACCCTTTATTTTATCCGCCGTGTAAGTATATACCCAACCATCGCCCATGTTTCCTGTTTGGGGTGTCCAAAAATTCATCCCCCAAGGACGAGCTATTGCTGGATAAGTATTCCCATTGGACAATTCATACTTCGATTCTGTACCAATCAGTGGATTAACAAAATCAACAGGTGAAGCCTGCTGTGCCATCCCCCCATGGATCGCGAATAGAAAAAGAATACTACCTGTTAGTTTTTTAATATTAAACATAAATTACGTATTTGGTTGATCGTACTAGCAAAAAAAGCTAAACCGTATTAGTAAATATAAGTAAGATAATTAAATAGAAAAGATGGTCAGGTGTTTTTCACAAGATGGTTACAAAAAAATCCGCAATCAAATGATTGCGGATTTTATATCACAGAAATACTACCAGCCGGGATTCTGCCCTAATGAGGGCGATTTTTGAATCTCTGAGTTTAAAATAGGAAATAAATAATGAGTTGGAGCGGTAAAAACTCTACTTTCAACAAAGAAGCGTTCCATTCTATAACGTTTATCACCGATTTGAATTTTACCATTTACGTCCTCAACGGCTCTCATGCCATTAATCATATTTTGAAGTTTCGGATACGCTGTATTACTATTTTTCCAGTAGTTTATACTTCGTTCATTATTTGTACCACCTGATGCAGTAAAAGTCTGAAATTTGGTTTTCTCTACCGAACTACTTGGTTCTAGATATAGGCGACTATCAAAAGCTCTCTTATTCTCATAAAAGAATTCGACTCTTCGTTCGCGATAAATATACTCGCGCATCACATTTTTATCAGCAAGTGTTGTCAAAGGCATTGGCGCCATAAAGGATCTTGATCTTACCTGATTAATTAAATCATAGATCTCTTGTGTTGGTCCATCGATTTCATTAACTGCCTCAGCATAAATGTAAATAAAGTCCGGCAAACGCCATACTGGAGGTGCGCTGATGATAACACTTCCATTTTTATTCCAAGCTTCCTGCAAAAATTTCCTCAGGTAATATCCCGTGCGCGTTGCATTATTCGCTCCGATCTGATCGGCACCACTCGCAATATTTGTCTGGGATGGATTATTGTTACCGCCGCGGAATGCTGCACCGTGAAATATAATGTCGCGATAAAAACGTGGATCCCTTTTTACTGAAGTATAAGGATTTGCGTCATCATACCCGTCCTGTTTAGCCTTGGTACTATAAATCGGGTAACCAAAGCCATCTGGCGACAAGTACTCATACTCATCTACTTGTTCTTGAACGGGCATCTGACGAGCTCCACCACCGCGGCTTGGCGGATATACATCACCAAACCACCCTTCACCCTTATAGCGTGTAAAAAACAAAACATACTCATTTTTGAACGCCTCCATATCATAAAACATCTGCCATAAGCGTGTATAAACTGTTGAGTTACTCGTGTTTTGACCGCCACTATCTCCAAAATCGGTATTTGAGTATTTCTGATACAGACTATAACGTTTTCCCCCTGCAACCTTACTTTCAAGAACTGCCTTAGCCGCCTCTTTAGCTTTCACCCAACGCTGAGGGTCGTACGTAGCGTATTCGGACTCAAACTTACGCGTCCCATTATAGCCTTTTGCAGCAGCTCCATTCCAAAGTGGTGTAGCGGCCATCCACCGCGCTTCTGCAATCAGCCCAAGACATGCACCTTTATCGATACGTCCAAAATTCTGACCCTCCCATTTTTCTGGGACGGCATTATATGCTGTTATTGCATCAGCCACAATTTTATCAATAACTTTGTGAACTGACTCACGCTCGAAGTTCATGTTCTCTGTTGCCGTAACAACATGATCTATGTAAGGTATCTCACCATATATACGAACAGCCATTAAATGAAAGTAAGCTCTTAAAAAGTAGACCTCACCCACGCGCATAGGCAGTGAACCTGGTTCTAAGATATCATCTGGTGTACTATATTTTTTAATTCCTTCCAAAATAACGTTTGTTCTACGGATCCCGTCAAACATACTATTCCAGAATTGCCCATTGTCTCCGGGTAGTTCATTGATATTCCAATCACCTGTATTATATCTATTTGTAATATTTCCTTCTACTGTAGAGCCTTCGGCCTCATCGGTTATCGCAGCACTCGAAAAATGATAGAACCACGAGATAGGCTGATTGACACCCTTCGCTTTAGCATACACATCCGTAACGAGCTGATTTACTTTTTCATAACGAGTAAAAACCTCATCTTCCCGGATCTGATCGTCGGGTAATTTGTCCAAATATTTGTTGCAACTTGCGATCATAAAAGCAACCACACCTGCCATAAAAAAAAGTATTTTTTTCATCTTCAATACATTCATAAGGTTAGAAATTAAGATTTATTCCAAAATTGTAGACTTTTAGAATCGGGTACCAATAACCGCTTGTATTTCCCATCTCAGGATCTATACTTAAATCCTTCAAACCTGACCAGGTAAATAGGTTCATTCCTTGCGCATAAATGCGTAATTGATTTAAACCAATTCTTTTAATAAGATCTTTCGGCAAATTATAACCAATCTCTATATTTTTAAGTCTTAAATATTTAGCATCGTATAAAAACAAACTACTATTGCTATTTTTATTATTTTCAGAATTACCTATATGTAGAGCGGGGTAAGTTGCAGTTTCGGCCGTTTCTGGTGTCCAACGCCCCATATGAATTGGTCTAACCGAGCCGAGTTTATCTTGATCGAAAGTTGGGAAATCCCATACAGCCGCATCTTTCAACAAAATTGAAGAATTTAACGCTCCTTGAAATAAAAGACTAAAATCAAAGCCTTTATATTGCAGTGATATTGGTAAGCCAAATTGAATCTCTGGACTTCTAGGATTTCCCATAACTGTACGATCGCCTAAGTCCGTAATTCTACCATCGCCATTCAAATCCTTATAAACGACATCACCTGGTCCTACTGTTCCCCAAGGTTGAAAATTAGCCTGATTTAACTTGTCCGCCTCGGCTTGATCCCTAACGAAGTGATCGAAAACATAGACAAAATTTTCATAAAGTCGTTTACCTGTTGCTTGCCTGTATTCATATTGTCGCGGAACCTCTTGTCGGTAGATCAACTTATTTCTGGAAAAGGTGAAATTAGGTTTCAGAGAGAATCTGAAATTATCCCCGATCATATCTGAATAACTCATTTCAATATCGATACCACGGTTGCGGACCTTTCCAATATTGATCAGCGGAGAACCTTTACCAACTACGCCTGGAAAACCAATGTCATCCGCCCCAAGTTCGGTAATAATGTCATAACGATAATCCTCAAAAACATCGATGCTAAAGTTCATCTTGTTCTTTAAAAAACCCATATCGAGACCTATATTAGTTTTTCTAGATTTCTCCCATGTTATATTTTCATTTGCTAGGCGCCCTTCACGAAGGCCACTTAGTCCATTGTTAAAATTCTGTTCGCCGAAACTATAACCGTCTCCTCCCTGAAAAAATGCTAGATATCCGAATCGAGCATCACCTGGCATTTTATCATTGCCCACAAGGCCCATCGAAGCTCTAAGCTTCAAAAAGCTCAGCCAATCTTTGGTATTCGACATAAATTTCTCCTTGCTAACCACCCAACCCAATGCTCCAGCCGGGAAAAATCCGTAACGTTTTCCCTCTATAAAATTTTCGGATCCATTGTAACCAAAGTTAAATTCCGCCAAATATTTTTCTAGATAATTATAGGTAAACTGTCCTGTCATACCTTGATAACGGATATCAACACTGGCTCTTGAATTCGCCGCATCATAAACAGACTGGCTCGAGCGATTGAAAAGCAACATTCCCGTAACATTGTGTTTATCTTTAAATAGCCGGTTATAGTTTATTTTTCCTTGAATGAAGGTTCTATTAAAAGGACTACTTTGTGTAAATGAATTTCCAACAGTTTGATCTACCGTATATTTGTTCCCATTTCTATAAGTACCCTCATAGTATTGTGGATTCATAAATAAATCTATACCATCTGTAGGCTGAAAAGTCGCATAATTGGGATATACCCTATATCCTTCACTATAAGTGCCCAGCTCGCGTCTGACCCATTGTTGCTCTCTTGCATCATAGGAAAATATTCCATCAACAGAAAGTCCCTTCGTAATAAAATCCATATTCCAACCGGCGGCAAAACTCCCTTCCAGATAGGTGTTTTTTTCTGTATGATATCCTGATCTAGTCAATTCTCCAAGAACATTAAATCGGTAAATTTGATTACCAAACAACAGTCCTGATGGATTATTTAGCAGATAACCTTGAGTCGAAGGTTGGCTATTGGGTTCGAGAATGATGGGCAAATACGGCGGCTGTGTCATCGCCAATGTCATCAATCTACTGGCGGAAGTTCCAGGCGAGGTTCGATTGGTAATACGGGCACCTAAATTGAGCTTAACCCACAAGTTTTTTGTAATGTTGACATCAATATTGGATCTAAAGTTATAGCGTTGAAATTTAGGAGAAACATTATATTTAGATAAATCAACATGATCATAATTATTGTCTTGCCCCATATAACCGCCCATCACAAAATATTTCGCAATATCATTGCCTCCCCGTATAGAAAGATTGTATTCATGTTGAGGTGCAGTTCTAAAAATATAATCAAAATAGTCCCAGTTATAGCCTAGCCCATCCGAATTATCTCCCTTTGCCCGTCTAAATTTATCTATAGCATCCTGACTAAACAATTTTAAGTTATCGGTATTTCCTCCAGACAGCTTCGCATCATTCGTTAACGCTTCATTGTAGAGAGTTGCATAATCTGCAGATCCCAAAAGCATCGGCAATTGTGCGGGTGTATTTAGGCCATAAGACGCTTTGAAATCCACCGTTGCCTTATCTGCGGATTGCCCCCGTTTTGTTGTAACAACGATAACACCGTTTGCTCCCCGAATTCCATATGGCGCTGTAGCTGCTGCATCTTTCAAAATGGAAACCGTTTCAATTTCGTCTGGGGCCAAATAACTCATATCACGCTCAATTCCATCTACAATTACAATGGGTGATTGATTGCCATAAGTTGACTTACCACGAATAAATAATTCTGAACGATCTACCCCTGGTTCTCCTCCAGCATATTGGTTGACGACCAGTCCTGGTAATCTCCCAGCGAGCATGTTATTAATATTTGCAGCAGGGCTCTGCACCAGGTCCTTAGTCGTAATTGTTGCTACCGCACCTACTACATTTCTTTTCTTCTGTGTTGTATATCCAACAACAACAACATCCTCTAATGCTTTTACATCTTCTATCAGACTAACCTGTAGCGCCGATCTTCCAGCGGCAACAATTTGTTGAGGCTGAAAGCCAATATACGAGAAAGTCAACACCGCATCCTTATAGGGAATTTCTATTCGATATCGGCCTGATGCATCTGTTTTCGTTGATTTTCCACTTGCTTTAACGACAATGGTAACACCTTGCAAAACTTTACCTGTCGAACTGTTTAAAACTGTTCCCTCTACAATAATACCTTCTTGTTGGAAACTGAAGTGGCTAGACGCAGCTTTCAATTCGGTCCACAAATTGAATGTGCTACACACCGAAAGCGTAAAAAATAATGGAATTACCTTTCTTTTCATAAATAATAATTAATGATTGGTTTACTAATACAAAAATTGGTCGTTAATTAGTTATTTCTTTGGAATGAACACCTCCAAAGAAATCAACCTTAAGCTGATAAACTAATTCGTTTTAGTAAAATTAAAAAGAAAGAAAAGAGAAAGTTGTTAATCGATTGTTAATGACAATTATTGAAATCGACCTCTAAAATAAATCCCACCTTATAAACAGTTTTAATAGCAACATACCGCGATCTTTTCAGCATTTTTCTAATCTTGCATATAAAAACATCAAGACTTCGTCCTAAAAAATAATCGTTATCTCCCCAAAGAGCAAGTAAGATCTCTTCTCTTTTCAATACAATATTCGGTTTGCTGGCTAAGAAAGTCCAAAGTTCAAATTCACGTGGTGATACAACCTGCCGAGATTTATCATTAAATTCTATTGCAAGTAAATTACGGTCAAGTTTAATGTCACCAATATTGAGTTGCAATTGAGAAACAACAGGCTGCTTAACAATATAATTTTGAAGTTTCAGAGACAATTCTTCAACATCAAACGGTTTTGTTATGTAATCATTACCCCCTAGACGGAGTCCCTTTAATCGATCTGTTTTAGACAGTCTGGCTGTGAGAAAAAGTACAAATTGGTTTTTATTTAACTGTGAAATATATTCAACAAATTGAAATCCGTCCCAAGTAGGAAGTTGTATATCTACTATAAGGATATCATATTTATTAATCTCATAATAGGATATCCCCTCTTCAGCAGACATAGCATGACTAACATCAAATCCAAAATTTGATAGATAATCTATGAGCATTGTCGCTAAATCAAGATCATCTTCAATCAGCAATATATGTCCATATTTTAGTATCATCTATTGTATTATTGGTATGGAAACCGAAAACGTTGTTCCAGACTGGGTTCCTGATTTAACGTCTATTTTCCATCGATGAATCCGCATAACTTCCTTTACGAAAAAAAGTCCCAAACCTAGCCCATTTGAAGAAGCTTCTTGCTTACCCCGATATCCCTTCGTAAAAATATACGGCAGTTGGTTATGTGAAATACCTATTCCGTTATCGTGTACAGTCATCATCACAGTATTTACTCCACCCATACTCAAGCGAATATGGATACGTTTTATTGGCTCTTTATTATACTTCAGCCCATTATCGACCAAATTGTTTACAGCAGTGACGAACATAAATGGATTGACAAGCGCCTTTACGTCTTTAACGTTTTCATCCATTAAAATTTGAATTACTGTACTTTCTGATACCAAAATCGCTAGGTCTTGTTCTAATTGGTCCAAAAGTTCTGCCAGAAAGTGTTCTTCGAGAACCACCTCTTCCTGATTAAACACGCTCAAATCAATAGCCTTGTTAACTAATCGATCCAAACGGTTTACCTGACGCATCAACGTATCCAAAGTTGTTGCCATTTTTAGTCTATCTTCTTTAGAAACCTTTACCACCAAGTTAGTTAAACCAATTCGTATGGTTGTCAATGGTGTATTGAATTCATGGGTGACATTGTTAATAAAGTCAGAAGCCATTTCCGCCATTCTTTTCTGCTTTATCCAGCTACCATATGTCACCAAATACAACCAAACAATACCAATTATACAGCAGCCCGACAGTAATAATAATGGTAAAATGGCTTTTAATACTGAAAAATTTGTATCAATATTCCCAACATACAACGTAAAAGCCACACGGTTTGACATCTTACTATTTGCGGTTATTGCAATCGACGATACGATATTGTCTTTGTCAATAAACCGAAATTCACCCCCAATAGGAGTATGCTTATCTATGCCAAAGTCTAGGATTGGTATAAAAGTGTTCGCATCAAAAGTCACCGAAATATCTTTCAACACAATGGCATAACCAAAACCTTCGCCCAAATTGACTTCGGATCTGATCTTATGAAATAGGCTGTCCATGGCTGGATGATTTCGAAGCCTCGTTACCAACGTTTTTGCGATGCTATCTTTCAGATTATTGAAAGCATTACTATCGTCTTGGTAATAAGCTTTCAGACGAACTAAATGAGGCATTAAGGTTGAATCGATAAGTTTCTGCCCGCCCGGAAATATCTTATCGTTCGAGATATGCTTATCGTAAACAACCTTAATTGCCTTTTTTTCTTTCTGAAATAGTTCGCTTCTTTTAATCTCATATGATCGTGCGATCATGAGATACTGTAATATCAGAAACAAAACTAAGCAACAGATAGCTATCCATTTGTACACACCTGATCGTCTCATCTTTGTGAGCAGGCTTTTATTTATTTGGTTTATTGCTCATCTCGAAGATTAATTCACCACCATTTATAATGCTACTATAGGGTAACAGAAAATTATCCAATTTCCGCCCATTTAAAGAAACGGATTTAACGTAAACATTCTTTTCAGACTGGTTACGGGCAACTATGGAAAGACTGCGTCCATTTTCAAGATTAACCTTTGCCGATTTTACCAAAGGACTACCAATCCAAT
Source organism: Sphingobacterium sp. UBA2480 (assembly GCF_002341965.1). NCBI lineage: Bacteria > Pseudomonadati > Bacteroidota > Sphingobacteriia > Sphingobacteriales > Sphingobacteriaceae > Sphingobacterium > Sphingobacterium sp. UBA2480. Next base: position 69,133 of record NZ_DDPA01000010.1, on the reverse strand, counting down.
AACTATCTTCCCCAGGTGCCACTGGATAAAAACCCAATGCAGTAAATAAATACCAGGCAGACATTTGTCCACAGTCATCATTTCCCCCTAAACCCGCATGGCCATTGTGATACTGATTCCGTATGATCTGTCTGACGCGGGCCTGGGTTTTCCAGGGACTATTGGTTATATTGTACAAGTATGCCACATGATGTGAAGGCTCATTTCCATGCACGTAATTTCCGATAATGCCATCGCGGGTAATATCCTCCGTATGTTCAAAATATTTATCCGGTAATTCCATGGTAAACAGGGAATCCAAATAAGACTCTAAACGTTTTTTGCCTCCCATTAATGCCATCATTTCAGTAGGTTGATGCGGTACATACAGGCTGTAATTCCATGAATTCCCTTCAATAAATCCTTGTCCATGTGTATCCAAAACATCAAATTTCTCCTGAAATTTACCCACCGAATTCTTGGGACGCATAAATCCAATGGAGGAATCATAGAGTGATTTCCAGCTTTCAGCTCTTTTGGAAAAAGTCGTGTAAATATCCTCTTTTCCCAACTTTTTCGCCAATTGCGCTATACACCAATCGTCATACGCATATTCCAATGTATTAGAAACGGATGTTCCCGATACATCTGCAGGAACATACCCCTTATCAATGTAGGCGCCGATTCCCTCATACTGACGTGTATTTGCCGTTTGTACGCAAGCCGCTAGAGCGGCTTGCGCATCGCCTTTGTAAACGCCCTTAAGTATTGCATCAACAATAACAGACACCGAATGATAGCCGCTCATGCACCAATTATCATTCGCATAATGCGACCAAATTGGCAACATCTTCAATACACTCTGGTCATAATGAGCCATCATGGATGCTACAATATCAGCATTACGAGAAGGGTTAATTAAATTCAACAGCGGATGAAAAGCCCGATAAGTATCCCACAGCGAAAATGAAGTATAATTCGTAAAACCTTTGGCGCGGTGCACCTCCTGATCCAAGCCTTTATATTCACCATTCGTATCCATATAGACTGTCGGCATTAAGCTTGCATGGTACATGGCTGTATAAAAATTGACCAGGTCTTCCTTGTTCAACATTTCAGCTTCTATCTTATGCAGCTCCTTTTCCCAAGCTTCTTGGCCTTTCTTAACGTAGCCATCAAAATTCCAGTCCGGAGCCTCAGCCTCCATATTGGCCAATGCATTCTTCATGCTTACTGGACTTAAAGCTACTTTCAGAAGGATGGATTCTTGTGCTTTTGTATCAAAATCCAAGTGTAGCTTAATATTGTGCGCTGCAAGGTCGGGGAAATTATTTTGTTGATCAAACTTACGCCAGAAACCATTATACACAGATTTTCCATCTTCATACTTGGCGCCATAATTCTTAAAAGCTTTTGAGGTCTTTATTGCAAAGTATACGGAGCGCGTTCTCGACCAACCGTTTGTTTGACGGTAACCTACCAGTGTTGAATCGTTCAATACCTTGACAACGGTCCAAACATTCTTGCCATCATAATTATAAATCCCAGCAGTTAGATCTACGATAAGATGTGAAGCGTCAGACTCTTTGAATGTATAACGGTGGAGCCCTACACGTGTTGTAGTCGTTAATTCAGCCTTAATCTGATGTTTATCCAGTAGAACACTGTAATAATTGGCCTCAGCTCGCTCATTGGCATGTGAGTAGGATGATCGATAACCATCTTGCGGTCGATCAGCTGTTCCCGGGTTTAATTGAACTTTTCCTTGTGTCGGCATGATCTGTATATCACCAAGATCGGAGTGACCTGTGCCACTAAAATGTGTATGACTAAACCCGACAATCGTCGGATCATCATACTGATAACCAGCACAATATTTATAAACATCACCGTTGTACCGTCCATTGACAGCATAAGATAATGTATCCGTATCAGGACTTAATTGTACAGCACCGAATGGAACTGTCGCCCCCGGAAAAGTATGTCCCATTTTCGCCGTTCCGATGAGTGGTTTGACATACTGAACTAATTTAGTTTCTTGTGCCTTTAATAGATATGGGACACTAATTAATCCCAAAAAGACTAAACTTCTGATATTCATCGCTTATGAATTATAGTGTGGGATTTTGGCTATAATCGGCCCATAGCTCATCAATAGTTTTACCCGTCTCCACTTTCCAAAAAGCATCACTATAGCTTTTGCTACGCATCGCTGCATCCAATTTTTTGACAAAATCCTTCTTTACATGTAGATTGATCCAGTACAAAAAGCGCGCTGTAATACGATAAGAATCGGTGTATTTCTGCTTTTCGTTATATTCTGGCAGCTTCCAGTTTGCCCCCGCATTATCTAGGCCATCATCAAATCGAACAAAATCGGCTATCCCCTCCGTAATCCACCACGGGCCCGCCCCATCGGGGTATGCTTGAACAATATGCATGACCTCATGGGTAACCACGTCAATATCCCCTGGATTTTTGGCAAACCAGGCTGGACTATAACGGACAATCCCACCCGCTGTCGCTGCCACACCTTTATAGTCCGGATCAATAACAAAAGAGACCTTTTTTATAGTCTTTTTATTATATTTCTTGGCTAGTTTAGGATAGTTGGTAAAATATGCCGCTACCAGCCTTTCTTTTAAAGAAGCACTAAAATCTTTGTCTTTATTAATCCAAATTAGGGTATAACCACCTTTACTGATACTATCAATATCCACAGCAACCTTGCGATCATTTTCGGTATGTTTCCAGTTGTCCTGCGCAAAAAGTGAACAAGAGTATGCCAAGCCAAATACAGTAACAACGATTTTTAAGTTTTTAAAGTTTATCATAACCTAATGATTATTTCTTTTTGTTCGATTTCAACTTGATATTTGTTTGCAAATCTGTTGTCATTGAATAAGGTGCTGAATTTTTGGACGCTCCTCTCGTATAATTAGGCTTTGCCGCCATGTCAAAATTAAGTGTCCCACCTTCATGCAATGCTTTGTGACTTAACCAGTTCTTACCATAGTCCTTACCGTTCATTTGCAATGTATTTACATATACATTTTCAGTAGAATTCTTTGGAGCATCAATGGTCAACGTCTTACCATTTTCAAATGTTAAGGTCGCTTTTTTAAATAATGGCGCTCCGAGCACATATTCATCCGTTGCCGGACAAACAGGATAGAATCCCAGTGCTGAAAAAACATACCATGCAGAAGTTTGACCATTATCTTCGTCACCACAATAGCCATCAGGTGTAGGCTTATACATGCGATCCATCACTTGACGCACCCAATATTGTGTTTTCCAAGGTTGGCCAGCGTAATTGTACAAATATGGCATATGCTGAATTGGCTGATTACCATGTGCATATTGCCCCATATTCGCAACTTGCATTTCGCGTATTTCATGGATAATACCGCCATAATAGCTATCGTCGAAATCTGGAGACTGGACAAACACCGAATCCAACATGCTCACAAATGTCTTTTCTCCTCCCATTAGGTCGATCAGCCCCTGAACATCGTGAAATACGCTCCACGAATAATGCCAGCTATTTCCTTCGGTGAATGCGTCACCCCATTTTAATGGATTAAAAGGAGCCTGGAATTTTCCATCTTTATTCTTTCCACGCATAAGATTGGTCGATGGATCAAATAAATTCTTATAGTTCTGCGCACGCTTAGCATACAAATCAATTTCAGCCTTCGGACGGTTCAACGCTTTTGCCAATTGGTAGATCGTGAAATCGTCATAGGCATATTCTAAAGTACGTGCTGCATTTTCATTGATTTTAACATCATATGGCACGTACCCCAAACTATTGTAATAGTCAACGCCCTTCCTTCCAACAGCACTCATTGGTCCTTCGTTATTAGCACCGTGTTGTAAAGCTTCGTATAACTTATTGATATCATAACCGCGTAATCCCTTCATATAAGCATCCGAAACCACCGAAGCGGAATTATTGCCCACCATAATATCGGCATATCCAGGACTACTCCATTCAGGTAGGAAACCTCCTTCCAAATAGGCATTGAGAAGACCTTCCTGCATTTCCTTATTAATGGAAGGGTACATAAAGTTTAAGAATGGATACAACGCTCTGAAAGTATCCCAAAAACCTGTTCCTCCAAATAAATAACCAGGAAGTGTTTTTCCATTATATGGACTGTAATGTACAGCCTTTCCTTGCGCATCAATTTCATATAACTTGTTTGGGAAAAATAAGGTCCGATACATCGTCGAATAAAATGTACGCAACTGATCGATATCATCGCCTTCTACTTTAATTTTTCCTAACGTAGAGTTCCAGATCTGACGTCCATCTTCTTTTATTTGATCGAAAGACTTATTACCTAACTCATTTAAGTTTAATAAGGCTTGTTCGGCACTAATAAAGGAAGATGCTACGCTCACCTGTACTGGTTTCGATTTGTCTTTTACCTTAAACCCTACGATTGCACCAGTGTGATCACCTTTGATCTGAAGTTGCCCATCCTTCTTCTCTTTGCCTTCCCAAGTAGCGACACTTGCAAAAGGTTGATCAAAAACCAAAACAAAATAATTCTTGAAATTAGCAGGCAGTGGGCCCCGTGCATATTTAGAAGAATAGCCAATGATCATATTTTTTTCTGGAATAATCTGAACTTCAGATCCCTTTTCATAAGCATCCAAAACAATATACGCATCGTCTGTTTTATTAAACGAGATCCTAAACATTGCCGCGCGTTCTGTTGGTGTCATCTCTGCAGTCACATCGTGGTCCGCTAGGTAAACCGAATAATAGTACGGTTTTACAATCTCCGCTTTATGCGAAAACCAGCTCGCGCGCTCCTCTTGATCGAATACCGGCTTTCCAGTCACAGGCATGATTGAAAAAACACCGTAATCATTCATCCAGGGTGATGGCTGGTGAGTCTGTTTTAGACCACGAATCTTATCCGCAGTATATTGGTACTGCCATCCGTCGCCATTTTTCCCCGTTTGAGGTGTCCACATATTCATTCCCCAAGGTCGCGCTATTGAGGGATAGGTATTACCATTGGACAATTCAAATTTGGATTCCGTACCCATTAATGGATTAACAAGATCGACAGCTTCCATTTGCTGCCCTCTAAATTTCTGAGCCAAAACCGGTTTTGCGCAAAACAAACCAAAAGACAATAACGAACCCAGAAAAACACTTATAGATTTTTTCATTATTTAGGATATATAAAAATATTTCTACTAAAACGTATTAGTAAAGATATAAAAAAGAATATTAAATCAAAACAAACACCTGGCATTGAGAAGCAGGTCTTATTATTTTTACAATCAATTTCTACACATCCTTTTATTGCCCCATTTTAGCGCCGGATCAATTTTGTTGAGATGATATATTCTTTTGGTGTGGATATCCCTTGATCTATTTCCTTTAACAAAACTTTCACACAAGTCTTAGCCAGAGGTTCCAATGGTTGTTGTATACAGGAGATTTTAGGGTTTAAAAGATCAAACAACTCATGGTCATCAAAAGAAAACATCGGAAAATCATAGTTATTTTCATCCGCTGACCGCAAGGCCTTCAAGCCGAGAATACAAAGGTAATTTGTCGTAAAAAAGAGACCATCTAATCCAACCTGCTTAGCTGCCCAATTTTTCAACGTACGTGAACCTTTCTGCTTCAGATGCTGATAAGGTAATTGCAGTATGCGAGGCTCCATTCCGTATGTGTCACAAAAATCTAAATAGGCACGTTTGCGCGCCAACATTTGTGGTTGATCCGAATCGATGGTTACCAGTCCAAAATTTCTACAACCAATAGATTTCAAATGGTCACATGCATTCTTCCCACTAACTTCATTGTCAATATGCACATAATGGGTTTCCACTGCTGGAGAATTTCTATCAAAAACGACCAATGGAACTTTATGCTCCAATATTTTGCGTTGGTATTCTTCCAAATCTACTGTCGGAGCCAAAATAATACCCTCTACTTTCTTTTCCAACATCGAATCAATGATATCGCGTGCATTTTGTGAATCGCCAAGCGTACTACTGTAGAGGACGTGATAATTTTCCTTTCGGAACAATTCCTCTACATATAAAGCAAATGGACCAAAAAAAGAATCTCCAATATTCTCTACAATTAGACCGATGGTATTTGACCGCCCCGTAGCTAAACTCTTAGCGAGAGCATTGGGCTTATAGCCTACTTTTTCAACGTATGCAAGTACACGGTTTTCCAATTCCTTGCTAATGCGTGCTCGCTCGGCTTTGTGATTAATGACTAATGAAACAGTTGATTTAGACACATTGAGTTCTTGTGCTATTTCTTTAATTGATTTGGCCATAAGAGCATTTTCATAAAATTAGGGTGAAATTAGAAAATAAATATGAACATATCGGAGATTACAATTGATAGCACACAATAAATTATTACACAATCGTATGCGTAGACAGTAAAAAGTAACATATTATCAAATTAAGGCTCTTTCATTACCGCTATTATATCTCAACCAATGCGAACTAGTACGATCAAAAGCTATTTTTGAGTAAATTTAACCCTCATTCTTTTTTGGAATAATTAGAATAATATACTTCTCAAAAATAGAAGTACTAAAAAAAGCATACGAAGCATAACCAATAAAACTAAATTAGGACCACCTGACTGTTTTAGTGGATTAAATTGGACTACTATATAAACTAGTGGACAGTCTTAGCGAAGAAAAAATTAATTTGAAGAAATAACCTAATGCAAATGAAAACATCTTTTATCTTGTCTCTTCTTTTGAATCTAGCCTCTCTTGCCATAGCTCAAAAGAAGGACCAAAGACCGAATATTGTACTTATTATGGCAGATGATCTTGGTTATGGAGACCTTGGTGTATACGGTCAGCAAAAAATTGAAACGAAACATATCGATTCATTGGCTGCCAAAGGAATGAAATTTGACAACTTCTACGCTGGGACATCTGTGTGCGCTCCGTCGCGATCATCTTTAATGACAGGACAGCACACTGGCCACACCTATGTACGCGGGAACAAAGAAATTGAACCCGAAGGACAACAACCGCTAGCAGACTCTGTACAAACTTTCGCTATGCTTCTACAACAGGCAGGATATACAACCGGTGCATTTGGAAAATGGGGCCTTGGAATGGTCAATACAACAGGGGCGCCCGATCAAAAAGGATTCGATGAATTTTATGGCTATAACTGTCAACGTCAATCCCATCGTTACTACCCAACTCACCTCTGGCATAATAAGGAAAGGATAGAACTCCATGGCAATGGTTTAATGGCCAAAAGGCAGTATGCACCAGCATTAATCCAAGAAAAGACCCTGGAATTTATCGATGAAAATAAGGAGAAACCTTTTTTCCTTTATGTACCTACCGTTCTTCCACACGCCGAATTATCAGGTCCGGATGACAAATATTACCAATTATATGCAGACCGGTTTGATGAAAAACCGCATAAAGGAAATGACTATGGACCACAAGCAACTGTTCCCGGTTACACTTCGGTTGAAAAACCACATGCGATGTATGCGAGTATGGTAAGCCGTATGGATGCTTATGTCGGTCAAATTGTTGATCGGTTACGTGAAAACAAGCTATTGGACAATACAATTATCATTTTTACGAGCGACAACGGATCGCACAAGGAAGGCGGAGCTGACCCCAATTTTTTCAATAGCTCCGGTGGGTTGCGTGGCAACAAACGCGACCTCTATGAAGGTGGCATCAAGACCCCTTTCATTGTGTACTGGCATGGTAAAGTTGCCGAAGGGAAAACTTCAAACTACCTAGGCGCCTTTTGGGATATTATGCCTACGATGGTTGAGCTTGCCGGAGCAAACAAACCGCATTATACAGACGGTATTTCATTTGTGCCAACGCTACTAGGTAAAAACAAGCAACAAAAACAGCACCAATACCTGTACTGGGAATTTCATGAAGATGGGGGACGTCAAGCCTTGCGTCAGGGAGACTGGAAACTTATCTTACAAAAAGTTAAAAGTAGCCAATCTACAGCCGAACTATATAACCTCCAACGAGATCCCAAAGAACAACACAATGTTGCCCAGGAAAATCCAAAGAAAGTAAAAGAATTACGCCAGCTGATTGAAAAAGCGCATGTCGAAAGTGGTATTTTCCCATTGACAAGTATAACTCAGCCATAAAAAATAAAACAACGATTTGGGGGGTAGCTAACTGAGTTTTATTCCCCCAAAAAGCTATTAAAGTCCTTGAGAATATAGGAAGAACGTTAAAAAATAGAGATTATCTTTCCTGTAACAAGAAATCGTATTTTTTTCACTAAGTTTACTGCCCGAGTACCCCATGAAAAATCAAAAATCATATCAATATCACGAACTCCTCCCTCTTATACGCAAAGGGGACCAACGGGCATTTGTTGTATTATATGATCTATTCACACCCGATTTAATTGCTTTTATTGCAAAAAAAGTTGCTAGCAGTGAAGCCGCTGAAGATATACTGCACGACCTTTTCATGTCAGTATGGAAAAATCGGGAAATGATTGAACAAATAGAATCTCTCCCAGCCTATCTATTTAGCTCCTGTAGATACCTCATTCTTGCTCATTATCGTAAGAATTTAAAATTAAAGGTATCATCCCTCGAGTTTGACGAGCTCGAACTAGAAGATGAAACCGTTGCAATAGAAGACAAACTCTATTACCGCTATATCATCGATATTGTCGCTAAAGAAGTCGAAAACCTTCCCGAAAAGTGCAGAGAAGTATTTAAATTGAGCCGTGATTTCTACATGAGCAATAAAGCTATTGCTCTGCAGCTTAATATCAGTGAGTCTACAGTTGAAAAACACATTAATAAAGCACTCAAACATCTTCGCGCAGCAACAAGCCATTTATTTCACTTTACACTGTTTTTTTAGTCAATACCCGTAACTCTTTAACAGGTATATTATAGATATTTCAACCATTTGAAAAAAAAACACTTTTTTTTCATTTTCGACTAGAGGTTCCCCCTTATTTCACACACTTGTATAATAACTGACCATTCCAATGGAACCTGTTATGAATCAAATGAACGAAATATACAAGCTGATTTCCGTCTTCTTGAACAGGAAGGATACTGTTCAAGAGCGAAAAGAACTACTTGACTGGTTTGAAAAACAATCAGAAGATGGCATTTCTGAGACCGAATTTGAAGCTATTCAACATAATGCGAGAAAGAGCCTTATCAAGGATATACAAAATCCGAAAAGAAAAATTATACAGCTTCGTACAGCCAGATATATAGCTGTCGCTGCCAGCGTCCTACTGATCGGTTTTTCGATCTTACGATTCTGGCCAAAGCCCGAGATCTTAGCGACCACAGCGCAACTGGCATCAATACCGCCTGGCAAAGAAAGAGCAATCATTATCTTGGGAAATGGCAAACGAATAGATCTCGAACATCTTTCGCTCAATCAAAGTATACAAACAGGCGATGTTATTATAAAAAAGGATGGAAATGGTCAAATCAGCTATCATGATGTTAAAACAGGACAATTAAGTATACAGAAAAATAGCATGTATACGCCAAAAGGAGCCACCTATGACCTAACCTTATCAGATGGCACATTGGTGACACTAAACGCTGATTCGAAAATCTCTTATCCAACCTCCTTTGACAATAGAGACAGAGAAGTTGAATTACAGGGTGAGGCCTATTTTCATGTGCAGAAAACAACCAATAGAAGCAAATTTATTGTTAAAACACGTGGTCAGAAAATTGAAGTTCTTGGAACCCGCTTCAATGTCAATGCATATCCCGAAACAGATAGAACACAAACGACCCTAGAGGAAGGATCTGTGATGGTCTCAGCGCAAGATGTACCGCAATCCAATATTTACCTAAAACCAAATGAGCAGGCTACTTTGCAACATGGCACCCTAAATTCCCGCCACGTAGATATTGAAGAAGTACTAAGTTGGAAAAAAGGTCAGTTTTATTTTAATGGTAATAACACGGAAGAGGTAATGCAACAAATTGCCCGCTGGTATAATATTGACATTATATACAAACGAAGTAAAAGCAAAGAACAATACACGGGTACAATCCCCCGCAATCTAAGTTTAAATAAATTGATTGAACTGCTCAATTATGCAGATCTCAATACAAAAGCTTTGATGGGTGACAATAGCCGAATTAAATTAATCATTACATAACCAATTGTTAAAATTATGATAAGCACAAAACTGCCGCCATAAATCCTTACTGCTAATACCAATAAAAAAACGGACCCTGTTGGCGCAGAATCCGTAGTAGTAATTGGTATTTAAGCATCGTATAACATCTCAATTATTAACACATTAAAACCAAACGAATTTAATGAAATTTTCAATAACTCCGTTCATGAAGAAGGAGAGGGATTTTCATGAAGGATTGTTGGGCGTTAACATTGCGCCTAATAAAAGCCTTAAAAGTGAAAAACAAAAACCTTTTTTTGCGCGACCATTACCTAGATCTCTTATGAGGGTCAACTTAATCACTTTACTGATCGGCCTAGGACTATCCCAAGTGGATGCTCATACCTATGCACAGCAAATTACGCTTAAAAAGCATAATACAAGTCTTCAAGTTATTTTAAAAGATCTTGAGAAACAAAGTGGATATACTTTCTTCTATAAAAAGAATGAAATATCTGCCAATAAAGACATCTCAATCGATGTAAAAAACCAGCCATTTTCACAGGTTTTAAACATTCTATTGGGGAATGCAGATTTTACTTATGATTTCTTTGACAAAACAATTGTCATTAAGAAAAAAAATGAACCGCAACGAGATGCCCTTAACAAGATTATTAGCAAACCAATAATCAATAAGAATTTAGATCTTCAGCAAGAAACTCAAGTAACAGGTTCTGTCAGTGACACCTTAGGCAGAAAACTTACCGGGGTAAGCGTAAGTATCAAGGGAAAATCAGGTCTTGGTACTGCTACAGATGTCAATGGAGCTTTTGTACTAAAAGTACCCACTAATGCGACCCTGATTTTCACAATGGTTGGATATGATCCACAGGAAGTTGCTGTTAACGGAAAATCAAAATTTGATATCATATTAAAAGAATCTGTATCAAGTTCTATTGACGAAGTCGTTGTTACAGCATTTGGTCAACGCTCCAAGAAGAGCGACCTTATTGGTTCCGTTTCATCACTTAGCCCTAAAGAACTACGTGCACCAGTAAGCAACCTTACAGCAGCATTACAAGGCAAAGTTGCTGGTGTCGTTTCATTCCAACGTAGTGGAGAGCCGGGGGGCGACAATGCCGATTTTTTCATCAGGGGTGTAGGTACTTTTGGAACAAATAATAAACCATTGATTCTTGTCGATAATATGGAGGTCACAGCGGATGATTTGGCACGTATCCCCGTTGATGACATCGAAAATTTTTCGATCTTACGTGATGCCACCGCATCAGCCGTATATGGCTCCCGTGGAGCAAACGGAGTTGTTTTAGTGACAACAAAGATAGGACGTGACGGACCCGCAACGATCAGTTTTAGAGCCGAACAACGCATATCGACACCTACCCATACGCTGAAATTTGCTGATCCCGTCACTTGGATGAAAATGTACAATGAGGCTGTTACAACACGTGACCCCTTGGGAGTAGAACCCTATGGGCAATACAAAATTGAACGCACCGCTGCTGGAGATGATCCGATTACTTACCCAGCAGTAGATTGGCTCAATGCGCTTACTAAGAAGACCACAACAACCCAAAACTACAACTTAAGCGTATCTGGCGGTGGACAAATTGCAACGTATAATGTGAGCGGAAATTTTACCAATGACAATGGTCTACTTAAAATGGATGCTTTGAACAACTTTAACAATAACGTTAATTTCAAGGTTATGAACCTGCGGAGCAATATTGGTATCAACTTAACCAAATCAACATTCGCTATGGTTCGCACCGTGGCCAATCTGCAAAATTACAGTGGTCCACCGACAAATGGAGCAGAGGCATACAATCTTGCACTTCGTGCAAATCCTGTTTTATTTCTTCCTGTATATCAAGCTGGCCCTAGTCAGTCCTATATTCAGCATCCACTCTTTGGAAATGCCGACAAGGGACAGTATGCCAACCCTTACGCACAGATTATGCGCGGATACTCGGAAAGAAAGCGAAGTGATATTCAGGTGCAATTGGAATTAAAACAAGATTTTTCAACAATTCTTTTGGAAGGTCTAAATTATAGAGGACTCTTCAATCTAAGCAGAAATTCTTATTTTGCCCAATCGCGCCAGTACAACCCGTTTTATTATGAGCCAATAGGAACTGATCCAAAAAACAACTCTTTGCTCTTTCGCGAAATCAATCCAGAAACAGGAACAGAATATCTCGACTTTGTTCCTGGCGAAAGAACCCAATCCGCTGTTTTCTACATGGAGAACCAGCTCTCCTATCAACGGACCTTTAATGAGAAGCATAATGTATTTGGCATGTTGATCAACACCATTCGAGATAATGTCAAAACACCCGTCGACAATAACATTTCCCTAATCAATACGCTTCCCAACAGAAATGTGTCCCTGTCAGGCAGCTTCACCTATGGCTATGATAATCGTTATCATGCCCAATTTGCTTTTGGGTACAATGGCTCGGAGAAGTTTTCAGACAAATTTCGTTGGGGATTCTTCCCTTCTTTCGGTTTAGCATGGAATGTCTCCAATGAGCAGTTTTTCGAACCAATTAAGGAGGTTGTCAGTAATTTAAAATTCCGCTTCACGCGTGGTATTCTCGGGAATGACCAGATACTTGATACCAGATTCTTCTATCTTTCCGATGTTAACCTGAATAGCACAGACTATGGTTATTCTTTTGGCTTACCTGCCGAATCAGGACGTAGAACAGTCAACGGTATTGTGGTAAACCGGTATGCTAACCCTGACATTAGATGGGAAATCTCCAAACAAACCAATTTAGGAATTGATTTAAGCTTATTTAAAGGCGCATTGACATTTACAGGTGATTTTTATCAACAACAACGCGACAATATCGTTCAAGCCCGTTCATTATCCTCAATCAATGGTCTAACCGCTTCTGTTTTTGCCAATGTCGGAAAATATAAGAGTAAGGGATTTGACGGAGAATTGGTTTACAATAAGTCTGTTAACAGTGATTTATGGTTCCAAGGTAGAGGAACATTCACTTTTGCAACAGGAGAATATGCATTCTTCGAAGAGCCAGCATATAAAAACGAGTACCGTCAACGTCAAGGAACTTCCGTCAGCAATCAGTTTGGCTATATAGCTGAGCGATTGTTTATCGATGACAACGAAGTCTATAATAGTCCCGCCCAAGAATTCGGATCAACAGTCCGTGGTGGAGATATCAAATACTTGGACGTTAATCGAGACGGCTTAATCAATGACGACGACCGCATGCCAATAGGCTATCCTACGACTCCAGAAATCAATTATGGGTTTGGTTTAAGCACAGGCTATAAAGGTTTCGACTGCTCATTCTTTTTTAGCGGAGTTGGAAGAACATCGTTATTTATTAATCCAACGACGAATAATACAAGCAGTCCATTGAGTCGAGGAATTGCTCCATTCGGTGTTGAAACATCACCCAACGCTGTCTTCCAGGAATGGGCAAATAACTATTGGTCCGAAGACAATAAAAACATCTATGCAGCATGGCCTCGTTTAAGCGTCATGCCAATGGCCAATAATACAGTTCAAAGTACTTTTTGGATGCGTAATGGCAGTCTACTTCGCTTAAAACAAGTCGAATTAGGTTACACATTCAACAAAAAACTAACGCAACGATACAAATTCAAAAACCTGCGTATTTATGCCAGTGCAACAAATCTATTGCGATTTAGCTCTTTCAAATTATGGGATCCTGAAATGGGTGGTAACGCGCTCAACTATCCACTACAAAGAGTATTTAACATTGGTATCAATGCTAATTTATAAGAAACTATGAAAATGAGATTTAAGAAAAGTATAATCGTGTTAGGGTTGTTAGTGGGTCTTTCGACCTCCTGTAATAAGTTTCTGGATGTTGTTCCAGATAATGCACCTGTACTCGACCAAGCATTCGCAATGCGTACAATGGCCGAACGTTATTTAGTGACCTGTTATAGTCAATTACCGCAAAGCTTTTCAATGACCAATAACCCTGGCTGGCTTTCGGGCGACGAATTCTGGCTAAACTCCGAATCAACCTATTCAGGGTATTTCAATTGGAGAATTGCTTTGGGCAACCAAAATGGTGACAACCCCTTGTTAAATGCTTGGGATGGGAACAATGGAGCAACAAATCTTTGGGTGGGTATCACAAACTGCAATACATTTCTCGACAATATTATGTCGGTACCGGATATGACAGACGAAGAAAAACAGATGTGGATCTCAGAAGTCAAATTTTTGAAAGCCTACTATCATTTTCTCTTAATGAAACAGTACGGCCCTGTACCTATCAGAGACAAGAATATCCCTATCTATGACAGCCCAGGATCATCCCAGCTGCCTCGAAATAGCGTCGATGAATGCTTCAACTATATTATCAGTATGATTGATGAATCCATCCCTAATTTAATGGATGACGTTACTGCAGTGAACAGTGAAACAGGACGCATTACAAAAATCGTCGCCAAAGCAATGAAGGCTGAGATATTGGTTTTTGCCGCCAGTCCACTTTTCAACGGAAACGTTGGTACAGAAGCTTCAATTAAAAACAACGATGGCAAGGAGCTATTCAACCACAGTTATTCATCCGAAAAATGGCAATTGGCAGCGAGAGCCTGTAAAGAGGCCATTGATTTTGCTACCGAACATGGTAAAAAATTACATACCTGGACGCCCACGGGAGGATTCACTCCACAGGTGAGTACACAGTTTCAAATGAATATTCGGGAGGCTTATAACGAAAATACAGACAACCCAGAAGTTTTATGGCTGGATACGAAATCCACCGCCAATGGAACCATTCAAGGTTATTTTATGCTTCCCCGCTACACGGCTAATGCCACATCAGGAACTTTATTAGGCTTTATGTCTGCGACAATAAATATTGTTGAAAAATTTTATTCCAACAATGGTGTCCCTATTGAGGAGGATATTACTTATCCATACACATCGAGATTCGATTTGATTACAGTTCCCAACACAGATGCTTATAAATACGATTTGGTCGCCGGGAAACAAACAGCCCGGATGAATCTAAATCGGGAAAATAGATTTTATGGCACCTTAATGTTTGATGCCGGACGTGTCTTTATGTTGCAAGCCGGTTCGGATGCAAATGCCTACAATATTGATCTCAAATATTCGGGATCGTCGGGAAAAGTGGACCCCACACGATTCAATTGGACAGGATATGCGTCAAAAAAACACTATAATTATCGGAGTACCGTAGGTGCAAGTAACGCCTACACAGCTCGGTTATTTGGGCACCCTATCATGCGTTTAGCCAATCTCTACCTTTACTACGCAGAAGCATTAAACGAAGCAAATGGTCCCTCAGCAGAGGCTTATTCCTACATTGATGCCGTCCGAGCGCGCAGTGGTCTTAAAGGTGTTGTAGAATCATGGCAAAATTACTCTTCTGCACCAAACAAACCCACAACCAAAGATGGACTGCGTGAAATTATCAAACGTGAACGTACAAATGAGTTTGCTTTGGAAGGTGTACGTTTTTGGGATCTTCGCCGTTGGAAAGATGCGGTCAAGGAACTAAACAATCCAATTTTAGGATGGGATATCAATCAATCATCCGAAGGCTCTTACTATCGGACAACACTATTATATACACGGTCATTTATGGATCGGGATTACTTTTGGCCATTAAGCTTAAATGAAAGAAGACGTAACCCAAATCTTGTACAAAGTGCAGGATGGTAGTCTAAATTACAACTATTGCATCATGAAAAATTTAATAAATAAAATCGCTCCCATCATGCTAGCAATCCTTTTGATGACTCCATTACTATGGACAAGTTGCAAGGAAGACATTGGCATTACCGCAGCAAGGCAAGGAGAAAAACCAAATACCTTAAAGAACCTTGCCTATGAAGAAGCTCCCGGGGGAGCAAAGATCAGTTACGATTTGCCAACATCAGCAGACTTACGCTATGTCAAGGCAACATATACATTGGAAAATGGGAAAGAAATGGTCACTAAGGCCAGCATATACGATAATCAACTTGCTGTGCAAGGATATGCTGCAATCGGTGAACATGAAGTTAAACTTGTTGCTGTCGCGGTTGGTGACGTGGAATCTGATCCTGTTACTATTAAAATCAAGACAGGAAAGCCCAATTATATTATTTTAGCCGAATCGTTTAAATCTAACGATTTTTTCTATAGCACATTTGGTGGAGTGAACCTCAAATTTGAAAATAAAGATGCCGCAAATATCATTTTAAGTGTATTCAAATACGGGGAAAATCCGACCACCAAAGAGATCGGCTGGAATGTCCTGAACGAGACCTATACAAAATCCAAAGAAGGTGTTATTCGCGTTCGTGGAGAACAACCGATCGCAACCACCTACGGTATTGTGATACGCGATCAATGGGGTAACGTATCAGACACCGTTCGTCGCAATTTAACACCACAAGAAGAATATGAAATCAACAATTTATTGATCTATAACGGTATCACGGCCTATAGCGATATGAATAGAAACGGTGATTACATCAGCAATTATAATGCACAAGGTGGAAGTGCCGAAATGCAAGTATCACTATTTGACGGGATTGAAGGATCACCCTATTATATCACAAACAAGCAGTGGTGGGGTAAGGCTGCTCCGATCCCATTCCAATTCACTTTAGATGCCCGTAAAAAGGCACAAATAAGTCGGGTCAAACTCTGGGGTCGGAACGACAATTATGGGCTATTGTTTCAAGCTACACACCCAAAAGAATTCGAGCTTTATGGCAGTAATTCACCGGCACAAGATGGTTCTTGGGATTCTTGGACATTACTCGGAACATTTGAAGGCGTCCGTCCATCCGGCCTAGCCTTTGGCACTAACGCAAATAGTGAGGATCAAGATTATGCACGTAAGGGAGAAGATTTTGAAGTCAACTGGGATAACCCGAGCGGATTCAAATATTTCCGCATAAAAGTAAACTGTACGTGGAACGGCGTTCGAGAACAACCTTTAGGTAATGCCCTCACAGTTGCGATATCGGAATTGAAATTATATGGAAAATACGTAGACTGATAAATTATGAAAAAGATATTGAATTATATGCTGATCGTATTGGGGACTGTTCTTTTAACCTACAGTTGCAAGCCATCAGACTATTATTATGGGGAATACCTAAAAAATGGGGAAATTTACTATCCGGGTCGCGTAGATTCGCTATCTATTATCCCGGGCAATCAAAGGGGAATACTGCGTTTTAAAGTAACGACAGACCCCAAAGTGAATAGTGTGAGAGTATATCTCAGGAGCAGCCTCTCACCTATGGCAGAAGTAAAAAATTACCCGATAGAAGCCAGCGAACATGGTAAAATAAAACTCATCACCTTAGATGCACTTTCGGAAGCAACATACACGGCAAACGTTTATTCATTTACCAGTCAAGGTGATAGTTCTCGATCAGTAGCCTCGAGTCAGTTTATTTACGGTCAGAGTTATATACGTACCCTTGTAAATCGTTCATTTTCAAAATTTGACAAAGCGAACGCCAGCGAGCATTTCTTGGTATTGGCACGAGAGAACAATTTGCCCAGACAGGGCACATTTTATCCAATGCAATTTACAGAGGTCACCTATCGTAACAATTCCGGAGATTCCACAACTGTGCGTATTACACCCTATGAGGATTTTGCAAGTTTAAAAAATATTTTTAGTCCAAGCACGGTCAAGTATAGGACTGTTTACAAACCTGTACAAGCTTCTATCGACTATTTTTATACTGCTTTTACAGAACAGAAATATAGCAAATAACACGAATATCAACAAAATTGTAACTATTGCGACGATACGCAGTGAGGTAAATAACAGAGATTTCCTTACATGCATTTTTTGATCTCGTAGATTACAACAGAAAAGGTTAGATCAGGACTCATCTTAAGTAGTTCTCGGTCTAACCTTTTTTAACTATCTTTTTTTTAGATACATTTGTGCCATAATTGGAAACTAAAAATGGATAGTACAATTGCACTTTGGCTGAAACAAATCGCAGAAGGCGACCGAACTGCATTCGATGCACTATACAATTATTTTTGGAAACAGATCTATCAATATGTTTACCCCAAAACTAAAAATACAGAAGCAACGGAAGACATCCTACATGACCTATTCTTGAGCATCTGGAAAAATCGAAGTAGATTGCAAGAAATCAATAATATCGAATCCTACCTCAAAACTGGCGCACGCTACCTCACCTTCTCTTACTTCAATAAAAATAGCGAACATCATAGGGTGGATATCGATAAAGTAGATATCATCCTCGATGATGCGCCAATCGAAGATCGCTTACATTACCGCTATCTATTGGACCTCATTCAAGAAGAAATACAAAATCTTCCTGAACGTTGCCGAGTTATTTTCAATGAAAGCCGCATCAACCACAAATCCATCAACCAGATAGCCCTAGAATACGGCCTATCAAAAAGTACTGTTGAGAATCAAATAAACAAAGCGCTCAAACGTTTACGCCTAGTTACCAAAGACTTCCACACCTTTCTCTCATTTTTTTAATTTTTTTTCATTTTAGCGTAGGTGCTTTCAGTTTTTTCGATGACTATATCTATACAAGGCTAACCAAACGACCTGTGAAGTCATCATGATGTATTCAAGTGATACAGGATAATGAATATCACTGATAACTCCATCATAGCTGAAACAGTCGAAGGCAACATAAATCTCTTAAAGAGACTGCTTACTAATGAATAAACAGATTTAACTAGATGAAAGTACCTAATACGCTGCAAAAACTAATCAAAAACTATCTATTGGGCTTTGAAAATAAAGCTGAATATGATACCTTGAAAAAATGGTTTGAAGAAGCCGAGGCAAACAATATGCCCACGGAAAACGATATTCAAGCAAGTCAGCACCGTACACTACAACGTCTAAATCATAGTATGGCATTCCCTGAACCCAAATCTATTGGCTATAGGTATGGGATTCGTATCGCGGCATCCATCACCATCGCGCTTGGTTTTGCCATGGGCTATTATTATTACCAGTATGCCATCTTCGACAAAATAAGCCCTAAACAATTAGCGACGATCCGCCCAGTACAGGAAAATGTACAACTTACTTTTGAGGATGGAGAAGTCGTCATACTCAATAAACAAGGGCAAGCTACCCGGGCAATTGAAGGTGTACAGGAAGTCAAAAACGGAGAGCTTATCTATAACGATAACGCAGATCACATCGTTCAAAATACGCTTTTAACACCTCGAGGGCAACTATTTAAAATTGTACTTCCCGATGGAACCAAAGTATGGATGAATGCGAATAGCTCCTTGAGCTACCCTTCGAAATTCATAGGCCCAGAGCGTTTAGTTGAATTACATGGTGAAGCCTATTTTGAAGTTAGCAAAAATCCGGAACAACCATTCATTGTAAAAACAACCGATCAACAAGTCAAAGTTTTGGGTACACATTTCAATATCAATGCCTATGATAATGATCTTACGACGCAGACAACACTTGTTGAAGGTAAAGTTGAAGTACAACATCAGCAGCAGAAAATACTCTTGACCCCCAACCAGCAAGCGAATTTTAAAGGCACTTTGCTCGTTAAGAAAAATGTGGATGCCGCCGAGTATATAACCTGGCGTGAAGGCTACTTTACCTTCCATAATGCCACAGCAAATGAAATCATGCAACAGTTGGCAAGATGGTACGATCTCAACGTCCGACTTGACGACTCCGAAATAAACGAACGATTCAGTGGAAAAATCAATAAGCAGATGAATTTGCAGGAAATCCTAACCGTCCTCCAAACTGCTGGATTGAATTTCGATATCGTACAGAATAAAAATCAACAAAAAACAATCCTACTGAAAAACTAAATTATTAATACTGAACTTATAAAACATTAACCTAATGCAAAACAACAGGAAGGCCAAACCTTCGGTCCCATGGGATAACCATGTCCAAATTCCAGCAAACTCAGCTGCCATCACCTGGCCTCGGGCTTTTGTGGAGAGCAGTAATGACAGCAAATTACCCACCGTATTTAACCGAAAAAACAAACTGCGTTTTCACCTTGTTTCGGCGCTTTTGACCATCAGTCTGATGCAGCTCCACGGAACTACCAATGCGCAGCGCATCTCTATCAATTCAAATCAGTTGTCTATCAAGCAAGTTTTCCAACAATTGGAAAAACAATCGGGTTATAGTTTTTTCTATAAAGACGTTGTACTCGAAAAGATCAAGGATACCGGTGTTAAATTCGAAAATGGCACCCTACAGCAGGCATTGGATGCCATTCTAAAACCGAATGGTCTCGACTATGAGATTGTTAATAATACGGTTGTGATTAAACCTGCGCGAAAAAAAAGCCCGAATAACAGCAACTTGAGCCAAATCAGGCAACAATACATTACTGGAAAGGTACTTGATGAAAATGGAAAACCCGTTGAAGGGGCATCCATACGCCAAAAAGATGACGATAGAAAATCAGTGAAAACCAATACGGATGGAGTATTCAATCTGCCAATTACTTCATTGAATGAAATGCTTATTGTCTCCTTCATTGGTTACGAAAATCAGGAAATTAAAGCAACCTCTTCTATCAATGGAATGTTTATCAAACTTCGCAAGAAAGACAACGTGATCGAAGAAGTCGTGGTCACAGGAACAGGAATCAATAGAAGTAAAGACAGCTTTACAGGTGCAACCACAAAATTCTCTGGTGCTGAATTAAAAGCAGTGAGCAACAACAATATTATTCAAAGTTTGAAGACATTGGATCCTTCTTTTTTGCAAATTGAAAACAATTTGGCAGGATCAAATCCAAACGTCATGCCAGTGATTGAAGTTCGCGGCAAGAGCAGCATCCCTAGTTCCACGCTAACGGACCAATTCGGCGCTGATCCCAATCAGCCACTATTTGTATTGGATGGATTCCCAACAACAATACAGACTATTGTTGACCTTGACATGAATCGCGTCGCATCAGTAACCATACTTAAAGATGCTGCATCAACAGCACTATATGGCTCACAAGCATCTAACGGTGTTGTTGTTATAGAGACAATTAAACCCAAACCTGGCGAATTACAGTTTACATACACCCAAGACTTTAGGTTTGAAATGCCCGATTTGTCCGCATACAATATGATGAATGCGACTGAAAAATTGGAATTTGAAAGACTCTCTGGACGTTACAACTCATCATCAGGTCCCACACAACAAGTATATCTCGATAGCCTATACCATCAACACCTTTCATTTGTAAAAAAAGGAGTTGATAGTTACTGGCTAAGCGAACCTTTACAAAATGGCTTCTCAACTAACAACTCGATCAATGCAGCTGGCGGCGACGAGACCTTTATCTACAATCTTGGCTTAAACTATCGGACAGGAAAAGGAGCCATGATTGGGTCAGGAAGAGATAGTTATAGCGGTAGTATCAACCTAACTTATCGAAAAAATAAGGTAAATATTAACAATATTACCTATATCAGAGGCAACAAGACAACCGAATCGCAATATGGCTTATTTTCTACTTGGGTAAATACAAATCCATATTATGAAAAAAATTGGGAAAACCCCTTTTTGGAAATTAGTCGAAAATCCAACTCTTCTGTCGATTTCTATATTTCCAACCCATTATATGATGCCATGCTGCCGCAATATAATAAATCCAAAAACTTAGAAGTACAAAATAACTTTAATGCCAACTATGACATTACGGGTTATCTAAGAGCGAATGCTGCGCTACAAATGACTAAGGGAACAACAGAAGGTAAAATCTATAAGTCGCCCGAGATGAGTGATTTCTTTGAAACACCAACCTTACGGAAAGGAAGATATACAGACAGTCGAAATAACAATTTTTCCTATCAAGGAAATTTTATGTTGACCTTTTATAAAACCTTTGCCCAGAAGCATCAATTAAACGCTAACTGGCGCAATACAATCGCTGAAAATAAAAATGACGCCTACACAACTGTAGCTGAAGGATTTCCCGCAGGAAACACGGGCAACCCGCGCTTTGCCTATAGTTATTTACTCGACGGAGCTCCGGTAGCATCCAGTAGCACATATCGTACGGTTAATACAACATTAAGCGCAAATTATTCTTATGATAACCGCTACCTGTTTGATGTTGTATACAGATTGGATGGCTCAACGGCTTATGGCAGTAACAAGCAATTCTCTCCTTATTATGCCGTCGGTTTAGGCTGGAATATCCACAAAGAAGCATTCGCAAAAAAAATGCCTTGGATAAACTCTTTACGACTAACAGGAAATGTGGGTATCACAGGTAATCAGAATTTTGCTAATATCAGCTCAATTTCGCTATACAATTATACGAGTACAAATTACAATCAGTTCGGTCAGGGCGTAACTCTTAATATGCTGGGCAATCCCAATCTAGAACCCCAAAAGACACAACAGATAAGTACCTCTTTAGATTTCAGCCTATTCAACAATCGTTTTACAGGTTATATCAATGCGTACAACAAGAAAACAGATCCATTAATAGTTCCCGTAGACTTACCGTCCTCAACTGGCGTATTTTCCTATCCTTATAATATCGGCAACCTGACCTATAAAGGATTAGAGACTAAGCTAACAATTTATCCGATCTATAACCTTGAAAAAGGTATCACTTGGAATATTGGCCTTACAGCAGCAAGTTACAAAAGCCAATACGGTGGATTTGGCGACATCCTGCGAACCCTTAACAAGCAGCAGGAAACATCCAAATCTTTAATCAGATATATAGATGGAAATAGCGCTGAAGCCATTTGGGCGACCCAATCCCTGGGAATTGATCCAACCACCGGAAAAGAAGTTTTCTTGACTAAAGATGGGCAATATACATTTGATTATAACGCTGCTGATGTAGCCAATGTCGGTAATACAGCACCTAAGGTGGAGGGCGTAATTTCCACGAACCTCCGGATTAAAGGATTTACATTCGGACTGGGCCTACGCTATAGATTAGGTGGTGATATCTTCAATACAGCATTATTTGACAAAGTGGAGAATATCAACTTTACCAACATTGTAAACAACCAGGACAAACGTGCCTTATACGACCGCTGGCAAAACCCAGGGGATATTGCGCAATTTAAAGCGATTTCCCAAACGGCAACGACACCGATATCATCACGATTTGTCCAATCACTCAATACGCTCAGTAGTGAAACCTTAAACATTGGCTATCTCTTTGACAAAGGTCCTTGGCTGGAGAGCATGAGGCTAAAAGCATTATCTGTCAACCTGATGGCAAATGACTTCCTATATTTCTCCACCGTCAGAAGAGAGCGTGGCATATCCTACCCTTATGCCAGAACATTTGCCTTCTCTTTCAGAGCATCATTTTAATTATTGACTTATGAAACGCACTATTAAAATACTCCTAATTCTGCTGACAACTGTCTCTTTTTTCTCCTGTAAAAAATTCCTGGATGTTCAACCGGAAGACAAGGTCTCAGAATCTCAGTTATACAGCACCAAAAATGGCATTCGATCCGTGCTCAATGGAATCTATTTGGATCTCGCAGCAAACCAGTTATATGGAGATAATCTCACACTTTCTACCATCGAAATCCTTGGTCAGCGCTATAATATCAGTACTGAACATAACCAATATAAGACGTCAACTTACGCCTACAAAGATAAACCAACTGTCGACCGTATGGAAGATATCTGGTCGGCCGCTTATTCGACGATCCTAAATATTAATGTCTTCTTGGAAAATCTCGATAAATACAAAGGTGTTGTTGATCAATCCACAGAAAACGTTTACAGAGGCGAAGCAATCGCCATGCGCGCATTCCTGCATTTCGATCTATTACGGCTATATGGCCCTCGCTACTCAACTGTAGATTCTACAAAACAGAGTTTGCCCTATTATAGAAACACGAAAACCGAAGTAAATCCTTTATTACCAGCCAATGATTTTATAGATAATGTAATGGCTGATTTAAATCTTGCTGAAACTTTACTGCAAAACGATCCCATCATCACGACTGGTGTAAATATTGCCCAACCAGAAGACTTAGTTGACTTTCTAAGCAATAACAGAAACTACCGCCTTAATTATTATGCCATAAAAGGTCTCAAAGCACGGGTATACCTCTATCGTGGCGACAAAGCCAATGCTTTAACCACGGCCAAAGAGGTGATCGCTATAAGCGGCAAGTTTCCTTGGACAACTTCTGCCAATGCTTTGGTTGAAAAGCAAAATCCCGATCGCGTATTTTCATCAGAAATGCTATTTGGCGTGATGAATTCCCAGCTATACAATCGCTATCTGAATTGGTTCGATCCATCTCTTAGTGACAGGCAAATATTAGCACCTACACCAAGTCGGCTAGCTACCGTATACGAAAACAATGAAAATGATTACAGGTATAATCTGAACTGGCAGATGCCATCCAATGGCTCCAAACCTTATAAAACGTTTCTTAAATATGCCGATGTCGTAGACAAAACCAGAACTTTTCGTTTCAGCATTCCTTTGCTCAAAATAAGCGAAATCTATTACATCGCTGCCGAATGCGAGCCCAATGTTGCCGACGGAATAACCTTGCTGAATATTGTGCGTGCCAACAGAGGCTTACTGCCCTTGACAACGACGGTAAACATCTCGACCGAACTTCAAAAAGAGTATCAGAAGGACCTTTTCGGAGAAGGCCAGCTTTTTTATTATTACAAACGAAGGAACGTAACCTCTGTAGCCAATGGCTCTTCGACAAGTGGTAACGTAACGATAAATTATAACGTTCCTTTGCCAGATTCTGAATCAATTTATAGACAATAAAATGCTACACATGAAAAATATATGCTACTTATTATTAGCTCTCGCAGCTATTACTTGTCTCAGTTCATGTGAGAAAGAACTTCACAAGTATGAAGGAAAGCCAACCATTTATTTTAATGAAACGGCCCGGCCCCTCGCCTATTCCTCTGAGGTCCTTAAAGATTCTACCCTGATCTCTTTCAGTCTGACCAAAGAGGCAATAGTCGACTCCCTTGTGCATATGGTCATTGCCACCATAGGAAACGTAGCAGATAACGACCGACCGTATAAAATTGTCCCAAATGCATCATCTACTGCAATTGAGGGCAAACACTACGAAATCATCAACAAGGATTTTTCGATCAAAAAGAATCAACTTCGGGATACCATATGGCTCAGATTTATGCGAACTTCTGACATGAAAGACCAAAATTTCCTGCTCAGCTTTGACCTTCTTGAAAATGAAAGCTTCTCGGTCGACATGCAGTATAAGGTGACGAACCAAACTACAGGCCAAAGACTGAATTTCATCAATTATAGATGGTTTATCAATGATATAATAAAAAAGCCAACCCGTTGGCTGGACTTCTATCTCGGAACCTTTTCGCGTAAAAAGCTCAACTTAATGGTGGAAGTCCTGAATGTCGACCCCCAGTATATGGATACCAATATCTCAATTGCTGAAACATTAGCCTATGGCAAATTTATGCAGCGGTATCTGAATGAACAAAAGGCGGCTGGCAACCTTATCTTGGACGAAGACGGCCAACCAATGAGTATGGGGAGTGCTGCTCAATAGCCTACAAACTTAAAACGAAAAAAATGACATTAAATATCTCATATTCGATCATTAGCCTCTTGATGACATGTATGTTCTTGGGGGGCTGTAAAAAAGATCTTGGAAATTATAATTATGTTCAAATAAATGAATTGGATACGATTGCAGAACTACCCAACGAAGTCACTGCTCTTGTCGGTAAAGACCTCCAGTTGACGCCTAAAATCCAATTCACAGAAGACAGCAAATTTATTGAAGATAATTATCAGTACCAGTGGACTTATATCGGTTCCAACGGCCTCGGAGGCCAGACGATATTCTCATTAAGTGAAGAAAAAGATCTGAATATTAAAATAAATCTTACTGCGGGAAGCTATCAAGCCTATTTTTCAGTGACAGAAAAACAGACAGGAATAAAATATACACGTCCATTCAAACTCAAAGTCGTCAACGAAATCAACGAAGGTTGGATTATGATGAACGAAGCCAATGGAAAGGCCAGAGTTGATATGCTCGTATTAAATTCCAACAATATTTTTGACTTGTACAATGATGTTTTAGCCTATACCGGATCTGAGCTGAAATTAACCGGCAAACCTGTTATGACCTATACCTATTCGACAGGATTATTACTCGGACCAGACAAGATCAGTTATGGGCTGTATTTTGGTACAACCACCGGAACAACAAAAGTAGATCCCAACACCTTTAAATGGACAAATACCATGGGGCTATCTTATGAAATGATTGGTACAATTCCGGCAGGATTTTATGCCGACGTCATCCAACAAAGAAATGGTTCATCTTCCTATTTAATAGGTGGTGGAAACGCTTACTTTTATGATCGGGCATTGAATATATTCTACTCATCCCCGATCAATTACATCGCAGCTGAAGAAAAAAGTTTTGAGGTAGCTCCTTTTATAGGAGGAAGACATACGGATGTTTCCAATCCGGTTACATTATATGATAAAACCAATCGAAGATTTGTGCGCCATGTATCTACCGCTTCAACTTGTACCACACTTATCGACCCGGACAAGGATCTCAAGTTATTCAGTTTTAAAACAGGACTTGATATGGTATACATGCGTTGGATGGCATACAACGGTGGTGAGATCTTCGCTATCCTAAAAGAGCCTAATGGGTCAAAAAAACACCTCGCAAGGTTCAACGCTGTCAGCACGGCACAGACTTACTATAATGAAATCACCGGCACAGACATCGATAAAGCAGAATTCTTTGCATTCAATCCTGAATTTGGCTACCTGTTTTATAATGCTGGAGGTAAAATTTATGAATACGATATGACTTATAAAACTTCCAAATTGATGGTCGATCTAGGAGATAAAAAAGTAAGCTATCTGAATTTTTATGAATTCAAGAATTCCACAAAATATACCAGTGGAAATAAACTCATGGTAGGATTTTATGACCCTAACAAGGCAGACGGTACCGAAGGGAGCTTAAATATTTATACTGTCCCAGGGCTGAACGCAAATATTGTGCTGGATAAATCCTATACAGGTTTTGGCCGACTCAAAAATTTAACTTATCGCGAACGCTAATATTCTAACTATACGTTACTTTATACTATTCTCATCCTTAATTAATTCGAGGGAATAGTATGAATTTTAACAAGGTTCAGCCCGAAGTGGATTACGAGCTTGGTCGATAAATAAATAGTCATTGTATTATACTAAACAGATTAAATCTTCCCCTAAGCCAATGAGCATCGGGGAATGAAAGCGATTATAAACGATTTTATGCAATATCTTCAAATTAAAAGGTCATTTTTGCTCGGGTTATATGTATTGGCAGGATCCTATTGTCATGCCCAAGCCAAAAACATATTCGGCGAAAAACTGTTCCAAACTTTCCAACAGAAAGACACCACATTAATTGTTGCTGAACTGGCTCCAAATTTCTCCATAGCAGGACACACCGATGCTGGCGCCAAGTTTCGGTTAAACCAGATTATCAAAAATTACCCCGTTTCAAAAATTGAGGTTATAACAGAAAAAAAGACAGTAAAGGGAACACTCTTACAATTAAACGTTACAGCTGAGACAGATAAAAAGCGAAATACTGAGGCCTTACTCGATAAATCCGGCAAGTTAGTACGGCTTTCCTTATTTGACCAACTTTATGGCATGCAACGTAAGGAAAAAGCACAATTACGGGCAACTATTCCTTTCGAAAACAAAAATGGATCCATCTATCTCCAGGTCAAAATCAATGGCTACGAAAAACCATTACGCTTACTGTTTGATACAGGTGCGGACGGCATGGCTGTAAATCAACAATTAGCCGATGCTATTGGCCTAAAGGTCACAAGAGAGAATAATGCTTCTGTGGTTGGTGGCAATACCAAAATTCAAGTGTCAGACAATAACAGCATTCTATTAGATACCTTAAAATTAAACGGACAGGGTATTGCAATATTCCCAGAAATGGGTAAAGAAGGGGATGGTATCATTGGTAATACATTAATTCGTCAATTTATTACCCACATCGATTACGACAAAAACTTAATTTCGCTGTATGATTTTGGAGATTTTCAATATAAAGACAAAGGAACTACCGTTCCGATTACAATGCCCGCTGGAGTAATGATTCTTCCCGGCCAACTTGAAATCATACAAGGCAAAACGTATACCGGACATTTTGTATTCGATACCGGAGCATCCTATGACCTCATCTGTTTCCGTCCCTTTGTACGCCAAAATAAGTTACTTGTCAGTGGATTTAAGCCCGAAGCTCAGGCAGCAACCGTAAGCATGGGCGTCTCTTCACCGACCTTCTCCGGAAACAGTTATCAATTTGCGATTTCACCACTACCCGCCATAAAAGGTTTACCCATTACATTAATGGGAGGTAGTTCCGCAAACGAGCAATGGAAGCCAGGGTTTGACGGATCCATAGGCGTCCGCCTCCTCAGCAGATACAATATCACAATCAATCTAGCAGATAATGAGGTCCATTTTTCGCCGAATAAGCTACATACCGCCCCGCAAGACTTTCTGGTAAAAAACAATCAATTTGGATGGGACAATGTTGGTCGACTGAAAGCTTTAGGAATAATAGGTGCCCTTGAAAACCCCGATGGCTTAAAAGCAGGAACCATAATTCAAAGGATCGACAATTACACCGAAGATCAACTTAAGAAAAAACCGATGCTGATTGAAGAAATAAGACTAAAAACAAAGGAACAGCCCATTGTCATTACTGTTGCGGACAATAAAACAATTACAATTTAACAACTGAGAGGCCCTAAATATACAATCGCCCAAAACACAGATTAGATGAAAAAAAATATCTTTTATATGGTCACAACCTGTTGTGGTCTGCTCTTGTCATGCCTGTTGCATGCGCAGGAAAAAATAGTTCAAGGAACTTATGCCGAATGTCAAGCGCTGGCAAAAAAAGAGAACAAACTTATCCTTATTGACCTTTACTTTGTCGGATGCATGCCCTGTGCGGAAATGGATAAACAAGTATTCCCAGACCCTGCTGTGGTCAGTGAACTCAAAGCCAATTATATTCTCTACAAAACCGACGTGATGAAGGAGGTGGATGGCAAAAGGCTGGCCCGAAAATACGGTGCCCCCGGTTTCCCAACTTATGTTATTGTAAATCCAGATGGAAAAACGCTATTGACCGAATCAGGGTTCTTTGGGGTAGACCGATTTGTCCCCTTGTTGAAAGAAGCCGTTCAACGCAACAAATCCGAATTATTTCTAGCCTTTAATAACAGTCTGGAAAATGAGTATCCAGCGGCCTATAGTGAGCGATTTATCAAGACCGGTGAGAAGCACGATTTTGCAGAATTAGAAGGCTATCTGGATCAACAAAAAGACCTTTTCGGCGAAACAGCATTTTTAGCCAATAGCGTTTCCTCATTCCCGAAATACAACGATTGGGTTTACACACACCTACCTCAACTCATCAAGATGTATGGTAGTAATCTACTTCGGAATAAAATTTCAGCAATGGCATCAAAGAAAAGCAAACAATATGGTTCTAAGCAACAGCTGGACAGCTTAGAAAGCATGCTCACGTATATTCGTCCAACTTTTAATGACAAATTATGGGATACCTTCTTACCCGCGTTTATCTCCAATTATTACACAAGCTCCAAAGATGCCAGTACCTATTTGAAATTGATCACGCAATTCAATCTTTATACGACTTGGGATCTTAGAAGCAACGCATTGGGACAAGTCATCATAGACCAAGCAAAGGAGCCTAAAATACTAAATAAAATATTATCCGAATACCAGCAACAGCAAAGTATGCAGCAACTAGATGCCATCGATAACTACCGCTTGACCTTACTTTATTACTATCTAAAAGACTTTAAAAACGCGACAAAATCTGTGCAAACACTTTTAAACGCTGATCTGTCTGACTCCAGTCATTCCACACTAAAAAAAGAAATACTTGCCTTGAAAGCTGCCATAGACAAAAAGAATCCAGACTTATTTCAAGCGAGAGATATCAAGAAAATTATTCCATTTAATATCAGTTAAACCCACACAATCATGATCAGAAAAACCATTTTATTATTGACCACATTTATTTCAACTTTTGCAGCACTGGCGCAACAACCAAGCAATGTCACCGGTACCACAGATCCTATTAAAGTAAAACGCGTAGGCCTATTCAAAGTACTTAATGGACGGCTAAAAGAAATCGCAACAGCTATTCCGGATGCTGCTGGCCGATTTGGATTCCGTTTCACACCCGAGTACGAGGGTCTATATTCGATCGGTAGCGGAACCGCACAAAATCAACAAGGATTATTTCGCTTCTATTTCAAAGGAAATGAGGACCTAAACCTAAAATTGACCTCAAGCGATTATGAACTTACGGGCAAAAACAGCCCCGAAAACGAAGCGCTTTATACATGGGATAAACAATCAAAAAGTTTCCGCGATAAGGGAACAACGCCAGGTGGAATGAGTACTTACGTCGATTTCTTTCCTGAAGTAGAACAGTTTAAAGAAAAACTCACTGGAATAAAAAAATCCATTAACACTGGAAACGCTAACTTCGACAAGTTTTTTCCCGAAATCGTAGATTACGATTTTGCCTATTATTCGATCTCTTATTTATACATGCCTCGTACAGCGCACCCAAGCAAAGAAGAAATGAGCGATTATTATACACAATTCAATGCCGATCGCTTTCTCACAACTGAGCTACTTAAATTTCCTTATGGCGATCGCTTTATGAGTAATATGCTGTACAGGAAGTTAGACTTGGCAACGAAACCGACATTTGATCAACAGGTTGCCGCGATAGGTCCAGATGTGCTTAAAGGACAATATGTGCTACAACGTCTGGAAGGAGCACGCTCTTACAGCGACTTTCAGGAAATGAATAATACCTATAGAAAATACTTTACTTTACCTGAGCAGATTGAACGTGCAAAGATTGTTGAAGCTAAGCTTGTTGAAACAAAAACTGGTGTACCTGCATTTCAGTTTAGCTATCCGAATATCAGCGGTCAAAAAATTAGCCTTGCGGACTTAAAAGGTAAAGTTGTTTTAATCGATATGTGGGCAACCTGGTGTGGTCCATGCCGTGCAGAAGAACCTCACTGGGAAAAATTGAACGAAGAATTCATAGGAAAACAGGTCGCTTTTGTAGGCGTATCCGTAGACCAAGACAAACCAAAATGGGAAGCCTACGTCAAGGAAAAAAACTTAAAAGGTATCCAACTACATGCCGGATCAGGAAATACTTTATCCGACGCTTACAAAGTCAATACCATTCCACGTTATATCCTCATCGACAAATCTGGAAACTTAATCTCTGCAGATAGTCCAAGGCCAAGCGACCCTAAATTGAAAGCTTTGCTTGAAGAATGGAGTAAAAAATAAAAACCGAATTACAACCTACCTATGCAAAAAGATCCCAGTTGAAATAAAACTGGGATCTTCCATTATAAAGACAGCACATCTATCATCTAACGTTATTAAATAATTAACGAATTACGTTCATCCCAATTGTGGATCAGTTTTCGAATGATTGCCCGTTTCCACACGTCCTGCAAACTGGCGTACAAATTTGGTATTCTCAGCATGTACTGTTATATCATACCACCCATGGATTTTATGAGATTCCACAATCCACTTGGTAGATTTCCCGGCAGCAAGTACAATGGATTTCTTCCATGTACTATAAGCATTATCCTCCGCATGTAGACGGAATGATTTTTTACCATGATTTTGAATCTCCAAAACAAGATTACCCGTTAAGTGCCCTTTCCTCCCGATTTCATAAGTTGCACGAACAGTCAATGGTTCCTCATGTCCTTTAAATCCCCGCATAAACCCATTTGGGCCATATACGGTTAGATCGTAATGCCCATCTTTAAAGTCAGCCAGATTCCAGTCAAAGCTCAGATTCTGACCAGCAACAACTGCAAAAGGCCAAAATTTAACCCCTTCTTTATAACTTGGTCCACTATAGACATTAAAAGGGCTACTGAGCGATTTATCACCAAACACCTTATTGCCCGCTTCTAATGTTAAATGAATTCGGTTGTCTTCTTTAGCAAATGACTCTTTAGCATAGAGCTCATAGGCTAACGCGCTAGAATTTTTTTGACCTTTCTCCTGTCTCGCCAGTAAAGTGGAATGCCCCTTAGACCGTAATGCTGCGGCATCCTCTTTCGACCAAACGTGAAAATTATTGGGTAGTGGTTTCGATTTCGCCTGATCAATCGCATAGATCTGCTGATTCCGATCAAGGAAAGGCAAATCAACAGCATTCGATCCCTCAGCTTTCCGAAATATCGATGTCAAGTCACCTGTAATAGCTCGACGCCAAGAGCTTATATTTTCCTCTTTTACCTGCTTACCCAACTTTTTCTCGAAAAAATGCTCCATAAATTGAATCGTCGACGTGATATCGCAGATCTCCGAATTGACCCAACCGCCTTTTGACCAAGGCGAAGCCACAATCAAAGGGACGCGGTAACCAAGCCCCACTGGGCCTTCCGTTGCATTATCTTTTTCTTCACCATCGGCAAGCTCCTGTGCTAAACTCACATATTCACCACTATAATCTAATTCCGGAGAAGTTTTTCCAGAACGGCTGTCTGCGGGGTTAGGTGCTACAAAAGGAGGAATATGATCAAAGTAACCATCATTCTCATCATAGTTCAGAATAAAAATGGTCTTCTTCCAGATTTCCGGATTTTCTGTCAAAATATTCAATAGCTCCGATACATACCAAGCGCCATACATAGGTGCACTCGGATGATCTGAAAAGCTTTGTGGTGCTACAAGCCACGACACTGCTGGCAGTTTCCCTGACTTCACATCATGTCTAAATTGGTGGAGTACATCGCCTTTAGGAACGGTAATTTTTTCACCCTCATGTGTCACAACGCTTGTCTCCCGATAGAAGGGGTCCCCCTCATTCGTTTGAAATGCACGTTCATGCAAAGCACGCTGCTCTTCGGGAAGCTGCTGAAAAGCATGCTCCGTAAGGCGTGCCAAATGTTTTTGGTAGCTATTCAGCTGTTCCTGCTTCTGCTTGAGTTTATTCTGTGTTTTCTGGACACTCTCGGAGCTATTATTAGCTAATGCTTTCTCAAGTTCTTGAATCTCCGCTGGTAATTCCGCGACACGTTTCCGCATAAAACCAAGATGGCTTTTCTTGAATTCAATATGATATTGCGCAAACCATTCTAAATTATTGTCTGTAAAATTACCCAGCAAATCCTCGCCGTCTAAGCCACTTTCTATGCTGACCTCATTTTGGTAGACTTTCCAGGAGATCCCCGCTTCTTCCAGGCGTTCAGGAAAAGTCTTCCAATGTGCCCAACGGTTAAAATAGATATCGGAATTCCGCACCAATGGCTTCGCCCCTTTATGTGGCACACAGGTTCCAGTCCAGAAGAAATGCCTATTGGTTGTTGTACCTGTGATAGACGAACAGAAGTGCTGATCGCAGATCGTAAAGGCATCAGCCAATGCATAATAAAAAGGTATATCTTCACGTGTATAATAACCCATTGTTAGCGGAATCTCTTTCAGAACCTTTCCTCCTGGCCGTTTTGCTTCGATCCAATTATCGTGTTTTCCCTCATTACGGGCTGCCATCTGGTTTTCCCAGGAATGTGGTAAATTTCCGGTCCACGCAGCATTGGAGTTTTTGATATCCAGTCGAAACGGCGAATAGGTCTTACCTGCAGCCGACGACTGCAACCATACGGGATTATTGCTAGGCAATTTAATCGCCCGTGGATCATTAAATCCCCTAACCCCGCGAAGGGTTCCAAAACTATGATCAAAAGAACGATTCTCTTGCATTAATAAGACAATATGTTCGGCATCTAAAAAGGTACTTCCTGTTATAGGTTCAATCGCTAATGCACGCTGTATCGCATCAGGCATGGCATTTTGTAAACCAAAAACACCCGCTAACAACGAAGCCTTCTTGATAAAATCTCTTCTGCTATCCATAAATAAATTTGTTGTCTCTCTACTAAATTCAATGGTCCTCAGCGAATATATTCATTCGCTGTCGTTTTTAATGTAACGTTTTTAACAAAAATCCCCGCAAACGATTGATTTCATTTGCGGGGATTGTTTTTTCGAACGGCTTATTTCAAAAGCCACATCAATTGGTTGATTTCATCTTTCCCACCATATTGACGTGCAAGCGCTTCATCCAGATTTTGTCCGTTATAGTTATACTCACTGGCTGGATAACGCCAACGAACAGGTATTTTAGTTGGATCATCGGCATTTAAACTGGATGCTGGGTTGATTTTCCATTTTGGATAACCTGTACGACGATAATCATAGTAAGGATTTATTCGTCCTTGCAAGAAGCTAGCTAAATACTTTTGCGTCATAATTGCCTCAATCTGTCCTTCTTTAGTTGTAGGGAATTGATCTCCATAGGAAGCAATAGCACTGGCGATATAGGTCCCATCCAATGGCATATTATGTGTGTACTGGCTCGTATTTGGGGTATTGTCCGCAATGAATTTCATCGCTGCTTCAATGCCTTTTTTATACCAATTGACTGAAGACTCTGTAACCCATCCTCTTGCAGCTGCTTCAGCAACCACAAAACATAGATGCGCATAGCTATATTGTTGTGTTGGTTCGCCACTTACAAGCTCGGTATAGCGGTCATTTAATTTAGAATAATCGTTTTTCTTTTTCAAGTCCGCAATATCGCCAAACGCCAAGGATGGATCAATACCAACATACGCACTAAAATCACTTACTTGTTTGCCATTGGCAATTTGCAAAGCTGATGGGTTTGCATAGAAAAATAGCCTTCTATCTTGATATTGCTTCAAACGGTCTATAATCTCCGTAGACACAACGGGATAAATAACGAAACTATTACTGATTTTATAAAAAGGATAGGTTTGGCCACTTTTATCCGAACGTACCAACTGAAAATTATCGGCATTCGCAGTGAATATAGGCTTGTTCGTTAAAATCGATTGAAACCGTCCTTTTAAATTCAAGTCTGCATCAGCTTCCTTCTTGCTCAGTTGAATCAGTACATTTAACGCAAAACTGTTGACGAGCTTTCTCCATTTTGTTATGTCTCCGCCGTACAAGGGATCGCCCGCAAATTTTGCTCCGCTTGCAAAGAGCTGGTCTGCTTTCTCTAGCTCGTTAAGTATGCCCAAAAAGACCTCTTTTTGAGTATCATATTTTGGAAAATATGTTTTGTCTGATTCCCCTTTTAAAGCTTCTTTGTAAGGCACATCGCCTACACTCATTGTCGCCTCATAAAATTTCACAGCTCTGGCAAAATACATTAACCCATTGTAGGAATTTGCCAACACATCTGTTGCAGCATACTGTCCCATGAAGTGAGCATCATTGATTGCGTTCATTGATATACCCCCTTCACCGAATCCATTATATTGATACCCCTCAACCAATTCCGTCCATGCAATCTCCTTCGTTAACAAATAGGGCTGCATAAATGATTTTTGTGTCGGCTGATTTGCCAAATTCAGAATAATACGCGTCGCTAGCATGGAAGAATTCACTTGCACAGGAGTTTCAGGATTCGTGTTTATCTCATCAAATTTTGAACAACTCGCCAATGAGATTAAACTCCCCATGGCGATATATATACACAATTTTTTCATTTTCATCTTAATTTTACTGGTTTTTAGAAAGTTACATTTAAATTAAAACCTATGTAACGCATCGATGGTGAGTTCAAATCTTCTGAACCTACATCGGGATCGGAAAAACGATATTCCTTTGTCCAAAGAAGCAAATTCTGTCCAGTAACACCGACACTGGCACGTTTCGCTTTGAATTTAGAGGCTAATTTCTCAGGGACGCGGTAATTGAGCGATAGCTCCCGCAGTTTGATAAATGTCTCATCCCAATAATTTCGTCTACCTGAATACGCCGATTTCCAATAGGTTTCATAAGAGACCACTTTGTCATTTGGCGCAAACACACGCGTGTCTTCAGCAATCTGACCATATTTGTCATAGGTAACTCCCCCAGAAACGATCTTAACACCAGGAGCAACAAAAGTTTTGTTTCCATTAACAACCTCTTCATAGCGATAAGGATTATCCGAATCCGGGTGAGCCCCTGTCTGCCATAAACGGGCGTTCATACCTGAATAAGACATTCCTTTTATTCGCCCGTCAACACTCAAAGAAAGCGAGAAGTCTTTATAACGAAATTGATTTGTCAAACCACCGAACCATTTCGGTGCAGTATAACCGTACAACTGAGCAGCATATTTTGCAGATATCGGCATACCGGAGGCATTGTTAACGATTTGCCCATCAGGAGAGAGCTCCCAATCCTTTACGGTAATATAGTCTGTTCTAGCTCCTTTTTTAACATATAATGCGTCGGCAGAATATACAGGATCAAGCTTGTGATAGAATTCCAGATTTTGAGACATATTTAAAATAATATCCCATTGAAAGTTTTCTTTTTTGATTGCAGCAGTACCCAAAGTGATTTCATGACCTTTCGTCATTTTCTCTTCTTGTGTATTGATTAACCGCGACGTAAAGCCTGATGAGCCCGAAATGGTCGCATAAGTTGTTACATTATGTAACAGACGATAATAACGGGTATAATTACCATAGAATCGATTTTTCCATAGCCCAAAATCAAAACCAAACTCCGTCAAATCACGCTGCGTAGGTGATATGGAGTAGTCCTTGATTGAATTCGGATAAGAAGCCGTTGGCAATCCATCCCAAACATTGTTGCTAATTGAAAAGGCCTGATTTATTTCATATGGAACTGGAACCGTCTTAGTTACTGCCCAAGACCCACGGACCTTGAACATATCCAACCAAGTAGGTTTATTCGCTATTAAATCACTTACGACAACACTACTTGAAACAGAAGGATAAAAATAAGAACGTTGTTCTTTGGATAAAGCCGAAGACCAATCGTTACGACCGGTCGCTTCTACAAAAACAGCATTACGCCAGGAGATAGAAAGTCGTCCATAGGTACTGTTGACCATTTCTTTTGTTTTACTTTCAATAGTCGACACTGGGTCAATTGAGTTTCGAAGCGAGTAAAATCCTGGTATCGACAAGCCATTTACTGTCGTTGCTGTAACCGCATTGTCACGTTTATAAAAAAGAGCGCCGCCCAATAATCCGTCGAAGCCAAAATCACCAACTTTCTTTTTCGCTGTAAAGATTACGTCATTGGTTGTACTAAAACCATCCTGATTTTGCATCCAATACTTTCCTTTACTGTCAAAGCCTGAATATCCGCCCCTCGTACCATAAATGCCCATGGGATTACGTTGCTCCCGTCTTTGTCCATAATAATCATACCCTGTACGTACCATAAGTTTCCCCCAATCAGAAACCTTATAATTCAAGGTCAAGGCAGCATTCATCTTATTGACCAGCTCAGGGGTAACCTTCTCATAAGCCGTTAAATAGGGATTATCATACCATGCCTTATACATCCAATTCTGCGATTGATCTTTAATCAACCAATAATCTTTATAATCCTGTAAATTATACTCAGGCCCGGTCCACACGAGAATATTGTAAATATATCCCTGATCATTATATCCTGCGCCAAAATTACTTGTTGCTGAACGACGATTATAGGCAAGGCGTGTTTCTATATCAACTTTTTCACTAATCTTAGTCTGCCCAGCGACAGACATGTTTGTCATATTCAGCTTTTGGTTTGGATACTGCCCTTTGTTATAGATATGATTTATCGATGTTCTAATACTTCCATGTTCACCCTGGTTGGTAAAACTAACGGAGTTATTGGATATAAATCCCGGCTCAAGAAAATTCTTAAAATTGTCCTTGCCACGGGAAAGCAATTCCATCTCTTCCAGTTGTTTTGTCAGTGGATTCCATTGCTTGGCTGAACGCCCAATATCCAGCTTATCCCCCCACACATAGTCATCATTATTAAACTTTCCCCCTTCACCTGACGAGTACCCATGTTGTACTTCGGGCAAAGCTAGATAACCCGAAAAAAACATGTTATTGCTATTGACTGAGATCTCCGTTCCTTTTTCCGCAAGTCCCTTTTTTGTCGTAATCATAATGGCCCCACCAGCCCCCATACTACCGTACAATGCCGTTGCGGTTGCTCCTTTCAGCACGTTCATATCTTCGATATTATCTACTGGCACATCACGTAGGGTAAGATTTTCATAGGCAACCCCATCGATCACCAAAATAGGTGTTAGTCCCCTTACTTGGATTTGAGGTGTACTGTTAAACTCCGTACTGTTCAAAACACGGACACCCGAAATACGTCCGGTCAATGTAGTTCCTACATCAACCCCCTTTACACGTGTCAGGTCATCACCTTTAATGCTTTGCGTTGCATATCCCAGTGCTTTTTGTTCTCTCTTTATACCCAGTGCCGTTACAACAACTTCACCAAGCTCTTCGGACGATTTGCCTAACTTAATGACATCAGCATTTGAAGCAGAAACTTCACTTGTCTGATAACCAATATAGGAAATCTGAAGGATCGCATCGTCAGCGGTATTTGGCAATTTGAAAACACCATTGCCATCCGTAGTAACAGCAACAGCAGTCCCTTTCACACGTACTGTGACACCAGCGATAGGCTGACCTGTTTCCTGATCGACAACCTTACCCCTAATCTCGTTGGAAACAGCGGAAATCGGCTTATCATTCTTACTTCTAACGTCATTATTGGTTCTCTTCGAGACCACATACAGCTTCTCATCAATTTTCTTGACCTCCAGATTTCCGTCCGAAATGGTCTGAATAAATTGAACAATCTGCTCCTTTTTCAATGTACTCAAATCAGCTAAGTCATTGACTTTTTGATTTGATATCGAAGCGTCATAGCCAAATTTGACATTAAATTTTTGTTCCATTCGTGTGAGGATTTTCCCAATTCCTTCACTGGTCGAAAATTGTGATGCCATGGTATGAAGTGCAAGCGACTGAAAGAGCAAAGCACTCCCCATAAGTTTTAAATAGTAATTGGTTCTTTTCATAAATTACTTTTTATGGATAATTATTTGATTAAATGCGGTATTAAGCATCGTAAGTGATTTTTCTAGATCACTTGCTGGTAGATAACCTGTATAACTTTCCGTCCGGAAAGAGTCTATCAATTCGAGGTTACTATCCGGATAAAGGTTATTGAGATCGGCGACGATCTGGGTAAGAGGAACTTGATTAAACGATAAAAGATCACTCTTCCAATTTGTTGCACTGGTCGTATCTGCTTTGGATACATCAAATTGCTTTTGTCGCTCATCATAGGCAACTTGCTGCCCAGGTTTCACAATGGAATATTCCTTCCCGCGAGATACACATACGCGGCCATGATTTAATACCAAACGACTGTGCCCCTGCGAACAGTTTAAGTTAAAGGCTGTGCCCAGCACACGAACATCAAAGTCGCCCGAACTGGCTATCACAAAAGGTTGCTCAGGATTTTTGGCGACTTCAAAAAAGGCTTCGCCTGAAAGTTTGATCCGACGTAAACTGTCTGTATCAAAATCTGACAACAATTCAATCTGTGCTCCCTGTCGCAGAGAAACATGTGTACCATCTGGCAGTACCAGCCTCTTCACAAATTTTGTCGGATTAGAATAATGGACAGTTGCGTAGGCTGCGTTCTTATGCTGCTCCCCAAACTTAAATTGAAATAAGAAAGCAAGAACGATCAACAGTAAACAGGCAGCGGTGGAAATGACAGACCAACGTCTTTTCCAAATAGGTACTACACGCGTCGTCAATGGCGTACCTGTAATCGTAAAGAAGATATCTTCAGAAGTTGTTTTGTTCAGTTCACAATCACGATCGTCTAGCGCAACAACCTCCTCCACATCTGGAAGTTCATCCCTGTCACAAGAAGTCAGTAAATCAAGAAATATGGCGTTTTCCTCGGGACTAAGTTCTCCCTTAAGGAATTTTCTATATAAAGCAGCTATTTTGGAATTCATCATCTATGCCCATCTTTAAATACATATACGTACCTCGATGACCAGAAGACGATGCGGCTCTAAAAAATATTTAAAAAAATCAATAGGGCTATTGAAATCTCAAAATGATCAATAATATATTGCCGAACAAACTTGTTGCCTTTAACCAATTGATCACGGACGGTATTAACGGAAATCCCAAGCCTATCTGCAATTTCCTGATTATCCAAAAACTCTTCTTTACTCAAAAGAAAAATCTCGAGTCGCGCTTTCGGGAGTTTTGAAATGGCCTCACGATAAACGCGCTCCAAATCTTTAAACCGAATAGCTTCCTCATTCGAATTGTCTACCAATTTGGTCTGATCGATGTCTGTAGCCTGAAATTGGAATCTGACCTTTTGTTTTCGCAATTCGTCGAAAACAAGATTTCGGGCAATCGTATAGAGGTAAGACTGCGGATTTTTATTCCCATCTAATTCTGCCCATTTTTTCCAAATTCGAGAGAATGTTTCCTGGACTAAATCTGCGGCAGCTGGTTCTTCTTTCAGATGTAAATAAGCATATTTATACACTTTGTCCTTATACAACAAAAAGAAAGTTTTAAAATCCAAGGCATTATTATTTTCAATAGGCATTCTTCATCACATATAATTGATCCTACAAGTTTAGTGAGAATTTTTTAAAATATGCCCATAAATGCGTGGGATATGCGACATGTAGACCCAGATTCACAAGTGATAACAATTTAATTATAATCAATTTATATTAAATTAACACCAATTTCATGGGATATTCGATCAACAAAATACTGTCTAAAGGACCACACCATCTTATACAGCAAAGGATAGCCTGACTTAGATGCATAAAAAAGTTCCATTGCAGGTAGGCAATGGAACTTTTATGTATTCCTGTATTTCTACAGTCGATACACGAGTTATTTTAATAATGGAAATGGTCCCAAGAAGTAAGTTCCTCGTTTATAGAAACGGAGAAAGAAATCAAGGACCTCGTCGTTCACCGGAAAGAAGAACTGTTTGTCCACTTCCGCCTTGAATAGATTAACATAGTACTTCGGCAACTCACTTGGGAAAAAATCTTCGACCAAAAGATTCAAAAAGTAGCGTGCATAAGGCACCTCAATTTCACCATCTTTCTCCGCGAAGTCGTTATTCTTTAATGGGAAAAATTCCGCTATACCGCCAAAAACTTCTAAACCCGTTTTCGGATTAAAGAACACGGTGACTTTAGCATCTTCCGTAAGGTCCAAATTTGATTCTGGAAGTGGAGACTCTTCTTTACTCGGGTATTTTTGCTGATATTTCTTAAAGAAATCCGTTGCAAATTCCTTCACTTCCTTTCCTTCCATAAACGCCACTGCAGCCTTATGCTCCGACTGGAACAATTTACCCATATCTTTCAGCTGCTTTTCCGTTTTCTTCAAGCTCTTATCCTTACCATTTAAGGCTTCAATGCGATAGGTCATCTCATATTGCTCAGGTAAATCAAAATTCACTTCATCGGCATTCACAACAGTCATAATTCCCGACAGGTTCCAGGCATCTTTCCAAGGCACAATTTCCATATAGAAAGATAGGGGTTCTGTTGGTTCAACAAATTGCTGTATAGAGTCCTTAAAGATTTTAAATGCAGTTTTTGTTCCGATATGTTTTACATGTACATAAAGCTCATCCGTTTTAACGAATTCGAAAAAGCTATTAATGCGATTACCTAATGTCTTGACAATATCATATAGCGCATGTTCTTTGCCAACCACCTCAGCTACAAACTCAGATGCCTTCAACGCAAACACATGTAGTCTATAATTATTGAAATGGTTGTCTCGAACCCGATAGATCATCTGTTGCAACTGATTTTGATCGTGCTGATATCGCCCTATTTCTGCAACTTGCATCAAATGATTAAGATTGGTGTTATATTCACCCGCTGTCAGGTAATTTGTAGCGACAAGCTTCTCAATAAAATTACGGACTTCAAAATAGTTCGCTCCTTCGTCCAAAACATATTCTAGTTTTAACTTTTCATTTTCAGGAGCAACTTCATAATGTTCTTCCAAGATCGAATAGGCCAAATCTGTAACCAATTGGATCAAACGACCACGGGGATCAATAAATAAATGTGGATTGCGTTCACTGAAAAACAACCAGGTCAATACAGCAATATCTTCACTATTAATATCCTCAGCATAATAATCCGTCAGGTCATTATCATTATAAAAAGGCAAAAGTTGATTGTATAGTTCTGTATGGATCGTTCTAAAAGCAGCAAAAATGCCTGTTTTCGCAATAACATCTTCTAAGTAACACGTTAGATAGATACTCAATGTCTTTAAAGCATCGGTATGGATGAGATCATTTGTCTCTTGCTCCTCAAACCATAGTGTCG
This sequence comes from Sphingobacterium sp. UBA2480, assembly GCF_002341965.1. Lineage (NCBI taxonomy): Bacteria > Pseudomonadati > Bacteroidota > Sphingobacteriia > Sphingobacteriales > Sphingobacteriaceae > Sphingobacterium > Sphingobacterium sp. UBA2480. The sequence continues at coordinate 26,604 of NZ_DDPA01000010.1, read as the reverse complement.
ATAAACTATCATTGATTTCATTTGCAACGCGTAAGTAATAACTATCTATTTCGTTTGTTTTTTGATAAGTATGGTGTGCTATCCAGTCTTGAATAAAAATTCTGTTTCCTCTCATATGAAAAATGCTAAAACCAAAAGTAGCCAAATTTTCGAAATATCCATACGGGCAAAACACAAACGCGGACGAAAATAATCTACATGAGTTATAGCAACCACAAACAGCCAAGAACACCTAAATCTCTTGTACAATTTTAGATATGTCCTTACTGTAAAGGAGACTGACTGGACTAAAAGCAGGCGGTATCTGCTAGGAGAATAAAATTGTCACAAAAAAAGAGATACCTCAAAGGGTATCTCTTTCTCTAATTAATATATTTTAATGCTAGCCTGTAGCAATTACATTCTTATTATTTCCCAAATGGTCCAGCAATGTCGGATTCAATATAGTGCATGTTTTGAGTAAATCACGCACAGGATATTTAGCCACCACATCCTCCAGCGCAGCTAAATGCCGCTCGTGGTGCACGTCTGTTCCTACAAAATCATACATCCCAGACTTAATCATTGTCAAAGCTGCAGACTTTACCTCAACACCATAATACCGACTGATCGACAACAAGTTCAGCTGCAACATACAACCCGCATCCTTGATCTGCTTATACATGTTAAAGTTGTAATGATAGTAATTATAACGTTCTGGGTGCGCCAAGATAGGTTGATAACCAAGGTTTTGAATATCCAATATCGTTTGAAATAGCGCTTTGGATTCTTGTAAATAGGACATCTCAATAAGCACATAACCACCGGGCATAACACAGAGTTCATTTGATCCGATGAGATTCACAATGCCGTCATCAATCATATGCTCGGCAGCGGCATGAATTTCGGGTATATTTGGAAGACCTTTTAGACCAGTTAATAGCTTGTCCTTAGCAGCTTCAATCGTACGAATCGAATTTGGATGCACGCCATCCATAATATGCGGTGTACAGATAAATTTCTCGAAGCCCATTCGTCCAAGTCCTTTCAACAATGTCAATGATTGTTCGATAGATTGACTCCCATCATCAATTCCAGGAAGGATATGGTTATGCATATCCACTTCCAAGAAAGCCAGTTTACCGACAACCTTTACTTTTGAATCCTGAGTTTTGTTTCCAAACAGTTTTGAAAATATCCCCATATTGTGATGTATAAATCGTTTAATTTGTCTATTTATGCAGTGAATTAAATGTCAAAAGTACCATAAACAAGTTAAACGACCTTAATATTATTTTAACATTATAAAAATATAACCATAATATTACAAAAGAAACCAAAACAATAGTGCAACAAAATTGTTTTTGAATCCTCTTTAGTTACTTTTTATTTAATTCCGCCATAATTTGATCCAGTAAGTAGCTGATCGCACCGTCGCTCGTCTGCGGCAGTCGTGTCGACATTTCAACCTCAGCACGGTTGCCCACTACACCCTTGGAAGTAACTGCAGTACTACCATATTGATTGAGCTGCGCCACCGTTGCTTCCCATTGTCTTCCCGGTGTTACGCCCATTTCCTTTAACATAGCCGGTAGCTTTTGCAGATCAATGGCTGCAGACATCTTATTTTGCTTCATTAGTTTTGCAAAATCTTTATTTACGGGAGCATTCATCTTATTCTGACGGATATCATTTAATGACAAGGAATCATTACTGACCATGACCAGATCTTCTTTCAAAAGAACATACATTGGAAAATCTTTGGCTTTCTGTTTTGAAAACGCATAAATACCATCATGCACCTGTCCAACTTGCTTTGAAACTGCCATTTCTAAACCTTTTTTTATCAGACGTTGATCTTTCGATGTGAACATCCAAATAAACACCGGAAGTGTTTCTTCCTTCGTCTTTTTCACTTCGGTTGCATTATAATCATCGTCATAGGTGTAATCGATATAATCTTTTTTGAACTTCCGAAGACCATTTACGACGACCAAGTGGTCTCCTGGCATCACCTCGGCAATGGCCTTTTCATCTAGCGCTATTTCGAGAGCCATCAATCCCCATTCCAAAACGTCCTGTTGAGGTCCCAATAGACCGCTATAATATTTTGCCATATAAGCAGGCATCTCCCTCAGATAAGCCTCCGAATTAATATTCACATTAAAAAACCCTAGTGTTTTATCCGTTAAATATTTACTGAACTTCGAATTAGGCTTTCGCGCATACATTCTTTTGGTCATCTCAGCAAGGTCCTTATCTAAACCTACAGATCCCTTTAATTTCAGCACATTGCCCTCTTGCACTAAATCCAATACCCCGTCTTGATAACCCGTCTTGAACTTATCCAGTTTGATTCCCATATAATAATAAGGAAGAGAGGTGGTATAAGGCATAAGACCACGGTACAGATCCTCTACATGAGGAACATACAATCGGATAAGCCCGAGATTCTTTAAAACCTTCTGCTGATCTGCAATTGACAAAGACTTATGACTCCCTGAAACCAAACGGGTAACCTCGTTCAATAACCATTTATCACGTAAGCCGTTACGAATCGAATCGTTTTTCCGATTTTGATCTTCATAGGCCGTATAAAGCGAATCGTAGTAACTTGGATCATGCATTTCTGCCGCGTCAGCCGCTGCATCCGCAGCCGCAGCAATATCAACAACTGGAGGTAATACTTCCGTCGCACCTAATACGACAGTATCTGGTTCCACAGCAACAGCAACCGGCGGCGCCAATCTTTCATCTGCATCCCAGACTACGGCAGCAGAGTCCATTGCGGCTACAGTCGTATCTGCCCAAGCATCTTCGTCATCAGCTGGACGCGCGACGTAGTCTACCTTTTTGATTCCATAACGACTAGCAATTGAATCATTGTCCAAAAAGGTGGTATTTGTCGTCGCCGAAACAAATCGAGCGATCCGATCGTTGTATACCAACATACTCCCCGCCTTGAGGCCTATGCTCGTATAGCCATTTGCAAATGCCTTGGGTTCACCCGCCTCATGAAGCAGTTTCTCAAATTGCCCCTTGTTATTCAGGGAAAATATAAATTCCGTAAAACTGATACTATCGGTTTTCCTGGTATAAAAATAGGCTGTCTGGGACAGGTCTACCCCCAAATTTTTAATATCATTGTTCGCTGAAATTCCCGATTTCTCAAAAAAACCAGTCTTTTGGAGTAACTCGTTCAGTTTATTGGCATTTGCTTTCTGCACAATGTCTTTCATATGGAAAGCTGCAATCATTTCTGCATCCTCGGGGATTTGTTTGATCAAGTCCTGCGCCTTTACAGTTGTCCCAAAAGACAAACAGGCTAATCCTAGCAGTATAAATTTTGATTTCATCGTATAAATAATTTTTCAGCTACACCGAACCTGCTCTATAGAAGCGCTTTCAGCAACTAAATGAAGTCCCGGTTTCACCAATGTTATAGGTTATTTTGTTAATGTGATTTTATTTGCCAAGCTCGATTTACCATAGACCAAATCCATAAATGGTAGTTTTAGCAAAACCCCTTTCTTATTTCCGGCAACCTTTGCAAGACTGTTTGTCTGAGATACAACCGGTTTTTCAAAACGTACAATCTGCGTATAGAATGCGTCCGCAAACTGAGTTGTATTATCGCTTCCCAGTTGATTAAATTTTGCTTTCCAGTCAGCAGAAGCCACAAATTTGCGTTCAAATACATGACTTTGTGCGTTATAATAATAGCGGTTTGAATTCGATATCTTCGTTTTAAACCGATTTGCCAATATATCCGAAAAGGCATTCAAGGATTCTATCTGGCTGAAATCACAGGAGATATTAACGATATAATTGGTAAAATCTGTGCTGTACTGTACATTAGAAATTCCTTTAGTTTGTTTTAGTAATTGAACAGCAGATCGAATCTCTTTCTCCATGTCCGCTTGAGAAGGTATACGGATGCCTTTAATACTTTTCATTTTCATTAAAGAAGATACCTTGGTTTTACTTTTACTCAAATTTAATGTGGCGGCAATATGTCCGGAACCGTCTGATTTTAAGTCGATCTGCTCAACAAAATCAAAGCAGCTCGATGCCGTCAATACCATGACAACAGCACAGATAATCACATAAAATCTATTCAATTTTCCTTTTACTTTAAATACTTCTTCCATTACAACCTCGTAACGATTAATAATTTGTCAAATCAATATATGTTTTGACATGAACAGCAAACATTGTGCTATTTTTTTCCTATTGACAAATTTATTAGAAACGAGAATATATTTTACTACCTGATTTCAGGGAAAAATGAAGAAAATCAACACCTTCGTATTAATTTTTTCCAAAAGGAATTAAAAGCGTTACCCTAGTACTACACATAATAGCACAACAGCAACCTAAAACAAATGATTTTTAAACAAGTATGGAACACATACTGTTAAATATTTTATCAATTACCTATATTATTGTCTTAACAACTGTTTGAGATCTTTAAATATACTACAAGTGAGATACTATAAAACCGAAATAGTGCCTAAAATATCTATCTAAAGATCAATCCAATACAAACCTTATAACCAGGATTACTAAAAAGATCGCTGTAACTTCTAGTGAACTTAACTATTTTTGCCATCACTTTATCAATATACACTAGCTATTCATATGACGAACACGACCAAAGCGATACCGGGTCAAAATATATTCCGGATAGCCTACATTATAATTGCACTGCTTACTTTTAACTCCTGTCAGAAAACGGAAACTAGAATTGACCGAGCAGCGGTGCAATTTACCCCTACTATTGTCGGTCAAATCAACACACAAACGACAGAGAGTTCCTGGAATAAAAGTGATCAAATCGGTGTATATATGTACAAAGCCGACCAACCTTTGGCAGCAATTTCGCTTATCGACCAGGTCAAAAATTACCCCTTCACTTTTAACGGTTCGGTTTTTCAAAGTAACAGCCCGGTTTTCCTACCGAATGAGAACGTGGACTTTATCGCCTATTATCCTTACAAATCACTGGCAGACTTTCAATATCCCATCAATATAAGTGACCAGTCCAACCCGGCAGCCTTAGACCTGATGTATGCAAACAATGCCAAAAACATCGGTAAAAACAATAATACAGTACCACTTATTTTTGTACGACAACTGAGCAAAGTCAACATTAAGCTATCCATAACCAATACAGCCGCATTGGAAGCCAATCAGATTATCGTAAAAATGCCAGCTATAAGCATCCAAGGAGGATTCGATTTGACAACAGGAAAATTGACTGTTAATTCAACCGAAAAAAAGGATGTGCAAAAAAAGGTATCACTAAATACCAATAAAACCGCCCGTATAGAATTTATGCTACTTCCTGGCGAAGATATCACAGGAAAGGCCATTAAGTTTATTGCCACTAATGGCGATACCTATACCTGGACAATACCCCAAAATCGGGATTTAAAAAATCTAACAGCCGGAAGCCAATATAGCTTTGATATCAACATTGACAATGGAAAACTAAGTGGCGGGATTGGTGAATCACAAGCTTATCTGGAAATACCCAAAATGAGCAATCTCAGCAGTGATGAGGTATTTATACAACATTTTATGCCCGACTCAAGCGATAGCAGAAATTATGCGATGCTATATGACAAAAAGCTAAAAATGGCATATTGGGTTGCATACCCCTTATACAACAGTGTGCTAGGGTCGGGCAATCGTACGGATGCCTGGGGTTACGATCCTGCCGTATCAACAGCATTTCAACCCAATCTATTTAAGGGATTTCAGCCAACAGGGTACGACAGAGGGCACCAATTGCCAAGTGCAGACAGAAATCTCAATATTGCTCAAAATAAAACAACATTTTATTTTACCAACATGACAGCACAGGTTTCAAGACTTAACCAAGGTATTTGGGCAAACCTCGAAACGAAAGTCAGAACCTGGACTGCACAGTGTGACACGATGTATGTCGTAACTGGCGCAATACCTAAGACCAGCACTGAAAACAGTCTCGATTTTGCGCAGGACAACGATGGAAAAGATATTGCCAAACCAAAATACTATTTCAAAGCCTTGGCAATGAAAAAAGGAAACGAATATTATACCATTGGTTATAAGATTGACAATGTCATTCCACCTTCAGGAAGCACGTTCGAAAATTATAGGTTAACCGTAAGCGAACTGGAAAAAATAACTGGATTCACTTTTTTCCCCGATCTAAATGATACACAGAAAGGAAATATAAATACCTCCATTTGGAAATAATTAAACTCCATTTAATCTCACTATTCTACCATGGTTCAACCGCAATTTTTACTAGATTTATCAAATGAAACTTATCATATTTGATCTGGACGGAACACTGCTAGATACATTACAAGACCTGGGGGACAGCTGCAATGCTATTCTTGAACAGCATGGATATCCAACGCATCCACTCGTTGCTTATAAGAAATTTGTAGGCAATGGCGTACAGAAACTCATCGAAAGGGCATTGCCCGAAGAAGCACGAACGGCAGAGACGATTACAGTCTTACTTGGAGCTTTTAAAAGCTATTATGAACAAAAACCTGTATCGCATACACGGCCTTACCCGGGAATTGTATCGCTGCTTCAAGAATTGAAGTCTTTAGGTTACCTCATCTCCGTGGCGTCCAATAAATACCACGAGGCAGTCATCCCACTGATGCAACAATACTTCCCCGATATTCCATTTGACCTTGTCCTCGGCCATCGCGCTGGTCATCCAGCCAAACCCGATCCCGCAATCGTCCTAGATAGCCTTGAGACATTAGGTGTCAACAAACAAAATTGCCTGTATGTCGGTGATTCATCGGTCGATATGGATACGGCCAATAATGCCGGGGTAACAGCAATCGGTGTTACCTGGGGCTTTCGCGATGAAGACGAATTGAGACAACACGGGGCAAAATACATTATCCATACCCCAAGCGAGCTCCTCAATATTACAGCAACAACACTGATATAACAGAAAAACGGCACTTTAACCAATAGCGATTTAAGTGCCGTTTTTATTAGATCCATCCTAATGTCGTTTATTCGGTACCATTGCTATTGGCGATCCGATGAAATCAGGGAAATTTCCTATAATGTCCTGAGCCTACATTTTTGCATCCATTAGTTGCTCACGCTGTCCTTTTGGATGACCAAGCTTCATTTTTATAACAAAAGCCTTATTGGCAACAAATGCGTCTGGAAGTACAATATCATAGTACATATTCTTATCCAGGTCTATGCCGATTTCAGCTTGCTTTAAAACCAAGGTTTGACCATTTTGAAGTAATGCTGCCGTTACCGGAACCGTTGTTGCATTCTTCGGTACAGCAATACGGACAATATTGTTGACGGGTCGATTAAAGACCGTAAGATAGAGATTGTCCTCTTTTTTTGTAAAATAACCCAATTTAGATGGCGCAAGCCCCGCATGCCTAACCCCATAAACAGCTTCACCATTAACTTTGATCCAGTCACCGATCTCTTTCGCCAGTTTATCCTCTCCCGGATGCATCCGACCATTTCCGTCCGGACCAAAATTCAATACGAAATTCCCGTTCATTGATACACAGTTCATCAACATATCGATCAAATCGTCGGATGTCTTTGTATAAATACCCGACCAATCTTTCATGTAGCCCCAACCATTGGGAGGTATCGTCATGACGCAATCCCAATCACGTCCTTCCAACCATTCAAATTCTTTCGGCATTTTGCGTTCCCATCCTTGCTCATAATCCCCCAGCATATCGCCATTCGAATCGAAATGTCGTTTTCCAAATTCATCGTTTCGAAAACGGCTACCGATGATTAACCCCGGATGCTTCTCGCGGAGTTCCTTTTCCAGTTTATAGGTAAAGTCATAGGACTGAATCCAGGACTGATCCCAGGTACCATCAAACCAAAAACCTTTTATCTGGGGGTAATTTTGAAGAAGCTCCAATAATTGATTACGGGTATACTCTAAAAACTTGTTGAATTTTGCCTTTTCTTCCGGTGTAGACGGCGCCTTTCCCATATAGTTTGAATTATTCCATTCCAAGATCGAAAAATACAAAAATACATCTATACCTTCGGCTGTGTAAGCGTCTACAACCTGCTTGACAATATCTTTTTTATATGGGCTTTTCTTAATGGTATAATCTGTGTATTTCGAAGGCCATAAAGCAAATCCATCATGATGTTTGGTGGTAAAAATCAGGTATTTTGCGCCCATTTCTTTAGCCTGCTTAGCCCATAGCTTTGCGTCAAATCCTTTGGGGTTAAATTGCTTATATAAATTATCATAGGTGTTTTTCCAGTCCTTCGGTGCCGTAGGTCCACTCCAGGTACGAATCCATTCGGAAGCGGCCGCACCTTTTCGAGCACTTACCCCTTCCCACTCATTTCCTGGAATAGCATAGAGACCCCAATGGATAAACTGTCCTAAACCATAGCTACGAAAACGTGCCATTGCCTCATCGGTTCGATGCGCCGGTGTTAAAGGCCCATATTTTACCTCAATTCTTTGCTCCACCTTTTTGCGTGGACCAGTCCATTGGGCAGAAACAGTTTTCCCGGCCAATAGCCCTCCAGCCAACAGCAAGGTCACCATCAATCTGTTATAGCTTATCATATTTTATCTAATTGTTTTATTACAAGGTTCTCATTTGTTCTTTTCATACGCATTCATGCAAAAGCACAAACTTTCACATCTGCATAATGTTTCTAAAAAATCTACAGTATTTATTTGATTCCAAGAGATCTGACATCATCATTGCCGATTACACCACTCCCCGTTAAAGACAAATCACTGATCTAGTTGGGATTATCAATATACTGTTTTTGCGCTTTCTTCATAACGACCGGCTCGGGATTACTGTCCTGAAATGGATCAAAGTAATAGAGCCCCTGCTCGCGATACAGCGCTAAATGCTGCTTCAACACATGTGAAAACTGATCAAAATTACGTTGCTTACCAGGTGTCCAGGCCGCTTCCGCCAATGCCGCAATTCTCGGAAAGACGAGATAATCCAATCGATTGGTATTCGTGACGGTTTCAGTCCATAGATTAGCTTGGATGCCCAATAGCTGTTTTCTTCGACCACCTAAACTGTCCAGCTGTTCGCCTGCAAAATTGTAAACATCTTGAATAGGATTAAACCCTTTGCCCCATTTCCGCCCATACCGGTGATTTTCCTGCTGCACAAAATCGAAATATAAAGGTAACCGGGGGGTAAGAATAGCCTGATATCCTTTTTCCAAAATTTTGTTGAGCTGTTCGGGTTTATCATGGCGCCACCACATCATCACAGTTTGTGCCTTGTTCAGTTTTGCGTCTACCATCTCATCCCAAACAATAATTTTCCCATTTATACGGGCAACGGAATCCGCCATACGTCGAATAAAATACGCTTCGACCTCCTTATTCGATTTCAGTCCTTCCGCCTTTTTTAACTCCTGCACCTTTAGATCATTATTCCAGGCATCGCTACCGAAAGCAACCTCATCTCCACCCAAATGAATGTAAGTCGAAGGAAAAAGTGCTTTTACCTCGCGCAACACATGGGTTAAAAATGAATATGTCGTATTATTTGCTGGGTGAAAAGTAAAATCAGGGTGTTTTTCATTACCGCCGCCAGATAAAAATGGATACGCACGATTTGCCGCTGTTGCATGTCCAGGCATATCAATCTCAGGAATGACCTCAATATTACGTTCATCCGCATAAGCAATAATCTCACTGATATCATTTTGTGTGTAATACTGTACTTCGGCATAGGGATCGAAATAATTGCCTATACCTCCTATTTGAGTCAGCCAGGGATAACGTTGTATACTAAGACGCCAGGCAGGCTCATCCGTCAAATGCCAATGAAACTTGTTCAATTTATAAAACGCCATCCAGTCCAACAATGACTTTACTTTTTCCTTCCCAAAGAAATGTCTCGACTCATCTAACATAAAACCACGCCAGGCAAATTGTGCTTTATCCTTGATGTCAACAGCCTCCAACTCACGCTGATCCCCTTTCTGGGCTGCAACGGACAACAATTGGTCTAAACTTGAAATTCCATTGACAAGTCCCGATTTATCTGAAGCGTAGATTCGAATTTGAGTAGGATCTATCTGCAGACGATAGGCTTCATGTTCAAGTGTTTTATCCCAGCTTACCCTAACTTGGGCTTCGTCAACCATGGCCGTAGCATAGGCCGAAATGCCGAAACGCCCAAGTAGGAGCTTCTTGAAATACACGATCGTGGGATCAAAATAAGGGTCGCTTACAATACCTATATTTCTACCTAAGATCAGTTTGCCCTTCCGCGCCTCCTGCTGCTGTGGATGTGGGATAATAGCAACCTGTGCTTCCACAAATTGCATCAGCAAGAATAGCAAAAGAAATGTTCCTGTTAATCTATGTTTCATTCGTTTTATAGTTTTTTTCCACTTATCAGAATCCTTCTTCTTCCATTCATCAGATTACATCTTCTCATGTAAAAGCATTTGTCCCTGAATTGGCTCTATCACTCATTTTCGAACGTGGTTTGCTTATTATTGACCCACGATAGCCAATGCACAAGGTAAAATAAGTATGAAAACCCAGCATATGAACGGTTTACATTGGTTCTGTCTACATTTTTCTTGTAGTACAATGGTAAAGAATTTATTATTTATTACAGTAGTCCAAGTATAGTCAATCGTTTGCGCAAACCTCGAAAACGTTGTAGTAAACGAGCGCAATAAAGCGAATAAAGAAAAAACAATAATTAACAGCGACATTATAATCACTTTTAATTAAAAATAGGATCAAATAGCTATTCTCCCCTCGGTAGTCCAATTAGTCATTTTCATTTTGTTAGCTATATTTGAAGACATAAATACAATATCCTAAGTTAAAACCGTATGATAAAAAAGATATTTTATACCTTAATCTTTATTGGAATACTGCTATTGAACGTACAAGCACGAACCGTAGTTCCATTTAATACCAGCTGGACTTTCAAAAAGGGGCCTTTTTCTACGTCGACACTAGATTATAATCAACTATTTGAAGGGAAATGGCAGCTTGTCAATTTACCGCACACCTGGAATGCAAACGATATGCAGACCAAAGAGATTAAGTCTGGTAGCTTAGGAAAAAATGAACGCTTTTATACCGGCGACGCTTATTATCGTAAGTCATTTGTGCCCGAAACAGCATGGAAAGGCAAACGCATTTTCATTCGATTTGAAGGAGTCAATACCAACACAGAAGTATACGTAAACAATCAGCCACTTCCGACCAAAGAAGGCAAGAATGAAATTACCTATGACAATACACAACGCAATGGAAATTATAACTTCGTGGGCAGACATCAGGGTGGTTATTCCGCATTTGTATTCGAACTGACCAGCATGCTCCAATTTGGGAAAGAAAACGAGATTTTGGTGAAGGTAAATAATGAAGCTACCCCACAGGTCATTCCTGTCAACCATACCCTTTTCCCCATGTATGGCGGTATTTATAGACCAGTCGAACTTGTTGTAACCGATGAAATCAATATTGCGGTAAATGATTTTGCAGCCAAAGGAATCTACATTACGCAAAAAAATGTCTCCAAGAAAACAGCCGACGTTGCCGTAAAAATAAAAATAGACAACAAATCCGGGAAAAAACAGCCTATTGAATTACTAACAACGGTTTTCGAAAAAGACGGATCGATTAAAGCCAAACAGAATACGCCTTATACATTACTACCACAGGGCCGCCAGATTATTACACAACAAATCCTGGTCAAAAGCCCGCATTTATGGCAAGGTTTAGATGATCCCTACCTCTATAAGGTCGTCACGCAAATCAAAAAGAATGGCGAGGTTATTGATGAGGTGACAGCCCCCCTTGGCCTTCGTAAATTTGAGCTACGCACAGGAGAGGGATTTTTCCTGAATGATATTAAATACCCCTTACATGGCGTTTGTCGCCATCAGGATCGCCTGGGAAAAGGATCTGCCCTGAGCAATGCAGACCACGACGAAGACCTTGCGATTATCAAAGAAATGGGCGCAACATCGATTCGACTGGCACACTATCAGCAATCCGAATATTTCTATTCAAAATGTGATAGCATCGGCTTGGTGATCTGGGCCGAAATACCTTTTGTCAATCGTGTAAGTACATTCGAAGAGAATAATGCACAACAACAATTGAAAGAATTGATCCGACAAAACTTCAATCATCCATCAATTTACATTTGGGGAATGCACAATGAGGTGTATACACCGTCAGCCTATACGATCGATCTGACAACCAAATTAAACGATCTTGCCAAATCTGAAGACCCAGATCGCTATACCGTTTCTGTCAGTGGGTACAATGTTATCAACCACGCCGTTAATAATAATGCGGATGTACAAGGCATTAATCATTACTTCGGCTGGTATAATGGCGAACTGGAAGACAAATCAGACAAAGAGGATGATGTCGCCTCCTGGGCTAAACGTATCAGTGAAGAATTCAAAGATTACCGGATTATCTTTTCGGAATATGGTGCAGAAGCCATTCCCGAAGACCAAGCGGAAGAAGTTGGTAATTTTGGCAATCAATGGAGTAATCCTTCATTCTTCCCCGAAGAGTATGCCACAAAATTTCATGAGATCCACTGGGGGGTAATCGCTAAAAATCCGATTTTCTTAGGTTCCTATGTATGGAACACCTTTGATTTCGCAACACCAATTACTGGTCTTAATGTCAATCCCAGAAATTATAAAGGTCTGGTTTCCTTTGACCGTAAATTGAAGAAAGATGGTTTTTATTGGTACAAAGCCAACTGGAGCAAAGAACCGGTGTTATATATCACGCAGCGACGTATGATCAACAGAGGTAATGAAATCACCCCTATCACCGTTTATTCGAACAGAGGAGAGCCAACATTGAACATCAATGGACAAACGATCAAAGGGGCCAAAATTGGCCAGACCAATGTACATTACATCTTCGAAAACGTGAAGCTAAAACAGGGTAAGAATACTGTTGAAGCAAAAGTAATCCAAAAAGACGGTAAGGTATTAACCGACACAATTGAATGGAACTATGACCCAACGTTTAAACAAGGACCATCGGGGCCAACAAAATCGAAAACAGAGCATGTAGGTCTATAATCACATTAGTAAAAAAGAGAATAAAACAGGGGTAGCCAAAAAGCTACCCCTGTTTTTTGTTTAAGGATATATCTCCTGTCAGTTATAGTGATAATCATATCACTCTCCTTAATTTCAGAAAAGTATTAACCGATAAAAGCTGGTCGTTTACCGAGATTGTCTCGAGACTGGCCTAATGGGCATCGTACGCCTCTTATTTCCGCCCTATCTTTGAGTCATCAAATAAGAAATAAAAACATTAAAAATAAACATCATGGCAACTAAAACAACATTCAGCATCAACAGTAAAACAATTACTAAAGCTTTTCAAGATCTTTTTGATTCCTTCAAAAGCTCACGTTTAAAAGTTTCATCCAAGAATGGACAAGAATACTTAAATATCTCCTTGTTATTGGCTGTAATCATCGGAATTATTTTCCCTGTAGCTTTCATTGCACTGATTATTCTTAGCCTGATTGCACCTATTGAAATTGCAATCCTTCAAGAAGTAAAGGAAGAGCATGCTAATCAAAAGATGATTGAGCTCAAATAAATAAAGCTTCTATACCTTATAAAGAGCTAGGATTATCCAACGGTAGGATAGCCCTAGCTCTTCTCTTATTTCCTTTCTATCTTATCAAACGCTGTATTAGGGGACAAATTAAATGTAAAGTTCCCTTTTGAATCCACACCACCAGCACCTCTGACACGGGCTTTGATCTCATACTTCGATTGCGGGTTATAATTTGTTACCGTAAAATTGTAATAAAAAGGTTTGACCTTGTTGGTTCCTCTAAATTTATCCGCAAGTGCGTGATGTCCATCTTCTGCGATGACACGCCCGTCCTGCAGTAATTGTACAGCATCAATCTCCAGAAAATTCTTACCATCCACAAAGAAAAATCCAGCTTGAGCCCTTCCGTTATCGTAAATCTTCTTCGTCACATCAAAATTCAGAAAACTATACGATTCCCTGATATCATTAGGCCCCCATGCCCCCGCAATATATCCCCCGGGACGATAATAATCAATACGCATGGAATCCAATCTTGGAAGATTTGCATCCAATCGCTGATTGAAAGCTTGGTAATCTTTCGCTGATTTGGACGACCATCCTATTTCGGCTACGGCAAGTAATCTCGGAAAATTCTGTACGTTCAGATCTTTAATATCTTGCGCCAAAGCAGTCCACATATTTCCCTGCACACCGAGAACAAGCTGCTCCTCGGCCGGACTAAGCCCCGCAGACGGGTCAAATTCGTACACTCTTTTCAGCGAATTTATTTGAGGATAGGCCAAATCAGTCATTGTTCCATCGTTACGATCAGCCTGGGTAATATCAAAATAGAGATGAGAGGCAGGAGTGGCTACCGCTTTAAACCCCTCTTTAGTTGCCTCCTTGATCGCTTCTTCACCAAGCCAGCTCATAATTGCTGTACTTTTCGGCAAGTTTTCCGCATCTGCTAAGATATCATTCCAGCCGATCGGTTTTTTACCTTTTTGAACAATGATAGCGGAAACACGTTGTACGAAATAACTCTGCAGGGCTTTGACATCCTTAATCTGGTGTTGCTTCATAAAATCCTGCACATGAGTCTCTTTTTCCCACAAATCATGGCGAACCTCATCCCCTCCAAAATGAATATAACTACCCGGAAAGAGATTAGCGACTTCGGTGAACACATTATTCAAGAATTCATACGTAAACTCTTTTGTCGGATCCAGTGTATTGGGGGTAAATTGATTTCCCCAATATCCCCAAGATGACACAAAAGGAAAAATGTGATTGGGATAGGAATTCTTGTTCACCCCAAGTTCAGGATAGGCTAATATGGTCGGCCATGAATGTCCGGGCACATCAATCTCGGGCACAATCGTGATATTACGCTCCCGCGCATATTGGACAACTTCCTTGATCTGCTCCTGCGTATAAAATCCACTGCGTTCTGCAGGTTGCTTTTCTGTTCGATGAAATACCGTCGCATTTTCTAGAGTCAATTTCGGATACTTCTTTATTTCAATACGCCAGCCCTGATCATCCGTCAAATGCCAATGAAAAGTATTCATTTTGTACAAGGCCATGACATCCAGATACTTTTTCACGGTTTTCACATCAAAGAATGTCCGGCTTACGTCTTTCATATAACCGCGCCAATGATAACGCGGATAATCTTTAATGCTCACTGCAGGAATATTCCAGCTTATTTCTTTGGTTGGGTTACTACCCTCGAAAGCTGTCGGTAAAAGTTGGCGCAGTGATTGCGTTGCATTGAAAAGCCCATGGGAACTTTTTGCTGTCAGAACCACTCCCCGATTGGAAACCTCAAGCTGATAACCTTCATCATTTGGGATGGACAGTTTAGGGTCTAGTCTAAATTCAATGCTATTGCTCGCCTGTTTCCTCACATTCAGGGGATATTGCGTTACTTTTCTCAGCTGCTCAACAAACAAAGACACATCCTTCACATCGCAGCCTTTAAAACTTAAGGTAGTTTGTGGATTTAACTGAAACTGGCCCGCTCCTATATTGATTTCCTGAGGCTTGGGGATAATAGCAACCCCAGACTGTGCATGGAGTCCTTGCGCAAATAAAAGGGATAACGCTATCGAACAGAAGAGTGTTTTCATTAAAATTTAAGTTTTTATTTCTAAATAAAGAGGTCCTAAAAAGGCCCCCTATGGGTTTCACTATGCAAAATAAAAAATAAAATAGGATCCTTCCACACCAACTTTCAATCAAACGATTGTGTAAGATTTTAAAAAAGTAGCTGACTGTCTACAGCAGTCAGCGGCGGATATGATTTTTTAGTATTAAATTTGACTTCCAGACAAAACAAAATAGGCTATAGTTAACTTATTGGGGTGAAAGAACAATAACGTGAAAAACAGTAAAAAATTATTTATTATCAGGACAGTTTTAATTGCCTTCCTGATTCTTTCCTTGGTCTATATCGGTTCGATATTTACCTATCAGTATATTGAGTATCAAAAGACCGAAGCTCGTCTAAATAAAGCATATAGTTCTAAAAATCAATTGACCAATCTTTTCTACGAACTCTTCTCATCCTATAATGCTGCCGGAAATGCTTTTCGTTCCTATACTGTAGACTTCAGTTCCGAAAATTTAAAGCATTATAGCAACAGTTTAGACACGCTACGATTTTATATTGACTCCCTCTCTAAATTATCTTCCCAAAAAGGACTTACTGCAGCTACAAATACCTCTTTGGAACAAAATATCTCCCTTTCAGACGAGTTCGCTCACATTAAAAAATCTGTTGACAACATGATTTTTTTGGCAAAAGACTCGCTTTCGCTCTTGACTAAAACAAACAGAACCGTTCAACCGGGGAACAATCGGATACTTGCAGATTCTGTTGTCAATAAAATATTACGCGATACCGCACTCAATGTAAGTAAGAAGGACACCATTGTTCGAAAGAAAGAAAAACTTTTCAACAGAATTTTCAAAGCGAAGAATGACACGTTAGTTGCTGATAAGCTGCAACAGAATTTCAACGTTAATCAAATCAAGGCCATACATAGCCAGATCCAAAGTTTGATTGAACAGAACGAAACATTTCACCGGCAAGATTTCAGTAAGATTCGTCGTTCATTTGCTGAGCTTCAGCACAAGGAAAGACAATTGCTACAATCGAATTACAACTTATTTAGTACCATTAGCACGGCCTTGCTGCGGATTAAAACCCATGAAGATGAGACATTAAGGGCTGCTGAAATTCAAGATTTCAAACTTTACAGGGAAAACTCTTCCATTTTTGGCAAACAGGTCATCGCTTCTATTATTCTTATGATTATTATGGTGACACTGCTGTTGTCTTACCACTATAATACACTCGTCTATGAGCGTAAGCTTACCGCTGCACGGGACTATGCCTTACAGACATCAAAGGAAAAGGCCAGTATATTAGCTAATATAAGTCATGACGT
Organism: Sphingobacterium sp. UBA2480; assembly: GCF_002341965.1. NCBI lineage: Bacteria > Pseudomonadati > Bacteroidota > Sphingobacteriia > Sphingobacteriales > Sphingobacteriaceae > Sphingobacterium > Sphingobacterium sp. UBA2480. The sequence continues at coordinate 9,582 of NZ_DDPA01000010.1, read as the reverse complement.
ACGGACACCGGTCAATTCGTTGGTCAGTGTTATTGATTTGCTGAAAAGCAATGCAGCGAACAATCGTGTCGATCCCGTTTTATTAGACTCCATTACACAAGATATCCATGTAATCAATGATACTGTTGAAGATATTCTGAATCTCGGCAAGCTAGAGTCTGGCACGCTGGAAATTAAGGCTGAGTATTTTTCGCCAACGCAATTGCTTGCCAACCTCATTAAAATGCAAAAGGCTCAGGCAGATAAAAAAGGACTGAAACTCATTAGTTACATTGATATCGATCCCAACATCTTAATTAAAAGCGGTACATATCGTGTACGCCAGATTGTTTCCAATCTGCTGAGCAACGCGATTAAATATACAGTTAAGGGTCAGATCGAGGTGAAAGCCTTTATCAGCAACGATCAGGGCTCCAAATTACATATAGTAGTTAAGGATACAGGAAAAGGTATTTCTGCCAAAGATCAAGGACATATTTTCGAACAGTATTATATGACCGATCAGAAATCCAAGCATAGTTTTGGATTGGGATTACATATTTCTAAGCTCATGGCCGAACAGCTAAACGGAACCTTAAGCGTTAGCAGTCAACAAGGCAAAGGATCAACATTTACATTAGTTGTTCCGTTTACCGAAGAAAAGAAAATTAAGAAACAAATGGCAAGCTTAGACAAACTCCCAAAAGAGCTACGCTTTGTCGTCATTGACGATAATCCGATCAATAATCTATTCGTAAAACAAGCATTGCAACATTTCGAAGATGTGAAAATCTATCAGGATTCATCCATAGCAATAGCCTACTTGAAGGAAAATAGAACGGATATTATTATCACCGATCTCAAAATGTATGGCCCTAGCGGTTGGGACATACTCAATTCGGTTAAAGACAGTAATCTTAAACAGGGATGGAACAGCAAAGTTATCGCACTCACGTCAGACGAGTCACAAGTAACAGTGCAGATTCCCGAAGGACAGGTACATCAATTTGATGGCGTCATGACCAAACCTCTGGACAAAACTATTCTTGCTCAACTTATAGCAAGAATTTCGTAAGATAAGCAGCGTAAGTAAAAGCAATAAGGGACTGTCTAAGACAGCCCCTTATTGCTTTTACGCTATATAACCTGCAATACTAAAGTAACTACGATCCTTTTGGACATCCTTACGTATAGGAACATTATATTCGATTACTTAAATAAATCAGCAAGCTTAGCATCCAATTGCTCATCTGTGTCGCCATTGCCACCACCATAGCGTCCGATAATAACGCCTTGCGGATCTATTAACACTTTTGTTGGTAACGAACTGACGCCATACCCCTGCGTTACATCTTTGCTAAGATCAAAATTTGTTCCATCGAATTTTGCCCCACGTAAAACATGCTTCCAAATGCCAATTTCATCTTGTTCAACCGCCTTGTGCCACTTTTCAGGTTTACTGTCATCATCTGCGATACCAATAATTTCGAAGCCTTTGCCTTTGTATTGTTGATATAATTTGATAAGGTGAGGGTTGCCTTTACGACAGGGTACACACCAGCTCGCCCAGAAATCCAGTAAGACATACTTGCCTTTGAAATCTGACAAACTTAGGGCTTTGCCGTCGATATCGGTCGTACTAAATACCGGAGCTATCTTGCCTACGGCGCCACTTCGACTTTCATCTAGCTTTTTCGAAACATCTTTTCCAAAATGACTACTTTGTACCTCCTTAGAAAAACCCGCAAACAATGTTTCAGTTTCTTCCAAAGGCAGGCTGTTCATTCTGAATAGCAACAAATAAGGGCTCAAAAAGGATTGTGGATGGTTTTTAATAAAGGTCATATCAATCTGGGCTGCTTTTTCGTTAAAAGGCTCAAATTGATTCTTGATGTTAGCAGCCTCTTCACTAAGTAGCTTTACTTTCTTTTCCAAAGCTTCAAGTTCTCGCTCAGCACGACTATACTCTTTATTTTTCGCAGCATAGGCCTTACTGATGGGCTCCATTCCTTTCCTAATAGCTGCTTTATCCTGTTCCAACTGCTTGTGTTCAGTATCCAATTTCGATCCAGTCAGCGTATAGTTTTTTAGGTTATCATCTTGAAACCCCAATTTCATTTTGGTAGGTTCCAGGTACATTTGTGTATAATCGCCCTCATTTGCGCGCTCTGGATCCGACGATCTGGTCAAAAACACCACGGTAGGTTCCGCAAGTGTGCCTTTAAATTGAAAATGGTTTTTGACAACCGAAGCACTATCAGATACCTGTTTACCTTGATCGTCCATATAAAAAAGGTAAAGCTTTTCGGTTGTCCCATTTTTAAGTTCGCCATCCAGAACAAACTTTTTCTGCGCCATTCCCATCATAGGAAATACCATAATGGCGGCTATTTTTAGCATATGTTTCATTTGATTATTTCTTTATGTTTATGTTGCTTTAATTTTACAAGTCACCTACTTTTACCACCCATATCCAGGATTCTGCTCTCCGAAAGTTGGATTTTTTTCATATTCTGCATAGGGAACTGGTAATATATATTGCCATTTTTCCTTCATATTGCCATTGAATTGTTTTACCGTTTCAAAGGGTAAACGCAGCAAGGCTATCCAATCAGAACCATCTTCAGCAGTTAGACTCCGGATTATTTCCCTAAAAACTTCCATCGTAAGTTGCTCACGGGTATTCATGGCGTTTAATGCTGTAAAATCTGTAATTCCAGCTTTTGATTTAACAATTTTAAGTAAGTCCCGGACTTCTGTCAAACTTCCATTTGATTTGGCGAGAGCCTCAGCTTTCAATAAATAGGCTTCGGTCAAACGGAAAATAAACTTAGCTTCCGCTTGTCCTCCAGTATGCTTCTTAAAAACTTGACGTTTGGCGACTGTGCCAATCATCCAGTTAGCTCTTGGATCATTTTTCAAAAGATCCAATAAAAGTGGAGTTGCATTATATGTATAATTTGCGCGGAAATAGTACTTTTCCATTTCTGCAATTTGGTTAGCAAAAGCCTTTGTACCGAGAATCACTTCTTTGCTAGCCAACCCTTTTGTAGCGAAAAGGTCCTCCACATGAGCTTCAAGTGCATAGGGGGATTGTTCGATGAGCTGGTTAGCCAATGTGACCACCGTCGGATAATCAGATGCGGCTTGTCTCAACATCAAAACACGCATTTTGAGCAAAATGGCGGCCCATTTAGTTGCATAATAATTAGGATTCGTTTCAGGCGCATGGGTAATGGCATAGTCCACATCTTCCAAAATAAAATCGTAGGTTTCTTTTACTTTTTTTCGTGGCGTAGCAATAGTAGATACCGTCACAGGCTTTGTACGGATCATTACCCCAAAATTACTATTGATATCAAAAAATTCCCCATAATAGGCCAGCAGTTTAAAATTTGCATAAGCGCGCAAGAAACGAACTTCACCAAGTATTTCATCGCGTCTTTTGCCACCAAACTTTTGTTCATTTATGGCATCAATTCCGGCGATAACTCCATTGGCAGCATTTGCAAGTTTATAGCCTTCACTCCAGATATTAAGCACCTCACCATCGCGGGATTTTAAGGTATGCATGTCTGCTTGACTGGGGCCCTGATAATTTTCTATGAGCCCAGCAAAACGTGCTGGAAGCACTTCGTGAGAAGGAGCCCAGGTCGTTCCCGGCAGCCCTGTTGTTCTATTCTCAGTTACATTGACAAGTAAATAGTAGACACCATTCAATGCAATTTCCGCGCTTTTTTGGTCAACAATAACATTATCATCAACTTTTTCCTGTGTTGGCAACGCATTGAGCGTCTTATCACAAGAGGCATTTAATCCCGCTAAAGCAATTAACAGGAAGTATAGTGGAAAGGTCTTTTTCATTCGTTTATTATTTTTAGTAGCATTAACACACATCATTCATCGTCGCCATTAGTTTGTCATCCATACGATTAGAAGCCAATACGTAATCCGAAAGAGAACATCCTATTTGATGGGTAAGCAGAGATATCACGTCCCCCACCGATGACAGAAGTTGGATCATCCGAGACTTCAGGATCCATTCCAGGGTAATGTGTTACGGTGAATAAATTTGTTGCCGAAACATATGCCGAACCGCTTCTTAACTTGAAAGTCTCCAATAACGATTTACTGAAATTATAGGAAAACGTGATGGACTTGAGCTTCAGGTAAGAAGCATCAAATACATTGACGTCTGCCAATGGTCTGAACTGCGCATGACCATACAGTAGCCTTGGCCGTGTTGCGTTGATGTTGTCACTATTATAACGCCCCAATATACTTACTCCTCGATTGGCTAGATTGTCAGCTGCACCATTAGCAACGTCAGCCTGGTAAATCAGGTCATTACCATAGGAGAATGTGAAAAGGGTCGATAGTCCAAAGTTCTTATAATTGAATGTATTTGTTATACCCCCAAAGAAATCGGGGGTCGCATTGCCAATAATATCCTGTTTATAAAAAGGCTCACCTTCCCCAATTCCATTGGGATCCAGTTTATATTTCATATCGCCAACATTGATGTAATACTCCATATATTCAAGAAAGGGAAAACTTTCTTTATAAGCTTTCAGTTCGTCCGCTGTCCGGATCAATCCGTCTGTTACGTAGCCGTACAATAGACCCAATGATTCTCCCTCTTTGACTATACTGGTCCCGAGGTTAAGCCCATCGCGATTGTTTGGATTGGAAAAAGGTCCTCCGTTGATATTTAATACCTTATTTCTATTTTTTGAAATATTAACCGTTAAATTCCAATTAAAGTCTTTCTTTTGAATCAGATCGCCACGGATATCAAACTCAAAACCGCGATTGCGTATCTTGGCAATATTGAGCACCACATTGGAGTAAGCTGAGCTGGGCGCAGTCGTAATATTGAGCAATAGCCCATCTGTTACCTTTTCATAATATCCAATTGATCCACGTAGTCTTCCTTTAAAAAAAGCATAATCTAGGCCAGCATCCTTCTGCGTAGTAGCTTCCCACTTGATTTTATCGTTACCTAGCTGCGTCGGAATGAAGGCATTCCTTCCAGCATAACTTACAGGGGAATATAAAGTCCGATAGAGGTTGCTTCCAATATTTTGCGTCCCCGTTTTACCTGCACTTACCCGTACTTTCAACTCGTCAATCCAACTCACATCTTTTAAGAACTCTTCTTCAGAAATTTTCCATGCCACGGCGCCTGAAGGGAAATAGCCTGTTTGATTAGCTGGAGCAAACTTCGATGAACGATCCGATCGACCCGTAAAAGTAAACAGGTAACGATCTTTCCAGCTATAATTAGCGCGCAGATAAAAAGACAGAAGCGCATTGGTCTGGGCAGGGCTACTGCCTTTAACTGACACCGGAATTGCAGCAGAATTTAAATTATTCAAAAAATCATCATCCGGATAACCTGCGCCCGATGCTGAGAAAAAATTCATTTTATAATTTTCCCAGGATGTTCCAATCAGCGCATTGAGGCGGTGATCTTTACCAAATTGCTTATTCCAAGTCAATGTATTTTCGATGAATGTATTGATCGATTCGGTATGGGCCTGACTACCTGTACCACCATTCGAATCACCGGCACCATAAAAACCGCTCATCATCACATAGCTTGGCACATAATTTAATTGATTATAGGTACTGTAATTGATTGAGGCTACAGAACGCCATTTCAATTCCGGTAAAATATCCCATTCTGCTGCCAACGATCCCAAAAACATGCCCGTTTTCCCCTGATTGATTCCAGAAACCATGGCTAATGGATTTTGATAACCCTGATATTCGGCATGCAGTAAGCCAAAATTGGCATACGTACCGTCGGCGTTATAGGGTGACTCCGTTGGCGGAGCAAACAATGCCTGTGTATAGGCTCCGTTTGTAATATGGTTTGTCGTGTAACTATAATCCATATTTGTATTCATCCGAAAACGTGGTGCTATCGTAGCATCTAAATTTATCTTACCAGCCAAACGATTAAAATCGGTGCCGATAATTGTCCCTCTTTGCTTATTATAGGCCAAAGAGGTGTAGTACTTGGTATTCATTCCTCCTCCCCGTATAGAAAGATCAGCATTTTGCAAGACACCTTTTTGTAAAACCAGGCCGAGCCAATCTGTATTATTGTTCCCAAAAAAACTAGGATCGTTTTCGATAGCTGTTGGAGTTGCACTAGGAGGAAGGCCTAATTTGCTGCGTTCAACATTGAGATTATGAGCAGCTTCCTTCATGATCATCTTATATTGATCTGCATTAAGTATCTTCTCTTTGAAGGGAGAAGTAAGACCAGTATAATAGTTAAAATCTAGGATCGGCTTACTATCGGCCAAGCCCCTTTTTGTTGTAATAATAATAACGCCATTTGCTGCTTTCGAGCCATAAATAGCCGTCGCCGATGCGTCTTTGAGGATATCGATACTTTCGATATCGTTGATATTTAAGCCAGCCAAACTATTCAAACCACGGTTGAAAGACCCAGAGACCATGCTGCCCATCTCATCTCCATAATAGGACTCCATGGGGTTTACAACTTCAGCGTTGCTCGATACATAACGATTTTGTACATTGACAGGTATACCATCAATAATATACAGAGGTTCATTTGTCCCTAACAGCGAGGCTCCACCACGAATTCTAATCCGTGCTACTGCACCGGGCGAACCATCCGCCTGTACAACCTGTACACCGGCAGCTTTTCCAGACAAAGCCTGATCAATACTCGTAAAGGGTACATTCTTAATTTCAGATGGATTTACGGAAGCGACAGAACCTGTTAGATCGCTACGTTTTGTGGTACCATACCCTACGACGACGACATCATTAATAACGTTATCCGCGACAGTCATTCGCACTAAAACATTTCCCTCTTCGACCTTTTGTTCAACACTGCGATATCCGACACTTGTCACGATCAGCATATCCCCTTTTTTTGCTGAAATCCGAAACTCACCCTGCGACCCACTACTAGTCTGTATAGTTTTTTCTTTTACACGAATTGTAGCACCTGCTAGCGGTTTGCCATTTGCATCGACGACTATTCCACTCACGCTTTGTTGCTGCGCAACTGTTGGCTTCTTGGCTATCACAACGATCGACTTTCCTTCCATAAGGTAATCCAGATTCTGTCCTTCAAAAATCGTGTTGAGCGCTTCCTTTATGGTTGCCTTGTTCAGATCAACATCAACGGATCCAGCCCTTTTAGCAAGTTCTCCCGTCAGGATATAATCGTATCCCGTCTGTTTTTTAACCTCTTCTAGGATCTGCGATAGCTTACCTTGTCGATGTAGTGTAATAGACTGCCCATTGGCCCAGCTAATGCCGGGAAAACAAGATGGAACGATAAGGTACATTGCGAGTAAACCCTTTCTGAGCATTCGCCCCATAGGTGGGCTTAATGGACTTTCAGTCCATAAATTAGGTAATTGTTCTTTCATAGTTATTTAGGTTCAATGAGATTAGGCGCGTACTTCTATTCAACAATCAGAGTTTTCTCTCCTTGACTGCTCATCGTAACGCGAAATGTGATATTTGAAGTTTTTTTCAAGAGTTCTAAAACGTCGGCAAGATTATTTTTACGGGAGACACTACCATAGAATGTAACATCTGGATAACTCTTTTCAAATCTTATCTCCACATTGTACCAGCGCGAAACCTTATCAAGCACCGTTTTCAGCGATTCATTCTCAAAGACAAAATCGCCATGGATCCAGTCCAGTTGAACTGTATTGTCGAAAGGTTCTACATCGACAGCCTTTTTATTGCTATCCCAGATAGCCTGATATCCTGGCTCCAACTTAACTGTCCGGGTCTCGCCCTGATATTTCACCACAACACTACCTTCCACTAGCGCTGTTTTGGTTAGCATTTCCCCAGTATAAGCCTGTACATTGAAAATAGTGCCCAATACCTCCACATCCTGCTCAGCGGTATGGACAATAAATCGCTTTTTATGCCCATTTTCCATCAATTTAGCTACATGAAAAAGTCCTTCTCCAACCAACTCTACCCTACGGATTTCCTGGCTGGCCAAATCTTGAGAGAAACGCAATCTAGAACCCGCATTTAGGGTAACTTCTGTACCATCTGGTAATTTTAGGTTAATTGTGCCACCTTTAGGTGTTTCGATCTGATTCATGACCGCTTGGCCTGGATTGCTGTTAGCCGGCAAATATTCCACCTGGCCGTCCCGGTTTTTTATCACATTGCAATTACCAACACGTAACATGGTTCCGGGTTTCAGTCGATCAAGATCGACTACTTGACCATCAGCAAGCCGGATCAATGCCTGGTCTCTTGCCGGCATTACTGTTTCTGCAGCAATCTGTTGTTGGCCCCCGGTCGCGATCTTCCCATACCAATGGTATACAGCCAATCCAGTTAAAAAGAAAACCAGTAAACTCGCAGCAATTCCAAAATGAACTATAGGTCTTCTGATCCTTGACAATTTACGCTGTCCAGCATCTATTCTTAGTTCCTTGTGGATATTACCGAGCAATTTCTCACGCACATCTGCTTGATGATATTGTGGATTTTCCTCAAAAAACGTTTTATCTTCCGATTGTGCGTACCAATGGTCCAATTCATGCTGCTCTAAAGCATTTAGATTACCTGAGAGAAACTTCTCAAAGAGTTCTTTTAAACGTTGATAGTTATACATTTGGTTAGCCAGTTTATAGATAAGTCGTACGAAAGAAGGCAAGGTTCTATTCAAAAAATATTTTTTTTTGAATTTTTCTTTTGAGGATCTACAATTGACTGCTAAAAAAGCTTAGGCGATCGATGTATTGAGAAGGTCGACTCCTATTTGGATATAAAAATCGTTGCCAACAGACAAAATAAAAAGTCTGTTTTCATCTCCTTACGTAAGATAAACAATGCTTTATGGATGTGTTTCTTTACAGTGCTTTCGGAGATATTCAATTGCTCGGCAATCTCTTGATGAGACTGATGTTCAAAGCGGCTCAAATGGAATACTTCCCTACATTTTTCAGGCAGCGTATTGATTATCCGAACCAACTTTTCATTTGTTTCCTTAATTTCTAATAGGGCGTCGGGAGAAGGGACATCTTGGCTTGTAAAAGACTGCCATGTATCCATTTTCTCCGTTTGGCGCATGATCTTCCGATAACGGTCAATTACCTTATATTTTAGGGCGGCAAGAAGATATCCTTCCAAAGTCGTACGCACTTGAACACTCTCCCTACTTCGATACAGATCCACAAATAACTGTTGTACCAGCTCCTGTGCCTCGTCAGCATCTCCCAGCTTACTATACGCTACATCCAGTAATCTATTCCAATAGCGATGATAGAGACAATCGAATGCGTGTCGACTATTATCTTTCATTGCCAACAATAAATCTTGATCACTTTGTCCCTCTTTGTTTTTCACGGTATGTTTCTCTATTAAAAACAAATGAACATAATTTTATATAATACTCCAAATGCGAATACAATTTGGGCAAATCTTTTAAAAAATATAGGATTAAAAAATAGGATTTTGAAGGTATCGGATTAGAAGGAATTCGTGTTATCATCACTGTAAAGGGAGAGTTCATATAACCTAAGGACTTAAAGATATACAAAAGGGATATTATAAACGCAAGAAGCCCTTGAC
>NZ_DDPA01000008.1:0-439136 GCF_002341965.1 Sphingobacterium sp. UBA2480 | reverse complement strand
CAGGTGATCGCAGGGCTGGGAAGGCCGGATCCGGCACAGAATGGGGACGGGAACCGGGACTCGATACAGGCTCCGCAGCGGAAACATGGATGAACATTGTATTGCTCGATCTGCTTAAGCTCGGGATCACTTTGGTAGCCCGCTCGGCTCAACGCTCAATCGAAGACGATGCGCATAGGCGCAGCCTATAAACGGGTGGATATTGATAAGACCGGAAAATTGTCCCATCGGAAAGATCACAGCGAAAAGACACCGCAATGCAGGATATAACAGGGGATAGGCGGATATCGGTAGGTCGGAAAAATGGCAGAACACAGGGCTCCGGAATACCTTCATTTGCAGTTATACTTTCCTGCCTGTTTACTTAGGGTTAGTTTAGGGTTTAGTTAGGTTTAGTTTAGGTATAGTATAGGTTATGGCTAAGCAAACCCTAACTTATTACTAAGCTAACGATAAACAAAAGCTAAACTAAGAAATAAAGCATCCTTAACTCTCCCTTATTTAGGGAAAGGTGGTTCCGCTTGGGGACAACGCTCCGGCTGCTGACAAAGGTCTGCGGGAACCTCCGACTGCCCTCCCAGCCTCCTTTGTACCATGGTCGGGGCTGGTTTAGCCCCTGAACGTCTTGAGTCCGTGTTGAGTCCGTGTTGAGTCCGAGTCTAAGCCCGCCCTCACCCCGCTGCCAACACGGGCAAATGACGCTCCGAACGCGACCATATCCCCTGGATGCCCCTAAAAAAGGCCAATACCAGACTGAACCGCAGCCGAACAACTCCGTAGCAACGCAGCAAACACGAAAACAACTCGGAAAAACATACTATCAAAGGCGCAAAAAGAATTTGGGAGCAGAGCAGCGTAGGGGAATGCCCCAATTTAACGATGGAGCGGAGCAACCCTTGTTATCTTATCTCCCTTGGTTTAAGGCAACACATAAGCTGTGTTTATTTATCAGTAATACACCGTGAATACGTGCTAAACCCGAGGTGAGTCTGCGTTGAGTCCGAGTCAGGCACGCAGTAAGCCCTGTCACGCTACTCAAAACCCGCTTGAACTGTCCTTAGAGTGGCTTTCGGAGCGGAATGAAAACTGGATAAACCCTGGATAATGACTAAAAAGCGCTATATGCCCGGAGAAACACAGCATAAAAAGGGCTAAAAAAGCATTTCGCCCTACTGATTTCCCGCATCGGCCTCAGCATAGGATCGAATCAGGATCCAGTTTAGAATCCTATTTCGAATTCTGGACGCCCTATCTTATTGTTTTTACCTATCAACGGTATTAATCTGAGACATGCTCAATGACCGCCTTAGTAAATGTTTACTCGAGTATTATAGGCTTTACCTAGGTTTCCTTGATTAGCATTAGTCTGGGTACTCTTTTAATAAAAGCTAAATATTTCATCCGATTAGCGGTCTGTTTTAAGAACAATTCATCTACTTATATAACAGTCAATTTTACAACTACTGGAATAACGCTTTTTTCAGTAAATTTGATCTAGGTTAATAAATAACAAAAAAGAAGACCTTATTTTTAAGAAATTAAAGATATTAAATACTTTTATTGCAAATAAAACCATATTGGTCCATGATAGATTATGCTCAGCTTTTAAAACAGGTAGAAGAATATGCTGAAACTTATATTACAGAAAATATTTCAGTTTGCCATTGCTTTCACAATACGATACACACACGTTCTGTTGTACGTGCCGCGGAGGAGATTTCATCGTACTATAAACTAGGAGAGGAGGATCACTTTATTGTCATTAGTGCCGCCTACTTTCATGATCTCGGCTACGTAAAATCTGACAATGCTATTGGTCATGAAAAAAGAAGTGTCGAAATTGCTTTAAATTTCCTCCAGGACAAAGGCATACCGGAAGCCATACAGGAAAAAATCAAAGGTTGTATTTTAGCAACGAGAATGCCTCAGGATCCTACAAATCTGCTGGAGCAAATTCTCTGCGACGCAGACCTATTTCATTTTGGGAATGAGGATTTCGTCAACAGAAACAAACTGATGAAAGCCGAAGCTGAAGCAGTACTAGGGAAGGAGATCGATAAAGACGTATGGCGGGCCGGCACAATCAAACTACTAATGAGCCATCATTACCATACTGAATATGCGCAACAAAAGCTTAATGCCAAAAAGGAGATGAATCTAAAAGAACTGGAGAAAAAACAGGAGAAATCTATCTCAAAAAATAAAGAAAGTAAAAAGGAAGACAAAAAGGAAAAAGAGAAAGGCAGTAAGCCAGAACGTGGGATAGAAACAATGTTCCGGATTACGTCCTCAAACAATCAGCGACTAAGCGACATGGCAGACAATAAGGCCAACATCCTCTTAACGGTCAATTCTATTATCCTTTCTGTCGTGATTGCTGTCTTATTTCGGAAACTAGATGCCAACGAGCACCTGATTATCCCAACAATTATCTTAACTACAGCCGTGGTAGCAACCATGGTCATGGCCATACTATCAACGATACCCAAAATTCCGTCGGGTAAATTCTCAAAGGAGGAAATCGAACAGAAATCAGTCAATCTTCTCTTTTTTGGAAATTTTTACAAAATGAAACTCGACGATTATAACGAGGGTATGCAGAAGGTAATGGTCGACTCGGAATTTCTATATGGCATGCTCACCAAGGATGTTTATTCGCAAGGTGTGGTATTAGGACGAAAATATAAGCTTCTACGATACGCCTATGGAATTTTTATGTTTGGACTTGTTATATCGGTTGTTTCTTTTGTCGCCGCAACCATATTTTAATGCAATACTATAAAAACAGTGAAATATTTCAGCATCATGTTTTCCAAACTTTCTTTTTTATTTAAAAAGATGCCGCCTTTAGATCAATCATTAGCTACCAATAGATAGCATCATTATTAATGTTGTTGTAAGCACGTTGCCATAACCATAAATTTATACGGATGAAGAAGAAAGATCTTTATATCAACAGAGACATCAGCTGGTTATCGTTCAATGACCGGGTACTTGACCAAGCCGCTCGTGAGGAGGTACCTTTACTGGAAAAACTACAGTTTCTCGCTATTTTCTCATCCAATCTGGATGAATTTTATCGTGTTAGAATGCCTGTACTAATGGCTTGGAAAAAAATAATGAAGCAAAATCCGGGACAGCTCATTCCGAACATCGATATTGGCACATATAAAAAAGCGTCAAAAACCATCAACAAACAACAGGAAAAATTTGGCTTAATACTAGCTGATATTATCCAAGAATTAGCAAAAGAAAATATATTCTTTATCTACAACCAAGCTATTCCAGCAGAAGTAAAAGACCTCGCAGCTCAATATTTCTTTAGTACAATTGCCTCCTACCTCCAAATTATACCAATTGATGATACTTCTTTTTTTCCGATCAACAATCAGCTCTACTTCGTCGTTACAGACGACAATACTGGAGTGGTATTCTTTCTAAATGTCCCTTCAAATCATATTGGCCGCTTTTTCACCTGTGAGATCATTGGGAATAAATATGTCGTACTCATAGATGATATTATCAAAGCATTTTTTCCTGAAGCCATAAGAAATACATCATTAAATTTCTATTCCTTTAAAATCACGAGGGATGCGGAATTAAATCTCCAAGATGAATTTGAGGGTGATATTGCCCAAAAAATTGAGACGGAAGTCAATAAACGTGATCTTGGCTATGCGACACGCTTTCTATTCCAGCCAAATCTGCCAAAACAGCTGATTGAAACATTGGCAACACTATTTGAACTGCGAAAAAGTAGCATTGTCGAAGGCGGAAACTATCACAATCTGAAAGATCTATTTTCATTTCCGATTAAAACAGCAGAACTTTCTTATCCAAAACAGCTGCAAATCAATAAGAATCAGAATTTCAGGGAATCTATCTTTGACCAAATAGACCGAGAGGATCTGTTGGTCTGCACGCCCTATGAATCGTTCGATCCCATACTACGTTTTTTTAATGAGGCCGCAATAGATCCAACCGTAGATGAGATTTACACGACCTTATACCGTATCGCCGGTGATTCGCATATTGCACAAGCGCTGGCTACCGCAGCAAAAAATGGGAAAAGAGTCAATGTATTTGTCGAATTGAAAGCGCGCTTTGATGAAGCGAATAATATACATTGGGCTCGATTAATGAAAGAACAGGGCGTCAAAATCACGTATAGCATCCCCAATTTAAAAGTACATGCCAAAATAGCGCTCGTCAAACGCAAAGAGGGTCGAGAAAGTGCTTTATTAGGCACAGGAAATCTAAATGAAAAAACGGCGAAGGTCTACACGGACTACTTCCTTATGACCTCAAATAAACTATTGACCAACGAATTAGACATGCTATTCGAGTTTTTACCAGCTCGGAGAAAACCCCATCATCCAAATGAGCTGTCTTTTAACCATCTATTAATTGCACAGTTCAATCTCAAACATACATTTTTATCCCTGATAGACAAGACCATCCAAGCAGCTAAAGACGGAGACAGCGCTACAATAAAAATTAAATTAAACAATCTGGAAGAAGAATCGTTAATCAATAAATTGTATGAGGCGAGCCGGGCAGGGGTAAAACTGCAATTATTGGTCAGAGGAATCTGTAGACTAAAACCACAAGTACCCGGATTGAGCGACAACATTGTCGTGAAACGGATTGTAGGACGATATTTAGAACATGGCAGAATATTTATTTTTCAATATCAAGCACAAACGAGCGCGTATCTGGGCTCTGCAGACTGGATGAACCGTAACATCTACCGACGTATAGAAACTTGCTTTCCATTGCTGAATCTAGCATTAGCACATCAAATACAAGAGTTATTCGATATTCAGTTTGCAGACGACACCGAAGCAACTTTACTGGATGAACACGGACAAAATCAGGCAATAGAAACACAGCAGAAAAATGTTTCTCAGCAACAAATCCTTCATTATTTGAAAGGCAACATGAGACAATAGGGCTATTCAACAAGGCAGCTCATTACAACAAGAACAGCCTAAAAGCCCAACAATATAATCATTGAACGTAAGCTCATTCAGAAACCGGATGACTTCCTCAATTTAAAATTTAATCATATAATGATGAAAAATCCCACGATATTGACAACTATGGCATTAGGTTTAGCTTCTGTTATTTTTCTCGCCTGCAATCCGAATAATACAACCAAGGAAAACAGCAACAAACCCGCTCATGTTCAAGCTGAAAAACAGCAACAAATACCCTATACATTATCTTCGGGCATAAAGATGAGTTTGCCCGACGAATTGTTAGAAATATCCGGAATAGCTTTTCTCGCGGGACAGGATGACGATATTTATGCCATTCAAGATGAGCAGGGCTTTCTTTATAAATTTAACCAACCGACACAAAAAGTTACGTTCAACCCTTTTGGAAAAGATGGCGACTATGAGGACATCTCGATAAGCAATACACATTTCTTTATTTTAAAGAGCAATGGTAGCATCTATTCCTTTCCCATTGCCGAAAAGGACGATATAAAAAACGTGGTCGAACAGAAAAATTTACTTCCAAAAGGAGAGTATGAAGGGCTTTTTGTTGACCGCGAAAGCAACCAGGCATACGTATTATGTAAAGAATGTAAGGTCGACAGAAAACAATCGCAAACCTCGGGTTATGTCTTTTCAATTGACGAGCGTGGTCAATTTCAGCCGAAGGGAGAATTTGCCATCCAGCTTGATGAACTTCATGCATTTGATGCTAAAATCAAGAAAACGTTCAAACCCTCGGCGTTAGCTAAAAAAGCAGACAGCAAGGAATGGTATATCTTATCTTCTGTAGACAAAGCCCTTGTTGTAACCGATGAGAATTTTCATGTGAAATCACTCTCTCCATTAGACCCGAAGATTTTCCCTCAACCTGAAGGCATTAACTTTGATTCAAAATTTAATCTTTACATCAGCAGCGAAGCCGGTAATCAGGATAAAGGGATCATTTATAAATTTGAACAAAAATAGGCATGCAAAAGGTAGTACCATTCTTTCTTATTTTTCTTGCTAGTCATGCTTATTCACAACAAAAGCATACACAGTCCCCTGCACATCAGGGCAAATCCTTTGCTCAAACCGTTATCAAGGACAGTGTAAGCATCGTTGCAAATGCAAAATATGGTAAAGCCAGTAAATTCAAGAAGTTCTTCCTTGGCGAAAATTACCGCAAAGAATGGGCCGCGGAAACCACCTTGCCTTTGCTTCAGCTTTCAACCTTGTACGGGGGACTGCATCCTGTCAAACAGGGAGGCGGGATGCAATCGGTTTCCCTACGACTTACGGATTCAATCGGTCGGGAATGGGCACTACGTTCGGTCAATAAAAGGACTGAATCCCTCATACCTGAAGAGCTCCATGGGACCTTTGTACAGGATGTCTTAGACGATGCCACCAGCGCCCAGCATCCCTATTCCGCACTTATGATCCCTGCTTTGGCAAATGCCGTGAACGTCCCCCATGCCCATCCCATCATCGGCGTTGTTGCACAAGACAGCATATTGGGGGAATACGCGCCGCTTTTTGAGCATACGGTGGCTTTACTAGAAGAACGCGAACCACTTGGTGATTCAGACAACAGCCCAAAAGCTGTCCGAAAACTACAGGAAGATAACGATGATAACTTTAAAGCTAAGGCATATCTGCGCGCAAGAATGCTGGATGTATTGGTAAGCGATTGGGATCGACACGAGGATCAATGGCGTTGGTATAATGAAAATCAGGATAGCACAGATCACGATAAAGACTACATTCCTATTCCCCGCGATCGGGATCAGGCGCTGCGTGTCACACAAGGTTTTCTGATGAAAGATATCTATCAGCAATTTGTCAACCCAGTCATGCAAGGTTTTACGACGGGTATTCCCAATATTTGCTATTCTTTATTTAAATCGCGTTTTTTAAATGCCCATCCGAGCAACCAGCTTTCTCACAAGGAATGGACCAAAGAGGTCAAGCAATTTGTAGCACGTCTCACAGATTCGGTATTATGGGAGTCGGTACGTAGCCTGCCACAGTCGTCCATTGCTATTCGTGGGGAACAAATTTTTAAAACACTTCAAAGCCGTCGTGATGCTCTACCCTCAGCGATGGAAGAGTATTATAATTTCATCAATAACATTGTCGATATTCACCTCAGCGACAAAAACGAAAAAGTAGAAATACACAGCACGGAAAATAAAAACCTGAAAGTCAAAGTTTCGAAGATCAATAAAGATGGTAAGGTCACCAAAGCATTGATGGACAAAACCTATAAAGACCGCCTAACAAAAGAAATTCGTCTCTATTTAGGTGAGGGAAAAGACTCTGTTGTCATCGATAACGCAAATTCTCCGATTAAACTCCGAATTATTGGAGATAGCACGCCAAAGACTTATGTTATCAACGAAAGCAAATCGAAAATACAGCTTTACGAGAATACCAAAAACTCCACTTTACTGGGTGAGAAGAACAAAATAAAGCTCCATTATGCACAAGATAGTACCAACACGCAATTTGTTCCTGTAAACCTATATAACACCTGGCTTCCTCTGGTGACTGCGGGTTATAATGCTGATGACGGTTTTTCGCTCGGGCTGGGGGCTGCTTATACACATCAGCGTGGATTTAGAAAAAATCCTTTTACGTATAAGCAACAACTGACTGTAGCAACAGCCTTCCGGACCGGAGCTTATAAAATTCACTATAGAGGCGAATGGATAGCTGTTGTCGGGGATGCAGATCTTGTTGTCGATGCGCTAGCAAAAGCTCCTGACAACACGCAAAACTTCTTCGGTGTAGGTAATAACTCGCTCTTCTTAAAGGAACAGTATGGTGCAAAATATTACAGAAGCAGATTCAATATTTTCAATATCAATCCGCAGTTAAGATGGAAACCTTCATCTACGTTAAGCTTTGCCGTAGGTCCGCATATCCAATTTTACCACTTAGATCCGATTGAGAATGAAGATCGATTTATTTTAAATCCCCAAGCTTTACATTCTTACGATAGTTTATCGATTACCAAAGACAAAACTTTTGCAGGTATCAATGCATTTTTAACACAAGACTCCCGTAATCGAAAGATTAACCCAAGTAAAGGGCTATATATTGAAGCCGCTTTGAATTCCTATTTTGGACTCAATCCGTACTCAAAAAATTCAGCGCAGTTAAGTGCCGCAATAACCGGCTATTTCAGTGCATTCAATGAAGGCATTATATTCGCCAATAGAACGGGAGGGGGGATCGTTGTCGGGAACCCTACATTTTATCAATATTTATTTCTAGGTGGCCATGAAAATCTCAGAGGATTTCGCCAATATCGATTTGCGGGGCAACAGATGCTGTATAATAACCTAGAGGCCCGTGTTAAAGTACTTGATGTCAAAAGCTATGTTCTTCCAGGTGAATTCGGACTAATGACCATGTATGATATTGGAAAAGTATGGGCAAAGGGCTATAATAGTGATAAGTTTCATCAAGGTGTGGGTGGGGGTATTTATTACATCGTCGCCAATGCACTTCCTTTGCATTTTGTCATGACGAAATCCAATGAAGGCTGGTATCCCTATTTCAGCACAGGTTTCCGTTTTTAAAATTTCGATCCATGGAGATAAAGAAAGTACAACTCACAACGGCAAAAAACGCCAATACGTATACAAATGGCAGGCTAGACTTTGAACCATTTTTCAAATACCTGGAATCTTTTATTGAAAATGGCACTTCATCGGATGAAATGATTCCTTTGTTTGCGTTGGAACGCATCAAAGAAATAGAACATCTCAACGGCAAACTCTGCAAGCAGAATCTCAATGCCTATAAAGATATTCTGCAATTGATTTATAGCCTCTCCGTATCGTTGATTGACACTGCTCCAAAAAGGTACTGGGCACTCACAACAGCCCTAGCAGAAGAAGCCTTCTATGGAACCGAAGCCTTTTTCGACCTATCTAGCCATCAGCTTGTGGAGCAAGAAATGCAAGGGAAGATGCGTGCCGGAAGCCTTCTTACGAATCAAGAAAAGCTTTTTTATACCCTCATCTTCGATAGACTCTATGGCTTTTCTCCCAATGAAAACAGCAGCATTGTGTATCATCACCTCAATGATCAGGGGGAGATTATCGATTATTACGATTTAGACATCGATTTTAAATTTGTTGAGATCAAAGCAAAAAAGACATTGCCGGCACTTGATATAGGTCGTTTATCGGAAAACCCCAGTGATTCCATTTTTGACTGGAATACCGTTATCAATACCGTTAAACTGGAAGATTTTGAGTTATCGGGCTTTAGCATGGTGACCTTAAGAAAGACCAGTACGGAACATACCTTACGGCGAATCCAGTCCATCCTCCTGGATTTGCCTACATACAATTACCACCTCTTTTTAGCTGATTTAGAAAAGATAATCACACCGCTATTAAAGGGGCCTGATACGGTATTTAGTCTATTTCCGCTGTTCCAATTAAATGGGGTACCATTTTTCGATTATTCAATCACCAATAAAAGCATCTTGTTTGCTGAAGCGTATACCGCCAATAAAACCTTTAAGATCAATCCTGAAATCGCGGGCTACCTAAAGCATCCGCATGTGATATTTTATACAAGTAATGCGACGAATGGTATCCGGAATACCACGTCCATTTTCGACGAGCGGATTAGCTTGTCGGGGGTAACGACCTATTTGTGTATTCCGCTCATTCATAATCATTCTCTTTCAGGCATATTGGAAATATACAGCCGTGAACAAGATCAGCTCGACAGTGAAACCATGCAAGCCTTAGGTTCTCTGGTTCCGCTTTTATCACAACTAGCTCAGGATATCACCCTGGAATTTAAAAAACGTATCGACGATATCATCATTAACCGGTTTACGACAATACAGCCTTCGGTTCAGTGGAAATTTAACCATATCGCGGCCCAGTACATTCAGGAACTGGAAAACGATAGTCAGGATGCCCATATTAAAGCGGTTGTATTTGAAGAAGTCTATCCGCTCTATGGTGCTGTCGATGTCAAAGACTCTACGATCATACGAAACGCCTCTATTCTCAAAGACTTTAGCTTCAAGGTCAAACAGCTCGCCATGCTTATTGATGAGCTCTCGTTAGACGGAAAGCACAAATTGATTATGACTTTTTCAGCACGGGTCGATCAAATTACAGAATCTCTTGACCATATCTCTTTTGATGAATCGATGGTCAAGATCATTGAGTTCTTCAGAAAAGATGTGCAGCCATTTTTAGAAGAAGCCAGAAAGCAATTCCCATCAAAAATAGCGGTGATTGAGCATTATGCGAAGCATTTTTTCACCAATCGGGACACCGGGGAGTTTTATCGGAATGAGTTTGAAACTTCTCTACGTCAGATCAATCAATTGATCAGTAGAGAACTGGATCATTTCAATAGCTTCATCCAGGGAAATTATCCGTCTTATTTTCAAAAGTTCAGGACAGACGGTATTGAATATGACATTTATATCGGCGAATCCATTACGCCCCAACAATCGTTCAGCTACGAATTCATCAATGTATTTAGGCGTCAGCAAATTGTTTCGATGGCCAGAATTGCGCTGAAAGCATACCATGCGAAAGATACGCTGCCACTGGCTTTAGAAACAACACAACTGATTTTCATCAACCCACATAGCATTGATATCAGCTTCCGGGAAGATGAAAGGAGGTTTGATGTCGAGGGATCGCTCAATATCCGTTATGAAATCATCAAAAAGAGGATAGACAAAATTCGGATAAAGCGAACCAAAGAACGACTTACCCAGGTCAATAAAATTGCTATTGTCTATTTATCGGATGAAATCCTGGAGGATCTCATGCTAAGTATACAGGCAATCTATGACATGGGCATTATTGAGCATACCATCGAACATTTAAAATTGGAAGATGTACAAGGAATTGCGGGGTTGAAAGCAATTCGCCTTTCGGTGAATTTAAACTATCAAGATTTCTCCTAAATTTGTCCAATAAAGGGAAGTTTATCCCCGTTGATATAGGCTAAATGGGACAATGTCAGATGGAGGATTTAACATATTGATTTAAAAAGGATTACCATGATTACTGATGCCAACTATTTTTATCTAAGCGATTTGCTTGGCACTTTATTTTTTGCAATATCGGGTACCCTGTCGGCAAAACGTAAAGATATTGATATTTTTGGGGCAGCCTTTTTAGGGTTTGTGACAGCCATTGGCGGTGGATCGATGCGGGATGTATTTTTGAATCTACGCCCAGTATGGGTCAATGATAGCAATTATCTCATCGCTATTTTCCTCGGAATTTTAATTGCCATTATCTTCAATAAACAGTTGTATGGTTATTATCGTACGTTGACACTTTTTGATGCCATCGGAATTAGCTTTTTTACCATCCTTGGGGTACAAAAATCACTCAACTACGAAAGCAATACCTATGCTGCCATTATCTTTGGAATGTTCACCGCGGTATGTGGGGGGATGACACGCGATGTGCTACTCAACGAAACCCCACTAATCTTTAAAAAAGAAGTATATGCTACGGCCTGTTTAGGTGGAGGGCTCACATATATCTTGCTGGTGCACCTTGATCTCGACCTCT
This sequence comes from Sphingobacterium sp. UBA2480, assembly GCF_002341965.1. Classification (NCBI taxonomy): domain Bacteria; kingdom Pseudomonadati; phylum Bacteroidota; class Sphingobacteriia; order Sphingobacteriales; family Sphingobacteriaceae; genus Sphingobacterium; species Sphingobacterium sp. UBA2480. The sequence continues at coordinate 427,570 of NZ_DDPA01000008.1, read as the reverse complement.
CCTGGGCGGCATTTATTGGGGCTGCTGTTGTCTTTTTAATACGAATGACAGCCGTTAAATATCGTTTGTATTTACCCCGCTTGGATTGAGGAAAGTCCCTCTTAGCACGTAAACTTTCTAGAACACGTCACACTGGATGACCGAATCCATATTAAAAATGGATTAAAAGACGGACTAGAAGGAAGCGACAAAGAAAAAGCGTTAGTATGAACTAACGCTTTTTCTTTTGCTGTGGGAATTTCATTTTATAACCAACACGAATATTTCCTTTCGCGATAGCATCCAATCGACCTTTTAGCATCGTCTTCTTCAAGGCACTCAATTTGTCGGTAAATAGTTTACCTTCAATATGATCATATTCGTGCTGTACCACTCGGGCAGCCAAACCTGTTAAGTCTACTTCATGCTCTTCAAAGTTCTCATCTAAGTAATTGATGCGAATATTCCGGTGACGCAATACGTCCTCATTAATATCTGGGATACTTAGACAGCCTTCACCGAAAGCCCATTTTTCACCAGACTCCTCAACCATGATGGGATTGATGAAAACTTTTTTGAACGATTGGAGCATTTCTTTGTTTTCTTCATCATCTTCTGCGAAAGGAGTTGCATCGATAACGAACATACGTATAGGCAAACCTACCTGTGGAGCTGCCAAGCCAACACCATGCGCTGCATACATGGTATCGAACATATCATCAATCAATTTCTTTAAATCTGGATAGTCTTCATCTATTTCTTCAGCGACCTTTCTTAATACAGGATCGCCATACGCCACTATCGGAAGTTTCATATGTATTATAATTATTTATAAGTGCCGATACTCATTTCTACCTGAGCTCGTTACACGCTGTTTGCTTTTAAAGTCACTTGGCGCCTGTTGTAATTTTAGCACGTTTTTATTTTAGATCATGTCAGGCTAATTGCTCATCCTGAGTCATTGTACTTTTTTAACAAGGATACGCTGTCGCTCCATTATATTCTTGGGTACAAAGGTACGGATAATTATTAAAAGTGAATATTTCGTCAAAACTTCCATAAAAGTTACTTTTGTTTTATGGATCCTTCGTTTATAAATTTGTCGACACAGTTCAAGCTTAGGCTAGAGCAAGCTCTTGAAGTTTCATTAGCGCTTTGTCATGTTGATGGATTTATACAAATATCATCTCCGGAATTAACAATTAACATTTTACTATACCCTCACGAGAAATCCGTGAGACGTGATACTTCCGATCCTTGTATTCATATCGATGAAGACCAATTAATAACAAAGTTTGATTTGATCGTCAGGCGCATTGTTTCTAGAACAAAAAATGACAAACGCATTTACGCCCGTAATACTGTAGTTGCCCGGATCGACAAAGGAACGAGTTTACAGTTCCTCGTGGAACATCATTTACAAACCGCTCTTCCCGGCAAGTATCGTTATGGCCTTTATGAACAGGGAGAGCTTGTTGCGGTCGCGGTATTCTCTGGAGGGCGCCGAATGTTGGATAAAGATGAAGATTATCGCTCATTTGAACTATTACGCTTTTGTAATAAAACAGGTATTAATGTCATAGGGGGCCTTAGCAAATTAATTAAAGCCTTTTGTAGCGATTTCTCGCCAGGAGACATTATGACTTTCACCGACCGTGATTGGAGCCAACATTCTTCGCTCGAAAAAATTGGGTTTGTTGCGAAGGAAATAACTGCACCTATCAACTTTTGGATAGCAGAGACAAAAAGATATGTTTATCGCAATACAGAAGAGCTAAAGGTATTAATGGAACAATATCCGAATGGCTTTCCAAAGGAAAATATGGGCAGCATCAAGATGATTTTATATGTAAAATAAGCTAAATTGTGTATATTGTACACTGTAAGGGTTTGAAAAATAAATAATCAAAAATAATAACGTTATGAAGAGAAAACTTCGCATGGGTATGGTCGGAGGCGGAAACGATGCCTTTATTGGCGCTGTACACCGTATTGCTGCTTTTATGGATGGCAAGATTGAACTGGTTTGTGGTGCATTTAGTATTGATCCACAGATTTCAAAACAATCTGGAGAAGACTTATTTGTAGCTCCTGAGCGTGTCTATCTAAACTATGAAGAGATGATCGAAAAAGAATCTTTGCTTCCTGAAGGCGAGCGTATGGATTTTGTAACGATCGTAACCCCCAATTTTCTACACTTTGCTCCAGCTAAATTAGCGCTAGAAAAAGGTTTTGATGTTGTTGTTGAAAAACCAATGACAGTATCTGTTGAAGAAGCAAAAGAATTACAGGAAACAGTAGAGCGCACAGGCCGCACACTGTGTCTTACGCATACGTATTCTGGCTACCCGATGGTTAAACAAGCCAAAGCAATGGTCAAAGAAGGTCATTTCGGTAAGATCAGAAAGATTGTGGTTGAGTATCCACAGGGTTGGTTAAGCCGACTAACAGAACGCGAAGGTAATGCCGGGGCCGCTTGGCGTGCAGATCCGAAACGCTCAGGTAAATCGTTGGTTATGGGTGATATCGGTACCCATGCTGCGCATTTAGCGGAATATGTATCGGGGTTAAAAATCCAAGAACTATGTGCAGACCTCACAACATTTGTTGAAGGTCGTCTATTGGATGACGATGGCTCGGTGCTTTTGCGTTTCGAAAATGGTGCTAAAGGTGTATTAATGGCTTCGCAAATTTCAGCCGGAGAAGAAAATGCCGTTCGTATCCGTATCTACGGTGAAAAAGGTGGATTGGAATGGGCAAATGAGGATCCGAACAATTTAATCATCAAGATGCTTGATCAGCCTCGTCAGCTTTATCGCACAGGAAATGCTTACGCAGCGCCTTATACGTTGAGTTCTTTTGCAACACATAATACCCGCGTACCAGCAGGTCACCCAGAGGGCTTATTGGAATCATTTGCGAATATCTACCGTAATTTTGCGGCAACAGTTACGGCAAAACGTGAAGGACAAATTCCGACAGCTGAACAACAAGATTTTCCAACAGTTTACGATGGCGTAAGAGGCATGGCTTTTATCGATACTGTCGTAAAAAATAACGAAGGAACAGAAAAATGGACTAAATTTGTTCTGTGATAGACAGATTAAAATATACACTTTCTCTTTTGGAACAGCAAACCGTTCCGAAAGAGAAAGTTATCGTTATCTTAGGACCTACAGCTTCAGGAAAGACGAAACTAGCCGTTCAACTGGCGCAACGCATCGATGCTGAAATCATCAGTGGAGATTCCCGCCAAATCTATAAAAGAATGGACATCGGTACGGGAAAAGATCTATCGGAATATCAAGATATTCCCTATCACCTTATCGACACCCATGAACCGGGAGAACGCTATCATCTCGGAAACTTTATCGCTGACTTCCATCAAGCCCGACAATCCATTCTAGAAAGGGGAAAACATACTATCCTTTGTGGTGGTACAGGCCTATATATCCAAAGTGTAATCCAACAAAATCCATATGCGCTGATCCCATCGATAGAAGGGCTCAAGGAGTCATTACTTCCTCTCCCAGAGACAGAGTTGTTAAAACGCCTTCGGGAATATACACTACCCGCGAATTTCCAAATCGATCTTTCGACCAAAAAACGTATCATCCGCGCAATAGAAATATTAGCATTTTTAGATACTCACCCCGATCACATCGCTCAGCAACAAACGGTAGATAGCATCGTTATCGGATTAAATCCGTCAGTGGAAATCCGACGCGAACACATTAGCCAAAGATTAAAACAACGATTGAATGATGGCTTATTAGCAGAAGTGGCAAAACTCCTGACCGAAGGGATTACACACGAACAGCTTCAATACTATGGTTTGGAGTATAAATATGCTTCTCTCCATCTCCTTGGACAGCTCGATTACCCGGCCTTTACCAAAAAATTGGAGACAGAAATACATCGCTATGCCAAAAGGCAAATGACTTACTTCCGAAAAATGGAAAAAGACGGTATAATTATCCATTGGGTTTAAAAAAAATAACAATTGTTCTCTATCATAAAAAAATTTCATATTTTTAAAAGAACCTTATAACAATTGTGATGAGAACATTATCGCTTATTTTTGCACTGCTTGTCTGTGCCCTATTTTCATTGAAAGCACAAGAAAAAGTTATCGCCGAAGTTCATTATCAATTTAAACATAACAACGATACGACCAAAAATGCGGTACAGCTAACGGATGAAACAGTCACCTATCTCGGTAAAGAAAGTAGTCTCTATAGAACCTACTCAGATATTCTCGTCAAACAACAGTTAGATGCCAAAACTGCAGCTCAAGATTTTGACGGCAATTTAACGTTAAAAATGCCTGCCAGTCCCCCGGTTCTGGATGGATACATTATTTATCCTTCTTTAAAAAAGACCATTCATATAGCGGGAATATCGTCTCCGGAAGATGCTTATTCATGCGAAGCTCCCTACGAAAGCCAGGACTGGGAAATAACAGATGAAACTAAAACTATCGGTGGATACCTTTGTCAAAAGGCCACATGTCGATTTAAAGGAAGGGATTACACGGCTTGGTTTACGACAGAACTGCCATTTTCTTTTGGACCATGGAAGCTACATGGACTACCGGGGCTTATTCTTTCGGTACAAGATTCCAAAAACGACGTCAGCTGGGAATATGCCGGCTTTCAAAAGCAACCTTCGGACCAATCACTTCGAATTGAGCCTTCAAAAAGTGTTATACCCGCAAAAAAAGAGGAAATTCAAAGACTAAAAACGGCATTTAAAGAGAATCCCAGCGCCTATTATGAAACACTTGGGGCAACTGGTCGCGCAAACCCTTTTCAGATCGATTATTCTAAAGTTCAAATCAGCTTCGATGTTCAAGGTCAAGCCCCTTCAACACAAACAAACAATCCTATCGAATTAGCGCCATAGTTTATGCCCAAAAATTTTGTGCTGTTTGTCTGTTTTTGGCTATGCGGCTATTTCTGTTATGGGCAACATCAGATCTCCGGGGTTTTATTAGATAACACGAGTAAGCAAGGTATTCGCGCAGCAAGCGTTAATCTAAAATCTAGTGATGGAAAAGTAATTTCCTTTAAAATAACGGATGCTCTTGGGCATTTTGAAATGATAACATCCAAGGATCTAACAAATGCCTACATAGAGATCAACCATATCGGGTACAAACGTTTCAGCCAAACACTTGGGAGCCAACTACGCAACCTTCAAATCATACTCGAACAAACCACTATTTTATTGGAGGAAGTCAAGATCAAAAGTGCGCCTAAAATAGCACGCAGCGGGGACACACTCACCTACAACGTGGCTGGATTTGCTGACCCCAATGATCGAACTATCGGCGATGTATTGAAGCGAATGCCTGGGCTGGAAGTCCTTGAAAATGGTGAAGTGAAATACCAGGGCAAATCCATTTCAAACTTTTATATCGATGGGGATGATTTGCTGGCTGAAAAATACGGTTTGGGGACAAAATCAATATCCCCAGATTTAGTTAAAGACATACAAGTCATATCTCATCATGAGCATATTAAATTGCTCAAAAATAAAAGGTATAGTGATGATGTTGCGCTAAACCTGGTAATAAAAGAAGAAGCTAAACTAAAGCCGTCGGGTAGCATAATGCTCGGATTGGGAACTCCCAAACATTTCGATGGAGATCTAAACACGATGATGTTTAACAAAAAAGTGAAATTTCTCAATGCCCTGAAAGCAAATAACATCGGTCAGGATCTTGCTATTTACATGGAAGAAACGAGATCACAGGCAAAAATTGACAATCTACTTTCTTTAGGAACAATCGGCAGCCCTCCTTTAGAGAAAAGAGATTACCTCCAGAATAAGACCGGCCTTTTCGATTTCAATTTTTCAAAACCGATTAAAAAAGACTGGTCGCTACGTACGAATATCCAGGGATTATATGACAGAAACAACATTCATTATGAAGGGAAAAACACCTATTATACTGAAAAGGGGGATATTTCATTCCATGAGATTCAGATTGCACAAATTAACACTAAGGCCGCGACCGGGCAAGTGACAGTTGAGCGCAATACCGATCATTTTTACTTTAAAAATTCCTTAACAATGGGGCTAAATAGTGAGGATTCCGAATCGAGTATCTCATCAGATACAATACCGATCGACAACAATATTCATCATAGGTCCAAAACGATCAACAATCAACTGATTTATGTGCCGGAGCTTAAAAATGGAAATATTATCCAACTTCAATGGTCTAGTAAATATTATACAAAGCCCCAGAGACTACGCAGTTCTACCGAAGTATTCAATGACCTGTTTTATCCAGTCATATTTGATAAGATAATCCAACATGTCAATGTACCGACCTTCAATACTGTCGCTTCGCTGGGATATCGCCTCCCCAGCGGTAAAATAAACCAATACTACGGTATAAAGCTCGAATTAGAAAATCAACGCCTTGAATCTAACATCGAACTCCTACAGGGAGAAAAAATTTTCAATCCGTTGCTAGATTCAACAATAAATAGAATGAATTGGTTACGCACATCCAGTGAATTCAATGCACATTATGCTTGGAATAAAGAGCGTTTTAAATCAAATTTATCCTTGCCTGTCGCCTTTATCCATACCCGTTTTGAAGACAAAAATTATCAGCTCAATAATTGGAAAAATCTCATCCAATTTACACCCAGCTTTAGCGCTCGATACCATATTGGCTATGATGATGAACTTGCATTTTCCTATAAAAATAGCAACAACTTGGGAAATATAGATGCTGTTTATCGCGGTTTGATTATCCAAAATTACCGAACTAGATCTTATAATAGCTCAGCCAATCCAGTGAGCAGAAATAATGATTTTTTCTTGAACTATAAATTGGGACAATCGGTTAAATTACTGTTTTTTCATTTTGGACTAGGTTATGAAATTCACTCAACAAACAATATGATAGCCACTACAGTTACAGACTCATTGACGGCGACACAACTGATTGCAAAAGAAAATTCTATGCACAGCTATACAGCTACCATCGGTCTTGATAAATATATATTCAAGCTAGGGGCCCTATTCAAACTGAAATTCAATTGGAGACGATCAAACTACAATCAGTTATTTAACAAGGAAATATTACCCATTGCCATTACTTCTTATGAACTACAACCTGCTTTCAACAAGAAATTTTTCAGAAGGATAGCACTAGATTATAATAGCTCCATTAATCTATCATTTTCTTCCCAGGGCAATGGATCGTCAGATCGTCGTATTCTTTTTATTACGCAATCGATGAACTTCCCCATCAATATCACAAAATCAGTATTACTTAAATGGAATCTTCAGCACCTTTTTAACAAACAGCCTGATTATAAGAATACAAATTATTTATTCTGCAACGTCATGACAAGATATAGTCGATGGGGAATGGATTTTGAACTGGATATACGCAACCTAGCCAATATAAAAAGTTTTGAAACAAACTCCATAACAGCCAATGTACAGTCGCAGAATCGTTATGAACTGCGGGGACGAACGGCTCTCCTTAGGGGAATTTACCATATCAAATAGGTTTCTTATAGGAATTTAAATGCTATAAAAACAAAAAAGGGTTAGTATCACTACTAACCCTTTTCGTTAATCTCTTTCTATTATAACTTAATTTCTTCATCCTTCGCATTGAAGAAATGGAATTCAGTTAGATAATATGACGTCATTGGATTTACTTTAATCCATTTTCCGTACTTCATGAACCATTTCATTCTTTTAGAAATCAAACCAGACTTAATGTAGGCGTCTATATAAGGGTGAACACATAAGGTCACCTTCTTTTCGTTCTGTTCTTGAAGAATAAAGCTCAAATTATTTTCTATATCATCCATAAGGACAATACTTGATCGGATTTCACCTGTACCATCACAAGCCGGACATTTTTCGTTTGTGACAATATTCATTTCAGGTCTAACGCGCTGACGTGTAATTTGAACCAATCCAAATTTACTTGGAGGCAAAATCGTATGTCTCGCTCTATCCGCTACCATACATTCTTTTAAGAACGTATACAACTCTTTTCGATGATTGGGTTTATGCATATCGATAAAATCGATGACTACAATTCCGCCCATATCACGCAAACGCAGCTGTCGCGCAATTTCTTTTGCTGCTTCCATATTGACCAGCAATGCATTGTCTTCCTGATTCTCCTTATTCGCAGAACGGTTACCACTGTTGACATCAATGACATGCAGGGCTTCGGTATGCTCAATAACGAGATACGCACCACCAGGCAATGTTACCGTTTTGCCAAAAGCTGCCTTGATTTGCTTTTCAACTCCGAAATGATCAAAAATTGGCTCTTTATGTTTATAAAGTTTGACAATTTTCTCCAAATCTGGAGATATATCGTGTATATATGATTTTGTTTCTTCGAAGATCGAAGGATCATTAACATAAATATGTGAAAACTCGTCTGTCAAAATATCCCGTAGAATAGTGGATGCACGATCCATTTCGCCAAGAACCTTTTGAGGCGGTTCAGCATTACGAAGACGTTTGGTAAATAGTTCCCATTTTGAGATCAGGTCCAATAAGTCACGTTGTAGTTCTTCAACACCCTTACCTTCGGAAACTGTACGAATGATAACACCAAAATTAGCTGGCTTAATCCCTTCGACAATCTTTTTTAGGCGGTTGCGTTCATTACTACCTTTGATACGCTTGGAAATGGAAACAGTACTTGAGAAAGGTACCAAAACGACAAAACGACCTGCTATTGAAAGGTCTGAACTCAGACGCGGTCCTTTTGTTGAAATGGGTTCTTTGGCGATTTGTACTGGCACGAGCATATTTTTGCTCAAGACATCAGAGATCTTACCAGCTTTATCGATATCCTTTTCAAGTTTTAAACTATTGAGCAGTTTCTCTTGATAACTGCCATTCTTCACTATACGCGTAAGCTTTAGCAAAGATTGAACTTGAGGACCCAAATCTAAATAGTGTAGAAAAGCATCCTTTTCGTAGCCTACATCTACGAAAGCTGCATTAAGCCCAGGCATAATTCGCTTGATACGTCCGAGATAGATATCTCCAACAGCGAAGTTATTATTTGCGGGCTCGCGGTTAAGTTCAACAAGCTGCTTATCTTGTAGTAAAGCAATAGTTACCCCTTTATCAGGAGTTGAATCGATAATTAATTCCTTTACCAAAAGCTACTCATTTTTGATACCTATGCAATATCCTATCGCAATCTTGGGTATCCGATTAAACATTTAAAGAACGTTGTTACGAAAAAAACAATCTACATCCCCTTCACAGACATGTAGATCGTTTCGTAAAGCTATCTCAGCAAAATGGGCCAAGATGTTTAAAAGCTTATCACAAGACTATTTTTTCTTGTGTCTATTTTTTCTTAAACGTTTTTTACGTTTGTGAGTAGCCATCTTGTGTCTTTTTCTTTTTTTTCCGCTTGGCATAGCTAAATTTTTTAATGATTATAAATAATAAATTAATTACTTGCTCAATTCGGCAATCTTTCGATCGATGAATTGTGATAGGGAAGGATCGGCTGCCAGTTCCTTACTTTTTTGAAAAGCTGTAACGGCTTCCTTTTTCATCCCAATATTTTCATAGCCTGTGGCTAAGTAAAAGTATGACTCAGCATCGGGTTTTTGATCGATAACGGTCTTAAAACGCTCGATGGCTTTGTCAAACTGACGGGATTGTAATGAAAACAATCCCAAAGTTTTGTTTGCTTCTAAGTTTTTAGGATCGGCAGCAACGACTTCTCGCAACAAGGCAATACCTGCCATAGGGTTGTTCGTTCCCGATACCATTGCGGCACCCAATCCTGTTTTTGCATCTAAACTACTTGTATTCGCTTTTAACGCAGCCTCATATGCATGAATAGCATTTTGATTCAACGCTTGAGCTAAAGTAGAATCCTGCAAATTTGTATAAGCGGCACGATAAGCATTACCTGCTTTCAACCAATACTCAAACTTCGGTGAAACCTTCGCCATTTCCTCATAGATGAAAGCCTGAGGGGCTGGTTTTGCGACATCATCCCACTTATTTGCCAACTGTTGCAACAGCTTTATCTTATCCTCTCCAGAAGCTTTTGCAACTTGGCCCTCAATATCGGAAATTTCTTTGACTAAACTAGCATCTAAACCTTGTTTTGTCATCGAAGATATATTTTCCAAATTTACTTCATTGGACGGCTTCGACTCAGATGCTGCAGCAGTTTGTTTTTCTTTGTTCACCAAACCTTTAATAGGCTGCGCTAAAAGCACAGCAACCAAGGCTACTACTGATCCTATGACTATTATCTGTTTGGTTTTTGCCATTTTAATCTATTTTAAAGATTATTTATTGCCATTCTTTACTTTCTCTACGAAAATTTTTGCTGGCTTGAAACTAGGAACAAAGTGTTCTGGGATAATGATTGCTGTATTTTTTGAAATGTTTCTTGCAGTCTTCTCAGCTCTTTTTTTGACTACGAAGCTACCAAAACCTCTTACATATACATTTTCTCCTCCGATCATTGCGTTTTTGACAACTTTAAAGAACGCCTCTACGGTTTCTTGAACATCTACCTTCTCTAAGCCAGTTTTGGTAGAGATTTCTGCAATAATTTCTGCTTTAGTCATATCTATTTTACTGTAATTATTTATTTTTCAACCCTTAAGCCAACTAATGTTTGGGGATGCAAAAGTATTGTTTTAAAATGAGTAATGGAAATTATTTAAATACTTTTTTGATAAATAAGCTTCCAAAAGCCAAACATTTACAATCAATTAACGAGACATTACGTTCGACCAACCCTTAAATAAACCTCAAAAATAAAAACAATTATCTAATTTACAAGATGTTGACTTATTAGTTGTCATATAAAAATCAATATATGCCAATTGCATGACTTAGCTGATCCAAATCCGCCTTGGTATGGTGTGCATTTACCACAATCCGATTTAATAGGGGATCTGTAGCAAGGGGATAAGGAAAACTTGACACCAGTACTCCCGCATTCATCAGCCTCGCATAAAGGCCCGTATCCGTTGATGAAAACACCGGAAAATTAGCAACAGCGTTTAATTCAGACCCCATATGTGCTTTGAAGGAATTAATATTATACTGCAACTTTTCGAATTGCCGTAAATAGATCTGCTCTCCATGGATAAATGCATATAAGCTCGCTGGCGAACTTGGAGAAGCCCCTGTATAAAAGTTTGATCGCTTGAAATACTTAATTCGTTCCTCATCGGCCAAAATCAATCCAGCATCTGTTGCCAGGCCTTTCGCCAAGGATGCGACGACAATCAGCTCAATATTAACCTGTTGAAAACTACTCTTATCTAATGAAATGCCATTCTTGCGCAAAACTCCTATTCCGTGAGAATCATCCAAGAGCAGTATAATTTTTTTGCCCGGATCAATACGATTGAAAACAGTGAAATCGTATAATTCCGGGCGCATATTGTCCAAGCTGTTACTAACGATGATAAATGATTTTTGGGCTGAATGATTGATATACTCGATCGTTGCATTGGCCCAGTCAACAAAATGTCCAGTTGCTGCAGGCTTTTTATCTAACCATAAAGAAGGGTGACATGCGGGTGCGTACAATACTTCGCCTTCAGCCGCCAAGGTTCTTACAAGAAATTGCGTCGCCAGATATCCACTTGAGAGCAACAGACTTGCTTCAAAACCAAAACGCATTGCAGCATATTCTTCCGCTTGATCAAATATGGCCTGTTGCACATTATTATTTCGTGAAGTGCCATTGTTAATACCATATCGCTGTATACCTTCTATGAAAATAGCAGCATATGCTTGATCTGTTGCCAGCCCTAGATAGGAAGTTCCACCGAAAAAAAGATATTCCTTACCGCCGACCACAATAACTCGACCTGTTGGTTGTTCTAAATGTGTAAAATTATTCATCTATATATAGCCGATTCATTTAATTAGTGGGTCAATACTTCGGGGTTAGCGATATGCTGTGGATTTCCCTCGGAAAAGGCTACAATATTCTCAAAAGCAAGTCTAAATAATCGTTCATAACCATTCTTCTCCACATAGCCAATATGTGGCGTACAGAGCACATTTGGTAGCTGCAATAAAGGATAGTTAGGATCAAAGATTGGCTCGGACTCATAGACATCTACCGCAGCCATTCCCGGAACACCTGTTTCGAGTGCGGTCAATAGTGCACCCTCTTCAACCAACTCTGCACGGGAAGTATTGACAAAAAGTGCAGTCGGCTTCATAGACCGGAGATCTTCGAGCTTTACGATACCTCGCGTCGCAGGCACTAACCGAAGGTGTAAAGTAACAACATCTGAAAAATGAAAAAAATCGGATTTACTTGTTGCAGCTAAAAAACCGTCTTTTACAGCTTCTTCTCGGGAATTTTCGCTTCCCCAAACAATTACTTGGGCACCAAAAGCCTTTGCATATTGCGCTATTCGCTTCCCTATTTTTCCATAACTCCATATCCCTATTGTTTTTCCGGAGACACATTCTCCTATGTTCGTTTGCCATAGGCCTTTGTCCATATCTGAAAGAGCCTTAGGTAAACCTCGGAGTGCATTCATGATCAAAAGCCAGGTCAATTCAGCTGGAGCAACAGGAGAACCCATGCTTTCTGCAACAGCCACATGAAAGCGGCTACAAACAGCCAAATCCAAATGATTTGAAATTTTGCCCGTTTGGCTGATCAACTTTAGCTTGGGAAGCTGGGACAACAGTTCTTCTGTAATCTGGGTCCGTTCTCTAATGAGCACTAGCGCTTCCGTATCGCTTAATTTTTCCGCCAGTAAAGCCGGATCTGCACAGGACTGTTTCAATATTTGGACATCGTGACCATCAAGAATTTTGAAACAGTCCAACTGTCGGACAGCATCTTGATAGTCATCTAAAATGGTTATTCGCATTTTTTTGACTTAATTTTAAACTCTCATTTTCAATATCCAACGAAAGTAAAAGGCTTTTATATCCCTATAACTTCATCGCATATAAAAGCAATATAGTACGTTCCCATCTTTCCATTGCGGAACTTATTTAGGAAGGAAATTTTGCTTTTCGATATCAATTTACAGCATAAAGTTGGAATCCTGCAATTCGTCATGATATTTTGACATTCCATCCACTCTTTTTCGCAGAAGCACTTACAGCCGCTGATATTTGAATAAAAATAAAGAAAAATGAAGCTGTTATTAACCTTACTATTTTTAAGTATTACCATCGTATCGGCACAGTCTATCTTAAAAGGGAAAGTACTGGGCAAAAACGGCAAACCGATATATTTAGCCAATGTTTTTATTGAAGGCACCTATGATGGCGGCACGACTGATTCGCTTGGAAACTTTATGTTTGAAACTAGTGAACAAGGTACTAAAATGCTGAAAGCGTCTGTTGTGGGCCTCCCAACATATAGTAAGTCTATCCAGCTTCCTCAGAAAGAATTGCTTATTATTCAAATGCAAGAAAGTGAGAATCGCCTACAGGAAGTCACGATTCAGGCAGGGGTGCTACAAGCCAATAGCTCCGGAAAAAACACGGTAATGAGTCCATTGGATATTGTCACTACGGCAGGCAGCATGGGAAACATCATCAGCGCATTAGCAACATTGCCCGGTGCACAGGTTGGGGGAGAAAATGGACGTCTTATGGTTCACGGTGGAGATGCCTCCGAAACACAGACCTACATCAATGGAATCAGAGTAGCCCAACCTTACACCGCAACACCAAATGAAGTTCCTGTAAGGGGTCGATTTTCACCCATGCTCTTTAAAGGCGTAAATTTCTCTACAGGTGGTTATTCGGCAGAATTTGGTAATGCGCTATCCAGCATTCTAGCCCTAAACACCGAAAATACCATAGAACAACGCAAAACAGAGTTTTCACTATCTTCCGTTGGACTAGGTTTGGGACATACCTTACAATGGGGCAAAAACTCCCTCACCTTCAACAGCAGTTATACCAACTTAAAACCTTATTCCAAAATTATTACGCCAGATATCAAATGGACAAAACCCTATGAAAACGCCTCCGGAGAAATGATCTATCGCCATCAGTTTAAAGAAGGCTTTCTAAATATCTATGGGGCATACAATTTCGAAAATATGGGACTTTACCAAGCAGACATCAATTATGAGCAACCTGTCCCATTGAAAAAGAAATCCAACAATGCCTACGCCAACATTAGTTACAGTCAGAATCTGGGAAACCGATGGACTTTCCAGTCCGGCATTGGCCTAGGCTACCTGACCGATAAGCTGCACTACGATGACGTTTACCTACCTAATGAAGAAAAAAGTCTTCACTTAAAAGGAATGCTAAGTAAGGTCTGGAACAATAAGATTAAAAGTATTGGCGGAATAGAATATTTCGACACCAATTATCAAGAAGAATATCACCGACAAACCATTGGTTATCACTACGGGTATCATAGCAAGATGACTGCCGTATTTACGGAAACGACCTTCGGCATCCTCCCGAACTTAATCGGGAAAATCGGCTTACGAGAAACCTCCTCCAATTTGCAGTCGAAGAACACTTTAGAACCAAGAGCTTCGCTGGGCTACGCATTAAATAAATATACGCAGCTCTCACTTGCCTATGGGAACTTCCATCAGCAGGCACCAACACCTCTATTAAAATATGCCCCTCAGCTTGGCTGGATGGAAGCCAATCACTATATCGCAAATTATTTCTATGCCCGTGGAGGGCACTTACTTCGCTTAGAAGCTTATCATAAAGAATACAACAATTTGGTAAAATACAACAGTGCGACGCCAAATTACGACACCCAATATGACAATAACGGAAGCGGTAAGGTCAAAGGCTTTGACCTATTTTACAAAAACAACAGCAGCATCAAAAACCTCCAATACTGGATTTCATATTCTTATACGGACAGTAAGCGAAATGACGCGAATTATCCGACAACAGTTACTCCCCCTTATGTCTACAAACACAGTTTCTATATCGTTGGAAAATACTGGCTACCCAGTCTACGTTCACAGCTCAGTGTGACAAATTCGTTTGTATCCGGCAGAAATTACAATGATCCCAATCAAACAGTATTTATGAATAGCCATACAAAAGGTTACAACAATCTTTCTATGAGTTGGTCGTTCCTTTATAGCCAGCAAAAAATTATCCATTTCTCCGTCAGTAATGTTCTTGGCGCTAGCCCAATCTATGGCTATCAATATGCAGACCGACCAAATTCACAAGGAATCTATGACCGTAGACCGATTGTCCCTACCGCCAAGCGCTTTGTGTTTCTAGGCTATTTCTGGACAATCAGTAAAAATGAAAAAGACAATCAATTGGACAATCTATAATAAGCATCAACTCATCATCGAAATACGTCGGTCCATCCAAAATTATTTCTGTTTGCAGCGAAGGATTGCCAACTTCAATAACAATCAATAACATATACATCAAACACAACAGCAATAACTTAGAAAAATATTTAAACTAAAAACGAAAGATCATGAAATCATTTATTATCGTCCTCATCTGCCTTATAAGCGGCAGCGCGTTTGCACAAGGCAATTTTGAAAAAAGTATGGGACAAGCCATGAGTCTATGGCAATCGGGAGAGACACAAAAAGCGGCCGCTCTTTTAGAACGTATTGCACAGGCAGAAAAGGACAATTGGATTCCTGCCTATTATCAGGCCATGGTACTGACAACAGCATCCTTTAGGGAGAAAAATAAAGAGACACAGGCAAAATATATACAGTCTGCAGAAGAAATACTAAACAATAGCGCCCAGGACAACAATTCAGAATGGCTTGTACTGAAAGCGATGAACCAAACAGCATTGATGATCACAGATCCCATGACAAAAGCCAAAGAGCTTTCGCCTAAGATTATAGCTCTATATAAAAAAGCCATCTCCCTTGCGCCAAACAACCCCCGGGCTGTATTGGGACTAGCGGAATTCCAAATAAACGCAAAAAAATATTTTAACCAGGATACCAACAAAGAATGTGAGGATGTAAAGAAAGCACTATCTTTATTCGGTGAAGAGAAGATTACTACGCCATTTGCACCTTCATGGGGCAAAGATCGGGCAGAACAACTCGTAAAGGAATGCAAATAACACGTTGTGAAAAAAGCACCATTTAAAGCGATTATACAAGCACTACTCGCAAGCCTGGTCGTGACCATCTATTTTGTGGTTGTGGCCAAGCTTGACCATAATGATGTCCCTTGGGTATCCATCATCTTTCACCCTAATATGGTCCGAGGTTTACTATATGGATTTTTTCTCTTTCTGGGTCACAGCTATCTATCGAAATGGGTCGGAAAAAAGTACCCGAACAGTAAAGATTTTGGGAAGAAGATGATTGTTTTTTACAGTATCAGTTTTTTCTTGACCGTACTGGTCGTTTTTATTGTCAATGCTTTTTTCTCCGGACTTTTTAACCCGGGTGTTCCCAAAAATTTCGCTCAGCGTTTCCACCAATTTATTCATCAACAACGTGTTGCATATTATTTTCAAACCGCGATGATATCTTGGTGCATTTCAATGATTTTTTTTGGTTTCTATTTCTATAAAAGATTCAAAGATTACCAAATCAAAGAATCTCATCAGGAAAAACAACAAATAGCAGCACAATTTGAGTCGCTCAAGAATCAACTCGACCCACATTTTTTGTTCAACAGCCTGAATGTATTGAATGGATTAATTGAGGAAAGCCCTAAAAAAGCCAGCATGTTTACGACAGACCTTTCTAAGATATATCGCTATGTATTGGAACAAAGGGACAAAAGCCTCGTTTCTTTACAGGAAGAGCTTACTTTTTCAAAGGCTTATTTAAACCTCTTGAGTCTGCGCTTCGAAACCGGTATACAGATCGATCTACAGATCAATGCGGAACAGCATACTGGTTTTATATTACCGCTTTCCCTTCAATTACTGATCGAAAATGCAATCAAACACAATATTATTTCGATCAGGAAGCCGCTTTTATTGAAGATTTATAGAAAAAATAATTACCTCTATGTTGAAAACAATCTTCAAAAAAAGAAAGTGCTCCATGATCATTCGGGAATCGGTTTGAAAAATATTCAGGAACGTTATGCTATACTGTCCAATCTACCTGTGTATATTCAAGAAAGTGATCTATTATTTTCTGTCGGACTGCCTATTATCCATGAAATAGTCTTTTAAAAGTAACCTGCTCTTAATAAACATGCGGGAGCTAAGCACAGCAAAAACAATAGCATGGGCACAACGATTCAACAAATTAAGCAATACAACGGTCTGATGATCGATAACCACGTAAAAAAGTAATGAAAATAGTAATTATAGAAGACGAACTTCCATCGGCGAGATTACTTCGAAGAAAACTTGAGGAACTCGGTTACACCGTATCTGCTGTACTGCAAACTGTGGAAGAATCCATTGAGTGGTTTATGTCAAACAGTGACCCAGACCTCCTTTTTTTGGATATTCAGCTCGCGGATGGGATTTCATTTGACATCCTGGAGCAGGTGAAACCCAGTTCGGCCATTATTTTTACCACCGCATACGATGAATATATGTTGCGTGCTTTTAAACAAAATAGCATCGATTACCTGCTGAAGCCAATTGAAGATGAAGAATTGGAAAATGCAATTGAAAAATTCCGCCAATTTAGACGCCCCAATCCCCAGTTTGATCTGGCATCGCTTCAAGCGTTGTTTAGAAACCCTGCCCCAATATTTAAGGAACGCTTTACAATCAAAATCGGCCAAAGTCTAAAAGTTGTGACAAGCCAGCAAGTTGAATGCATTTACAGCGAAAACAAAGGCACTTACCTTTATACCAACGAAAATGGAAACTATCTTTTGGATCAGACATTGGACGCACTAACACCGCAACTGTCACCCAAAGCATTTTTTAGGATCAATCGAAGCACGATTATTCAATTTGATGCCATCAAAAATATTGCTGTACATTCCAATGCCCGGCTAAAAATATACCTCAAGCATTATGAATCCGAAGAGCTCATTGTCTCCCGGGAGAAAGTCTCAGCCTTCAAAGACTGGCTGGACAACTAGTTCAGGAAAAACCAAAAGACTTCTTCCGAGCAGGAGTTAACGCGGGCATACTGATACCGTAGCGACGACATAATCATGCGGTAAGCAAATATCCCAGAGAAAATATACAAGCTGATTGAAGAATCTGAGCTACATATTGATCCGATAATTTAGCGGAATACTAAATCGAAGAGACACCGCAAAACCCTTTATCGGATTATAATCTTTTTTTTCATTGATGGATAATCCATAACCAAAATCAAGATCCACCAATGTAGCCAAGCTCACTCCAACTTTGGGGGTAATGGTATATGGAGTAAGTTCTGTACGAACAAAAGGAGTCAAGACATATGTTTGGGGATAATACGTTATTCCGGCCTCAGGGATTACGGCAAACTTTTTTTGTGTCCATGTAAAGTTAGCTGTAGCATCTGCTCGCAGTATATGATCTCCACTAAAAGGAAATGCGAAATAAGCGCCGGTTTTTAATATACTGCCTTTTTGGAACTGATAACTCAGTGAAGGACCGATTAAATAATCTTGCGCTTTTAGGTTGCTAACCAGCGCTAACAACACAACAAGTGACCCCAGGAGTTTATAAATCGTCTTACTGCGCATTTTTCAATTAATAAATATGAAAATTGAGCGGAATATTTACCCCTACTGAAACGGTAATTCCGTCAATCGGCTTAAAATTTTTCTTCGTATTGTAATCAAATCCATAACCTATTCCCAGATCCACAATGGAGAATAGACTGGCCCCCACTTTTGGCGTTATAGTGTAAGGTGTTAACTCTGCTTTCACAAAAGGGAAAAGAACAAAATCATTTAGATAGTAAGTAAATCCCAGCTCTGGAATAACCGTCGTTTTACCTTCCATCCAGCTGAAATTAGCTCCGGCATCAATTTTCATATATTGAAAATCATTCGGGGCAAATAATCCCCAGCCCGAAACTTTCAGAAAATTACCACTTTGATACTGATACCCTACTGAAGGACCCCAGATCCATTTATTATGTTGTTTCCAGGGCTTATCTTGTGCTTTAGACAACGTAGTAAAGAGAAAAAGGATAGTAAATAACGATAATATTCTTAGTTTCATCCAGCTAAATTACAAACTATAATCTATTTTATGGAATACAACAGGTGCATGCCAGAATAGTTTTACTTAAAACAGAAAAATAGTAAATATATACGCCTACAGCAAATGAATAAAAGTACAGTTTATGCCGGTCTTTAATTATATAGATCTTTAATAAGGTAATATCCTTATTCGGATAAACTGTGATCGTTCGTTCAACGATCCTTCATCGCCCCAATAGCCATCAATATGGTTGGCAGCAGTATATATGCATCCATCTTTGCCCCAAAACATCAATTCCTCTTTCCAAGTTGGCATCCACTCTTTAAAACGAACAAAAAGCATCGGCGTCACCTTTCCTTGTTTCACGTGGAAGAGCTGCAAGTCACCCGTCGATTCATAGGGATCAGCGTGTAAAGTCATCAGATAATTTTTATCGGCAGAAAAGAAGGGATAATCTCCACATTCCACAATAAGATGACCGTCTTGTTTATCAAAAAGCCGCACATCAGCACTTTCCCAGTAATTCCCATCAACAGCAAAAGCATTTAGAAAATCATAATGTCCTTTATACGAATAACTGGCTTCCAATTCATTATCGATATCCTTATCTGTAAAAATTAACTTTTTTCCATTGGTCAAAGGCAATTCTAGGGTTTTTCCGTTTTTAGGATAAGACAGGGTATCCTTGATCAAGTAATTTTTAGCCGTATTCTGAGCGGCTAGGAACGTTTGCTTATCAATCAACTCTAACTGGAGATACTTATCTAAAGAATGCCCCTTTTCATAATACGTTTCTTTACCATTTATCGTAAGTGAAACGATTGAATTTAAATCCCTGGGGGAAATTGTAATCTGATCCTGTTTCCCCAGCTTGGACTTCGCTACATACACCTTTTCCCATCGTGTAATATCACCTGTTTCGCCATTTCTCCCTTTGTAATCGCGCTGTATACGGTCCATGACAGCAACCCATTCTCCTTCTTCACCGATCACATCGAGCTTGGTGCCATAGGGATATTTTCCTAATAGCGGAGCCGCTCCATCTGCACCTTGTCTAAGTTCGACTCCAGCACGATCAACAACATAGGTGTTTTTTAAAACCTTTGTCCTGTCATAGTCAATCGGCAAAGGAGGAAATTTAGCAGCATCCATCGTATCCTTCACGGCAATGGTTTTAAGTTCAGAAGAATCCTTTAAATCTGTATTATTAACCCTCGTATTGTGACCACAGCTCAAGATTCCCATGAATAATGTCGCTCCAAGGAATAAAGATAGGGGTGAAAATAGTTGTCTATTCATAAAGGTCAAGGTAGCGATTCCCATGCCAAAAAAAAATACTGGTTTTCAGGGGTTCTCCGAGAGCAAATACGATTATCCAAAGGTTCACAGTTTTAGCGAAGTAAAATCTAAAGCTCATTCCAAATTTGGACTAGATCCTTTGAATAGGATATCTATAGCCACAAAGGCTCGTTAAAACCCCGCGGAATTTTTAATCTTTTAGCCATAAATTTTTCCCTTTAATTTGTAAACCGGCCTCTGACTTCCGTACATGAACAATTGTACTAATGATAGCGATAAAGATGGTCAAGAAGCGGAAAAAATTGCTCCATCCATTTCCTGCAGCATTGTCTGCAACATCAAAGATCATCCATGCCAAATTCATCAAAACATGAAGTGCTATCGGTATCCAAAGATTAAAACTCCATTCGGCATACAACCACGAAAATAGGATAGAGCCGAAGAAAGTCGTACAAAAAATCAGGGCCAATTCTCCCAAATCCTGACTCTGATAAAGATGCAGTATAGCAAAAAGGAATGAGGTGGCTAAAATGGATGGAATAAAACCTAGTCGGGTATAGCGATAAACTAAACCAAAAAAATAGGCCCGAAAAATCACTTCTTCAAAAAAACCCGATGACACACTATTTATTAATAGCGTGTTCGGATCTATTTTGCGGTTGAAGGTAAAAACAAGGGCATAGCCCAAGAACATGGGTAAGGTGGCTATAATTCCAAAAGATAGCCCCTGTAAAAAAGAGCCCTTTAAACCAAATTTTTCCAAGAACTCATTCGGCACTTTAGGTTTAAGCAGCGTTGCCCCCAAAAGCAGTGGTCCAAGGCTAATTGAATACGTCAGCACATGCCCCAAAAATCTACTGTGGACATAGTTGCTCATCGTGGGTTGAAGCCTAGCAAAAAACAAATTATCAAGGATAAAGTATATTCCGAAGAACAGGAATAATACCAGCAGGTTTAAACTTTTTGTGTTCATCTTTTTTTTGAGCAAAATTATGCCCCTCATGATGAGTAAACAAAGTTATGTGGCGTATGGCAAGACTTAGGGCTGACTGACAACAGCGAGGCGATCTTCTGCCCTATAAATACGGTCTAACTGATTCCATAGCAGACCTTGAAATAACAGCACAATCTTCAGTATCTGCAAAACGTAACAAGAAACCTTGGGCATTCCCTTCCTTTGCAATTACTTTTTCAAAGTTAACAAGAAACGACCGATGACATCGGTGAATAGACATTGTATTCAAGAGTTCAGACAATCGGCTCAACGTAATTCGTACCATCTGCTTCTTTACCGTACCATCCTTCCTAAAATAGATCATGCAATAATTATCCATTGATTTTGCAAAAATAAAATCGCTCGGCAGTAACTTTAACGATTGATTACCATTGGGGATATCGACCAGCCCTAAATGACAGTCATTCATTTGGCTCAATATGATCGCTGGCTTTATCGATAAACGTTCAATCGACGAATTATTCTTTTCATAATACGAATGACGCTTATCAACTCGAAGCAAAAAATAAATCGTAGCAATTGGGCTGTAAAGTGAAAGTGTGTAAAATCCAATATAGGGGAGGTTATTCCACTGTAATGGGGCCTGATTGATGAACCAGCCATGATAGACGAAATTTAAAAAAACTGATAATAGGAGCACAAGAAAAATACGAAATAGTTCTATCGCAATTGTTCCTCTTTTTTTACGTAAGAGGACAGAAATTAAGGCATATGCAACGGATAATATAACCCCATATCCGGATAACAAGCTAAATTTATAGGCATGCTCAAAATTATACGTTCCAAATGGCTGAAAAACCAGTAGGAATACATAAGCGGATAAGCCGAGTAAAGAGCCATAGGAGAGCAGCTCTCTTATGGATACAATTTTGGGAATTACGCTATTTAAATAATTTAGAACAGGCTTTTTATATATCATGATTGGATAAATTTAGCGTTTTTGGCCGGCAGAGTGAAAATTTATAGCGAAAAAATTGAAATATATTGAATTTATGATTTAACTTAGAAGATATTTTTTCAAGCCAACATTAGTCGCTCGAATTAAAATTGATTTGTCATATTATATATTAACGTAATTCTCCAAATTATGCGTTTAGGTCAACTACTTACTTTATTTCTTTGCTCGGCTTTTATCCATGTCATCCAAGCACAGGAAAAGCAAGTTTTAATAGAAAATGTTAAACTGCTCGATTATAAAACTCAAATGTTAACTCCGCCAAAACATGTTTTAATAAACGGTAACACGATTCAAACCATTAGTACATCTCCTATTGACGTGCAAGGTAAGAATATCGTTAAAATAAACGCTAAAGGCAAAACCCTAATGCCTGGATTGATTGATGTACATGTCCATTTGGTATTTGGAGCTTTGACAATGCCTCAAATGATGACAAATGACCTTTCCGAGGAATTCTTGATCAACACGGTGGGGCTCTCGGCGCAACAGATGTTAATGCGGGGTTTTACAAGTGTACGAGATGTCGGTGGCCCTATATTTCCATTAAAGGCGGCGATCGACAAGGGTAAGCTTCTAGGCCCTAGAATATGGCCTTCTGGTGCTGTTGTTAGTCAAACAGCGGGGCATGGAGATTTTCGGACACCGGAGGAAAAATCGCGTCGTTTTTTTGGTATTGTCTCTCGTGCGGAGCGATATGGAGCAACATTCATCGCCGATGGTCGTGATGAGGTTCTGACTGCAGTACGAGAGAATCTGAGATTCGGAGCAAGTCAGATTAAACTCATGGCGGGTGGGGGAACTTCTTCAGCATACGATCCTGTGGATGTTACCCAATATACGCTAGACGAAATGAAAGCAGCAGTAGAAGCAGCCGAAGACTGGGGAACCTATGTCACCGTACATGCGTATACGCCAAGAGCAATTCGAAGAGCGATCGAAGCTGGTGTAAAATGTATTGAACATGGACAATTGCTCGACGAAGAAACTTTACAGCTGATCGCAAAAAAAAATATCTGGCTTAGTTTACAAAACCTGGTGGAAGATACGCCCGATATGGATCCACAACGAAGAATCAAGCGTAAACCCGTCATTGAAGGTCAGGAAAAAGTATGGCCAATGGCTAAAAAATATGGAGTAAAGCTAGCTTGGGGTACAGATTTCCTTTTTGAGCCGGAACTGAATAAAATGCAGAATGCTTTTATTTTGCGACTTCAAAAGTGGTTTACAAATGCCGAGATCATTAAAATGATTACTCAAGACAACGGTGAGCTTCTGCAGCTTTCGGGATTAAGAAGTCCTTATCCTGGCAAGTTGGGAATAGTAGAAGAAGGAGCTTTGGCAGATCTGATCCTTGTAGACGGAGATCCGCTTAAGAATTTAAAACTATTGGCAGATCCAGAAAAAAACTTTTTGTTGATCATAAAAGACGGTCAGATTCATAAAAATAGCCTCCAGAGGCATTAATATTTACAAGGTCAAATTTATTGTATCTCGAAAATCCACATCTTAAGATGATAAAATGTATTTTCGATGACATCAGTTAAAACGGGCTATTTTGGCTCGTCAAGGTGAAAAAGGAATCAAACAATTTTACCATCACATGGTGCAGGCGGTTGCATTACGGTATAATTTATTTGAAGAGTAAACACCTTTGCATTTAATTGATTAGTTTTGCGTTTAAACGATAAATCAAAGCATTCGGTGGCATTATTATTCAACGACGGGCGTCCAGTAGTAAGACTAAGAGCATTTCGGGCTATCGACGATCCCCAAACCTGTGAACGTTTCATAGAAGGACACGCGCATGTGTTAACTGCTATAGGCGTAAAGAAAGTAACTTCTTCCAAAAATGACTGGATGTACAATCCCGCATCATTCGTACTGATCGTAGAATCCCTTGATGGTGATAAAGTCTATGGTGGAGTACGTATACACGTATCTGGAGGGAGTGAACCACTTCCGATTGAACAGGCCACGGGAGCGATGGATGCCAAAATCTTAGACCTTGTTTATGATTATGCGCAACAGGGAACCGGTGAAGGTTGTGGGCTTTGGAATTCCCGGGAGATCGCTGGATATGGTATTGGCAGCATATTTTTGACGAGGGCTGGTGCCGCTATCAGCACACAGGTTGGCATTAAATCGCTCTTTGCTTTATGTGCTCCTTACACGGTGAAATTAGCAGAAAGTGTTGGCTACCGCATTGATACAAGTGTTGGAAATAATGGCACGTTCTATTATCCTAAGCTGGATCTGCTGGCTACGGTAATGATTATGCGTAATCTTGACACCTTGACCGAAGCCGATCAAGAAAACAAAGATGCAATTTTATCACTTCGGAATAATTCCAATATTGTCCGCATAGAAACTTTGCGGAATAAGGAAATTGAAATTCATTATCAAATCGATATTCCGAATCTCAATCAATGGGATTTAAATGAAATTATTAAAAACCTGAAACATACATCATTAGATCACAAACCAGATGATCGTAATTTAAATATCTTATAATGGACACTAAACATTATGGTGCCGGCTATTTAATGGATACCGGTGATTTTCTTAAACAATTAAAAATACATTCATATACTCCTTTTAATACGATTAAAGAGGGCGTTGTCGTCGATCTAGGTTGTGGCACTGGAATGGATGCCATCAATTTAGCTAATATGCTAGGCCATAACGTTCTTGTCGTTGGATTGGATCATGATAAGGCTTTAATCGAACATGCCAAAACAAGCAGTGTGGAGGTAAAGAACGTCGACTTTGTTCAGGGTGAAGTTAATCAACTTAGCTTTACAGATAATTCCATTGCTGGCATCAGAATGGAACGTGTTGTACAACATCTTCCGGAAGCACCGAAAATGTTTGCTGAGGTTCACCGTGTTTTGCGTGAAGGTCAACCCCTAGTCATCGTCGAGACGATCTGGAATAGCCTGACATTTTACAGCAAGCATGTGGGTATTGAGGCTAAGATATGCCATTATTTGACCGAAGAAAAAGTCAACAATGGCTGGGCTGGGAATAAATTAACTTCAGACCTATTGACTCAAGGCTTTAAACAAGTTCAATTGCAAACATTCTGTATGGTAGCCCGCTCGAAAGAAGAAGCCAACCGCTATCTTTTCTTAGATAAAATTCTTTTGGAGATGGTCGAAAAAGGGAAGTTGAGCACAGCTGAAATGGAGGAATTTCAAAACACATTGGACCAAGCTGATGAAGCGGGTTGTTTCCTTGTTTCTATGAATTTAGTTATTGCCGAAGCAAAAAAATAGCATATAGTGATGAAATGCTGGCTTAACTTGATCTTCTTATTTATTTTTACGTGCAGTTCAACTTGTTTTGGAGAGGTTATTATCGATCAACCGACGCAGCGTGTATTGATCGGATATGGTCTCGAGCGTTATATGGGGAAAGGAGAGCCTAACTTTGCGGATACTTCAGCTTCCTCCTTCCAGTCGTTAGAAAGCAAGGTACCCAATTTGGGCATATCACCCACTGACATCTGGTTCCGATTGCCTGTGACAAATAAGGGAAAAGAGAAACTTGAACTCTTGCTCGAAATTGCCTACCCTCTCTTGGATGAGGTCGAACTTTTTGTACCATCATCAAATGGGCATTATAAGTCGATCAAACTGGGCGAGCATCAATCTTTTTCGGCTAGAAAATATAAGGTTCCTAATTACGCATTCGACATCCAATTACCCGGATATGAGAAAACGATCTTTTTTCTTCGTGTAAAAAGTACGGAACAGATTATTCTCCCGATCTATTTAAGTAATGAGCGCAGTTTCTTAAAAGAGATGAATGACGACAGTTTGATAAGCGGGATCTATATTGGTATTGTCGGGATTATGGCGATATACAATTTATTCCTGTTTTTTTCAGTTCGTGAAAGGGGCTATCTGTATTATGTCCTTTATGTTCTTTGTGCAGGAATAACACAAATGGGCATTAAAGGTTATAGTTTTCAGTATCTGTGGCCAAATTGGACATATTTTGCAACAAAAGGTCCTATTATCTTCGGATGTTTATCAGGCTTATGCGCCCTGCTTTTTGCAGATTCATTTCTTCAATTACCGAAAAATGCTCCTCGGTCAAGACGTGTGATTACTGCTTTTATCATCCTTTTTGTCGTTGGTAGCCTTCTTACACTGCTCAACCTTACACAACCAGCGTTCATGGTTATGCAGCTAACAACAGGAGCAGGCTCTTTATTTGTCCTTTACTTATCCTATCGGGTAATGATAAATGGCTATAAACCAGCTAAATATTTTGTTTACGGTTGGACAATTTTACTATTAGGTTCTGTCGTCTTTTTATTGAAAGATTATGGCATTTTAAAATATAACGATTTTACGAGTAACGCCGTACAAATTGCATCTGTTGTGGAGATGGCCTTATTGTCCTTCGGTCTAGCTTATAGTATCAATATCTTAAAAGAAGAAAAAGAAGCATCACAAGTCAGGGAATTAGCGATCTCATTAGAAAACGAAAAGTTGATACGCGAGCAAAATATCGTATTGGAACAAAAAGTAGATGAGCGGACACGTGAATTAACAGAATCTAATGAGTCTCTACAAACCACTCTTACCCACTTGAAGGAAACACAATCTCAACTTGTCGAAGCCGAAAAGATGGCCTCTCTTGGTCAACTGACTGCGGGGGTTGCGCACGAGATCAACAATCCAATCAACTTTGTTACATCCAATGTCGCTCCATTAAAGCGTGATATCAAGATGATCTGGGAAACGCTGGAGGAGGTAGAACGTATAGCTTTTAAAGAGGGGATATCCGAAACGGAAAAGCAATTGCAGATCAAAAAATTCAAGGAGGACCTGGATATTGATTATCTGAAAACAGAGGTAGATTTTCTATTAAAAGGGATGCATGATGGGGCCCATAGGACCGCCGAAATAGTAAAGAGTTTGCGGATCTTCTCGCGCGTAGACGAGGATACATTAAAATTTGCAGATCTAAACGAGGGGTTGGAGTCAACAATGGTTATCCTCAATAGTTTATTAAATAACACGATTGAAGTTGATAAGATCTATGGTGATATGCCAAAGGTCGAATGTCATGCCGGCAAACTCAATCAGGTCTTTTTGAATATTGTGACAAATGCTATTTACGCCGTGAATAAGAAGTTTAATCACGATGTTGGTGGTAAAATATGGATTGAGACCGGAGTTCACGCGGATAATACCTCCGTCTTTATCAAAATCGCAGACAATGGTATAGGTATTCCAAAAGAAATTCATGAACGGATATTCGAACCATTTTTTACAACAAAAGACGTTGGCGAAGGTACTGGTTTGGGAATGTCCATAGCCTATAATACCATTGCGAAACATCATGGTAAAATTATCGTAGATTCAGAAGTGGGACAGGGTACAAGCTTTACACTCCTCATTCCAATTCAACAAAACAATTAATACCACTATAAACTTAAAATAGTTCAATTAACTATTATTTTTTCATATCTTTTGTAAGGGATAAAACCATATAATAAAATTATGCAGAGGGAGCTTGAAATATTATATATCGATGACGAAGTAAACAATTTGGTTAGCTTTAAAGCGAACTTTAGATACGATTACGCTATCCATACAGCATCCAATACGAGTGAGGCCGAAACGATCCTTCATGCTCATCCTGATATCCGTATTATCTTCTGTGACCAACGTATGCCGGATGAGATGGGCATCGATTTTTTGCACCGCATTAAAAAAGATTTTCCAAAACCAATCCGTATTCTTTTAACGGCTTATGCCAATATGGAAACTGTAATTGATGCAGTTAATAAGGGCCATATTTTTAGGTTTGTCCGAAAACCCTGGATGAATGAAGAAATCGTTTCCGCAATAGAAGAAGCTAATAAGTTTTATGTTGCAAACTCCATGCTAGAGGTTAAGAATCAAGAGCTACAAAAAGCTTATGATGAATTAGATAAGTTCGCTTATAGCGTTAGCCATGATCTTCGTGATCCATTGACCGGGGTTCTTTCTGCGGTGAAACTTGGATTAGAGTTTGACAGCATAGATCGTATCCATGAGTTGTTATCACTGATGGATAGTTCCTTGGTCAGCTTAGATGCTTATATTGACAGTCTGCGCGACTATTATCTTTTACGAAGAGGAGAACTCATGTTGTCAGCGATAAATTTCGAAGAGCTCTTTGGCAACATACGCCAGTTTTACAGCATGTATACGCAAAATAAGGATGTGGCTTTTGAAATTTCAGTGGATCAAAAAGAAATCTTTAGCGGAGACAAAGCACTTCTAGAACTGATTTTGCATAATCTTCTTTCTAATGCTTTTAAATATCAACGTAAAGGGCAGGAAAACCAGTACGTCAAACTCTCTGTATCCGTATCAGAACGTAAAGCTAAAATTATGGTGAGTGACAACGGAATAGGCATATCTCCAGAGTATGTTGAAGATATCTTTAAATTATTCTTTAGAGCCAGTGATCAAGCGAAAGGCATGGGATTTGGGCTCTATAATGTTCAGAATGCACTCTTAAAACTACAAGGGAAAATCGAAGTACAATCACAACCCAATCAGGGTACAACCTTTACCGTCGTCATACCGAGCAAATAATCCTTTCACTTTCGGCAATCCGATGCGATGGCAGCGAAGAGCATCACAAAGCAAACAGACATTTTAAATAAAAGTTGACTTTCCTAAAATTATAATCCTTTAGGAAAGTAGCTTTTGCCGAAGCAAAAACTCCAACTGATCATTTGAAGTCTCAAGTTGAGAATTAGTCTCCACAATTTTTTGGCGCTCAGCATAGACATCATAAGCGCGTTGAATCGTTTGATCGAGCTCCTCTTCACTCCAAGGCTTATTGAGGTAATGAAAGATTTTTCCTTTATTGACCGCATCAACGACAGCTGCCATGTCCGTATATCCTGTCAAAAGGATACGCATTGGGGCTGCATTGATCTTAATAATCTCTTCCAAAAACTCTACACCGGTCATTTCCGGCATACGTTGATCAGTAATGATAATATGTATCTGGTTGTTTTTGACAATATCGATTGCATCGGCACCACTAATTGCCGTAAACACTTTATACTTTAGTCGAAATGTCGCTTTAAAAGAAAACAGATTGTTTTCTTCGTCGTCAACGTACAATATCGAAATCTTCTTGTCTTCCATAAGCTTATCGTCTGAAATACAAATTTACGTAATAAATTCGCTGAATTAATAACAGATTAAAGAGTTTTATGTTTTCCTAGCAGAAATAATACGGGATAGCTGATAAAAATAATGGATTCGTTATCCGATGATTATAACATTCAACATTAGAAAAAAGATTTAAAGTTAATAGCTGCCTAGGGAAAATAATCCAACTTGTATTGAAAAAAGCCATCCTACATTTGTAAAACGGCTTTTTTGAAAGTGACCCCGCTGAGGCTCGAACTCAGGACCCACAGATTAAGAGTCTGTTGCTCTACCAACTGAGCTACGAAGTCATTCGATAATCCAAATGTAAGATTCACCAAAGAGAAAGTCAAGTGGAAAAGAATATTTTTTTGACTTTTATGACATTCAAGCAAGATTTTAGCGTTTTATCAAACCTAAAAGAAGCTTCGAATCACCCCATTTGTT
This sequence comes from Sphingobacterium sp. UBA2480, assembly GCF_002341965.1. NCBI lineage: Bacteria > Pseudomonadati > Bacteroidota > Sphingobacteriia > Sphingobacteriales > Sphingobacteriaceae > Sphingobacterium > Sphingobacterium sp. UBA2480. The sequence continues at coordinate 397,604 of NZ_DDPA01000008.1, read as the reverse complement.
ACAGCATTATTATAACATTTATTTATTCATACAATAAAGCGTAATAGATAACACCTATTGCGAGAACGGTGCGAGAACAGCACTAATGATAAATACACAAATCACAATATCAAATCACAATGATTTAAAGAAACGTTCGTATATCTATATAAAAATAGGGGACAAAAAATATAAAGAATACACTGGTGTAAAATTGGGCTTGGATATACAGCCGAACTCTTGCTTAACAGTAAAAGACAGGATCGAAAAATTAAAGGTTCTAGAGTATGAATTTAAAAAGGCTATAGAGTTCGGGAAATACCCTTTAGACAAATCCCTAACAAAGATCAAAACCATAGAGAACACCACCTTAAGAGAGTTGTTAGAAATGGCTATTGACAATAAGAAGAAGGCAAATTTGTCAACCAAATATGTCCACCATCTAGAGAAGCTAACCAATAAATTAAAAGCATTTCTAACAAGCGAAGAATTAAATGGGAATATAAACGACTTACAACGGTCGAGAATTCAAGAATTCATGAATCAATTTAATTCAAGTGCTTCCAACTATATGATTTCAAGGCGTCATATTAAGGCTGTATTTGGAGAAATAGATAAAGACTTTGAATTCAACACTTCAATTGTTAATAGGACAGACCGAAGAAAGGCAACCCCTAAGCTTCATAAAATTTATTCAGAAGATCAATTGCCAAAAGTCCTAGAGTTCTTAAAGAGAAATCATACAGATCTATATCTATGTTGTTTAATCAGTTATGGGTGTTTACTACGTCCTCACAATGAAATTAGATTGCTCAAACGTCACCATTTCAAAAATAACATTACAGAAATACACCTGTCGGGTAATGAGAACAAAGGGAAAAAGATTAGAATAGTCCCAATACCAAATTATGTTAGGGTTTTATTGATAACACGATTAGAAAATCTATCTCACGATGATAACCTCTTTACAAGGATGCCTGATGCCAATAATCCATACTATTTTAGTACCGCTTGGACTAGAATGTTCAAATTAATGGAAAAAGAAGGAATCATCGAGAAGAACCAAACGATCTACTCATTCCGTCACACAGCTTCCGTAAACGTCTACAAGAAAACAAAAGATCTTCACATACTCCAACAACTGTTGGGGCATTCCGATATGATTGTAACGCTTAAATATCTTCGGGGCTTAGGTGTTCATAATGCGGATGAGCTAAAGCATGTAATGCCTGAACTCTAGTATTTGAGACAGTCTTATCAGGCTGTCTCTTTTTGCATATAGACGATCGCTCTGAGTTATAATATGCTATTTTTGCTTAAAATTGAAGTAAAAATTAGCAAAAATATAGGACATGATAATTGTTAGGCTTAAGCCTAGATTCGATTGTGTCTTCTTGTAATCATCGTATAATATGCTCGAAATAACCGAAATTCAAAGACACTTGAACATTGATAAGGAACTCTTATTAAAGCATTGCCCACAGTTAAAAAATATATTGATTAACGAGGTGATAACTTGTTTGGACTATAAGAATTTGAATACCAACGAGCAGTATAGATTTAATAATTTCGAGCCATTTGACGAAATCCTCCAACAAAAAATAGACACGTTATTTTACATGGTGTTCCTCAAGGCACAACATGAATATAGAGATTCGTTCCTCTTTGGAATGACTGATATCGTCCCTAAAGAGGATTTTAATGATAATGAGAAGTCACTCCTTAAGAATAAGATCTTCTTCTTAAAGCATGCAAAACAATTTCATCTTCGTTTATTAGCTTTGATGCAATGGAGGAATACCGAGCTGAAAGATGTTTCAGTCACTTTAACCAAGAAACGTAATTTTGGAGATGAAATTCCCGATATCCATATCGAAAATTACGCTCTTGAAAGAGGTATTATTGACAATGAAATTTATAGAACAATAGACCTTTACCTAAATAGTCCATATGCAAATGCACAGTATTATGGAGGGAAAATTGATAATATCAAAGTCGAATCCATTCATGAACGAATATTAGTACTCGATGATGCTATCAACTATAACGAGGCTTTTTTAGCAACCTTAAAAAACATATCTTCTGATATAAATAATAAGAAAAAAAGTAAGTCAACCACCGAGAGACGTAAAACAGATAGGTCATTCAACGCTTTTAGAGGTGAAAGTGCCACTTTAGTTTTCAATGGCTACATTTATAAATGTGTCCAAGAATTCTTCGATGTGGAACAACTGACTTTTGCTAACAGTACAAGAAAAAGCGAAGACAATCTTAGATATAGGAAATTAGTTACATACGAAATCCTTGCTAGGTTAGGACTAATTAGTACAGCGATATTAAATAACCACGATACAATTGCAAAGAAAGAGACATACATTTCAACTCTTCCATTTTGGAACTTTTAAAATAATCTCACTTGTCATCAAATAATAACTGACTCTCAGAAGCAAAAGGTCAGCTATGTATCCCTGTATCAGATTTATATACAGATATTTGCAATAGATAAACGAGGAGGTGCACAGAACCAAATCAATTAACAATTTTAAAATATCTTATATGAGTAAATTAAAAGAATTAAAGAGCAAGACAACAAAGGAAGAGAAGAAAACTTTCACCACGAATGATTTCTTTAACGAGGATCAATCTTTTGCCAACAAGCAGAAATTCGAACAGGAATTTGTTAGGTTATCAGGTTATGACCGAGACAAACTTGAAATCTTCTTTGATCAATTAAGCAGCGGCTTAAAGTTAAATGTGTCAATCGCACCGAATTATAACGAGGAAAAAAAAATTGGATACTACCATGTAAGTGCACAGTCTGCTAAGCTAAATCGTGGCTATAAGTTACCTGACATTGAAGGAGTAACCAAATTGATTAACATCTATGAATTGAATACACATAAAATAGATCTTAATCTCGAAGATGTCTATGACGCTTCTTTAAGCTAAACTTCTCACGAAGCCAAGGGAGGGCCCCCTTTGGATCATCATTCAAGTCCATTTTTATCAATCATTTTTTTAACCCTGACATGGGTAATGGAATTCCTATGTCCAAACTTTAATAATATATATGAACAAAAGATTCGTTATAATCTACAAAAGCCAATTTCTTAAAGATATTATTGGAAGCATTCCATCAAATTGTATTCTATTTAAAACGTTAACCGGCATTGGTGCCACACATCTTGAAATTATAACACCTAGGCACTCTATCATTATAGAGCCGAACGTACCCGTGATCAAAGGCAAAAAGAAATCACACAAAGGCAAGATATTAGGGGTATACGAAGGTATCTATCTTCCACAGATCATAAACTACTTGAAAGACCCAAAGGTGAAATATAAGAAGATTATGACTACGCCCGAATCCTTTCACAAAGTAACGGAAGCGATAGCAGGAGTTGGCATGGATATGCATAAAGAGTTCTTTTTGCTGTTCGATGAGTGTGATCGCACGAGCAAAGATATTGACTTTCGTAAAGACATCATTCTTCCTATGGAAGACTTCTTTAAATTCGAAATGAAAGCTTTTGTATCAGCAACAGCGACTATTCCGAGTGACCCTCGGTTTCAGAAGCAAAGTTTCGAGATATTGGAGATATTGCCTGATTTCGATTATGCCAAACAACTCAACTTAATTCAGACAAACAACCCCTTTGCTGCTTTAAAAAAATCTTTGCACGATAATATCATCGTCAATGAAAATGAACAGATTTTTATCTTCTTGAACAGCACAGTTGGTATAGTCTCGGTCATCGAACAGCTAGGTATTCAAACGCAATCAGCAATATTTTGTTCTAGCAACAGCGCAGACAAAGTAAAAAGTAATGGTGGTGTTTCAGTGCATTATGATATTGACGAGAGTGAATTTAGAAAATACAACTTCCTAACCAGTAGATTTTACTCGGCAGTAGATATCTACGTGGATGAAAAACCTCATGTAATTTTACTTACCGATCTTAATATCGCAGAACACACTATGATCGATCCATATTCGGATCTCATACAGATTGCTGGAAGATTTCGTGGTATCGAACTTGCATCGCTAACATACATTACGAATCACGATTCGGAGCTACATTACAGAACTCCGAACGAGGCTAAAGCGTATTTGAAGGGTTGCGCCGAAACTTATAAAACTATTCAATCCCTGCGCGATGTAAGTACCAATGAAGGAGCGAAAGAAACTCTGACGGAGGCTTTAGAAAGAATATCGTATGCAAGGTTTTTAAACGATAGCGGTCGTATTAATTACTTTATGGTTGATAACTATCTTCAAAAAGAAGAACTGAAAGCCAACTTCACTGACCCCGAGTTATTGAGAAACTCTTTAAATTCAGAGCAGTTACGCAAACAATTTTTATTAAACCATAGAGATTATATATTCAATATATCAAGTTTTTATCCGACTGTAAATGGCGTAAAAAATTACATCGACATTGTACGAGACATTGCTGATAGATTACAAAACATTTATAGTGCTAAACAGGATGTTTTTGCTATAGCCTTTTCGGAAGATGAGCTTTACCGATTGAAATCAAAACATCCTGAGATCATCGAAGCATATCACAAAATCGGAATAGAAGAGCTTGGCAAAATAGCGTACTCCAAAAAACATATCGTCGATGCGATAGCGAAGCATGATAAAGAAAGAGATGGAGCGAGCAACTTTGACTTTTTAGATGAATTACATACTATATTCAGCATTAATGAATTCTATTCAGGTAAAATGATAGGTGCCACGTTCAAAAGTTTGGTGGAGAAGTATAACCTGCCCTACAAGAATAAGAAGAAATATTTGACGGATTTTCAACGATTTTTCAAACTTAGTAATCGGACCTCAAGAAATAAGGTGAAAGGCTTTGTGATAGTGGAGAAGATTTTTAATTAAAACAGCATCTCGTCGAGAGTATGTTCTCCGTCCATGATAAAATCTAGGTTAATATCTACTTTTATTGTGGATGGAGCTTCTTGACTATTGAATTTCTCACGTACTAGATCGTGTCAAGGCACTCCAAAATTCCACATCTTCACAGATGTTCAACTGGCCTAAAAAACTCAATCCACACTCCTTTATATAGCTTTTAATCCATCATCGTGCTTCCTACAGAAGCCCTTTTAGATATTGTGGTATATCAAATGTAATACACATTTACCAATTAATCAGCCCCTTACTTTTAAATGGCTTAAGTTGTGAAAACTTATTAAGCCAAAATCCAAGTTAAGACAACTTCTTTGCTTTCAATGATTTCCGGTTGACATTTTAGCATATAATACGTCCAAAATTTTTAATATATAATTTTTTACACGACAGGCTTCTGATAGCCCCCATGTCTATATATTTAGGAGCGCACAACCTATATATCAATAATCCCCCTCAGCCTTTCCTGAGTAAGTTCATTTATTTATCAAACCTCTAAGCTCATGGAAAATCTTAACAAAAACTTAAACGTATCGGAGATTAAAGTCCAATATTTACCCGATTTTAAGCTCTCGGAGCGACCAATTATTACTAAATCAACAGATGCCTATAAAATCCTTTTATCGCAATGGGACACAGGAATAATGCAGTTTTTGGAGGAATTCAAAGTCATCCTCCTAAACAATGCCAATCATGTTTTGGGTGTTGCTGATATAGCAATGGGAGGGAAAGACGCTGTTATGGTCGATATGCGAGTAATCTTTTCAATTGCGCTTACAGCATCCGCGTCCAAAATCATCCTAGCACACAACCATCCCTCAGGTACACTAAATCCAAGCTCCGCTGACCGTCTCCTTACCAATAAAGCATTGGAAGCTGGCAATGTTCTGGATATTGAAGTGTGCGATCATATTATCGTTACTCCGCATTCATACCACTCAATGAGAGATAATGGAGATTTCTAACCTTTTAAAATATATTCATGAAAACTGAAAAATCATTTGGGTCAACATTGCTGTCTATCATTGGATGGATATTAGCCACTATAGCGTTCGTTGTCGCTATGCAGATCGTTATAAAAGTAATCAGCGCAATACTGTCATTTATCTTTATCGTTATGCTGGCAGTTTTTACAATTGGTTTTATAGTACTGACAATAAACGCAGTATTAAGGCGATCGTAATCAACATATAATATAATCCATAGCACCATCGCATGAAACTATTGCTATTTCCGCTTGGTGATATGGATTCTTTGGTTTTACTGGATTAATAACGGTATATTAGATATATTTGCAAAAACATAACTGTATAGAGAGATAAAAATAGACATATAAAAGATATAGAGCGTTAGCTTAAAGTTCTCTTTTGGAGGAAACGTGAGAAATTTCTAAAACACAACGAGAACGGACAAAGTTAATGCCCATGCGAGAGCGTGGGCTTTACTTGTTCGTTGTGTGGGCCTTCTCACGTGCCTCTCCAATTGAATTAAGTTGAAGTCCCACGCTTTTGTATTATTAACCAACCGAATAGGGACAAATCGGTTCCAAACCATATTAGATTTTATGAAAAGATTATTACTTGGTGCAATATTCCCATTGGCGCTGGTATCTTGCTCAAAAAATGAGACTCCTGAACAGAAGGAGTCCAAATGTCTCCTAACTGAAATAAACTATTCAGGAGATCCATCTAAAACAACGTTCGAGTACGATAAGAATGGCAAAATTACAGCTGTAACCAAAACTTATGGAGGAACAGACCCTTCTACTCATCGTTACATATATACCTATTCTAACAATAGTATAAATGTCGAGGATATATGGAACGGCAAACCATCTGATGTTTTTGTATACACGTTAAGTAATGGCAGAATTACAAAGAAAAGTGGTGATCGATATGAGGATATATTCACATATGATTCTAATGGCTTTCTTTCCGCAATAAAAAGCGAAGACCACAGTATATCTATTCAATATGAGAATGGTAATATCTCCAAAATGGAAGTCAATTTTTACGCCTCGTTTCAAAAATTTATTCCTGAATACAACGTAAAAGAGTCTCGTATACCTTTCTCCGAAACTGTATGTTCTGCATTCGAACGTTTTGGACCAGTTGGTTACATTGAAGATGCTGTTTTATATGAACAGGGCTTTTTCGGCTCGAAAGGTAAAAATGAAATCGTTAGTGTAAAACACTCGTATGGTGATAATTCTCCCATTACAACCTTTAATTACTCGTATATAAAAGATAATAGCGGGAAAGTGACAAGTATAAAGAACGGTGGGTCAATGGCAACATATTCCTACGAATGTTCAACAAATTAGCTTATTCAATTTAAATCAATTTATAAGTGTATCATTTAAATGGTTACAATCCCACACTTATATCCTACAACGTCTGCTTAGGGGTTAACAGACATCAATAATATTTTTTAATGATTACCTTACTATCAAATGTATCATTCGGTGATGCCCTAAGTAATTTAGACTTCAAAGAATTCTATACACTTACATATTGGGGATTAGCTATAGTCGCAGTAATTATCATCTTGATCATAATATCGGGAGAAAACAATCACGAGGCAATAGTTCCTGTAATTATATTCACGGTTATTGTTGTGGGAGCTGTGGAAATATATCACTCCAGTTATAGGTTGGAAAAACGTATAAAAGAAAATGAGGCTCAGGAATTTAGGAAGAAACAACGCAATATAGATGAAAAGCGCAGGCAAGAAGGATGTACCTTTGAATATGCGAAGAAAAAAGCTGATGCATTTATGGAGTCTACGGGCTTTATGATAGTGCAATCTATGAAACCCTTATATCTTGCTCTCCCCGCTGATACGAGAAATGAAGCCTCTTGTTCAGCAGAATTCAATTATATCGTCAAAGTTCCACAACAAAATTATCAGACAGGAAACTATGAGATGAGCCAAAGACTTTATATCGTACACTTGGAATTAGAGAAATTTCAATTCTCGTATGAGTTTTTGTCTGCGACAATAGAAGATCAGATTACCAAGAAGAAAGAGAACTTACTTAATTAAGAGACTCAAATTTGAACCTACATTTACCTAACAATCCCACTCACTTGAAACATGAAGGGTTTCGTGAGTGGGATTTATTTGAAATAGTTAATGTTATTTAATATTCAATTTCAATTCTATTTCAGACATAAATTCAATTGTCAATTTATACGAACTACTTAATTTTAAAACTAAATCATCAAGTTGTTTCTCGAGAACTTTTGATGCATGATTTATATTGGATTGAATTTTTGGAAGACTTCTTATTGTATCGCGAAAGCCTTTCATTCCCTCAATACCCTTGGGTATATTTTCTTTTAAAATTATCGAAGATTCATATATTTCCAGCAGGTTTTTAGAATATTCTTCATCATCGAAAATAGTATAAGTATTTATAAATTTTAGTCCAGTTTTAATTGCAGATTCAAAATTCTCATAAAAACTATCAGTGTCGAGTTTAAGTTTTTTAACATAGTCTAGCAATATCTTAGAAACCATCTTAAACTGAGAAAGATACTGATGAGGATTCGCATTTCCTGATTGATTCAGAAAAGTTATTTCAACAGTTCTTTCATCGAGTTGTGTTGCAACATCTTTAGTTGATAATTCAATACTTGTTAACGCTGTATTAGAAGACCACATAAGCGCTTGAAAATCAAACATGTAATCAAAAAAACCAAAATCATCTTCATCGATTATAACTTCATCTTCATCGATTATAACTTTATCTTTGGATTCTGTATTTGTAATCTGTAAAGAACTATTTGAATGATTAATTTCATTTGTTTTGATCTTACCTAAGCCCGCAATTCTTTTAGGGATGTGTAATCTCAATTGGTTACCCAATTCTTCTATGCTTGAAAAAGTGCTATAAAATACTCCAGCTTCTGATAGGGATTTTTTAAAATCGTTAACTTTTATTAGTTGTACTGGATCTATGTCGCTAATATTTTGAACACCTTCATTTTTGAAATAAACCAATATTTGAACATTCTCTCCATTCTTAAATCGTTCAACCGCTCGATTAAATTCTTCTTCTGTCCCAGACATAGCTACCGGGGTTGGTGTACCGAATTTTTTCCATAATAGTCCAACAAAAATATCATAATCATCTCCAATATCATTATTAATAATATCTTGGGTATATTCATTAGTAATTCCTGGAGCTGAATGTGTTTCCCATTTCTTAAGCTCTAAATGGATATCATTAGAGTTTCCGAAGCTTAAATTTATTTCTTTAATAAATTTATCGATTTCATTTCGTTCGTATTCTACGTCACTCGGAGACGCCAAGAAAATAGAATATTTTGTAATAGTTTTTGCCATAAATTTTTAAATAGGTTATATCGCATTCCGTTACGGAGTCACTGACATAAAGATATGCCAAACCAAGTTAAAAACGAAATCGGACTGCATCCAAATTCGTTTTTAATGCTTCGCAGTTCGTCATACTTGATGCCTTAGTAATTCCTACACTTCATAAAAGCACCTAAACCTTTTTAATAAGTGCCATGCACCTATTAAAAATCTTCAAGCTTTTAGAGTTTGGCTCGCCTGCTGATCACTCAGGCTCCGATGTTGTCACTATTTTAGATGAATTACGCTCGAACCACCCCAATCAAAAATACCGCCAACAGTCTACGTATACTCCGTATATATCGCTGAATCATGCTAGCGCATTTCTCTTCAGCGACCTTCGTTCAACTCGCAGGACGGCGAGCGAATAATTTCACAACTTTACCATTTAAAATATAGATAATCAAACACATGGAAAACCATAAACAACTAATAGAACTACAAAATCAAATTGAACAATTAAAGAACCACTTAATCAGTATATCACATATGCTTTCACAATCGAATAAGCAAATAGCAGATATACACAAAGCGTTATTCAATAACGTTGCTATAACGAGAGAAGAACGGAAGGAGCAAATTAAAGAATACATGAAAGCTTGCTTAATAATGGGCAATGTTGCTAAACAAAATAAGCGGAAACAGTAACCATTTAAAAGAATGGTTGCAGAAACCTAACAAGACAATTTAAAACTTATAACATTAAAAATTATGATGGATTAAGACACAATAATTACTTGGTTTAAACCTTGAAATATCATGTCCTAAAAATATCAACTATGCAGAATTCGTATATAGCTAAAAACCTCCTTAACTTTATACAAAGAGGAAGGAGGATATATCATGTAAACTAGCGAGAACAGTTGCGAGAACAGAAGCCTGTTTAAGGCTAAAAAACGAGGTTAATTAACAATATTTTTAAACTACTGTTCTAGCAATGATTTTATCTAAATGCTTTAAAATGAATATGTTAAACGGAATAAGCAAGGCTTTAAATCGTTGATTAAGAGTCTGTTGCTCTACCAACTGAGCTACGGAGTCATTCGATAATCCAAATGTAAGGTTCACCGTAGAAAAAGTCAAGTGGAAAAGAATATTTTTTTGACTTTTATGACATTCAAGCGAGATTTTTGGCAGCTGTCCCATAAGAAAAACAGACTCAAATATGTCATTTAAACAAATTATTCTTTCGCTCCATAACGTCTTATTTCCTTGCCACAGCAATCTTTCCCATAATCATTGGCTTAACTTCCATTTTTATTGGTTTATCCAGTTGTATTTTACTCCCCTTTTTGATTGAAATCACAACCGTTTTATAGCCTAACATCTGTGCACGGAGCTCCTGATCTACCCGAAACAGAGATTGCGGTACCCAAAGTTGAAAATCTCCATTTTCATCCACTTGCGTACGGTAATTTCCCAAGGACACCTCTGTTCCCATCATACTTACATCGCTTCCAGCACAAACTACTTTACCTTTTATGCTTACTTTTGTGCTATCGGGGCTTCCTTTTAATGTTGAATTATCATTTGTTGATGAGCTAACCTGCCCCTGCTGCTTTATCTGATCATTTTCTGTTTTTGTTTGGACAACGACAACTTCTCCAGTCAATTTGTTTTGTGCTTGAGCAGCATGAAAGCTCAAGGATCCAACCAACAAGAGGCCCGCAGCGATCCCCGGCCATCTTCCTTGCCAAATAGGGTTTTTAGAAAAAGAAAAAGGGACATCCAATTCACGCATCAACTGATCTTCATAAAATCGACCACATAGCCCTTTACCGGCTTTTTTTATTTGATCTACAATTTCCTGATCATCCATCTGTGAAAAATCTACAACCATCTTCTCACATTGACCACAAAAACGCCCTTGTTCTTGTGGCGTCATCTTATCCCACTCTGCAGAGCAAGAGTCCTTCACTTGTAATATAATCTTTTCCATGTTGTCTCCTTTTTTTATATTTTGAGAAGGGATGCAGGAAAATCGACTATTGCATAATGAAACAGCAAAAAAATCACTAAACACTGATAAACAGGCAATTAATAACACACCTTAAAATTATATGTTGACTTTTTAGGGAAAGGGTGGCCCGAATGAAGTACATCATACGCTGAAGGGCGATATAGCAGAAATCGGAAGATCAGGTTCATAAAAATGCCCCCAGAAAGTGTCTAACTTTTTGGGGGCACTGCAACTTTGGACAGTTTATTTAAAGTAAGTAATGTTAGCGCTAACTTCTTTATTTTATACTGTCAAGAATTTCTTTTATAGCTCTTTCCAACTGCGGATCTTTATTTTCCATCCGATCTTGTACGGTATTTTTTACAAGAATATCTGGGGCAACTCCAGTTTGTTCGAGATCCTGACCATCAAGCGTATAACATCCCCAAGACGGAAGTCGATAGTTTGATCCGTCGACTAAGCCTTTAGCAGAAGTAAAAATAATCCAGCGATAGGTCTCATTACCGATGATTTTGCCCAACTTAAGTGCTTTAAAGCCCGCTGCAGTCATTTCAGCATCACTCAGCGATTGCTCATTAATCAATAAAACAATAGGCTTGGCAGATGGTGCAAAATTACTTTGTGGCGCACGTTTACCACCTCGGTATTGCCACTGTAAGTAAGGGCGTTGTGACAGGAATCTTAAAACCTCATCGTGTACATTTCCGCCTGTATTATAACGCAAATCTAAAATAATCCCTTGTTTGCTATTCTCCTGTTCGGCCATGTCGATCAAGAACCGCTGTAACTCAGTATCCGACATATTTTTCATATGTGAATAGGCTATCTTATTGCTACTCAACTGATCAACTCGACTTCGGTTATCTCTAATCCATTGGTCGTAGAGGAGATCTCTAAACACGGCGCTTGATACCGGACGAATGTTTGTCTGAATTTCCTTGCCATTACGATTCAAGGTCAATTGAATTTCTTCTTCCAGTGAAGGCCAAGTAAAATAACTATCGCGGTCTGCCTGCGTATTCAATTTTGTTCCGTTAATCGCGATGAGGATATCACCCGCATGAATATCAGCTTCTTTCTTTGCCGCGGGGCCATTCGGAACAATATAGCTGATCTTGTAAGGATTGCTGGAATCATAGGTCACACCGATTTCATTCGTTACAAAACCAAACGGCTTACGTTCTTCCTGTCCCATTGAACTGAAACCCAGATGCGACGAATTGAGCTCGCCCAACATATCATTTAAGAGGATGCGCAAATCTGTCCTATCGTTGATACCTGGAAGATACTTTTCATATTTCTTTTTTATCGCAACCCAATCCACTCCATGGAAGTTGCTATCGTAGTAATTTTCCTCTAGATTGGCCCATGTTTCATAAAACATTTGATTGAACTCTTTCTCGAGATCCCGATTGAATTTAAAACTCATTGTAACCGCATCAAGCTTATTCAAGTCAAGATTGTATTTCTGAATCGTTCCTCGGGTCAATACGAAGTATTTTCCCACCGACTCTACAAAATTCTCCATGCCTCCGTCAGCGACTTTTTCGGTTTTGGCCGGTGCAAACAACTCATATACGGTACGATAAGTACTATATTTTCCTTCATGATTGGATGAATAGAACAGATAGGATTTATCCCCCTTTTGTATCACCAAAGGATTAGATTGTGTTCCAAATGCAGGACTCACTTGCTCAATTCGATCACGCAGTCCTTCTAAATCCAATTGAACCAAACCAGCTTTCTTGGGTTCGGCTACCGGTATTGCGGTTGGCTTGCCCTTATCGACATCATTTTTCTTTTTATCCTTAGCGCCAGCTTCCTTCTTAGCTGTACCAGTTTTATTTACTGTTGTATCTTTCTTTTCGGGTGTTACAAATAATTCATCAAACTTTGCACTACGGTAAGGTTGGTCAAAGTTGGTCAATGCCATTCGGAAAATGCTGGAGTTTTGCATACCGGTAGGATAAGAAGGCTTAGTCCTATTACTCGCAAAATAAATATATTTACCATCAGGAGACCAATATGGTGCTGCTTCTGTAACTCCTGTATTTGTCAAATTAGTCGTTTGCTCATTTTTCAGGTTATACACAAAGATATCCTGTTCAAAATTGCGCATAGCTGTGAATAAAAGATAGTTTCCATCAGGGGAGAATGAGGGCGAAGAATTTTGAAATGCCCAGATTTCATCTTTAACCACTGTTTGGCTCTTCAAACTTGTCAAATCCAATATACGTACTTCATCACGACCACTGAGGTACACAGCTTTTGTCCTATCTGCATTGCATGTAATATCACGGTTGTTACGCAGATCTTGTGTCAATTGCTTTACCTCACCTTTACCGTCTGCTGTGCGTGAAAACCAGTTCTGGTAGCCTTGATACGTTTGGCTATAGAGTAATGTTTTACTGTCTTTAAGCCATTTAACCTCCATGACACGTTCTCCCTGACCGGGCATCTGACGAACAAACTTTCCTTCAATATCCGAAACGAACAATTCGCCACGTGATACAAATGCCATTTTCTTTCCGTCCGGAGAAACGTCGAAATTACTGATGTTACCTGAAATGTTAAACTCTTTCAGCTTTCCTAGCACCTGATTGCGGTTAAGTGCGATGTTGGGCTGTACGGTTTTCTTTCCATTGACATCATAAATATAAAGCTGATAGCCCTTTTCAAATGCCACTTTAGTACCGTCTGCCGCGACAAACGGACGTTTGATTGATTCTTGGAAAGAAGTCAATTGAGTTTTCGACTTTCCCGTTAGTTGATAAAGGTTGTACTCACCATTGCTTTCATCGGACACATAGAATATGTTTCCTTTTTGGTCCACAGTGGGCCAAAAATCCTTACCGATATAATCTGTATACTGTTGAAATGCCTTTGTTTTGGGATTATAAGACTTGATATCTGGATTGAAAGCACCTTTATATCGCTTGCGGTTCGCCGAGCTATAGCCTTCCCAGCTGTCATTGAATAACAATTCTCCCGAAGGAGTTGGCACCACGTTACTGATATAATTAAAGACATGTGGAAATAACCTTGTCGCCGTACCTCCATCCAAAGCAACTTGATAAGCGCTCATTCTATTGTAACGCGATGATGTGAAATAAAGCGATTTGCTATCCCAGCTCCAGCTGTCCACTTCGTCCGAAGCATCATGCGATGTCAGCTGCCTTATATCTCCACCCGCCAAGGGCATTACATAGACATCCATATTACCGTTTTGATTGGCGGAAAAAGCCAACCATTTTCCATCTGGGGAAATTCTTGGATTGATCTCATTTCCTTCCATTCCTGTTAACCGTACCGCAACACCACCTTGACTTCCAACTTTCCAAAGGTCACCTTCGTAGCTGAAAACCATTTCCTTTCCATCGGGACTTAAAGTCGGATGGGATAAAAACGTGGGTTGTTGGGCAATAACACAGGTTGTTCCAGCATAGGCTAGAACTGTACTTAAAATTAGTTTCTTTATCATGTTATCTAGGAGGCTAATAATTGTTTGCCAATACAAAGGTAGAATAGGTATTGAACAAACCACCATGAAATAGCGAAGAATTTTATATTTTTATTCCTTCACTACATCAGCATTTAATTGTTGACTTTCTCCCGTTATTTCACTGCTATTATTTTCTAATGATATGGAAGCCCAAACCTCTTCTATTTTGACTACCACATCGAATATCTTCTTAAATTAAAGTATGCATACAAATTAACTGAAACAAATGTGTCTATTTTCGGTTCCTATACAAGGAATGATTACGTATAATATATGATATTGAATAAATAGGTTTAACCGAATTCAAAAAGCACATCGTATTATTTTCTTACCGGAAGATTGAGGCAGAAGATAATTGTCAAAACTAGCGCATATAATTATCGTCGCGTCGATATGCTATTTAAATATAGGCATATTTCGTATCCTTATTGCAACCTAAACATTCAAATATTTTTTGAATCATTATATTTTTTAATGGGATACTTATCCTTAACTTTGCACCCTCAAATCAGAAACTATGGACGCAACGTTAACTCACTCAGAAGAAGATCTTTATAAGAAACGAAATCGCATAAGAATTGCGGTATCGCTTTTCTTTTTTTGCCAAGGTATCGCGTTTGCATCTTGGGCAAGCCGCATCCCCGTTATCAAAGCTCATCTCAACTTAAGTGAGGGTCAATTGGGGACAATTTTATTAATGCTTCCAGTCGGACAACTTGCAACGATGGCTCTTTCAGGAAAATTGGTTACAAAATATGGAAGTGCTAGCGTTTTGCGTATCGTACCCATCGCTTACACCTTGGTCTTGTGCTCCATCCCCTTTGCGCAGAATGCCTGGCAGTTAGGAGGCATACTATTTCTATTTGGTGTAACCGGTAATATGTGTAATATATCTGTTAATACACAGGGTGTCGCAACGGAGCAGGTTTTCAAAAAATCAATAATGACTTCCTTTCATGGAGCCTGGAGTATCGCTGGTTTCACAGGAGCACTAGTAGGCTTGTTAACGATGAATTTTGGACTGAACACCTTTTACCATTTTTTAATCATATTAGTCATTGTCACAGCGAATACACTAATCAACCAAAAGTATTTGGTTCCTGGCAAATCTCCTCAAAAGGAAAAGCGCAGTTTTTTCTCTAAACCAGAAGGTGGCTTACTTCAGCTCGGCATCATCGGCTTTTTCAGCATGGCAACTGAGGGGGCAATGTTCGACTGGAGTGGGGTGTATTTCAAGGAGATCGTTCAGGCGCCAGAGAAATTTGTTGTCGTTGGCTACGCTTCATTTATGATCATGATGGCTACTGGGCGCTTTGTTGGTGATGCTGTCATTCGGAAATTGGGCCGAAAAAGGACCCTGCAGTACAGTGGCCTACTGATGTTCATCGGGATGATGACATCGGTTATTTTTCCCGAATTTATCATCTGTACCCTAGCTTTTATGTTGGTCGGTATCGGTGTAGCTTGCAATGTCCCCTCCATCTACAGTATTGCCGGACAGAACAAAAATGTGCCCTCTGGAGTGGCTTTGGCCATGGTTTCAAGCATTAGCTACTTGGGCTTTTTAATGGGACCACCTTTAATTGGGTATATTGCTGAAGCCTTTAGCCTACGCTATTCCTATGGTGTTTTTGCCTGTTTCGGACTGTTGATGTTTATAATGGTTGGACGATTATCTTTATTCAAAGACACAAGCCAAACCTAATCGAACGATGGAAGTATCTTCTTACTGAATTTAAAGTTTGACCTGAAGAAATCTCGTGCTAAATGACATGCGTTTATTTTTCAAGACATAAGACATGGCAAGTAAATAAAAACAAGCCGTACCGCTTCCTAAAATTGATCCAAACCAAACATCTTCTACGAAATGCTGCCCCAAATACACCCGAGAGTAAGCTGTTAATGCAGCGAGAATAAATACAGTTATACCAAAAGCTTTATTTTTTGAGAGAATAGCTAACGTAGCCGCCAGCGCAAAGGCCGAAGTTGTATGTCCGGAAGGAAAGGAGTTAAAGTGCGCTACACGCAACCAAGAAACAACATGGAATGTAGGATCTCCATGAAATACGCTTGCCGGTCTATCGGCATCGAAAAGGTTTTTCAGTATACAGCAGATCAGCCCCGAGAAAATATATGTCCCCAGGATAGCTCGGGCAAAATTCCATTGCTGCGTACAGCAATAGGCAATAAAAACACCTATAACAAAAAGACCGTCTCCAAAATAAGTCTGTATTGTAAAAAGAATATCAGCCCAAAATGAATGTCGAGTATTCACAAAATGGAATGCATCTTCCTTCGGAATAAATATAACAACAGCTGTCATTAAGACTATCCAAATGCTAAAGCAAGCAAAAAAAGCAGGGTTAGCTGCATATACCTTTCTAAATTGGTATAATAAAAATTTTCCCATTCAATTTATATTATCGGATTACAGGCCAAAAGTAAAATTGCTGTAAATAATTATCCGAAAATAATCATTCCATTAAAAATTTACAATTCTATTACCTATTTATTTTGATAAGAAAAGGAAAAGTTTTATTGAATAAACAAAAAAAGCGATGGAAATCCATCGCCTTTCTCAGTAGCCCCGAGCAGAATCGAACTGCTATCAAATGTTTAGGAAACATCTATTCTATCCGTTGAACTACGGGGCCCTTTCAGAAGCCAAACTTAGGCTTATTTTATATATAAGTCAATAGCTAGTCTAAAATCCTGTTATATTTTTTTAAAAAAGAGAGGTAGCCACTATATAGACTCATTATACCAAAGCGATTAACATTGACCATAGCCAAAATATATATCAAAATCGTTTCACGTACGAGGGAATAGTCACGATCAACCGCAAATTTAGAACCTGTAAAATAGACTGGATTTAGAAAAGAAAAAATGGTGGAGGGAGAAGGATTCGAACCTTCGAAGCCGAAGCAACGGATTTACAGTCCGTCCCATTTGACCGCTCTGGAACCCCTCCAGCATTGTGCTGTTCTAGAATTAAACGTCGCAAAAGTAGCTTTTGATTTGCAAAACTGCAATAATTTTTGGGTATAAATCTGTAACTAGCGCAGTATGAATTCATTTATTTTCAAGCAACATATAAATGGTCTGTTAATCATCAGATCAACCTATAATTATTATAATAAAAACTTATTGTTATAATCTAGTCATAATAGATTTTGACGATAGTGTATTGGTAAAATCAATTCGCTTTTTGGATCGAGTTGCTGTATCTTTGTGTCAACAAAAAAAAGAAAGATATATTATGAGTTTCACAGGTAAAAGTTTTCCAAGCATTACAGTAGATGCAATTGATTATTTAGGCGACAATTTACAGATCAACATTTTTGAAAAAGCAGTTAAAGAAGGTAAAAAAGTGCTTTTATTTTGGTATCCAAAAGATTTCACTTTCGTATGTCCTACTGAATTACACGCTTTTCAAGAAGCAGCTGCTGAGTTTGAAAAACGCAATACAGTCTTAATCGGCGCTTCTTGCGATACAAATGAAGTACACTTTGCTTGGTTAAACACAGCAAAAGATAACGGTGGAATTGAAGGTGTTGAATATCCTCTTTTGGCAGACACCAACCGCAACTTATCAAGTATATTGGGAATCTTAGATGTTCAAGAAGTTGAACACCCTGAATACGGAACATTGGCACAAGGTTCTGCGGTTACTTATAGAGCAACATATTTGATCGACGAAACTGGCCGTGTATTCCATGAATCAGTAAACGACATGCCTTTGGGCCGTAACGTTAAAGAATACTTACGTTTGATCGATGCTTACGCTCACGTACAGAAATTTGGCGAAGTGTGTCCTGCAAACTGGGAAGAAGGTAAAGATGCAATGAACGCAGATAGAAAAGGTGTAGCTGAGTATTTAGCTAAACACTAACAATACAAGACCACAGTGTCTTTTCGACAGGAGCTTTTCCCGGCTCCTGTTGATTTCTCCAACAATCACCTTAAAAATAAAATCATGTTACAAGAATTAGAAAACGATAATTTACAAGAAATTGTAAACAATAACGATATTGTAATGGTTCAGTACTCCGCAACTTGGTGTGGTAACTGTAAAATCATGAAACCGAAATTCAAAAAATTGGCTGGCGAAAATGATAGCGTACCTTTTGTTATTGCTGATGCAGAAAAATTTCCTGAATCCCGCAAACTAGCAAATGTCAATAATCTACCCACTTTCGCTGCTTTTAAAAACGGTAAATTAGTCAATCAGGTACAAACAAATAAGTTAGACGCATTAGTAGAATTATTCAATGAAACTACCAGTAATTAAGCATTTGACAGAGTTCATCGAGCAGAATGATGTAGATTATGTCTTGGAAACAATCGAGACACTGGAAGCTTTAACCGAAGCTCCTTTGAAAGATGAAGAACTTGACGTTCTTGGTGAATTGATTTCAAACCTATACGGAGCTGTAGAGGTAGATAAATTAATTAAAGAAGGTAACTCCAAAAAAGACGCGTTAAATATGTTTATGAAGCGTGTTCTAGGCGCCATTGATAAATAGTGTTTGGTCCCAAAAACATTCGTGTGAAACTTTCTTTAAAGGTTGCTCCTGTCGTTTTTGAGCATTTGAAACATAGAAACTAAAATCGATTGAAATTTGTCAAACAAATATACAATTGGCTTTAGACCAATACAGATTTTTTTGAAGATAGCGGAAAACCTATCTTACCTTAAATATCGCTGTATTGCAGCATCTTAAACGCATGACGCCGCTATATTATATGTTTTCCAAAAGCTAAAATGTTGACAAAATTTAGCAATGTGGAAAACTAATTAAGGTAATCTGACAGAACTAAATATTTTCTACATATATTTACTTATGTTAAAGGTTGCCACTTGGAGCGAAGCGACAAAATAACTATTCTCTAAAAATTCGTTTCAGGAAAAAATATTTTAATTGTTAAACGGAAATTCCAGCTTGATTGGGATTTCCGTTTTTTATTTATGCCTATATTTTACCATTTAGTGATCTATCCCTCTACCTCGTCACTCAAACTAGCTTCCTTTTATGGCCCTAAGTTTAATTCGCCTAATATCCATAAGTCAAAGCAATATACCAACGTCACAAGTGGGCTAATTAAAGACTGTCAATTAAAAAGACACGCAATAAAATTACAATCTCCAACAATCCGTTGTTCATCAAAATTTTTATCTTTAAACATGCGAAGACCTTTTCTCTCTGTTATCATTATTTTGGCTGGCATCTTGTCAACTTCAATCGTTAAAGCACAGAATCCACAGTGGAACGCTGCTGAAATTAAACTTCATCTAGAAAAACTGAACGTGCTGGGGTCGGTACTCTATTTTGCAGCACATCCCGATGATGAAAATACCCGGCTAATAGCTTGGCTAGCGCAGGAAAAAAAATATAAAACAGGCTATTTATCCCTAACTCGAGGTGATGGGGGACAAAACCTTATCGGAACAGAACAAGGTATTGAACTTGGATTGATTCGAACGCAGGAATTACTGGCAGCTCGAAAAATCGATAAGGGTGAGCAATTTTTTTCATCAGCATACGATTTTGGATTCTCGAAGACTCCAGAGGAAACTTTCGAATTCTGGGATAAACAGCGTGTTCTCCGCGAAGCCGTATGGATTATCCGCAAATTTAGGCCCGATGTCATCATCACGCGTTTTCCTCCCGATTCAAGGGGTGGCCATGGTCATCATCAAGCCTCGGCCATTCTAGCACATGAAGCCTTTAAAGCTGCTGCTGATCCGAATATATTCCCAGAGCAACTTCAATTTGTACGCCCCTGGAAAGCTAAACGCCTCCTTTGGAACACAGCTAATTTCGGAGGTCAGAACAATACCCGTGAAGATCAGTTAAAAATAGATATCGGGGATTACAATGCTCTTCTCGGAGCCTCTTATGGTGAAATTGCCGCACACAGCCGTTCATCACACAAAAGCCAAGGCTTTGGTTCGGCTAGCCAACGCGGCTCATCAATCGAATACTTTGAATATGTAGATGGCGTACCTGCAGAAAATACACTCTTGGATGCTGTTGACACCTCATGGAAAAGAATGCAAAACAGCAGTAAAGTCCAGTCATCCATTGATCGCATCAACCAAATATATCAAATTGATAAGCCAGAATTAATCATTGACGAATTGATCCAATTGTACAAAACATTGGATCAAATTGATGACGAATACTGGAAGTCTGAAAAGAAAAAAGAGGTTGAAAAACTGATTCTTGCCTGCGGTGGAATTTGGTTCGAAAGTATCGCCAAAAATCCATCTTATGCCTTGGAAGATCAGATCAAAGTAGAACATGCCATTATTGTTCGGCGTCCAAATGTAACCGTTGAGCTGACCCAAATAAATGGAACTAGCATTCATGAAACACTACAAATAAACAAGCTTCACAGAGACTCTGTTCTTATACATGCCGACAGGACGACACAACCATACTGGTTGATCGAACCACATGGGAAAGGTAAATTTAATGTCAGCGATTTCAACCTAACCGGCTACCCCGAAAACCCCTACGCTCCAGAGGTATCATTTCAGCTACGGATCAATGGTGAAAATATCACACTCAGTCAGCCCATAAAATATAAATATACCGATCCTGTACGAGGTGAAATCTACGATCCCATTGTGATCGTCCCACAGTTGACGGCTAAAAGTTCCAGCCCTTTGGCACTTACACAAAATGCCCACACTGTCAAAGTGAATCTGACTTTTCAGAAAAACGGACAAGCAAACACAACCACGTTTAACGTCAGACCGAATGTACCTAAAGGCTGGGAAATTTCACCGGCATCTTTTGACCTATCTTTTGACAAAGGCGAACGTACAATTTCCAAAGAGATCAGCATAAAACCATCAGATGCTTCTAAATCTTCCATTGATACCCTAGGGTTCCTCTTAGCAAACAAAGAACGTTTGAAAGAGATAAAATCCATTGATTACAATCATGTACCTAATATTGTTTATTTCCCAGATGTCGCTATAAAAATAAGCAATGTCAACCTGATCAACGACGTAAAGAAAGTGGCATACATCCATGGGGCAGGGGATCTAATTCCGGAGTCGCTGGCGGCCATTGGTATTAAAGTCGATGTTTTAAGTAACGAACAGGCATTAAAAGCAGATCTCTCTAGCTACGATGCTGTAATCTTGGGTGTACGAATATTCAACGTCAACAAGCAAATTGCACAGCTCCAAAACAGACTACTTGCGTATGTGAACATGGGTGGAACGGTCCTGGAACAGTACAATGTAAACAATGGACTGTTCTCAAAAAACTTTGGTCCTTTTCCTTTTAGCGTCGGCAGAAGCCGTGTAACAGACGAACTTGCAACGGTACATTTCGATAAAAATGACCCGATTTTCAATTACCCGAACAAGATCAGCGAAGCTGACTTCGAACACTGGGTGCAGGAGCGGGGACTCTACTTTGCGGAAGATATCGATAAAAAGTACCGCACCCCGATCACCATGCAAGATCCCGGCGAACCGTTACATAATGGCTCATTACTCATTGCTCAATATGGAAAAGGTAAATTTGTTTATACATCTTTGTCTTTTTTCAGACAATTACCTGCCGGAATTCCCGGAGCTTACAGATTATTTGTAAATTTGTTATCAAAATCAAAATAATATTATAATGGAAAATCAGATTGACAACAACTGCACTTCAATAGATGCTGGCAAAGCAAAAGGAATTATTCTTTTAGTTGCTGTAGTATTTGGTGCATTAATTGGATTCACTGCAAACGAGACATTTCTAAGCATCTTCGGTGGTGCTATTGTCGGATTGATTATCGCTGCTATTTTTAATAGCGTTATCTATCCCCAAAAGCCTTCAGATAGATAAGAAAGATGAATAGCTGGAAGCGTATCTACTGGTTGGTCGTCATCTGGCTATTTGTATTCATCCTTTTTCTGTACATTTTCACGAACCACTATTCATGAGTACAGCAGATTGGGTCGTTTTATTTCTGACACTCTTAGTTATTGTCCTATATGGCGTTTATAAGAGTAGGGGTATAAAAAATATTGATGGATATCTTCTAGGTAATCGTTCTTTACCTTGGTATCACGTCGGATTATCGGTAATGGCGACGCAAGCGAGCGCCATTACTTTTTTGTCCGCCCCTGGGCTGGCCTATTCTTCTGGAATGAGTTTTGTCCAATTCTACTTTGGTCTTCCGTTGGCCATGATTGTGCTCTGCATTACATTTGTCCCTATTTTTCATAAGCTAAAAGTATTTACAGCGTACGAATTTCTAGAAAAACGTTTTGACGTCAAAACCAGAGGGCTCACTGCCATTCTTTTTCTGATACAACGGGGTATATCAACGGGTATTACCATCTTTGCACCAGCTTTAATTATATCGACCATCCTTCATATCGATCTAACATGGACCACGTTGGCCATAGGAAGTTTTGTTGTTATCTATACGACCTATGGAGGAACCAAAGCCGTATCTCATACACAGTTGCTTCAAATGAGCATTATCTTTGGATCATTACTCGTAGCAGGGATATTAGTTATCCATCTGTTGCCAGAGTCTATTGGATTATCAAAAGCACTTCATATTGCAGGAAAATCAGGAAAAACCAATGCATTGGATTTTACTTTTGATCTCAATAATAACTATACGCTTTGGACAGGACTAATCGGTGGTTTTTTCCTACAGCTTTCCTACTTCGGGACCGACCAAAGTCAAGTAGGTCGTTATTTGACAGGGGCTTCGATCAAAGAAAGTCGCATGGGATTAATTATGAATGGTCTATTGAAAATCCCTATGCAATTTGCTATCCTGTTGATTGGAGTTCTGGTATTTGCCTATTATCAATTCCATCAGCCGCCCATTTTTTTTAATCAAGTCGAGATCAAGAAGCTCAAAGAAAGCAAATATGCTCCTGACTACCAGCTTCTCGAACAAAAGCATAGCGAGCTATTTAAAACACGTGAATCTGTTGTTCAGCAGCTTAATACAGCATTGGATCACGACGATGAAAAAAGAATTGCTAATTATCGATCCTCACTGGGTCAACTTAATGGAAAAATGCAAGCGGTAAAAGAAGAGACCTTGGACTTAATCAAAAAGAACAACCCCACAGCAGAAACGAACGACAATAATTATGTCTTTCTTTCTTTTGTGACAAGCGTCTTCCCAAAGGGTCTAATTGGGCTACTCATAGCGGTCATTTTCCTCGCATCGATGGGGTCTACGGCAAGTGCTATAAACTCATTGGCCTCAACAACGACCATTGATATCTACAAAAGATTTATTAACCGCAATTCATCTGAAAAACAAGACCTTTTATGGTCGCGTTTATTTACATTGATCTGGGGTATATTTACTGTTATTGTTGCTTTGTATGCTAACCGATTGGGCAATCTCCTCGAAGCGGTCAATATCTTGGGCTCACTATTCTATGGTACTATCCTAGGGATTTTTATCGTCGCCTTCTACATGAAGAAAATTCAAGGCAAAGCTGTTTTTCTTGCAGCCATTCTTTCCGAAATTATCGTGATAGCAGTATGGACGATGAATAAGATTCCTTTTCTTTGGCTAAATCTTATTGGCTGCCTAGCTGTCATGTTAATCGCCTATATCGTACAACTGGGGGTGAAAGCACCTCGTCCTATAGAGGACAAAAGGGATCTTGAATAAAAAAAAGCCTGATTGCTCAGGCTCAGTATTTTTTATAGATATTGTACAATACACTCTTATCATATATGGTCAATTCGGGGGTTGTATCCCGAACGACAAATTTTCGTTTAAAGGCAACGATAGCGGCTTTTAGATTGGACGTATCATAACCAATAATTTTAAGCGCGTCTATCGCATTAAAGCTATCAGGAGGGGCCACAAGCTGTCCTTCATCATACCATATTCCAAAACCCCGTTCTGCAAGCTTTTTCCACGGAAAAAAAACGCTTGGATCATTCTTGCGTGATGGAGCGATATCAGCATGGCCAATAAAATTATTTGCTGGAATTAAATAACGCGATTTCAAGGTATCAAGCACAGTCATCAATGAATTAATTTGTGCCTCAGGAAAAGGCTCCCTACCATTATTATCCAATTCTATACCAATAGAACAGGAGTTCATGTCGACAATAGAACCCCATTTTGCCACCCCTGCATGCCAAGACCGAACATAATCGTTCAACATTTGTATAATCTCCCCATTCCGGCCAATGACATAATGTGAACTCACTTTAGTTCTTGGAATCTGAAAGGTTTTGATTGTCTGCCCAATACTATCTTGTGCTGTATGATGAATAATGACATAGTTAGGTTTACGAACATCATAATGTATGGCTTCCTCTTGGCGCCAATAAGGATGGTTTCCAGACTTCTGTAAAAAAACAACCTTTCTTTCCTCCGGTGTCAATAAATTGGTATCTGGCTTAGCTTCGACCTTTTCTTCCACAACCAATGCAGAAGCAAATGACGCAACTAGCGGCTTTGCAACCACCGGCTGTATCTTCGACTTGCAGCTTGCCAAAGACAGCAGTGAACAAAGCAATATCCCTATTGACACAGGCCTAAACATTATTTTGGTAAACTATAGACTATACCCATCGCCAACGACTGGCTCAACTGCACTCTTGAAATGACATCTGGATCGTAGATCATGATACCATTTAAGTTCACGTTGATGACTCTCGTGACTTTTGCCGTTACAGTTACATCCAAACGGTGTGTAGGGTTGGAAAGTTTCTCGTAGTCAGCAAAAAGGTTATAACGAGCCTTTACATTCAGTTTATCTGTGAAGTTTTTGTCCAGGTTACCCGTTAGCTGAAATGCCAGTGCATTGGCAAAAGAGCGGTCTTCCTTTACACCAAATCGTTCACCAGTACCCGCACTTGGATTGTTAGGATCTCTATAATATCCATATTTCTCAAAGAAACCTTCTCCAGAACGAGGCTTAACACGCTCATCCAAGATAAAAGTTTGACGTGCAGTACCCGTACCAAAACGCAAGGAAAATTCGTTACTAGGCTTATACTCAAGACCGAAAGATTCTGTCAGATAAGCTGGTGCCATAAAAGCATTCTCAATATAATCAATTGTATCTCTGCCGTTAACCGTTTTATATTTATAACCCGCATCAAATTGCGACTCAAATGTCACCGACGTAAACAATGCCCAATTGGCAGACAATTTATAAGAAAGCTTATTATCCCAAAATATACGGTCATTATTCTTCTTCGCAATATTATTGGTATTCTTTATCTTTCCATAACGTAAATCAACTTCGGTCACAAAATTGAAATTGTCCTTCGTATAATCCGATTTATGATTCGCATTCAATCCTACAGCAATAGAACCAACACCACCACCTTTCCAATTATCATTAAATGACGCCTGGTTTAAATTTATCCCGAATTTTGTCCAATGTTTCCAATAGTCTACTTCCAGGTCTAGTTTTGGAACTATAGGACGAATCGTTTTAATATTTAACGGTTGTTCTTTCTGTACAGAAATTACGGTATCTGGTTTTGCTCGAAGATCTTTCAGATCCTGTGCTTTTAAGCTGGTAATAGAAAGGCAAAGCAGAGCCATGCCGACAAAATTGAATAACTTCATTCTGAAAACGTCTATTTTTTGTTTACGGTACTAATTTATAATTAATTGTTGGAAAAGGCTCAATAAAATATTGCGAAGGGTTCAATTGATACCGTGAATAACAATCTTTGATATAATTCACCAATTCATAATCACTCGCTGAGAGAATAAAGAAATAGGAGGGTCTAAATATCCTTCTAAATCGTTCAGCTTCTTCGCTATTTAATCCTGTAATCTTACTGATAAGCTCTTTCGTAAATTTGTAATCGATCACATTTTCCTTATAATCGTTTTCAATGGTTTTAGTTAGTCGACGTGCTCTTTTAGCCTCCTTGCTAAATAAACTATAAATTGAATTGATGCTTAATCCAGCCCCATTTGGGCCAACAGAAAATACGTCTCCATAACCCGCAAGACGATACGCTTTCTCATAATCCTCTTTTGCTTTTTTCAGAATTTCCTCTGGTGTCTTGCGTGCAAAAACCTGAACTTCATCAATATAAAACGATTCACGTACCAAATGAAACAGCAACAATCCGCGGTTATCCACCTGAAGAGTATCTGAAAAATAGCCTTTACATATCGCAACAATATGATCTCCTAGTTGTGCATTAAAGACAAATTCTCCTTTAATAGTATTATAATTGACCTCGCCAGTACGTAAGTTGGCCAGCCTTACATTTCCAATACGTTGTTTGGTATTTTTATCAAAAACGATACCCTCGACTTTTTTATCTTGGCAAAAAAGTGGAGAGGTAAAGCCCACAAGGGCAATAAGTAGAAAAATATATCGCAATAGTATCACTTTCGTAAAACTACTATATCGCTGTACAAAAGCGAAATATTTAACATCTTTTAAAGCGTAACTATTTAGATATAACCAATAGCTGCCCTAAAGATAGCGCATCATCGGTAAGACCGTTTAGGGATTTGATCTGATCAACGGATACATTGTACAGCTTACTGAGCGAATATAACGTATCCTGCGCTTTAACCTCATGAATACGCATAGCTACCGGGCTCTTGATTTCTTCTGTCTTTACGACGGTAGGAGGGGTTTCTTGTACATTCTGCACGATCTCGACCTGAACAGTCTCTTCACGTACAACCTTTTCACGTGGCGATTCACCGCGATCGTATTGATCAAGATGATATCTTTCGATCATTTCGATCAGCAATTCAGGATAACGCGGATTGGTGGCGTATCCAGCCGCTTTCAAGCCTTTGGCCCAGCCTTTATAGTCGTTCTTATTCAACTTAAAGAGTGCCGCATATCGCGGTCGTAACAGAAACTCTGAGTGATCCCGAAAAGATTGTTCGGGATTTTCATAAACACGAAAGCAGTCATTGATATTATCATCGGGACGAGTCACGGATTTTCCCCTCCAAACTCCGCCACATTTAATACCGAAATGATTATTAGCCTCACGCGCAAGATAACTGTTACCATTACCGGATTCCAGTAAAGCCTGAGCAAGTTTAATACTCGCAGGAATACCATATTTATTCATTTCTGCAACGGCCACATCTTTGTAATGAGCAATATAGTCGTTGCCAGCCATGGTCGGTCGTCCCACAGAAGAGGATGAAGAAGTTTTTGAATTTGAGCCAGATTTAGTGGAGGATATTGTGCCTCTCCGGCTTGAACATGATGTAATCAACATCATGAATACAAACATGCCATAAAAAAACTTCTTCATGCAATACTATCGCGCTTATTTTTTTGTTGACGAGAATCTATTTTGCTTAGCATCATTATCAAACATATCCAAATGATATTGTCTAATAGTAGCGAGTACTTTTGCTGTCCAACCTTTACTCGTAGAGTAACCCGAACGAGCAATCGCTTTTACCCAAGCTTCGTATTTTTCACCAGGATGTTTTTCAAAAAGACTCTGAGTAGTCTTTTTTCTTTTTACTATTCCTACAAAATCATCATACGAGTCCATTACAGACCGATAACCTTTGTAAGCTGACCGAATAACGGTACTGTTATTTTTTCCTTTGACACCAAAATGGTTATTCAAATTTTTTGCTACCCTGCTACCACCATTTCCGCTTTCATGCATAGCGATGGCTAAGATAACCGATGCTGGAACACCGTGTTCCTCCATCATTTCTTTTGCTATTGGACTGTACTTATCGACATATGCCGCATTACTTTGAGCTGAAACTTTTGTTAATCCAAAAGTTCCCAAAGCTAGTAACAGTACAAAGCTTTTTAATTGTTTTAAATTCATGAAGAATGTTTTAGTTCACAAATTACTTCTTGCGTAAAGCAAAAAGTCCGTCTCGAATCGGTAATATTACCTTTTCTACGCGCTTGTCCTGAGCTAAACGTGCATTC
The DNA here is from genome assembly GCF_002341965.1 of Sphingobacterium sp. UBA2480. Lineage (NCBI taxonomy): Bacteria > Pseudomonadati > Bacteroidota > Sphingobacteriia > Sphingobacteriales > Sphingobacteriaceae > Sphingobacterium > Sphingobacterium sp. UBA2480. The sequence goes on along the minus strand of NZ_DDPA01000008.1, from coordinate 368,944 downwards.
AAATCAATGATCTGCTTTGTTTGGTTGTCTGGTTTTGAATCTAACACCTTACCTTTCCATAAGACATTGTCAATCAAAATAAGTCCCCCAGACGGAACTTGATTTATTATCGTTTCGAAATAATATAAATTTCTCTTTTTGTCCGCGTCGATAAATACCAGATCAAATGTTTCATCTAATGTAGGTAGTATTACCGCTGCATCTCCAATATGATAGTTGATTTTATCAGCAAATGCCGATTCATCAAAATAACCTTGGACGCGTTCTTGTTGCTCTGCATTAATATCGATAGTATGTAATATCCCATCTTCCTGCAGCCCTTCTGCGAGACACAACGTTGCGTATCCCGTAAATGTTCCTATCTCCAAGATACGTTTCGGAGCAACCAATTTACTCAATAAAGAAAGAACTCTTCCCTGGTAGTGTCCAGATAACATATGGGGCATTGTTTCCTTCAAATATGTCTCCCGATTTACCCTTTTCAGTAACGAATTTTCCTCGTCTGTAGTATGTTCCAAATAGGACTCTAAATCGTCGGCAACAATTTCCATAACCACAAAGGTACCAAAAAACATTTTTATGATAAAAACTTTTTTTTACAAAAAGCTGAATACCAGCGAAATACAATTATCCTTTTGTAAAGAGCATTTTTCGGAAATCGCGTCAGATGCATAAAAAAGCCATATTGCCATTTTTTGATTTTCTATTTTGTTTCCAAATTTCATCAAAAAAAAGTCCCCCTAAAAGATGATCTTTTAGGGGGACTTTTTTTATTATTAAACAACAAATATACTAAGCAAGATCAGCAGTGATCAAGCGTAAAAATTCGGATCTTGTCACATCATTTTGGAATGCTCCAGTAAATGCAGAGGTAGTTGTTACGGAATTCTGTTTCTGAACTCCACGCATCGCCATACACATGTGCTTGCATTCCATAACCACAGCTACTCCACGAGCGCCTAAAGTTTCTTGAATACAATCTCTGATCTCATTGGTGAGACGTTCCTGAACCTGCAGACGACGCGCAAAAATATCAACGACACGTGGTATCTTGCTTAAACCTACAATATGGCCATTTGGAATATATGCAATATGGGCTTTACCAAAGAAAGGCAACATATGGTGCTCACAAAGAGAATATACTTCAATATCCTTAACGACGACCATTTGACTATAGTCTTCCTCAAACATAGCACCACGTAATACCTCCGCAGCATCGATATCATAGCCATGTGTCAGAAATTGCAGTGCCTTTGCAACACGTTCTGGTGTTTTCACTAAACCTTCGCGTTTTGGATCTTCCCCCAGACATTCCAATATATCTGTATAATGAGCAGCGATGCGATCTACCTTTTCAGTATTGTATTTGTCGATCTTAATATATCCATCCAACTCTTCGTTGTCAAATGAGTGTTGACTCATAGTTTCTACTATTTAAATGTATTAAAGATTAATCGCCAAAATATTCGACGTAATTATTTTCTGTTTCATGCAAACGGACACTATGCAAGATCACACCCTGTTCATCAAATAACGGTTTTAAGATCTTAAATATTTCGATTGCGATATTTTCCGTAGAAGCCATGACTCCTTTCATAAAATCAACATCTAAATTGAAATTACGGTGATCGACTTTGTCTATGATACTACGATTGATTATTTCTTTCATGATCTTTAAATCGATCAAAAAACCAGTCTCCGGGTTGACTTTTCCTTTAACTGTTACATAAAGATCATAATTATGTCCATGCCAATTTGGATTGGAGCAAAGACCAAATACCTGTTCATTCTGCTCCTTACTCCAGTCTTCACGATAGAGCTTGTGCGCAGCACAGAAACGTTCACGACGAGTTATAAATACCATAATGATACAAAGATAAGGCTTTAAGTGCAATTAAAACATCTCAATTTAAGGAATGCCGTCAGAATATAGTAATATAATGAAGTGCTTTCTCTTTTGTTGAACAAACAGGCAAAAATCTAAGCACTTTATCATTACCCATAACCCGCTTTCAAGAATAATCTGATATCAAATTTTGTAGCGGAGTGTAAATACTCCCAGCTTAAAAAGAACAACAATGAATGCTGATTTTTAAGGCCATTTTCTTTTACCTTTAGTTAGGGTTTACTTAGGGTTTACTTAGGGTTTAGTTAGGGTTAGTTTAGGTTTTATATAGCTTTTACCTAAAGTAACCCTAACTAAAATCTAAACTAAGGCTATATAAAATCTAAACTAATTCAAGCGATTATATCCATCGATTAGCATTGTTTCCAATAGCATCGGGACAAAAACTAAACAGTTCGTACAGCATTATAAAAGAGGAGATCATAGCAAAAAGCAGTTAGCCCTATTAACATCAAGCTCGGGTTTCTAAGCAGGACGCATTGCAAGCATGATATTTTTATGCTAAAAGAGATGCGCTTGCAAGATAATTTGTAATTTTCAATCCAAAACGAGCTCGTCATGCAAATATTAATTATTGCGGCTACTTCATTTGAATTGCAGCCTTTTCTGGAAGTGGTATCAAATTACGATCAATGCGATACCCTAGTAACTGGTGTAGGCATGGTCGCCACAGGCTTTGAGCTGGGAAGAATGCTACACGAAAAAAAATATGATCTCCTTATTAATGTCGGGATAGGAGGATGTTTGGATCGTACTATTGAAATAGGCTCGGTTATTCAGGTCGTTTCAGAGTCATTTGTTGAACTAGGTGCGGAAGACGGTCATAATTTTATTCCAATAGATCAATTGGGCTATGGAAGGCCTACATTTACCTCGTCTTTACTGAATGACAAGGAGCTTAGGCTTCCTTTTCTAAAACATGGGGAAGGAATTACCGTAAACAAAGTCCATGGTAGCACAGAAAGTATCGAAAAAATTAAAAAACTGCATCCTAATAGCCTTGTTGAAAGTATGGAAGGAGCTGCGGTTTTCTATGCAGCCGATAAAATGACAATTCCCGTGATTGAGATTCGCGGTATTTCAAATTACGTGGAAAGAAGGAACCGTGCCACGTGGAACATTCCGTTAGCGATAATGAATAGTAATAAGGCACTTATAAAAACATTAGAATATCTGAACAACTTATATTCAAAAATTTAATACAAAAGTCATTTACTTATTAAAAAATGACATAAAACTATAGAATTAGCGGGTTCAAATCTTCAAAATATCAATTTTAAATAGTAGATTTGTAATCTAAAAATTGACACTATTTTACAACTGATGAGAGAAATACAATTCAGAGAAGCACTTCGTGAAGCAATGAACGAAGAAATGCGTAAAGACGACAAAATATTTTTATTAGGAGAAGAAGTTGCTGAGTATAACGGAGCTTACAAAGTAAGTCAGGGTATGCTTGATGAATTCGGTGCAAAGCGTATCATTGATACACCTATTGCCGAACTTGGTTTTGCTGGTATTGCTGTTGGTGCTGCAATGAATGGTTTGAAGCCAATTGTTGAATTCATGACATTCAACTTCTCACTTGTTGCAATTGACCAAGTAATTAATGCAGCAGCTAAAATTCACTCAATGAGCGGCGGGCAGTTCTCCATTCCAATGGTCTTCCGTGGCCCTACAGGAAATGCTGGTCAACTTGCAGCCCAACACTCTCAAAACTTCGAGAACTGGTTTGCAAACACACCTGGTTTAAAAGTTGTGGTGCCTTCTAATCCATATGAAGCTAAAGGTTTATTGAAATCAGCTATTATTGATCCAGATCCTGTTATCTTTATGGAATCTGAGGTAATGTATGGTGATAAAGGGCAAGTTCCTGAAGAAGAATATTACTTGGAAATCGGAAAAGCTAATATTATCCAAGAAGGTACGGATGTAACAGTTGTATCTTTTGGTAAAATGCTCCCTCGCGTTGTCATTCCTGCAGTTGAAGAATTGAAAAAAGAAGGTATCAGCGTTGAATTAATCGACTTGCGTTCGGTACGTCCTATCGATTACCCTACAATCATCGCGTCTGTTAAGAAAACAAACCGTTTGGTAATCGTGGAAGAAGCATGGCCACTAGCGTCTATTTCTACCGACTTAGCATTCAATGTACAACGTAATGCATTTGATTACTTAGATGCCCCAGTTATCCGCGTAAATTGTGCAGATGTACCTCTTCCTTATGCTCCAACATTGATCGAAGCTGCTTTACCTAGCGTTGAGAAAGTTGTTAAAGCTGTGAAAGAAGTATCTTATATCAAGAAGTAATACGAATTACATCCTTAAAAAAAATTAAAATCCCTTTTACACAGTAAAAGGGATTTTTTTTTATATTTTAAACTGGCCAATTGTTGCTTACTAAAAAAATTAAAATTCCATATATGAAAAAATTAAGAATTGCCTCTTTAATGGCTGTATTTGCATTTCTCGTGATATCTGCTTCCGCACAAAAGAAATACACATTACGTGTAAATCCCGATTCAGGGAAAAAAATATCACAAAATCTTGTGATGACCATGGATATTGACGCTGCTGGCCAAAAAATGGTGACAGACCTTAATATGGGCTTTGATATCACCAATACGACGAAAAAAGACAACATATTTGCGTTCGATCTTAAATATACCGGAATCAACATGAAAATGAATATGGCAGGAATGGATATGACTTACGACTCTAAAAACCCCGAGGCCAATGAATTTTCTAAACAGATGCATGCTACGTTAGGCAAGTTGCTCGAAAATAGCATTAGCTTTAATGTTGATCAACTTGGCAAATCTTCCGATATCAAGTTGCCTGAGGGCATTAACATGCCATTTGATAAAAGTATGTTCGAAAATATAACTACAGTATTGCCTGAACAGCCGATTAAAATAGGTGATTCTTGGACTTCCAAAACTGAATCAGATGATTCAGGCATTTCAGTAGAAAACAAAATGACTTTAATAGAAGCAAATGAGCTAGGCTATAAAGTAAATGTTGAAGGAAAAATGTTCGGTCCGGATGCAAATCAGGTAGGCAACGTGCAGGGCTTCTATGTCTTGGATAAAAAGACCTGCCTTACCACGAGTACAGAAATGACAAGTGCCGTGGATATGCCTGAAGCAAAAATAAAGACCACCTTAAAAACCCAATAAACGACGAAAAATAAAATAGGGGCCTTTTGGCCCCTATTTTATTTTTTTATATATCAAATTTATGCGTTGATCTCTTCTTTGTACTGATCAGCAGATAACAAAGCGTCAACATCAGCAGCGTTGTTCAACTTAATACGAACAATCCAGCCTTCACCATAAGGATCAGAATTGACCAATTCAGGAGATGCATCAATAGCTTCATTCACCGATAAAATCGTAGCTGCTACAGGTAAAAACAAATCAGAAACTGTTTTTACGGCTTCAATTGTACCGAAAACTTCATTAGCGGCTACTTCTTCACCTACAGTGTTTATGTCAACAAAAACGATGTCACCCAATTCACGTTGAGCGAAATCGGTAATCCCTACAACTGCTTCATCACCTTCAACACGAATCCATTCGTGATCTTTGGTGTATTTCAATTCTGCTGGAAAATTCATTGTATTTAATTTTTTGATTTTTAATGCCGTGAAGTTACAAAATATCTTTAATTGTCAAAAATGATATTCATCATAACATTTTTGTGTTTATTTTTAAGCTATGAATCCTCAAATCGAAAGACTTTACCAAATTTCACAAAAGAAAGAACGTCGTATTATTGGCCTGATGTCCGGAACATCCCTGGATGGTCTTGATATCGCCGTGTGCCGCATAGAAAATGCAGGTAAAACAACGAAAATACAGCTCGAGAATTTTACTACAATGGTTTATGAGGATGATTTTAGAGAGCGGGTGCGTGAAGTTTTTGCAAAACGAAATATCGACCAGCAATTATTTTCGGGACTCCATGCTTATATTGGAGTCACGCATGCCAAATTAATCAACACAGCATTGCAACAATGGAATCTATCAAGCAGTGAGATTGATTGTATAGCCAGCCATGGGCAAACCGTATACCATGCTCCTCAATCGTTGACCAAAGACCGCAACTGGCCCAACAGCACTTTACAGATTGGAGATGGAGATCATATCGCGGTAGATACAGGTATCATAACCCTATCTGACTTTAGGCAAAAACATATTGCTGCAGGAGGAGAAGGGGCACCTTTGGCAGCCTATGGCGACTACCTTCTTTTCTCGCATGCAACAGAAAATCGATTCTTATTGAATATTGGCGGTATTTCTAATTTCACATTTATCCCAAGCCATCAAACAAAGTCGAAAGCTTATGCGACAGATCTCGGTCCAGGCAATACAATGATGAACCAATACATGAAGGTAAATTTTGATCAGGAAATGGATAAAGATGCCTATATGGCTAAAAAGGGCCAAGTAAATGATGCGCTATTGAATCAATTATTAACGGAGGAGTTTCTAACGCTGCCCTTTCCAAAAACCACTGGGCCGGAACTATTTAATCTCGCTTATCTCGCAAGGGCACAGGATTGTTCGAAAACAAGCCATATTCCACATGAGGATGTTATGGCGACCCTCAATCGCTTTGCTGCTCATGCGATGGTCAATGGCATTCGCAAGCAGTCAGAAGGGCTATCCGATGTAGCGGTGTACATTAGTGGTGGTGGACTACACAATCCATTGCTGTTCGATTACATCAAAAGGAGCCTACCTACTTGTAACGTTGAAAGTTTTGCAACATTGGGTATCAACCCAGATGCAAAAGAGGCCGTTCTCTTTGCGCTATTAGCAAATGAGACTTTGGTAGGCAACAAATCCAATGTAGCGCAAATTAAAGACTCTCCCGCTGTCTGTATGGGCAAAATCAGCTTGCCTGAATAATTATTCTGTATCGATGGCTTCTTGTAAAAACTCTTTAAAAGGAAGCATACTTTTATAGGAAGCCACGATATTATCCAGCGCATTTTTTGCAGATAACTCCTTTGTAGTTAAAGATCTATCCAACACAAAACTTTTCAATTTGATAAAGTCAATAAACGGATTATCTTCACTATAGCCGGCCGGTGCACGTTTCAGTAAATCTTCTTTGAAAAGCGTAATATTACTGCCAGTCAATACTGTTTTTAAAATTTCATCCAATTTATCACCACTGTAATCAATTTCTTGTCTTATTGCCTCTAAATGTTGCTTTTCAGGACGCCAATACCCACAGGCGATAAATGAATTTTCCGCTCCAATATGAATATAGTACTCTGGTCCCTGCAACTTTCTTCCATCAACAGAAATTCCTGCCCCAAACCAACTTTTATAAGGAGTTTTATCATTTGAAAAGCGTGTATCCCGGTAAATGCGAAACAAACATTTACTTGCTTGAATGGAAGTATTAATTTTAGGGTCAAACTCGCTCAATGCAGCAATTAAATCTGTCAAAAAATTTCTCACATCAGCCAATGCAGCTTCATATTTAGCTCTGTTATCGGCAAACCACTCCCGAGAATTATTGGCTTTCAATTCCGTTAAAAAATCAAATGTAGATTTTTGAATGTGACTCATAATACAATCAATTGATTAAAATTAAGAAAACATAGACCATAGGTGCCGCTAATAACAACCCATCAAATCTATCTAAAAAACCACCATGTCCAGGCAATATATTTCCGGAATCTTTTACGTGCAAACTACGCTTTAACATAGACTCTACTAAATCCCCCAATGTTCCAACAATACTGATAATTGCCGCAATACTTACCCATTGCCAAAGTGGAAGATAACCAAAATATTTTTCCAGATTTACAGCAGCAACAATAGCCAAAATCAAGCCCCCAAAGAAACCTTCCCATGTTTTCTTTGGTGAGATCCGTTCGAATAATTTACGTTTTCCAAAGCTTCGTCCAGCGAGATATGCCCCGGTATCGTTTGTCCACAATAAGATCAAAAAACCTAAGGGCAGTACATAGTTAAAAGTACCTTGCAGAAACCCTAATTTGGAAAATAGGAAGAAAGGCAATGTAACATAAGCTATACCCAAAAAAGTATAGGCAATATCATTGAAAGGAAAAGTTCTCTTCTGAAAAAGTGAAATAATATAAGTCGCACTTATAAATGGGATAATCAGTGCTAAAAATTTTACCGCAAGCAGGTCCATCGAAACTAATAAGCCCAAAACAAATAAGAGTAAGGCCAGTGTTATGCCTATCCACTTATTTGGGGCGCGTTCTTCGGATGAAACTATTCCATAGAATTCATAAAGACACCATGTACTGAGCAGTGTAAAAAAAATGGAATAGACATAAGCGCCCAAAAGAGTGGCAGCTATCATGACAGCCACAAAGATTACTCCCGTTATTGCTCTTGTTTTCATTTCTTAAAGCCCTCTTTCTGCTTCCTCAATTAATGTTTCGGCCAGATCAATAGATCCTTCACTGACATAGAGTTCAATTTTCCCAAATAAATAAGAAGAATCTTGTTTATTCATTGCGACAGTAGGAATACCATTTTCTTCCAGCATTTGCTTGACTATCTCGGCTTGAATCGCATTTGTATATGTTTTAATTTTTTTCCAATCGTTCTCCATTATTTTCTTTTTGCGTTGATCTATAAAATAAGAATACAAAAATAAGAGTAAAAATGAAGCCTACAAGATATATCCACCAAGATTGCAATTCAAATGCATTGAATTCATCATAACTCTTACCCTCTCTTACGTAATAAAATGCCCCGATTGTGGCTCCGGCATTGTTGACAAAGTGTCCAAAAATGGGCAGTACGATGTTCTTGCTCCATACATAAAGATAGCCAAAAAAAGCGCCCAATAACATGCGGGGAACAAAACCAAAAAATTGCAGATGTATCGCACTGAAAATAATGGCAACAAGCCATATAACCACATGCTGATTGCTCAACCATCTTCCCATTATTTTTTGCAAAACACCGCGGAACAACAATTCTTCACCTATGGCCGGAATCAAAGCCAGTATAACAATATTATACAAAAAGCCGGATACACTCGACTCCATAATAATAACCTTGATTAAATCGGCCGATTCCTTTTCACTACGCTCCATCCAACGCTGCAAAGATTGCATATTATCGGGCAATTGTAAGGATTCATTCCAATGACCGATCAGACTCATCAAAGGCATAAAAGAAAGCATTGCTAAAAATATATAGCCAAATTGCATTCCGCTAGGCCAATTTTTCAATTTAAAATAGGCTATACCATATCCTTCGCGTGTATTCATCAGATAAGCTGGCACAACAAAAGATCCCAAGCTACTCATTAACAACATAAATCGCATATCATTGGCAGATCCATTCAATATAGACTCCAAGGAGAAGACCTGCCCTGTAAATGAATAATAACTTGCAATAATCAGAATGGCAATAATCTGCGAAAGAATGGAAAAACCAATAACCATTAAGATCAAACGTAATAAAGATTGAAACGGATGGGGTGTTTTTTCAGGAAACATATCTAGTAAATATCAGTTAAAGATAACAATAAAAGCAAGATTTATTAAAATTGTCATGTCCAATCAAATTTTAGCATCTGATTTGTATTGGCCTAATGAAAACGAATGATATGATCTAATTACGATAAAAACTACACGAGATATATTCAATCATCTCGGATATGGATGCAGTTACATACAAACTATATGATCAAAAAAGGGCTTTGAATCTCTTCAAAGCCCTTAGATTTATACTCTTTTAATTCACCCGAATAGGATCGGCTGGTTTTTGTAAATTTTTGTAAGGATATGTTTTCATTTCTTCCAACAATATCTTCACCGTTCTTTCAAGTTGAGGATCACGACCCTCCAAAAGATCTTTAGGCAATTGTTCGATAAATACATCAGGAGCCACACCTTCATTTTCAATAATCCAATTTCCTTTGAGGTCATATACACCGAAGTTTGGCGAAGTAATACGGCCGCCATCCAATAAAGGAGGATAGCCACTTATGCCAACCAAAATCCCCATTGTCGTACGACCAACCAATTTACCCAGCCCTTTAAAACGGAACATATAAGGCATCATATCGCCACCTGAACCTGCATTTTCATTAATGATCATGGCTTTAGGTCCATAAATACCATTTCCTGGTGTAGTAAATCCTTTTCCATCACGAATTCCCCAGCCAGCAATCAGTTCACGGGACAAAAGATCAATGACATAATCGGCCACCCAGCCACCACCATTGTTTCTTTCATCCATCAGAAGAGCCTTTTTATCCATCTGAGCGAAATAATAACGATTGAAATAGGTATAACCTTCAGCACCGGTATTTGGCATGTAAACATAAGCTATTTGCCCATTACTCAATTCATTTACTTTCTTACGGTTCCTTTCAACCCATTCCATGCTCCGCAAATTCATCTCGTCGCTAAACGAGATCGGTTTAACGATTACTTCACGAGCGCCGACCAATGAAGGTTTTGAATTGACCTTCAACGTAACTTGTTTACCAACAGTATTGTCAAATAAACTATAGATATCCTTATCTTCAGTCAATTCAGCACCATTAACAGCAACAATATAGTCTTCTTCTTTGATGTTTAATCCCGGTTCAGCCAATGGGGCTTTGAACGATGGATTCCATTCAAGACGCGTAAACAATTTAGCAATCTGATAGTAACCATTCTTTAACGTATAATCTGCTCCCAACACACCAACTGAAACCGACGGCGTGGAAGGTTGATCTCCAGGATAGATATAATTGTGTCCCACGACCATTTCTCCCATCATTTCATTCAATAAATAACCAAGATCAGAACGATGGTTTACAAAAGGCAGGAATTTTTCATATTTGGTTTTCATCGCTTTCCAGTCAGCACCATGCATGTTTTCAACATAAAAATAGTCTTTTTGCATTGACCAAACTTCATTGAATACCTGTTTCCATTCGGCAGCGGGATCCACCAATTGCTGAATTCCGCCTAGCTTAACTTCGCCGGCAGTAGGAGAGGCTACTTTTTGCCCAGCTGTTACAATATTGAATCCATTTCCCGTTTGATATAACATCTTCTTACCATCGGCGCTAATAACAAAACTACGGGCATTTTCCACTAAGGTTTTGTTTTCGAGATCCTTAAAATCATATGCTCCGATTGTTCCCCCACGTTGGTAAGTCAATTGATTTGGCACTAAACCATTCAAATTCCAATAAGGTCCAGCAGGTAAAGGGAGGGCAACTATTCTGTTTTCTATACGATCGAAGTCAACTTGAATAGATTTATCAATGGGCTTACTTGCCACTGCCTCTTCCTTTTTATCCTTTTTAGGTGATTTTTTATCGTTTTCTTTTACACGATCTTTTTTATCACCATCTCCTTCTTCCTTTTTATCCACCTTATCCTCACGGATTTGTTCCTCATCACTATCATTCTTAAAGAATGATGGTGTTTTACTGGATAAAATAAAGCCATATACGGCATAATCAACATTACGCTGCACCGCGGACATATGTAAGCCAGAATTTGTCAACCCTGTATTTGTACTCGCTGTAAAAAATAGATATTTACCATCCTGGGAAAAAGCTGTACTACGCGCAGAGCTCATACCATCCGTAATTTGCTGAGTTTTCTTTGTATCCAAGTTATACATAAACACAGCGGGTACCCCATTTTCCAATGTACGTATAAAAGATATCCATTTTGAATCAGGAGACCAGCTTGGTTGGAAATGATTGGATACACGGCCAGTTTGACCGCTCAATTTATCGTCTGCAACTTTAACAATGGCCTTTGAAGCGATATCAATATAAAACAGATTAAGATGTGAATCATTGTAAAACAACTTCTTGGAATCCGGTGACCATGTTGGTTCGAAATAGAAGTTCGTTTCTCCTAAGTTAAAGTACAGGGGTTTATCTTTTCCAAATTGATCCATCAGCACCAACTGATAAGATCCATTTTTGTCTGAAATATAAGAAATCCATTTTCCATTTGGAGACCAATCCGGAAAACGCTCATGAGAACCCGGAGAATTAGATAAATTTCGGGCTTCACCTTTCTCCTTAGGTACCGTAAATATCTCTCCCCGCGCCTCTAATAATGCCCGTTGGCCTGTTGGCGATAGGGTAGCATAACGTATATCGTCCTTAATGTCTTTATAATACGGTCTTTTATACATTACATCTGTATTCACCGTAATATGCAAAGGAGAGACTTTATTATCGCCCAGATTTAGTGTATTTAATACGCCAGCATATTCAAAGATCAACTCAGTCCCATTTCCATTCAGCGAACGCACATCGTAATCTTTAAAATCCGTTAGCTTTTCTACCTTTTTGGATTTGGTATCATAACTATAGATGTTAACAATTTTATCACGATCGGAAAGGAAGTAGATCTTATTTCCCAACCACAATGGTTTAACATCATTACTTTTAACCTGCGGAATAGCTTCTATTTCTTTGGTTTTCGTATCGAAGATCCAAATTGTCGGCATACCACCACCCCGATAACGTTTAAAGGCAACTCGATCTCTTTCAGTAGGATCAGTGTTCTTGATATAAGCCCAGTAACGACCATCAGCAGAAGGGCTTCCCTGAGTCGCCTCAGGCATAATAAGCGCCTTGTCCATTCCTGACATTTGAATATTGGAACTGTATAATCGTGGACTTAAAGCATAGGTGAAATCACGAGATGTCGTATAATATACTTCATCATTATTGAGCCATCCCCGCAATACATCCGAAGAAGGGTGATAAGTGATCCGTTTGGGCTCACCACCCGTTACAGGGATTACATATACGTCTGTATTTCCGTCATAATTTCCTGTGAATGCAACTTTCTTGCCATCTGGAGAAAACATTGGATTCTGTTCCACTCCAGGATTTGTTGTAAGGCGTCTCGGATTAGCTCCGTTTTTTTCGGCAATCCAAATATCTCCACCATAGACAAAAGCAATATTGTTGGCGCTAATACTTGGATTTCGAAGCAATAGGGTTTCTTGCGCTTTTGTTTGCAGAAAGGATGTACCGAGCAAAAAGGCAGCAAATAACTTGAAATGAGTTTTATTCATAAACGTTTAAAGGTTAAATTTACCACACACAAAACTACACTTTTGTAAGCGGACCTAGTTAGTATATCAACAAAGTTGCATAAAAAATATGACAAAAAAAAAGTCCTGCTTTCCAGCAGGACCTTCCTTTATCTATTGAGGATTAGAAACCGTACTCTTGTTCGATTTCTAACACAATTCCTTCATCAACCAAAACGCGACCACAGTGTTCACAAATGATGATTTTCTTACGTTGACGTATTTCTGATTGCATTTGAGCAGGAATCTTATTATGACATCCTGAACAGCTATCACGATCGATCGAAACAACAGCAAGTCCGTTTTTAAACGAGTTACGCAAACGGTAGTATACCTTTACCAAACGTTCTTCGATATTCGCTTCAGCCTCAGCAGCTTTTGCTAACAATGCATCTTCTTCTTTTTGAGTTTCAGAAGTAATTGTTTCCAATTCTTTCTTTTTTCCCTCAAGTTCGCTTTTGCTATACTCAAGATTTCCTACAGTAGTATCGTAGTTTTCTGTTTTGTTACGAATCTCAAATTCTGCTTCTTTGATTCGTTTCTCGCAAACCTGAATCTCAAGACCTTGGATTTCTATTTCTTTCGAAATAGCGTCGTACTCACGATTATTCTTTACCTCATTCAGCTGCGACTCATATTTTTTGATAGCAGCTTGGGCATCCTTAATCATGTTTTTACGCTTAACGATCGAATCTTCTAAATCGTCTAAGTCTATTCTGATCTTCTCAATACGAGTCTCTAAGCCCGCAATCTCATCTTCAAGATCTGCAACTTCCATAGGCAATTCACCACGAACTTGGCGAATTTTGTCTATTTTAGTATGTACGGCTTGTAACAGCCATAATGCTTTCAATTTTTGTTCTACGGTTTGTTCCATCAACTGTAGTATTTTATAGGATTTGTATCTATTTCTGTTGTTAAGGTTGCAAAGTTAGGAAATTTTTTCGTAATAATGTCGTACAATAATTCTTGCGTAAATTGTTCGCTCTCAAAATGTCCCGTATCTGCAATCACGATTTCACCTTCAGCATCAAAAAATTCATGATATTTATAGTCTGCTGTAACAAAAAAATCAGCACCAGAACGTTTGGCTGCACCGAGTAAAAATCCCCCCGAGCCACCACAGACCGCTACACGACTAACTTTTTTATCTAATAAGGCTGTATGACGAATGACATTCAACCTCAGTCTGTCCTTAAGATAAGCTAAAAATTCCAATTCAGCCATTGGTTCAGCCAAATTTCCAATCATTCCTGCACCGATTTCAGCAGCCGTATTTTGAATATCAAACAAATCATAAGCTACTTCCTCATAAGGATGAGCTTCATAGAGTGCCAAAAGTAACTTTCTTTCAATAGATTTCAGGTAGATAACCTCAATTCGTGTTTCCTCAACACGCTCTTGAACACCAATCTCCCCAAGGGTAGGATCGGCCCCTTCTAAAGGTCTAAAACTACCATAACCCGCCGCATTAAAACTACATTGATCATAGTGTTTTCCGATTTTACCTGCGCCCGCATCAAACAATGCCTGTCGGACATCTTCAACATGACTCCTAGGTACAAAAACGACCATTTTTCGCAATACATTTGTTTTAGATTCCAGTATAGCCTGATTTTCTAATCCCAATTTATCGGCAATTTTCGTATTCACTCCACCGGTAACATTATCTAGATTCGTATGAATGGCATATAATGCAACTTTATGTTCAATTGCTTTAATAACCGTACGCTCCACATAATTTTTCCCATTAAATTTTTTTAGCCCCCTAAATACAATGGGATGATGCGAAATAATTAAATTACACCCTTTATCAATGGCTTCTTTTACAACATCTTCTGTGCAGTCCAACGAAATGAGCACCTTTGTAATCTCTCTATTGGCGTCGCCCACAATAAGGCCAGCATTATCATAAGACTCTTGCAAATCTAAAGGAGCCAATTGCTCCAAATAGTCAATGACTTCTTTAATTTTCATGGTCTACAATTACCTCCTTTTCTCTAAATTTATTATGTTCCTCTAAAATTCTTCTATTCGCGTTAATTTCAAACCAGTAATTAGCCAATGTCACAAAATGCATAATGATCAGTACACCGGAAATAGAAAGTGGGAGCGGAATATTTGTCGCCAGGTAAATCCATGCATATAGCGATCCTTTCCTAAACGTAGGGTTTTCCTCCACAGCTATTTTTCGATCATAAAATTCATTGATCAAAGAATCCCTTAGACGCGAAGCAACCTGAAAATTCCAATAAATATTAACCAGCGGAATTGCAGCTAACCACGATTGGTTGGGCGTCATTAATCTATTTTCTTTGGCGACCAATTTTAATGTCTTTCGAATTGTATTTGCAAATAGAAGCCATACGATAATACGTATGGCAACAATACCCATAGCGGTATAAATTACTTCAGGCTTACTTAACTCTCTTATTAATTCCTCTTGCGTCATTGAACTATTTATTGCTTATTTATTATTCCTGTTCCAACAAATCTACTAATTCTTTCAACTTTTTTATTTGTGGATTATGATCTCCAACAAATTCGACTGTTTTAAAACCTATATTTTTTGCCTTCCTATAAAACGGGTAAAAATCATCATCCTCAATTGTTTTGCCATCCTCATAAGTCAAAATGTAAGTACTTGGAATTTTAAGTCGTTTCGGATTTTTTAAACTGATCTTGTCTGTCATTGTTCTTAACGGGTGGGGGACATCCCTAGGAAGCTTCTTAATGTCCTTCACCCAGAAAGGAAAAATATAACCATCCTTTTCTAATTTTAACAGTCCATTTGCTGCACTGGATTTACCCATTAAGTTCATTACAGATTGTTGATCCTCCGGTAGTATAGCATCCAAGTAAACCAATTTACGGATTCTATCCGGAAGACTATCTGCCACAGCCGTGATAATCATCCCACCATAACTATGTCCGACCAATATAATATCATGGAGATCCTCAAACAGGATCGTATTCACAACATCATCGACATGCGTTTGTAATCGGATAGAAGTATCTGCTAAATGATAACGCTCACCCAGGCCTGTTAGTGTGGGTCGGTACACCTCATTTCCCTTTTTAGCTAACTCAACCGCCGTATTTTTAAACTGCCAAGCACCACCCCAAGCTCCATGGACAATAACATATGTAGAAGACTGTGCAGCAAGATCTTTACTGAATCCAACTAATGAAAACAAAAACATAATAGACAATAATCTACAGTAATTCATCGTGTTATATATTAAATCATTCTAGACGGTTAACAAACTCTATTCAGCATTTATTCTGATACCCTGGTTTACATATTTATTAAAAAACAAAATGTAAGCACTCACTTACTTTATTAAAACATACTTCACTCATGTAAAAACAGCTTCTAATTTCATCATTAAACTTCATCAATGAAAATAGGGTAGGGGGGAGCTCTAAAAACATCATGCATAAAGTAAAAAAATAGTCGGCTTTTTATGATAATCATACGATCGTTTTCGCCACTCACCAACTGTCAAACTTTGTATATTTTCGTCGGCAGCTGTTACATTTGACGCAACACAGAGTAAGGTGGAAGGTTTACATATTTTTAGTAGATCGGCTAAAAGCTGATTATTTCTAAATGGAGTTTCAATAAAAATTTGCGTCTGCTTTTCACGTGCTGATTGCTGTTCGAGATTTTTAATCTCCTTAGCTCGATCAATTTTATCGATAGGCAAATAACCATGAAAGGCAAATTTCTGACCGCTAAATCCGGAAGCCATAAGTGCCAGTAGAATAGAGCTTGGTCCAACAAGAGGAACTACCTTAATACCCAATTGATGTGCCCGCGCTACAATAGAAGCACCAGGATCAGCAACACCAGGACATCCCGCCTCAGACATTAATCCAACACTTTTGCCTTGTTTCAAGCCTTCAAAAAAATCATTTATATTTCCCTTGTCCCGCACATGTTTTCCATAATCATGGATCGTTAATTCGCTCTGCGGAATCTTTAAACCTGCAAGTTTTAAAAACTTGCGCGCCGTTTTTTCGTTCTCTACAATATACTCGTCCAATGAATTGATTGTTTCCACTAAATACGGAGTAAATGACTGGAAAGCTGCGTCATCACTCAATGGAACAGGAATTAAATATAAGATACCATTTGCCATAATACAAACCTACTAATTAAGGTCCATTTGGTTATACTAATTTTAAACTTAGCATTATTTAACCTTTTAAAATGATTATAATTTAGATTTTTAAACTCATTATTAGTATTTTAGCGTAAATATTCATTGCAACAATAAACATCATTCAAATGATCACACAAATTACAGAAGGCGTAAAAATCTCGGTTGAAACCATCTATCAATCGGAGTATTCGAATCCGGACCGTGAACATTTCATGTTTGCTTATCATATCAGCATAGAAAATCTCAGCGATTACACGGTTCAATTGATAAGTCGCTATTGGAAAATTTTTGATGCAAAAGGAGACTATAGGGAGGTATCTGGAGAAGGAGTAGTAGGCGAACAACCTATTATAGAACCTGGTCAGACTCATCAATACACCTCAGGTTGCAATCTCAATAGCGAATTCGGATTCATGGAAGGATATTATAATATGATCCGAACACTGGACAACGGCAGCTTTCAAGTTGAAATACCACGTTTCAATCTGATAGCGGATTACGCATTGAATTAATTTTATCAGGGCAGTATCATTATTGCCAATTAATCAAATAACGAAGCTTTTTTCGCATCGAATAAGAAACTATTTCTTTATTTTTGCGAGCATTCCAAATGAACAAGCGAACCTTTGGGACTTCGAATTATCATTTTACCCAATGGCAAAGGCTAACATTTGATCGTATGCCACCCAATAGATTACATTAGTCAGCAATCAAAACGATTATTGATTCAATATATAAATAACTGACAATCAATAGAAATATGACTAAAATATTGATTATCAACACGATATAAACTACCAAGAGAAGAAACCTACTGGTAGTGTTTTGGCGTGTAAATTGACTGAATATAATTTAGGGTGATATAACGTGAGTATTTTAGCTACAGAACAAGTAAGCCATTCCTTCCATGATCGATGGCTTTTCAAAGATTTACATTTCGGTCTCCAAAAGGGAGAACGTGTGGCCTTGGTCGGAATCAATGGCACAGGTAAATCAACCTTACTCGCCATTTTAGCAGAGCGAATCTTACCAACCTCAGGAAAAGTTGTAAAAGAAAAAGGTATAAAAATTGGTTTCTTAGAACAGGATCCTGATTTCACAGGATTAAAATCAATCAACGATTTTATTTATAGTACAGACAACGATCAACAACGTCTTATCCGTGAGTACGAGGAGCTGTTATTGGAAACTGATATCGATCAGAAAAAATTAGAAGATCTTACAGAAAAAATAAGTTCATTGAATGCCTGGGAGTATGAGCATAATATTAAGACGATTCTTAATCGTTTAAACATTATGGATTTCCATCAAGATATCAAAAGTTTATCAGGGGGCCAACGAAAACGCCTTGCGCTAGCCAAGCTTTTGATAGACGAGCCGGATATTTATATATTAGATGAACCCACCAACCATTTGGATATAGAGACTATTGAATGGCTTGAAAAACTACTAACAACAGGTAGCAAAACCGTTCTTTTAGTAACGCACGATCGCTACTTCTTGGATAATATCTGTACGGAGATTCGAGAGCTGGATAGGGGCAATCTCTTTACCTATAAAGGTAACTATTCTTATTTTCTAGAAAAGAAGTCGGAACGCGAAACTATTGATGCGGTTATGGTTGAGAAAAGCAGAAACCTACTTCGCCGTGAATTGGAGTGGATGCGTCGTCAACCACAGGCACGTGGTACCAAATCCAAATCACGTATTGAAGCATACTATGACTTGGAAGAAAAATCTAAAGCAATTAAAGGAAACGACTCGGTACAACTCAGTGTGAAAGTAAGCAGGCAGGGCTCAAAAATACTCGAACTAGAACATGTTGCCAAACGTTATGGAGCAAAAGAAATCATACATGATTTTTCATACACCTTTAAAAAAGGTGATCGTATTGGTCTAGCGGGAAAAAATGGTACTGGAAAATCAACCTTTCTTAATTTAATCACGGGAGAAGAAAAACCTGATACAGGGTCTATAGCGGTAGGGGAAACCACAGTATATGGCTACTATAAACAGGGCGGATTGGAAGTAAATGAAAACGATCGAGTATTAGATGTTGTAAAAAATATAGCAGACTATATTGAAATGGCAAATGGCGAAGTAATCACGGCTTCACAGCTGCTAACCCACTTTTTATTTCCTCCTGAAAAACAATTTGGTTTCGTTAACAAATTAAGTGGGGGGGAGAAAAAAAGACTTCAATTAATGCGTGTTTTAATGAAGAATCCAAATTTTTTAATTCTGGATGAACCATCCAATGATTTGGACATTGATACATTAAACGTGCTGGAAGATTTTCTTGACAACTACAAAGGAGTACTCATATTAGTATCACACGACAGGTATCTATTAGATAAATTGACGGATCAACTTTTCATTTTTGAAGGAAAGGGGATCGTGCAGATATACAACGGAAATTATGCCGACTTTAAACTTGAACAGGAAGAAATCCAAAAATTAGAAAAGGAAAAACAAAAAAAGATAACCCAGGAACAGGTAAAGCCAATTGTAAAAGAGGAAAAGAAAAAACTCTCGTACAAGGAACAATTGGAATATAACAAACTAGAAGAAGAAATCGAAAAACTGGAAACACAAGTAGCGTTAAAAACGGAGGAACTAAACCAGGTAACAGATCATCTAAAACTTTCTTCCTTAGCGGAAGAAATTCAATCTATCCAAAAACAGATAGACGATAAATCCGAAAGATGGTTATATCTTGCTGATTTTATGTAAAATTTCATCAGAGGTTTCACGTGGAACACAAAGAAAACGTAAATTTACAAAGAAATAAAAACACCACGTTTCACGTGGAACAAGAATAGAAAAATGTTTAAAAAATATAATGTAATTGTCGTTGGTGCGGGGCATGCCGGATGTGAGGCAGCGGCGGCAGCAGCTAACTTAGGTTCGTCCACTTTACTCATCACAATGAATATGGGAGTAATAGCGCAAATGAGTTGTAACCCCGCTATCGGTGGAGTAGCCAAAGGACAGATAGTAAGAGAAATTGATGCTATGGGCGGATATACTGGTATCATAGCAGATAAATCAACCATTCAATTCCGAATGTTAAATCTTTCGAAAGGTCCTGCCATGTGGAGTCCGCGGACCCAAAATGACCGAATGCGGTTTGCAGAAGAATGGAGATTACAACTCGAGTCTCTTCCTAATTTAGATATGTGGCAAGATACCGTAAAAGAAGTTATCGTAAAAAACGGAAAAGCTTGCGGTGTCATCACTTCGATGGGAATAGAAATAGAATCGGACGCCGTGGTACTGACCAATGGAACTTTTCTAAATGGTGTAATTCACATTGGGGACAAGAAATTTGGAGGCGGTAGAACAGGAGAGAAGGCTGCCACAGGTTTAACCGAGCAACTTGTTTCCCTTGGTTTCGAATCCGGGAGAATGAAGACAGGAACGCCACCACGTATTGATGGAAGAAGCCTTAATTATGCGTTAATGGAAGAACAGTGGGGCGATGAAAAAAGAGGGCGGTTCTCCTATACAGATGTAGAGATACCAACTGAACAACGCTGTTGTTGGATTACCTATACAAACGATAAGGTCCACGAAATGCTACGCACTGGGTTTGAAAAATCACCCATGTTTACGGGACGTATCAAAGGATTGGGACCACGCTATTGCCCTTCAATAGAAGATAAAATAAATCGTTTTGCCGAGCGTGAAAGACATCAGATATTCGTGGAGCCCGAAAGCTTCAAAACAGTAGAAATTTATGTCAACGGATTCTCCACCTCATTGCCAGAAGACGTACAATTGAAAGCTTTGCAATTGATCCCAGGCTTTGAAAATGCGAAAATGTACCGCCCAGGTTATGCCATAGAGTACGACTACTTTCCACCAATGCAATTGGATCTAACCTTAGAAACCCAATTGGTGAAACATCTATTTTTCGCAGGACAGATCAATGGGACAACTGGCTATGAAGAGGCCGCTGCTCAAGGTTTCCTAGCCGGGATAAATGCGCATCAACGTATCAATGATGATAAGGAACTTATTCTAAAACGATCCGAATCTTATATAGGTGTATTGGTCGACGACCTCGTAACAAAAGGAACTGAAGAGCCGTACCGCATGTTTACATCAAGAGCAGAACACCGTCTACTTTTACGCCAAGATAATGCTGATATTCGCTTAACCCCCTTAGCTTACAAATTGGGATTGGTAGGAGAAGAAAGACTCAAAAAAGTGCAAGACAAAATTGATAACTCCAATAAAATAATTGAGTATCTCAAACAAAATTCGACCAATGTCGAAAAGATGAATACCGTATTAGCCGAAGTTGGCTCAAGCGCACTTCCACAAAAAACAAGGTTGAGTAATGTTCTTGCAAGACCACAAGTTGGTATCCAAGATATTCTGAAAGGAGACGAAGGCTTTGCACACTATGTCTCCCAATTCGATAATGATACCATCGAACAAGCAGAGATCAATCTCAAATATGAAAGCTATTTCGATAAAGAGATGGAAATTGTCAATCGCATGAAGAAGATGGAAGATAGAGAAATTAATCCTGATTTTGACTACAGCCTATTAACATCGCTATCAATTGAGGCAAGACAAAAGTTATCTAAAGTTAAACCACGTACACTGGGGCAAGCTTCAAGAATCTCAGGCGTTTCGCCCTCTGATATCACTGTATTGATGGTCCATATGAGTTAAACAACTGAAAGCCAAATACTTATACACTAAACATCACAAAGCTTAAAATAAGCGATTTAAGACAATATTCTATTTTTTATGACAACTTCTTTAAGAGAAAATAAAAGTGGTTCAGAAAGGCTAAAAAGTAGCTTAAAAACAAGATTACTTATTTTAAGCATGTTTATTATGCTTATTGGCTTGTCCATACAATGTGCGAGCATACAACAGCCCACGGGGGGGCCAAAAGATTCTATTCCTCCGAAGATACTATTGGAAAGCCCTACGAATTTTTCGAAGAATTTTACAGCTAAAAAAATAGTGATCACGTTTGACGAGTATATCAAGCTGGCAAATCAACAAAAGGAATTCAGTATTACGCCAGACATGGGAAGCAATCCAGAATTCAAGGTGAAGAAAAAAAATCTAGAAATTACCTTACCTGATTCCCTAGAAAAGAATACAACCTACAGCATATACTTCGGTAAAGGACTAGTTGATTATAACGCTGGAAATGCATTGGTCAATTATGCTTACGTATTCGCGACAGGAGATAAAATAGATTCACTCAGTATATCCGGTAATGTAAAAAGTGCTATAACGAAAGAGGTCCAAAAGGATGTTAAAGTCTTGTTGATCCCCATTAGCCAAGACTCGATTTTTGGTAAAAAGAAGGCGAATATATTCACGACAACGGATACTGCAGGTAACTATAAACTAAACAATCTAAGAGAGGGAACTTATCGCATTTACGCACTTCAAGAAAAAAATAACGATAGAATCTATAATGGTGCTGATGAAGAAATAGGTTTCCTAAAAGACTCTATCGTGCTAGAGCGAGACTTGAGCAATATCAACTTGGAGATCTTCAAAGGAATCCCAAAAAAGTTTAGAACCCAAGAGAAGAAATTTGAAAAAAATGGAAGTATACTTCTTGTTTTTAATAGAAGAGTCGACAAGCCCAAACTTGATATCCTAAATGACGAAGTAAACAACAAGGATAAAAAAGTACGTTTTTCAAAGACATCAGACTCGGCTACTTTGTTTATTCCAAATTTAAAAATAGACTCCCTAAAGCTTGTTCTGACAGAAAATGAAAGACCATTGGATACCATTCTCATTAGAAAAGGGAATGTAAAAATAGAGCAGACAATTGAGCCTATTTTTACGCCAAATAATGGACGGGTCGATCGAATTACACACCTTCAGGTATCTGCTTTCACACCGATCAAAAATATCGATAAAACCAAGTTAAAATTCAAAGAAGACTCATTGGTCCGGACCAATTACCAACTAGCTGTAGATACAGCAAATACCAATATCTACCATATTCGCTATAATTGGAGAAAAGAGAAAAAGTACCAAATTGAGTTTACAGAAGGCGCTATAACAGGCTATTTTGGCGAACAAAACAAAGAGAAAAAGCTCGATTTGACCTATGACGATAGTGAAAACTATGGGGATCTGACATTTGATTTTACAGATCTAGATAGCAATACAACCTATTTGGTTGAGTTAATCAATGAGAAAAAAGATAAGGTCTATCGCGTCGACAAAATAAACATGAACAATCCGGCTGTTGTATACAAACAGTATCCTGGAGGAAAGTATAGTATACGTGTGATACGCGACGACAATGATAATGGAATCTGGGACACTGGAGATGTCGAAAAGAAAACTTTTCCTGAACCTGTTGTATATCTGAATAAAGTATTTACGATACGTGCTAATTGGGAACAGAAAGATAGTTTTTCATTGAGTGGCCTCAAAAAAAATTAATTGAGGCCATTCTAAAATAACTTATTTAATATTGCTAATTCGATTAAGCTAAAACCAGGAACTGTACAGAACATAATTATGTGGTAGCTTCTGCAATAGATCTTTCTGCTCTTCAGTAAGTGCTTTTATCTTTTTGGCAGGTACTCCAGCATATAGAAATCCCGATTCACAACGAGTATTTTCCAAAACTACTGCACCAGCTGCTACAATAACATTCGATTCAACAATCGCATTATCCATAACGATAGCTCCCATACCAATGAGTACATGATCTTCCAAAATACATCCATGTACCATAGCCTGATGCCCTATACTTACATAATTTCCGATCGTAGTACCGCATTTCTTATAGGTACAATGTATAACCGCTCCATCTTGAATATTAGTATAATTACCGATACGAATATAATTGACATCTCCGCGTATGACAGCATTAAACCATACCGAACAGTGATGTCCAATCTCCACATCGCCTACAATCGTTGAATTGGGTGCTAAGAAGCATTCTTCGGCTATCACCGGAGATTTATCCAAAACAGATAAAATAAGTGCCATATTCCTTAAAAAATTGTATCCTGTAATACTTCCGAATGTTTCGGATAGTCCGTTGTATAATGCAATCCCCTACTTTCTTTCCGTAACATAGCTGATTTTGTCACGATATAAGCTACTTGAATAACATTACGTAATTCACACAGTTTAACAGAAAGCCTTGTATTTCGATAAAATTCTTCGGTCTCCTCATACAAGAGATGTAGCCGTTTAAGAGCTCTTTCAAGCCTAAAATCGGAACGGACAATGCCAACATAGTCACTCATAATCTTTTGGCACTCGCGTAAATTATGACTTACTAAAATATCCTCATTTGAAAGAGAGGTTTTAGAGTCATCCCATTCGGGGACATCAACAATATGGTTAATCAATCCTATCGACTTTGTGGCGTCCAGGAAAATACGATGTGCATAAACAAGTGCTTCAAGAAGTGAATTAGAAGCTAATCGGTTTGCCCCATGCAGGCCAGTAGAAGAACACTCTCCGCAAGCATATAAGTTAACGAGGCTACTGCGTCCAAAATCATCCACATAAATTCCTCCACAGAGGTAATGCGCAGCCGGTGTAACTGGTATAAAATCCTTCGCCATATCCAGTCCGATCGAAAGACACTTTTCATAAATATTTGGAAAATGCTTGATAATATCTTCCTTATTCCGATGCGTGATATCAAGGTACACATAATCTATACCAGATTTCTTCATCTCGGCATCAATAGCTCTAGCAACGATGTCTCTTGGTGCCAAAGAAGCACGTTCATCGTACTCCTCCATGAAAGATTCACCATTGATCCTTCTTAAAATACCCCCAAATCCACGTACGGCTTCAGATACCAAAAATGCAGGAGAGTCCTTTGGATTGTATAAAGAAGTAGGGTGAAATTGCATAAACTCCATATTACGTACCTTACCTTTTGCCCGATACACCATAGCAATACCATCTCCAGTCGCAATAGTTGGATTTGTTGTACTTGAATAAACATGCCCTGCTCCTCCAGAAGCCATCACAGTAACCTTACTCAAAATCTTATCTACTAAATGTGATGAGGTATTAAAAGCATAAATTCCATAACAGGTAATGTCTTCCCTGTTCTTATCCACGTATTCCCCCAAATGATGCTGTGTAATCAAATCAATGGCAAAGTAATGCGTTACGATTTCAATGTTGGGATCACTATGTGCTTGCGCCAATAATGCACGCTCAATTTCATAGCCAGTTATATCTTTATAATGTAAAATACGATGAGCGGAATGTCCCCCCTCTTTTGCCAGATCATATAACCCCGATTCCTCCTTGTCAAATGATGTTCCGTATGAAATAAGTTCTGCAATCCGTTCCGGTGCTTCTCTCACTACGTTTTCCACAATTTCAACATCGCATAAACCATCCCCAGCAATCTGAGTATCAATGATATGCTTCTCAAAGCTATCTGACTTATCCACAACGGCAGCCACTCCCCCTTGCGCATATTTTGTATTAGACTCATCCTCATTGGACTTAGTGACTATCAATACTTTACCGAATTTCGATGCTTTTAAAGCAAAGCTTAATCCAGCAATACCTGATCCAATGATCAAAAAATCTACCTTTCTATCTGCCATATAAATTAAAATTCACAAACTATCCCCAAAAGTGACGATTCAAATTAACGAAAAATGTGGAAAACGTGTAAATAAAAGGTTAAATAAAAATGAAAAGTATTTAACAATTCACAAATCCCCTATTTGCAAGCCTTATTTCTAAAATTTTTCCGCACAAAAATCTAGAGATTTCCACATTTTCTAAACAAAAACTATTCAACAAAAATATATGGAAAATAAAAAATAAGATAATTTAGAATTTTAAAAATCAGGTCTTTAATGAATAAATTCTGTTGAAAAATTGTTGAAAACTCTATAAAAACCTAAAATCAAAATCGAAATAACCTAATTTATACCACTTTTCCACACCATAATAAACAATAAGAGATTTTCTATTTTAAATAATTAGTATTTATTGAAAAAAAAGATTGTGGAATACGTTCGAAAATCTTTGTTTAGTTTTGTCAAGTTCGATTAGAAGCGGTTAGATTTCGATATTCGGGAATTATAAAGTCCCCTATTGAAATATTTAATTCTAATTGAGTTTATTTTATTTTTTAAATTTCCTATTGACTTTTAAAGCGCTTTAGGATTGACTATTTATTTTATTTTTTTTTGTGTATGGATTTAATCTAGTTTCAGCGCGTTATTTATAATTTTTTTAAAAAAAATATAGGTTTAAGTCGTTTTATACTTGGATATTTTCCCGTGTGGGATCTTATTTCAATTTTATCGCTTTGTAACCGATAGAAATCGGATCAGAAAAGTTTTAATTCAAATTTGGATGCTATGAGATTTTAATATTTCTGTCTTTAGAGCAGATAAATTCTTTTATTGAATTCTAATAGTTGCTAATCTTTGCTTTTAAAATTGATATGAAAAAGGCAATTTAATTGATTTTGATATTTGGATTTTAAACTGTTTGAGGTTTGCTTATTTGCGTATTTTTTTCAAAAATATGTGAATTTTGCTTTCTCAACGAGGTAAAATTGGCGTCAAAAATTTCTGTACTTTATCAGCAAAGTTTTCAAAAATGGAAATTGAGAGGTATTTGGTTATTGGAATTTTTTATTCCTGGATCTGCCTGTTTATATTCAGATTTGGCTACGATATTTGTTTGGTTTTCGCGGGATTGAATTTTAAACAGAATCTCAAGGCGATTGTTTAAAAATATACCTGTTTAGAATTGGATATTTTTTAAAAATTTGTTTTCAGGGCTTTTTAATACATTCTATGGCCTTAAATAGTAAATTTTTTAAGATCTAAGTGAAATTCGAAGATTGACTTGTTAATAATTTTGGAATGCAGATAATTTCTTCAAATAATTTATTGCAGAACAAACAATCTTACTATATTTGCAGCCCAACATCGGCTAAATGGAGGAAATATCTAAATTTAGATCAGTGACATTAGAATATTTTGGATTATTGCTATCTGGCAATTTTTTAGATCATTCTCAGGGTTTATTTTTCTAAAATAAAGCTCTTATAGATTGAATATATTTTGTTGATTCGTTATTTGTATGGGATATTTAATTCTAAGCGAGTTTGTCGTTTTTAAAGCGCTTTATCAGTTGCATATTTAGTATTTTTTTTAATATTATCTATGTATTTGAATGTCAAGTACTATAATCCGCAAATTTTATAATTTCCTAAATTTTGAATAATTTATTTTTATTTTATATGAATTAATATCTTTTAAGTTATACATTTTGAGTTTATTGTAATTTATGCGATAGTTATTGCCAGATGATTATTCTAGCGGTATATACGCTCCGATTGTGTTATATTGAGTTTAGAATAGAGCTATTTAAAGGATTTCTATCCAGATACAAGGTATTATTAACTTTATTTTGTGTTATTTCGACTGAATTTGTGATTGCTATAAAATTTCCTGTAATTAGATAGCAAAAAAAGTTATATTAAGCTTCTTAGAATTAAATAAAGGCACTATTCTAGATCAAAGCGGTCAATTTTTAATTCTCATCCAGTTTATTTTGGATACTATACACATTATTTTAGTCGAATTTCAATTTGCGGGAATTAGTGCCTTTTAAAGTCGCTTCTACTCGACTCATTTGATTTTTTTATAAATATCTAATTCTTATCGTGTTTATTCTGAATTATTTTATTCAACCCTATTAGGCCTGATCCGATAAATTTATCCCTGTTATATTCCTATATTCATTTTTACAGGCTAATAATACTTATATATGCTATTCTCGACGGGTTTATTTTGGAAATAATGCCTTCTATTGGTTATTTGCGGCGTATTATGATTTAGGAAAATTGATTTTGGCCCTACGCTGGTCATCGTTGCTGTATGAGTTGGCAAGTGAGAATATATAAACTTCAGCTACTCGCGATTAGAATGCCATATATTGGTTAGGCAGTGATAAAATATGCTATAGACGATTCTAAGAGCCTTTATTTAATTTTCGGTGCTATTTTTATGCTTTCAGTGCTGCACGTATACACAATTCTGTCAAAATTTGCCAAAATAAACCCGCTGAGAATTTGATATAAAATTATACATCAATCCAAGATTTATTAATCTATCCTATACGGCCTCAAAAACGTTTTCTTATCTGAAATGTTAATAAATAAAGCTTCCTTTTGTGCCATATTTTTCATTGTTTTGTAATATGCCTAAAAACGTTTCTTAGGCTACGAAAGTAAGTTATGGATGAAACTGATTTTCGAAGATCGAAATAATGTGAAATAAACCCTTTCAGTTTTTGTTATAAACGAAGAGCTTGAATAGTTTTCCAAATATCCAAGTCTAAAAGAGTTTATATGGACATAATACTGTGAGATTAAACTGAATGTAAATTAATTTAACTATTAATACTTGTAAATGTTTATTTTGCATGATCAATACATATTTTGCTGTCAGTTCTACAAGATCATGGAATGGGACAAAAGTTACCATTGTTCGATCAAATTTACAAACTGACATTATCCAATGAGCTCGACGTAGCAAACACGTTGTAATCTGTTACTAATTAATAATAGGTTTTATATCAGTGTTTTATTCACTATAATCTACTATGGATCAAATGGAAGCGAGAGCTGTATTACCACGACTTGATTAATTTGCTTTTAATTGACTTTTATATATATAACAATGCTTATTTTTGCTGTTCATAAAAGTTGAAACTACTCGCATGGAAATTGTAAATTATGAGCTTCAAGCAAAAGGTTATATCGATGCTCCGATTGATCCCTCACTGGATTTGATTAAAGAGATCCAACGCTTAAAGAAAGAAAAGAAGGCTGTCATCTTGGCTCACTATTATCAAGAGTCTGAAATACAAGATATAGCAGATTATATAGGAGATAGTCTTGGCTTATCGCAGGAAGCTGCGAAAACCGATGCAGATGTAATTGTTTTTGCTGGAGTACATTTCATGGCTGAGACGGCTAAAATACTTTCACCGACGAAGAAGGTTCTTTTGCCAGATGCTAAAGCCGGTTGTTCATTGTCAGATTCATGCCCACCACATCTTTTTGCTAAATTTAAAGAGCAATATCCTGATCATTTGGTGATTACCTATGTAAATTGTACGGCTGAATTGAAAGCTCTTTCAGATATTGTATGCACATCAAGCAACGCTGTTCAGATTGTTGAGAGTCTTCCGGAGGATCAGAAAATCATTTTCGGTCCAGATCGCAACCTGGGTGCATATGTTAAGAAGAAAACAGGACGTGACCTGGTACTTTGGAATGGAGCTTGTATGGTGCATGAAATTTTTTCTCAAGATAAAATTGACCGTTTGAAAAACGAGCACCCCGAGGCTAAGTTTATTGCCCATCCAGAGTGTGAAGATCATATACTCGCGATAGCTGATTATGTGGGATCGACTGCTGGAATGCTTAAATTTACCCAAACAGATAAAGCCCAGGCTTATATTGTTGCTACAGAATCAGGCATTCTTTACCAAATGCAAAAAGCAAGTCCACATAAGACTTTTATTCCTGCTCCTCCTAATAATGCCTGTGCATGTAATGATTGTCCGCATATGAAGCTTAATACGCTTGAAAAGCTATACAACTGTCTAAAGTATGAGTCCCCTGAAATTCTTCTTCCTGAGGATGTGATTCTTCGTGCACAACGTCCTATTGAACGTATGTTGGAAATATCAGCGCGCTTAGGACTATAGATTTGTTGTATTTTTGCTACGATTAGCTATCGTAGATTATTGATTTTTAACGTAATACAAACAATTTTTATGAATGTTTGTCCTAGCTTGTAATTAAGACGCTTAGCTGGATAAGCATATAAATTCATTGGACTTATAGCTATACTTGTTTTGTAATGCCATCTTAATGCATCAGTCAAAGATGATTATCCGGCATTACCTATATTAAACTTTTAAACTTTTTAGCATGTTTGATTTTGATAATACCGAGCGGACCAATCTAGAGGAAATGGGCGAGTTTGGACTGATTGATTATATAAGTAAGGCTGTTGAATTGACAGAGAAATCCACTGTGAAGGGGATTGGGGATGATGCGGCTGTTTTAGATTTCGAAGGTAAGAAGACTTTGGTATCGACTGATCTATTGTTGGAAGGGATTCATTTTGATCTTAGGTATGTACCATTAAAACATTTAGGTTATAAAGCTGTTCAAGTCAATTTGAGCGATATTTATGCGATGAATGGAATAGCTTCTCAAATTACCTTTTCAATCGGTATGTCCTCTAAATTTCCATTAGAAGCCGTAGAGGAAATTTATCAAGGAGCTTTGATTGCCTGTAAGAAGTATAATGTCGATTTAATCGGGGGTGACACTTCGGCTTCAGCACAGGGGCTGGTTATTTCTGTGACAAGTATAGGCTATGCTGATGCAGATCAGATCGTTTATCGTAGTGGAGCACAGGAAGGAGATCTATTGTGTGTGTCCGGTGACCTCGGTGCAGCTTATATGGGCTTACAACTCTTGGAACGTGAGAAAGAGATTTATTTAGAAAATCCGAATGTACAACCTGATTTGGAAGGAAAGGATTATATCGTTGAACGCCAATTGAAACCTGAAGCCCGGAAAGACATTGTTGAATTATTTGCCAAGCTAGGG
This sequence comes from Sphingobacterium sp. UBA2480, assembly GCF_002341965.1. Classification (NCBI taxonomy): domain Bacteria; kingdom Pseudomonadati; phylum Bacteroidota; class Sphingobacteriia; order Sphingobacteriales; family Sphingobacteriaceae; genus Sphingobacterium; species Sphingobacterium sp. UBA2480. The sequence continues at coordinate 338,134 of NZ_DDPA01000008.1, read as the reverse complement.
ATCAAGCCCACAGCGATGATGGATATTTCGGACGGGCTTGCATCTGAAATTCTTCATATTTGCCGACAATCAGATAAAGGATGCCGATTATATGAGGAAAAAATTCCATTGGATCAGATGACTTATGATACGGGACGGGAATTTGGCATTGATCCAACCGTAGCTGCACTTAATGGTGGTGAGGACTATGAGTTATTGTTTACAATAGCGCAATCGGATCACGATAAAATTAAGAATTTACCTGATATTAGTATTATTGGTTATATGACGCCAAGATCGGAAGGTTGTGAGATGATTTCCAAATCTGGGAATCTTTATCCGATAACGGCACAAGGCTGGAATGCATTTAAGAAAAAAGATTAATACGAAAAAGACCTGTTCAAAACAGGTCTTTTTTTATGCTTCTTCCTCCTCAAACAGGAGTTCCTCCGTCTCATTTGGATCTCTTTCACCTACATTGAAATTGTTATAGCCTAAGCCCACTTCGATCTGTAATAATCGCTGCTGGAGCATTTCGAGAATCGCTAAAAAGTTATAGACGAACTGTATTTTATTTTCTGAGTTTTTAAGAATTTCTTGAAAATCTAATTTTTTATTGATTTCAATCAGTTCGGCAATTGCTTTCTTCTGTTGTTCAATGGTGTATGGATATTTGACAACTGTATGGGTTACTTCAGGGGGACGATTACGGAATTGATACATCATTTGCTCGTAAATCATCATTAGACCATAGAGGTCGAAGCTATCCAAATTTTCTCCGGTAGAATCTAATTTTAGTCTTTGTTGGATATCATAGCGTATGTTGCCTCGGCTGTATAGTTTGAGACGATTTTCTTCCAAGACTCTCAATTCTTCACAGGTCTCTTTAAATTGCTTATAGAGAATAAGTTTTTGAACAAGATCTTCTCTAAGATCGATTTCATTTTCATTGTCGTCCAGATCCAGACGAGGTAATAGCATTTTAGCTTTGATACGCATCAGTGTAGAAGCAACAAAGATAAACTCGCTTGCCATTTCCATATTGAGCGCTTGCATTTGGCTCACATACGATAAAAAATCATCTGTAATCTTTGAAATCGGTATATCGTGGATATTTAGTTCATCCCGTTCGATAAAAAATAATAATAAATCAAAAGGTCCCTCAAATTGAGGAAGCTTGATTTCGTAGCCTTCTTCTACTTGCATATCTTATACAAATTTACATATAAAATCTTTTGGAATAACTTCGATACAAACTATTCATTATTTTATTTGTTGTTCATCAATATGTAAATGCGATTTATTTTAAAGATTAAATAAAATTGTCGTTACTTTGTACGAACATATCATGTAAATAGCAGTACTATGCAGTTTGAGGCTGGAGAACTATTAAGTAAAATAAACGATCCCTCTGATCTTAAAAAGCTAAAGGAAGACCAATTAGAACAGTTAAGTCAGGAATTACGTCAATTTATTATTGATCAGGTTTCGGTTAATGGTGGTCACTTTGCAGCAAGTTTGGGAGTCGTCGAGTTAACGGTGGCGTTACATTACGTAATGAATACCCCATACGATCAATTGATTTGGGATGTAGGTCATCAGGCTTATGGGCATAAAATCCTAACGGGGCGTCGCGATATATTTCATACAAATCGAATTGAGAACGGAATTTCGGGTTTTCCTAACCGTTTTGAATCTCAATACGATGCATTTGGTGTTGGACACTCGTCAACATCTATTTCTGCAGCATTAGGCATGGCAGTCGCTTCCCAAATAAAGGGTGAAAAGGATCGTCAGCATATCGCGGTTATCGGTGATGGTGCCTTGACTGGTGGAATGGCATTTGAGGCACTGAATCATGCCGGTATTTCGAAATCAAACCTTTTGGTTATTCTGAATGACAACTGCATGTCCATTGACCCTAATGTAGGCGCATTGAAGGAGTATTTGACAAGTATAACAACCTCCAAGCGCTATAATCGTTTTAGAGACGATATCGCAGCTGTATTGACCAAGATTTCGGAAGTTGGTCCAAATGCACTTGGTATTGCCAAAAAATTGGAAAAAAGCATAAAGGGAACTTTATTAAAAAATGCCAATCTCTTTGAATCTTTAAATTTTAGATATTTTGGACCGGTTGATGGGCATGATGTCAAGAAATTGGCTAAGACCCTTGAAGACCTTAAGCATATACCGGGGCCTAAATTATTGCATGCCGTCACCATCAAAGGAAAAGGTTTTGCGCTAGCTGAAAAAGATCAGACGAAATGGCATGCTCCAGGTCTATTCGATAAAATTACGGGTGAGATCAAGAAGTCTTTGAATGATAAACCGGTAGCACCTAAATTTCAAGATGTTTTTGGACATACTTTAGTTGAGCTTGCGGAAGAAAATGATAAGATTGTGGGGATCACGCCTGCAATGCCTTCTGGTTCTTCCATGAACATTATGATGAAAGCTATGCCTGACCGTGCATTTGACGTTGGTATTGCTGAGCAGCATGCAGTTACATTCAGTGCGGGACTCGCAACACAGGGATTATTACCATTCTGTAATATCTATTCGTCGTTTATGCAACGCGCTTATGATCAAGTCATCCATGATGTTGCATTACAAAATCTGAATGTTGTTTTCTGTTTGGATCGTGCGGGAGTGGTCGGTGCGGATGGTGCGACACATCATGGCGCTTATGATATCGCTTTTATGCGCTGTGTTCCAAATATGACGGTTTCTGCGCCGATGAATGAGGAAGAGTTACGAAATTTAATGTATACAGCGCAGTTACCCAATAAAGGTCCGTTTGTTATTAGATATCCTAGAGGAAATGGTGTTATGCCAGACTGGCGTCGCCCATTTACAGAAATAGAAATAGGAAAGGGGCGTCTTATATCAGCAGGTGAGGAGCTTGCTATCTTAAGTTTTGGAGCGATAGGAAATGAAGCTGTTAAAGCGGTACAGCAGTTAAATGAACTGGGAATACATCCAGCGCATTATGATCTTCGATTTGCTAAACCATTGGATGAAGCTTTGCTTCATCAGGTCTTTCAGAAATTTGATAAAATTATCACGGTTGAAGATGGAAGTTTACAGGGGGGCATAGGTTCGGCTGTATTGGAGTTTATGGCCGATCACGGATATCATAGCCAGGTTGTTCGTTTGGGTATTCCGGATAAGATCATTGAGCATGCTGAACAAAATGCACAGTGGAAGCATGCACACTACGATGCTGATGCTATCGTATCAGAAGCCAAAAAACTTTGCAATGGAAAATTGACCAGCTCAATGGTCGGATAAGAGCTATACATTTGAAAAATGAAAAAGGAGATNNATCTCCTTTTTCATTTTTCAAGGGTAGGGATGTTTGAATTTAGAACTCATCTCATCTGTTACAATTTGTTTTTTTCTGTCCTATAATCCGCATTGATTTTTGTTTTAAGGTTGTGCGTAAATAACTTTAATAGTCCTCTGACAATGATGTTAAGTTGGCTTTAAATTCTTATAAATTTAATATTAAAAATATATGAACTAAAGATTGTAATTAGCTATTATTTTGGTTAATTTAGATTTAGACCTTAAGGACTGATAGGTAGTAAGTTTGCTACTTTTTTTGTTCTTTTTTTTGAAATAAATTTGGAATGTTAATAATTATTTTTAGAGATCAATTTTAGCGCTAGTTTTCCACAATTTTACATGGTAAAATACTGATATATAATGTATTATCAATTATTTTATATTTTAGTTTTTTAGCTGATTTTTTTTTGTCATCTTCGTTCTCAGAGAAAGTTATCAACATATTTTTTGTCGCGTATTGTAAATCAACTTATTAACAATTTTAGAATGGAAAAAACGTATTCAAGTGTCTGGAATAATTGTCTTTCGATTATCAAAGATAATATACCAGCACAAAGTTTCAAGACCTGGTTTGAACCTGTGAAAGCAGTCCGTTTGGAGGGTGACGTTTTGACTATTCAAGTGCCTAGCTTATTTTTTTATGAGTGGTTGGAAGAACACTATGTAGGAATTCTTCGCAAGACCGTAAAGAAATTCCTAGGAGAGCAAGGTAGATTGGAATACAATATTGTAGTGGAGAAGTCTTCAGCTTCTCATCCTTATACGACTAATCTTCCATCGAATGGCAATGGAGCAGAAGGGAAAAGGCAATCTATCCCTGTGCCGGTATCTTTAAATAGGGATATCAAAAATCCGTTTGTTATTCCTGGATTGAAAAAATTGCAGGTTGATCCGCAATTGAATCAAAACTATACATTCGAAAATTTTATCGAAGGGGAGTGTAACCGTCTTGCTCGTTCTGCAGGATATGCTGTGGCGAATAAACCGGGCGGTACTTCATTCAACCCTTTGATGATTTATGGTGATGTTGGTTTAGGAAAGACACACCTTGCCCAAGCAATCGGAAATGAAATCAAAAGAAATCTTCCCGATAAACTGGTCATTTATGTGTCTTGTGAAAAATTCTGTCAACAGTTTGTGGATTCATTGAAAAATAACACAATCAATGACTTCGTTAACTTTTATCAAGCAATGGATGTCATCATTATGGATGATGTGCATAATTTTGCTGGTAAAGAAAAAACACAGGATATTTTCTTCCATATTTTTAATCATTTGCATCAATCTGGAAAGCAGATTATTTTAACTTCAGACAAGGCACCTAAGGATTTAGCTGGTTTGGAGGAACGTTTGCTTAGTCGTTTTAAATGGGGATTATCTGCAGATATTCAGATTCCTGATCTTGAGACGAGAATGGCAATTTTGAAGAAGAAGATGTATTCTGACGGTATTGATTTACCTGAAAATGTAGTGGAATATGTCGCAACACAAATCGATAACAGTGTTCGTGAATTGGAAGGAGCTATGGTTTCATTATTGGCTCAATCTACATTGAACAAGAAGGAGATCGATTTGGGTTTAGCAAAATCGATGTTGAAGAACTTTGTGAAGAATACCCATAAGGAAATTTCAATGGACTTTATTCAGAAATTAGTTTGTGAATATTTTGAAGTTCCTGTAGATATGGTAAAGTCGAAAGTTAGGAAGCGTGAAATCGTGCAGGCCAGGCAAATTTCGATGTATTTAGCAAAAGCTCATACCAAATCTTCACTAAAATCGATCGGAGCTTTCTTCGGAGGAAGAGACCACTCGACAGTCATTTATGCATGTCAAACCGTAGAGGATTTAATTGAAACTGACAAGAAATTTAAGACTTATGTAAGTGACATTATGAAAAAATTGAAATCTTAATGTCAATTACCGTAAGCAGTAAACAAAAGGGGCTGTCCAAGATGATTGGATAGCCCTTTTTTAATGCATTTAAGCTCTTGTAAGGTATTAAAAAACCTCTGGACATAATCTATATCCAGAGGTTTTTCATTCTTAATAGAACGATTGTTGTTATTGATTGCTCTGTCCGTTGCCGGATTCGTTTTGTTCAGTTTTTTCTTGAGTCGCAGGAATACTTACTGGGGGTCTCTCTGTGACATATTTCTGATAAGCTGTCTTTTGTTCATCGGTGAGCAGTTGTGCTATCTTAGTATCGGATTCACCTTGAATTTTGGTTATGCTTTCCTTTTTGGCATCAGCTGTAGCTGTCGCGTCCTGGATAACGGCTGCAATAGCCTTTTCTTGGTTTAATACGATGGTTGACACGGCTGTTTTTTGCTCTTCGTTTAATGTTAGCTTTGTCACTAATTCGGTCACCACTTTGGTTGCATTCTCTTCTGGTGTTGTTTGTTGTGCAAATGTTAGGCTCATTGCTAGAAAGAAACCTATACCTGTTAAAAATAGCTTTTTCATGATGTTTAATTTTAGATGAAGTTATTCAATGTTTATTCTCTATTTTTTTCACTATTAACGCATGGGGTCAGTTGTTACTGGTTGTTTTGTCCCAGGGGCTGATTTCGCCGGTCTCTCAGCAATTATTTTTTGGTAAAGTGCTTTTTGATCCTCGGTTAGCAGCTGGCTGACTTTGGTGTCTACCTCGCTTTGAAGCTTATTTAGTGCTTCATTTTTTACTTCAGCAGAGGAGCTACTGTCTTTTGTTATCGTTTGCTCGGTTTTTGCCTGATCCAATAATATCGTTGATACTGCAGTCTTTTGCTCATCATTCAGATTCAGTTTCTGAACAAGTTCAGTTGTTGCTTTTGCCGCAGTTTCCTCCGGAGTACCCTGTTGGGCAAATGTTAGGCTGAGGGCCAAAAAGAATCCGATTCCTGTTAAAATTAGCTTTTTCATATCTATTGTATTTAAAAAGTTACAATTAAACTGTTTTACTATAAAACTTGGAATTGGTATTTATATTGTATTAAAGTTGTTACTTTAACAAATTTTTAACACAGGATAATGTGTTAATAGATTGTAAAACAATATGTTGGTTTTGTTTTAGAATAAACAAAACAAGGTAACGATGATTTATCCGATGCCGGATATCTTGTTCGGCGCGATCACCTCGTGATGATTAAAATATACTGCATTGACTAAGACTTGTATGGGTAAATAATGATATACACAAAATAGATACAAGCAATAAAAAAGGCCCCTGTACATAAAACAAGAGCCTTTCTTTAAAAGTATTTTAATCATTAATTATCGGAACGTCTAGACATTCTTTCCTTCATTTTTTCTTGTTGTTCGTCAAATAACTTACCTTGTTCTGGACTAAGCCAAGATTTGATCTTAGCTGTTTGTATTTCCTGAAGCTGTTTATATTTTTCCATATTGGCCTTACGATCTCCCCCATCGTTTCGAAGAGCAGCCCGTTTTTGCGCTTGAGTCAATGTAAGGTTATAAATCGAATCTTTTTGTGTTTGATTGAGGCTAAGTAATTTGTCAAGATGCTCTACACGCATTTTAGCTTGTTCCTCAGGACTGCGTTGTTGACGTTGTTGCGCAAAAACTCCTGTAGCGCTTAATAATAAACAGGCTACTGCCATTAAAATTTTCTTTTTCATCTTTGTATAGTTTATATCATGAATGCCAATCATTGTAATTGAGCACTCTATTTGTTTATTGTCCATCCCTATGGACCGAAAAGACTTTTAAGTAGTTTCGTTTACCTATTGAATATAAATTTGAGGAAAAAGTTTAGTATAGCAATTTATCTTAACAAAATTTAAGGTTGATTAACACTTTGAGCTACTGCATTATGGATTGTTTTAAGGAATAGTTCTTTATGGATAGGATCATGAAATTGTAGGCCTATTGGAAGATAGACCAAATCAATAGCCGCCAATTGTTGTTGAAATGGTTTTAACCGCTGAAAGTCTTTTTCGGTAGTCAACAGCATTTTGTTACTACTAGCTAGGCTTCGGTAGGATTTTGTAATTTGTTCAATATCTGATTCACTAAAAGTATGATGATCCCCAAAAGATAGGTGTTTGACCAAATTTGCCTTCTTTTTGATATAATCCACGAGCGGTTGCGGTTTGGCAATGCCTGTAACCAAAATAACATCGCTGTCGTTGAAATCGATCGTATTTCCGACGCTGTCAATGGCTTGAAAGTAATTTATATGGCTAAAAGTAATTAATGCGTTCTTATTATAGCGTCTGATTTTACGTTCTATACGCTTTTTATCAGGGTTCGAGAGATCTATTGGACATTTGGTAATTGTTATAATCTGCGCCCGTTTGGCTTCAATCAGTAAGTCCCTAAAGTTTCCTGTAGGAAAAACAAACATGGGACTACCAAATGATAAAAAATCAAACAATAGAATATTAAAAAGCGGCGATAATTTTCGATGCTGATAGGCATCATCCAGAATAATCAGTTGATGATCTGATTGAAGTTTTTCTATTCCCGTACAGCGGTCTTCACAAACCGCAACGGTAACCGATGGAAATTTATTTTTGAATTGTAAGGGTTCATCGCCAACATTGTTTGCTAGCGAATCGGTCTTTACCAAATGAAATCCGCTAGTCACCCGCCCATAGCCTCGACTAAGTATTGCTGTTTTATACTGATCTTTGAGGCTTGAAACAACAAATTCAGTCATTGGGCTTTTTCCTGTACCTCCGACAGAAAGGTTACCGATTACAATCGTGGGAATTTCAAATGACTTTGAGCTGAGCAGCTTGAAATCGTATAGTCTATTTCTTAGCCATACGATTAAGCCGTATAGGATCGAAAAGGGGAATAATAGATAACGTAAAAAAGCAATCATTTTGGAATAACCGTTAGTCCGACGTCGGTGATTTCTTTCAACGGATTTTCCTTCATATTCTGCATGATGGAAATAGTATACATACCTGTATCCGGAAATAGGTAATCTTTATGGATTATGGATTGGTTATTATATAAGCTCCCTGAGGATTTTCCGAGCCATTTTCCATCGGATCGAGCCATTTTTATTTCTTTGCGGAAAATAGATTGCTTCTTATCTGGACCACGTTGGTAAATCAGGATAAAAAGGTTCGAAAAGGCATATTCCGGTGTATGACGAACATCCATTAATACATCATATCGTTTGGTTTTATCACTAATATGAAATTGAAAGCTAGGCGGTGATGTATTCAACCAAGCTTTATTATCAATGGGTTTGTTATCATTTATAATGGAAGTCTGTTCACAAGAACCCCCTATGCAAATACATAATATACCAATAAGAAATGGTGTGCGTTTGAGTCTCATGTTTATTTATAAAAAGAATATGCCTAATGGGTTAAAATTAGGCATATTTTTTTTTATTCTGCTTTTGGAGCAGCATTGTTGTTATTACCTTTGTTTTTATTCCGATTGCGGTTAAAACGTTTCTTTGGTCTATTCCCACCTTCTTTATTGTCTTTATTCACCGTAGGTGCTGTAGAATCGTTCGCTACCTGAGGTTTTCCTCCTTGTTTGGGTGGATTTGGGTCCGACTTTTCAGTCTTTTGTCCAGCCTTATTTTCCGGTTTGACTGTGTTGCTTTTTGATTTTCTTTTTTTCTTTCTTTTATTCCGATCATCAAGTCGCGTTAAGCTATCTTGGCCGACCACATTTTCATAATCGTAGTTGATATTTTTCTCTTCTCTGACTTCATCGTTATCTACTGCACTCGAAATAGCTTCCGGTTTGATTCCCTGCTTATTCATTTCGACAAGCTCTTTGACTTGTTGAACGGGGATGGCAATCCAATTTTCAGCTCCAGGAAAAGAGAACCACATCATTTTCTTGAAGATATCGGTCTTTTGAAGATAAGCAACTCCTTTTTGTGTTTCGATGCGGTCGATATTATTGGGGATGTCTTTTAAAGCATCCATGTAGCTATCCAATTCATAATTGAGACAGCATTTTAATTTTCCGCATTGGCCCGCTAATTTTAACGTATTCAACGAAAGATTTTGATAACGTGCTGCCGATGTAGAAACCGTTTTGAAATCCGTTAACCAGGTTGAACAGCAAAGTTCGCGACCACAGGAGCCGATGCCACCGAGGCGGCTAGCTTCTTGTCGCATACCTATCTGGCGCATTTCTATGCGTATCCTGAAAGATTCGGCCATTTTTTTGATAAGCTCACGGAAATCCACGCGGCCCTCAGCTGTGTAGTAGAAGGTAGCCTTGGTTTTATCACCCTGGTAGTCAACATCAGAAATCTTCATGGACAAACCCAGGTCCAAAGCCAGTTTACGGGCTTTGTGCATCGTTTCCCATTCGAGATCTTTTGCTGCGTTATACTTCTCTACATCCATTTCATTGGGCTTCCGATAGATTTTTTTAGTTACCATTTCTGGGGTAACATTGTTCTTTTTTAATTGTAGTCTGACCAATTCACCTGTTAAGGAGACATGTCCGACATCATAGCCACCGGTAGAAGGTTCTACGACCACCATTTCCCCCATTTCTAGGTAGGTATTGTCTACATTAATAAAGAAATCTTTTCGTGATCCCTTGAATCGTACTTCGACGATATTAAATGGTTTATAGTTTGAAGGCATATCCATATCGGAAAGCCAGTCATATACATCTAATTTATTACATCCGCTAGTCATGCAAGAGCCATTGTTCTGACATCCTGCCGGTGTACCATTTGTCGTGGTAGTACCGCAACCTCCGCCGGATGAGCAACTGCCACATCCCATAGTTTTCTATTTATATATATTGAGTTCCTTTCGGAAACGTTTTGTACTTGTATATTAATGTTAACTGCAAAGATAAATCTAAAAATAATATTTTGGGATTTGCATTTCTTTCTACAAAATAATGTGTTTCCTCAAATAGATTTATTGTTGCTTCAATTTGTTCAACGGTATAGTGTACTGCAAATTTCTGAACAAAATCCAATTCTTTGGCCGGTAAGAACACTAAACTGGAAAGCCCTTCTTTGATTAATATAATTTGACGCATCATATTAATTGCATAAAAAAGAAAGCTTTTTTGGTTTTCTCGCCCCATTTTTGAGAGTTCTTCTTCCACTAACGAGATCATATTGGTTCCAGCATCTGAAACAATGAAACGCAACCAATTGACTAAAATGCCAAAATGATTATTTGTTTGCGATTGAATTTGATTCATGGCTTCTTGCAGGTTTCCATCCGCTATAAACGCAATTTCAGCTGATTCCTGATCCGAAAGATGATATACGCTCTTGAGATGTTGTGCGACCTCCATGTGATCCAACTTCTTTATTTTGACCAATTGCGTACGTGATATGATCGTATTTAATATTTTGTCCTGATTTTCTGCAACTAGAATAAAGAGCGTTTTTTCAGGTGGTTCTTCGATTAACTTTAACAGCGCATTGCCTTGTGTGTCCAAGTATTCGGGCAACCACATAATTAAAACTTTATATTCCGCTTCAAAGGACTTTAGGCTTAATTTTTTGATGATACCATGCGCCTCTGCAATATTGATATTCACCTGTTTATTGTCCGCATCCAACTGATTGCGCCAATATTCCAGTCCCATGTAGGGATTGGATAGAAAAGATTTTCGCCAGCTGTCCGCATAATCTGTTGCTGTATCTTCCTTATGCTTGGCTATAAAAGGATACGACATGTGAAGATCAGGGTGGATCAGTTTGCTATATTTTCGACACGATGGACATTCGCCACAACTGTCTGTCAATTGCCGGTTTTCGCAATTCAAAAACTGCGCATAAGCATAAGCAAGAGCAAGGCTGCCTGAACCCTCAGGACCAAGAAATAATTGCGCGTGACTCACACGGTTTTCTTGAACTGTGCGAACTAAATGTTCCTTGATGTCTTTGTGCCCAATGATCTCTTTAAACTGCATACAATACTGCTATTATACAAATGTAATAAATATTGTGATTTATTGGGCCCAATTTGCTTTCTATACTTTTGGCGCTGTGCTTATTAATTGAAATACAATTGCTTATTTGAACGATTGAAATCGCCTGATGTGGAAAGAAAGGCGCCCATAAAACTGAAAAATATTGATTAATTTGTGTATTATTGCACATAATAATTAGTATTCAGGAAATGAGATTCATTGTATCAACATCAATTTTATTAAAGCAGTTACAAGCTATCAATGGTGCATCCAGTACAAGTACTGTTTTGCCAATCTTGGAAAACTTTCTTTTTGAAATAAAAGACAATAATTTGACTATTTCTGCTACGGATCTGCAAACAAGTATGGTTACTTCTTTACAGATCGAAGCAAAGGAAGAGGGAAGAGTAGCCATGCCGTCGAAGATTTTGATCGAGACATTAAAAACTTTGCCAGATCAACCAGTAGCATTTTCAGTAGACATGAATACCTTGGCTATTGAGATCAGTGCCGGTGATGGGAAATATAAATTGAGTGGAGAGAATGCTGACGATTTTCCTAAAATTCCTTCAATAGATAATGGTTCAGTCATTCAGATGCCAGCGCCTATTCTGTCTGAAGCAATCAGTAAGACGATCTTTGCCGTCAGTAATGATGAGTTGAGGCCTGCTATGTCTGGTGTTTTGGTCCAATTAGCTGAAAAGAATGTGACTTTTGTCTCTACTGATGCGCACAAGTTAGTGCGTTATTCAAGAACGGATATCGGAGCGGAGAAACCCGCATCCCTTATTTTACCGAAAAAAGCACTTTCTTTACTTAAATCTTCATTGCCATCCGATGATATTACAGTATCTATTGAATATAATCAAACCAATGCATTCTTTAGCTTTGGTAATATCAATTTGATCTGTCGGTTGATTGATGAGCGTTACCCCGATTATGCTGCTGTAATTCCTCAAGTCAATCCAAATAAGTTGACTGTCGATAGACTATTGTTTTTAAATACATTGAGACGGGTGGTGATTTTCGCTAATAAAACCACACATCAGGTTCGCCTAAAGATCTCGGGTAGTGAATTGCATATCTCTGCAGAAGATCTTGATTTCTCGAATGAAGCGCATGAACGTTTATCCTGTCAATTTGAAGGCGATGATATGGAAATTGGTTTCAACGCTAAATTCTTGGTCGAGATGTTAAATAACTTGGAAAGTGAAGAAGTTGTTTTGGAGATGAGTACGCCAAATCGTGCTGGTTTATTGATTCCGGCTGTATCTGAAGATCATGAAGATATTTTGATGTTGGTGATGCCGGTTATGTTAAACAACGCTTAATCGTCTTTTCGCTTTGGAAATAGTTACGCATCTTATTGACTTTATTCTCCATATCGATAAACATTTGGTTGAAATAGTCAATGATTATCAGACTTGGACATACCTTATTCTGTTTCTCATCATTTTTGTAGAAACTGGAGTGGTTGTAATGCCTTTTTTACCGGGAGATTCGTTGTTGTTTGCTGCAGGTATGCTTGCCGCACAACCGAATGATCTTAACGTATGGTTGATGATTCTCATTTTATTGATCGCCGCAGTTTCTGGGGATTCCTTAAATTATGCTATCGGTAAACATTTTGGTATGCGCCTTACAAGATTTAAGCTCTTTGGTAAACAGGTTGTCAAAGACGAGCAAATTGCCAAAACACATTCTTTTTATGAGAAATATGGCAGTAAAACAATTGTTATCGCTCGCTTTGTACCAATCGTACGGACCTTGGCGCCTTTTGTTGGTGGTATTGGAAGGATGAATTATGGTACTTTCATTACCTATAATGTCGTAGGTGCCGTCTTGTGGGTGGGAGGTATAACCCTAGCAGGATACTTTTTAGGAAATATCCCTATTATAAGAGATAACTTCTCGAAGGTCGTATTGATTATTATTTTTATATCCATATTGCCAATAATCTTCGAGCTTGTAAAAGAAAAGATAAAAACTAAAAAGGGAATCCAATAAGATTCCCTTTTTTTATAGATCAAAAAAATGGAATTCATTTCACAGCTTATTGATTTTATCCTGCATATCGATCAGCATCTATTGCAACTGATCAATAGTTATGAAAATTGGACTTATCTGATTTTGTTTTTAATCATTTTTGCGGAGACAGGATTTGTTGTTACCCCATTCCTCCCTGGTGACTCCGTTTTATTTGCCTTGGGAGCAATCATTGCCCGTCCGGATTGTCAGCTTTCCTTACCATTATTTATAGTCATTCTTATTTTTGCCGCTATCTTCGGTGATTTTGTGAATTATGAAATTGGCAAATATTTTGGAGTTCGGGTTTTTAAGCCTGGATCAAGGTTATTTAAACCGGCTTATCTGCAAAAAACGCAAGATTTCTATGCTAAGCATGGAACAAGGACTATTGTATATGCCCGATTCGTACCGATTATAAGGACTTTTGCACCATTTGTGGCAGGCATTGGCCGTATGCCCTATACAACCTTCGGGAAATATAATATACTTGGGGGCATATTATGGGTTTCGTTATTTATTTTGGCTGGCTATTATTTTGGACAAATACCATTTTTTAAGCATAATTTTTCCCTTGTTATTTTGGCGGTTATCTTTATTAGCTTAATACCCATGCTTATACAGTTTTTTTCGCAGACAAAAACAAAAAAAGATTAAACGTTACATACTAAATGCAGTCTTTTAAGGTTAAAGGATTGGTACGAAATATCCCTATTAAAAAGTACAAACATTGCCTATAAACAAGAGGTTAGACTCTATAAAAGCGAAGGGGAGACGATAGTTTGGATATCTCGTCAGCTCACTCAAGAAGATATTATTTACGTATGAACTATTTGGTTTTAGCATTTATCCTGCTTTTTACACAGTCTATTTTTGCCCAACGTATCGTTGTCGATCATCATCAGGCGACCGAGGCCTATGAATTACTGAACAAAATCCGTACGAATCCAGAACGGTATAAGAAAGAGCTGAAGCTCTTCAACTTGCAGAAGATTAAACGGACCAAACTCAATTGGAATAAGGAGTTGGCGGAGGTTGCAGTTTATCGGGCAAAAGATATGGCCAAGCGCTCCTATTTTGACAATGTTTCACCTGAGGGGTATGGACCAAATTATTTCATTGACGAAGCCGGATATCAACTTAACCCAACATGGCTGTCCAAACGAAATGCAAACAATTTTGAGTCTATTGCGGCCAACCGATCTAGTGCTACCGCTGGCATTAAGGCTCTAATTATTGGAAAGGAAGCTCCGGGTTATCATCATCGCACACATTTACTGGGCATGGATCAGTGGAATGCTTCGCTATACGATGTCGGAATTGGTTACGTCGAGTGTAAAGGTGCCAAACCTTATGAAAGTTATTTAGTTGTTATCATAGCCAAGCACGACTGGTAGATAAATGAAAGGTAATTTGGGGAGTATCAGCAATTAATCGACGCAGGGTATTCAATTTTTACTGAAAAGTCATACCTTTGCATATGATAAAATCCATGACAGGATATGGCACGGCTTCCGCTGATAACGGTAAAGTTAAATATAGTGTCGAAATAAAGTCCTTAAATTCAAAATTCCTTGAATTAAATCTTCGCTTGCCCAAAGTTGTTTCGGACAAAGAATTGACCCTGCGCACTGAGAGCAGTAAACTTATTGAGCGTGGTAAAGTGAACATGAATGTAACTGTTGAATACACGGATCAAACGGCGAAGGCATCTTCTATTAATGCTGATTTACTCAAAAAATATTACAGTCAATTGCAGCAGATCGCTTTGGAACTTAACGATACCAATGTCAATCTGTTTGAACTGGCGTTAAATATGCCTGAGGTAATTACCAATAATGATGATTCCGTTGATGACGAAGAATCCAAAGTGTTGATGGATGCTTTCTATGATGCGGTCAAACGTTTTACTACATTTCGTGAAGACGAGGGTAATGTGCTTGCTGGAGATTTAAAGAAGCGCGCGGAGCTTATTTTAACTTACCTTGGAGAAGTAGAGGCCTTAGAAGTAGAACGTATTCCTTTGATCAGACAGCGTATTGAACAATTTTTAAATGATACGGTGGGTAAAGATAATGTGGATCAGAACCGATTTGAACAGGAGTTGGTTTACTACATTGACAAATTGGATGTGACCGAAGAAAAAGTCCGATTGCGCGCCCATTGCAATTACTTTTTAAAGGCATTTGATTCTGCGGATTCAAACGGGAAAAAATTGGGATTTATTTCACAAGAAATGGGGCGGGAGATCAATACCTTAGGTTCCAAAGCTAACCATGCCGGCATTCAACAGATCGTGGTCAGAATGAAAGAAGAATTGGAAAAAATAAAAGAGCAATTGCTCAACGTATTATAAGAATGAGCGGTAAATTAATTATATTCTCGGCACCATCGGGAGCTGGAAAAACGACAATAGTAAGAGATCTTTTAAGTAAACACGGTGATAAGATTGAATTTTCCATTTCAGCAAGTACACGTGATCCAAGAGGGCAGGAGGTAAATGGAAAGGACTACTATTTTATGTCGAAAGAAGAATTTTTGCATAAGGTAGCAAAACAGGAGTTTATCGAATTTGAGGAAGTATATTCAGGGACTTTCTATGGTACTTTGCGTTCAGAAATTGAGCGTATTTGGAAAGAAGGTAAACATGTTATTTTTGATATCGACGTTGTCGGTGGATTACGTTTGAAATCAAAATTCCCAGAACAGGCAATTTCTATTTTCGTACAACCGCCATCATTGGAGGTGCTTAAGGAGCGTTTGACAGGACGTGGAACGGATTCGGAAGAAAAGCTGAAAGAGCGTTTTGCGAAAGCAGAATTGGAACTTACCTATGCCAATAAATTTGATGTCATATTGAACAATTTTGATTTAGCTACAGCATGTGCCGATGCGGAAGAAATTGTCATGGGATTTATCAATAAATAAGTTCATGCGAAAGATTGGTTTGTTTTTTGGTTCTTTTAATCCGGTGCATATAGGGCATTTGATTATAGCTAACTATATGGCCAATTTTACTGGACTTGACGAAGTTTGGTTTGTGGTCTCTCCACAGAATCCATTTAAAAAGAAGTCCACCTTAGCAGACCCTTATGACCGTTTGGAAATGCTAAATCTGGCTTTGGAAGACTGTGATCATTTGAAAGTAAGTGACATTGAATTCCATTTGCCAATACCATCGTATACCATCGATACCTTAACGCATCTTAGCGAGAAATATCCAAACCGGGAATTTGTGCTACTTATGGGACAAGACAATTTGGAATCGCTGGAAAAGTGGAAGAATGCGGATATTATCTTGCGTGATTACCAGATTTATGTTTATCCTAGACCAGGGTTCGATAATGAAAAATTTAAAGACCATCCCGCTATCACGATGACCGACACCCCACTAATGGAATTATCCTCTACCTTTTTGCGAAATGCAATCAAGGAAAACAAGAATATTCAATTCTTTACACCTAAAAAGGTGATTGAATTTATTGATAAGAAAGGTTTATATTCTTGATATAAATGGAAGTAAATGAAGCATGATATCCCCGGGTTTTATTAAATCCGGGGATTTTTGTTTGTAGGTATCTCAAGAAAATATTAAGGAATAATTTTTGCAGGAATAATATTTCACTTTTAAGCTCAGATAAGACGATCTTTAATGAATAATTAAAATAGCCTGGAAATAAAAGCAATCATTCGTGAGAACCTGTTTTTTTACCTATCAGGCTTGTTTAGTTAGCGGTATGAGTCTCAAGTTTAATTCTGGGCTTTTTGGGGAGGTTTATGATAGAGAAAAATATATTAATTCGTATGCTATGAGAAAAATCGTTTTATTGTTTATGTGTTTCGTGTATTGGGGGACCGGTTTGGCACAGACGGATAGTGCGGATGACAATAGTCTTTTTATGGATCCCGCTGCTATTGAGCTGCGGAGCAAAATGACCATACCGCCTTACGGTTTGGACAAAGTAAAAGCATTAATTTCAACAATAATCCCCGAAGAAGATAAGGAAACAACAGATGCGGGAATAAATGCGATTTCAGCCGTTGATTTTAAAAAGCTAACGCTGCGTGAAAAGTTCACCTATACCATGATTCATGCCGAGCTATATGCGCAAAATTGTGCTATACCCGAGTATCAGACACAGATCGACAAAAAAATATTTGCTACATTATTGGACGGCTTTAATGAATCCTCTTGGTCGCAAAGACAGACTGATTTTTTGCAGGAAAATAGGGATTCGGTGATGAAGCTTATTCAGGAATCTGTTGTCCGGAGCAAACGGATGGGGGTAAATTATAAGCATGCCATAGTGGAGATTAATGGCTGGCGGATGATCCCTTTTATTGTTGATTATGCCAAGAAAACACCAAAGGATAAAGATGCATTGACGTTGCTGTTATTACTGATGAAACGTGGTGAATACAGTGAATTTATAAAATCCAGTTCATTTAAAAAGTTGTATGGAGAGGACAGTAATTATTATTCGTATATAAATTACAACAAAGAAAATGAGGCGCTGATCTTTAGTCGGGCGCTTAAATATTACGATAAGAAAAAAAGCAAGTAGTGCAGTTGGATTTTTAGTATTCGAAACGTCAAATTTGTATTATAACAAACGGCAAGGAGGATGAGCAAATTACTCTATTTGATAGGATTGATTGTTTTACATCTCCAATGTGAAGCCCAAGCTGGAAACTATATCCAAATTCCAGCCGGAGACTATCATTTGGGCGATACAGCAAGCTTAGATAATCCCAAAAGAACAGTGCATATCGAATCGTTCTGGATCTCGAAATTTGAGCTGACGAATGCCGAATTTGAAAAATTCGTTCAGGCAACGGGTTACAAGACATTAGCAGAACGCTACCATAATGCCATGGTCTTTGAGCCTGGCCTGGCGGAGTTTCGCTGGTTGCAGGATAGTACGGCCTATTGGCGCTTTCCGAATGGTGTAATTCGTGGCGGAATTGCGGCCAAGATGGATCACCCAGTTACCTGTATCTCTTATAAAGATGTGCTGGCCTATTGTACATGGGCAAATTGTAGATTGCCATCTTTTGATGAGTGGGAGGTGGCAGCTAGAGCCGGAAGCGAAGGCTATTATTTTGAAGGTTTCAGTAAAGAGAATATGGGCGATTATGCAAATGTATGGCATGGTAGAGATCATTTGAAAGCTGATTATTCCGATGGTTATCTCTATACTTCTCCGGTCGGAAAATTCAAACCCAATCCATGGGGACTTTATGATATCTTTGGTAATGTATTTGAATTTTGCACCGGAAAGCTCGAAAGAGATGGCGACCGCTCTATTGCACATGCCCGTGGAGGGTCCTGGTGGTGTAGTAAAAATAGCTGTGCCGCTTTTAATACCGTATATATAGGTTCAGTTAGTCCCAATGCATCTTTTAGTAATCTGGGATTTAGAATTGTAAAAAAAGCCTTTACTCCTGAGAATAAAGACTTTTAAAACAAACTCATCGTAAAGATTGACTTTTATCTTCCCATCCAGCCACCATCGACTGTTAGGATGGTTCCATGAACATAATCGGAAGCTTTTGAAGCGAGGAATACAGCTGGCCCCTTAAAATCTTCTGGAGTTCCCCAACGTCCTGCAGGTATACGGTCCAAAATGGACTTTGAGCGTTCGGGATCGTCTCTCAGAGCCTCGGTATTATCCGTGGCGATATACCCCGGAGCAAACCCGTTTACGTTGACACCTTTGGAAGCCCACTCATTTGCAAAAGCCTTTACCATGGATCCTACGGCACCTTTTGAAGCGGCATATCCTGGAACATTGATGCCACCTTGGAAAGTTAATAAAGAGGCTGTAAATACGATTTTTCCAGTTCCACGTGAAATCATGTCCTTTCCAATCTCGCGCGTCAATATAAACTGTGCATTTTGATTGATTTCGATGATTTCATCCCAGTATTCATCAGGATGCTCAGCGGCAGGTTTTCGAAGTATATTTCCGGCATTATTAAAAAGGATATCAATCGCAGGATGCGCTGATTTTACCTTTTCAATAAACGCGTAAAGCGCTGTCCGTTTGGCGAAATCACACTGGTAGGCATAGAAATTTCTGCCTAATGCTTTTACGGATTTTTCTACTGCGGAGCCTTCAATTTCCAATGACGCCGAAACGCCTATAATATCTGCTCCAGCTTCAGCCAATGCTTCGGCAATTGCCTTGCCAATTCCTCTTTTGCAGCCTGTTACCAAGGCTACTTTCCCACTTAAGTCAAAAGATTGCAGTATGGACATTATTTTGAATATTTTATTGTTAATGGTTGATCTAAATTGTTTTTGAATGTTTTTACATAAGACTGCCATTGCTCAAAATTCCCTATTTTGCCAGCTTTATTGAACGCAGCACCCGCAAAATAAACTAAGGGTTTATCATTTTTGACGGTGGTTGCCAGTAAAAATTGTTTTGGGCTATCTTTGAACACATACTTTACTTTTGGTAAAATAACGGCTGTTCCTGTAATTTTATCTCCTTCTGCAGGCTCCCAATAGGCTAAAATGCCATTCTTTACATCATTTAGAATTTGAGGTTTTTCCTCTTTTCTTTTAGCGATCCCCACAACAATTGGCGTAGCGGCAGCGGTTGTGTTTTTGATGGAATAGCTTATCTTGTTCAATTGACTCCCAGCGTCTAAAGAAACTGTTTTTTCGACTTGTAGCTGTTGACCCTTTACATTTTCCGGTTCATAAATAAGTTTGAATGTGGATCGTAGCGGACCATTGTCCAAGACCTCGTATTGACGATAATGCTTATGGTAAACGACCTGTTCGTCAATAAATGGCGTTGCATCGCCGACACCTAAGGTTTGTCCGACGGAATAATAATCTAATCCTTTGCCATGATCGGCATGATAGTCCCCAGTTTTATACCATTCGTCAACAATAAGATCATTGCTACGTTTTGCCCAGAAGTCAAAACCTTGTGCATCCTCAGAGCTGCCTTCTAAAGCTTTTCCATAGGCTCTAAACGCTGCAATATCGTTTTCCCATGCAAAGTCATCTTTGCGTTCAGGGACGTATCTTGCATAAGTCTTTGGGGTGACAGTTGCGGGTTTATTTCCATTAACCCCAAAGGTTGTTGAGCTTCTAGGAGCAACGGTTATTTGAATCAAAATATTTTGTGCCGTCGGTTTTCCTAGTTTTTCAAGCTGATAGGCCAGTTCCTTTTTATCCTTGTCCACAATAGTAAATACACTGTTTTTTAATGCGAAGTGTTTTTCAAATGTGGTATAAGGGATACTGATCAACTCTGTTCTTGCGCTAGCGGAAGAGTTGTTTACAGTAATGGTTTTGTTGTTCTGTGCAAAAGCAAGTGTTGAAAGCCCTAGCGCTAAACTCAATACGAGTGTTTTTTTCATATTACTTCAATTCTGTGATGGCACATTTGTCCATATCATCATAATCTAAATTTTCACCTGCCATTCCCCATATAAATGTATAATTGGACGTTCCAGCTCCTGAGTGAATTGACCATGGCGGTGAAATTACAGCCTGATCGTTGTGTATCCAAATATGGCGGGTTTCATCGATAGGTCCCATAAAATGTGATACAGCCTGACCTTCAGGTAATTCAAAGTAGAAATAGACTTCCATACGACGATCGTGGGTGTGGGATGGCATTGTATTCCATACAGATCCGGGTTTTAACTCAGTCATGCCCATCTGTAATTGGCAGGTTTGTACCACTTTGTTCAATAACATCTGGTTGATCGTACGGTGGTTGGCAGTTTCCAATGAACCCAATTCTAGTTTATTCGCATCTTCTTTCGTTACCTTTTTAGTTGGATAGCTGCAATGTGCAGGTGTAGAGTTTAAATAGAATTTTGCTGGTTTTGCAGCATCCTGGCTTGAAAAATAAACTTCCTGAGCACCTTGACCGATATAAAGGGCTTCTTTGGTATTGAGATCATAAATAATGCCGTCAACTTCGACTTGACCGTTCCCACCGACATTGATAATACCCAACTCTCTTCTAGAAAGGAAGTAAGGTTCTTTTAATAATGCGGGAATGGTGTCTAATTTGATTTTTGAGCTTACAGGCATTGCTCCACCGGCCATATAGCGATCGTAGTGGGTATAGACAAAATTAATTTTGTCTGCTTCAAAAACTGTTTCAATTAGAAAATTCTCCCTTAATCCTTGTGTATCTAAAGTTTTGTATTCCTTTGGCCCTATTGCATAGCGGGATTCAAAATTAATGCTCATAACTGAATTATTATTTTTGTTTGAATGCTAAATTTAGGGCTAATATTTGTCAATTGCGATACAATCTTACGCAAACGATGTCGTAGTGATCGGTTGGTTTTCCGAAAGCGGTAGCAACTTTAAGATAATCGACATGGCTATTATCACTGCAATATACTTTGACCAAATTCTACCTAATAACAGTTTTTAACCAATTTTTAAACAGTAATCAGTCAGTATTCCTTCAGTGTTCACTGAACAAGCACTGAACAAGCACTGAACAAACACTGTCAAAATATCGAATTTGGTCACCATCTGATCCTCATTTGATGCGCCCAAATCTCATCGCTCTTTTCCAACTTCCATGTGTTCGTTTGAACCGCTGTTTTCCACAGTTGCTTTTACTGTTTGGCGTCCTAATGTGCGGCCTTTGCAGATAATAATTACCTGTTGTGTCAATATTATTTACATCTCGGTTTCAGATTTACTAACTTCGTGTATGGTAAAGAAGAAATTCCCATATTCTAAACGCATAAACACGGACCGAGAGGACTGGGGGTCCCTTATGACCATCTAAAAAGCAAATTATTTACATATGAAACCCAATATTTTAGTTGTTAACGATGACGGTATTACAGCGCCAGGTATTAAGGTGCTGTTGGAAGAGATGCAGAAAATCGGAAATGTAGTTGTCGTTGCTCCTGATTCGGCACAATCTGGAATGGGGCATGCCATTACACTTGGTAGGCCACTACGTTTGGATAAAATCAATTTATATGAAGGGGTTGAAATGTACCAGTGTTCAGGAACGCCAGTAGATTGTGTAAAACTTGCTGTAAATAAAGTTTTTAAAGGGCAAAAGCCCGATATATGTGTATCGGGGATCAATCATGGGCTCAACAATTCAATCAATGTTTTATATTCCGGTACGATGTCTGCTGCGGTAGAGGGGGCCATTGAAGGGATTCCTTCTGTGGGGTTTTCGCTTGATAATTTTTCTCACGATGCGGATTTTAGCTATTGCAGACCCTACGTGATTTCTATTGCCGAGCAGGTGCTGGCTAACGGTCTCCCTAAAAATACATTGCTGAATGTTAATTTTCCCCAAACAGCAGGTTTTAAAGGTATTAAAATTTGCCGACAGGCAGGAGGACATTGGGTAGAAGAATTTGATGAACGTATTGATCCACACAATCGTGATTATTATTGGACAACGGGTAAATTTGTCTTGCAGGACAGAGGAGAAGATACCGATAGTTTTGCATTGGCCAATGGTTATGTATCTGTCGTTCCGACACAGTTCGATATGACGGCACATCACGCCATTCCAGAATTGAATTCATGGAGCTTTGATCATTTGGGAAATACAAAGGGAGGCGATAAACGTGAAAAATAATAGCTGGATCGGATTGGGTGTCGGTACTGTATCTCCAGTATTGGCTTATATTTTAGTACGTTTTACGGATCTTGAACTTCATTTTTTACCCGAGAAGCCTATGGCCATATACACTATAGCTGTATTGGTTAATTTAGTGCTGTTACGTTTTGCGTATCGATCGGGGAAAGATCACCTGGGAAAAGGAATTATTGCAAGTACTTTTTTGGCTATGATACTATACCTGATCACGCATAGAATTACAGTTTGATTAAAATTCATAAACCCCATCTGACCGACGGGAAAAATTTTGTACAACATGAAATTAACATTAGGATTTTCTCCATGTCCAAACGATACATTTATTTTTGATGCATTGATTCATCATAAGATAGATACCAAAGGACTGGATTTTGAGGTGGAATATCAAGATGTGGAGACCTTGAACCTGAAAGCTTTTCAAGGCGATCTTGACATTACCAAGCTGAGCTATCATGCCTTTGCCTACGCTGTTGAAGATTATGAGTTGCTCGATGCAGGGAGTGCTTTAGGATTTGGTGTAGGGCCTATGCTGATTACGAAGGATCCGAAATTAGCAAAATTGCTGCAGCAAAAATTAGATCGGGCCGAAAGTTTAGATGGGTTTGATCAATTGAAAGTAGGGTATCCAGGGAAATATACCACGGCTAATTTTTTGTTAAGCCTGGCATTCCCCGAATTAAAAAATAAAGTAGAACTTGTTTTTTCGGATATTGAAGGAGCTTTACTGGATGGATCCATCGACTTAGGGTTGATTATTCATGAAAATAGGTTCACCTATGCCGAAAAAGGACTGCATAAGGTGGTGGATCTGGGTGAGTATTGGGAGAAGACGACAAAATTTCCGATTCCTCTTGGAGGAATTGTCGTAAAACGTAGTCTGCCACAAGAAGTGAAGGAGACGTTGAATACGATTTTGAAAGAAAGTGTAGAATTTGCATTTGCCAATCCGAAATCTGGGCTTGAATTCATTCGTGCACATGCACAGGAAATGAGTGAAGAGGTGATGTACAAGCATATTGAACTTTATGTCAATAAATATTCAGTAGCATTGGGGCTTGAAGGACGTGATGCAATTACGAAGATGTTTGAAAAGGCACAGGAACTGGGATTCATTCCGCATTCAGACCGTAAGTTGTTTTTATCATAAATTGACTGTCGGTTTAAAGCTCATATTGCTCAGAAAAACTTCACGTCAAGATAGCGTAAAAGGGGATAAATAGGTAGAGGATTCTTGCAGGCTGTAAGGAACTGACATTTTCAATAAAAATAACGTAAAAAAAATGGATGTAAGCTGTTAGATATCATATCTAATAACTAAATTTGCCCGATTAGTGTCAAATTGTCTGCAATTTTACTTTGGAGTCATTATTGTACAAAATCTTAAGTTGAGATAGAAAAAAAATTATGTTAAAGTTTTTAAGTAAATTATTTGGAAGTAAATCCGAGAGAGATATCAAGGGAATTCAGCCTGTGGTAGACCAAATCAAAGCTGAATATGAGAAGCTTTCAAATCTAACCAATGACGAGTTACGTGCCAAGACCGTTGATTTCAAAGAAAGAATTAAAAATTACCTAGCCGATATTGACCAAGAAATTGACACGCTTAAAAAAGAAGCGGATCAAGACGAGGACGATATGGCAAAGAAAACTTCTATTTACGAGCAAGTGGACAAATTGTCCAAAGACCGTGACAAGAAGTTGGAAGAGGTATTGAAGGATATTTTGCCGGAGGCATTTGCCGTGGTAAAAGAAACTTCAAGACGTTTGACAGAAAACGAAGAATTAGAAGTTACTGCCAACGATTTTGACAGAGAATTGGCTGTTTACAAATCAAACGTTATCATCAATGGTGATAAGGCGATTTGGAAAAACAAATGGATGGCTGCAGGTACTGAGGTCACTTGGAACATGGTACACTATGATGTCCAATTAATCGGTGGTATTGTATTGCACAGTGGTAAAATTGCCGAGATGGCAACCGGTGAGGGTAAAACGTTGGTAGGAACATTACCGACCTATCTAAATGCTCTTTCTGGTCAAGGCGTACACATTGTAACGGTGAATGATTACCTTGCTCGTCGTGACTCGGAGTGGAATGCTCCGTTATTTGAGTTCCATGGGCTATCTGTTGACTGTATTGATAAACATCAGCCGAATTCCCCGCAACGTCGTAAAGCTTATCAATCGGATATCGTATATGGTACGAATAACGAGTTTGGTTTCGATTATCTACGTGATAATATGGTTCAGACTCCGGACGCATTGGTGCAAGGAAAATTACACTTTGCCATGGTCGATGAGGTTGACTCCGTATTGATTGATGATGCCCGTACACCATTGATTATCTCAGGTCCGATTCCTCGTGGCGATCAACACGAATTCTACCAATTAAAACCACGTATCGAGCGTTTGGTGCATGTACAGAAAGCGTACATCAATACCGTCTTGAATGATGCTAAAAAAGCGCTGGCGGCAGGTGATTCTGACGTTGAAGGCGGCGGTTTAGCATTATTAAGAGCTTATAGAGGTTTGCCTAAAAATAAAGCATTAATCAAGTTCTTAAGCGAAGGCGCTAATCGTTCGATCTTACAAAAAGTAGAAAACTACTATATGCAAGAGCAAAATAAAAATATGCCTAAAGTAGATGCAGAACTTTATTTTGTGATTGATGAAAAGAACAACCAAGTAGAATTGACAGAAAAAGGTATCGAGTTGATTACAGCAACAGGCGAAGATCCTTCATTCTTTATTTTACCGGATGTTGGTACTGAGATTGCCGAAATTGAAAAGTCTTCGTTGACTTTGGAAGAAAAGGCAGCTCAGAAAGAAGATATGTTGCGCGATTATTCGATTAAAGCAGAGCGTATCCACTCGATCAACCAGTTGTTAAAAGCATATACCTTGTTTGAAAATGATGTTGAATATATCGTTGATGAAGGTAAAGTGAAAATTGTCGATGAGCAAACAGGTCGTATCATGGATGGCCGTCGTTACTCAGATGGTTTGCACCAGGCGATCGAAGCAAAGGAGAATGTGAAAGTAGAAGATGCGACACAAACCTATGCAACGATTACATTGCAAAACTACTTCCGCATGTACCACAAACTTTCGGGTATGACGGGTACAGCGTCGACAGAGGCCGGTGAGCTTTGGGAAATTTACAAATTGGATGTGGTAGAAATTCCGACAAATCGTGGAATCCAACGTGATGATCGTCAAGATTTGATCTATCGTACGGCCCGTGAAAAATACAATGCTGTAGCTGAAGAAATCCAACGATTGACAGAGCAGGGACGGCCAGTATTGGTCGGTACCACATCGGTTGAAATTTCGGAGTTATTGAGCCGTATGCTTCAATTACGTAAGATCAAGCATAACGTATTAAATGCGAAGTTACACCAAAAAGAAGCTGATATCGTCGCTGAAGCTGGACGCCCAGGACAAGTAACCATCGCGACGAATATGGCTGGTCGTGGTACGGATATTAAATTGACCGAAGAAGTTAAAAAAGCTGGTGGTCTTGCCATTATCGGTACCGAAAGACACGAATCTCGTCGTGTTGACCGTCAGTTACGTGGTCGTGCCGGTCGTCAGGGAGACCCAGGTTCTTCGCAATTCTTCGTTTCTTTGGAAGATAACTTAATGCGCTTATTCGCTTCAGAGAGAATCTCTAACATCATGGTGAAAATGGGTGTTGAAGAGGGCGAGGTGATGCAACATAGTATGTTGACTAAATCCATCGAACGCGCACAGCGTAAAGTGGAGGAGAATAACTTCGGTATCCGTAAACGTCTATTGGAATACGATGATGTAATGAACTCCCAACGTACCGTAATTTATTCGAAACGTAAAAATGCTTTGTTTGGAGAACGTTTAGACGTGGATTTGAACAACATGATTTTTGATGTTGCAGAAGAAATTGTCGTTGAAGCAAAAGAGCAAGGTAATTACGAAGATTTCCAAATCGAAGTAATCCGTATTTTTGCGATCACACCAGAAATTACAGCAGAAGAATTTGCACAGGGTAAAATTGAAGGCTTGACTGATCGTCTTTTTGAGCATGCAATTAACGCTTACCACCATAAAATTGAGGCCGTTGGTGCTTTGACAGTTCCTGTATTGAATAATGTGTATGCGGAAAGAGGTCAGATCGTCGAAAATGTCGTTATTCCATTTACGGATGGTATCCGTGGCATTCAAGTTTCGGCGAATTTGAAAAAAGCCATCGAAAGCAACGGTAAAGAAGTTTTCAAATCTTTTGAAAAAGGAATCGTATTGGCATTAATCGATGAGGCTTGGAAAGAGCACCTGCGTGAAATGGATGATTTGAAACAATCGGTTCAAAATGCTGTTTATGAACAAAAGGATCCGATTATCATTTATAAAATGGAGGCATTTGATTTGTTTAAATCGATGTTGGCTTCAATGAATAAGGATGTCGTTAGCTTTATTTTCAAAGGAGAGATCCCTGGTCAAGAACCGACTTCTATGCAAGCGAGACAAGTACAGCAGGCTCCAGTAAAAACGATTGAAACGAAAGCTGAATTGGCTTCGCCTACAGGTGTGAGTGAGGAGGATGTGAATGAAGGTCCAAAAGAACCTGTTCGTAACGAGAATACTGTTGGACGCAATGACGAATGTCCTTGTGGTTCAGGAAAAAAATATAAAAATTGCCACGGCGCAAATAACTAATCGATAAGAAAGGTTAAACTATGCTGAAGAGAGGATTGATTTTCATACATGCACTTGTGTTGTTTGCGCTAGTTCAGGTAAACGCACAAGAAAAAGGTGGAGTAATTGTAACCAAAGATTCATTGATTACACAGCTTCAAAATTTCAGGGCAGCTATGGGGATCAATCCTGTCGAAAGCAAAGCGACAGTAGTTCCTGCTAAACCCGTTGTCCGCTCAGCGGCGACGCGGGTCAAAGTAAGGGGATTCCGTGTACAGATCTTTGCTGGATCGAATCGGAATCAGGCATTTTCGGAGCAGACACGTTTCCGAAGCATGTATAAAGATATTGATACCTATATCACCTATGATGAACCCAATTATCGCGTCAAGGTAGGTGATTTTAGAAGTCGCTCTGAAGCAAATGCCTTCATGCGCGAGTTACGTCAATATTTTAGCAACGTCTTTGTTTTTTCAGAGAACGTTTTTGTATATCAATAAATCAATCAACCTTATGGCAAGTACGAAAGAAAAAGTCCTGGCCTTAGCTCATCAATATTTTGAAGATACGGTTTCCAACCGTAGACATCTTCATCAGAATCCTGAACTTTCCTTCGAAGAATACAATACCTCGGCATTTGTAAAAAAGCAATTGGATGAATTGGGAATTCCTTATGAGGCTAAAGCTGATACGGGGATTGTCGCTTTAATCAAAGGTGACCTACCCTCAGATGAAGTTATCGCGTTGCGCGCAGATATGGATGCTTTACCAATTCAAGAAGTGGAGGGGCGTTCATATGGTTCCAACACCCCAGGAGTGATGCATGCCTGTGGCCATGATGTACATACCTCCTCACTTTTGGGGACAGCTAAAATATTGAATAGCCTAAAAGCCGAATTTGGAGGAACGATCAAATTGATCTTCCAGCCTGGCGAAGAGCGCTTGCCAGGAGGAGCTTCCTTAATGATCAAAGAGGGCGCTTTGCAGAATCCTGCCCCCTCAGCCATAATAGGTCAGCATGTGATGCCCTTTATTGAGGTAGGCAAGGTTGGTTTCCGTGAGGGAAAATATATGGCTTCCTGCGATGAACTGTTTATGACAGTCAAAGGCAGGGGCGGGCATGGTGCGCACCCGCATCAAAATATTGATCCAATTGTTATTACAGCACAGATCATTACCGCTTTGCAGCAGATTGCTAGTCGTTTTGCAGATCCACGTACACCGACTGTGCTATCTTTCGGAAAGATTATGGCCAACGGAGCTACAAATATTATTCCCGATCAGGTTTATCTGGAAGGTACGTTTCGCACATTTGATGAGGAGTGGCGTGCTGAAGCACATGCGCGCATGGTAAAGATTGCTGTGAGCATTGCTGAAAGTATGGGAGCGACTTGTGAATTTGAAGTCCGTAAGGGCTATCCTTTTCTAATCAATGAGCCCCAATTGACTAAAAGTGCACGGACATTTGCAGAAGAGTATCTCGGCAAGGAAAATGTGGTAGACTTAGATCTATGGCCTGCCGCGGAGGATTTTTCCTATTATTCACAAGAAATTAATGCTTGTTTCTATCGTTTGGGTACAGGTAATGCAGCACGTGGTATCTCTTCAGCTGTCCATACGCCGACCTTTGACGTGGATGAGACTTCTTTGGAGATTAGTACGGGGTTGATGGCATACATTACCTTGCGTAGGCTCGGTTATTAAATTATATATGTCATCTCATCACATTGTTCGAGAGAATCAGGAACCTGCATTACTGATTGAAGACCTTTTCCTCATCGACGAAGAGGGCTTGGGGCAGCTGCTGGAATGGAGCCCCACAATTGTCATTGAGGCGGAAACCATCGATTTATTGGATGCGCGTGGTTATAAGTTCGATATCGTTTTTACAAAAAAATCCATTAACGATTCACAGGAAAATTTAAAGATCATTTCCTATGATAATGATTTTCTAAAGACGGCTATAGAATACCTGATAGCACATCAATACAAAGCGGTGAATATCCTGACTGATCAGCTTGATGTGGCTTATTACCAGCCCTATCTGGAGCAGATTAATATTGTGCTTATCTCTAAAGGAGTTCGCTATTGTTTTGTGACAACAGGCTTCACCAAATGGAAGCCTACAGGGGAAAGAATCCGAATTGAGGGGCTTGATGCTGATGAAAAAAACACGCACGAAGGCTTGATTAAGATCAATGACAACGAATACGAAATGGAAAAAGACGGCTTATTTGTCCTTAAATTTTCCCATATAAAATACATTTTAATAGGAGAAAAGATTGCATGATAACAATAGAATTGGCAGAACAAAGCGATATCAGAAGCATTTCAAATATGGCGCATAGTATTTGGCCTGTTACTTATGGAGAGATACTTTCACAAGATCAAATTGACTTTATGCTCGAAAAAAGCTATACCGTTGAGGGACTTGCAGAAAGTATGGTTAATGGCCAATTTTTTTATGTCTTGAAAGAAGATGGTATCGGTCAGGGATTTATTGCCTTGCGAACTCTTGAGGATCGTATACGTATTGAAAAGCTCTATTTGATGCCCAATGTGCAAGGAAAAGGCTTCGGAAAGGCGCTGATAGACTTCGCTTCAGAAAAAAGCATCTTAAAGGGTAAAGGGATTCTTGAATTGAACGTAAATAGAAATAACCCTGCTTACCATTTCTATTTGAAGCAGGGCTTTGAGGTCATTGAAACGATTGATATTCCTTATTATGATTATGTTCTAAACGATTATGTCATGCAAAAAGAAGTAAAAGCTTAGGCCTGTCGCCTAATCTTTTAGTTTTTCGACCCGTGAAGGTGTTTGTTTGCCTGTTACAATTCCGGAGGTGCCTATGGCGATCGCTTCTATACTGGAAATGATATTCTGAACATTCAATGTAGACACTTCATCTTTTACGGTATGGTAATATTCATCCTTATCCATTTGGGATGTTGAAAATGAATGCGCAGGCACACCTTTGGCTGCCAATACCGCATTATCGCTTCGATAAAAGAGATTTTGTTTGGTATATGGATCAGGATAGAATCGGAAATTTGTGTTTTTTAAATTTTCCTGCATTAATTCACCAAGATTCGACTGATCGTATCCTGTAATATACACTGTATTGGGACCGAATTTGGAATCTTTTCCGATCATTTCCATATTGATCATAGCGACTACCTGGTCAGCATTGATGTGGTTGGAAAAATATTTTGAGCCATACATGCCCAGTTCTTCTGCCGTAAAAGCGACGAAAATAAGGGTCCTTTCATTATTATTTTGTTTTTTGTAGTAATCTGCCAGGGTTAACATTGCGGTCACACCTGAGGCATCGTCATCGGCGCCATTGGCAATAGAATCTTGGCCTACTGCCTGAAGGATGCCAATATGATCGTAATGTCCCGAAAAGATAACGTATTCGTTCGGTTTACTTTTCCCGGGGATTATTCCTGCCACGTTAAACAAGGGGAAATTTTGAAGCTTCCGTTCAATATGAATTTGAAAAGTTTGGGGTTTCTCCGCTGTTAAAAGGTAGACAATTGATGGTTTTTGTTTGGAGGGGTCCTCTATAAATTTAGGGGAGTTGAGCATTTGACCAAAACGCACAAAATAGCTTTCAAAGGAGGGGTCTACCAATACAAGTGTATTTTCTTTGGCTAGAGAATGTTCTCTAAATACTTTCGCAAAATCATCGCCCGATTTTATTTCGACGATGTTAAGGCTACTTCGATTATCCCACTGTAAATCAACGTGGTTTCCAAGTGAAATAACATGGTCAGCTGGGATCAGCTGCTTATTGATGGTTGCGGATTTGCTTACCGGAGAGATTTTATCCAATTGGAATGTTTGCCTGTAATCTTGTTCTGCGTAGGGGCTAAGGCCTATTCTCTTCATTTCGGTAGCGATAAAATCTGCAGCTGGTTCGATGTCTTTTGTCAAAGCCGATCTCCCACGCATATCGTCAGCGGCTAGGGTATTGAGTATGCGGCTCACATCTTGGCGTTCCTGCTCGGAAATAACTTGCTGTCCATAGCTTACTGCCGAGAGTGCAAGTAAAGATATAGACAGTATAAATTTAGGTATTGAATTCATATAAAGCTTAGTAAAGTCTGGGTGAAGATAAGGAAAATTCTACAAGCGAATTGTGCAGACAATAAACTTCCTAAAATGATCCATTTCAAATGATCCGATGACAGGCAAAACCCATCTAAGATTTCTAATGCCGTTAATACACTAAAAATTGAGGCTACTCTTAGCAACATCGACTGATTTTGAGCATCCAGGAAAGCGAACACTTTCGGAAAAAATGTAGTATATTTGACTATTAAATTGTTTGAAAATGAAAGAAGTATCTGTACAAGAATTAAAGAATAAAATCGATAACAACGAAGATTTTCAGTTGATAGACGTTCGTGAATCCTTTGAGTATGAAGTATCCAATTTAAATGGATTGAATATTCCACTTTCAGGTATACTGATCGAAGCTGATAAGATTGCGAAAGATAAACCTGTTATCGTACAATGCCGTTCTGGAAAACGTTCTGCACAGGCGATTATGTTATTGGAACAACAGGGTTTTGACAATCTTGCAAATTTAAAAGGCGGAATTTTAGCTTGGAAAGAGGAAATCGATCCAGAGTTAGACGTTTATTAAGATGAAAAATTTGGAGCATCAGACTAAGCAAGCTTTCTTGTTTAGTCTTGCTTTTTATAGCGTAGCTATTTTAGCGCGATTATTTAACCTTGGTATATTCCCCATATTAGGTAGCCTTTCCATTCTATTGTCTCTCCTATGGGTAATATTGGTTCTACGGGAAATCATGCTTTCGAGGACAATTTCTAACACAGAAAGGATGCTGATGGCTTTGACGATTGTTTTATTAAACATTGTTGGTGGAGCATTCTATTTCTTTGGCGGATGGAGACAGCGGGTATTGGGATTAATAAAAAAGTGATATGTTAAAGTATTTTTTTCTAAATATAGTGTTGAGTTTGGCTATTGTATTTTTAGTTTACAGTGGTTTTGAAGGGTATAAGGCCGGCAACATGCTGGTAACGGGATTATCCATCGCCTTTTTGGTGGTTTTGATCTATCTCCGTGTTGTTTTAAGCAAACGGGTTCGATCACTTATTCAGCAAAAAGAAAGCGGTAAACAACAACCTACTACAAAACAAAAGAAGAAGTAATAAAAAAAGCCTGCTTTAAGCCGGCTTTTTTTATTACTTCACAAATGGTGGTTTTGTTACTTTTGCTTTTATTTTTTGATTACGGATCAGAATGAAGATCTCGGTGCCGTCTTTTGAAAAGGCTGTGTCCACATAACCTAAACCGATTGATTTTTTCAATGTTGGTGATTGTGTACCTGAAGTCACACGTCCAATTACATTTCCATCAGCATCAACAATTTCGTAATCATGACGAGGAATGCCTCTGTCAATCATTTCGAAACCAACGAGCTTTTTCTTTAGACCAGCTTCTTTTTCCGCTTTAAGCGCCGCAGAATTCACAAAGTCTTTTGTAAACTTCGTTACCCAGCCTAAACCGCCTTCTAAAGGAGAGGTATTATCGTCGATGTCATTTCCGTATAGGCAGAAACCCATTTCTAGACGTAAAGTATCACGGGCACCTAAACCAATTGGTTTGATTCCATAAGCTTTACCGGCTTCGAAAATAGCATCCCATACTTTTTGGGCATCTTCATTGGCCACATAGATTTCAAAACCTCCAGCTCCCGTATATCCTGTTGCAGAAACCAACACATTCTCTACGCCCGCAAATGTACCTTTTGCAAAGGTATAGTATTCCATTGGAGCTAATTCGATGTCGGTAAGCGACTGAAGTGCATCTGCAGCCTTAGGACCTTGTACCGCGAATAAGGAGGTTTGATCAGAGATATTCTTCATCTCCACACCAGCTGTATTGTATTTGGAGATCCAGTTCCAGTCTTTCTCAATATTTGACGCATTCACAACCAAAAAATATGTCTTATCGTCTATACGGTATGTTAGGAAGTCATCAACTACACCGCCAGTTTCATTGGGGATATAAGCATATTGAACTTTGCCATCGTATAATTTTGACACATCATTGGAAGAGATTTTTTGAAGTAGATCCAGGGCTTTTTCCCCTTTTAGGATGAATTCACCCATGTGGCTTACATCAAAAACTCCTACACCTGTGCGAACTGTTTCGTGCTCATCATTGATGCCTGTGTATTGTACGGGCATGTTGAAGCCTGCAAAGGGAACCATTTTTGCTCCTAAAGCAATGTGCGTCTCCGAAAGGGCAGTATTTTTTAACATAAAAATTAAGTTTTAATCAGCTACAAATTTAATAAAATATACGTGATTCCTCACTGTGAATCCATTTTAGAACAATCGATTTAATTGCTTACCCGGAGCGAATAGATGGTCATATGATCATCTTCGCTATCGGTATCTTCACATAGTAGGAAAATTAGGCCATGGGCAGTCTCCTCTTTCAATGTGATTCCTTCAAATTTATGCTTTTCGGGAATTTCGAATGTCTCGGGTTTGCCGGAAAGATCGGAAGGTATTTTTCCAAGGAGGGAACCACTGATCTCTCCATCCAGATAAGTCGATTTTGCATTTTCGGCGGTAGCAATAAAATAGATTTCATTTCCAACCAGGGTCGCATCTGAGAAACCTGTCGATATGCCATTGAGCTTGGGTAGTTCAATCGGGATACAGCGGGATTGTTCGGCAGCAAGCGGATGATACTCTAAAATGGCATTTATGCCTTTAGGGCCATTTCCCCGGTTAAAAAATAAGATCTTATCTTTTAAATGAACTACGCCTTCAATATTGAAGTCTTCTTTGGAAATATTGAATTTTTCCATTAAGGAAGAATAGATGTTACTGTAGTCTTCCTGAAGGACTGTTTTGCCGTCCCAAATAAAACGAGTGTTTCTGTTTGGGGTAGAACCAGAGCCATAAAGATAATAGCGGCTTCCATCGAAAGTGATCGATTCCAAATCCATTTTAGCTGCTTTAGCCCTATTTTCCATCGGATCAGACTGCCGTAGTGCCGTTTTAGACAACTTTTGGTCTGTGATACTATAGCTGTAGATATAATTGCTATTGTCAGAAACGATATGGATTTGCCTATCCTGATAGACAATACCAGAAGCTGCGGTAATACCGGATATGCTGATAAAGGCTTCGAGAATCAATTTTAACATATCGCGTTGAGGTTTAATATTTCCAATACCCGGATGAAATCGGGTTGTAGGGGCGCTTTGATATGAACGTCTTCGCCCGATAAAGGATGTTTAAAGGTCAGCTCCGAGGCATGCAATAGCATGGTATCCATTTGGTAGGCTTCTTTCCAGAACTTGTTTTGTTTATTGCATCCATGCGGGCGATCGCCGATAATGGGATGAAAGATATGTGCAAAATGGCGACGTAACTGATGCATACGACCCGTAATTGGGTTGGCTTCGACGAGACTGTATCGTGCTGTCGGAAATTTTCCGAAGGGAACGGCCAACTCGCCTTGAGCAAGTAAGCGAAAAGATGTTTGTGCTTCCTGAACGGTGCCATCGTCCCTTTTTAAGGGATAGTCAATCAGGCCTTCTGCTGGCGCGAAGCCCCTCAGAACAGCGAGGTATTTTTTGTCGATCTTACGCTCCTGAAAACTTTTTTGTAAGTATTGGTCCGTCTCCTTATTTAATGAAAATAACAGAATGCCTCCGGTCTTCCGGTCCAAACGATGTGCGGGATAAACGGTTTTTCCTAATTGGTCCCGAAGGAGCTGTAGGGCAAACGCTGAAGCATCGCGCGCAATAGCAGATCGGTGCACCAATAGTCCATGTGGTTTATTGATTGCAACGATGGATTCGTCTTGATAAAGTATTTCTAAAGGCATGTTAAATCTTTTTCAATGCAGCAATAATTTCGTCGGCCTTTTCATCAATTTTTGGGCTCAGCCAGATGTATTTAAAAGCTCCGCCACCGATAATCTGTTCTGTACCCTGCCATTTTATTTTGGTTAGCGAAAACAAATAGTAGTTGTCGACCACAACGGAACTTTGGATAAATTTATCGACGATGTCATTTCCGAAGAGCTGCATCCCCAATCCGAAAAACTCTTGATCTTTCGCATGAAGCTGGCTTTTCAATAGCTGTTCAGCTTTCGCGCGTACAACCTTTTCGTGTTCCTCTTTGCTTGGGTTAGTCAAAATTGCGGCCAGCATGATGACGATCAAAATCAGTGCAAATATTCTTTTTTTGCTCATTTTAAATTTGAGATTAAGTTCTGGATGTCATAACACGATGACTATCGCGATCAAAATTATTAAATAGATATTAGATATGGGCAACTGTTTTAAGAGAAATGCGAAGGATTCTGCCCTATAGGTGAAGCAAGGAGGTTTATTTAGGATCCGAGGGTATTCAATAGCGAGAATGCCCAAGAGAATAACGTCCAGATAAGATAAAATGTAACACCGATGAATAAGAAGAAGACCGTTAGAATACTGATGATTATACCGATACCCGAGCCTGAATGCTTGCCTTCGTAGTAATGTTGTCGTAATAATTTGATGTTCTTTTCATTGGCCTTGCTAAAAAAATCAAAAAAGTTTCCGAGGAAAGGAATGCTACCCAAAACGGCATCAATCGAGATATTGAGTAACATGCGTATGACTAATTTTGGACTGGCGCCGTTACGCCACATGGCTATGACAAGAACCAGAGAAGTTCCGAAGCCCGCTATCGCGCCACCTAAGGGGATGAGATTCAAGACTGGATCAAGTCCGAAGCGAAAGTTTCCAATCTTGAATTGATTATCCATTAACCAAGATATTCGGTCAATCCAACCGAAATCTTGGTCAATTTGTTTTAATTTATCTGCTGGAGTTTTTTCCCTATGCATGATTACAATAACTCAAATGAAGCGCTGATTTCACTCGTAACTTTCATCGGTCTAATATTTAAATCTAACCCACTGTCACCAGCGCTGTCTGCTGCTTCGGCCATAGCACCTTTATACATGGCATTACGCATCATCGGTTGTACGCCAAATATAATTTGTTGTGGTGTTTCAGATAATACGATCGCTTTACCAATTTTTTGGCCTGCGGCTTCTGCCAAAATTTGAGCATTGACTTTCGCATCCAATACCGCCTTGGTTTTTAAACTCTTTTCCAACTCCTTTTTCTTTGAATAATCATATTCGCTAATATAGGTGCTTTGGATACCGGCTTTGTCAACACCGTCTAATAGTTGGCCCAAATTGTTCAAGTTGGTTACCTTAATACGGTATTGTCTGGAGAGCAAGATATCGGTGTCTTTTTTCTTTTTATCCGGAACATTATAGCTCCAGATATTCTGGATGGTAAAATCTTCTTTTTTTACACCCGCTTTTGTCGCCGAATCGAACAGATCTTTTTCTAGCTTTTCTATTGCGGCCTTTTTCTTCGTGTTACCGTTCTCATAAAACTCTTTTAGGGTAACATCAATATAGATAATATCTGGTGTTACTTCTTCTTCTGCACGGCCTACCGTAGATACAAATTCTTTATTAACCATTTGTTGCGCGTTTACTTGGGTCATCAAACCTAAAAAGGCTAGTCCTAATAGTATTTTTTTCATATTTTTCGTCTTTAACTTTTTATAATAATACGATTGCCATTATCGCATTGCTACAAGATTGGAGCCAAAGTTTATGAAAAAGTTTAACGGATAAAAAAAATAAAAAGGTTAAGATTTTTGATTTTATTTCTCTACCTTTAGGGAAATTAATAATATAGTGCCATGCAAGAAGGTAAAGTAAAATTCTTTAATGAGACCAAAGGTTTCGGTTTCATCATCCCTAACTCAGGCGAGAGCGAAATTTTTGTTCACGTTTCTGGATTAGTAGACAAAGTTCGTGAGAATGACAATGTATCTTACGAAGTTGAACAAGGCCGTAAAGGTCTTAATGCGGTAAATGTAAGAGTTATCTAATTAGATTCAAGATATATTTATTGTGAAAAGGCCTATGCGAACAGCATGGGCTTTTTTATTTTGGAAATCTGCGCTCTTAGAAACAGGATATTTTAGGACAGGGCGTGTTTACTTGCTTGAGTAAATAATTTGGACTGATAATTGTAATAGGGTATTTAAAAATAGTTAGTGAAGATGAAACGTATTCTAGTATTGGGGCTGTCTGTTGTTATTGCGCTATCCATGTCGGCCTGTTATTCTGCCCATCATCACCATGGTCATGGCCGTGGTCCGAAAAGAATGCCTCCTGGGCATGCTAAAAAATACTATGGTGAGCAGTCGGCACGTGATTTTGCTCCAGGACAACAAAAGAAAAAGCATAGACATTAATTTTTTATTGGATTGCATTCGACGAGCGTATACATGTTTGTAGGCTATCGAATATTTTCTTTTGACGACCATTGATGTGGTATAGAGAAGAAGCAAAATAATATAAAAAAAGCTTTCACAATTGTGAAAGCTTTTTTTATGCTGTTAGCATCTAAGCAAAAGGATCTTTATCAGGTGCTGGTGGCGTAGGATTTGATGGTTGTGAACTTCCAAATGGGTCCTGTGGCCGAGAAGAACCGAA
Source organism: Sphingobacterium sp. UBA2480 (assembly GCF_002341965.1). Lineage (NCBI taxonomy): Bacteria > Pseudomonadati > Bacteroidota > Sphingobacteriia > Sphingobacteriales > Sphingobacteriaceae > Sphingobacterium > Sphingobacterium sp. UBA2480. Next base: position 300,031 of record NZ_DDPA01000008.1, on the reverse strand, counting down.
GGGATCTTGGCTTTGAGTAAAAGGATGATTTGTTACGTTTTCCAGCGCTTTGGGATCTGGACCATATTGATTTGAAGCCTTGTCGCCTTCCAGTACCAATAAGTAAAGCAGGTAGATCCAACCAATAAATGGAATCAATGCAACTAATATAAACCAGCCTGATTTATTGGTGTCATGTAATCTTCGGACCGTAACGGCTATTCCAGGAATTAGTAAAGCTAAACTTACTAAACCTGAGACATACGTAAATAAGCTTGCAATTTGTCCAAGTATTGCAAATATTGCGCTAATGATGAGATTTGCAAGGAAAAACATCCAATATTCCTTACGGCGAGCCCTTCCTTCAAAGTTGGCATAGTTGTCTCGAACAACCTTTAAAAAGTTTTCTTTAAGTTCCATATTTTAAGACTTTTTTAGGTGAAAATGATGCTAGTAAATCAAAATGTTATTTCAATTTTGTTACAATAAATGTACCAAGAATTTATCCGAGAGATCAATTATTATAAAAGGGTAAGTGTTTGGAAGAGCTACAGTTGCTGCGCTTGCGCAAAAGAATAGCCGCGTTCATCCGCCTGTTTTGGATCTAAAGGCAGCATAGAATTCGCTTTCAAAGGAGAAAGCTGTGCGTAGCTTATCTAAATATTTCTTCGAGTATATAGAGCGATTTTATTTCTTTAAAATTTGTGCGGTGGAGACGATAGAAGTCGAGCACTTTTTCCAGCAGGAATTGTCGATCAGAAGCGGTCATTTTTATGCGGTCACAATTCGAATATTCGGATTCGATTAAATTTCTGAAAATTGACGTATGTGGTTCCTGTAATACAAGCGGGTGTTCAGGAAGGCTATCGGAGAAGGTAGCTTCATGAAGATTAAAATAAGGGTGGGCCTGTTTTGATTCAGCGGGATAAAACCCGAGAAAGCGGGTTAGCTTGATTAAAAAAACAAGATGGAAATTGGCCAGATTTAAATGCGTTTCATCTAGCCAACGTACAGACTGATGGATGAATTCAAAAAGATAATCGTCATTTTCTTGTTCCTTCAGAATTTTATAGAGTATTTCATTCAGAAAAAGTGCGAGCGAGCTTTTAACAATATCATAAGGTATTTCTTGCAAGACAGGGACTTGACGCGCTTCGGAGATCCGCTGTAAAGAACCATTATCTTTATGTGTAGCGACAATTTCCAGTAAATGTAAGGGTTGAAGAATATTGGCCTTGATCTTTGCTTTGGGCTTCCTTGCGCCCGTAATGAGATAGGATTGCATACCAAACTGTTCGGTGTATATCTGCGCCACAAGGCTACTCTCCGAATAGTTGGTTGTTTTTAAGACTATACCCCTAGTTTTGTTCAGCATCTCCTTCTTTATCTTTTTTATGCGATTCTTCACGCATCTCCATAATGGCATTTCGGTCTACCTTACGAATCATGCGATAGATTAAAGTCAGGACACCGATACTAAATGCAATAACTCCGACAAGCATAGCAAGTTTATACCAGTTGGAACGCTGTTCCATGAGATAATATCCCAAGATCACAAGTACGACACCAATGATTATTTCCCTTAAGCCCTTGCGAAGATATTTGTTCATAAATGTGAATTGTTGAAAACTATTTTTCTTTACAGAGCAAATATAATACAATAAAATCCTTTATTTTTGCCCTTACCATTCCTATGTAGAACTATTTTTAAAAATAATTCCAATTATCTTGTTGCTTATCCAAAAAAAAATATAGATATTTGCAAACTCTTTGCAGAGAGTGCAAAGGATTAACATATTGTAATAAAGACAACAAAAAAATAATATCATGTCAAGAATTTGTGATTTAACAGGCAAAGCGGCGTTAACAGGAAATAACGTTTCTCACTCAAACGTTAAAACTAAACGTAAATTCTATCCAAATTTACAAACGAAACGTTTTTACATTCCAGAAGAAGATCGTTGGATTACGTTGAAAGTATCTACTTCTGCTATCAAGACTATCAATAAGAACGGGATTACAGCAGCGATCAATAAATTTATCGTTAAAGGGTCAATCTAATTGATTGTCGCGCCTGTTACATTAAGATTATTCATGAATTTCAATCCTATAATAGGATTCAAAATAAAGTAAAACAATGGCTAAAAAAGGAAATAGAGTACAAGTTATCTTAGAATGTACTGAACACAAAGAAAGTGGTCTTCCGGGAATGTCTCGTTACATCACTACTAAAAACAAAAAGAACACAACTGAGCGTTTGGAATTGAAAAAATTCAACCCAGTATTGAGAAAAGTTACTGTTCATAAAGAAATTAAGTAAGTCACACATCTTAGCACTTGAAAGAGAGGCTAAGTAAAATATTAATATACCATGGCAAAGAAAGCAGTTGCATCGTTACAAAAAGGTGGCGGTAAAGAATTTACAAAGGTTATTATTACTACTAAATCTGCAAAAACTGGCGCGTATACTTTCAAAGAAGGTATGGTTCACAACGATAAAGTGAAAGACGTCGTTGCTGCAGCTCAAAAATAACGAGTAGCATTTTCCTTTTTTAAAGTTTTTCTTTAAAAAGAATTCGATAAAAATAGCCGTTTTGGTATCCTACCGAAAGGGCTTTTTTTGTTGAGGACATTTGTTTATATTTGAACATCAATTTTCACTACTACACTCCATGGGATTATTTGATTTTTTTAAGAAAAAACCACAAACACAAGAAGAAGAACAGGCCTTAGACAAAGGTTTGGAAAAAACAAAAGAAGGCTTTCTTTCCAAGATTACAAAAGCTGTCGTTGGTAAATCAACAGTAGATGACGATGTGCTGGATAATCTGGAAGAGGTTTTGGTTACTTCTGATGTTGGGGTTACGACTACCTTAAAAATCATTGATCGCATACAGGCCCGTGTTGCCCGAGATAAGTACGTTTCTACTTCTGAGCTCAACAATCTCCTGAAAGAAGAAATTCAAACGCTACTGGCAGAGAACAATAGTGCTGATTTCGAGAATTTCAATTATGGCGATCATAAACCATACGTTATTATGGTTGTAGGTGTCAATGGGGTTGGCAAGACAACGACTATTGGCAAACTGGCTCATCAGCTGAAACAAGCTGGAAGCAAAGTTGTATTGGGGGCAGCGGATACCTTTCGGGCGGCTGCTGTTGATCAACTTAAATTATGGGGTGAGCGTGTTGGCGTGCGTGTTGTCGCTCAGGCCATGGGCTCGGATCCTGCTTCAGTGGCTTATGATACCGTGAAATCGGCAGTAGCAAATGGCGAAGATGTGTGTATCATTGATACCGCAGGCCGTTTGCACAATAAGGTTGGGCTAATGAATGAGCTCACGAAGATTAAGAATGTTATGCAAAAGGTTGTTCCAGGTGCACCACATGAAATCTTGTTGGTCTTGGACGCATCAACAGGGCAAAACGCCATTGAGCAATGTACGCAATTTACACAGGCAACCGATGTGAACGCTTTAGCATTGACGAAACTCGATGGAACGGCGAAGGGCGGGGTGGTTATTGGTATATCTGATCAATTTAAGATCCCGGTGAAATATATTGGTGTAGGAGAGAAAATTGGTGATCTTCAGTTGTTTAACAAAAAGGAATTTGTCGACTCCCTTTTCAAATAGAGTCTACCGTCTAATCATATGAAGACAAAATACGCGAAACCAGCCCCTTTGATAAATAAACCACGTGTCAATGTGGTAACCTTGGGCTGTTCGAAAAATATTCACGATAGTGAAGTCCTGATGGGCCAGTTAAAGGGCAATCAGATGGAAGTCGTGCATGAAGCATCCAATATACAAGCGAATGATATTGTCGTAATCAATACCTGCGGTTTTATTGATAATGCCAAACAAGAATCAATTGATGCGATCTTACAATATTCGGATCTAAAAGATCAGGGTAAAATCAACAAAGTGATCGTTACAGGTTGTCTTTCTGAGCGATATAAGCCGGAGTTACAGGCTGAAATCCCCAATGTTGATGCCTTTTTCGGTACGAACGATTTACCGGAGCTATTGTCATCCATTGGTGCTGATTATCGACACGAGTTATTGGGTGAGCGCTTATTGACAACACCTTCGCATTTTTCTTACTTTAAGATCGCTGAAGGTTGTAACCGACCATGTTCTTTTTGTGCAATTCCCCTGATGCGTGGTAAACACGTTTCTAAATCCATTGACGATCTTGTCAAAGAGGCAAAATTTCTTGCGTCGAACGGCACGAAAGAATTGATTCTGATTGCACAAGACCTGACCTATTATGGCTTAGATATTTATGGAAAGCGCAATCTTTCTGATTTAATGCGCCATTTGTCAGATGTTGATGGTATCGAATGGATCAGACTGCAGTATGCCTATCCTTCGGGTTTCCCAATGGATATTTTGGACGCAATGAATGAACGTTCGAATATCTGTAATTACTTGGATATGCCACTACAACATATATCTGATCCGATGTTGAAGTCTATGCGAAGAGGTACAACAAAACAGAAACAGATTGATCTCGTCAACGCAATACGTGACAAAGTTCCAGATATCGCTTTGCGTACAACATTAATTTGTGGTTATCCAGGTGAAACTGAACAGGATTTTCAGGAGATGTTGGATTGGGTTGAAGAAACCCGTTTTGACAGATTAGGGTGTTTTACCTATTCTCACGAAGAAAAGACGCACGCACATTCTCTGGAGGACGATGTGCCACAGGAAGTAAAAGAAGGACGGGTGGAAGCCATCATGGAAATACAGCAAGGTATTTCGTACGATATCAATCAGTCTAAAGTCGGTAATACCTATAAAGTACTGGTTGATCGGGTAGACGGCGATTACTTTATTGGCCGGACAGAATACGATTCTCCGGAGGTCGACAATGAGGTCTTGATTCCCGCGGTAGATTCTTATGCACGCATTGGTGATTTTGTTCAGGTAAAAATCGACCGAGCTGAAGATTTCGATCTATATGGTGAGATTGTAAGGAAATAAGTATAAAAGCTTATAGATGATAATATAAACAAACGGGCCTCCCTNNAGGGAGGCCCGTTTGTTTATAGGCAATTGTCAGTAAAATGATATAATTTAAAAGCGGGACAAGCTTTTTGTGAAAATTCACTATTTTGTCGGGACAAACTAGATACATTTGTAAACGTACAATCCCCATTTTAAACAATCTATAGCCGTTTAAAATCAGATTCAAGAAAGCCTGTAGTTTCAGGATGAATCAGCCTTCTGATTAAAATTGAAAATAGGTTCTATTAACGAAAAAGATTCACTGCCATGTCAGGTTGCTTTGGGGGATTTTCGTTATCAATTAAGAATAGAGAATAATTAATAAAATTTGCAGATGAAGGCAACTTATATTGAATATAGTGAAACAAATAGCTTCTCCAAGACTTTATTAGCCTATTTGGCACATGATGAAGCCTTAAAACCTTTTGTTGGGAATTGGCCTACCTGGGCCGGTTTTGAAAAGCAATTGAACGAAAAGAAGAAATTTGAACACAGGGAAATTCTTGTTGAGCGTCTTAAAAAACAATATGGCGAACTATTAAAGGATTCTCCTGCTGTAGCGGCCAATATAGAACTGTTGCTCGACCAAAATTCCTATACCATTACAACTGGGCATCAGCTCAATATTTTTACGGGGCCTTTATATTTTATTTTTAAAATCATGACGGCAATACGTTTGTCTGAAGATTTACATGCCAAGCATCCTGATAAAACGTTTATTCCAGTATATTGGATGGCAACCGAAGATCATGATTTTGAAGAGATCAACCACACCAAAGTCTTCGGTAAGAAAATTGCTTGGGATACTCCTGCTGTTTCTGCTACGGGGCGAATGGATACCGCAACAATCGTTGATGCTGTGAAGCAGTATACCAATATTTTAGGGCTTTCCGAAAATTCGACCAGGCTGACACGCATTGTAGAAGAAGCCTATTTGAACCATGATCGATTAGCAGATGCAACACGGTATATGGTCAATGAGTTGTTTAAGTCTTACGGTCTTTTGATCGTCGATGCGGATGACCGGGAATTGAAGGAACTGTTCAAGCCAATTATTAAGGAAGATATCTTCTCTGAAAAAAGCTTTAGGGCAATAACAGCGCGATCGGAAGAGTTGGAATCAAAAGGGTTCTCTACCCAAGTGCATGCCCGTGAGATTAATTTCTTTTATTTGACGGACGAATTTAGAGAGCGTTTAGTACTGACTGCTGACGGCCGATACGAAGTATTGCACCAGCATATTTATTTTACCAAAGCAGAGCTGGAGCAGGAGATCGAGTGTTATCCAGAGCGTTTCAGTCCAAATGTGGTCATGCGGCCGATGTATCAGGAAATTATACTTCCCAACCTTGCTTATATTGGCGGTGGCGCCGAAATGGTCTATTGGATGCAGTTAAAATCCAACTTTGACCAATATCAGGTAGATTTTCCAATTTTGATCCCTCGTAACTCAGCAATGATTACCGAGGACAACGTTGCAGCTAAGTTGTTTCGTGTTGATCTTACATTTAAGAGTATCTTCCGGCCGGCAGAAGTGCTGAAAAAAGAGTATGTTCGACGTCATACCAAAGAACGACTGAATCTCAATGACGAATGGATGGAGCTGAACGCCATTTTTGGTAAGATAAGGTTAAGAACTCATAAAATAGATCCAAGTTTGGGTCCTAGCACTGAAGCCGTAAAAGCACGGTTAAAGAAAGCGATCAATAATTTGGAGAAAAAGCTGATGAAAGCTGAGAAGCGGAACCATCAGCATGCTTTAACGGATATTGATAACGTGAAGGAAAAGCTTTTTCCGGGTGGAGGACTGCAGGAGCGCTCTGAAAATTTCGCTTTGCTTTATGTCAAATATGGTGATAGCCTCTTTAGGGACCTTTACAAGTACTTTAATCCATTGGATTTTAAGTTTACAATTTTATATTAGAAAGTCAGCTTCGGCTGACTTTTTTGTGATATTATTGGCCAGAAAGAATTTTCAGTTCGCGTTCTTTTTGTTACTGTCTGCTAAATCATGATGTTTGCAGTATCGGATATTTCTATCCCTATATTAAAATACTTTTGTTGCCTTTTCCGATATTGTCTTTTTTTCCTAAAGAAGTTTCATTTTGTTTATATACACGTTGAAATGCTTTGTTTATAATTTCATAATATTTCGTTTAGCTCCTGTTAACAGTTTCGATGTAGTTTTGCTTTCATTATCACAACCAACAACTAAATGAAAGAATTTCTACTTACAACGTGTGCCATCGCACTTGGAACAGGGTTGTACGCACAAACGACCCAAGCCGGGTTTTCCGGAAAGATTACGGACGAGAATAACAAAGGGGTTCATGGTGCTTCCATCGAAGTGCGGAATGAATCGACCGGTTTCACAACGAAGACCTCAACCAATGCAAATGGTGATTTCAACTTTAAGGAGTTGCCTTTAGGTGGTCCCTATACCGTCAAAGTAACTTATATAGGTTATGGCGAACAAGTTCGTTCGGGATTTAATTTAAATCAGGGTGATATTGTACGCTTGACCATTCCTATTCAAAACACGTCGAATGTATTGGAAACTGTTGAATTAACAGGAATAAGTACGCTGAAGAATAAAATAGAAAATCTAGGTGCCGCTACCGCGGTTACAGCCAGGGATATCGCGAAGTTGCCTGTCAACGGCCGGAATTTTACGTCGCTAATGGATTTGTCTCCTTTGAGTAAGGGAGATAATATCGGTGGCCAGTTGGGCTCTTCTACCAATTTTACCATCGATGGTATGAATGCCAAAAATCCGACTTCTGCAGGTTCGACAACCAGCCGTAGCGGCGCACCTTTCTCCATTTCGATAGAAGCAGTCCGGGAATTTAAAGTGGTCACCAACCAGTATGACGTAACCTACGGAAGAGCGGGCGGTGGAACCGTTAGTGCGGTGACCAAACAGGGAACAAATCAAACGCACGGAAGCGCTTGGCTTTATTCAAGGGCCGATTGGTTGTCCAGTCCCTACGATATCAGAGGAAACAAACGAAGCAATGATTTTTCTACCTATCAATATGGATTTACATTGGGCGGTCCGATCATTAAAGACAAATTGCATTATTTTGTTGCATGGGATCATCAACGGGATGCCCGCCCACTGATTATTGCGGATATCAATTCTGAGGCCGACGAGAAGAGATTTAATGTTACTAATGCCACCTTGGATGAGTTTGTTAATATTGGACGTAACAAGTATGGATTGGGCAATGAACGTCAATATGGCGCTTTTGATAAAAAGCGAGGGTCTGACGCGATTTTTGGAAGAATTGACTGGCAAATTAATGAGAAAAACTTATTGACGATCCGAAATAACTTTACAAGTGATAATAATAAGTTGGGATTACAGGATAATAAGCCAATTACCTTGTATGAATCTTATGGAAATGATAAAAACATTGATAACAGTCTATTGGCAACTTTGCGTACGACTATTTCACCTAAGGTAACAAATGAATTGAAAGTACAACATCTCTATACCTATCAAAAAAGTAGTCCAGGAGATCTTTTACCTAGTCAAAATATTCCCCGTGCAATTGTAGAGGATGCAGTATCTAAGGTCGCTGGAGAAGATAAAAAGACCACATTGCAATTGGGCGGACATCGTTTTGCACAGGAATCTTTTAAAAATAATGTATTTCAGCTTGTTAATAATATCTATTACAGTACCGATAATATCAATTATACCTTTGGGGTCGACTTGATGTATACCCATGCAAACTCGATTTATGGAAGTGAGGTCAATGGACGCTTTCACTTTAGGCCGAGTGATGGAAAGACAGCCATGCAAAACTTTGACGACATGAAGCCATATGCTTATTATCGTGAAGTTCCTTTGGTAAGTGATCCAGCTGTGGTCGGTAAGATATTCAATGCCGGTGCATATGGTCAGTTACAGACCAAGTTGGCACAGGGGTTGGATCTAGTTGCGGGATTACGATTGGATTATGGTCATTATCCAACCTCTCCTTTGAATGAAGAATTGCTGAAAGAAGTTGGGGTACGTACAGATCATAAATTGAAATCTTTTGTTGTACAGCCGCGTTTCCAGATGACTTGGGATGTGAATGAAGAACGAAAGGACTTTTTCCGGATAGGAGCAGGTGTTTTCGCTTCAGATATTAACAATTATATGACCATCAATAACTTGACTTTTGACGGTAAGCATTTTGCGACGGTTGATGTCCGAGGTAATGATGTACCTACACCTAATTTTGTGGGCTATAGAAAGGACCCGTTAACAACACCAACATTGGCGCAGTTTCAAGTACCTACGATCAATACCTATGGACCCGACGCTAAAATTCCAGTAGTCTACAAGGCAAATGTATCTTATACGCATTTCTTCACCGAAAAGTTAAAAGCGAGTCTTTCAGGGTATATGAATCTTGGGCGTAATAACTATATGTATGTGGATCGTAATATGGTGAAAGATCCGTTCTTCAGATTAGCGAATGAAGACAATAGGGGAGTTTTTGTTCCTGCGGCATCGATTGTTGATGGGGCTCCGGATTGGAAAAAAGGAAGGATTTCCAATAAATTCGGCCGCGTACTAGAATTGAACTCTGAAGGAAAAGTGAATCAGTTTGCAGTCGTATTGGATGCAAGTTATCAATATTACAAAGATGGATCTATATCGGTTAGCTATACCTGGAATGATGCGAAAGATAATACTTCTTTCAATGGAAACGTGGCGAATACAGCGACCTTATCTTTGGCAGTAAAAGATGATCCGCGCGATTTGAGCAAGATGAGTTATTCGAACAATCAATTCCGCAATAAGATTGTGATCTATGGCACTTTACCAACATTTTATGGTGTCAGCGTGGGAGTACGGTACTCCGGTATTGGCGGTACGCGATACAGTTTGTTGGCCGGCGGAAATATAAATGGAGACTTTGTTGCTGGGGACAATGATCTGGCCTTTATCTTTGATCCCAATAATCCCAATACGTCAAAACAGCTGATTACTGGATTGAATAATTTGTTGAATAATCCAGAAGCGAGTCAGAGCCTTAAAGATTTTATTAAAAAATATCAAGGTAAAATAGCTGAGCGTAATGGTGGAGTGAATGGTTTTTATGGCTTGATCGACCTTAGAATCGCTAAAAAATTCAATTTATATAAAAACCATGCATTGGAGGTATCGGGAGATCTTTTCAATGTTGCCAACTTATTTAAGAAGACTTGGGGCGTAAATGAGTCTTTGGGTAATCAAAATCTATATGCTTTAGGCGGAAAGGATGCCGCGGGAGAGAAATTGGTGCCTTTTGATGTTACGAAACAGCAGTTTAATTATAATGTAAACAACTCTGGTATTGTATCACCTTCGGGTAACCCTTATCAATTCCAATTGGGATTAAGGTATTCGTTCTAATCACATAAAACGATATAAAATACACTTTTCATGGCGAATCCCTCAAAAGCAATAGTTTTGAGGGATTCGTCTTTTATATTCATTAGATCTAAGCTTATCGAGGTCTACATGCAATAGGGTTTGTAGGCAGATCTTTAATCGCTATACAAGGACTTTTTCTTTCGGAAGAAAAACTTCGGCCATCATGTGGCGTACACTTCCACCACCACATGTTTCGATAACATGAAGATCCTGATGAATAATTTTGCCATGCTTTTCTAATTGCGCTGTTTGGTATAAAGTCAATGAGGATAAAGCCTGATTGCTCAGGACAATAAACCGATTCCCATATTTATTTCTTACCTGTAGGCAGTTTGCCGCAAAAGATTCGAGTTGGTTCTCGTTGATTTCAATGATCTCCTTGCCTGTATCTTTCAAACTCTTCAGTAGGGTTTTGAGCTCGGCGGGATCGTCAATTGCCTGCGGACATAAGATGGCAAAGTCTTCGCCTACGGCTAGCACCACATTGGTGTGATAGATAGGTCTCCGCTCTCCATGGACAGTTTGGAAGGCGTGAAATACAACAGGTGTATAGTTTTCAGTTCTGCAATATTCATCGAGCATACTTCTGTCCGCCCTTTCGGATAAGGCACAGTAGGCTATACGGTGAGCTCGGTCCAAAACGAGTGCGCCAGTGCCCTCCAGATATTGTTTATTGTTTTCGGCTTCACTGAGATCCTTAGTCAGTTTTACATAATAACCGTTTTGCTTCAATGGACCTTCGAAATCCAATAAATGTTCTTTTCGACGATTTGGAGCAAACATAGGATAGAAAATTATTTTTCCATCCTGATGAAAGGAGACAATATTATTGGGGAATATACTGTCGGGGCTTTCTGATTTTTCGTCGTCCTGAATGACAGTCACCAAAATTCCATGTGACTTCAATTCATTTACTAGCGCGTCAAATTCTCCTTGCGCTTCTTTGTTGACTTCTTCTGTACTGAGATTTTCGATATCCTTTTGGAAGAAGTTGTTGACCGCAGTCTGTTCATTTTTACGGAAGACAGAGGGTCTTACTAAAAGAACGCTGTCTGTTACCTGTTTTCTCATGGTTTATAATCGTTACTTCGCTGTTTTATATTCGTTAAAAAGAAATGATATTCGTTTTTTGTGATAATTTACATTTGTCAAAAGAGATGCTTCCCTAGCTGGATAATGTTTTCTTTGTTAAGATTTCTGATCGCAACATACCCTTGATATCAGTTGTTCTTAGCAAAAAAGTGTATATCGTTATTTCGAAGTCACTTTACAATTGGTACATATACTAATTTATTGAAAATTCATTGGCATTGCAAAAAAGAATAGTGAAGTAATGAAAGAAATGCGTGGGTGAAATAACAGATAACCCTATCTTTTTTTAAAATTGTGGCAAGCGATTGTTGTATTGTTTGTTATATTTATAATGAACAATCTGTATGTTTGAGGTTATTCCAAAAATTAATTGACAAAGACAATCGATTGCATTTCGGTAGCTCAGTAAAACTGACTTTTTATCCACTTTTTTGCTTCGTTTTCAGTCATTTATTTTGCTATCTTTGCTCATCCAAAAAACGACTGTTTATAAGAGAGTTAATTGCCTAATTATTATGTCGCTAACTATCTATAAGCGTTAACTTTTTGCACACATGAGCAATATACACTTCCAAGAAAAATTCGAAAGTCGCCACAATGGCCCAAGTCCAGTTGAAGCGAATGAAATGTTGGCTAAATTAGGCGTTTCGTCAATTGACCAGCTTATTGACCAAACGGTCCCTTCTCAAATTCGTGCTCCAAAGCCTTTAAATCTTCCCAAAGCATTGTCTGAGGTAGCCTATTTAAAGCGTATTGCGGAAATCGCTGAGAAAAATAAAGTTTTTAAATCTTTTATTGGTCAAGGTTACTACGATGTAATCCTTCCGGGCGTCATTCAACGCAATGTATTTGAAAACCCAGGATGGTATACGCAGTATACGCCTTATCAGGCGGAGATTGCACAAGGTAGGTTACAAGCTTTATTGAACTTCCAGACTGTAATTTGTGATTTCACAGGTTTAGAAATTGCCAATGCCTCTTTGTTGGATGAAGCTACGGCTGCAGCTGAAGCCATGTTTATGCTTTATTCAGCTCGGAAAAATAAAGATGCTAATGTTTTCTTGGTGTCGAACAATGCCTATGCGCAGACGATTGATGTATTGAAGACCCGTGCTTTGTCTTTTGGTATCGAGCTTAAAATTGCGGCTATTGCTGAATCAGAATTAACAGACGATGTATTTGCTGCATTTGTTCAATATCCTGCTGCTGATGGCTCCATTGTCGATTATAAATCATTTGCGGCTACAGCTCACAGTAAGCATATTACCGTGTGTGCGGCGGCAGATTTGATGAGCTTAGCATTATTAACGCCTCCGGGAGAATGGGGTGCAGATGTTGTTGTTGGTAATTCCCAACGTTTTGGTGTACCGATGGGCTTTGGTGGTCCTCATGCAGCCTATTTTGCGACACGCGACAGCTTTAAACGTAATATCCCTGGTCGTATCATCGGTGTTACTTCCGATTCAAATGGAAAGTATGCATTGCGTATGGCTTTGCAGACTCGTGAACAGCATATCCGCCGTGATAAAGCTTCTTCTAATATTTGTACTGCACAAGCTCTTTTAGCGATTATGGCTTCTTTCTATGCCGTATACCATGGCCCTGAAGGAATCAAAAATATAGCCTCACGTATCAATGCATTGGCTAGCCTGTTGGATCAAGCAATACAATCATTGGGTTATACGCAATTGAATGCAGCTTATTTTGACACACTACGTGTAGACTTAGGTGGTCATGCTGGTGCTTTGAAATCTGAAGCATTAAATAACGAATTAAACTTCTATTACAATGGTTCGGAAGTTTCAATTGCTATCGACGAAACAACGACATACGAAGATATCAAGACAATTGTCAAAGTATTTGCTAAAATTCAAGGTAAAACATTGAATGACGTAGATTTCGATGCATTGGAAGAGAATTTAGGTTCTTCAATTCCTGCCGATTTAGTACGTACTTCTGCCTACTTAACACATCCAAACTTTAATAGCTATCATTCTGAACATGAGATGTTGCGCTATATCAAATCTTTGGAAGCAAAAGATTTATCGCTTTGCCACTCGATGATTCCATTGGGGTCATGTACGATGAAATTGAATGCTACAGCAGAAATGGTACCAGTTACTTGGGCGAGATTTGGCGGTTTGCATCCATTTGCTCCTGCAGATCAAACTTCTGGATATATGCAAATGATTGGAGAATTGAACGATTGGTTGTCGGAGATTACTGGTTTTGCAAAAATGAGCTTCCAACCAAACTCAGGAGCACAAGGTGAGTATGCTGGTCTGATGGTTATTCGCGCTTACCATGAAAGCCGTGGTGATCACGGACGTAATATCTGTTTGATTCCTGCTTCTGCACACGGAACGAACCCTGCTTCTGCTTCTATGGCTGGATTGAAAGTGGTTGTTGTGAAATGTGATGAATTGGGAAATATCGATATTCCAGATTTAAGAGCAAAAGCGACTGAACATGCTGCAAACTTGAACTCACTGATGGTGACTTATCCTTCTACACACGGTGTATTTGAAGAGTCTATTATTGAAGTCTGTGAAATTGTTCATGCAAATGGTGGTCAGGTTTACATGGACGGTGCGAACATGAATGCACAGGTTGGATTGACAAGCCCAGGCCATATTGGCGCTGATGTTTGTCACTTGAACCTCCATAAAACATTCTGTATTCCTCACGGTGGAGGAGGTCCAGGTATGGGGCCTATCGGTGTTGCAAAACACTTGGTTCCTTTCTTACCTAACCACGAAGTGGTTTCTACTTCTGGTGAAGAGGGCATCTCTGCCGTTTCTGCAGCTCCATTTGGTTCAGCATCAATCTTGCTTATTTCCCATGCCTATATTTCAATGATGGGTGGTGAAGGTTTGACAAATGCGACAAGAACAGCAATATTAAATGCAAACTATATTAAAGCGCGTTTAGAAAATGCATATCCTGTACTTTATTCAGGTACTAACGGACGTTGTGCACACGAAATGATCTTAGATTGCCGTGGATTCAAAAACTTTGGTATCGAGGTTGCAGATATTGCAAAACGTTTGATGGATTATGGTTTCCACGCACCCACTGTTTCTTTCCCTGTTGCAGGAACATTGATGGTTGAGCCTACTGAATCAGAGTCTAAGGCTGAATTGGATCGTTTCTGTGATGCATTAGTTGCTATCCGTGAAGAGATCGCAGCGGTTGAAGCAGGAGAGGTAGATCAAGCTAACAATGTACTGAAACATGCACCACATACCGCTTCGGTTGTAACCGCAGATGAGTGGGACAGACCCTACAGCCGTCAAACAGCCGCATACCCATTGGAGTATGTAAGAGAACGTAAATTCTGGCCTTCGGTAGGACGTGTAAACGACTCTCAAGGTGACCGTACATTGATTTGTTCGTGTCCATCAATTGAAGAGTACGCCGAAGCATAGTCTCGGTTGCTATAATGAAGGCCTCTATATTCGTATAGAGGCCTTTTTTTGTGCAATCTGTTCAGGTGCATGGGTAAAAGAAAAATAGAACGGTACTCTGGTTAAACTTTACCGTCGAAGGATCGTATACAAACAGATTTTAAAATTTAGATTAATTATATTATTTTGTTCTTTTTGGCGTTTTAATTAAAACTGATAATCATGAAAAGACAATGGAAAGTAATGCCTGTTCTCTTAGGACTGGGCCTTTTGGTCGCGAGCTGCGGCAACAGTAAATCCAGTGAAGGGAGTGAAGATGCTAAGGAGAAAGAGGCTGGGATTTCGGATGTAGTTAAAGGAGTATCCAACTTGGATAACCTGAGTGATGGAGCAAAAAAATTGGAAGACCTTCAAGCCAAACTTAAATCCGAAAAACCATTAAGTTCGGAAGAGTTGAAGGCTTTTTTACCGGAAAGCTTAGATGGTTTAAAAAGAACTTCCTATTCTGGCGGATCCATGTATGGGGCAGAGGTTGTATCTGGAGAGGCGACATATACTGTAGATAACCAAAAGGAAATTAAAGTCAATATTATTGATGGGGCGGGCGAGACAGCTTCGGCAATCGTGGGCTTAGCGCAAATGGGCTTCATGGTAGATTCAGAGAAAATTACAGATACTGAAATAGAAAAAACTGGCGAGTTTGAAGGCAAACGGGCAAAAACAACGGATAGCAAAGGAGTGGAAGGCTCAACGGCGAAAAGTTCCGAAATAAGTTATCTCGAGAAAGATCGCTATTTAATTACCCTTCGGGGAAATGGGTATAGCCTGGACGAGCTAAAAGGTTTTTTGACAAAATTAAACGTCAGCGCACTAAAATAATAAAAACGTAATTATACTATAAAGAAGAAATGCATAGTTGATAGGGAAAAGCTCAAACATTGGTTTGGGCTTTTTTAACACTGTATTGTCCCAGTTTAACAACCAACATTGTCCCATATATGCATGAGAAAAGAGCGTTTGGAAAATATCCCGGACAATAAGATGGACTTAATTAATTTGTTTTTATTGGCAAATTTGCCTTAGTTTGTGCTGAAACATTTCAATATGAAGATACTAAAATTTTCCATCAATCTTTGTGTCGCAACGGCATTATTGGCTTCCTGTGCGGGGGGGAAATACGCAAAGACTGAAAGGGTATATAAGAAGCAAGCAAAAGAATTGTCAAAACTCTATAAACAATCGCCTGTTACCGGTCAATTGGAGAAGGTGAATGTCAAAGATCAACAATGGATCGCCTCGATTAATTTCGGTATCCGTAAGCCCAATTTTGTTGTTATTCATCATACAGCACAGGATTCCTTGGGACAGACCATCCGTACATTTCATTCCGCGAAAGCAGGTGTAAGCTCCCATTATGTGGTCGGTCGGGATGGGAAAGTAGTGCAGATGGTCAATGACCTCTATCGTGCGCATCATGCAGGGTTGGGGAAATGGGGCAATGATACGGACCTCAATTCTTCTTCTATTGGCATTGAGCTAGACAATAATGGGACCACTGACCCTTGGACTGATGCACAGATAAATGCCTTGACGCAGTTGCTGGCCTATTTAAAAACGACTTATAGAATTCCGCAGGCAAATTTTATTGGACATATGGATCTGGCACCAACTCGAAAAAACGATCCATCACGTTTTCCTTGGAAAAAACTGGCTGATCAAGGATTCGGTTTTTGGTATGAGGACTATTTAGAGACGCCTCCAGCAGACTTTAATCCGAAAATGGCATTACGTATCATCGGATACGATGTGAGTAACCTGGATGCAGCAATAAAAGCATTTAAGATTCACTACATTCAGCAGGACGTAAATACAGCGTTCATGGGAGAGAATGACCTTAAGATTCTTTATTCCATCTATAAAAAATTCTTATAGTGCTTCACCAAACGAAAGAAAAAAGATCCTGCTTTTTAAAAGGCAGGATCTTTTTTGTATGGTATATGACCGTTATAATTTGTTTTTATATATACTGAAATACGTATCAAAAGCACGTTCATAGATGAGTTTGAACCAGGGCGTAAACTGCTGGGGTGCCTGTTGTATTGCATCTTGAATTTCCTGCCGATTCAAGTATTTTGTTTCGGCAACTTCTTCTTCGTTAAATTCTGGAGTTCCATTAAATTTTCCAAATAAGACATAATCGAATTCATGCTCCGTAAGTCCGTTGTCAAATTGAGCCTTATAAACGAACGAGAAGGTATCTTGAAGGTCCATTGCTGTAATGCCCAGTTCTTCCATTAAGCGCCTTTTGGCGGCCTCTACGTTAGTTTCTCCCAGACGCTGATGCGAGCAACAGCTATTGGTCCAAAGTCCGCCACAGTGGTATTTACTTAAAGCTCTTTGTTGCAGCAGTAATTCATCTTGATCATTGAACAAAAATACACTAAAAGCACGGTGCAATAGCCCTTTTTCATGGGCTTCATATTTCTCCATGCTACCAATCATATTGTCATTGCTGTCAACCAGGATTACATTTTCTTGCGTCATAAGGCATAAAAATAAAGATAGCCCAATTTAAGAAAATTGGGCTAGATAATGAATTTAAATTTTGCAGACGATTTGCTTATACGGTTTTTACAAATTTCTCGTCGTAATTTTCAATATCGATGATATAGCCGTTTTTAATTAAGAATTCAAACAAAGGTTTGGCTTCTTCAGAAACGGGCATATTGTGCGTCGTAATAATCTTATTTTCTTTTTTCAAGAGATAAGGATATGCATAGAGTTTCACATTTTTGTTGAACATTCCAGAGATATAGGAAAGGAGTTCATTTGTGTATAGCTCTTTATTATAATTATCTGAATTGAAAATGTTCTTTAAATTGTAAACGTTGGTTGCAATTCCAATGTTTTTGGGCTTAAAGTTGCTTATAAACTCTGCTAAATGATTATTTCTTCTAAAGTTGCTAACGATAATATTATTGCCTGTTGCACATAATTCGTCAGCTCTAGAAGCAAATTCCTGAAGGTCCTCACCTGTAATTTCATGCGTGTCTTCCAGGACATTTCCCATCAGCACCTCAATTAATACAATGGTGTCTGCGTCAGTTGCACCCGTATTTTTTTTGAACTGTTCAACGGCAAGATTGAAGAGATCAAAGTTTGGAAGGGATTTCTGACGGTATTTGGTACGAAGTAAAATAATGTTCTTTTTGTACAGATAATCTTTGATTTGTACTGCTTTGCCATCAGGCTGGAATATTGCGGCTTTAGCAAATCCCTTTGCGATCAGGTATAAGTTGATGAGACGTTGGTTGACGTTTTCAAACAGCGGTCCGTTTAATTTAACTAGGTCAATCTCAACGGAACCAACAGAAAGGTTATCGACCAATGATTCGATCATGGTCTGCACATTGTCTGTATAATAATAAGCTGCAAATAACAGGTTAACACCAATGATACCTAAAACTTTTTGTTGTAATTGGTTGTCGCTGTCTAGCAGTCTTACATGGACAATAATATCATTTGTAGGGCCTCCCACTTCATGCTGGAAGCGAAGTCCGATCCAGCCATGAGGTTCATTTGTCTTCGTGAAATTGAGCGTTGTTACGGTATCTGCAAAGGCAAAGAATTTTTTGTTGCAGTATTTATCGCCATGAAGCCGTTGGGTAAGAAGATCGAATTCATGGGAGAGCATTTTCTTTAAACGTGTTCTGCTGACGTAACGACCATCAGCCTCTTCACCATAAATCGCATCACTGAAAGCCATGTCGTAAGCCGACATTGTTTTAGCAATTGTGCCTGATGCTGCTCCTGCGTTGAAAAAGTTACGTGCGACTTCCTGTCCAGCACCGATTTCTGCAAAGGTTCCATAAATCTCTGGGTTTAGATTTATTTTCAGGGCCTTTCGTTTGGTTTCAAAAATTTCTCTTGCCATGACGCAAAGGTACAAAAATCAGCCTGCTAGTGAAAATTAAAAGTATGAGTGAAAAAAACAGAATAAAATTAGGCTTGTTTTATAACAAGCCTAATTTATTAAAAGCATAAAATAGCGCACTCGCATGGAGTGCCTGGTTGAATTTGTTGTCCAGTAGCATCCTTTTCGCTTCTTCAAGCGGTATACGATAGACATCGATTTCCTCATGTTCATCCAATGCCTGTTCCTGAACTTTTTTGCCGCCTGTCATCAGATAAGTATAAGTGATATTGCCACTTGTCGCCGGATTGGCATAAAGTGCGGCGATCTCTTCAATCTGATCAAATTGATAGCCTGTTTCTTCAAGCATTTCACGCACAGCGGCATTTTTAGGATCTTCTCCCGCTTCTGTTGTCCCTGCGGGAATCTCCAATGCAATAATGCCGGCTCCATGGCGGTATTGCTTAATGACCAAAAGCTCGTTCTGCTCAGTGATTCCGATCATATTGACCCAATCTGGATACTCCAGTACGTAATAATGATCATTGATCCGTCCATCCGGAAGCTCACAAGTATCTCTGCGCAGCGTGGCCCAAGGCTCTTTACAGATATATGCAGAGGATAATAGTTTCCACTTTTCCATTAGCCTACAATATCTTTCATCATACGGTCAACCTTCTCTTCCAAAACAGTTTGCACATCGACATAATCTGCCGTATCCGTTAAGTTTTCTTTTACAGAACAGTAAAATTTAATCTTGGGTTCTGTTCCTGAGGGTCTGGCAGAGATCACATCGCCATCTACTGTAATAAATTGCAACACATCAGACTTTGGTAACGAGATTGCTCTTCGCTCCCCTGTACTCATATCTGTGGTTTGGGAAAGTTGGTAGTCCCTGATTTCTTTGACTTTTATTCCTCCCAGTATCGTTGGTAGATTGTGACGTAGGCCATTCATCATGGCTTGAATTTCTTCGGCACCAGCTTTTCCTTTTTTTGTAAGAGAAATGAGCTTTTCTTGATAACAGCCAAATTCTTTGTAGATATCTAACAGGACTTCGTAAACTGTTTTTCCTTTTGTTTTGAAATAGGCGGTCATTTCGGCTAGGAAAGCACAAGAGTTTGGAGCGTCCTTGTCACGCACTAAATCGCCTACTAAGAAACCATAACTTTCTTCTCCGCCCACCAGATATTGTGCTGAATCACCTAAATTGGTAATCAATTCACCGATATATTTGAAGCCAGTAAGGGTTTCATAGTGTTTTACACCATAATGATCTGCGATATCGGCTTGTAAGTTGCTGGTGACGATGGTTTTTACAATATATGGATTCGATCCGAGTTGTTTTAGTTCACTTTTTGCACTGAGGACGTAGTATACCAATAAACTGCCGATCTGATTACCATTGAGCAGTTGGAACTCGCCCTTATTATTTTTTACGGCAATACCTACACGATCGGCATCAGGGTCTGTTGCTAATACAAGATCTGCATCAATTTCTTCTCCTTTTTTCTTTGCTAAGGCCATCGCATCTTCCTCTTCGGGGTTTGGATAGATTACCGTTGGAAAGTTGCCATCAGGTGTGGCTTGTTCAGCAACGACTGAAACATGTTCAAATCCCCAGGCCTCCAGCATTTTAGGGACAATGGTAATTCCAGTTCCATGTATCGGCGAAAAAACAATTTTCAAGTTTTTTTGAGCGAGTACCGCTTCAGGATGAATACTTAATTTTTTATTGGCATCGATATAGAGCTGATCAATTTCATCGCCGACGGGAATGATATTGTGTGTGTTCCCTTCAAATTTAATGTCGTTCACAGCATTGATTGCGTTTACTTCATCGATTACATTGTTATCATGTGGGGCTGTCAGCTGGCATCCATCATTCCAATAAGCCTTATAACCATTGTATTCCTTTGGGTTGTGCGAAGCCGTTAGCATAACACCACTTTGACAGCCGAAATGGCGGATGGCGAACGACAGCATTGGGGTCGGGCGCAATGCCGTGAACAGATGTACCTTGATGCCGTTGGCTGCAAACACGTTGGCAACCAGCTGGCCAAAAGCCTGCGAATTGTTACGGCTGTCATAAGATACCGCTACTTTAATCTCCTGATCTGGGAACTGTTTCTTTAGATAGTTGGCTAATCCTTGAGTTGCTTTGCCGATCGTATACTTATTCATACGATTAGAGCCAACGCCCATAATGCCTCTTAAACCTCCGGTTCCAAATTCAAGATCCTTGTAAAAAGAATCCGTAAGTTCCGTCTCCTCATTATTGTCGATTAAATCCTGAACTGCTTTTCGAGTTCCTTCATCATAACTTGGGGTTAACCAATCTTCGATTTTCTTTTGTATGTCCTTATCTAAATTTTTCATTATCGTTAAGTTTGGTTAAAATTTACAAAATACTATGCGTCACATCCGGCATAAGCGCGGTCTATGACTGTAATATACCATTTTTCTCCCTCTTTTGTCACATGAAAAACAAAGGGTTCCTCATGCTCATTGGAGGTCATAATGGCTCTATAACTTCTGGATTCTATATTTCTTAGTCGCTGTAATTCAGTATTACTAATTTTGGCATCAAGAATTTCATTCATGAACTTTGCCGTCTGAGATAGTTCATTCGGGCGGGATTTTTTATCATAATAGAATCCGGATTTATCCCACTTCATCGTACCACAATCAAAAATAGGTAGTTTTCCGGACTTCAAAGGGCCCTTGTACGTTAACTTTTCATAAGAATGATATTCTGGCACAGGTTTAGAAAAATTAAAACTGTTTTGGTGTACATAAGAGTCAAGTGCGCCGGGACGGTAGATCATATAAATTCCCAATTTGGGATGTATGTAGGTATTTATTGTTTTACTGTCCTGTTCCGAATAGGCCTTGGCAAGTTTCTCCAGTACTTCCTCCAGTGTTTCGGAGCTCTCTTTCTTTACGTCCTTTTCAGTCGTGTCACGTTTTTGTATGGTATCTACAGGAATTGAATCCTGCACGATTTTTACAGCCTTATCTTCTTTTTTACTATTTCTGCAGGAGATCGTGCTTGCAGTGAGACAAATAAGAATAAAGAAAAAGAGATTTCTCATGATGATTTTGTTTAGTATTACTTCTTAGAAGTCAAGTTTTCAATGATTGACTTTAAAATAGAGCGCGTTGACGGAAGCCACCATTGTTCGAGGATGTGCTGGATTGTCTCTTCTCTATTCTCGCGCAATTTAAGGATTATTTCCTTTCGGAAGTTCAATTTGGATGTCTGCCATGTCTTTTGGTTGAACTGCGTGATCTGTTTTAATTTTTTTGCTGCGGTATTGAAGAGTATATTAGCGGGAACAATGTCATCAATAAGACCCTGTGTTTTTGCTTCTACAGGAGAAAGCAATTTACCTTCGAGCAAATTCTGATACGCATTCCGTTTTCCGATCCAAAACGCATAAAGCTGAAATATACTTTCAGGGACGATTAGTCCGACAGGAATCTCGTTAAGACCAATCACAAAATTCCCTTCGGCCATAATCCGATAATCGCAGCAGAGCGCCAGTACGCAGCCCCCAGCGGGGCTATGACCAGATATTGCCGCAACTATTGGTTTTGGAAAAGCGGCGAGTAGCGATGTCGCTTCCAGAAATAAATTCCAGAATTCCCGAATTTGTTCTTCATCATATTGGAATAGGGTAATTAGATCAAGTCCTGCGCTAAAGAAGTTTTCCTTGCCAATCAATATTGCACCATAAATAGCTTCATTTTGCTGGGAAGATTCCAAGGTATCTATCAGTTCCTTCAATAGCTGTGTGTCTATGGCGTTTGATTTTCCCCTGTCGAGGAAAATGCTTAAAATATGATCTTCTATTTTGGTTTTAATATGTTCCATAACCTTGTTTCTAAATTTAACGATTTGTTTGCTCTGCTATTGTGGTTTTACGGCTATTAAATATTCGAGATGAGCAATTTTGCCATCCATACTTATTCCCTCAACGGTTAGTTTGTAGGTTCCGGGTTCGTCAGAAGTGAAGAATTCGAAATGTGTTTTCCCATCTTTTGGCGTGATCAGATTCGGTTCCCAGGCGATTGTTGTCCTTAGGTCGCGTGTAAGCTTATTTTGGATTGTTGCATCGTATTGAGGTTTGAAAAAGGTTCGGGGGACATATAGCCCTTTTGGCGTGATCGTTAGAATTCCTGTAGGGGTATACGATGAGGAGATGGCATCTCCCGATTTACTGGTAATCACGATAACACCGTTGCCCCCATACATGCCATAAATTGCCGTGTTTCCAATACTACGCAAGACTTCAACACTCGCAATGTCGGCCGTGTTGATCATATCTATTTGTTCGGGTTCAATATACATTCCATCGAGAACAACTTGCATCGGACTATTCATCGATCTTGTGCTATAAGGGATACCATTTCGAAAAATAACACCATTTAGCCGTCCATTGAGGCATTGAGCAAATGTAGCACAGCCGGATAATTCGTCTGCAGAGATGACTTGATCGGCGTTTCCTGGCCCATTGAGGTTTCTGGAGTTTTTGTCGGCTTTAGTTGTTCTTACCCTGTTGACCTGTACCTCTTCCAATCGGATACTTTTTTCTATAATACCAGCCGCTTCCAATTCGCCAAGAAACTGTTGACTATTTTTCAGTTGTGTAAGCAAGGTGGTATTGATGTCGTTAAGCAACAAGGGTTGATCTTTACTTGCATTAGGTGGTGGGGTGAGCGGGTTGTCGATAACAATATCAACTCTTTTTTTCTCTTTAGGGCCATCACCTGTCACAATAAACTTGACACTGTCTGCAAATAAAAGTTCGTCAAATGAAAATCGGCCATTATTATCGGTCAGTGTATCTATACTCAGCAACATGTTGCTCGTCGGTATAATTGTTACTTTGGCATTTGGAACGACAGCCTTGCGGGCCGTTTTCTTGATGGTCCCAGCTATGGTAAGTCCTTTTTCAGGAGGGAACCCAGGGGTTGCTGTACTTGTATAATTCTTCCAGTCCAACTTGCGCCAACCTTGAATCAGCATGAGATTGTCCAGTTCTGTCAGTCTGATGTTTGTTAAATCCGCAAAGTAATAATTGGGACGTTCAATAAAGCCGCGAAGATCAGATTTCAATAGAAGCTCCGAGACAATAGATGAATAATAGCGGTCTGTCGTAGAATCAACCTTACTGAGGTTTACCACTGATGCAGAGAGCGCAGCAAACCTCGTGGTGTCACTATCTTCATAGTTAACGGAAAGATTTGCGATCACTTTATCGCGTGTTGTGAAGCTGGGTTTGTTGAGTTCTACGGAGACAGGAAGTAAAGTCGATGTCGTATTGTAGTTAAACACGAGTCTTTCCACAATAGGAATCATTTGGTCTGTTAAGATGGACAACTGTAAAACTCCGGATGGCAGGTTTTTTTTGGGAATATTGAATAGGATCTCCGCTCCGTTTAGTTTCTGCTTGGCGGCATGAAGTACAAGGCCATTGTATTGGGCTATTAGATAAATATCTTTGCCATTGACCAAGTCTGCAGTAGCGGAAAGTTGCGCTGCAATCTTATCCTTTAGTACCGAATTTACGGTTAGAACATATCCGGAATTCTGTACAGGCGGTAATGACGCACTTGTTGACGATCCATCTTCGAAGAGGGCTGTAGCGACGTATTTTTTTCCTGTCTGTAAGACGAGCGGGATACTTCCCATTCCCAGTGAATTTGTTTCAAAATCGGCAACTGTTGTTTGATTTTCCTCCACAACTTTTATTTTTGCTTTTTTTCCTAAACCATTAGGGCTAAGGATTTTGAACCCAGTTTTGGATAATATGTTGTTGACTAGTTCGCCACTTTCGGGGAAAATTTGGATGCTATTTTGGTTGTTTGGATCCGGGATGACAAAACTTTTTAGAATACGTCTTTTATCCAGCGAAAGAAATTGTAAAGACAGTGTCCCGCCTTTAAAATCATCTTTCAATTCCAGCGCTATTGTTCCATTATCGTTTGATTTCAGTCGGCCGGATTTCTCTTTATTGTTGTTCGGTTGTAGGGTATAACTGATGTTGTTATTAATCAGCGGGGCTCCCTGAATGGTTTTCAGATTAATCTGGAACATGTTTTCTGTTCCGTTTTTGACCAGTTCACTTTTCGTTATGATATGATCAGATCGACCATTTGTAATGGGGACGACGCGTTCATAGAAATTGGCTACAGAGTCATTTTGCATCCATCGGGTAAATGATCTAACGCGGTAGGAGCCTTCTTCCAAAGTGTCCGGCAGATTGAAGTCGCCTATACTTAGACCGAGTGTAATAGGAATTTTGATACTCTTAATGATCTTATTGGTGGGAGAAATCAATTCTACATTAGCAATTTTACTGATGTTGCTCAAATAATTAAAAGGGGCGGTGGTACAGTAAAGTTTAAACCACATGGTTTCGCCAGCCGAATAATCATTTTTGTCCAAATGGAGATAAATCTTTTCCTTGATGTGCCGTTCATGGTAAGTATCCAGTTTCTGCAAGGTCTGATCGATCTGGGCCGACGCCAGCAAAGCGAATAACAGGCAGTTTACTAACAGCAGTAATTTAGCGTACATATGACTAATGTTTTATGAAAATTAGAAAATATTTTTCCTTTAATCAATTTATAAATCAAAATATTAGTCTCATTTTAAACGATCTGATACCTTAAAATTAGCATAAAAAAAATATCTTTGTGTTATGAATATCCTAATAATCGGTTCAGGAGGTCGTGAATCTGCCTTCGCCTATAAGTTGTCGAAAAGTCCACGTTTAGATCAATTGTTTATTGCTCCAGGAAATGCTGGAACAGGTGCGTATGGTCAGAATGTAAATATTAAAGTTACCGACTTTGCTGCTATTGCTTCCTTTGTTTTGGAGAATAATGTGCAAATGGTGCTCGTCGGTCCCGAAGAGCCTTTGGTAAAAGGTATTCATGATTATTTTTTAAATCGGGAAGATTTAAAAAATATCCCGGTAATAGGGCCGCAGCAAGAGGGCGCTCAATTGGAGGGCTCAAAAGATTTTTCAAAGCAGTTTATGGATCGCCATGGGGTACCTACTGCCGCTTCAAGATCGTTTGATGCAACATCATTGGAAGATGGATTGACTTACCTTGAAACGCAAAAATTGCCGATTGTGCTTAAGGCTGATGGTTTAGCAGCAGGCAAAGGAGTATTGATCTGTGAGACGCTGGAAGATGCCAAAGCGGAGCTAAAAGCGATGATCGCAGACTCAAAATTCGGAGAAGCTAGCCGGGTTGTGGTTGTTGAAGAATTTTTAAAAGGAATTGAATTGTCTGTTTTTGTTTTGACAGATGGTAATTCATATAAAGTACTTCCTTCTGCAAAAGATTATAAACGTATTGGAGAAGGCGATACAGGCCTAAATACGGGGGGCATGGGATCGATATCTCCGGTTCCTTTTGCAGATGAGACATTTTTGAATAAAGTAGAAGAGCGTATTATCCGGCCGACAGTTGAAGGACTTAAAAAAGATGGCATTCCATATAAAGGATTTATTTTCATTGGTTTGATGAATGTGGAAGGAGAGCCTTATGTCATCGAGTATAATGTTCGTATGGGAGATCCAGAGACTGAATCTGTATTGCCGCGTATTGAATCGGATCTGTTAGATTTGCTGGAAGGTGTTGCACAGGGTAATCTGGAGCAACGTTCCTATACGGTATCTCCTAAAACTGCCGTAACTGTCATGTTGGTTGCGGGAGGTTATCCTGGAGATTATGAGTCGGGAAAAGAGATCGCCAATATTGAAAATGTCAAAGAATCCATCGTATTTCAAGCAGGTACGAAAGAAGTAGATGGTAAGATTGTTACTGCAGGTGGACGTGTAATTGCTGTTACCACATTGCAAGATTCGCTGTTCGAAGCCCTTCAGCAGGCAACTGCAGATGCCGGAAGGATATATTTTGAAGGTAAATACTTCAGAAGAGATATCGGTTTCGACCTTATTTAAAAAATATTTAAAATTATTTTTGGAATACTGATTTTAAGGTCTATATTTGCAACTCCAAAAACAACAATGTTATTGGAGTTGCATAAAAAGGCCCGTTCGTCTAGGGGTTAGGACGCAAGATTTTCATTCTTGAAACAGGGGTTCGATTCCCCTACGGGCTACACATCTAAAAGTCAAAACATACAAAAACCTACAAATTAAACATTTGTAGGTTTTTTTGTTTTTCAGTATCTACAAAACTTTCACGAATTCCCAAGAGAAAAGTGAGTCATTTTCTAGAGTTTACTTACTCACTGAAATAGATTTAACATCTTGATCTGTTTTAGTTGCAAGGCTACATTTGTTTCACTTAAATGATGTTGTCATGAGTACGAATTATTCCTTGCTCTTCTACTTGAGGAAACCAAAAAATTATGTTAGTGGCCCCAAGCCAATCTACATGCGGATTACCGTCGAAGATATCCCAAAAGAAGTGTCCACAGGACGAGAATGCGATGCTGCTAAATGGAATTCTAAAGCCAACCGTGTAAAAGGCACAACAGAAGCAGTCAAGACCCTCAACAGTTATCTTGATACGCTCGTCAGTAAAATAAGTACGCTCCATACGACTATGATAGCTGCATGAGAAGAAATTACCGCAGAGGCCCTTAAACTTAGATTTCAGGGAAAGGGTATCAAACGCAAAAATTTCTTGGATGTGTTCAAGGCGCACAACGAGCAGATGGAATCCCTTCTAGGCAATGGATTTAAATCCAATACACTTAAAGGGTATAAGACCTCTTTTTCATATGTTGGCGTATATCTAGAAAAAGAATTTAGACTGCCAGATATTGATACGAGAAAGATTGATCATGGTTTTGTAGCAGGATACGAATTCTTTCTGCGAGCCAAAATGGGTTGTTCAGCTGTATCGGCAGAAAAGTACATGAAACATCTTCGCAAGATTATCAAGATCTGTATTGCGCATCGTTGGATCACCGATGATCCGTTTGCCTTCTACAAGGTCAAGGCAAAGGCCAAAGAAAAGGAGTTTTTAACAGATGCAGAACTTCGTAGGATAGAAGAAAAGCTGTTCAAGATACCACGGCTGGCGCATGTCCGAGATATCTTTGTCTTCTGTTGTTATACTGATCTGTCGTATGCGGATGTAAAGAAACTAAAATGGACTGATATCGCCGAGGGTGTGGACAGAAAGCTCTGGGGCTTCACCTGCAGGGAGAAGACTGAAACATCATCAAATATTCCGATATTACCCAAGGCACTTGAAATTATTGAACGTTATCGTGACTATCCACCGTGTGTGTCAAAGGATATGGTACTTCCTGTGCTGAGTAACCAGAAAATGAATAGTTATCTCATGGAAATCGATGATCTGTGCGAGATCACCAAAGAACTGACCTCCCACAAATCACGCCATACCTTCGCGACTTCCGTCACGCTTGCCAATAGTGTACCTATTGAAACAGCCTCTAAGATGCTTGGACATACGGATATTAAGACCACACAGCATTATGCGAAGCTATTGGACAATAGGGTTGCCGTGGATATGGACGGATTGGAAGGAAAGATTAATACTCAGCCAGCCCCATTGAAGCAAACTGTTGTGAGGACATTATGTACTCCGCAAACTTTTACTTTCATAAGTACAAAATAATAATACAAGGTATGTCATAAGATTTTGGGGAAGTGCTGAACGGAGCAGTGCTTCCCATTTTAAAAAATAGACTTCCAAAAAAAAGGAGAAACTTTGAATTTCTCCATTACCCCGCCATTTCACAGGTATTATGTTGTGTGGAAATTTAATAATCTATATATCTATGTGCAAAATTCCATTCGTCATCATTTGGTTAGATGAAAAACCTGACGCTTCCCAATGGGAGAAAGTTATTCGTTAGAAAGATTGAGATCATAATAATTAAGTCAAAACAATATTCTCTTCAAAGAATAATTGCTAATCAAGATAAAAATCAGATTGAAGAAATTTAGATGAGTTCAGAAGAATATCCAAAATGCCAATATTAGTCAAAAGGATTTTGAAATGCTTTTTCAGTATTGTTTGCATCAACTTAAAAATCTTGCTGTACTAGTGCTAAAAAAAACAGTTAAGTGTACTACGGATCGGAAGCTTACTCACGCAATTCCTATTTTTTAAAATTTAAAATTAAAAAATGATGTCACCAACTTATTAAAAAATTAAATATTCAGCATAAATTAACGATATATTTTTTCCAAATAATTGTTATTAATAAAATCTTAGATAGGATTGAAAAATATTTTATACAAAAAGAAAGTAAGCACCACGAATATAGACGTCATTGGATATATTCGCAGTGCTTATGTTCTTTTGATATATTCGATATAATTTTTTTTAAACCAAAATTATTTACTTTCATATCTTTGGCCAACAGTAAATTATCGCCTCTCAGATTATTATATTTTTTTATATTTTAATTTATTTTTACAACATTTATTTCTATATTGATATGACAATTATAAAAATTTAATTACAATGGAAAAGAAAAAGTTAAAACTGAATGAGAAAGTAATCTCAAAATTGAATTCTGAGTTGACTTCAGAGGAATTAAAAATGATCAATGGTGGTAATGCCGGTTCATTTATCTGTGTTACTAATCAAACTCCTGCGCCAACACCAACGCCAACACCGACACCAAAACCGACAACACCAACACCAACACCAACGCCTGCTGCTGCATTAGCTTCAGCTGAAGACCCAGGTTTATCAATTATTTGCTGTAGCTAGTTAATTCTTTTAGCAATTTAATGTGTAGGCGACAGGAATTCCATTGCAACCCTGTTGCCTATTTTATTTTTTTCAGTTATTTAGTAGACATGAAAAGGAATTAGTCTTATTCGCCCGCTGATAATAACATAATAATTATTAACGAAAAAGTGGATATAAGTTGCAGTAGCCTTCTCATTTTTATCTTTGATTAGCTTTTATTATGGATTCGACTTCTTCTAGTTTACCTCTTAAGTAAGGTCTGTTTTTTGCGACGGCACAACATGAGGTTTAATTATGAAAATCAGGCTTTTTATTACAAATGCAACTATTTTTTTTAAATAAAACTTATACTAGAATATAAATCTTAAGCAAATATCATTTTAATTTAAAAAACATTTAAGAATAAAAAAAATCCTAAAATGCGCTGATCTCTATTTAAAGTAACAATAAATCGAACTATTTTGTTATTTTAAAGTTCTTAAAATTTTATTTAATTTTTAAATGTTAAAACGCTTCCCACATTATAAACAAATAAATCAGATGGACTGTGGCGCCACCTGTCTTCGTATTATATTCAAATATTTTGGCAAGCAATTATCAATTAATAAAATACGAAAACTGAGCCAAACTACAAAAAATGGTGTAAATCTCTTAGGTATTTCTGAGGCGGCTGAGAAATTAGGTTTTCGAACCTATGGTGTTCGTTTGTCCTTAGAACAGCTCCAAGAGATTGAACTTCCCTGTATTTTACATTGGAATCAAAATCACTTTGTTGTTCTTTATAAGATAATTGACAAGAAATACTATATATCCGACCCTGCATTTGGATTAGTTACTTATGACGAAAAAGAATTTGCAAAGAATTGGTTTTCAACCAAGGAGCTACATGCTGGATTATCATTAATACTCAGCCCTGGACCGGATTTTTATCAAATAGATGAAGAAGATCCCAATTTGTCAATAGGTTGGAATAAAATTTTCACCTATTTCTATAAATACAAAAAACTATTTATCCAGTTGGTATTGGGAATGGTTTTAGGTACAGTCCTTTCCTTGATAACGCCATTTCTTACTCAATCCGTTGTTGATATTGGAATCAATACCAAAAATATAAGTTTTATTAACCTAATTCTGATTGCACAGCTAATGCTTTTTATAGGTAGCATATCTGTATCTTTTATTCGATCATGGATCATGCTTCATATCAGCACTCGAGTTAATATTTCGATTTTAACGGATTTATTGATTAAGCTTATGAAGCTCCCTATGAGTTTTTTCGACCTGAAAACGCATGGGGATATTATACAACGCATGTCTGATCAACAGCGAATTGAAAGTTTTTTAACAGGAAGTACCCTCAATACTTTGTTCTCATTAATCAATATGTTGATTTTTGGAACCTTATTGCTTATTTACAATAAAAGCATATTCTTAGTTTTTTTAGTAGCAACGATCTTGTATACTCTTTGGATATTTGCATTTATGAAATATCGACGTGAGCTGGATCATAAACGCTTTAAAATTTCTTCTGATAATCAAACCTATATGGTTGAAATGATTCAGAGTATACACGATATCAAATTAAACAATGCTCAAAAGCAAAAGCGATGGGGTTGGGAAGCTTTACAAGCTAAGCTCTTTAATTTTAGAGTAGAAAGTTTAGCCTTATCTCAGTATCAATCCATTGGCTCGATGGCGATCAATCAAGCCAAAAGTATTTTAATCACTTATATTTCTGCCAAATCAGTCATAGATGGAGAAGTTACTTTAGGAGGTATGATGGCTATTCAATATATTGTAGGCATGGTCAGCAATCCTGTCGAGCTACTACTTGAATTTATGCAGTCTTACCAAGATGCCAAAATAAGTTTGGAAAGACTAAATGAGATATACGAAACTGAAGAGGAGGAGGATATTAAAAAAGACTATTTTACAGAATTACCAAAGGATAAAACCATTGAAATACGCAATCTTACTTTTCGTTATTACGGTGCAGGCAACGATCCGATTTTTACTAAACTGAATTTAACATTTCCCGAAGGCAAAACTACCGCTATTGTAGGAGCCAGTGGAAGTGGTAAAACAACAATTCTTAAACTGCTTCTTAGGTATTATCTACCTGAAGAAGGCGATATATTAGTTGGGGATAAAAAACTAGATCAAATTAACTTTAATGTATGGAGAGATAGCTGTGGATCAGTTCTACAGGAAAATTATGTTTTTGCTGATACCATTGAAAATAACATTGCTGTAAATGAAGAATACCCTGATGCAGAAAAAATACAAAAAGCAATCAATATTGCAAACATGGGAGAATTTATTGCAGATGAACCTTTCGGGCTTGCCACTAAAATTGGAACTGCTGGGAAAGGAATTAGTCAAGGACAAAAACAACGTCTGATGATAGCACGCGCTATTTACAAAGAGCCTGAATATATTTTTTTAGACGAAGCGACCAATTCATTAGATGCAAACAATGAAAAGGTGATTGTGGAAAAACTAAATCAATTTTTTGAAGATCGAACGGTTGTTGTCGTCGCTCATCGTTTAAGCACAGTAAAAAATGCGGATAATATTGTCGTCCTTGAAAAAGGTAAAATTGTTGAACAAGGTACACACAAAGAACTAACAGCTTTAAAAGGAACATATTTTGAATTAGTCAAAAATCAATTAGAAATGGGAAATTAATGATGTCCAAGTATACGTTTCAAGAACAAGAATTACACTCAGAAGATTTACAAGAGATTATCGCGAAACCGCCATCATGGTTATTAAAAAGGGGGATATCTTTTATACTGATAACTATCCTTATGATTATCGGGATTTCATTTTTCATAAAATATCCTGAAATAGTAAATACAACCCTAAAAATCAATACGAGTAATGCACCAAAGGTTATGATGAGCCGGATAAATGGAAATTTAATCAAAATACTAGAAAAAGAAGGCGCCTGGGTACATAAAAATGAAGAAATAGCTTATATGGAAAGTATTGCAGATCATAAGCAGGTCACCATTATTCTTGATTATCTAAAAGATCTACGCAATAATAATATTGTTGAATTAGATTTGGATAAAATATTACCTCCAAATGAAGTGGAATTGGGCGAGCTACAAAATAGTTATCAAAATTTATACTTGGCTTATATCAATTACAAAGCGGTCAACAGCGGAGGTATTTATGAAAAGAGAAAAAATCTAATCAATAGTGAGTTATCCAACTTCAATCAGCAAAATCAACAAATAAAAAAGACCTACGATTTACAAAAAAGAGAATTAGAGTTAGCTGAAAATGAATTTAATAAATATAAAGTGCTAGCGGAAAAAAGAGTCATAAGCCCAATGGAGCTTCAACAAAAAGAAGCAGCTCTTTTATTGAAAAAACAATCTTTGCCCCAAATAGAAAACTATATTATATCAAATATAGGAAGCCAATTGGCCAAAGGAAAAGAACTATTTGAGATCAATAACGAGATAGCTGAAGAACAAAAAAAATTCACACAAGCACTCAATAGTTTCATTAGCGAGGGTGAGAATTGGAAAAAGCAATACATTGTGTCCTCTCCGGCAGAAGGTTACTTAATTTATGGCAATTTTTTACAAGAGAACCAATTTATTAAATCAGGGGATCCTTTATTTTACGTAAATGCGGCTAAAGATGATTACTACGGAGAAATGCTAATCCCACAAAGTTCTTCAGCTAGGGTTAGAGTAAAGCAGGATGTATATATAAAAGTTAGAAGTTTTCCCTATCAAGAATATGGCTATTTAAAAGGTAAAGTAGATTACATATCCGATATCCCCCTTCGAGATAGTGTATTCTTAACAAAAGTTTCTCTAATCAGATCCGATCAAGATTCACTAATCAAATTGAAACCAGGAATGATGGCGGATGCAGAGGTCGTTACAGAAGACCGATCTATTTTTTATCGAATATGGTTGAATGTTACCAAATCAGTTACTTTAAAATAAATGGACAAGTTTAGAAAGATAATACTGAAATTTTAATATGATTCTGCTAACCACGGGGTGGAGACTGTAACATGAACTGTGTCAGAGGAATAATTCAATAAGATTATTTATATTCAATTATTCAAACGACACGGTCATGAAAGAAAAGACCCATTCGACTTTGAACGCTTCAAGGCAGAAGCCATGCAAGGTCTTTACGAAGGTAAAAGTTTATCTCCCAATGATGGCGTCCTAGCGCCGTTAATGAAGCATCTGTTGGAATCGATGATGGATGGAGAACTGGAAAACCACTTGAACGAAGAGAAAGCTTCGGGCAATAGCAACCGTCGAAATGGCAAGACCAAAAAGACTGTCCGTGGCCTTAACACTGGAACATTTGAGCTGGAAACAGGCCGGGATAGATCGGGAACGTTCGAGCCTAA
Source organism: Sphingobacterium sp. UBA2480 (assembly GCF_002341965.1). Lineage (NCBI taxonomy): Bacteria > Pseudomonadati > Bacteroidota > Sphingobacteriia > Sphingobacteriales > Sphingobacteriaceae > Sphingobacterium > Sphingobacterium sp. UBA2480. Next base: position 266,088 of record NZ_DDPA01000008.1, on the reverse strand, counting down.
AGTAGTACCTAAGAGACAATTAATCATCACTGAACAGCTTGAGGGACACGTGTTGAGCATGTACGCCAAAGGAATGAGCACGCGCGCGATAAGCGAGTTTATACGCGAAATGTATGCAATGGAGATCTCTGCCACAGAAATATCGCGTATTACAGAAAGCGTGCTTCCCGCGGTAAATGAGTGGCGTAGCAGGCCTCTTGAAGCTGTTTATCCCTTTGTATTCCTAGTGTCTCGTCGTATGTTTGATTTAATCTCATAATATGTTTATTAGATTTGAAGAAAGTGTGGTTAAGACAGTTGTCTCATTGGTAGCAGGACACCGTTCAGGACGTTTCGTCACACGCTTTCTTTCATCTCAAAACTGGATAGTTCGATGGATCTTAAAATCCGCATTTACGACGATAGTTTCATAGATGTTATTTTACATTAAATCAATGCTATGAAATGGATTGGAATTGATGTAAGCAAAATCAGTTTTACGGTTGCTTACCCTACAGAAAACGCTTATCGTTTGGAAATCTTTAAGAACGATTGTAAAGGTATTAAACAGTTTATCACCACACTTCATAAGGGCAATTACCAATGTGTCCTGGAAACTACAGGAACGTACAGTACTCTTTTGCTCTATTTGCTCCAAGAAGCACATATAGCTGTGTCCACGGTAAATCCTAAACAGATTAATCACTTTGCCAAGATGATGCTAAGTGTCGCAAAAACTGATAATCTGGATGCTAAGTTAATTGCTATGTATGAAGAAAAAATGAAACCTGATATTTATAAGATTCCAAGCTTGGCCATTCAAAGACTTCGGCAAAAACGGACTCTACTTCGACAATTTAAGAAGCAATTACGTACGCTTTTAAATATTCAGGAATCATTTCTCGCGCTACCAAAAGTCGACCAAACGGCAAACAAAGCTCTAAAAAAGAGTATTGCTTTCATTGAAAAGCAAATACAAGAATTGAATCTTGATATAGTCGCCGTAACCCGTAATGAATTTTCAAAACAGCTGGATCACCTGACATCTATTAAAGGGATAGGAAATGAGTTGCGACTGAACTTATAATGGCAACTGGTGGTTTTGAGTATTTTAATTCAGCTAAAAAATTCGCAAAATACATTGGCGTATGTCCCAGCTATCAACAGTCGGGAACATCAATTAAGACTAAAGGAATCATTACTCGTCATGGCGATCCAGAACTTCGCTCGCTACTTTATATTGCCTCCTGGTCGGCAATCCGATATAATACCGCGTGTAGGGAATTATATGAACGTTTAAAAATTAAAGGTAAACCAAGCAAGGTGGCGTTAATGGCCGTTATAAATAAATTATTAAGACAGGCCTTTGTAGTTATTATATCGAATACGGATTATGTTGACAATTATACATGTTCAAAAGAATAAATAGTTATAAAAAATTTGGAATTTACACACAGTTGGTGTTACACTCCCACGGGGTGATTTACTTGCAAAAATTTTATTATATTTTAAACTATTTCCAAATTTTAATTTCCAAAAAAATTTTAGAACAGAGGTTTAAATGGCGTCTTGTTTCTTACTTCGATATCTCCCTCATATTGTTCAATCGTATTAACAAAATGATCATTGAATTCATGGACACGGTATTTATAAAGCGGGGTGTCCAGATACCTAGTTTGATTATATCCTGCTATTTCCATTAAAGGAAAAAGCAAAGCCATATCAGATGGCATCCTCAGAATATGTCCGGATGCATTTCTTAAACAATTTAGTTCGGGATCAACTTCAATTAATTTTTTAAATAACTTATATCGGAAGGTTCGTAAATGAGAAATTTTCCAATTTGATTTCCGTAGATTATAGTATTCGTATTCACTATATTTAGCTCCAATTTTTGTATTGTTTCCTATATAATTCATTGCACCATAGGTGAATAATAAATTGGGATCTTGATACACAGCATTTAATATGTTAAATACATACTTGTGTGATAATTTATCATCGCCATCTATAATACATACTATATCTTCATCTTTTATAGAAGTGTTGCTCATCAAAGCATCTATCGTGTTCTTTAGAGCATACTTGCGTTCTGTATTTCTAATCTTGGTAATAAAACTATTGTCTGGAATTAAAGACAGACTATTATCTACTGAACAATCATCAATTAATGTTATGTGATAATTTTTATAATCTTGAATCTTGATAGATTCAAAATATTCTTCAATATAATTCCTAATATTTCTGAAAGGTGATATAGCAAATATTTTATTTTCTAAATGTAATATTGGAGATTCTGCACCTGTAAACAAAAAATTATTAGGCAAAATGCTTTGAAGAAAATTGGTCCAGGTAATGCCTTTTATTGTCTCTTTTACGGCCATAAATGAAGTAATATGGGAAAAAAGAGGTTTTGTTAAAATAAAAGATCGTACTTCAGTTATTCCAAAGATTAGATTTAGGCATGGCGTAAATTTAACGGTATATTCTGTTTGAACATTTACATACATACTAAAAACTCCCTGTTCAACGAGATCATTAATTGTATTTTCAAGTAAGTTAAAATTAAACTTTGTTTCTATGTTATTTCCTGTAATAAAGTAGATTATTTCTTCATCGTTTTGATTCGCCCAATCAATAGCTAATTTTAGATTTTGAAATATATCGTCAGTAATTGGATATTGGACAATATCTAATTCTTTATAAACAAGTTCATTTGAAAATGCTGATTTTGTTAAAAAAAAAGTAGCTATCATAATTGCGTTTAAAATTTAATAATATAATTATACCCAAATAAAATAAAAGGTGTTTAGTTCTCTTTGCATAACTATAGAGTATTGGTTTTTATTTCAATATTTTTTGAAAATCATATTTGATGATATTTTACTTTATTTGCCCTACTGTTTTCTGCATGCAATTGTCTTTCTAAGTAGTTATAAATGATCAACTCATTTTCGCGTTGTCTATTGGGAAATATTCTATTTATGGACATATGTATGTAGCTCGCAATTATATTGTACAATAAAATATTATCATACTTTTTAGTTTTATTCGTTAACTCTATTATTATATCTTTAATATTTTTGGATCTAGAATCTAATATTTTATTAATAACAGTTTTTGCATCTCCCTTCTCATTTATTTTAATGAAATTATTGATCCTGTTAATTTTATTATAAGACTTTTTTTGGATATTGAATTCTTGGAAGAAATTATCACGAATTAGTGCGACAAATTTATATTTGTCTTTAATTATTTTAAAAAAATCATCTAGATATCTTTCAGTGCTTTTTATGGCAAACCACATTCTGAGATTGTCTTCGCCATCGAATTTATTGAAGTGATTTAAAAATTTTATTGTCCAATAGCTGTCAAAATGAAAAAAACTTTCCGCATACGATGTCAATAATTCACCTCCGTACCTATTAAATTCCGGAGCGTATTCGTCAACCAATATTCTATGATATTCAACTTTTTCAAGAAGATTTGTTATTAATTGTATTATTTTAACATTTTTTTCCTCGTAACCCACCGCATTTTGAAAACGTAATCTCAAATGAAAACCTGTTTCGTCAATGTATCGTATGAAAAAGAATTTTTCAAATAAATTTTTATTTTTATTTAAAAAATTGTAAATAAAAATGGATAAAAAATCTTCTAATGGCTCTCTATTTCCATAAATTTTTAGAAAAAGCCATTGGCTATTAATACTATACTTCTCTTTCCGGATCTTTCGATTACTAATAGTAGAGGTTATTATGTCTGGCTTTCTTTTGTAAATCGGGATTATAAGCTCATTGACATAAGGGTCACCTTTTGTGTCATGTACGAGGGAATTTTCAGCTGTGAATAAAAATTCCTTTAATATAATGTTCTTTCCTTTTTTTAAGTAATCAATTAAAATTGACTGACATTTATGACTTTTAAAGTCCATATATAATTCGTTGTCTCCGTTAACTATGCATACTATATCGGGAATATTTAACTTTCTTTTTACGATAGTTAAATATTCTTGATAATCACTTATTAATTCGATCTCTTTAATGTTTAAAACCCAAGTGGCTCGGCTTAATATTAAATTCTTATACATTACTCTAGGAAGATAAGACTGATTTTGAAGTAGTCCCCAATTCCAAAAGTCACTAATTGGGACATTTTGAAACTGTAGATCGCCTAAAAACTGGTATACAGGTAATGTATTAAGACGGAAATTGTGAGCAGAAGATAATCTTGGAACTACTTGTTTTTTGAGAGTCTTGCTCTCTAAAATAATTTTATTATTAACAATAGATACAAGAAGATCTTGGAGCGGTATAATACTATTTATTCCAACACTTGGCATTGCAATGAATGGGATTTCATATTTACGTAATGGAGGCCTTTGGCTAATATTTCCCACTTGATCGTTTGGATAATGGACTATCTCTGCAAAGAGACAATGGGGATTACTTAATTCTTCCGTCAATGTTAATTCATTCAATAATAGACGTAATTGCTCATCTCCGTAAGCAAACCGCCCTAAAATATTTGTTCCTCCTGTTACGCCTCCAAATCCCGTTAAATTAAAAATAAAGTTATTTCTGCCCTCTTTTAATAACGAGCCAACCATTGATGAAAAATTTGGAAAAAGAGATTTATCCAATATTTTTTTAGGTCTTAAGATAAGGTCATTTTCAGTAATTTCGATAAAATTTTTTTCACTTTGTACAAATTCAATATACTTTTTTAAAATGAAGTTGGATATTGACCCTAGTTCATTTATAGGAAAGGTAGCTTCTTCATTGAGAATGCCTCCTAACATTTCTATATGTTTATTAATACTATTGTTTTGGTCAACACTTCCTACATACCCAATACCAGTACTAGGGTCTAAAACTTCTAAAAGAGGAATTTTTTGATCACCGTATCGTACTTGAAATAAGTGCTTAAAGTTTTCTAAATTTTGATTTTGTTCCTCATAGAAAAAATCTTGAAGCTCTTCAACTTGTTTAATAATTGTTTCGACCGTCTCAGAATTAATTTCACCTATCATAGTTTTAGGAAATAGTTCGGCAATAAAACCTATATCTTGAGAGCCTGTCAATTTGGATATGCTTTCATTTAATTTGTCCAAAAATTTCAAATCACACGACGGAGCTTTACATAACTTATTTATTTTGATCAATTCCTCCTCTATTTCTCTTTTCAAAATAATGTCGTTGCCTTTTATTAACATTAATAATTGTGCTAGAAAATCATCACCTGTAATAGATATGTTAAAGTTAGAAACTATAATTTGAGCATTAATTAAATCGCTTATATAGTCTTCTGCTTCTTTTAAAGAGATTTCAGGGAATTTTTCAATAAATAAATATGAAAGATCTTTAAAGGATATGGCTCCCTTTTTAAGAGTTCTTACAATATTATTAAGATATTTATCTTTTTTGACAGATGTTAGGTAATAATCTTTTTTGTTATTCTGTTTTATAAGTTTAAAATATCTATAACTGAATTTTGTGTTATAAAAGCTGTCGTTAAGAATTAATTTAGATTTTTCCAGTATGTTTTTGTAGTGTTCATCTTTTAATAGATTTACCAATTTTTCAACTGTATTCAACGTAAGTCTAATTTTAATCGAATTTTCATGAGAAGTTTCCAACAGTATATTAGACTCTTTAGCTAAATTTAAAATACTGCAGCCTGCAAATGTTGCGAATGGAGTTGTTCTAGTACATGATCTTAACCAATATTTGTGTAACGACAACAATAGTTTATTACTATTATTATCGTCTTTGTTCCATTTGTCAAATAGATCTTTGGATGAAATAAGAACGCCAGCTTTGAATAAAAATAATTCATTATTTTTATTTAATTTTTCAAATTTATCTATAAACGATATTGAATATGCTGGGGTTCTAAGAACAATTTGCTTTGGCGTTGTATATAAGGTTGTTTGGTTCGTCATATGAAATAAATAATTTAACTTTATTATTAATGAATTAGCATTAATCTTTGCCAAGACGTATTCTTTAAAATTTCTGAAAAAAGAATGAAAGATGTACCTAATAAGCTCCCTAAAAAAGTAAAAGATTCTTCGCTATCGTTGCTATCTAATTCATGTGAGTAAAGTTCAACTGTTTTATTTAACCAAAAACGTCTTGCATTTGAAATAGAACCGTCATTGAATACGGTATTAAAATGTGTAAGTAGTAAAGATACACTAGAGCTTCCGTGGCATACATATGAATTCATTCTTTGGGCCTCATTAAATATATTATTTTGAATAACGTTCATCATTATATCTTTTGCAAAAGCTAATTTTGAGAGATTTTGAAAACATTGTGCATATGCAGAGATACATAACGCGATGTTTAAATCTCCATGACACCAACCGTTATAAATCATATATTCTTGCAGATTAGCTTCGATTCGGAGTTCTTTGGAGTATTCATTAATTATTCTTTCATTAATCCTCATCGGGAATCTACATTTTTTATCATTTTTATTCCTATCAAGTTGCGTTATAAAATTTATATTCTTTTCAATTGCAGTTTTAACACGTGTGTGTGTTATACCAAATTTGTATAATCTACACAAGAGGGAAATAATACTTGCCTGACCGTGCGCAGTTCCGAGAAATATTTGATCACTATTAGGTGACACCTTATTTTGGAAATAGAGTTCATTTTCATTTTCACATGCTAGGTTTATAAAGGATTCTATGTTTTCTTTGACAAAAGAAAAAATAGAATGGTCATCCATGTAATATGATAAACAATAATACCCACTTGTGAGTCCATATAAATAATCAACGTTACCGTCTTTTGTTTCTGTAAGTATTAAATTCTGTAATCTATTTAACAAAACTTTTGCTGAAGTATCGTCTAAGGATATATTTATTAAGTCGTCTGCCTCCAATATTTGGAACATAAATAGGATAGACGGTATTCCCTCTAAAATACTCATTTTATTAACTAAATCTATTTTATCTAGATTTTCAATTAGATCTTCGATTAAATGTGTTGCTATTTCAGTGAATTTATTTGACCCGTGTATCTTTCCCATATAAGCCCAAAAGAGAATTTTGCAAACAATATCAAGAGCGGTGTCCCTTTCAAAATTCAGTTCTTTCGGAATTTTATTGCTTGATTTCAAAATTAGTTTTTTAATAAATGATGGTTTAAAGCGATTATTTTCTGCTTTAGGTTTCATATTGTAAATTGTTTTAATTAATTTTGAAAATTATTTTAATAAATTTTTGATAAACGAGTGATACCTTTTATTTTACCATTGGGATCCGGTTCTAAATTGAGGAATACGATTTCCTCAATATTTAAATGTTCTTGGAAAAAGGCTATTTTATCATAAATGGAAGTAGGACTTCCTAAAATTGGATTATAAATTAGTAGTTCAAGCTTATTTTTTACTGATAGCCATCTTTTTTTTGCTAAAAAACTTGATTGTTCACATAAGCCTGCGACAGTGAAGTTTATTTGTGGTTCTTTTCCCCAAGTTTTCAAATAGAGCTCTCGGTATTGGTCAATATTTGCTCTCACTATAGACAGTGAATTAACTATATTTGTCTCAAAAGGGATGTGAAATAATGATACTGAACAATTTAAACCTTGAACTGCAAAATGGTTGAAATTATTTCTACCAGAAGTTAGCCCCCATATTTCTGGCTTAATTAAACTACATGGCGGCATATTCAATGCCAGCTTTTTATCAGTAAAGAAGCTACATAATTTCGTTATATTATCTAAATATTGGCCCTTATGTTCAATCCCAAGAGACTCAATGATTTGAACTGGAGCGCTGCCTTTTGCGAGGCCAAGATCAATTCTTTCGGGAAAAAGACTTGCGAGCATTTTATACTGCATTGCAATTTCATACGGTTTATGTATTCCTAATAGAACACCGGCACATCCAACTTTTATGTTATTTGTTAACCCTGCAATTAGTGCAAGTAATATTTCAGGACTATACCAGGAGGCATTTGAAAAATAATGCTCTCCTAACCAGAATCTATTAAATCCTAACTCTTCTGCTTTCTGAGCATATTCGAATATATAATCTGTAAAATTATTTGGGATTGTATACCCTACTCCGAATTCTAAAATTCCTAATTTCATTACTTATTTATGTTATTGTCTAAAATATAGTTGCAAATATCTTCACAATTTAAATTTTTTGACTTCAAAATACCTTTAATGGTAATCGAGTTAATCTTTTTTTTGCTCACTATATAAGTGAAATCTTCAACTAAGGAAATCTTAAAATTTACCCAAACTTCATCTTTTGCCAAAAAGATGAAGTCGGTGAAATTAATTAGAAAATCTATATGATTTCCCTTGAAAAAAAACTGCTTGATAACCAGCCATTTTTGAAGAAGTTCATAGCCTGCTGGGCAATTATGAAGATTAACACCTGAAAAGATCTTATTGTAGATTCTGTAGTCTTGTAGCTTATTGCCAACTATTCTTAACTGGGAGTAAATCTTGATGCAAAGACCAAAGTATTGAATTGAAAAAAAGGATAGAATTGAAGTATCAGTATAGTGAGGTTTGATGTCGTGTTTTACAGTATCGTGAATTAAAATTCTGCCATCAAAAAGGCATTTTAATATGAAATTAATGGATGAAATACAATTTGTGATATCACCTTTTTTTATATAAATTTTTGCTAAATTATAATGTTGTTCTATATATCGAAAGAAAAATGAATTCAAGCCCCAAACTATTAATTCTGAGATGTGGAAAAGACAAAGTTTTGTTAACTTTATAGCTCTCTCATAATTTGAATTTATATAAAAATAATAAGCATCACAAGATAATTTCCATTGTTTTATAAGAACGGATTCTCTTTCGGTAAAGTTCTCTTTTGTTGATATTTTCCAAATCTTTTCACTTAGCCCGATACAGTGATTAGATTCAGGCGATTCGCAATTCCGAATATGCTTAACTAATCCACCGTAAGCCATTGTATATTCTTTGATAATTTGATATTTATTTTTATCAATATTAAGAATTTCGGTAAAATCCTTTTGAAGATAATTTTTCTCGATATCTATTAGAAAATCCTTTAATTTGATATTGTCTTCTTTAGAAGTATTTTCGATTAATTCCAGTAATTGAAATTTGGCGTCGTTGTTAAGTTGTTTTAAATCATCTTTTTTCATTATTGCGGAGTATATTTAAGTCTATCTTTCAACAGCTTTAAACCATTTTAGCGCGGCTTTTACTTTTGAATCATTGCTAATATCTTCATAATTATCGCCCCCTTTAATTTCTAGGTCAGGAGATACAAAAGTTTCATAACAAAGTCCCTTGTTGTCTTTTATAAAAGCAGTCGAATATGTATAAAAAAGGTCTTTTGATAACTTAACCAGTTCTGTCATGCTCGCAAATCCTTTTGTTTTCTCTCCAATAAATATTGTATTATCTGTTCCTTTGAAAGCAAGAGCAGCTTGTTCACCTGCGCTACTAACAAATGGACCTATAAGAATCGCGATTTTTATTTTTTTGAAATCGTGCTCTTTTTTAGTAACAGAAATTAGTTCATCTCCTTGGTAAATATGATTATCTATATTTTTTAATATTATGGAAGAACTATTGCCTTTAATAATAGAAAAGATTGTCCCATTTCCAAGTAGAGAACTTAAACCTGAAATTATTATAGAATAAGTTCCTCCGAGATTTAACCTAAGATCTATAATAATACCCTTTAATTGGTTTGATGATAATACATTCAGCGAATCCTGAAGTCGTTGAGCCATTTCTGACACTTTTTTACAGATACTTTCCTGATCCATAAAATCTTCTATCGGAAGTTGGATTGAAGGAACAGCTAAATAGCCATATTTATTTTGGATTATTTTAGTCCTAAATGCATATTTTTCGTCTAGGGCATATTTGTATATAGTGGAATCATTATTTGTAGATTGGCGACTTTCATAAATTGCTTTAATAATCCTTCCTTTGTATGAGAATAATCCGTGATAATCTTCTAGTTTTGTGTATAACTTTTCTATTGCGGGTAATATACTATTAATCGAATCTGATGCTTCAGGGTTGATTGAATTGTAGAGTTCCGGAATAAATTTATCCCAATTGACCTTAGCTTTATAAATTGAATTTAGTTTTATTTCATTTATCACAGTATCTAAGATCTTATTTTTTTGCGAGTAACACTCTTGTTTAGAAAATAAGAATGGTACCAATAACAATAAATATTTATATATATTCATTTTAATGGTTTTTTTAGTACAAGTAGTTAAAGGATATATTATGAGCAATTAAGTAGATTTAAAGCTAATCCACTTAAGCCCGATAAACCAGGAGTCAAAGATTTTAAATCTGTATTTTTATTCTGAAATATTGAATATAAGTCGAATAATGTAGAGGGTTTGGTCTCTTTTCTGTGTTCATAAAAATCTAAGAAATCAATGTAAGACGGAATGCTATCGCAAGTTTCATTAACAGCTAACTCAGTATCTAATATTAATCTAATTCTATTATTTATTTTTAGCAAAAAATCATTATCGAAAGGGAGTATCTTGTTTGATATTCTCGAGAGATGAATCCTACTTAGTATATAAGTAACCAATCCTCCTAGACCGTAATCGAAATTGCAGTTAACGATTCGATTTGGATCTATTTCCATAACCATTTTATCTATATATTCAAATATTTCATCTACCTCAAAGTCAATAAAATTATTTTGACATAGATAGGATAATCCCCATCCGATACCACATAATCCTGATGAGAATCCATAATATGAATCAGGGGTAATATTTGTAAATAGCATTTCCAGCAAATTATCAGCTTTTTGAATATATTTTGTGTTATGTGAGATATTAGCGTAATTATAATACATAATAATTACACCCATTAATCCATTTGCAATTCCTTTTTCAAGTTGATCATCAACTTGTTTTTCTAAGATTGATAATATTTCTAAAACTGCATGTAGATTTCTATCAGTTTCACTATTAATACTTCTATTGTTAATTTTTGTGAATAATTTGTAATTCTTAAAATCAAAGTTAGTTGTGAAATATTGACGTAGATCGTCTCTTTTTTGTTTGCTTTTATATATTAAATATTCTACTTGTATGATTATCTCACGAGTGTAAAGAGACTTAAGATTGTATTTTAATCTACCTTTTATTTCTTCAGGAAGCAGAGTGTCGATTATTAAAAGCTTATTATATAAAAAATATTTATTATCATTATTATACGGTACAGGACTTTCATTATTTCTAAATATATGACCGACTACAGTGTCTAGAAGTAATTTACAGTTACCTCCAGCTAGCCAAACTTTCATACTGATAAATGCTTCATCACAACCGTAAAACATTAACCCTTCTAATCCTTTAAGATTTTGCCAAAATTTTTTTCTACATGCATATGCCGCACCCAAAACACAAGGGATTAGCATATTGTTATCTGTTACGTTACTTATATCCTTTATATAGTTCCATTTTGCATCTAAAATTGAATTTTTATCTTCAAGATCAACGTAAGCTCCATAAGATATCTCTGTGTCATACAGATTGACTAGCTGACCATTTTTCTTTACTAAAGATCTTGTTTGGCAACATAATAAAGTCTTATCATCTTTTGTTAGTTCATTGACAATTTTTTTGACCCAATTATGATCATAAAACCTCATGTGAGCATCTAATAAGAGGAAGAAAGGAGTTTGTGAAATTTCGATACCTAAATCCCTAGATGCGGCAACTCCCATACGATCATTATTAACTATATAGGTAACGTTTGTTTGTTCAGCTACCAGTTGATAATCATAGTCATCATCTGAAGCATCGTTTATTAAAATTATTTCAACATCATTGTCTGAAAAATCTAAAATATTTCTTACAGTATTCTCTACTTCTATACCCTCATTTAAAAAGGGTATTATAATTGATAATATCTTATCCATCTAATTTGTAAATATGTGTGATAATTTAAATGTCACACCCGAACTAAATATTCCTATTCTTTTTCACATCGTAACTTTTTATGATTACGGCACAAAATTAACCCGTTATTAAAGGCAAAACATTACCAAACTTATAAGCAATAGGAACAGAAATTCTCTAAAAATTTTTAAAGCAACTTCCTTCAGTCTCACGCCATTTTGTAAGATAAAATAATTTGCATGGTTTGTTAAATACAGGTTTGTAAATGTTATAAAATTAATTCCATTATATTGTATTGGTTTTCCGGTTTTTCATATTAAAGATCCAATAAATTGAACCATTCTGATATAAGTTATTATGATAATGTTTCTATGTGGTTATCATAGTCATCTATAACATGGAAATAAATCCACAAACTAGTATATAATTTTAACTTCTCAAAAATCAAATAATAGATTAGTCTATCGAAATATTATTTTTTTAACTGTATTTGAAGTTCTCTTAATAATATTTATTACAAAATTAAAACTTGAAACTAGGTTATCTTAATGATTTTTTCGATAAACTATAGATTTGAAGGTGAAGATAGGCAACAAATATACTTTGAAGTTATTGTTGCCTAGTCCTCAAAAAACAAAGTAAATACCGTTATTTACTACAACACAAAATTGATAAACCTGGATCTTCAGCTGAAGCTAATACAGCAGCAGGTGTTGGTGTTGGTGTTGGTGTTGTTGGTTTTGGTGTCGGTGTTGGCGTTGGTGTTGGCGCAGGAGTTTGATTAGTAACACAGATAAATGAACCAGCATTACCACCATTAATCATTTTTAATTCCTCTGAAGTCAACTCAGAATTCAATTTTGAGATTACTTTCTCATTCAGTTTTAATTTTTTCTTTTCCATTGTAATTAAATTTTTATAATTGTTATACCAATATAGAAATAAATATTGTGAAATTAATTTAAAATATAGAAAAAAATAAAGTGATCTGAGAGTCGCTTGTTTACTGTTGGTCAAAATTACTGCACTAAATGATCTTAGTTTTTAAAAAAAATATATTAAATGCATCGATACGAATAATAAGCGTCATTAGATACATATCAAATGACGCTTATATTCGTGTCACTTATTTTCGTATTCGGGATTTTTGGATAAAATATTTTTCAAACCTATCTAAGATTGTCCATTCAAACACCGAAAGGCAAAGTGGGATCACCGTGACCTGCAATCGTCGATGACATTGAGTACTCTAAACCTTCGGACGTTGGCAAGCGAACTATCCATAAAGTCAATTAATTTAATCCTAGAAGGAATGTAGCGTTTGAGTTTGATTATAAGTTTTAAATTGATTTCCGTTAAATTCACAGCATCCTTTTTCTGTTCCACTCAATGCTTTCTAAGCTTATCTTACCATAAAAGGTAAGAATTGTGCTCGTAGGCTATCTTTCTCCAAGATCCATTAGCTTTCAAATTATGCCGTGATCATCTTTCTATATGTATATTAGTACATTCTGAGACTCACGCAGACGATCTTACAGGCTCTAGAGATTCTGATCCGCAATTAGTCTGTCAACCCGTCAACTAGCTCTTTGCACTTACAGAGCTTAAGAGCTCTTTTTCTATTATATCTTTTAAGATAAGGTGATCCAAACTCAAGTCGCAAACATTCGTTATAAAGTTTTAATACGGTTCTTAATTGATTTTCTAGTCTAATTATTCAGCTCGTCAAAGTCGCTCCCAGCTGATGGCACCGATTTACGAATTTCTCTGATCAATAGGATCAAAACTTCCATTTGATAAACTCATTGACAATTACAAAGAAAACGACCAACTTTATGCCCATCTATACGATTGAAAAAATTAAGGTGGAGCACTGGGAAGATTGCTGGCACTAAATAGTAGTACTGCTTCGCATATAAATTATAGATAATCGAAGCTTAAAACGGTTTCATCCGTGTAATAGTTTCCAGCAGGGAACGGAAATTATTTGCATTTGGAGGCAATTCTAAGCTGGAGAAATTGTGAGATAGAACTCGTTGCAAAATAAGTAAATCATTCAATAAACAGTATCTGATATTGGAGAATCATAAAGATAGCGGACTATATCGGTCGTAACATCAAAGATTTTTCCAAAATAATAATCTATTCAAGTATTTGCGATAGATTTTAACTTATATTTGTAGCATAGGCACTTGCAGCTAAAACGTATATCAAACCAGTGAGTAATTCGGTGAGTAGAAATAGGGATGGTTTGTAAATTGCTGATAAATAGATTGATGCAAGTAGGGTTCGATTCCCCTAAGGGCTACAAAAGATAAAAACCTGCAAATATTTTGCAGGTTTTTTGTTTTTAATATATACTGGCGCTTAACATATAAGAGCTTTTGCTTTAGCATATCCAAGCTCAATCCCTGCATGCTCGAGAGCGATTTGTAGTCGTATTGACCACTGGGAGTAAGTAGGATATATGAGGGGAACCCTCCTTTGTTAAAGGTGTTCATTATCTCAGTCAAGACTTTTGAATCAACAAAAAGATGTGTGCCGGGCTGATCTAATTCCAATACTTTATTTTGCCATTTTTGCTCGTTTGATCCCGAGGAGGTGCATAGATATACAAATTCAATTGGTAATTCGGAGACTTGTGATTCAGCATGTAATTTTTTACTATAGGGCATAGCCTGGATGCATGGAATACACCAAGTCGCCCATAGATCAATGATAACCAGCTTTCCTGCGAAGACAGACTTTAACGTTTTAAGAAGATCCTCACCAGACTTATGTTGGTCAATATAAAGAGTGCTACCAGAGCTCGTCTTTATAATTAGTTTTCCCAAAGTTGAATCCTCAGGTTGAATAACCGCTGATGCAGCACTGATAGAATCAATTTGAGCGATCTTTCTTGTTAACGCCTTAATTTGTGAATCTAAATAATCTTTGGACCAACTAGTATGTAGTGTCGGTCTTAATTCTTCATAGAGCTTACATTGCTCTTTGATATCTCTATCTTCAAATTGTAATTTTAGCAGATCTGCATAAAAGGAGGGAAGCACTTCGTCGTAATATAACGCTAGATTTATGAAACTAAATTTTTTCTTTGTTTTTTTAAAACCTACAACTTGCATGTAATAATTCAGAAACTGGAAATATTCATGCGAATTATTTGATATGGAATAGACGGGAGTGAGCAATTCCCTGATTGTGTCTACTTGTATTGAATTTCGAAATAGATATTTAAGCTTCTTCGCATAATAGATTGATTTTGTTTCCCCCTCAATCAATGTTTGATAAGTGTCGCTAAATTTCGCATAAAATTTCCTATTGATTTGTTGTTGAATGGCAAAAATGCTGTCTAATTTTGCTATATAGTTATTATCTTCAGTAGCGATTGAACTTATTTTGTCGGAAAAATTTTCATTATATCTTTTATTGAAAAGGATATACTCATTCATAATCCGGTTTTTATCACCATCTTTTCCACTGAATTTTATCCCATCACCTGTCATGTAAACAGATTTTTTCTTTAATTTAACAAGATCAAAAGTGATTTCAAGGTATTCATCACTATAGAGACAGGTATATACATAATCACCAAATGTAAACCAGATCTGACGATTTGGAAGTTTATCCGGTAATGTAATAAGAAAAGATCCATCTTGATCTAGCTTGATGCTATAGGAAGATTGTATTGGATTTCCGACGTTTACAAGACTGTACTTTATCGTTATATCCTGGAGATCATTAGCCGACCAATTGACTACGCGTCCCTTAATTTGGGGGTATGATTTTTTCAAAGAGTGTTGACTATAATTAGGGGCCGTTATTGGAAAATCATCTGACTTGGTTTGCCCTAAGATCCTTAAAGGGATAATAAAAATAAGGAGATAAAATAGATTAATTTTCATAATTTGTTTTTTGATTTACTTAAAATTTGAAGTACAGATTCTTTCTTTTGTCTTGCGATTGGTACTATTGAATTATCTTTCATTAAAATATAGGCTGATTGTCCCTTGGTGATCGATAAAACATGTTCTGAATTAATAAGATGGCTTTGATGCGTACGGATAAAACCATATGCATGGAGCATGTCATCATATTCTTTAAGTGTTTTACTGATAATGATCGGTCTACGGCTAGTAAGATATATTTCTGTGTAATTATTGTCTGCCTGACAGCGGATGATATCCGAAATAGAAACATATAGCGTTTCTCTTCCTGCCGGTAGGGCTATTTTGTGGGTCTTTCGCTGTTTGTTCGTAAGATTTTGAATCAGATTTTCTAAACTTAAATTGTATTTTTTTAATTTAATTTTTGAGATAGCTTTCTCTAACGCAGTTTCTAGCTCCGCAAAATTAAGTGGCTTTAAGAGGTAATCTAATGCTGAAAATTTAATCGCCTGAATACCAAATCTGTCATACGCGGTGACGAAAATTACTTCGAAATCTCTGTTCTCTAGCGCTTGTAATAAATCAAAACCATTTTTATCGGGCATTTGGATATCAAGAAAAACCAATTCGGGTTTTTGATTATTAATCAAAACAGTTGCCTCTTCAACGTGTATAGCGGTGCCTACTAAACGTAAAGTGCTCTCAAATTTATCTAAGTATCTTTTTAATATTTCGATGTTGTTGATCTCATCATCTACAATTATATAGTCGATCATGGTATTATATGTTAGCTATCCAATGGGAAATGACAATACAGATTTCTGTCATGTTTGAATTTGCTTTGATTTGAATTTGGAAAGAGTTTTCAGGATAAAGCTGTTCCAAAAGAGCCAATCGTTCCTTGGTTAATCTTAAACCATAACCACCCGTAGCCTCGATGGCCTCCGTATTAAATCTCTCTCCGTTGTCAGCTACACCGAGTACTAGATCGTGTCTTTGTTGATCGATTGTGACTACAATTTTTCCTTTAGAACCTAGCGTTGAAATGCCGTGTTTTACAGCATTTTCCACAATTGGCTGAAGTAATAAGTTTGGAATGTCAATCAAATCGTTATGGATCTTTAAATTATTCAATATGTCATACTGGAATCCAAATCTCAATTGTTCCATTTGTAAGTAGTCATCTAATAATTGGAGCTCTTCGCTGAGTGTATTCATTTCTTTTTCTGCATTCTCTAAAGTGGCTCTGGTCAATGAAGAGAATTTAGTTAGGTAATGATTGGTACCTTTAAAGTCCTTCTTTTGGATTAAGTTCTCTATCGAGTTAATGGCATTAAACATAAAATGAGGATTTAGTTGAGATTGTATATTTTTGATTTGAAGAGTAAGTGTTTGCCGTTTTTGCTCAATCTTTACGAGACGTTTGCGCGTTCTATATCGAAGTGTAAAAAAAACAATCACAATGATTGTTAGGCTAGTGAGAGCTGTTGGCCATAAAACGGGCCAGAGTGTGGAGGAAAATTGTTGTGGAGCTTGTATAATATGATAAGGTATTCTCAGAATCTCATTGGTATTGTAGGTATTAATGTCTCCTGTTTTATGGATCAGCAATTCGTATTCCCCTATTTCATTCAGATATTTATTGGAAACTTCAAATTTTTTAGCTTGTGTCCACCATTCAAGCTGAATGGTGTCAGCGCTGTTTTTTATCTTTTTGATCAATTGGACAGAATAAGGAGTGGTAGCATGATCCTCAAATTCAAGATTCAGCGAAGTGATGCTGTCTTTATTGAAAGTAAGATCTAAGGGCGCGCCAGTATATTCGTCGTATTGATGTACATAACCTTTATTAAATGATCGATCTAGTAAATTGAAATAACCATATTCACTCGGCCCACGGGCGATGATTTGCTCGAGTATAGGACGTTTGTTTTTCCGCCAATCCAAGATGTAACCGTCTCTAATGCCGTAAATTTTTCTGTGTCTGACTTCAACTAGAATTAACTTTCCAGGATAATTGAACGTGCCAATTGAACCATAGGGGACTTTCGCTCCATATTTCATAGAAAGTGTGGGGATAGGAGCCCAAGGCGTGAGTTCGATGCTGTCATTTTCGACAACTCGATAAAGAAAATCCTTATAATTATCTTTATTGATACCCATAGCTATGATTATAGCATCAGAACTGTCCGGTATAAAATAGCTATGATAGGTTTTAGATAGATGTTGAACCTTAGGCGAGATAAAGTTTTTGAGCTTCGGATTTAGTTTTATACCTAAAAGAATCGGTGAATTAGGCACTTGCCTTAAGCCTTTGCCCGGCAGTGTTTTATTGTTGTCAAAGTCCTCGAAGATATGCGATATATATTTATCAGATTTTACAAAGACGATATCACTTCTTACCATCATCCGTTTATCTGTAGAATAGCCATTAAAATGAAAATTTTCTCCAAAATAATAGTCATTGCCTTGTGGGTCTTGTGCTGAAGTTCTGAAAATTTGAATTAATAAAAATATTAAGAATAGCCTCTTCATTATTTATAGTTTATTAATCGAAAATGCTCAAAATATATTGAAACTGCGAATAAGGTTGAGAGATTGGAATGATTTGCTGAGTATTTGGAAAATACACAGGTTAACAGCATCACTTTGTTGATACAAATAAGCAGTTTATTGAGATAATTCTATAGTATCAGAATCTTTACAATCCCTAAATTTGAGTAATCAATTATAGAAAGAAACCTTAGAGAAGCATTTAGAAAGTCAAATCAGAAATCATTCGTCCATTTTCTTCGTGAAGAAAAATAATGTAGAACGTCGGAATGTGAGCAGATAAGGTCAATATTTATTGGGTGTATAAGATAGAAAATTAGTAGAAAAGTAATTTAAAAATCGGAAGACTTTGAAGAAACTGTCATAAAGTCTTTTTTTAGCTTAAAAAAGCTAATACCATTTAGCTTAATATAAAAGTAACCAATTATGTGGAAATTAAAACTAAGCGTTCGCTCGATGATGAGGCGGGCCTCAATCCGTTCGTCCTAAAAATACCCCCTGAAATAGCTTTTATGCTGACGAAATTTTAATGGATGTATCAGAAGATCAATGACTCTGGGATTCATTGGCGGTGATATGTAATGTTTATAGAATAAATTCTAACCAATAATAATATTTTATGAAAACTAAACAAGCAGCAAGCGGCAGCTGGCTATTGTATCGATTAATCTGGGCTATTGTCTGGCTAAGTTTAAGCGTTGTAGGTTGTAAAGAGGATAAGCCTGCCGCTGTAAATGAAGGAATTCCTTTTGATCCTTCTCAGCCTGTAGTTGTGTCTGATTTTGCACCGACATCCGGAGGTGTTGGCCAGCGCCTTGTTATCTATGGCAAAAACTTTGGAAACGATCCAAAGAATGTTTCGGTCCTTATTGGCGGAAAGCAAGCAGTCGTTGTCAATGTATTGGGTGAGTCTCTGTACTGCCTTGTGCCTAAACAGGCTTTTAGAGGGGATATTGAGGTTCGCGTGGGTAATCAGGACAAACAGATTGTTGGTAAAGCAGAAAGGCTGTTCGATTATCAACGTAAGATGGTTGTCTCAACGCTTGCAGGCTATAGAAATGCGCGTGGTGATGAACCCTGGCGGGATGGAAAATTTAAGCATGCTGATGAAAATAAAATGGCCAGCGGTTTTTGGGAACCTTCTTTTATGAAGTTTGATCCTGCCAACCCCAAACATCTCTGGATGACCTTTGATAACAATAATGGCTTATACCTCGTCAATTTCGAGGATAGTACCATCACCAAAAAACGTTCGGATTTTGACCGCCCCCGTAGTGTTGATTTTACGCTCGATAAAAAGTATATGATTATTGCAGAGGATCGTGGCGGAGAAAATGATCGGGCGACTTATCGCTTATCGCGTGACAGAAACTGGCAGGATAGAGAAGTTCTAACGACTTATAAACAGTGTAATGGTGCCTCAATCCATCCTGTGAATGGAGAAATGTATTTCAATAGTTATGAAAAGGGACAATTTTTTCGATTCGACCTCAATAAATATTTTAGCGAAGGGCTGGGTGTTAAAGATTATGAGACATTATTTGTGGTGCATGATCCACAGTGGGAGTACAAGATTTTCATCCATCCGACGGGTAACTATGCCTATATCGTTGTCATTAATCAAGGCTATATTCTCCGGGTAAACTACAACTGGGAAAAGAAACGATTTACACAGCCCTACCTCGTGTGTGGTCAAATTAGAGCTTTTGGTTATCAAGATGGCGTCGGCTCTTCAGCGCGCTTAAATAATCCCTATCAAGGTGTATTTGTAAAAAATCAAGCCTATGTTGATGCGGGTAAGAATGATGCGTATGATTTCTATTTCACGGATCAGATGAACCATGCGATACGGATTTTAACCCCTGAAGCAAGCGTTACAACCTTTGCAGGTAGGGGAAGTTCTAGCCTCAATAGTAATCCTTACGGTTATGTAAACGGGGACCTGCGACTAGAAGCGCGTTTTGATCGTCCTTCAGGTATTGCTTATAATGAAGCGGAAGGAGCGTTTTATATTGGAGATCAAGCCAATCGTCGTATTCGTAAGATTGCGCTAGAAGAGATGGACCAAGCTAGCCAAAACCAATAAACTAAAAAGAATTATGAAAAGATTATTACTGCTATGTACGCTACTGCTCACGGTAATTGGCTTAACCATGGCCCAAGAAAGCGTGGAGGTTATTGGGCTAGTCTCCGACGCTCAGAAGACACCTTTGATCGGTGTGAGCGTGTCGGTAAAAGATGCTCCGGGATGGGGTGTGGTAACCGATAATAATGGACGATATAAAATTAAAGTCGATCGCTATAAAACACTTATTTTTTCCTCTGTTGGCTATCAAAAAAAGGAGGTTTTGGTAAAAGATAACTTGACTATCAACGTAACCTTGCTGGAGGCGGAAACGAGTGTGTTAGATGAGGTTGTTGTAACGGGTACTGGTACACAAAAAAGGTTGACATTAACAGGGGCTGTCAGTACAGTGGATGTCGAGACCATGAAATCAAATCCTACATCCAGCATTACAAATGCGCTCGCCGGAAATGTACCCGGCGTGATGGCGATGATGCAATCTGGCCAGCCCGGTAAAAACATTTCTGAATTTTGGATACGTGGGATCTCAACTTTTGGCGGTGGGACCGCTGCCTTGGTCCTCGTTGACAATATTGAACGGGATATCAATGATATCAACATCGAAGATATTGCTACCATTACAGTGCTCAAAGATGCCGCTGTAACGGCGATTTATGGATCTAAGGGGGCTAATGGTGTTATTTTAATTACTACCAAACATGGTAAAGAGGGAAAAATCAGCATTAACGTAAAAGATGAAAATATTTACAACACGCGGACCATTACGCCCGAGTTTGAGGACGGTGTAACTTATGCAAACCTACTGAATGAAGCGCGTATTACGCGAAACAATGCTCCGGTCTATCAACCCGAAGAACTCGAAATCTTGCGATTGGGCCTAGACCCCGATCTTTATCCGAATGTGAACTGGAAAGATATGTTGCTCAAAAAAGGAGCGATGACCTATCGTGCGAATTTAAATTTAAGTGGCGGCGGACCAACTGCCCGTTATTTTGTGTCAGGAAGTTACGTTGATGAGGGCGGGATGTACAAAACAGATGAAGCCCTGCGTAAAGACTATAATACAAATGCGAATTTTAGACGTTGGAACTATCGCTTAAATACGGATATCAATGTGACCAAATCAACTTTGCTTAAAGTTGGTGTGGCTGGAGATCTCAGTAAAAGGAATAGCCCCGGATTAGGTGATGATTTCTTTTGGGGAGTACTATTTGGATATTCACCCATAAGAACCCCGATAATGTACTCTGATGGCCGGGTTCCTGCGATCGGTGAAGGCAATATGACAAATCCATGGGTAGTAGCAACACAAACAGGGTTCAATGAGAACTGGACCAATAAAGTGCAGACCAATATTACCCTCGAACAAAATTTTGATTTTATTACTAAAGGCCTTCGTTTCCGGGGAATTGTCGGCTACGACACTTTTAATGAGAATAATATTCAGCGACGAAAATGGCCTGAGCAATGGCTTGCCGAACGTGCAAGAGATGAAAATGGTCAAATAGTTTATCGGCATATATCAGATCCGAGAGAAATGTATCAATACAGTTTCTCCAAGGGAGATCGACGTGAATTCTATGATCTGATGTTTAATTATGATAGAAATATTGGTGATCATAATATCGGAGCGGTTGCTCGATTTACACGCGATGCTCTTGTAAAAACGGTAGATCTCGGCGATGATATAAAAAATGGTATAGCAAGACGTAATCAAGGAATGGCCGGTCGAGTTACCTACAATTGGAAATCACGTTATTTTGTTGATTTTAACTTCGGTTATAATGGATCAGAGAACTTTGCCATTGGTCAGCAGTATGGATTTTTTCCGGCATTTTCAGGGGCTTGGAATGTTTCAGAAGAAACATTTGTCAAAGAAAATATGCCTTGGATGAATATGTTCAAGATCCGCTATTCTTGGGGTAAAGTGGGGAACGATCAGCTAAAAATTGGAAACGATCAAGAGCGTTTCCCTTATTTATACACAATTTCTGGAATTTCTAGTGTTTACAAGTGGGGAGACTATGGCGTTGATCGGAATTATACGGGCTTAAGATATAGCCAAGTTGCTTCGCCATATGTGACCTGGGAGATGGCTGTCAAGAAAAATTTAGGCTTTGACCTCGCCTTGTTTAAGGATAAAGTTATTGCCAACTTGGATTTCTTTGATGAAAAACGGACCGGAATTTATATGGAACGTAGGTATTTGCCAAGCTTGGTGGGCTTGGAAAGTACACCAAGGGCAAATGTGGGGGCGGTTAAATCACGTGGTTTCGATGGACGGTTGGAGTATAAGGGAAAATTGGGCGAGGTGAATCTGACAGGGCGAAGTAATATTACCTATAGTAAAAATGAAATTACGACAATCGATGAAGAAAATAATGTGTATGGTTATCAAAATCGAAAAGGCTACCGTGTAGATCAGGCGGTTGGATTGATCGCTTTAGGGCTTTTTAAAGATTACGATGATATCCGCAATAGTCCAAAACAAACATTTGGGACCTACCAACCAGGTGATATCAAATACAAAGATGTAAATGGCGACGGCGTTATCGATGATGGCGATCGGGTCGCTGTCGGAGCAACCAGAAGACCCAATCTAATCTATGGTGTGGGCGCGTCGGCAAGCTGGAAAAATTTGGATATCAGTGTGCATTTTCAGGGAGCAGGTAAATCTACTTTCTTCACCTATGGAAAGACTGTATATGCCTTTAGCGAAGGCGAGTGGGGGCAAGTGATGAAAGGAAGTATGGGCGATAATCGGTGGATTTCAGCCGATATTTCTGGAAATCCAGCGACGGAAGATCCGAATGCTTCGTACCCGCGCCTGAGTTATGGCCCTAATCCGAATAACTTCCGGGAGTCTACCTTTTGGCTGCGTAATGGTCAATATCTCCGACTTAAAACTGTAGATATTGGTTATAGCTTGCCCAAACATCTGGCCAATCGTATCCGGGCAAATAGCATTCGATTTTTTGTCATTGGTAGCAACCTCCTGACTTGGTCAACATTTAAATTATGGGATCCCGAATTAGCAAGCCCACGGGGAGAAGATTATCCATTGCCAAAGTCGTTCACTTTTGGTGTCAATGTTAACCTTTAAAATTTAAAGAAATGAAAAATAAGAAATTATATGTTGTATTGATGCTTCTACTTGGCACAGGCGTCATTTCTTCCTGTACAAAAGATTATTTAAAGTCTGATCAATATTTCAAAGACCGCCTCACAACCGAGAAAGTCTTTAAGAGCAAGCTCTATTCGGAAGAGTGGCTTGCCAATGTATTTTTAGAATTCAAGGGTGAAAATGCAGATGTAGCAAGTAAAGGGCTTACTCCGCATTGTTTTGCAGATGATATGTACTATGGTGATCGCGATAAAGATTATGATCCATCAAAAAATGAATTGTCTTACAACATGTTTAAGATGGGCCTTTATACGGAGAATGATAAACAGGGGACATGGGCGCAATGTTACCGTGGGATTCGGAATGCAACCACCTTTATTCAGCATATTTATATGAATACTGAAATGTCTACTGCTGAAATTGCGGATTACCGCGGGCAAGCGCGTTTTGCACGGGCCTATTTATACTGGCTTTTGCTTCGTAAATATGGACCGATTCCATTGTTGCCAGATGAGGGCTTAGACTATACGGATAGCTATGATAATTTGGCGGTTCCACGTAATACGTATGAAGAGTGCGCTAACTATATTAGTGATGAAATGTTGTTGGCGGCAAAAGAAATGGAAGCTTTAGGTATGAAAAGGAGCCAAGACGGTTCTGCCCGTCCGAGTGTAGGTGCAGCTTTGGCAACGCGAGCCAAAGCCTTACTGTATGCTGCAAGTCCGCTGGCCAATGGTAATAATGCAAGTATTGGGGCAAGGTTGGTTGACAATCAAGGAAAACGTCTCCTTTCCGCAGAATATAAAGAAGAGAAGTGGGCTAAGGCTGCGGCAGCGGCGCGAGATGTTATGGAACTAGGCGTGTATCAACTGTATTGGACAGGATTACAAACAACAGGAAATGATGCCACCGTAATACCGCCTAAAGACAACAATTTCTCGGAAAAGAGCTGGCCCGATGGCTGGGCAAATATCGACCCGGCTAAATCTTATGCCCAGGTATTTGACGGTACGTTGCCAGCCTCTGGAAACCCTGAGTTAATCTTCACACGTGGTACCAATCAGGAGAACGAAGGGATTGATGCTATGGTTGCCCATCAGCTTCCACGTTCGGCAACTGGATGGAACACACACGGGCTGACGCAAAAACTTGTAGACGCTTACTATATGGATAATGGTTTGGATGTACCGGGAATGGATAAAGAAATCGGTCGTGGAAATGGTTCAAATCGCTTGAGCGGCTATGTTTCACAAGAAGATTATGACAAGGGAAAATACAAGCCCTTGCGCCCGGGAGTCTCTTTGCAGTATGCGAATCGCGAACCTCGCTTTTATGCTTCTGTTGCTTTCAATGGTAGTTTCTGGACATTGTTGAACGAAACACAAGAACGCAATCGGAACCAACAGGTGTTCTATTACCGCGATAATGACAAGGGGAATGGGTTTAACTCGTCCAATGCCTATTGGCTCCGTACAGGTTTCGGTGTTAAAAAGTTTGTTCATCAAAATGATACTTATGAAGGAGGAAGTATGGCTCGTATCGTGCCAAAAGCGGAGCCAGCAATTCGATATGCGGATATTTTACTCATGTACGCTGAAGCATTAAATGAGCTGGGCGGATCCTATAGTATTCCATCTTGGCGAGGTGGTGTTTACACCATTAGCCGAGATATCGCAGAGATGAAAAAAGGAATACAGCCTGTACGGATTCGCGGTGGCGTACCAGATTACAGTGTAAGTGTATATAGCAATAAAGTCGAGCTGAGAAAAACATTAAAACGCGAGCGTTTTATCGAGCTTATGGGAGAGGGGCAACGTTACTATGATTTACGCCGTTGGATGGATGCTCCCGTCGAAGAGGCTCTGCCTATCTATGGTTGTAATATCCTCATGAACCAAAAAGATCGGGATCTCTTTCATCAGCCAGTTGCGGTATGGGCTTTGAAAACAACTTTTGCAGATAAAATGTGGTTTTGGCCGATTAGTCATAGCGAACTAAAACGCAATAAGAACTTAACACAAAATCCAGGATGGACTTATAACGATTAATCAAATAGATATCTTATGAACAAGTTATATATACAATTCTTTCTATTGCTGATACTCTCCATTTTTGGAGCATGCAATGATGAATGGAAGGAAGAACAATATGAACATTATATTTCCTTTAAAGCTCCTTTAGATAACAACGGGGTCGCTAATATTCATGTTCGTTATAAGGATGCTGCTAAAAGCACCTTTTTACAACCTTTGATTGTGAGCGGATCGACCAATAATGAATCAAATTTTTCGGTTCAGGTTGGAGTGGATGCGGATACTTTGAATGTGCTGAATTTTGAAAGATTTCAAAACCGGAAAGATTTCTATTATCAACAATTAAGTAGCAATTATTATTCGTTCCCTGCTACAGTAAACATTAATGCCGGGGAAAATACAGGCTTACTGGCTATAGATTTCTCTTTAAAGGGCATTGATATGACTGAAAAGTGGGTATTGCCGCTTACAATTATGGACGACCCTTCAGCGAATTATAAAGGACATCCGCGTAAGTACTACAGGAAAGCGATTCTTCGCGTTAATCCCTTCAACGATTATTCGGGTAATTATTCGGGGGCTGCCCTCTTAACCAGAATGGAGGGGCAAGAGAATGAAACCCCCGTAGTGAAAAGTGAAATTAGGAGCTATGTCGTCGACGAAAATACTGTTTTTTTCTATGCAGGAAATATTGACGAAGAACGACAAGACCGACGGAATTACAAAATATATGCAACCTTTACCAAGACTGGAACAGTGACTTTCCGGTCAGATAATCCGAATATTAAATTTGTTGTAAATAAAGACGCAAGTTATACCATCTCAGAAGCAATGGACAAAGTTCGCCCCTATTTGAAATGGCGTTGGCTTACGATCAATAATATTGATTATGAATTTACGGATTATACCATGATTCCAAATGTGCCGATTCGCTATAAGGTTGCTGGATCGCTTACTTTAGAACGGAAGTTAAATACGCAGATTCCTGACGAAGACCAGGCAATAGAATGGTAATTTCTACAAACCATTTGTAAGACTATTGGTTATATCTATGATATAAAAATAGTTTTTATGATTGGAATAGTAGGCGGACTAGGCCCATATGGAGGCCTGGATATTACGAAGAAAATTATAGATGAGACGGCGGCAAGGTCCGATCAGGAACACTTGCCGCTCTTGTTATTCTCATGTCCAAATTTGATCCCTGATCGTACGGCGCATTTATTGGATAAATCCAATGTTAATCCCGGTAAGGCTATTGCCGCAATTTTAAGACAACTTGAAACGGCTGGAGCGACCATAGCCGCGATTCCGTCCAATACGGCACATGCAGAACCTATTTTTTCGGTTGTTCAAGATGAAATGGCGCGTATGGGGAGTGGGTTAAAACTATTGCATATCGTTCATGAAACGGTTCGGTTTGTAGAGGAAAATTATCCCGACACGACAGTAGGCATTTTATCTACTGCAGGAGAACAGATCTGTAGTTTATATCGGGAAGCATTTATCCGAAAAGGTTTCGTTGTTATTGAGCCTGAAGGAACACAGCAAGAGAAGGTAAATAATGCAATCTATGATGAAGACTATGGAATAAAGGCCCAACCGGTACCGATTGCGAATAAAGCAAGAGAGGATCTATTGTTGGTCATGGACGACCTGAAAAAGAAAGGCGCACAGGTCATTATTTTGGGTTGTGCAGAATTGCCTTTGGCTATTCCCGAACGGGATCACAATGGGATGATTCTCATAGACCCGAATAGAATTCTTGCTCGTGCACTTGTTCATTCGTTTGCTCCGGATAAATTAAAAGCGCTGTAGCAATGTCTTTTGACAAATTGGCAGATTTTGGTTTCGTATTGCCGTTGGTATGGGTTTTGCCTCCTGATAGCGAGAAGCTTATGCAGTAAGGAGGACAACATGCAAAAGATAATACATCGGGAAAATGACCGTGGTCACGTCGATTTTGGCTGGTTGAAAAGTGCACATTCATTCAGTTTTGGACAGTATCTTGATCCCGAAAGAATGAATTTTGGTGCATTGCGGGTATTGAATGACGATCAGGTAGAGGGCGGACAAGGTTTTGATCGGCATGGTCACCACAATATGGAAATTGTTAGTATACCACTCGAAGGGACACTTATACACCAGGATAGTCTAGGCAATGGCCGTACGATTCAAACAGGAGAAGTGCAGATCATGTCTGCAGGTACAGGTGTGCAGCATGCCGAGTTTAATAGCAATCAGAAGGATCTTGTTAAATTTTTACAAATTTGGGTAATCCCCAACGAAATAGGGTTGGAGCCCAGATACGATCAGAAATCCTACCTTCAACTGGATCGGAACAATAAATTTGCAACGATTGTTTCACCGGATAAAATGGATCACCATGCTGTACATATACATCAGGATGCCTATTTTAACTTGGGAGACCTAGAGGCAGGTAAAAAGATAGAATATACTGTTCATTCTGAGCAAAATGGACTTTATCTTTTTGTTTTGGAAGGAAAGATCGCTGTAGCAAATGAAATGCTTTCAAGAAGGGATGCCATTGGTTTATACGAAACAGAAAAAATAAGCATTGAGGCTTACTATGATGCATCATTGCTGCTAATTGAAGTGCCGATGTATTAGGTCGATGAAAATGAAGCTTACTATGATATATCGTTATTGCTGATTAAAGTTCCGGTGTATTGGATCGATAAAGAGTTATTCTTGAATAGGGAGGTCATTTGATAGATTCCCTATTTTTCTTAAATTGGATGAAGAAGACATAAACTCATGGATAACCTATTTCAACCTTTCGAAACGCGAGACGTTTTGCTTATTATGTTATCAGTCTTAATAGGCCTGCTGATCGGGATTGAACGTGAATATCGCAATAAGTCTGCGGGTTTGAGGACGTTTATATTGGTGAGCTTTGGATCTTGTCTTTTTACGATTCTTTCATTAAAAATTGGCTTGGCAAATCCAGATCGATTAGCCGCAAATATTATTACGGGTATCGGTTTCCTAGGTGCAGGCGTGATTTTCAAAGAAGACAATAAAGTAAGTGGTATAACGACCGCTACGACAATTTGGGCTACAGCTTCTTTGGGTATGTGTGTTGGTGCCGGATATATATTTTTAGCTTTTATTGGTGTGGGCTTGGTTCTGATGATATTAGCGCTGCTAACTTATCTACAAACCTATATTGACAATTATCACAAGATAAAAGACTATGAACTGCAGACCTTATCTGAAGCAGATTTTGAACATACGGAACAGTTAATCCGAAGTATGGGCTTTAAAGCTGTCGTCATAAGTCAACGCTATAACAAAGAAAGTTTGAATACCGTATGGCGATTGACGGGGAATGTTAACCAGCATAGAGCGCTTGTAGAAACCCTGCGGCGTGATAGGCAGGTGGTGGCCTATCAATATTAAGGAATTACGATATCGTTTGCTTTATTTATTCATCATCATCCGTTTCCTGAGTTGGGGTTATCTGCTGTAATAAACTGTTTACTTCGTCCTCCGTCGCTGTTAACTTGGCTTTGCAGACTTGAATGAGGTCGGAAGCCCTCTTGATTTTTCCCGCGAGCTCATCAATGTTTGTTGTGCCATTTTCTATTTCCCTCACGATAGTTTGTAACTCGTTAAAGGCATCTGTGTAGGTATAATTCTGTCCCATTATGCTATGCTTGATATGCTTTCTTTAAATTTTGTATGGCGATGCCAAATTAAGTATTGTTCTCATCTAGGTCTTCCTGCGGAGATTTATCTGTCACAGTACTGGTAAGCTCTCCATATTCGAGTATCGTCTGTATTACATCGCCTTGAGATACTTGTGTCACCGACTGCAGTAGTTTTCCGTTAACCTTAGTAATTGAAAAACCTTGTTTCAATAGTCTAATTGGATCAGATAGCTGAATAATTCGTTCGGTATGAGCCAGTGCCGTTTTGTGCTCATAAAAGCGCAATTTTAACAAGGCGTTGAGATCATGTTGAAATTGCTGGATGGCCGCCCTCGAGGTCTGAATTTCTCTCTTTCCGATCCATTGTATATGCGTTGCCAGTTGAGATAAGATATTGTGCTCTTCTTTAAATCGGTTAAGAACGAGCTGCTGTATACGCTCTGCAGCCCGATCGACTGGAATAGCAAAATTATGAAACTTCTGAATCAGAAAATCGGCCAGCTCACTGGGCGTAATCGCGTTTTTATAGGCTACCATTTCGCTAACTGTATAATTCGTCGAATGCCCAATACCCGTCAATACGGGGATGGGAAATATAGCGATAGCACGAGCTAGCAAGTAGTTGTTATAACTGGAAAGACCAACCTCACCGCCTCCACCACGGATGATGGCGACCACATCGTACCTGTCTATTTTTTCAGCAATAATGGCAAGTTGATTTATAATAGAAGGTACTGACTTGTCTCCTTGTAACAACGCAGGGAAGAGCGTGGATTCGATGCGGTAACCCCAAGGGTTTTGATTAATAATCTTGTAAAAATCAGAAAGCCCCTTACTTGTTTCTACTGAAATAATTGCCAATCTTTTGGGAACCACAGGAAAGTCCAGTAATTTATTAGACTCATATATGCCCTCTGCTTTCAGCTTTCGAATACTGTCTAACTTCTCCTTTTCAAGTTCACCTAAGGTAAAAGTCGGATCAATATCAACAATGCGCAAGCTTAACCCATACATGGGGTCATAGGAAATACTTGCCTGAAATAACATTGTGATCCCTTCTCGTAAAGGTTCTTGCGCGACTTTAAGAAAATTGTTGTTGATACGATTGTAATCAGCTTTCCATAGGATCGACCGAATTTCAGCGACAATTTTACCATCCTGTTTTTCTACCAGTTCAGGATAACAGTGGCCAGAATGCGTATAATGATTGAGCTTGTTCATTTCAGCTTTGATCCAGTACAAACTCTTATACCGCTCTGCAAGTGTCTTTTGGATACTGCGGCTGACTTCCAGCAAGGAAAATATCGTTTTATCTTGAATCAATTCTGGCATTAGTCAAACTTACAGAAAAAACCTTCATGATGCAATTGGGGGCAATGCCAATTGGGGTTCCCATGAACTGCGCATAGCCTGAAGTGGATGGTAAAATAGTAGATCAATCTAGAAACGCGCAATAGGTATAAGTAACAAAATTGATTTTTTTTCGGGCGAACCTATTCCTTCGTTATTTAATTCGTATTTTTATTTGATAGAACCTAAAAAACGATAAAAGCAGAATGAAAAAACGATTTTTTGGGGCATTATTTGCAGGTTTGTTCTGTATTAGCCCCCTGTTTGCTCAATATAAGTCTACGATTAAAAACGAAACGATACTGTTTAATAACCTTGATCAGTTGCTGCCTTTAAAAAATCTGGATCAACTTCGTATCGCAGTTGTTGTTCCTAACGCGGCAAAATATAGGATGTTTACAGACCAACTGGCTCGTTATGCAAACACCAAAGTTTTTGATTTTAATAAATTTGATGAGGACATCAAATATTATAATACCGTTATTGTGGCGGGAAAGGAAGATGATTTAGATGCCGATTGTCTAACACAGTTGAAGCAGGCTGTATTAAACAATAAAAAAGTTATCCTTTGCCATTTTTTTGAAAATGACAAAAACAAAAAGAGCCTATCTGAGCATCCACAATCTGATTTGATCGAATTGCTTGCTCCTTTTTCAGAAATTGGACAGCAGCAGATGGCAATGTCTATCTTTGGTGGGATTTCTATTACCGCCGGTAACGTCAAAACCACACAGACAAGAATACAATATGGCGCTGCCTCAAGTTCTAATCTGAACCTGACTAAATTGACGAAGAAAATTGATGCCATTGCACAAGAAGCCATCGATAAGCAGGCAACTCCAGGAGCTGTAGTCATGATTGTGAAAGACGGACAAGTGCTCTTGGAGAAATCTTACGGATTTCACACGTATGCGAAAGCTATTTCCACGAGAACAACTGATATTTTTGATCTCGCATCTGTCAGTAAGATTGCCGGAACTACTCCTGTCATTATGCGTCTTACCGAGCGGAATATTATTAATTTGGATAGTACCATGGGACACTACTTGTGGCAGGCAAAGTATACCAATAAAAAGGATATCAAGCTTCGTTCCGTCATGTTACATGAAGCGGGGTTTACACCTTTTATTCCCTTTTATAAATATCTGAAGGGGGGCGATGTTGTGTCGGCCGCCGACGATAATCATCAGGTGAAAATGGCCGATAACAGCTATATCCTCAACAATTATTACCGCGATATCATGTGGCCAGAGATGCTAAAATCACCGGTAAAACCAACGGGAAATTATGTGTATAGTGATATCAGCATGTATGTTATGAAAGAAGTTGCAGAACATCAGACTGCTGAGCCCATGCAAGATTATGTGCAGGAAAACTTTTATAGACCATTGGGGATGACCCGTGCGGGCTACCTTCCCCGCGAGCGTTTTGCAAAGGATGAAATCGTTCCTACCGAGCAGGATACCTCCTTTCGAAAAACATTGTTAGAAGGCTATGTACACGATCAGGGTGCGGCAATGGCTGGCGGTATTGCTGGGCATGCCGGATTATTTGCTACCGCAAATGATTTGGCAATCTATGGTCAGTTGCTATTGAATAGAGGCGAGTATGGAGGTGAGCGTTACTTTAAAACAGAAACAATCGATTTATTTACCTCTAGGCAATCGGCAAGCAGTCGGCGGGGATTAGGTTTTGACCGCTGGGATCCGAATCCGAAAAATGAATATCCATCTAAGTTAGCGAATAGCACTGTATTCGGACATACGGGCTATACAGGAACATGTATTTGGATCGATCCGCAAAATCAGTTGATTTATATCTTTTTATCCAATCGTGTACATCCTCAGGTGAGTACCAGACTTTTGGATCTGAATATCAGAAGTCGGATTCAGGACGCTATTTATGAAACGATCAATGAAAGTCAAAAATGATAAAAAGCCTCTTATTACTTGGACTAGCAATGACAACACTCAGCAATGTTGGATATAGTCAAGACTATAAACAGATACACCAAGATTTGGTGGTCGTCGACGGACACAATGATGTGATTTATGAGTCCATTTTCCAGGGAAAAGATATCGGCCAGCGAATAAGTACGGGAGCGACAGATTTGCCTCGACTGCGGGAAGGCGGTGTAGATGTGCAGGTCTTTGCTGTGTGGTCCGATGACGCGAAGTGGAAATCCGGAGCATTTAAGCATGCCAATGACCAGATCGATGCATTAGAAAAGATGATTGCAGCAAATGCCGATAAAATAAGTTTGGCAAAATCTTCAGGTGACATCGATGCGATCTTAAAAACAGGTAAAATAGTTGCGTTGATCGGTGTGGAAGGTGGAAATATGATTGAAGGAAGTGTTGACCATCTGGTCCGGCTTCATGAGCGCGGCGCCAAATACCTCACTTTGACCTGGAACTACAATTTGCCTTGGGCAAGCTGTGCCGCGATGGAATCGGGAGATATGCGTTCCAAAGATAAAGGGTTGACAGCGCAAGGGCGAGCAATTATCCGCAAAATGAACGAATTGGGGATGATGATTGATCTGTCTCATGGAGGAGAGCAGACTTTCTATGACGTGCTGTCGATAACGACCAAACCGATCTTGGTTTCGCATAGCAACGCCTATGGATTATGTCCACATTTCCGTAATCTGAAAGATGAACAATTAGAGGCGCTGAAAAAAAATGGCGGCGTTGTTGGTGTGAATTTTTATTCAGGTTTTTTGGATCCTGCCTATGAAACAAGGCTTAAGGGTTTGTATGCAAGTAAATTTGGCGATACCGGAGATACAAAATTGAGTACCTGGGCCATGTATGAAAAGTTGCCAAAGGAACTTCAACGGCAAGCCGATGCTCCACTGTCGAAATTATTGGATCATATTGACTATTTGGTCAAAAAAGTGGGTATAGACCATGTTGCTGTAGGCTCGGACTTCGATGGTATAGAATCCTCACCCCAAGGTCTAGAAGATGTTTCTAAATTTCCGTTATTAACCAAAGCGCTGTTGGATAGAGGATATACAAAGACGGATGTTGCGAAGATTATGGGACAAAATTTCTTGCGGATCTTAAAAGAAAATGAAGGATAAACACGTCGGCTTTTTTAAGGCTTTTCAGTGGGGTTCCAGTATACATGCAGTATTGTTGAGGTATTGCTAAAGCAGTGATGTAGTATATAGTAATAATACATCGTATGAACTTAACCCTATCGAAGCAGCATTAGTGAAAGGCTAACCAGTCCTTGCGTATGGTCTTGGTGAATATATAATACGTACGACGATGATATTGCGCTTTTAACAGCTATAAATTTGTAATTTCGTAGTATGGCAAAATCAAAATCTGCATACTTCTGTCAAAACTGTGGCTACGAGTCTCCCAAATGGATGGGGCAATGCCCTTCTTGTAAGCAATGGAATAGTTTTGTTGAGGAAATCGTCGAAAAGGCGAGTTCAAAAGTGCCTGAATGGCGTAGTTCTACTACAGGAGGAAGCACAAAGAGAGCGAATAAAGCTGCGATCATCCACGAAATTGTCTATCAGGATGAATTACGGATATTGACTCCTGATCAGGAGTTTAACCGGGTTCTTGGCGGCGGTATTGTTCCAGGGTCATTGGTCCTTATTGGAGGCGAACCGGGTATTGGGAAGTCGACGTTGATGTTACAGCTCGCTTTATCGATTCCACAAGTGAAGACCCTTTATATTTCTGGGGAAGAAAGCGAACAGCAAATTAAGATGCGGGCAGAACGATTGTCACAATCATCCAAAGCAAATTGTTATATTCTTACCGAGACATCTACTCAAAATATTTTCAAGCAGATCGAGACGGTACAGCCCAATGTCATAGTCATAGATTCTATACAGACTTTACATTCCTCACAAATTGAATCGGCGCCAGGATCGGTTTCTCAGGTACGCGAATGTACCGCAGAGTTGCTTCGGTTTGCAAAGGAAACGAGTACACCAGTTTTTATTGTAGGGCATATTACCAAGGATGGGTCTATTGCAGGTCCCAAGGTTTTAGAACATATGGTGGATACGGTGCTTCAATTCGAAGGTGATCGCCACCATGTCTACCGAATTTTACGGGCCGTAAAAAATCGCTTTGGATCGGCTTCAGAACTCGGGATTTATGAAATGCAGGGGTCGGGACTGCGGGAAGTGTCGAATCCTTCGGAGATTATGATTTCCCAACGCGATGAACCTGTAAGTGGGGTTTCCATTGCGGCGATGCTCGAAGGAATGCGCCCTATGATGATTGAAGTGCAGGCGCTGGTGAGTAATACGGCATTTGGAAATGCACAGCGCTCTTCCACAGGTTACGACACGAAGCGATTAAATATGCTGTTGGCTGTTTTGGAGAAACGCTTTGGTTTTAGGTTAAGCGCACAGGATGTGTTTTTAAATATTGCCGGTGGGTTGCGTGTTGAAGATCCTGCGATCGATTTGGCTGTCGTTGTTGCAATTATTTCTTCACAACAGGACATCGCGATTCGCTCTAATCTGACTTTCGCAGGTGAGATTGGTTTATCTGGCGAGATCAGAGCTGTAAATCGTATAGAACAACGGATCCAGGAGGCTGAGAAGCTGGGCTTTGATGGTATCTTTATCTCTAAATTCAACACCAAAGGATTGGACGCTAAAAAATATAATATTGCCATCCGTCCGGTTGCCAAATTGGAGGACATCTTCAGTGCCTTGTTTGGCTAGCGGATTAAAAGAGGAGTATACAAATAAAAAGACCATGCTTTCTTAAAGCATGGTCTTTTTATGTATTGCCTATCGTTTACTTTTTCAATACTTCTTTCAATTTTGCGCGTAAAGCATCACCATGTAAGTTCTTCGCGACAATTTTCCCATTGGGATCGATAAGGACATTCTGCGGGATAGATTTTACCCCGTATAAGGTTCCGACATCATTTTGCCAACGTTTAAGATCCGAAACATGACGCCAGTGCAATTTATCTGCATGGATGGCTTTAATCCAAGAATTGCGATCCTTATCAAAGGATATACCCAATATTTCAAAGTTTTCACCTTTAAATTGTTGGTATGTTTTGACAAGATCCGGGCTTTCGACACGGCAATCGGGGCACCAAGATGCCCAAAAATCAAGAAGCACATATTTTCCTTTAAAGTCAGAAAGTTTTACAGGATTTCCAGTGGTGTCATTTTGCGTAAACGCTGGCGCTGTTTTTCCAATTTGAACCGTTTCCAAGGTATTTAAATAGTCTTGGAACTCTTTCCCTTCACTTGAATTCTTGACATTTTTACTCAACGTATTATAAAGCGCTTGAAGCTCGGCATAAACCGGGTCATATCCGCCAACTCTACGCAAATCAACTAATGTCGAAATAGAATCCGGAGCAGCCTTAACGCGGGCAATATACTCCTCTTTGGTAAGTTCCTTTTTTTGTGCAGAACCAATGAATGGCAGAATTAAAAAAAGTAGTGTGATGTATTTTATCATGTTATTATTCTTATATATATTTACAAATATAGGAAAATCCACTAATTTAGTAGATTAATAAAATGTCAAAAAATGAACTTTAACCTAACTTCTAAACTTCCACATGTCGGTACGACGATCTTTACCAAAATGACGATGCTTGCGAATGAGCAGCACGCTTTAAATCTGTCGCAAGGTTTTCCTGACTTTGAGACAGATCCGAAGTTGGTGGAATTGGTTTCTAAGGCAATGGAAACGGGACATAACCAATACGCGCCAATGATCGGAGCACAGACATTACGTGATACGATCTCCAAAAAATACCGGGAAGTTTATAACGTGGCGGTCGATGCAACGGCGGAGCTTACTGTGACATCAGGTGGTACCCCAGCAATTTTTACAGCTATTGCCGCAGTCGTTAGACCGCAAGATGAGGTTATTATTTTTGAACCGGCATACGATTGTTATGCGCCGACTATCGAATTGTTTGGCGGTAAAGTTGTTCCCGTGCGATTAATGGCACCTGATTTTCAGATTGACTGGGGTTACGTCGCTACGTTAATTAATTCCAGAACTCGTTTAATCATCATTAATAATCCGAATAATCCAACAGGCAAAGTGCTGGGTAAAGAAGAGTTAATTAAACTTGGGGACTTGTTGGCAGGTACCAACGCACTCTTATTGAGTGATGAAGTGTACGAGCATATCGTTTTCGATGGTGTCTCGCCCCAATCGGTATTGGAAATACCCTCCTTACGCGAGCGAAGTTTTGTTGTTGCTTCCTTTGGAAAGCTATTGCATACTACGGGTTGGAAGATAGGTTATTGCATTGCTCCGCCACAATTAACGCAGGAATTTAGAAAAGTGCATCAATTCAATGTATTTAGCGTAAATACACCCATGCAATTCGCTATCGCGGAATATTTGGAGGATATAAGCTATGTCAAAGGTCTATCGGAATTTTTTGAGCGAAAAAGAAACCTATTGAAAGACGGATTAAAGGGATCCCGGTTTAAGATTCTTCCCTGCGAGGGAACTTATTTCCTTAATATCGAGTACAGTGCTATCAGTCAGGAGAAGGAATTTGAATTTGCTTGCTCGTTAACCAGGGAGCACAAAATTGCAACCATCCCACTTTCAGCGTTCTATAAAGAAGCTACAAATCAACAAGTTTTGCGGGTTTGTTTTGCTAAAAAGGATGAAACGCTATTAAAAGCTGTCGAGATTCTGAATAAGGTATAGCTGTATTATTGAGGTAAAAGAATAGCTAAAAGGTTTTATTTAAAATATCGCTAAGAAAGAACCACTTTATTAAAATTTTACTTCAACTTGAGGTACTAATTTTATAAATTTGTAATTCACGTTTATCAACATACCCATAAAATGGCTAGATTAAATTTATTGGAAGAAACACGCTTCGAAAAAGTCCCTGTGAGCGTCTATCCAGATCAAAATTCAGCTTCGAAAAACGTTGCAAATCGTATTGCTGAAATTATTCGTGCAAAGCAAGAGAAAGGTGAGAAAGCTGTTCTGGGCCTTGCTACCGGTGCCACTCCGGTAAAAGTCTATCAAGAATTGATTCGTTTGCATAAAGAAGAAGGTTTAAGCTTTAAGAACGTGATTACCTTCAATCTTGACGAATACTACCCTATGCAACCTGATGCCGATCAGAGTTATGTGACCTTTATGAACAAAAACTTGTTCGATCACGTAGATATTGATGCGGCTAATGTAAATATTCCAGATGGTACCTTAGCTCCTGACCAAGTAAATGCATTCTGTGAGGCTTACGAACAGAAGATTACAGCAGCAGGAGGTTTAGATATTCAATTATTAGGTATTGGCCGTACCGGCCATATCGGTTTCAATGAGCCAGGTTCTGCACCTAACTCAGGTACACGTGTCGTAACGTTGGACGATTTGACTCGTCGCGATGCTTCCCGTGCTTTTGGTGGAAAAGAGAATGTACCAACAAAAGCGATTACCATGGGCGTAGGTACAATTTTCAAAGCGAGAGAAATTATTTTAATGGCTTGGACCGAGACAAAGGCCGAGATCATTAAAAAAGCAGTTGAAGGTGAAATCTCCGCAGAGATACCGGCAACTTATCTTCAGTTATCGGACAACGTTGAATTTATCCTTGATGAAGCGGCAGCTTCATTGTTGACACGTTTTGATCTTCCTTGGTTGGCAGAAGATGTTACCTGGACACCTTCGTTAATTAAAAAAGCAGTCGTTTGGTTGGCTTTAGAGATCAAAAAACCAATCCTGAAACTTACCGACGAGGATTATAATGCGCACGGGAT
Source organism: Sphingobacterium sp. UBA2480 (assembly GCF_002341965.1). Classification (NCBI taxonomy): domain Bacteria; kingdom Pseudomonadati; phylum Bacteroidota; class Sphingobacteriia; order Sphingobacteriales; family Sphingobacteriaceae; genus Sphingobacterium; species Sphingobacterium sp. UBA2480. The sequence goes on along the minus strand of NZ_DDPA01000008.1, from coordinate 227,744 downwards.
GGCCAAGTTGGTTACAGAGACCGGTCCAGCATATAATATTAACATCCGTATATTTAACGAACTTCAACATACGATCACGGGATGGCCAGGAGGTAAACCCAATGTTGACGATTCTCAACGTCCTGAGCGTGCTAACCCAGCGAAGAAAAATGTAATTGTATTTTCTCCACATCCGGATGATGATGTCATCTCGATGGGCGGTACATTTATTCGCCTGGCAGATCAAGGACACAATGTCCATGTTGCTTACCAAACTTGTGGTAATACAGCAGTTTGGGATGATGATGTGGTACGTTATCTGGAGTTTGCTGAAGATCTTGCAAAACAAATTGGGGCAGAGGCAGAAGCTTCTCAGATCGGCCGCATTTATGATGAAGAAAGAGCAATTTTTGCAACAAAAAAACCAAATCAGATCGATACTGAACTTGTCCGTAAAATCAAAGCATTAATCCGTAAGGGTGAGGCGATCGCAGGAGCCCGTTTGGTTGGTTTGCCAGATGAGAATATCCATTTCCAGGATCTACCTTTCTATGATAGACAGAAGTTTTCAAAAAATGTATCTTTTGAAGATGATATTCAACAAACAATGGAATTGTTGCGCCACGTAAAACCACATCAGGTATTTGCTGCGGGTGACTTTGCAGATCCACATGGTACACACAAAGTATGTTTCGACATTCTGTTTGAAGCATTAAACAGATTGAGTAAAACGGATGAGTGGACCAAAGATTGTTGGTTATGGTTATACCGTGGAGCATGGCATGAATATCCTATCCACGAGATCCAAATGGCCGTTCCTTTATCGCCACAAGAAGTTTATCGCAAACGTTTAGCCATCTTCAAACACCAGTCTCAAAAAGATTTGCCTGTATTCCCTGGAGATGATCCACGTGAATTCTGGGTGCGTGCTGAAGATCGTACAAGCGAAACAGCAGCTTTATATGACCAATTAGGTTTGGCAAACTATGAAGCTATCGAAGCGTTCGTAAGATGGAAATTTGACTAAACTAATTGTCTAAATAAATAAAAAAGTCCTGAGCCTGAGTTGGTTCAGGACTTTTTTGTTTTTAATCATTCTAAATAGCTTATTTTTTATACCTTTGCGTTGTTATTTAGAATAATTAAAAATAATTACCCAAAATTATTAACATGGACAAACACTTACTAGCTCTTGCTTCTACATTTTTAATCGGAGGTGCAGTATATGGTCAAACTTCGGGAATCGTCAAAGGTAAAGTCGTCGATACACAAAATAATCCTTTAAGTTCAGTAACCGTTTCAATCGGAGATAAAAAAGTACGTACGGACCATAGAGGTCATTTTAGACTGCATGGCATCGACCAAAATACGGTGATTAAATTCACCTACATGGGCTACCAAACAACCGTTATCGATTATGTTTTTAGCACGAAAAGCCCTGAAGTGATTATTGATCCCATTACGCTAGTGAGCAATGAGCAGGCCATTGATGAGGTAGAAGTGTTTGGTGAACGTAACAAAAAGCCAAAAGGCTTGGAGATGATTACACGTATGCCATTAAAACCTTCGGATCAAATTCAGAGTATTTCTGTCATTTCCAATAAGGTAATTCAAGATCAGGGTATTCTTACTTTGACGGATGCTGTAAGAAATATTCCCGGTGTAACCTTGTTTGGTTCTTATGGGGGTGTTAAAGAATCTTTGTCAACCCGTGGGTTCAGAGGGGTACCTGTATTGAAGAATGGCGTGCGGATGGACTCCCAATTTCAGACTGCATCTGGAGTTGTTGATATGCAAGGTGTGGAGTCTATTCAAATGATTAAAGGGTCTGCTGCCGTTACACAGGGTGTTATTACCGATATTGGTAATGCCGGTGGTGTAATTAATGTGGTCACTAAAACCCCTAATTTCACGAATTCCGGTGAGGTGGGTGTTCGTGCAGGAAGTTGGGGACAATTCCGCCCAACCTTTGATTTCCAAACGGTACTGGATAAGAAACAGACTGTTGCTTTTCGAATGGATGGCGCGTATGAACGCAGTGATAGCTACCGTAAAAGTGTATTCTCTAACCGTGTTTATTTAAATCCATCGTTAGCTTGGAAACCAACGGATAAGACAACAATTACTTTGGAGGGTGATTATTTTAATGATAATCGCACGCCGGTTAATTCCGCTGTCAATTTAAATCCTTCACAGGGGGTGAATGCGCTATATGTTATCCCGAACAATAAGTTTTTGGGCTTCAATTCCGATAATAATAATACAGAGATGAAGAGCTTTATGGCGCAGATCAATCATGAACTGACTGATCGCTGGAGCATCCGAGCTTCTATTGCAACGTCATCTTATCAGGTTGATAACCAATCATCATCTTCCTCATTGATTAAAGATGATGCAAAACAATATAATACCTTCTCGCGCTCAATGAGTAAGAGCCTGCGCGATGACAAAAATAAAACTTTCCAGTTTGACTTGATCGGAAAAGATCTTTATACGGGTAAAGTAAAACATTTGGTTCAGGCAGGGGTGGACTATCGTATTGCTGATGCGACAACAACTTCTTTTGCCGGAAAATTAAGTCCACTGGAGAAAAATGTTCTTTTGAAAAAAGCCGATCAAAATAGCAATGTAATTGATATTATTGATATCCATGGTGATTGGGTGAATGATCTTTCGGAAGTGGTATACGTCGATTCGTTGGGTAACCAGCGGAAAGGAAAGCAAATTGCCTATACAGCAGGAACTTCTGTACGGAGTTATTATTCTTCTATAGGATTTATGGGGCAAGACGTTATTGAATTTAACAAATACATTAAGGCTGTATTAGGTTTACGTTATTCCGAAATTACAACAAAAGATTTTACATCAAACGGTAATAAAAGGGAGTCGGCTTGGAATCCAATGGCGGGAGTGATTGTTACGCCATTTGAGAATTTCAACGTATTTGGATCTTATACAAACTCAACGAATTTAAGAAATGCGGCAAATCCTTTAACAGATGGTACAGCGGCAGGTGCTTCTAAAACCGAACAATTTGAGGGTGGAATTAAATCCGATTGGCTGAATAATCGATTACGTTTCAATTTAACCTATTTCCATATTTATACCTCAAACTTGACGAATGCGGAGTATACACCAGGCACGAATGTCGCCACAGGATTATACTTTAAGGCCGGGGATTTGGTGCGCGACGGTATTGAGGCAGAGTTGAACGGCCGTGTATTGGAAAATTTGACTGTGATGTTGGGCTATGCGTATTTAGACGCTCGTTATAAAAATTCACCATCTTATATGGATGGATCGGCACCGATGAATGCGCCAAAACATACGGCAAATGCATGGATACAATATGTATTTAATCAAGGAGCTCTTCGGAACCTGAGCTTAAGTGCCGGAGTTTATTATGTTGGAGACCGACCTGTCAATGAATATAGCTTAACCCCAAATGGGCACGGCGAATATTATGGTACAGAACCTTTCAATATGCCAGCATATACCACATTAAATGCGCAGGTGGGATACAAATGGCGCAAATTTGATGCGAAAGTCTTCGTAAATAATATCACCAATGAGATCGGATTGAATTCATACTTCCGCGGTGGTTTTATTAATCAGATTGATCCAAGAAATGCTGCGGTTGCATTGAGTTATAAGTTTTAAAGATATAAGTCTATATAAACAGAAGGGCTGTCCAAAGAAGTTGGACAGCCCTATTTTTCTGCTATTTTCTTTTATCAGCTTAAGTATCCTTTCATCTAGTGGACGCTGGATCGACTGATGTTATTTTAGGCAGCTTTTTTTGGCGTTATCGACACCAATAGCGTTCACCATGATGAATCCCGATGAATTAATAGCTGATTACATCACCTGACCGTCCTTTGGCATCAAATACTTTAAATAAGTATTTTTTTCCGTTCTGGAAAGGTATCGGACCGTTAACCACTTTTGATTTCAATGTTGGCGTACTTCCATTATCGCTATAATAGACTTTGAAACCGGGATAATCGGTGTTGATAAGGAGTTGGCTGCCCTCTTTCTTGATCCCAATTTTTGGAAGTCGATAGGTATAGCCCCCATTTACCCTATCCAGTTTTCTCAATTCATCCTCACCTAATTTTTTGATAAAGGCGGTATACGATTTGCGATAAGTGGTCTCGTCAAAAGAATTTCCTTTTTCCCAGGTTTGTTCGGGCGCCCACGCGCGATCAGCAATCGCTATCAAACGTGGGAATATCATTTCCTCAAGACGTTGATCAGTGGATACCTTTTCTGCCCATAAAGCACCTTTAATACCAAGGAGATTTTTCTTCCCTTCGGCTGTAAGCTGTTCTTTATTGGTGTAAGCCTCTGGTTTAAGATCTTTTCCAGTATCATCCTTCCGTAGATTGATGAAGAAATTTTCAGGAGAGAACGAATAGGTTCTATTCAGATTAACCGTGCCTACCCAGCTGTGTCCTGGATCTGCAAAGTCACGGTCCCAAGACATATCGAGGTAGTTGTTTGCCGCACTCGTGTAAACAACTTTATAACCAGCATTTGCCAATCGATAAGCGAGGTCTTCCTGTCCTTGGCCAGGGAGATTGTTCCATACATTCAAATGGATGCCGGATTTTCCCAGATCGGCATTTACAACCATGCCTTTTCCTTTATTGCGCATACCCATTTCTTCCCATCCCGACATCGTCAATCCTTTTTCTTGAACAAGGGTATTAATTTTGGCAATATACAGTGGCCATACATCGAGTACATTGGCGATATTATTCTCCTTCATAAAGGCCAATACCTTGGGCGATTTCTCCCAAACACCACTTGGCGTCTCGTCGCCTCCCAGATCGATAATTTTCAACGGAACTCCAGCTTGATCATGTATTGCTTTGATTTCATCGATCACCTTGCTCAGGAAGTGATAGGTTGAAGGTAGGGCAGGGTTCATGACATTGTCATTCCAGTTTTGTGCAGAGTTGTAAACGGACTTGTCCTCAGCATCGTCCAGCAAGAACTCCTCTGCCTTCTGTTTATCGCCAAGTTTTGAATAATGCGCAAAACGCGCCCGCATTGCTTTAATCGCTGCACGCGCATGACCAGGAGTTTCTACTTCGGGTATGACATCGATATGTCTTGCCTGTGCATATTTTAAAATTTCAATATAGTCAGCAACACTGTAGAATTGATGCGATTTGGTGGTCGCTCCAGAACCATAAGCAGACTGTATCGCTTTTCCATCCTCAAAATTAGCCGAACGATTGGCTCCGATAGCCGTTAATTCAGGTAGCGAAGGAATTTCCAATCGCCAACCTTCGTCGTCAATGAAGTGGAAATGGAATTTGTTCAACTTGTAAGAAGCCATGAGATCCAATATTCTTAAAACCTCGGCTTTGCTATGGAAATTACGGGCAGCATCCAGCATAAATCCACGGTAGCCATAACGTGGACTATCTTCAATGTTACCGTATGGCAAAGCGATTGATTTTGTGGCTTTATTCCATTGATTGTGATTGATCAACGATTTTAAAGATTGTATGGCATAAAATGCACCGGCTTTATCGGAAGCTTCTATTCGTATACCTTTTGCACCAATCGTCAAGTGATAGGATTCTGGCTTTAAGTTATTTGCTTTGACAATCTCGATGCCACCCTGAGGGCTAGATGAAGCCGTTAGCTTAATCCCTGAATATGCTGAAAAAAAGTTTGTCAGAAAGTCCGATTCGCTCGCAAAATCCTTATCGACAAAAAGTTTTGTACCTGTCGATAGATTGAATTTCTCGTTAGTATTGATGCTGATATTACTTGGTAAAGGGATGACATGTTGTGCTGCTGTCCCCTCCACAAGCTTATTTTGGTCGTATTTATAAGCAAAGTAATCTGTTTTTTCAGCGTCCGACTGGGGAGCGATTTTAACAGCAGAATAATCCGAAATATTTGTTGCAAGCCCTGTCTTATTATTTTTTAGGTATAGACCAATTGGCCCATCCGTATAATTGACCAGTCCGGTTGTGATAAAATCAATGTGGATCGTATCTTGCGCATTTAATGAAAAGTTATTTTTCTTAAAGCTAACCTGAAAGAGATCTCCGTTTCGGTGGTCTATCGCAAAACGTTTGTCGACCTTATCGGGGTCGATAGATCGGATAAAATTAAACCAAAGGCTCCAGTCGTTGAGTTGAACAGCACTTTTTCCCTTGTTTTTTAAAATTAGGGTGGATACCGGATTTTTACGGATATTCTCTCCGTCTTTGACCTTCCAGGTGAGTTGCAGTTGATCTGCGATTGCACTCGATTTCTGAGCATAGGCTTCCTGGCTTAACAAAGCCAAGCCTAGTCCGGCATAGAGTAGCGGTTTTTTGATTTTTTTTAAATTAGTCATGTTGGTTACTTTTTCAATGACTTTAAATATAGCTATTTTAGAGGGTTTTATGATCTATTTCAAAAAAAATGAATAAAAAAAAGATAAAAATTTTGACAGATTTATAAATATTTCTATATTTGCACACCGAAACAGAAAACGGCCCGTTCGTCTAGGGGTTAGGACGCAAGATTTTCATTCTTGAAACAGGGGTTCGATTCCCCTACGGGCTACAGATCGAAAGATTAAAACTTAAAAAAGCTTGCAATTTATATTGCAAGCTTTTTTTGTCTTTGAGTATCTACAAAACCAATAGGAACTTTCAAGAAACGAAGTGGGCCACAGACAAAAGTTGTAGGGAATACAGGATTCGCTTAAAGCCTTAAGGCGGTTAATAACTCCAGGAATACTAATAAAATAAAAAAGAGCCTAAAAGAATTGAAAAAGGGAAATGACCGGGGCTCGTATGTACTCGAAAAAACAACCTTCATCAACGAAATCATAAATTTAACGAAAAAAAAATGACAACATTTCCTGTTATAGCATCTACTCTTTCTGCCAAACAATTAGGCGATTTTGTGATAAATAGATATGGCCTAGACGACAAATACCAATGTTCCTTATTCAGAACAGGAATGAATCACACGTATTTTCTTTCCAACACCGAAACGAAATACGTTTTGCGCGTTTATAGTCATAATTGGCGGTCAAAATCCGAAATTATTGAAGAACTTGAACTTTTGAAATCATTGAAGAAGAATAATTTAAGTGTTTCTTTTCCAATTGAAGATAAAGACGGAGGGTTCATTCAAGAAATAAATGCGCCTGAAGGAATCAGATACGTTGTACTTTTTTCCTTTGCTCAAGGGGAGAAAATTCGATTTATGGACATCGAAACGTGCTTTCGGATAGGTTCTCTAATGGCAAATATCCACAACCATACCGAAAACAAGAATATTAACCGTGTGACTTACAATAAGAAGTCTCTTATAGAATTACCTTATGCGTATTTAAAACAGTTCTTTTCAGACAAGTTGCCAGAAATGGAATTCATCAAGGAGTTTGGCAGAAATTTTCAAAATTCAGATTTTGATAATACAAAAACCGGAATTATACATATGGATATCTGGTATGATAATATGGCCGTTACAGACGAGCATGAGATTACCATTTTTGACTTTGACTTTTGTGGAAATGGATGGCAAATTTTAGACGTTGGATATTTCTGCAAACAGCTGTTTTTCATAGAATCAGATAAAGAGCAGTATGAATTAAAAATCCAAAGTTTCCTGCGTGGATACCAAAGTAATAGACCTTTATCTGAAAAAGAGCTCAGGCTAATACCAAAAGCTGGCGCTTCTATTTTTATTTTTTATCTTGGAGTACAGGTACAAAGATTTGATTGGTCCAACATATTTTTGACAGAAAATTATCTTAAAATGTTTGTCGGAAGAATTAAAGCTTGGATGGATTATTACACAAACAACGAAGTCACTGGGGTTATGTAGGCTATTACACGTATTTTGTCTTGTTGGTAATATAAATGTAACGTATTAATTTTACCTTTAATATTCCAAATAATATAATTTTATGAAGGCACATACGTACGAAACACAATCAACAATTACACCGCAGAAGGCACTGGACTTTTTGAAAGAAGGAAACCAGCGTTTTGTTAATAACCTGAAAGCTAACCGCGATCTACTCGAACAGGTGAACGCTACGCGTGAAGGGCAGTGGCCATTTGCGGTAGTGCTAAGCTGCATCGATAGCCGCACCTCAGCGGAGCTTATATTTGATCAGGGATTGGGTGATATCTTCAGTATCCGGATTGCCGGAAATTTTGTCAATCAAGATATTTTGGGTTCGATGGAGTTTGGTTGCAATGTGGCCGGTTCTAAGCTTGTTGTCGTTTTGGGGCATACCAAATGTGGGGCATTAAAAGGAGGATTGGATGCTGCGCAGATCGAAGGCATGGGAATGGACAACCTAAATCATTTGATTAATCATTTCGATCCGATCATCAATGAAGTGATCGAGCAGGGGGAAGAACGTTCTTCTAAAAATAGTGTACTGCTTGAAAAACTAAATCAACAGAATATTAAACATGCAATCCGTGACATTCGCAGACAGAGTTCAACGCTCCGTAAACTTGAGGAAGAGGGTAAAATTAAGATTGTCGGCGCGAACTATGACGTCGAGACCGGTAGCGTAAGTTGGTTGTAAGTTGTAGAAACTGACGCACATGTTTTTTCGGTTATAAAAGACTGAGGACCGTAGCTGACTTTAGGTAAGATGAGGTACAGACGCATCCTACGATTCGTTGATCTCGAGCAGAAATGGAATGTGCATCCGCTTGTAAAAATAGAAAAAGTAAGCGCGGACCTAACCTAAATGAAAGTTAGATCCGCGCTTGTTTTATTTAGGCTACTAGAGTTTAAAGCACGAAACATTTCCGGCGAAATCAGCCACATACATCAAATTTCCATCCACTGTGATGTCCGAAAATATAGGGGCACCCAAGTTGAATTTGGATAGGAGTTTACCCGCTTTATTAAGGACATAGACATAGCCATCTGAAGCACCAAACACTAACTTGTCTTTGACTTCAATAACTGCCGATTCAACTGTACCGACCGGCTTACGGTTATCAGGACTACTGTATGCAGAAGAATAGACCAGCGCTTCTCCAGTGGGAAAATGCCACTTCTCTTCCAAAGTCTGCAGATCATAGGCCTTGATTCCGTTGGTGGACGTTGGCATAACCAAAAGGTTGTCACCGATTTTTGGCGCAGTCATCACCTTAAAATCGTCGGTTTTAATGCTCTTTTGTATGATTTCTCCTGTTTTTAGATCAATCTTAAAGATGCCGTTGAGGCCAGTCGTGTAGATGTAATCATTTTGAGCGGTTACCCCACCAGTTCTAAAACGTAAACCATCTTCTTGACGCTTCCAAAGGAGTTTTCCGGTATGGATATCATAAGCACAGAGTGCATTCCAGTTGTATCCAGCTAAAAGAACCTGACCGACAATCGATAGCTCTGCCGGAGTAGCTTCTCCCCCTGAAGGTTCTACACCTTCCCATAACGGTTTACCCGTATGGATATCAATCGCAGACATGCGTTTTCCTAGTCCGGTATAATAAATGTCCTTGTCAAGAGCGGCACCAGAAACAAAGGTCGGGAGACTTGGAGCCGAAGGTTTCTTTGTCCAGAGGACTTTGCCTGTATTTGCATCAATGGCATAAACATTAGTTTCAACATCCGTAGCCAATAATATGCCGTCGCTGAAACGCAATCTATGCTTAATAGAATTTATCGTTGGCAGAGACCACAATACTTTCCCGCTACGTTTATCCAGGGCTTTGATCGCGTGATTGGTTCCTAAAGCATCATCCATTGTGGCCATAAAAAGTTTGTCGCCAACAACCAGTGGACTTGTTTTCCAGATATTTCCATTGACTGATGCGGACCACTGTAGTTTAATCTTATCATTTTCTGCTGGCGCAAGGTTAAACGTTTCTTTCTTTAAGGTCTGTTCACCATTCTCGTAGCGAACGGTGATAAGTGCATCGTATTGTCCCTTTTGATTTTGTTTTTTGAAAGGGACATTTGCTTGCCATGTCCAATCTCCGGCAGTTTTCAACGGAATCGAGCTTATGCGATTTCCGGTCTCATGCGCGTATACCGTGAGGTCTACACCCAGTATTTGTCGCTCACTATCATAGGCGTTGACCAGTATAGGCAGTGTTTGGTCTGCATTTAACGGCTGATTGCTCACGGGCCGTACCAACTGGACGTGGTCACGTAAGTTTGTGTAGATCGGCTTGATATTCTTGATTCCTTGTTTGTCAATATCGACGACAACAAACTGTGCGGCAGAATTATCGATACCACCTTTGTTGGGGGCATTGGAACAAACGACATAGACACCATTTTGTTTGAAGACAAAATTGTTGTGCCAGTGTCCATAGAACCAGGCCTTAAGGTTATATTGTTTTAAATCAATCTGTTCTTTTTCTCCTTTAAGTACAAAGTCAGGCCCGACAAAGAAGTCATGGTTTATAAAGATCAACGGCTTGGACTTATCCATGGCAGCTAGGTCTTTTTTGAGCCAGGCGATGATCTGATCAGCAGTGTAACTGGGTTTATAATCTCCATTTGGCATTGGCGTAACGACGAAGTGGGCCGGTCCAGCATCAAATGAGTAATAGGTCGGTCCAAAAAGATCTTCAAATAGCTTCTCACCATATTCACCTTTGACAAGGTCATGATTACCGACCGTATAATAAGTCGGTCTGCCCATGAGTTCACTGTTCACCTGTTTTGCATGAAAAAGCATGCCTGGTTCATAGCAGATATCCCCTGTATGCATGATCAGACTTGCACGCTGTTGTTTGGCGTAGTTTCTGACATTATCAATCCAAGGGCCGTATAGAGGTGTTTCTGTGTCGGTGATTTGGATAAACCGTAGAAAATCATTTTGTTGGACCACATCTTTAACTAAAGCGAAGTCCAAATTTTTGACATCCGCGCGCAAAGGGATGTAATGTGTTTTGGTAGCCTTGTAACCACTAGGTATAGTGACAGACAAAAAGCGGGCATTAGGATTATGGGGCAGCGTATACGTTCCGTCGCTATTGGTTTTTACCACGTCATAGCCATCGGATACTACTACTCCACCGATCAGCTTCTCGTTCTGTTCGAACAGGTTATTCGCATGCTGATCTTCAAAAACCCGACCGACGCGTTGCTGTGCAAAAAGGGCGGGAATTGGCAAAAGACAGCAGGCAAGTAATTGGAATAATTTCATGTTGTTTAAATAAAAAAGCTAGCTCCGGTTTCAGAGCTAGCAAAAAGTGAATAAGGTTATTAACTATTTATCCCATCCAAAGACTTGTTTTAGATTAGGATTCAATGTTATTTGTCCCAATGGGATTGGTTTGTAATAGTATTTTGGCGAGACAAATGACCGCTTATTTTTTTGGTCAACAGTCATCATAATATATCCCGAAGTACCATTGCTGAGGTAAAATGCGCCCCCATCGAGGTAATATTTTACGAGTTTGGTTTTTACAGCATCTGGTAACTGGTCGATTGGACCTGTTGCTTTCTCATTTTCAAGAATGGCAATATCCGGGTTTCCATCACCGGTAACGTCCATGGCACCTAATGCAGGTACGTAGATTCCATGCGGAGCAACGGCAAGTAGGTCGCCAGTTTTCCAACGGAGCACATCGTTGAAACGGAAACCTTCACAGGCAAGCTCTACACGGCGCTCACGACGGATCTCTAACAAGGCTCCTTTATTGGCCCCTTGAGCGTTCGGATAGCGTGCCGCAAGAACAGGATCTACCTGTGCATTGGCTGTTGCTAACTGTAACGCTGGTACACCGACGCGCCCACGTAAAACATTCACGGTTGCATCCAAATCAGCTTGTGTAAGCGTGCCCAATTCGGCTTTAGCTTCGGCATTGATAAGCAATACTTCGGCATAACGCATAATAGGAAGATCGGTGTAGTTTGCTACCCAACCACCGCGAAGAGCAGGATCTCTAGGGTAGAACTTAATCTGTAGATATCCGCCAAAACTAGGTTTTATTAAATAAGGCGTAGGATTATTCGGATCCGTTTTAAACCCGGCAGGCATGATGGTTTCAGCCAGGCGAGGATCCCTGTTCTGAAATATTTGCGTAAAGGTTTTCGTTTTGTAATCCGGAGTTGATGTAAAGGATTTCCCGTCAGCTGTTAGAAATTCTTCCATTAATTCTCCGCTTAACGCCCATTGCCAGTCCAATACGGTGTGTGAATTGTTTGCAATACCCAGTGAACGGTCATTCTTTTGGATAAAAATCGCTTCTGCATTCGACGATAGATTGTTGCTGCTGAACAATGTTCTAAAGTCAACTTCTTTGGCGCCGGTGTTATGAATTTTATATTTCCCAGAATTGATAACTTCTTGGGATGCTGAAACGGCTCTCTTTAGGAACTCATCTGCTGTAGCTTGTAAATTCAACTCCTCGTGGTATTTACGGAATGTTCCTTCGTGCAAGGCAATGCGAGCTAACAGTGTTAATGCAGCGCCTTGTGTTACACGTTCTTTGAAATTACCGGCCACTTTATCTTCTCTGATATTGGCTGCGGCAAATTCAAGATCCTCCATCATATGTTTAACAACAACCTCGCGCGAATCCTGGTCCTTGTACATCGCTTCGTCCTCAGCACCCAAAGCCGTGTCATACCAAGGAACATTGTTGTAATCGCGCACTAAATTAAAGTAGATGTAGGCACGAAAGAAACGGGCGATGCCAACATAATGGTCTATTTGTGCCTGATCGCCGGTTACAGTACCAAGGTGATCCATCATATAGTTGATGCGGCGTAAATTTTTCCATTCATCGGTCCAGCCAGATGCGTTGCCTTGTGTTAGCGTACCACGGAGCATATTGTTGGTTGAGCTGCTTCCTGTGAATCCACCAATATTATCTGAGAAGATGTCGTCATATGATGCGCCCATAAATCGATAAAAGCCATTGGTATAGGTTTTGAGATCTTCCGGCGTTTTAAAGAAATTTTGGTCTGTCACAGCAGTCTTGTTGCTACGATCCAAAAAGTCTTTATTACAGCTTATTGTCAGTAGTGACAAAGACAATGCTAGTGTAGTATAGTGAAATATTTTCATGAATATGCGTATTAAAACTTAACATTTAATCCAAATGCATAAGTGCGTTGGAAAGGATATACTCGTGTGCTTCCTAGAGCTTCTGGGTCTATGCTTACTTTAAGCCCTGAGCGTTCAAATAGATTCTCGCCACTTACATAGAAGCGCACGGCCTGTAATCCAATTCTTTTTGTAAAATTCTGCGAAAGGCTATAGCCGAAAGTGATGTTTTTTACCCTTAAATAAGCTGCATTCTGCAAGTAACGTGTATTCGGCATGCCGAGTTCTTCCCCCGTATCTTCTGCACTGTACGATTTTATCCGTGGAAAATACCCATCTCTATTGTCTGGAGTCCAATGGTCTAAGTTTTGCTTGGTCACATTCGTCCAGGGTTGTGCATAAATTCCCCAGAAATAGATTTGGCTGCCCGGTGGATACCAGTCTCTTTTTCCGACACCTTGAAGAAATACGCGTAGGTCAAAACCTTTCCATGACCCTGATAGGTCAAAGCTATATGGATATTGAACTTCCGAGTTGCCTAGAATCTTGAGGTCACCATGGTCAGCAAGCGTTTGTTTTCCTTTCGTGATCTTTCCGTCAGGCCCTCCATCTGGCCCTCCCGCGATATCCTTGAACTTAATGTCTCCAACGTAGAATTTATATTGTTGATCGTCCGTTCCCACGTCGGTTTGGTTCAGTTTAGCTAGCTCATCCTCATTTTGGAAGAAACCATCTGCTTGAAGGCCCCATATCTCACCGATGCGCTGTCCGGCATAATGTTGTCTGATATCGCCCGTTGGATTATCAAATTTGGTAATGGTAGCTTTGCTGTTTGCCAGTGTAAATGTAGCGTTGTAATGGAATGGCGATCCAGCCAGGTCGAACTTATCTTTCCAGCTAATGCGTAAATCCCAACCATTTGTCTTCATGTCGGCCGCATTGAAGTTCGGCGCGTCAGCTCCAAAAGCCCCGGGAAGCGTTCTTCCTGGGATTAACATCCCCTCGTTGGTACGTTTGTAAATATCAAATGTCGTACTCAGGCGGTTGTTGAGTACATTCAGGTCAATACCGCCGTTGATTGTTGAAATACGTTCCCAGGTTAAGGACTTGGCCACGACTAATGGTGGGTTAAGGGATATCGGACGATTACCTTCAATAACGCGAGGAATACCATTATCGACTGCCATAGATGGCAAATAAGGGTAACTTAGTGGATTCATAGCCTGGTCATAGACGGTTTGGTTACCCAATTGACCGTAAGAACCCCGAAGTTTTAAGAAGTTGATCGCAGATTTGAGCGGGCTAAAGAATTGCTCTTCAGAAAGTACCCATCCCGCTGATACCGACGGGAAAAATCCCCAGCGGTCACCCTTTGGAAAGCGCGAAGAACCGTCCAGACGGCCATTTGATTCAATAAGGTAACGCCCTTTATAATCATAGTTCAGGCGATAAAATACCCCTTGCAGTGCATAATCGTCGATACTATGGGTAACTGTTGTCGCTCCACTACCTAAACCGATGGATGGTATATCAGCCGAATAAAGACCATTTTTAAGCGCGTAATTCTTTTCGGTATTCCGATATTCTTGGTTATAACCGACTAGGGCGCTGACATGGTGGTCATTAAACTGTTGTGTATATTGTGTATACACGTTGATTACATCATATCGGGTGTTTTCCTGCTGTTTGTATGCGGAAGGTACAGTTCCACCAGCATATTGAGGCGTAGCATTCGGCCCCGTCTTGTACTGTACAGGACGATTATAACCATCGATTACACCAAAGGAACGACGGAAAGTAACATCTGCATTGGCTGTCCATATGTTTTTGATCAGATCTGCTTTGGCATTGAATGTCGTTTGGAACTCGTTGATGTTTTCTTTTCTTCGTCCTCCTTCTTGTAATAGTCCTAATAAACTAGCCCCTGATTGGGTCCAGCTACCGTCCGGATTTTTAGGAACATCCAAAGACGGGGTGCGGTTCACATTCCAGAAGAAATCTCCGCTCATAAAAACAGGCGCTTCATATTGTCGGCTTGTTAATATCGTATTATTTCCGAAGTTCAACCAAGGAGTGACTTGCATATCCATTTTATTGCGGACATTATAACGGTTAAGTTTGTCATTCCCATATTTTAGGGCACCGTCGAGCTTATAGTATTCACCAGAAAATAAGTAGCTTAATTTGTCCGTTCTTTTACCCAAGCTCAAGTTGAGCGTATTGGTTGGAGCCAATTTTTTATAGGCTTCCTTCATCCAGTCAGTTTGACCATAGTAAGCCCATTTCTCTGGGTTTGTAGGGTCTAGGATCGTGTTCGGTAAACTAGGGTCCTGCTGAAGCTTTTTCGCATATTCACGTACGGCATCCGGATACAAATCATACAGCGGGTAAGCTGCATCGTGTTTATATTGCATCACGGTAAGTGGATCTGTGACAATCTCAGGCAATTTACCTGTGGTGCGCCATTGCGTACTCATCCCCACGTTCACTTGAAGTTTTTCGGACTTGGCAGATTTGGTTGTTACAAGAACTACACCGAATGCGCCACGGGCGCCATAGATAGCAGCCGAGGCCGCATCTTTTAACACCGATACATTTTCAAAATCATTTGGATTGAGTCTTGCGAGCTCATCGCCAGTAACAGGAATGTTGTCTACTAATATAAGCGGCTCACCGCCATTGATTGAAGTAATACCCCGAATATTGAATTTTGCACTTTGCGAAGGGTTACCACTGGCGTTGGTGATGTTCAAGTTGGGAATCAATCCCTGCAAGGCAGCACCTAAATTGGTAACAGGTCGATTTTCAATTTCTTTGGCAGAAATCTGGTCAACAGCGCCCGTTAAATTGATTTTTCGTTGTGTACCATAACCCACGACCACCACCTCATCTAATTGTGAGGTGCTCGTTTGTAAAGTCACATTCAATGTGCGTTGATTTCCCACCTGTATACGCTCTGTTGTGTAGCCCATATACTGAAATGTCAGCACCGCTTTCTCGGGTATACGGAGCGAAAAATGTCCGTTGGCATCTGTTTTTGTAGATAATGCGGAATTTCCCTCCACAGATACCGTTACACCGGCAAGTGCTGATTGCGCATCGCGAACTGTACCTGTAATTTCGATATCTGTACGTTGTTTTTCGGAAATTACGATGGTGTTGTTGAGAATCTGAAAGCTTAGATTCTGTCCTTTCAGTGCTTTGGACAGCACTTGCGAAATGGAAGCGTGATTTGCGTCCACACTGATGGGCTGCAGATTATCCAGCAGTTTTTCATCATAAAAAAATCGTAAGTCGGTTTGCTTAGAAATTTCTTGTAAGACTTTCTCAACCTTTACCTTCTTTAAGGAGAGATTGACTGTTTGTGCAGTTCCCGAAGCATGTGCTCCCAAAGCAAGGGAAAGCAAAGAAAGAGTGCTTAACTTTATCATACATAAAGTTTTAAAGGCTGGAGGCACCCGGAATTCCCGTGTTTTCTCCTGCCTTTTCATTGGAGAAAAAAAATTCATAAATTAGAATGATTTTTGAGGTTTTAAATTTCTGTTGGTAATCAGTAAAATAAGCCTTGGATTTAACTGGGGATGCGTCAACATCCCCTTCTTTTGTTATTGCCAGGCGATAAGTCGAGGTTTATGCCATAGATAAATTTTTAAGGTAGATAATCAATTTCATTGTACTATTACTTTCCTTCCGTTAATGTCGAATTTTCGCCCTGTCGCTAAAGCCAGGATTTCTAAAACTTCCGAAAGCTTACTGTTTCTGCTAATGGAACCTCTGTACGTAGAAGGGGTATTGATGGCTTCGATATTTATAAATTCAACATTATACCATCGTGCAATTTGCTGCGTGATATCGTTGAAATTGTTGCCGTCGAAATAAAATTCTTCGCGCTGCCATGCGGTATTTTTTGCTAGATCACTTACTTTGACCTGAATATCATTTGCCAATGTTGTCGCTTGCTCACCGGGTTTAATAATGGTCTGCTTACCCTCTTTAAGGACTTTTACACTTCCCTCTACGAGTGAGGTGGACACTTCATTTTGATAAGCGTTGACATTGAATGTGGTTCCCAGGACCTCGATCGTTGTGCCATTGGCATGGATGCGGAAAGGTCGGCTGGCATCCTTCGCGACTTTAAAATAAGCTTCTCCCGTTAATGTAACTTGACGTTGATCTGCTTCAAAATGTGTCGGGTAAGAAAGCTGTGTGAGCGAATTGAGCCATACTTTTGTACCATCTTCTAAAATGACCATATAGGTACCGGCCTTTGGCACATCAACCCGGAAGTTTTTACCCGCTATTTCTGTCGTCGAATTATGCTGCTGAACAAATGGATCTGCCAGCTGCTGCTCTTTTCCTGTCGGTGTTATTAGTTTTGCATAATGCCCCCCTGGAAGGATATCATTGTGAAAAGTCTTATTGTGGGAACGCACCTCAGCCGCTAATGTAAGCGGTATCTCGGCTTTTGAAGATAATTTTTGATAGAACCAGAAGCTAAATCCCGAAATGGCGATAAGCATAGCAGCAACCATCCATTTGGATCGTATCCAGCTCAGTCGTTTGATAGGGGTTTGCTCATCAAATAGCCGGGCGTCTAATCTAGCATTGATGCGCGACGCTAGGTGGGGCGGAATTTCGTCCGCTGGCCGCTCTTCCTGAGATTGCTCTTTATCGGATTGATCCAATGTATAGAACCAACGGAGTACCTGTTGTTCTTCCGCAGCTGTACATTGGCCTTCCAAGTATTTTTTAAGCAAGGCTTTGGCTTGATCTGATGATTCTTGTTCCTTCATACAAACCTATAATCTCTTTATGCGAAGAGAAGTACCGAAGAAAAATCAAAAAAAATATAAGTTATTGTATTCCAGTTGATTTAAATGATGAGACTATTGGAAAAATGAGACTACATGAGAGAAGTTCATATAGCGTTGCCACTATTTAAATCGAAGCTTGAGCCAGCCTAGAGCCAATGATATATTGTTTTTCACGGTTTGTTCTGATAGAGCAAGCTCTGTAGCGATATCTTTAATAGACATGGATTCTTTTCTGCTAAGCGAGAAAGCAGACCGCATCGTTGAAGGCATCTTGTCAACTTCTTGCTCGATAAGTACAGCAAGTTCCTTTGCTAATAGTTCTTCTTCAGATGTCGTAGTTAAAGCTTGTGTTTGGAAGGTCTGGGTGAGGTTTTCTGCACGGGCAACTTTCCTTTGTTCATGAATAGTCCAGTCAATGATTTTGTATTTGGCTGTTTTAAAAAGATACGGATAAAGCGAATATTCAATGCTGATTTTGTGTCTATTGTTCCAAAGGGCAACAAATACCTCCTGCAGGATATCTTCACAGTCTTCAACACAGGAAACACGGCGTTGTATAAATCGAAAAAGTATAGCAGAATAGCGATTGACTAATTCCGAAAAAGCATGACGGTCATTGGCTTGTATCCCAACGAATAGCACGGTGTCATCTAACTGTTCCATAATTACCGCAATTTGTGTACTCCCTTAGTTTAATTAGGCCAAATTTATAATTGTGGTGTTAAGTTAGTATTAAAAACAAAACATTTGATAATGTTTTTTTAAATCAAACGATTGCGCAAGATGCTAGGTAACAAAAAATCTTGATCTACTTGCTGGGAATTTAAGTAGATCAAGATCTGAGAAAGTATTCAATATAATTAAAACCAATCGCTACAAGCGGGCATCTACTAATTTTCTGTCGAGTATGCCCTTGATATCAAAAACAACGGATGGGTTCTTTTTTAAATTATTGAGATCTAAATGTAAGAACTCTCTGTGTCCCACAGCTAGAATAACACTGTCATAATCTGCAGATTCGGGAAGATCCGATAATAGTTTTAAATTAAAATGTGATTTCACTTCATCTCTATTGACCCATGGATCATAAATGTCGACTTTTAGACCAAATTCTTGAAGATCCTGAATCATATCTATAACTTTACTATTTCTGATATCAGGACAGTTTTCTTTGAAGGTGATGCCCAATACTAACGCTTTTGCCCCTTCAAATTTGATGTTTTTCTGAATCATCAATTTCACCACTTTTGATGCGATGAAGGAGGCGATGTGATCATTCACCTCTCTTCCTGAGAGAATAACATGCGGGTGATAACCAAGCTGTGTTGCTTTTTGAGCGAGGTAGTAGGGGTCTACAGAAATACAATGACCGCCCACTAGCCCTGGTTTAAAACGTAGAAAATTATATTTTGTGCCCGCAGCATCTAACACATCCTGTGTATCTATTCCTACACGGTCGAAGATTAGCGCGAGCTCATTCATAAAGGAGATATTTACATCGCGCTGCGCATTTTCGATCACCTTGGCAGCTTCGGCAACTTTGATTGAGGGCGCCAAATGTGTCCCGGCTTCAATAATATTCTTATAAAGTCCATCTACCACCAATCCTGCCTCAGGTGTACTTCCAGAAGTCACTTTCATGACCTTTTGAAGTGAATTTACTTTATCGCCTGGATTAATACGTTCTGGTGAATAACCAACAAAAAAATCTTGGTTAAATTTTAATCCCGAGCAACTTTCCAAAACAGGTATACACTCTTCTTCAGTACAACCAGGATAGACGGTAGATTCATAGATCACCAGATCACCTACTGTTAAAAGTTCGCCAATCATTTTGGAAGCCTTCAACAAGGGTGACAAGTCTGGTGAATTATAACGGTCTATCGGAGTTGGAACAGTGACGATATACACATTTGCATCCGCAATATCAGCGGTAGAATTACTTGCATCATAACCTTTGCTTCGGTTAGACATATGGAATAATTCTCGCGCTCGTTTCAACTCCTTTTGATCCGTTTCTAAGGTGCGGTCCAGCCCCTGCTTAAGTTCTTCAATTCGTATTTTATTTATGTCAAATCCAATCACCGGAAAAAAATCGGAAAATGCTATTGCTAATGGTAATCCCACATACCCTTGACCAATGATGGCAATCTTTTTTACCTTAAAATCTCTCATATATAGCTGTAAATATACGTTCTTTGCGTTAATTTTAACCCCTTGTCAACCAACCTCTGCGTCCAGCTGTCGCTATAGCATACGGTGTAATCCAGAATAAGCTGAAAGCATAAAATATACTGTAACTATAAGCCCAGAAAGCTTCTTTGGCATCCGAGTTTTTGGAAGCAAAGAAATAGGCCTGGACGCTGGAAAATATTAAGATACCGACCAATGTTGAGCTTAAGAACATCAGTGGATAATGAAATACGGTCCATAGCATCAGCAACATCATCGGATAAGACAATAACACTTTTTTCCATTGCATAAGCAATAAGATACGTGCTCCCCATTTAGGTCCCTGACGGAAATTTTTAAAGGCAAATTGACTCATCGCAATGTTTTCACGCACGTTGCTTCGTTCCCAACGGATAAACATCTTGTACAGATTTTTGTAACGTACAGGTGTGTCGGTATAAACGTATGCGTTGGATTGAAATAAAACATGATACCCCTGTTTCAGGATCATATTGGTCATCGCGCGATCTTCACCGATATCAGACGGTTGTCCCATAAAAGTCTGGTTAATCCAATCTTCCAAACAGTTCATGACAGCCTCTTTACGATAGCCAGATAATGCTCCTGGTGTACACATTACCGTACCCAACATACTTTGTGCAGAACGTACAAACTCAAAGCTGAATACGAAGCTCACATTTAACATACGCGGTATAATCGCTTTTTTAGTATTCAATACACGCACATTACCCGCAACTGCCCCACATTCCTTGTTTGTTACAAATGGACTCGCCATATTACGTATGGTATCCTTTTTAACAATAGAGTCACTATCAACCGTGATGAAAATCTCTCCCGTACCTAACTTAAATCCACGGTACAAGGCATGTCTCTTACCCATATTCTTGGGCTGCTGATAAATTTCAACACGATCGCCCAATTCCATTTTGGCACGTTGTATCCAAGCAAAGGTATTATCTTTACTACCGTCGTCGATTGCAATAATCTGCAATTTCTTCTCCGGATAATCGCTGCTAGCCAAACTATGTAAGGTATCATAAACTAATTGTCCTTCGTTATAAGCTGGGACGATAATCGTACAAGTCGGTAGCTCATCGTCCGATACTGAAGCAATGGGTTTATATTTACGATGCAGTACAATCAAAAAAATCAAAAAGCTGATAGCAACAACAGCTAGAAATATTCCCAACGCAATTAAAAATGTTCCGCCGATGCTGTCTAAACGTTGGAAACGTAATGCATCAAAATCTGGTTGAAGCATGTATACGCCAAAAACTGACGCAAATAGTATAAAAAAAGTGGCTCCAAAAATACCATATTCTTTTGGACCAAAGTTGCTTTCCTCGTTTTTGCTCACTGTATGATCAGATCGCTTTTCTCCTGCATTTACATCATATACCGCAGGCTTCCATTGTTTGGCCATCTGCTTGGATACGATCGAGTTGTCTTTCATGTAATTCATAACCGTTCTATTTTAGATATACATTCTTTCGTTCAATGTTTAAAGAGATACCGCTGTCGGTATCTTTTGTAATGAAAATATTACGATTCCATAAACGCAAAAGACATGCCTTTATTTCATGCCAAAAATACGCAATCCCTTCTGATTGTAACGTTCTTGATACAAATAATAAGTAATTAATCTGTTGATTTGTAGTGTTTTGTGATTTTATTGTAACAGAATTATGCCAAAATATAACGACGATCGATTCAATAGACTTTTAAGGTTTTTTAACATTTGCATGCAGATTGTTAAAAGAAATTGACAGTTTTTGTGACAAACTGTGTAGGAAAGGGGGCAATGTGCAGGTTGAAGAAATTCAGCTTAAGCCAAATAAAAAAAGCAAAGGATAATACAAAAAAAAAGACGCCTCCAAAGTGGGACGTCTTCAATATCATCAAGTTTCGGAATAGTCTTTATCCACCAAATTCCATTAGATAATTTTTTAGAAAATCATTTAGATCACCGTCCAGGACAGCTTGTGTATTGGAGGTTTCGTAATTGGTCCGTAAATCTTTAATTAACTTGTAAGGATGGAGGACATAATTTCGAATTTGGGATCCCCATTCGATTTTCTTTTTGTTTCCTTCAATAGCAGCGGTAGCTTCCTGGCGTTTACGCATTTCAATCTCATATAACTGTGATTTCAATAAGCGCATCGCATTTTCTTTGTTTTGTAATTGCGATCTGGATTCCTGATTTTTAATAATAATGCCCGTAGGTTTGTGGTGTAATCGAACAGCTGTTTCCACTTTATTGACATTCTGACCTCCTGCACCACCTGAGCGGAAAGTATCCCATTCGATTTCTGAATCCTTAACATCAATCTCAATATTATCATCAATCAAAGGATAGACATAAACAGAAGCAAACGAGGTATGGCGTTTTGCATTGGAATCAAATGGAGAAATCCGAACGAGCCTGTGTACACCATTTTCGCCCTTCAGGTAGCCATAAGCAAAATCTCCGGATATCTGTAACGTTACACTCTTGATACCTGCAACATCACCTTCCTGCGAATCTTGTTCCGTCACCCTATACCCATTTTTCTCGCCCCACATAATATACATCCGCATCAGCATGGCTGCCCAGTCACAGCTTTCAGTTCCTCCGGCGCCAGCTGTAATCTGTAAGATTGCATCCAGTTGATCTTCTTCGGCACTGAGCATGTTTTTGAACTCGAGCTCCTCGACTTTCTCTAAAGCTACTCTATATTGATCGTCCACTTCCTTTTCACTCGCGTCGCCAGATTGGAAGAATTCATACATGACATAAGCGTCTTCAACCGCCGCTGCAACTTCGTCGAAGTGGTCTGTCCATACCTTTTGGTTTTTTATGGCCAAGAGTATTTTTTCTGCAGCTTTGGAATCATCCCAAAAGCTTGCTTCAAGCGTAATAGCTTGATCTCTTTCTATTTCTTCTTTGCGTGCATCGATGTCAAAGATGCCTCCTCAGGGAAGTAACACGATCCCTCAAGTCTTGAATTTGTTCTTTTGTCATATCCGCTAAAGTAGAAATTTTAATTAATAAATTCGCGCTTCTATCTTAATAACTTCGCGTCCTATAGATGGTCAAATAGAGATAATTTGACCTTTTTTTTTTAGTTTTGGTATTGTCAACAGAATAAACCTTCATTTAAGGATCTACACGATGTGTAACAATGAAATACGGAAGGCTCTTATTGATGTTTAAAACAACTAATTTCAGTAAAAACAGTATGTTCCCAAAAATTAATTTTACAAAGACTGAGGCCTATAAGAATCTAGCACAGCATTTTGGTTCTTTATCAGGTCTATCTAACAATAGCGAAAAAAATGATCTACGCACACTTTTCGCCGCAGATCCCGCACGTTTTGAGAAGTTCTCGATCGCTTTCGAAGATATACTTTTGGATTACTCCAAAAATCGGATCACTGCAGAGACAAAAGCGCTCTTGGTACAGCTGGCTAAAGAATGTGGTCTTGAAGAAGCGATAGCGGCTATGTTCTCTGGCGAGCGGATCAACGTGACCGAGAATAGACCGGTGTTACATACTGCTTTGAGAAACCAATCCGATCAACCCGTGTATGTGGATGGAAAGGACGTCATGCCTGATGTTAAACGAGTGTTGGCACACATGAGAACTTTCACCGAAGAGATTCTATCTGGTCAGTGGAAAGGATATACAGGAAAAGAAATTACCGATGTGGTTAATATCGGTATCGGAGGTTCAGATCTCGGTCCTGTAATGGTAACAGAAGCATTAAAGGCTTATAAGACACGTTTAAATGTCCATTTTGTTTCTAATGTAGACGGTACGCACATTGCTGAAACATTGAAAGCTGTGGATCCTGAAACAACGTTGTTTTTGATTGCATCAAAAACTTTCACAACACAGGAAACGATGGCCAATGCCCATACCGCTAAAGATTGGTTTCTGGCCAGTGGTGCCCTTCAGGAAGATGTCGCTAAGCATTTTGCTGCATTGAGCACCAATACAGAAGCAGTACGTGCCTTTGGAATAGATACCCAGAATATGTTTGAGTTTTGGGACTGGGTGGGCGGACGTTATTCCCTGTGGTCTGCAATAGGTCTTTCAATCAGTTTGGCAATAGGCTTCGATAATTTCGAGGAACTGTTGAAAGGTGCCTATGAAGCGGATGTTCATTTTAAGGAAACCTCCTTTGAATCCAATATTCCCGTGATATTGGCTTTGCTTGGTGTATGGTACAATAATTTTTTCCAAGCGGAAAGTCACGCAATTCTTCCTTACGATCAATACCTACACCGTTTTGCCGCTTATTTCCAACAAGGGGATATGGAAAGTAACGGTAAGTATATTGATCGCAATGGTCAACAGGTGGATTATCAGACTGGACCGATTATCTGGGGTGAACCTGGTACGAACGGGCAGCACGCCTTCTATCAGTTGATTCACCAGGGCACCAAGTTGATTCCTTGTGATTTCATTGCACCTGCCAATAGTCTTAATCCGATCGGAAACCACCACCAATTGCTGTTGTCTAACTTTTTTGCGCAGACTGAGGCTTTGATGAATGGCAAAACGGAGGCCGAAGTGGTTGCTGAATTTAAGAAAGCCGGAAAGTCGGACCAGGAAATTGAAGCACTGAAAGCCTATAAAGTTTTTGAAGGTAATCGCCCAACGAATTCCATCCTGTTCAAAAAAATGACGCCACGCACTTTAGGACGACTTATCGCATTGTATGAGCATAAGATTTTTGTCCAGGGTGTGATCTGGAATATTTATAGTTTTGATCAATGGGGTGTCGAGCTCGGTAAACAATTGGCCAATCAAATCCTCCCGGAATTAAGCGACGCCAATCCGGTTACAAGTCATGATTCTTCGACAAATGGATTGATCAATGCGTACAAAGCTTGGCGGGATTAAAATTGCTCTTTGTGATCTAAATTAGATCGGGGATGAAAAATAAGAAACGGGGCTGTTCAACTTTTGGACAGCCCCGCTTTTATTCAATTTTAGGGATATTCTACTACTTCTGATATCCGATTTTTACAGGTGTTGGCCAGATTTCTTGGGTATCTTCTATTTTAGACTTTTTTCTGCTGGATTCGAATGGCATTTAAAATAGCCAAAAGTGCTACCCCAACATCGGCGATAACGGCTTCCCAGAGCGTTGCAACACCACCGGCACCAAGAACCAATACAATGATTTTGATCCCCATTGCGAGAATGACGTTCTGCCAAACAATGCTTCGGGTAATTTTACCGATTTTGATCGCAGACAGGATCTTGTGGGGTTCATCGTTCTGGATCACCACATCAGCCGTTTCGATGGTTGCATCGGCTCCGAGTCCACCCATGGCAATGCCGACCTGCGCCAAAGCTACTACAGGTGCGTCATTTACGCCATCACCTGCAAAGGCAACACGGCGACCTTGATCGATCAGTTGTTGTACATGATTTACCTTATCTTCCGGAAGGAGGTCCCCATAAGCTTTGTCTAGCCCAAGTTCTTTGGCAACTTCATTTACTACCGCTGTTTTATCCCCAGATAGCATGACGGTATATAGACCTTGAGCACGCATGGTTTGGATCACTTCCTTGGCATCGGGCTTAATCCGGTCCGCCACAGTGATATAACCCGCATATTGATCTTCGATGGCAAGCAATACAATGGAGTAGGCCACTTGCCTTAGCTCTGCAGGATAGCTGATATTGAATTTGTCCAGTAACTTGCTGTTACCTGCGAGTGTACGTTTTCCGTTAACAGTGGCGAGGAGTCCGTGGCCTGCTATTTCCTGGGTTTTCTCAGCTTGCAATGCGGGCCTGCCGGGATGATAACTGGCGATCGCCTTTGCGATGGGATGTGTTGAATGTGCCTCGACAGCCTTAGCGTAACTCAGTAATTCCGTTGGATCTCCATGGACAGCAAAAACTTCCGTTATTTCAAATACACCCGCTGTAAGTGTACCCGTTTTATCCATGACAATGGTATCGACTGCGGTGATGGCATCGAGGAAGTTCCCGCCCTTAAATAGTATGCCATTTCGGGAGGCTAAACCTATACCACCAAAGTACCCCAAGGGAATCGAAACAACCAGGGCACAGGGACAGCTGATCACCAAGAAGACCAAACTCCGGTAGAACCATTCTTTAAAACTATAGTCCTGAACAAAAAACAGGGGTAAAATAAGAACCAAAAGCGCGAGGCCGAAAATAATAGGAACATATATTTTGGCAAATCTGGCAATAAACAATTGTGTTTTGGACTTCCGTGCGGTAGCATCCTGTACCATTTCGAGAATTTTGCTCAATTTGCTATCCTCAAATGTACTGGAAACCTCGATCTCAACAACCGTTTCCAGATTAATCATGCCTGCAAAAACAGCTTCGCCCTTATATTTTGTATCGGGTTTACTCTCTCCAGTCAATGCTGCGGTATTAAATGCAGCTTTCTCCGTTTTCAATTTACCATCCAGCGCCACTTTTTCTCCTGCTTTTACAAGGATAATTTCGCCAATTGTGACGGTTTTTGGATTTACCTGCTGCTGTTGCCCGTTGCGCAGCACCGTTACTTTATCGGGACGGATATCCAATAGCGATTTAATTGATTTCTTGGCGTTATCGACGGCAGTATCCTGAAACCACTCTCCGATTTGGTAGAATACCATTACCGCGACACCCTCTTCAAATTCTCCAATGGCGAAAGCACCCAAGGTTGCAACGGTCATTAAAAAAAATTCATTAAAAATATCACCACGGCTTGCCTTGCGAAATGCCATTTGAATAACGGGGATTCCCGCAAGAAGGTAGGCAACGCTATTTAAGGTCAAGCTGATGCCAAAGGGAAGGCTGATCTTAAACGCATATTTCAATAGGAGTAAAGTAAGTAAGATGACGAGAGCCATGACGAGCTTACGCTGGGTAATCCACCAAGGCTGTTCCTTTGTTGTAAGACCGTGCTCCGGTGTGGCATGGCTATGCTCGTGGTTGTGTTCGCACATATATCAGCGGTTCTTTATGAGAATTAAATTTAGCGAATTCTGCTGTAAAAAGCGAGGGAAATGGGGATAAACTCATCCATAAAGACGACTATTTTAAAGGAATCGGACCGGTAAAAAATATATTTCAACTGATAGGTTATATCAGTGGAGGAATGTGAAAAAGGGCTATCCAATTTTTTGGACAGCCCCTTATGCTATGTAATGAATGTATTCTTAATCTTTTGACATACTGCCAATAATCATTTCCAATATGGCAACGACAATGGCAAACAGCGCTGCGGTCCAAAATCCATGTACATCAAATTTGGAACCAAGTAGTGAATCGGTCAACAAGACCATTAATACGGTAATAATAAAGGAAACTAGACCAAGGGTAAGCCAATTCAATGGGAAAGTAAATAACCTTAAAATCGATCCCACAGTGGCGTTGACAAATCCAATGACAAGTCCCGTAACGATAGCCCAACCGAAACCAGCAACTTCAGCACCAGGAACAACCCAGCAAGCAATTGCGACTACCAGACCAGTAAGTAAAAGACTAATAATAAATTTCATAATATGTGCTAATTTATAAAGAGTAAATAAAGTAATAATATAATACTTATCGTACAAACCCGATGCCAAACTTTGTTTAGATCATCGCTTTTAAATCTTTGAAGTAGATGGATGGATGGATGGATGGACCGTTAACTGGTATTAGTAAGCGGGAGCTGTTTGATAAATAGCAATACTGGAATAAAAAATATATGCAAGCATAGTAAATATTTTGTATATTTATTCAGAAGCTATGCATGCTATAGCCGTATGGTCATCAACGATTATGCGTGTTATGTATGACGATTGCCGATGGTGGAAAAGAATTGAACGACGTACTTACGTCGTTTAAACAAGCGATCGGATCGCCAATAGCGGGGAAAATTGAAAGAATTAAGTTCATAAAATAATAGACCCATGAAGAAAATTATGATGTCATTCATAATGCTGCTTACTACAGTGGCATTATTTGCGCAGACCGATCCCATCATCGGAAAGTGGGAAAACCCAAGCGGCGAAGGTCGTGTTGAAATTTACAAGAAAGGCGATAAGTTTTTTGGAAAACTCTATTGGCTGAAATTTCCAAATAATGAAGCCGGTCAGCCTAAGAAAGATATAAAAAACCCAGATAAAGCATTGCAGGGCAGAAATGTGCAAGGACTCGAAATCTTGACCAATTTTGATAAAGATGGCAATACCTATGTTGACGGCAAGATCTACGATCCGAAATCGGGCAAAACGTATAGCTGCAAAATGACCTTAAAAGGAGATAAGCTTGATATCAGGGGCTATGTTGGTGTGAGCTTGCTTGGACGCACCGAGACATGGAAAAGAATTAATTAAGACAGAAAATGGCCACAAAATCAACATAATCCGCTTGCATGGATAGGTCAGATTCCATCCAAAAGGCAATTTATTTCTTGGAAGTAAATTGCCTTTTTGGTTTTGTGCTGGAATTACAGTATTTTCATCCCTACAAATTATAAATACCAGCTCTATGGCCGTAAAAATGTCTTATGTTGAAAATGTCAAGCTTGCACTACAGTCCATTGTAGGGAATAAGCTGCGGACATTTTTAACAGCACTGATCATTGCCATAGGGATGATGGCATTAATAGGAGTATTGACCTCGATCGATGCCATGAAAAACTCACTGACAGATTCCTTTTCATCCATGGGATCAAATTCCTTCAACATACGCAACCGGGGATTAAATGTCCGGATCGGTAATGAAGGGACTCGCTCAAAAGTCTTTGCTAATATTACCTATGCACAATCTGCAAGATTCAGACAGGATTTTCACTTTAATGCGCTGACATCGATCAGTGCCAATGTAAGCTGGAATACGACCGCAAAATATCAATCCAAAAAAACAAACCCCAATATCGGCCTGATCGGGACAGATGAAAATTATCTGCAGACATCAGGGTATGTTGTTAGCGAAGGCCGTAATTTTTCTACGCGGGAGGTTGAAACAGGTAGTGGCGTGATTATCATCGGTAGTGAAGTGAGTAAAATGCTATTCAACGAAATTATTGATCCAATAGGGCAGTTTATTACGGTTAACAATATCCGCTATTTGGTGATAGGAGTCTTAAAAAGTAAAGGTTCTTCTGCCGGGATGGGCGGGGATAGGGCCTGCTTTATTCCACTGATCAAGGCCCGGGCAGTGATGCAGGGTACCGAGCCCTCCTATGTGATAACTGTTTCTTCCAATGATCCCATGCGATTGGAAGCCGCAATCGGCGAAGCTACCATCGTCTTTAGAAATATCCGCGGATTGGCATCACGGCAGTCCAATGATTTCGAAATCACCAAATCAGATGCGGTTGCCCAGATGCTGATGCAAAATATGGCTATGGTTACTTTGGGAGCGGTCGTGATTGCTTTTATAACCCTTGTGGGAGCTTCAATCGGATTGATGAACATTATGCTAGTCTCGGTTACTGAACGTACCCGGGAGATCGGCATACGCAAGGCGATCGGTGCAACACCGAGTGTTATACGGAAACAATTTTTGATGGAAGCCATCGTGATCTGTATGATCGGAGGTGTGGCCGGAATCTTTATTGGTATCCTGATCGGTAATATCCTGGCGCTACAGCTCGGTACATCCTTTATTATACCTTGGGGAGCGATAATTTTAGGTTTCGCGGTATGTGGACTCGTCGGTATGTTATCGGGCTATTACCCGGCTTCAAAAGCATCTAAACTGGATCCAGTCGACGCGCTTCGTTACGAGTAATTCACATTGGCCCCCCTATCGCTCTATTTTTACGAAATTTTTGTAGATAAGACTTTTTTTATGCGATAGCCTAAATCGGCTAGCTTTCACTTCTATTTGCTTGCAAAATTGCGGCATTTTTCATCTAAAATGCGAGCGACCAAAGTCGATATAAGATTATACCAACTTCGGATTGCAAGTACAATGAGTCCACGTTGAGTCTACATTGAGTCCACCTTTTATAAGTGGAGTTACTATAGAGACAAGGTACATTCACCCTGCTTGCAGCCCGAAGATGTCTCGCGGTTGTCTCCCTGTTGGTCGCTATCAAAGCAAGAGGAAAAGTAGGGCGATTGAAAAAAGGAATTTTATGCAATCGGTTTAATGTTACCAAATCATTGATTTGGGGTGAATTCTCCGTGAATAGCCCTTTTCTCGAAAGGTAAAGCAACTTATTCCAATGAAAAAACTGTAATATTGTATAAAAAAAATAAAATCGAATTATGTACAATACATTACAACCAGTTTTAGAAAAGGAATTGGAAGCAATCAAAGAAGCGGGATTGTATAAGCAAGAGCGTGTAATCGTTACGCCTCAAGGAGCAGACATCAAAGTGAGTACAGGACAGGAAGTTGTCAATTTTTGTGCGAACAATTATTTGGGTCTGTCTTCGCACCCCAAAGTAATCGAAGCAGCTAAGAAAGCGATTGATACACATGGTTATGGAATGTCATCCGTACGTTTCATCTGTGGAACCCAAGATGTGCATAAAGAATTAGAAGCAAAAATTTCAAAGTTCCTCGGAACAGAAGATACTATTTTATATGCGGCAGCATTCGACGCGAATGGTGGTGTATTCGAACCCTTATTTGGTGCTGAAGATGCCATCATTTCTGACGAATTGAATCACGCCTCTATCATTGACGGTGTTCGTTTGTGTAAAGCACAACGTTTCCGTTATAAAAATGCAGATATGGCTGATTTGGAAGCACAATTGCAGGCTGCATCTGGTGCTAGACATAAAATCATTGTTACAGATGGCGCATTTTCGATGGATGGATCTGTAGCTCCATTGGATCAGATCTGTGATCTAGCAGACAAATACCAGGCGCTAGTGATGATCGATGAGTCGCACTGTACTGGATTTATCGGTGCAACGGGACGTGGTACACACGAGCTTTTCAATGTTATCGATCGTGTAGACATTATTACGGGCACTTTGGGCAAAGCCTTAGGCGGTGCTTCTGGTGGTTTCACTTCCGGTAAAAAAGAAATCATCGATTTGTTACGTCAGCGTTCACGTCCATACCTATTTTCTAATACCCTGGCACCAGCAATTGCAGGAGCTTCTGTAGCGGTTTTAGATATGCTGAGTGAGACAACTGCATTGCGCGATAAATTGGAGTCAAATACAACTTATTTCCGTGAAAAAATGACGGCTGCTGGATTTGATATCAAACCAGGTTTCCACCCAATCGTGCCTGTAATGCTTTATGACGCGAAATTAGCGCAAGAATTCGCATCCAAGATGTTGGACGAGGGAATTTATGTGATTGGTTTCTACTATCCTGTTGTACCTCAGGGAAAAGCCCGTATCCGTGTGCAGATTTCGGCAGGACACGAAGTTGCTCACCTGGATAAAGCAATCGCCGCCTTTACCAAAGTAGGTAAAGAATTAGGTGTAATTAAATAAAATACACATAGTTATAAATTTTATGGTGCAAAATGTTTATCTTTGCACCCTAAAATTTTATAAAAATATTCTTGCTCAATGCAAAACATTAGAAACATTGCGATCATCGCTCACGTCGACCACGGTAAAACTACGCTTGTAGACAAAATTTTATATTTTACCAATCAATTCAGAGAAAATGAAAATGCTGGTGAATTAATCCTAGACAATAATGATTTAGAGCGTGAGCGCGGGATCACTATTGTATCTAAGAACGTATCAGTAACATATAAAGGTGTTAAAATCAACATCATCGATACCCCAGGTCACGCCGATTTCGGTGGTGAAGTAGAGCGCGTATTGAAGATGGCTGATGGAGTAGTGCTATTGGTCGATGCTTTCGAAGGACCAATGCCTCAAACACGTTTCGTTACAGGTAAAGCTTTGGGATTAGGTATCAAACCTATCGTCGTTGTCAATAAAGTCGATAAAGAAAACTGTCGTCCTGAAGAAGTATACGAACATGTTTTTGACCTATTCTTCAACTTAGGTGCTACTGAAGAGCAATTGGACTTCCCAGTATTGTACGGTTCTTCAAAACAAGGATGGATGTCTACAGATTGGAAAAATCGTACTGAAGACTTCACGGACTTGTTGGAAGCCATCATCAAATATATCCCTGCACCAGAAGTATCTGAAGGTACTTTGCAAATGCAGGTAACATCATTGGATTATTCGACGTTCGTAGGACGTATCGCTATCGGTCGTGTTGCGCGTGGTACGATCAAGGAAAACCAACCGGTTTCTTTGGTGAAACGCGATGGAAAAGTTGTGAAATCACGTGTAAAAGAACTACAGGTATTTGAAGGCCTTGGCCGCATCAAAGTGCCTGAAGTAAGTGCCGGTGATATCTGTGCCGTCGTTGGTATCGAAGGTTTCGATATCGGTGATACCATTGCAGATTTTGAAAATCCAGAGCAATTGGAAGTTATCAGCATTGATGAACCAACAATGAACATGTTGTTTACCATCAATAACTCTCCTTTCTTCGGTAAAGAAGGTAAATTGGTAACATCACGTAACATCTACGATCGTTTACAAAAAGAGTTGGAGAAAAACTTAGCACTACGTGTCGTTCCTACAGAGTCTCCAGATGCTTGGTTGGTATACGGACGTGGTATCCTTCACTTGTCGGTATTGATCGAAACAATGCGTCGTGAAGGTTATGAATTGCAGGTAGGCCAGCCACAAGTTATCATCAAAGAAATTGATGGTCAAAAATGTGAGCCAATCGAAGAGCTTGTTGTTGACGTTCCTTCTGATGTGTCAGGAAAAGTAATTGAGTTGGTGACCCAACGTAAAGGTGAGTTGTTGATTATGGAAGCTAGAGGAGATATGCAACATCTTGAGTTCTCTATCCCTTCTCGCGGTATCATCGGTTTACGTAACAACGTGTTGACAGCAACAGCTGGTGAAGCTGTTATGGCACACCGTTTGAAAGGTTACGAGCCTTGGAAAGGTACAATTCCTGGTCGTTTGGCTGGTGTATTGATCTCTTTGGATACAGGTTCAACAACAGCATACTCCATCGATAAGTTACAAGACCGTGGTCGTTTCTTCGTAGATCCAGGTGTGGATGTATATGAAGGACAAATTTTAGGTGAACATATCCGTGACAATGATTTAACGATCAACGTTACCAAAGGAAAACAGTTGACAAATATGCGTGCTTCTGGTTCTGACGACAACGTACGTATTGCACCAGCAATCAAATTCTCCTTGGAAGAATGTATGGAGTATATTCAAGCTGACGAGTATATTGAGGTGACACCGCAATCAATGCGTCTGCGTAAAATCTATTTGACTGAAAACGAGCGTAAAGTAAACGCGAAGAAATTTCAATAGTCCATAGCGAAAAGCGATAATAAAAAAGCCTTCGAACATTGTTCGAAGGCTTTTTTATTTGCCTGTTATTTGTTTTCTGCGCCAAATAGCGCTTACAATTTTACTTTTTTGTTCTTACCTCTGCTGCACGGTACGTGTCACCGTCCGTTGTGTAGATTTTGAACTGCACATCATAAGCTTCCGGTACATAAATCACAATCGGCATTCTGCCATTGTAACGTACAGTCTCCGGTTGTGCCGAAACAAAAAGGTTTCTTTTTTCTTTGTCTGGACAAGCCATCATGGTGCTGGCAACATTGCCATTTGTTTTGAATACATAATAGTCATAACCCCAGCCTTGAAGATCCTTTTTCTCCAACGTGCCCGATAGGTTAAAGGAGTTACATCCATCTACTTCCATCCATTTACCTACCGAAAATTCTATTTTTTTGTTTTTATCGCTTTCTGAATAGGGAACTTCAATCACCATTTTCTTATATCCTTTTTCGGGGCTCGGAAAAATGCTTAAGTCTATTTTGTCGATAACCATTTGCGCTTTACTAATAGTTGTTGAGGATACTAATGCAATTACTAATAGCATCATTACTTGAAATACATTTTTTTTCATATCACTGTTATTTGATTTTTAAAGACATATTTGCTATTCATCTGTTTTGTGTTTTTCAATCAATAATATCAAATATGCCTTAATTAATTTGTTGTTTAAACGCTGTGTCTATAAAAAATGCTACATTTTGTAGAAGATTAACACCTATAGGACTATATTGTTTTCGAAAGGATTAATTGTAAATCGAAAAATAATTGTCTGGGAAACTAAATGAAATATCATGTTTTCCTTTATAACAGATTTTAATATTAGTGATTCGCCAGGATGAATCCTTTTGGTGAATTTTAGCCAAGTTTAGAACAGCAGCTCTTTTTTTGAAATTCAGGTGATAGAAAACCGAATTGCTTTTTAATTCGCAGGAATATAATCAGCCAAGAATACGTAACTTTGTGTGAGATAAGGATTATTATGAGTAAACAGGTGGAGCACACTCCAAAAGAATATATTCAGATAAAGGGTGCAAGAGTTAATAACTTAAAGAATATTGACGTTGATATCCCAAAAAATAAATTAGTTGTTATCACTGGAATGTCGGGCTCAGGAAAATCATCCTTAGCTTTTGATACGCTCTACGCCGAAGGACAACGACGTTATGTCGAGAGTCTTTCTTCGTACGCAAGACAGTTTATGGGACGGATGAATAAACCGGAGGTGGATTACATCAAAGGTATTGCTCCTGCGATTGCCATAGAACAACGCGTCATTACGTCCAACCCTCGTTCGACGGTGGGGACATCCACTGAGATCTATGATTATCTGAAATTGTTGTATGCCCGGATAGGCAAGACAATTTCTCCTGTATCAGGCCGCGAGGTGACCAAAGACAGTGTGAGTTCAGTGGTGGATTTTGCGTTGAATTTAGAAGAGGGGACAACGGTGACACTTCTTGCTCCGCTTATACCTTCCCATGGGCGTAAACTTAAGGAAGAACTGTCGCTCCTGTTACAGAAAGGTTTTGTGCGTGTCTTCTATGGTGATAGTATGCAGAAAATCGAAACTATTATCGATGATAAGTCCATCGCCAACAAAGACCTCCAGGATGGTGAAGTACTTATTGTCGTCGACCGGGTTCGCATTGAACAGGACGATGATACTGTCAATCGACTTTCTGACTCGGTCCAAACAGGTTTTTTCGAGGGTAAAGGCGAGCTCTATATGGAGGAAAATGGTCAGCGACATCATTTCTCCCATAAATTTGAACTTGATGGCATAACCTTTGAAGAACCTACACCAAATTTCTTCAGCTTCAATAACCCGTATGGTGCCTGTCGTCGATGTGAAGGTTATGGAAAGATCATTGGTATTGATCCCGATCTTGTTATTCCAGACAAGAGCCGATCGGTTTACGATGGCGCGATTGCACCCTGGCGAGGAGAGAAAATGGGCGAGTGGCTACAGAAACTTGTTAAAAGTTCACTGAAATTTGATTTCCCGATACATCGTGCATACATGGACCTGACGACCGCGCAGAAAGAGCTGCTGTGGACGGGAAATCAATATTTTGAAGGCCTTACCCAGTTCTTCGAAGAACTTGAAGCCCAAACCTATAAAATTCAATACCGTGTGATGTTATCGCGCTACCGTGGGAAGACAGATTGCCCGGATTGCCGCGGTACCCGATTGCGAAAAGATGCTACCTACGTGAAAGTAGGGGGCAAGTCTATCACCGATATCGTATTGATGCCACTTGAAGAAGCCTTGGAGTTTTTTAAAACTTTACCGCTGGTCGGTAATGAGTTGGTCATTGCCAAAAGACTTCTTGCTGAAATTAATAACAGGTTGCAATTTTTGTGCGATGTTGGATTAAGTTATCTGACGCTGAACCGGCTGTCGAATACCCTTTCAGGCGGTGAGTCGCAGCGGATCAACCTGGCTACTTCATTAGGGAGTTCGCTCGTAGGTTCTATCTATGTGTTGGACGAACCCAGTATCGGGCTCCATCCACGTGATACACAGCGCCTGATTTCTGTGCTGAAATCCCTCCGCGATGTTGGCAATACGGTTGTAGTGGTCGAGCATGAGCAGGAAATGATGGAAGCTGCCGATTACCTGATCGATATCGGACCGGAAGCGGGAATCAATGGCGGCGAGATGGTCTTTGCGGGTACATATCAGCAGATTCTGAAAGACCCAAAAAGTCTTACGGGTCAATACCTCAGCGGCAAAAGCCAGATTGAGGTACCCCAAAAACGCCGTCCATGGTCCAATAGTGTGACCATTAAAGGGGCACATGAGAATAACCTCAAAGGGATTGATGTACAATTCCCATTGAATACCTTTACTGTGGTAACGGGTGTTTCGGGATCAGGTAAGACTTCGTTGGTCAAACGTATCCTTTACCCAGCACTGCAGAAGTCGATCGGCAATTACTCCGGCGAGCAGACCGGCGTCTATGATGCGATTGAGGGGGATATTACCCAGGTTGAACAGGTTGAAATGGTCGATCAAAATCCAATCGGTCGTTCTTCGCGATCCAACCCTGTGACTTACGTGAAAGCCTGGGATGAAATCAGGGCCTTGTATGCCAATCAGGCGCCAGCCAAAGCTGCTGGATTGAAACCTGCTGCATTTTCATTTAATGTTGAAGGTGGACGTTGTGATGTTTGTCAGGGCGAAGGTGAAGTTAAAATTGAAATGCAATTTATGGCCGATATCGTTTTACCATGTGAGGCCTGCGGAGGGAAACGATTTAAACAATTTGTGCTTGATGTACATTACAAGAACAAGTCTGTCGCAGATGTTCTCGAGCTGAGTGTTGATGAAGCGATTGTATTCTTTGAAGACCAGCCTAAAATATTGGCTAAATTGCAGCCTTTACAGGAC
Organism: Sphingobacterium sp. UBA2480; assembly: GCF_002341965.1. Classification (NCBI taxonomy): domain Bacteria; kingdom Pseudomonadati; phylum Bacteroidota; class Sphingobacteriia; order Sphingobacteriales; family Sphingobacteriaceae; genus Sphingobacterium; species Sphingobacterium sp. UBA2480. The sequence continues at coordinate 191,022 of NZ_DDPA01000008.1, read as the reverse complement.
GTTGGATTAGGCTACGTTAAGCTCGGGCAATCGTCAAGTACATTGTCTGGCGGTGAAGCACAGCGGATTAAACTGGCCTCTTTCCTTATTAAGGGTAATAACAGCAAGAAAACACTTTTTATCTTTGATGAGCCAACAACAGGCTTACACTTTCAGGATATTAAAAAGTTATTGAAATCATTTGATGCACTGATTGCCCTAGGCAACAGTATATTGGTGATCGAGCACAATATGGATATGATCAAATCGGCAGATTGGGTGATCGATATTGGTCCTGAGGGTGGAAATAAAGGCGGAAAGCTAGTCTTTGCGGGTCTTCCGGAAGAACTTATCCATTGTAAAGATTCTTATACAGGTCAATTTTTAAAAGCACATTTAAAAGATTAAACCCTACTTTAGCGAAGTGAAGTAATCGATATCAGGAGACCTGGGCTGCCAATATGTTACGATTTATTGTTCCTTTTTTAAGGCCTGATGGAATACTTTACACTAAATAAAAAACTAATATTTTAATACTTAATACAATTATGATTAAAAGATTTTTTTTAAGTGTCGTCCTTGGAATAGCAGCGCTTTCGTCCATGGCGCAGCAACCGGAAAGACCAAAATTGGTTGTCGGCCTGATGGTGGACCAAATGCGTTGGGATTATTTATATCGTTTTGCGGATCGATATGGAAATGATGGTTTCAAACGACTTTTGAAAGAAGGATTTTCCTGTGAAAATACATTGATTAACTATATTCCGACATACACAGCCATTGGGCACAGTTCGGTATATACAGGCTCAGTTCCCTCCATACATGGTATTGCAGGTAATGACTGGATCGAAGAACAGACGGGTAAGAATATGTACTGTACGCAGGACGATAATGTTGTTGGTGTAGGGACTACCGCCAAGGAAGGGCAGCAGTCTCCACGTAATTTGCTTGCGTCGACTGTAACGGATCAATTGAAACTCGCTTCTAACTTTAAATCCAAAGTGATCGGTATCGCGATTAAAGACCGTGGTGGTATTCTGCCTGCGGGGCATTTCGCTGATGCAGCGTATTGGTTCGAAGCTAAATCAGGTGATTGGATCACCTCTAATTTCTACATGGATAAACTGCCAAAATGGGTGGTAGACTTCAACAAGAAAAAATTGGCTGAGAAATACCTGAAAGGCGACTGGAAGCCCATGTATGATATTAGTACCTATGCTGCCAACAGCATTGCAGATGATAATATTTACGAAGGTAAATACCCTGGCGAAGAAAAACCGACTTTGCCGCGCGCAACTTCTAAGCTAATGAAAGACGAAGGCTATGAGCTGATCAAAACCACACCAATGGGAAATCAGTTTACCTTGGACCTGGCAATGGAAGCAATCAAAAATGAGCAGATGGGAAATAATCCGACCAAAAATACCGACTTCCTTTGTGTGAGCCTTTCAGCAACAGACTACGTCGGACACCGCTATTCATTGACAGCAGTGGAGATTGAAGATATTTATCTTCAGCTTGATAAACAACTTGCCGATTTCTTCAACTACCTGGATAAGACCGTGGGTAAGGGAAACTATACCTTCTTCCTGACTGCAGATCATGGTGCTTCTTATAACTCTCGGTTCTTTATGGATATGAAAGGAAATGGTGGTTATTTCTATTCACGTCAGATTATCGCAGGACTTAACAAAACCCTTAAAGAGAAATTTGGGCAAGAGAAGCTTGTGAAAAGCATGATGAACTATCAGGTACATTTAAACAATCAATTGATTGATTCGTTGAATTTGGATCGCGATAAAATAAAAGAGACTATCATTCGTGAGCTTCGCCATACAGAAGGTGTCGCATATGTGGCTGATATGGAAAAAGGCGAAAGTCTGATGATTCCGGCGCCTATTCGCGAAAAAATGATCAATGGTTACAACTTTAAACGTAGTGGTGCAATTCAGATTGTTTGTGAACCACAATGGTATGACGGTACGCCGCGCTCGACCGGTACAACACATGGTACCTGGTCTGGCTATGATTCCCATATTCCGCTGGTATTTATGGGCTGGGGAATTAAACCAGGTGTATCTAATACAGAGGTGCATATTGTGGATATTGCACCGACAATCTCTTCGCTATTGCATATTACTGAGCCCAATGGTAGCATCGGCAAACCGATCACAGCGGTATTGGGTCAATAAGGAGACTGTTGGTACCTGCTAAATCTGGCAGGTTTTATTCTATTGAATAAAAAACGTAAATTTGCAATTCAACAGGGGGTAAACAAACTATGCTTTCCAAAAAAACAAAATATGCAATAAAAGCACTGATGGTGCTTGGTCGTAATTACGGTAATGAGCCTATGCAAATCGTGAAGATTGCGCAGGAGGAGAATATTCCAAAAAAATTCTTGGAACAAATTCTGCTTGAAATGCGAAATGCCGGAATTCTCTATAGCAAAAAAGGAGCTGGTGGCGGTTACAGCCTCAATAAGGCTCCTGAAGATGTTTTCTTATCCCAGGTGATGCGCCTGATCGATGGACCCATAGCCTTGCTACCCTGCGTGAGCTTAAACTTCTACCGCTCGTGTGAAGAGTGTACACAGGAGCATGCCTGTGGCATACGCGATACGTTTGTAGAGGTGAGAAATGCCATGTTGCAGATTTTAAACGATACAAGTATTGCCCATTTAATCAATAAGGAAAAAGAATTGAACCTGAATGTAGATTAAAGGAAATAAAATATATTTTTCTATTTATACTGGAGGCGTAACAAATAAGTTACGCCTCTTTTTGTGTGCGGTAAAATAATTGGTATAGAGTGTATTATCGTGTTTTATTTGAAGGAGTCAAGTCTATTTTATTAATTGCATAATTATTTAACATTATTTTACGAATTTTCCGTAGCAACATTTATATATTTACCCCGACAATATATAAACGAAAATTTATGAAACTAACCTATTCCCTAGTTTTGTTTCTTTTATTTTCTGTCCTGGGTTCCAAGTCCTATGCACAACATAAACTTGTGGGATCGGTGGCAGATATCAAAGATCTTGCAAAACTACATCAAGCTTCAATCGCGCTGCTCAGTCCCAAAGATTCGATTTTGGTTAAATTTGGCCGGACGAAGGAAAATGGAACATTCCAAATTGCTAATCTAGACACAGGTACCTATAAAATGGTGGTTTCCTATCCACAGTATGCTGACTTGGTAAAGGATATCCATGTGGCTGCCCAAGACTTAGATATCGGTATTGTAAAGCTATCCAAAGCAGCTCTACTGCTGGAAGAGGTTCAGGTAAATGGTAAAATTCCGGTGGTGATCAAAGGCGATACGATAGAATATGATGCAGGTAGTTTTAAAGTAGAGAAGGATGCTAAAGTGGAAGACCTGCTAAAGGTATTACCGGGTATTACAATGGATGGATCAGGCAAGATCATCGCGCAGGGGAAGGAAGTGAAAAAGGTGTTGCTTGATGGTGAAGAGTTTTTTGGCGATGACCCAACGCTGATTACCAAAAACATCCGGTCAGATATGGTCAGCAAAGTACAGGTCTATGAAAAGAAATCGGATCTTGCCGTACGTACCGGCGTGGATGACGGAGAACGTACACAGACAATTGATATCAAGCTCAAAGAAGATAAGAAAAAGGGAATGTTCGGTCAGGCTGTTGCGGGAGCTGGTACAGATCAATATTATGGCGGAAAAGTCATGCTCAATAAGTTTAAGGGCTCGCAGAAAATTGCTGCTTATGGTATTCTGGCCAATGATGGAATGGTCGGATTGGGGTTTGAAGATAGCCAAAAATATGGTGTGGGCGGAAGTAGCAATGTGCAGATGATGGAGGGCGGAGGCATTATGATTTCCTCTGGTGGTGATGGTTCTGATGGGGGATGGGACGGTAAATACTATGGCGGTGGCGTGCCTAAGGCTGTCAACATGGGAGCAAGCTATTCGGATAAGTCCAAAGATGATAAGCATAAGATCAATGTCAACTTCAAGCGGAATCAGATCAATGTCAACAATACAAGTATATACAACGCACAGAATAACCTTCCTGAACGCGCACAGGTAGATAATAATGTGACCACATCTGAAACAGAAACACAGGCAAATATTGCAAATCTACGGTATGACTATAAGCTTGATTCGCTTGCTGACCTTACTGTCACCATGGGCTTTACCAAATCTAGCCGCGACAATTTATCCAATTCCGAAGCAGATCAACGTAAATTGGATGGCACATTGATTACACGGACTTCATCCAGGACAGATTTAAATAACGATCAGGATCGATTTAATATAAATGCGATGCTTACACGTCGTTTCAAAAAGGACCGCCGCTCCATTACTTTCAATGTCAATGCGAATGCAGATCAAAATCGCAACAAAACACAGTATTTTTCGGAAAACTTCTTCCAAAGTTCCGGAGATACAACCTTGATCGATCAATATAAAAATGATAAGCTGGCGAACAATACCTACGGAGCTTCAGTAACCTATTCGGAGCCGCTTTCTAAAAGGCTGACCGCTGCAATAGGTTATGCATTCAATCAAAATAAATCGGAAACACTCAATCAGTCATTTGATAAAGATCCGGCTACAGGAAAATATACGGTATTGGACCAAAACCTGCTCAACGATTTTGATTTTAACAGTTTAAAAAATGGTGTCAACGCCTCCTTGAATTACAAGTCGAATACATTAACAGTAAATTTGAGCAATCGAGTTGATTTTGAGCAGGTCAAGAGAACCTATAACAACCTGAATACAATACTGCAGCGGAACCAGACATCTGTTGCTCCAAATCTTTCCATCAACTACAAAATCTCGAAAAGCAAAAATGTAAGCTTCCGCTACAGCGGCCGCACGAGCCAACCTTCGTTGACACAAATAGAGCCGTTGAAACAAAATTCCCAGCCACTCGTCGAGTATTTGGATAATCCAGATCTGAAAGCGGGCTTTGATAACTCCTATTCAGTTAATTTCAATAACTACAAGCAGTTAAAGGATCAGAGCATCTATTTTTATGTGAGTGCAGATCAAGGAAAGAAAAGTATCAACAATAGCGTGCGCTATGATCTAGATAAAGGTACGCAGCAAATTTCCTACGTCAATATTGATAAAGACAATTGGCGTATGTATGGTGGTGGTGGATACAGTTTTGTATTGAAGAAAAAATGGGGATTAAAAATGAATCTTGGCATGAATGCGCAGTATAACAGCCAATTTAGCTACTTATCCTCCTTCAATGAAGAGCCAAAGCTCAATAGAAATCAGACATGGAGTGTAGCACCAAGTATTGGTTTTAGCCGATATAAAGCAAATAAGATGGATTTTTACATCTCCATGAGTCCTGGTGCGGAGCAGATGAATTCCTATCTGCAGCCTGAGTTGAATCGGACGACTTTTAAATTCAGGACGTTCTCGGAGATTACCTATTATTTACCAAAAGACTTTAAAATTTCCCTGTCGACAAACCAGAATTATCAGGCCGCTACAAAAACGCTTGAATCCATTAATATCATTAATATGAATGGTTATGTTTCCAAGAAATTATTGAAAGATAAGTCCTTGGAGGTACAGGTATTTGTCAATGATATTTTGAACAAAAATAATGGAGTGTATCGTTATCAGAATGGAACTTCATTTATCCAGACCAGCAACGACGTATTGCGCCGGTATGGAATGCTAAAAGTAATCTACAATTTTACAACAATGAAAGGAGATGCCAAATGAGTAAGTATATCAAGTTGATGGTTTGGGTATTATTGCTGTGTGCGGGTACAGCCCACGCACAACATGCTTATTTTCCGAGCAGCGGAACGGTCACCTATGAACGGAAGTTCCATGTGCAGAATTTCTTAAAGCGTAATTATCTCAGCAAGCCCGATTTAGATACCTGGGATAAGCTGATGGTCGACAATGCCGTGAAAAATGGGCCTGCCGAGGTAGTGACCCACCATATTTTGAAGTTTTACGATAATGAAACCCTGTTTGAAACCGTGCAGGAGGATTATCCTGCGAATTATCGTAATGTGACTTACTATAATTCTATTCTTCCCGATTCAAAAACCTATATTAATTTCCAGAATCAGGAGTTTTTAAAGTTGCTCCCTTTTGGAGATGAGCAGTTGTTGCTCAAAGATTCTTTGCCTGCGGTTAAATGGAAATATACGGATGAATACCGAAATATTGCGGGATATGATTGTCGGAGAGCCAATGGAATTATTCAAGATTCGGTCTATGTAGTAGCCTTTTTTGCGGGACAAATACCAATCTCTGGTGGGCCTGAGCTTATCCATGGGCTCCCAGGTCTGGTAATGGGGATATCTATCCCGAGCATGAATGTCAATATGTTTGCCACAAAGGTGGAGATTACCAATACAGCATTTTCCAATGTGCTGACCAAAAAGAAAAAGGTGGTTGCGGAATCCAGAACGGAGATCATAAAGAAGCTGAAAGATACCGTCTATGACTATATGGATGAGAAGGCCTTTAAAAAACGACTGCAGAGTATACTCTTTTAGGGATTAATCTTATACCGTTCTTGTCCCGTCGAGATGAAAAAAAAGCCTGTTCATACGAACAGGCTTTTTGTATAAAAGAAATGCCGGTTTTATATTAACGTACCGTACTTCCTACTTTAATTGTTGTATCCGGTTTGACAAAATCCAATCGACCGTCAGCATCTTCTGCCATCAGGATCATTCCTTGTGACATAATTCCTTTGATTTCACGAGGTTCAAGGTTGACCAAAATAGATACCTGACGGCCTACGATTTCCTCAGGACTGAAGAACTCTGCGATACCCGAAACGACTGTGCGTGTATCTAAGCCGGTGTCTATCGTCAATTTTAACAATTTCTTGGTTTTGGCAACTTTTTCAGCGGCTGCAATAGTTCCAACGCGGATATCCATTTTAACAAAATCATCGAAGCTAATGTTTTCTTTCGCAGGAGCAACTTTTGTATTATCAGCTAGATTTTTTGCTTTTGCTTCAGCAAGTTTGTTTAGTTGGAAGTCGACTTGTTCATCGGTTATTTTGTCAAATAACAATTGTACTTCACCCAGTTGGTGTCCAGTTTTGATCAAAGCATCTGAACCTGCGTCGTTCCAGTTTCCTTGAGGGAAATTGAGCATTTCAAATAGTTTGATAGCTGTTTTTGGTAAAAACGGTTGCGCAAGAACGGCAAGATTGGCAACGATTTGAGCCGCTACATTTAGGATTGTTTTGACACGCTCCTCATCTGTTTTAATGATTTTCCATGGTTCCTCATCGGCAAGATATTTGTTGCCCAGACGCGCTACATTCATAAATTCTGCCAATGCCTCACGGAAGCGGAATTGCTCCAAAGACGATTTGATAGAAGTAGGGTATGCTTTTAGTTCATCCAGTACTGCTTGATCTACAGCTGTCAGTGGCGAGCCGTTCAATACTTTGCCATCGAAATATTTGTGAGAAAGTACCAAGACGCGGTTGACAAAGTTTCCAAAAATGGCAACCAGCTCATTGTTGATCCGAGCTTGGAAATCTTTCCAGGTAAACTCCGCATCTGAAGTTTCAGGTAAGATGGATGTCAATACATAACGCAATTCATCCTGTTTATCCGGGAATTCCTGTAGGTATTCATGTAACCAAACCGCATGGTTTCGAGAAGTGGACAGCTTATCGCCCTCCAGGTTCAGGAATTCGTTGGCTGGAATATTTTCTGGTAAAATATAGTCGCCGTGTGCATGAAGAATCGCCGGGAAAATAATGCAGTGGAAAACAATATTATCTTTTCCAATAAAGTGGATCAGCGTAGAATCGTCTGCTGGGTTTTCATGGGTTTTCCAATAGTCTTCCCAGTTTTTACCATGATCCAAAGCCCATTGTTTTGTTGCTGAGATATAACCGATAGGCGCATCTAACCAAACATAGAGTTTTTTACCCTCTGCTTCAGCCAAAGGTACATCAACGCCCCAATCCAGATCTCTTGTCATTGAACGCGGCTGTAAACCGGATTTAAGCCACGATTGACATTGACCAAAAACGTTGGACTTCAGGATATTTTTCTTTCCTTCGATTAGCCATTTTTCAAGCCAAGGCTGGTATTTGTCCAATGGAAGATACCAATGTTTTGTTTCTTTCAAAACCGGTGTCTTTCCGCTCAATGTTGAAATCGGGTTGATCAGATCTGTTGGGCTAAGTGATGTTCCACATTTCTCACATTGGTCACCATAGGCACCTTCGGATTTACAATTTGGACAAGTTCCCGTAATGTAGCGGTCAGCCAAAAACTGATGGTATTCCTCATCGTAATACTGCTCCGAAAATTTCTCGACAAATTCACCTTTGTTGTAAAGGTTCAAGAAGAAATCCTGCGATAACTGGTGATGTATGGGCTCCGATGTACGGTGATAGATATCGAAAGAGATACCAAACTCTTCAAAGCTTTCTTTGATTTGTTTGTTGTATTTGTCAATGATTTGCTGTGGGGTGATGCCCTCTTTTTTTGCACGGATGGTAATCGCCGCACCATGCTCATCTGAACCACATACATAGACTACATCTTTTTGATTTAGACGCAGATAACGGACAAAGATATCCCCTGGGATATAAGCTCCGGCAAGGTGTCCAATATGTAAAGGACCATTGGCATAAGGTAATGCCGATGTGATGGTATAACGTTTTTTATCTAGAATACTCAATGCTTGAAAGTATATTAAAGTGTGTACTTGTTTTCTTTGGCAAACTTAGATAAATTGCTGTTTATATGCAATATAAATGCATGTCATATCGAACAATTTATTCTTGAATTCTTGTTTTGGCTGATTTCTACGATTACGGCAACTTGATTAAAATACGCTGCTATTTAACCTCTTGTTATCGTAGAAATATTATTCAACATAGCGGTAGAAAACTTAGATAAATTTACGTTTATTTGTACATATAAGCACCATATATCAAGTATATTTCTAATCGGACTTTGCAATGTAGAGGTCCTTTTTTTCGAAAGTGTTTGATGTTATTGGCCAGAAAGATTCTTCAGTTCGCTTGCATAGCTGTTGGTGTCTTCGAAGCCATGAAGGTTTTGTTTGATCATTAGTGATAAAAAAATATGTCCAAAATTCCTGATTTTCTGAAAGAAGGCGATAAAGTCGCTATTGTTTGTCCTGCGAGTTTTATACGTGGATCTATTGATGTTGGCATAAAAACATTAGAGAGTTGGGGGCTGGAGGTTGTCATTGGGAAGACTGTTGGGGCATCGTTTCATCAGTTTGCCGGAGATGACAATTTACGCACCGCCGATCTGCAGTGGGCGCTGGATGACCCGTCGATTAAAGCTGTTTTTGCGGCGCGTGGAGGTTACGGCTGTGTTCGTATTGTCGACGAAATCGATTTTTCAAACTTTGAAAAAAATCCCAAGTGGTTGGTGGGTTTTAGTGATATAACCGTATTGCATAGCCATATCCAACGCAATTATAAAATTGCTACAATACATGGACAGATGCCCAAGTCTTTTGAAACGGGGACAACAGCTTCTTTGGAAACCTTGAAAAATGCATTGTTTGGCCATAATATGGACTTTGCCTACGAACAGACGTTTTTCCCCAATCGTGCGGGTACAGGCGAAGGCAAATTGATCGGTGGAAATTTAGCCATCTTGCTTTCGGTACTTGCTTCCGATTCGGATGTCAATTACAAGAATAAAATTTTATTTATAGAGGACGTAGGGGAAGCCTATTACTCCATCGACAGAATGCTATGGGCATTGAAGCGTGCTGGGAAACTCAAAAAATTGAATGGTCTCCTAGTAGGTGGCTTTTCTGCCATGAAAGACAATGATCCAGCTTTTGGGCAAAGTATAGCGGAAATTGTATGGGATAAAGTGAAAGAATATGATTTTCCGGTAGCATTTGGTTACCCCGCAGGGCATATTGATGACAATCACGCCCTCATGTTTGGGCGAAAAGTAACATTGGAGACGACAGAAAATTCTGTTCAGTTAACCTATTTGTAGGGATAACCGAACAGCATCTGGCTGCATCATTTATCTGCAGATTATCCCGAATGTACGGGGATGACCATCATAGCAGCCTGACTCTTCCAGGCCATTTTTTGCGCAATACTCGTATTGAAAATTCGGCTTAATAGACCCTTGTCCCGATGGAAAGTGACCATCATGTCGATATGGTTTTCGTTGATGTATTGGTTGATCCCTGAAGCAATGTCCGCATGGAGGATATAGCTATAGATGGGATGATAAGGAGCCAATAAGTCCTGCATGATCGTTATTTCGGCATTTACCGCTTTATTTGCAGGATCTTCTTTGGTCACATGGACGACATAGACCTCACTTTTACGTAATACTTCCGACGCATTCACCAGGAGACGGTTTAATTTTAGTTTGACTTCTTTGAGATTGGTGGCGATCAACATCTTTTTGGGTACCCTAAACTCTGCCCGTGCGGGGACAACCAGTAATGGCGTGTGACAATTTTCGATCAGCTTGAGGGTATTACTTCCAAGAAGCAGTTTCTTTAAGCCACTTTTACCTGCAGTTCCGACGATGACAAGGTCAATGTCCTCCTCAGCACAGGTCCGGTTTACACCATAGCTAAGTTCATATTCTTCAAGAACGGACTTCCAGGCAATACCCTCAGGGAAAAGCAACATTAGTTCCTGCTGCCAGGTATTAAGATCCTTTTGTTTTTCTTCCAGGATTTCCGAATTGCTTATGACAACAGGTTCGGTACCTACGGTGGGGATTACTTCGTATGTATGGTATAGGACAACCTTTTCAATACCCCAGAGTGGAGCTAATTGTGCGGCATAGCGGGCAGCAGCATAGGCATTGTCCGAAAAGTCTGTTAACAAGAGTAGGTTTTTCATCCTTATTAGTTATTTGTTTATCCGTAATCCGTGGCTAAGGATTTTTACGCTGTCTTAGACATTCCAAAGCATCATAATCGGGTCTATAGCTATTAAATTACGCATTAAGTATTATAAATGCAATAGCTTTATTTATAGGATGGGTGCTGGGAGACGTTCAATCTAAATAATTTCACTAATTTAGAGTGATTGGTAATTTAAGTTTTAATAATTTAACCGTTTTTTATGGCAATTTGGAATTCATTGGGTAAATATCGCGATACAGGACTGTTGATATTACGAGTCGGACTGGGAGTGATGATGATCATGCACGGTCTTCCTAAGTTACAGGGCGGCCCTGAGCTCTGGGCAGGGGTTGGTAAATCAATGGGTAATATCGGTATTCATTTTATGCCAACTTTTTGGGGCTTTATGGCTGCTGCGACCGAAACTGTTGGTGGTCTATTTTTACTGCTGGGACTCTTTTTCAGACCAGCGGCATTATTGCTCGCATTTACGATGGTCATTGCTGGATTAATGCATCTTTCTAAAGGAGATGGTATCTCTGGTGCTTCACATGCGATTGAGCTTTGCTTTGTGTTTTTAGGACTTATCCTTATTGGTCCGGGTAAACATTCGGTTGATAAGAAATAATAGAATCCCAAAGGAAAGACTTCCCGGGGGAAGAACTATACGACAAAAGCCGCAATTTAAGCTAGATTGCGGCTTTGTTATTTTTTCTCTTACGACCTATCCATCGGAATAACCAGTAAGTTGGCGGCGCCATTCCAGGCAATCTTTTTAGATATGCTTGTTTTGAATAGGCTCGCTAATAGGCCTTGCTTTTTATGAAATGACAGTATGAGGTCTATGTGTTTCTCTTTGGCATATTCTTCAATACCTAGTGTAATATCATCATGGCTGATATAGTCGTAAATCGGATGATATTTGTCTAAGCGCTCATGGAGATGCTTTAACTCCTGTGCCAAGTCGGCGGCCGAACCTTCTTTTTTAGCAACATTCAACACATACAATTGTGCATTGAAGGTATCTAAAACCTGATCTAAGTTGAATAAATCCAATTTTCGGTCTACCTCTTTCAGGTCGGTGGTGGCCAATACATTTTTGGGGACGGCCGGATTTACTTTATGGGAAACAATAAGCATGGGCTTATTGCAGATGTCCATCAGCGTAATGGCATTACTTCCGACCAGGATCTTTGCAAAACCTGTTTGTCCGGTGATACCCAATGCGACAAGGTCAATGTCGTGCGATTTGCACATGTCGTTGACTCCTATCGGCAAATCAACATCTTCCATCTGATGCGTTAGTTCCACTTGGGGTGGGAACAACAGTCTGATTTGGTCAAACCATGCTGTCAGTTCTTTCTCTTTGGTTTCTTTAACCTCATCATTGACAATGACAATAGGTTCGTTATTGACAATGGTAACACTATTGTAAGTATGGTAGACAATAACCTTTTGCGTTTTCCAGGCTTCTGTACACAGCGCAACTTGTTTTGCTGCCAGAAGAGCATTTTCTGAAAAGTCAGTTAACAGGAGGATACGTTTCATGATGTTCTTTTTTATACGTTTAACTTCTATAACCTGGTTGGTGCATTCTGTCCTGCCAAATCTTTAGCGTATGAGCTAAGGGAATCATTCGGACTTCAAGCAGTACCGGTATATTACTAAAACAATGAATGTAGCGATAAGTTACAAAGAAAACGTGAATTTAATGTTAAACTCTCCCTATTGTGATGAGGGTCATAAAACCTTCATGACTTCGTAAGGCACGAACGGCGATAAAAGCGAACTGAAGGTTCTTTCTGGCCAATAAGATCAGACACTTTCAGAAAAAAAAAGGCAACCGCAGTTACGGTTGCCTTTCATTTTCTAGCTTTTGAAACGTTGAAATTACAACGGTTTTTTTGTTCCAAAGTTGATGATATAATCGGTCATCACTTTGGCACTTTCATCTTTCACAAAATCAAGATCAATTTTCGGTTGGGATTTTCCTTCTTCCCACGCCGGTTTGCCCTGCAATTTCAACAAAGCGTTGATGCGGTCTCTATTTTTCTTGAGGTTGTCATCTTTCTCTTTCTTGAATTTGTTCAGCTCCAATGGAATTTTCACATCCTCATCTTTTTGAGCTTCTTCAATATCCTCTTTCAGATACTTATATTCCAATGAGTTTTTAATGCGTGCCTCGTGCATTGTTTCTAATTTCTTGTCAACGCCACTTAGGTCAGCTACTTTTTTGAAGTTGCTCGATTGGATTTGATCCCAAGGAAGTGCTGATTTTTCTGAGCTCTCGCCAAATTTCTCTGCAGAAAACTGAGAAGGGAATACGATATCCGGTGTAACCCCTTTATGTTGCGTACTGCTACCGTTTACACGATAGAATTTACCCAATGTGATATTGATTTGTCCATATTGAGGAGCACCTTCTGGGGTATCCGGATCTTTTTCACCGGAGGCCTTTAGGAGTAAACGGCTAGTCGGGCTGATGACGCGTGACATATCGATCGCCGACTGCACCGTTCCTTTACCATAACTTTGAGATCCTAAGATAATACCTCTTCCATAATCCTGGATAGCTCCGGCAAAGATTTCAGAAGCCGAAGCTGAGAAACGGTTGATCATGATGCCCAATGGACCATCCCAGGATACGCCCGCGTTTTTATCTTCTTCGACGTCGATGTTATTCTTTGTGTCTCTTACTTGTACAACAGGACCTTTATCGATAAATAAACCTGTTAAATCAATGGCTTCCGGTAAGGATCCACCACCATTGAATCGCAAGTCGATAACCACAGCATCTACTTTTTCTTGTTTCAACGTGTCTAAGATTAACCTAACGTCTCTGGTTGTGCTCTTATAGTTTGGATCGCGTCTTCTGTAAGCTTCAAAATCCATGTAGAACTTCGGAATATTGATGATACCCACTTTGTACATTTTTCCATCGGCACCTTTGACGTTCATGATCTCTTTCTTCGCAGATTCTTCTTCAACGACGATTTTCTCACGTACTAAAGATACAATGCGCGGATGAGAGTTCATGGGCTGACCAGCAGGTATAATTTTCAGGCGGACAATCGTTCCTTTTGGACCTTTGATTTTTGCTACAGCAGCATCAAGTCTCCAGCCAATAATATCTTCGAATTCACCATCTTTACCTTGGGCTACAGCAATAATCTTATCATTGACGTGAATGCTCTTGTCTTTGAATATCGGTCCACCCGGGATAATTTCGAAGATGCTTACGGCCTCATTGTCGACGACAAGTCTTGCTCCGATACCTTCAAACGTATTAGCCATTCCTTCATTGAAGGCCTGTGCAAAGGATGGGTTAAAATAAGATGTATGTGGATCAACAGCATCTGTCAATGCTTGCATGACCACCTGAAAAGCATCGTTGGCATTGGTTTTCTTTGCCTGCGAGATCAAATTAACATAGCGTTTTTTTAGCGTTTCCACCTGTTTGGTCCTCGCGCTATCAGTAGATTTACCACTCGCGGTTTCCAAGTTAAGCAGATCGTATTTTACACGCTTACGCCATTGGTCGTTGGCTTCATCTGCTGTTTTGAACCAGCCTAATTTTTCGCGGTTAGGTTGGTAATACTCATCCTTTGTATAATCCTGTTTCTTGTCGATTTCTGAAAGCGCATATTGCATTCTGTCCAGGTATCTCTTGGAATAGACATTAAAAATATGGAATGCGGCAGAAAGATCTCCATTTTTGATATCCTGCGCAAGATTGTTTCTGTACGCTTGAAATTCATCGATATCCGATTGAAGTAAGTAATTTTTTCCTTGATCCAAAGTTTTGATCAGATTATCGTATATGATACCCGATATCGAATCATTCATTTTGACCTTTTTGTAGCTCGCATTTTCCAATAATCCAGAGACTTCTTTAGCGATAATTTGATGTTGTGTGCTTGGTTTAAGCCCTCCATCATCAGGAAGCGCTACCCGTGGTTTTGAACCACAAGAAACAATGGATACAACAAAAAGTGCAAATATGAGTTTCCTAAACATATTTTCGACGGTTTTAATAATCATTCTTTTTAAAAAATATTCAGCTCCTATTGATGAGCGTGCTAAATTTAGTGAAATTCATAGCACATTACCGCAGAATCTAAAAATTTATTTGATTTATCCTTTAATATTTACAAAAAGCTTAAAATCTTTTTGTCGACGGCTCTTTCAACAGACCACTGGATGGGGTAGATTGTTTTAAATGTTTCAATTATACAGTTCATTTTTTAACTGCGTATAGGCCTTGTAGGTCTGATCAGCAGATGGATAATCTTTTAGCACAAGATACACCTCACCGAGTTTGTCCAATATCGCGAGTGAGAGCTGTTTGTTATTTTCATCCGAAGCCAGTTCAGCAGCCTGCACAAATTCTTTGATCGCTACCTTATAATTACCATCTTTTTGCTTGGATGAGGCCAACAGGTATTCAATCTCAGCGAGCTCGCTACTTAGTTTTTTGGCATTGGCCAAATCGCGGGCCTGTAGCAGAAACCACTGTGCCTCGGTAAATTTATTTTGCTTAAAATAAATCTCGGCAAGCATTTCCCAGGCAAAAATTTTCCCTTCATAGGCTTTGGCCTTATTGAATAGGGGGATTGCACTGCGGATAATATTATTTTCCGCCGCTTTATAATTTCCCTGACCGGCTCGAGCCATGGCAATTAACAGCCAGGCATTGGCTTGCTCCGCATAGCTTTTGCTCGTCATGGCATAGGTATGATAATTTTGTGCACTTTCTTCTGCACGGACAAAGTCGCCACGATACAACTGGAAATTACTGATGTTCATATTGATGGTGGCTATATCATCCTTGTTATCGGTACGATTTGCCAAAGAAAGTGCTTGATATAAAAACTTTGACGCATTGCTGCTATCGTTATTTTTAATTGAAAATAAGGCGGCTTCATTCGATAAGGCATAGCTTGAGATCCAATTTTGAGCGTTCTTTTGTGCCTCAATCGCGTCATTCCAGACATTCGCTGTAGCTGGCATCGGATTCATTAAATATTGAAAATGCCCCAGGTTATTGGTGCTCCGCAGTTGCAATAATAGTCGCTGTAGCAGGAGCTGTCTTGCGATTTCTTTGCTGAAAGACTTCTTGTCCGCATAGTTCTCTGCTAGTATTTCATTGGCCGTTTTTGGAGGCGGTAAAAAATAGACCTCAGGACCGATACCCTTAAAGGAAGCATCGTATTGTTTGATCGCGCCCGTATAATCTTTGGCGGCATCCTGTGCGATTACCTGACATGTTATATTCATGAATGCAGTCAAAGCGGTAAATATAGAAATCCAGTATTTTGTCATTCTCATAAAATATTACGTTATCATTAACGCCTACATAAATTTAGCTAAAGGGCATATTTGAGCAATCTACTCCTTGATTCGATAAACCTGTACGTTCGATTATGCTCTGCCAAAAGCAATTTACATATATAATAGAGCAAATATGACGAAAAATTGTGTGAAAAAATGTTAAAGTACTATCGGGCGGTGAATGCTGACCATTAGAATTATGCTGATGAAAGCTTGAGGCTTATCGCTTTACTGTACTCTTCGTCGAAGAGACTGGATGATTAAAGCTAAAATATTTAGTCGCTGTGCCGTTTAATTTTTAACTTTGTGTTATGGCGACACGAATTCCATTAGCAGAACGACTTAGACCGCGGCAATTGAGCGATTATGTGGGACAACAACATATTGTGGGCCCAGATGCAGTACTCTACCATGCGATCCAGCAAAAAAATATACCATCCATGATTCTGTGGGGCCCTCCGGGGGTCGGAAAAACAAGTTTGGCCTTGCTGATCGCAAGAGAACTCGACAGGCCGTTCTTTTCATTAAGTGCAATTCAGGCCGGGGTGAAAGATATTCGTGAAGTGATTGAAAAAGCTGAACGGCTGATGAATTTCAATCAAGATCAACCCATTTTGTTTATTGATGAGATTCACCGTTTTTCCAAGTCGCAGCAAGATTCACTTTTAGGGGCTGTTGAACGTGGGCTGGTGACACTTATTGGTGCAACAACAGAAAACCCCTCGTTTGAAGTTATCTCCGCATTGCTCTCGCGTTGCCAAGTCTATGTATTGGAACATCTTTCGGAAGAAGATCTTATTGGATTGATCCAAAAAGCATTACATGAAGACGAATATTTACAGAAACAGGCAATTGTTGTCGAAGAATATGAGGCCTTGTTGCGGCTGTCTGGTGGCGACGCACGTAAATTGTTAAATGTACTCGAGCTGGTTGTCAATGCGGCAGTATTGCACAAAGAGCCAATTACAAATGCCTTTGTCCTGAAACAGGTACAGCAAAATATGGCCATTTATGATAAAGCTGGTGAACAGCATTACGATATTATTTCGGCTTTTATTAAATCCATCCGTGGGTCTGATCCGAATGCCGCAGTCTATTGGCTTGCACGGATGATCGAAGGCGGGGAGGATCCGTCCTTTATTGCCCGGAGGTTGTTGATTTTGGCTTCTGAGGATATTGGCAATGCCAACCCCAATGCCCTGTTATTGGCAAACAATTGTTTTCAGGCAGTCAATGTTATTGGATGGCCCGAATCACGTATCATTCTGTCGCAAACGGTGATCTATCTGGCGACTTCGGTTAAAAGCAATGCTTCCTATGAAGCGATCAATAAGGCGCAGGCCTTGGTGAAACAAACCGGAGATCTGTCTGTACCGCTGCATATCCGTAATGCGCCGACCAAATTGATGAAGGACTTAAATTACGGTGCCGAATACAAATATGCACATGCCTATCCTGGGAATTTTGTTGTTCAGGAATTTCTGCCCAAAGAAATCAGCGGGGTCAAATTGTATGAACCCGGGCAAAATTCGCAGGAGGAAAAACTAAGACAAAGTTTACGGGACAAATGGAAGGAAAAATATAAGTATTAAATCAATATGTCATTAAGTATTAAATCAATATGTTTGAAAAAATAGGCTTGGCAGGTATTTTTTGATTTTGTTAAAACTATCTTATGCCTTTGCTTGTTCTCCTAACGTTTTTCAATAGGTAGTAAACACGCTGGCGCTCCCCATGGTCAGCGTGTTTTTTTTATTGCGGATCAACTTAAATTATTTATGTTTGTTTTACAAATGTTTCAACTATGAACTTAGAGCCTTTAAAACAAACAGGACGTTTGGCCACCATAGCACTGACTGGACTTTTTGTCTTTTCTTGCAAAAAGGATACCCCTAAACCTGAACCCGAGCCCGAACCAGTCGAGCGCACCGAAGCACAGTTGATTAAGGATGATATCTATAAGTATTATAAGCTATATTCACTTTGGGACAAATCCATCCCTGATTATACTAGTGATCCTTCTCAATTCACGGATAAATATGGTTCAGCAGATATGGTGCTCGATGCGCTGAAGAAGCTGACACCAGCACATGCGGCTTATCCAAACGGGGTCTTTGACCGATTTTCCTATATGCTGGGACTAGATGGTTATAATACCGGAACAACGGCTTCAGGCAGGCTTAAAATGGATACGAACGACGGGTATGGCATCTATGTTCAATTGGGGACAGAAGACGAAAAAACGGCACAGCCCATTATCTATTTTGTAGAAGGTGGATCACCGGCGCAAAAGGCGGGTTTTAAGCGTTCCGATTTTATTACGGCAGTCAACGGTGATTCCGATTATTCGATCGCCGTCACCTGTACGACGACAGGCTGTACGATTAATGATGCAAGTGCCCGGGATAAAATGATGAATAAACTGAACGCTGCCCTGGACGCTGGTACACTTAAGTTGCAAGTGAAACATCAGGACGGGACAACAACGACCAAAGATCTTACTTATGCCAATGGCTATACCATTGACCCGATTTATAAAGATTCCGTCTATACCTATAATGGAAACAACGTAGGCTATCTTGCCCTATCGTCTTTTGAAGAGATTGAAAATAATAACGTCAATCAACAAAAGATCGATGCCGCTTTTGAAAAATTCCAGACCCAGCAGATTAAAAGTTTAATTGTTGATTTACGCTACAATGGAGGGGGATATGTAGATGCGTCTGCTTATGTCGCCGATAAAATTGGTGGAGCCATTACCAAAGGAAAGCTGATGCTCACCTATGAGGTGAACGATTATATCAAAGCGACGCCGAGCATCAATAAGATGTTTCAGGATACAAAGTTTGAAGGCAAGAGCAATTTGAACTTGAGTAAAGTCTATTTTCTGGTGAGTGACCGCACAGCATCCGCAGCGGAAATGATTATTAATGTGCTCAAGCCCTATCTGCAGGTGCAGATCATCGCCTCTGGTACACGTACATACGGTAAACCTGTAGGTTTCTTTGAGCAGGTTGTCCAAAAGAAGGTGTCTTTCTGGCCAGTTTCCTTTCTTTTGAAGAATTCTGCGAATTTTTCAGACTATTGGGATGGCTTGGTTCCCGATAAAAGCAATATAACAGATTATGTATTTGTTGATGTGGGTGACAAGAAAGAAACGATGTTGGCGACAGCCTTGAACGATGCTGCACCGGGTATTACCACCAAAGCTTCTATCAATACCATAAGCCGGAAGGGGTATCGTACGCTTAACCAAGGCGAGGTCAATATACGGCCAGACCGCGGTATGATCAAGAAACGTTAGTTTCGCCTTGTGTTCGTACCTCGTTCGCACAGCGTTCGGGCGCGAACAAAGGCTGTACAGTCTTTGTACAGATCCTGACCAGATAATATCTGTTCGGGATCTGGTCAAGGTCTGTTGCATATTGGGTCAACATCTGTCCACGGTCGAAGCAAGTCCGAAGCAGGTACGAATCAGGTCCCTTTTATTCGTTCGAAAAAAGATAAGAATGGCATAGTTCTGCCGCGGCAGCATCCGGTAGGCATTTTAAGTAGCCGACAGGAACCTGAGCGATGATCTTTTCCAAAATGGTATTCATGTTGGAAAATAATTCCTTGTTCCACCGGATAGAAGTACAGCTGGGCAATACCGCGATAAAGCCTTTTAGGCCTTTCTGCCATTCAAATTCGTTCATTGGAGCCTGTTGTAAGCGAACGAATCCCTGCAAGGGCAGTTGTTCATTTTTATAACAAGGCGTCTTTCCGCTCCACGGTGTTCCATAAATTAATACGCCTTCATCGGTTATTCGAATGGCTGGATTATCGTCGTTGAGTAAAACGGTGTTTGGAATATGTTGTAACCAAAGTCGACTATGTGTGCTCTTACCGGTACCGCTCTTGCCTAAGAAAGCGACACCTCTGCCGTTGTGGTTCGCTACAGAAGCATGGATCATGATTGTATTGTGTAAAAGACTCGCCTGCCCAAAGATCATCATGGCCATCCAGGTAATAACACCGCCCTGTTCATCCGCTGAGCTTGTTGGGACATAAAGTGTTGAATGTTCAAAGTTGCGGTCGCTTTGGAGGTACCAAAGCCCGTTGCCCTGTTCGTTGCTGATTGTTGTGATGAACGTATCTTCTTTTTCATAAAAGCGAAATCGATCTCCCCATGCAATAGATTCGTCTGTCCGAAGTGTGCCCATATCCTCAGGTATTGGTGCTTTTGCTAAACTGACTGTGATGCTGATATCTGTTTTGTCGCTGGAGTCTAGCCATTGGAAGTCCCGAAACGAAGGAAGGAGCTGTGCTAGCGGATAATTTACGGGATGATTAAACTCCAGTATTAATTCCGCGATGCGGTAGCGTGTCTGGGATAGTTCGGATGATGTCGTCAAATTCATGTTAAATATTATTTCGTGGGTGGCCAATGCCCGTTTTTTCTTTTAAAAATTTGTTCGAAAATCAGGCTTAAGTATTTGCCGGTTCTTTTTATTTCATGGCTGTTGTCAGCTACTTCTTTTCATTTGTCTATTGTGCCGTTATGCGTCTTATTGATCCGCTATGTTGCTCGAATAATGCTTAGTCGAGATAAATACGTTGCTGGCATTTTTCGGCCAGGTGCAAATCATGAGTTACAAACAAGCAGATTTTGTGCTTTCCATGTTCCAATAGTCGTTGAATTAACGTATCCGATGTCGTCTTATCCAATGCGGAAGTAACCTCATCGAAGAGCCATATATCACCGTCGTGCATCAGTGCGCGGGCAATCGCAACGCGCTGCGCCTGCCCTTCCGATAGGCCGATGCCAGATTCACCGACGACGGTATCGATGCCGTCGGGTAGCTCAAATACAAATTCCGCACAAGCAAGCCAAAGCGCTTTTTGCATATCCATTGTTCCTTCGTCTTTGACATGAAGCAGTAAATTCTCACGAATGGTACCGCTGAATAGTGAATTTCCCTGCGGAATGTAAGCGAGATTGATTCGATGGCTGGCCGTTAACTCCCTTTCACCATCCTTATCTAACAGTGTAATCTGTCCTTTTTCAGCTTTTAGTAGTGCCAGCAGCAAACGGATCAAAGTTGTCTTTCCTTTTCCGCTGGGCCCGATGATAGCGGTGGGCTCACCAGCCTTTAAGGAAAGGTTTAAATTTTGTAACACCCATTTATCTTCATAGCGGAAGGAGAGATCATTGATCCGAAGCTCCTGAGTCTCATGGAGACGCTGTTGTGTTACCTGAGGTTCGATTTCTCCTGCCTGCAATTCCAATAGCCGATCTGCAGATACACGGAACCGCACAAAGCCGGGGATATAAGCAATCAGTGCGAGGATAGGCGATTGAATCCGTGCAACCAGTTGTAGGAAAGCGGTCATGGTACCAAATGAAATCTGACCGGATTGCAACCGATAGATCCCCCAGATAAAAGCAACTAAATAACCGGCGTTCATGGCCACTTTCATGGCGCCTTGCGTATAGGTGGAAAAGTTGAGCTGGCGTATTTTCAACAAAAGCAGTTGATGCTGGCTCGCTAAGAGCTTCTCTCTTCTCTTGGGGAAGATGCCCATTGCCCGAATGAGCAGCCGAAAACGTAGATTTTCCTGCAGCACTTTGGAAAAATTGCTTTCCTCCTCCTTGACTTCCTTGCTGAGCTTGCGCATCTTGCGGAAGTATAATTTTGAGAATACAAAAAGGGGCGAGATGGCCAGTATCATCAGCGCTAGCATCGGGTCCATGTACCAAAGGAAACCGACCGATGCCAATAGCTGGATTGTGGTCAATATAAAAGATAGGAATGTATTGGCGATGGTATTGGCGACTTCCTCACAGTCCGTCTGAATGCGGATCTGAATATCACCCGTATGCCAGTTCTTGACTAATTGCCATATGGAGAGCATCTGTGCGTCGAGCATCGTCCGTTGGAGCTGGAGTGTAAGCTTCAATTTGATCTGCTCCATCATGCGACCCGAATAGCCCTTGATTCCTACATTTAGAGCAATACTTCCAACGATACCAATCAGCAGCCATTTCAATGGCAGATCTCCGTGGGATGTGGCGGTATCAACAGCTTTTTTGGATAAAAACACAAAAGCGAGGGAAAGGCCAATGCATATCAGTTCCAGTATGAAATAGAGGAACAGTTTGCTTCGGTATCCCTGGGTGATTGACCAAGCCCAACGCAGGTGTTGCTTCAAGCTATTGTTGTTCATTTCATTTTTCCAACAAACCCTGTTTTTGAAAATCCTGAAGGAGGATTTCCGCATCAGATTTTGCCTGATCAATGTCTACTTCGTAGTTTTCGCAAAGCAAGTCGACAATGGTGTCACTTGTGAATTCTTTTCCTTTGAGCTGCTCCCATAGCCATGCTGCAGAGCTATTTAAGGTGTATACTGTCGATAGATCAACCATATCCTGGCTCGGGTCCACGATCAAATGATCTGAACCGATTGTTCTCAAAACTAAATCCGATCTTAATTTCATATAATATGTTTTTTATTGACATTAGGAGTACCAAGGTAATACAGTATGTTCAACCTGTCAAGATAAATGCTCCATCTGTAAATGTATCCATAAAGTAAAGCATATTCTTTCAATTATATAAACGAATTCGTATGCTTTTTTTGGTTCTTTTAAGCCAAAGTTAACGTTTTTTTTCTTGGCGCTTCAATTTTACAGCAATACGGCGCAGCAAACGGATATGGTACCAGCCGAGTCCGCGTAATCTTGGCCAGTGGCGATTGATGTCGACGGCCTCTCCTCCGGTTTGCGGGTAATGCATATAAGCAATAGCGATGATGTCTGTTGCTTCTACATATTCACGAAGTACAAGATTTCCATCTCCAGCCAATATATATAGATTATTTTTCTTGCCGACATAGCGATGAAAGACAAATTTATCCTTGTCTTTGGCGAGTACATTGCAGCCTAAGGCCAAGCGTTCACCCTGATAAGCCCGTAGAAGCACAGCATCTCCATCCTGTATAAATGGAAGCATACTGTTTCCTTTTATTCTGATGCGGACTTCCTTACCTTCAGCAAGGATACGTTGTACCTCGGCAAAATAGTCTTCATTTGAAATAACCCGTGCTTTGCTGTCGTTTGTGTTTTCAGGCATCAGTTAGGGATTGGTTTTAACAAAATAGGCAATTACTTGCTGCAAATAGGTGTCTTTTAATAATACCTTTTTATTTTCATCCAGGAGATAAATCGTTGGTGAAGCTTTGAGATCGTATAAGTTGAAAGACAATATTTTGCTCTCAGCATCAAAACCGTTGATCCATTGTTCGGACAGTTGTGATTGGTAGTTTTTCCACTTCGTGCGATCCCCCCAGGGGTCGATCGCGAGTACCTGCACCTGAAGTTGAGTAAAGAGTTGTACCAATTGAGGTGTATCACGGAGCTGATGGATGGTTTCTTTGCAATGTGAGCAATCCGGATCGTAGAAAATTAAGAAGGTATATTTAGCTTTGGTATCCGATAGTTTTTGTTTTTTGCCATTTGCCAATTCATATGTAAAGTCTTCGGCAGTTTTTCCCTCTTTATTTCGAAGCACCAATTTATATGTAGGTCTGTAGGCTTCTTTTTCAAGGTCTGAAAGCAAATCTGTTTTAATCAGATAACGTAATACCGATTCGTACACGATGTCATTCCGCATGGGCGAATTACCATCGTATAAATAATGTTCGTATTGTTTAATGAAATAATCAAAGCTTATCCGATTGGGTTTTGCTTTGTCCAACATCAGGTCAACTGCTTTATCCCTTGTGGATGAATCAGGATTTTGTGACAGTAGCTGAATAAAATCAGCAAGCTGTTGTTCGCCTTTTTCCGGGTTTTTAACTTGCGCAGTATCCTGCATATCAAATTTATCCCAAAAATGGAATAAAGTGCTATCAGCAGCACTTAAAGGTTTTTTGCCTTGTTGGGCAGTGTCGCTTTTTTGTTTTCCTTTCGAATTGTCCTTACAGGAATAACAAAACAGGGCTATTAGACATATGGATAGCCAAAGACTAAAGATTGGACTTTTCATTTAATTTATGCTTAACTTTACGAAGTTAATAAAACTTTCAGGATTCTACTTGAACGAATCTATTCCTATTCTGTAAGTTTTTATTGACGGTAAGAATAATAGGGAAGAATAGCTCGACGCTTTCGAAGGACTCATAATTTGTTAGTAGGCATAATAAAGGACGTGTACATATATAAATACTCATTTAGGAACTGGAAGTAGCGAATACCGATGTAATCACGTTATGAGATCAAGATAAAGCCTCCTGCCGATCAGGGTACAGGGTGTCAAAAAGATGAATAGTGGCCTCGTTGGGTAAATTTTTAAACCATTTAATTAAATAGTTTTACTAATTTTGCGGCAAAATGCCGACGTATCGAATGAAAAGAATAATATTATGGTTATGTATAGCAGGATTTGTGAGCACTGTACAGGCACAGACTAACCCTGCGAATATAAAAGTTGATAATCTTAGTGATGCTCAGATCGAGCAATATATGAAGCAGGCGGCATTAATGGGCTACGATGAAAGCCAACTGGATGGTTTTGCACGAGCACAGGGTGTATCTGCTGTTGAGGTTCAGAAGCTTAAAGAACGTGTGTCCAGAATTAAACGTAAGAAACAACAACCTGAGCAATCAAAAGGAGGGGCAGGTAACCCTGGAAATAACCGTAATAATGGACGTCAGGTGGACGGTTATTCCAATACAGATTCGTTACAGCGCAAGCAATTAAATAAACGTGATTCTATCGAAAATGAAGAAGGAAAGCTGAAAATATTCGGCTCCGATCTTTTTAGAAATAATGCGATTACCTTTGAGCCTAACTTACGAATGGCAACACCTAGTTCGTATATTATCGGTCCTGATGATGAAATCTTGTTAGATATTACAGGAGATAATGAAGCATCCTACAAACTTCCGGTAAGTCCGGATGGAACCATTAAAGTGGAATATGTGGGCCAGATCAATGTGGCCGGATTATCCATTGCAGCGGCAAAAAGTAAGATTGAGCAACGTTTGAGCGGGACTTATCCAGCGTTACGCTCAGGAAGAACCCAAGTGAGCGTCAACATCGGTAATATTCGCACCATTCGTGTGACTTTGACAGGGGCTGTTACTAAGCCGGGAACTTACAGCCTGCCTTCCTTGGCGACTGTATTCAATGCATTGTATGCCGCTGGCGGGCCGAATAAAAACGGAACTTATCGTAAAATTCAGGTGATCCGAGGTAATCGTGTAGTAAGCACGATTGATGTCTATGATTTCTTGGCGAATGGCATACAACAAGGAAATATCCGTCTGCAGGACCAAGATATTATTCATATTCCCGTTTATGGAGCCAGAGTGCAGTTCGAAGGCGAAGTTAAGCGTCCGGCAATTTTTGAAACGGTGCCTGGAGAA
This sequence comes from Sphingobacterium sp. UBA2480, assembly GCF_002341965.1. Lineage (NCBI taxonomy): Bacteria > Pseudomonadati > Bacteroidota > Sphingobacteriia > Sphingobacteriales > Sphingobacteriaceae > Sphingobacterium > Sphingobacterium sp. UBA2480. The sequence goes on along the minus strand of NZ_DDPA01000008.1, from coordinate 165,425 downwards.
TCGCTATCGGATATCTTGCGTTATGCTGGTGACTTTACCGAAAATGCCTATAGCGCCAAAGTTAAAGTTCTTCAAACAACAGGTCGGGAGCGTAGTGTACAAGATATCTATGCCGATCAGTTTGCAAACTACACTCCGAAAAGCGGCGATCAATATATCGTAGAACCCATATTGGAGCGTTTTGCGAATCGCGTCAGTGTATTAGGGGCGGTCTTCCGTCCTGGAATATTTGGTTTACAGCCCGGTATGACTCTAAAACAGGTGTTAGCAATGGCTGATGGTGTACGTGAAGATGCTTTCTTAGAACGAGGTATGATCAATCGCTTGAAAGCCGATAATACTTCTGAGTTGATCAATTTCAATGTACGTGATATCCTAGCCGGCACTGCGGCAGATATTCCCCTTAAAAGGGAGGATAAGATTGAGATTTCGTCTATTTTCGATTTAAGAGATGAATATAAATTTACTGTTCAGGGAGAGGTACGTTTTCCTGGGGATTTTCCCTTCGCGAGCAACGCCACTTTAGGCGATGTTATCCAAAAGGCTGGCGGGCTTACCGAAGCTGCAAAAAATGCACGTGTAGAAATTGCCCGTCGGATCCAGAACCTCGATGTTACTGACCATCGATCTTCGAAAACCATTTTGGTGGATATTAAAGATGGTGTGCTCACAGATCCCAATATGACGTTGCAACCCTACGATGTTATCTCCATATTAGGCGATGCAGGTTTCCGTACCCAACGTCAGGTCAAAATTGAAGGTGAGGTACTATATCCCGGTTTCTACACGATTGCACGTGAAGATGAACGTATTTCGGATATTATTAAACGTGCGGGTGGCCTTACGCCGTATGCGTATACCGAAGGAGCTTCCCTGAAACGTACCGGTATGTCTAAATTGAAAGCCGAAGAGAAAAAAGAGAAGGAGCGTTTGAAAAAAGAACTGGAAAAAGATAGCATCGATGAAAACGGCAATTCGAAAGATTCTAGCTTAGATAAAGATGCTGACAAGGATAATGACGGTTCCAAAGCAAAAAGTTCCGCTTTGGCGAAGGTTTCACAACAGGGGATGTCTGCTTCAGATATTGAGCCGAGTGACCTAGTAGGGATTGAATTGAATAAAATTTTGGAGAAGCCCTATGAAAAGGGAGACCTTTTGGTTCTAGACGGCGATATTATCAATGTGCCAAAGGAACTGGAGACTGTTAAAGTTGTGGGTGAAGTTTTGAATCCAAACAATGTGGTTTATGTCAAGGGCAAGAGCCTTAAATACTACGTAAACCAGGCCGGAGGATTTACCGACAATGCTTTAAAGAAACGTGTCTTTGTTCAATATGCAAATGGTGCTGTAAAGGGCAAAGATGGAGGTTACCCAGAAGTGAAGCCGGGAGCTGAAATTGTAGTTCCTAAGCGCGCTCCGAGAGAGCGTATGAGTGCGCAAGGCTGGGTAGGATTAGGAACTGGAATTGCTTCTTTAGCAGCTATTATCGTTAGTTTGCTAAGATAATTGTAAAAAATTGCGATCGTATACAAGAGCTATTTCACGCATTTCTTTAGCTCACTAAAATTTACGACAGAATATTAAATTTTGTTATATTCTAGTTATTGTGTTATTGATATGTTAGTAGGTTATGTTGAGGGGTATTAAGATTGGAAAAATATGGATTCATTTAAACTAATTAATTTACCTAAAATATTAGATAAACGAGGGAACCTTTCTTTTTTTGAGAACAGTAATCAAATTCCCTTTGAGATCAGGAGAACGTATTGGATCTATGATGTGCCCGGTGGTGAAACCCGAGGTAGTCATGCGTTTAAAGAGCAGCAAGAGTTTATTGTAGCCTTGTCAGGTAGTTTTGATGTTGTATTGAACGACGGGCAGGAGGAAAAAACGATCTCATTAAATAGATCATATTATGGACTATACATACCAAAGATGTATTGGCGAAAATTAGAAAACTTTTCTACCAATTCTTTGGCGCTCATTGTTTCAGATAAGACATTTGATGCCCAGGATTACATCAGAGATTTTGAAGAGTTTAAAAAGCTAAAAAATGATAGATAAAATTTCGGTTTTTGACTGTAGTATTATTGATTTAGATAAGATTAGTTTTGATGAAGGAAATTTAACTGTTGTTGAAAATGATTCGGATTTTCCATTTGCTGTTAAGCGGGTATTTTATTTATATGATATTGCCGGTGGAGAGAGCCGAGGGGCGCATGCGCACCGCGAGTGCCACCAATTTTTAATAGCAGCAAGTGGGAGCTTTGAGGTTCAGCTTGACGATGGAAAGTATAAAAGACAGGTTTTTTTGAATCGACCGAATATAGGATTACATATCCCTCCAGGTATTTGGGCTAGTGAAGTTAATTTTTCGTCCGGAGCGATATGTTTGGTGTTGGCATCACATACTTATGACGAAAATGATTACATACGCGCTTACAGCGAATATATAGAAGGACGTAAAAATGGTTAAGGGTAAAGTACTTTGTATTGCTGGTAAGAATAATATAGCAATAGAAATCTTGGATGAAGTAAAACGTAAGTGGCCGGATGTTGAAATATTAGCTTGTTGTAATAGCACAGACACTGGAGATAATGGTTTTCAGAGATCTTATAGATCTTACTGTGAATTGAATAAAGTCAAAATTGTTGAGCTAAATGAGATTTATGAGATTAAAGGACTCCTATTTTTGAGCCTTGAGTTTGATAAGTTGATCCGTCCGTCGAGATTTGCTTCTGATAAACTCTATAATATACATTTTTCGTTATTACCTGCATATAAAGGTATGTTTACCTCTGCTTTACCATTATTGCGCGGTGAGCAGTATAGTGGAGTAACTCTGCATAAGATTGATGCTGGTATCGATACGGGTGACATTATTGATCAGACACATGTTATGTTGGGGGAGGATATGACTGCCGAACAGTTATATTTAGCGTATATCAATTATGGAACTCAGCTTGTATCTAAAAATTTAGAGCATATAATTTACGATAGCGTTAAAAGTGAAAAACAAAAAACAGATGGTGCTTCATATTTCTCTAAAAAGTCAATTGATTATTCAAATTTGAAGATTGATCTTTTTAAAACTGCATTTGAGATTAAACGTCAGATACAGGCGTTTTACTTCCCTTTTTATCAATTGCCTGTTGTTCATGAATATAAAGTTTATAAAGCTGCAGTTTTGCAAAGTAGGAGTTTCGTAAAGTGTGGTACAATTCTGAATGATAGCGAATTTTATTTCGACATCGCAACAATCGATAATGATTTACGCTTATATAAAGATCAGCGTGAGGGATTGTTTGCATCGGCTCAAGAGGGTAATGTAGCTTTGTTGGAAAAATTTATATTAAATGGCTATGATATAGCGCAGCGAAGCAAGGAGGGATGGGATATTGCTATTATCTCGGCCTACAATGGAAAGTTTGAATATCTTGAGTATTTGTTAGATAAACTGCAGTGGAATATAAATACCAAAAATAATAATGGAACTACATTATTAATGTATTTGATGACATACTCCTCTAATCATGATTGTCTAGACTTTCTAGAGAAATTTATAAAATGCTATAAAACTGATTTATATGCTAAAGATTATTTTGATAACGACATAATGTTCTATGCTGAGAAGTATGGTAATCAGCGAATTGTAAATTTTTTTAAGTTAAATACATGATTAAATTTTTAGACTTACAGGGAATAAATCTACAATACCAATCTGAAATTGAAGCGACTCTTTTGAGGGTTTTTCGCAGTGGTTGGTATTTGTTAGGAAATGAAGTTAAAGCGTTTGAGAAGAATTTATCCGCATATATTGGAGCGCCGAATGCTATTGGTGTTGCAAATGGACTAGATGCATTGCGGTTAATATTTAGAGCATATATTGAATTAGGAATCATGCGGCCAGGCGATGAGGTCATTGTGCCGTCAAATACCTATATAGCATCTATATTGGCAATTTCGGACAATGGATTAGTTCCTGTGCTCTGTGAACCAAGCTTAGATTCTTATAACATTAATGTTGATAATATTGAAAAATTAATCACATCAAAGACCAAGGCAATTCTTATTGTACATTTATATGGAAGAGCTGTGTTTTCGGAAGAATTGGCTCTTTTGGCAAAAAAGTATGAGTTAAAAATTGTTGAAGATAATGCCCAGGCAATTGGCGCAGCATGGAAAGGAAGAAAAACAGGTGATTTGGGGGATGCTGCTGGCTTTAGCTTTTATCCTGGGAAGAATTTAGGTGCTTTGGGTGATGGAGGCGCTGTTACCTGTCAGGATGATTTGCTAGCAAATACAATTCGGGCTTTAGCCAATTACGGTTCTAATCAGAAGTACGTCAATATTTACCAAGGTTTAAATTCCAGATTAGATGAAATCCAGGCGGCTGTACTCGATGTTAAATTAAAATATTTAGATAAGGAAAACGAAATTAGAAGAGCTATTGCAGCGCGATATATTCGAGAGATAGATAACGATAAAATTATACTGCCTCAAATTCCTGATGATAAAACTGAGCATGTTTGGCATGTTTTTGTTGTCCGTTGTCTTGAACGCGATTCACTACAGCAATTTTTGATGGATAAAGGTGTTCAATCATTGATACATTATCCTATTCCTCCTCATAAACAAAGCGCGTATAAATCTTGGAACGATGATAGCTTTCCCTTAAGTGAGGAAATTCACAATCAAGTATTAAGTCTCCCTATCAGTCCAATTTTAACTGAGGACGAGGTTGGTGAGGTGATTCATATTGTCAACCAGTTTTAATGAAATTAATTAAGACAACCCTTTATTCGGGCTTTATTTCTTTTATTAGAATTATTTCGGGCTTTATATCAGTTAAAGTCGTTGCTTCAATCATTGGTCCTGCTGGTATTGCCGCTGTTGGAGCATTTTCAAACTTTTTAAGTATTATACTGACCTTTTCGAATGGGGCAATTAGTTCTGGGATTGTAAAATATACGGCTGAATTTGCTCATGATGAGGATAAAAAGAAACTGTTATTTTCGACAGCAACTCGTATTACTATTTTTTGTTCTTTATCTTGTGGTATTGTCGTTATAGCGCTTTCAACATATATTTCCAAAGTGCTATTTGGTAATGAATTATACTATGATGTCATTGTTCTACTCGGAATTTCATTACTGTTTTATTCTCTAAATTCAGTGCTGACATCCATATTAAACGGATTGGGTAAAATAGGCAATTACACGATTGTCAACACTGTGGGAGCTGTATTTGGATTGGCATTAACGATATTACTGGCAAAATTTTGGGGAGTTAAGGGAGCCTTATATGCGCTTATACTATCTCAGACTCTTGTATTTTTTACCTCGCTTTTACTATTATTAAAGGAGTATTGGTTAAAAAAAGAATATCTATTCGGGACTGTCAATAAAGAAATCAGTAAGAACTTATTTAAATTTTCAAGTATGGCAATAGTCACTGCGCTCACCATACCCGTTTCTCAGATTCTAGTTAGAAATTTTATCATTGGAAAGTTCGGTATTACTGATGCAGGTATTTGGCAGGGTATGATGCGTTTATCGGATGCCTATCTGACCTTTATTAATATGGCATTAGTCACGTATTATTTACCGAAATTATCGGCTATTTCTGATACCCATCTATTACGAAAAGAAATATTTAGGGGGTATAAATTGTTGGTGCCATTTACAGCAGTACTATGTTTAAGCGTCTATCTCATGCGTACTTTTATTATAGAACTATTGTTTACCAAGGATTTTTTGCCCATGGAACATTTGTTCAAATGGCAGATGCTGGGCGATTTTTTTAAGATATGTTCTTACGTATTGGCCTTCCTGATGGTTGCTAAAGCAAGAACTAAGTTTTATATTTTTACGGAGATTTTAATTTCAGTCTCTTATGTATTATTAAGTATGTTATTTACGCAGTGGTTTGGGTTGGAGGGAGCGGCTTTAGCATTTTGTGTAAATTATTTTGGATATCTCTGTTTAATGGTTATTTATTTTAGAAAGTTAGTGTTTCAAGGGAGGGAGATGACAACATGATTGATGATCGATTTAAAATAATTACTTTTTATTATCCAAGTAAAATAATTGGAGGAGCCGAACTGCTTTTCCTTAGATTGGCTATCAATTTAAGCCGGTCTGCTGAGATTGTAGTACAATATGTTGATTTTCCGGATGGTTTTGTGGCTAAAGAGATAGAAAACAATCAGTATAATATCAGCATTATACCTTTTGACTTCGACAGGAGGATTATGTTAGGAGAGGATAGTTTGCTAGTAGCGCCCTTATCATCTATATTTCAGGTCTCCCGTGTTTTCAATAAGAACGTGCATGTTATGTTGTGGTCTATTCATCCTATGGGGCTGAAGGATACAATAGATTCGTTACCATCTTATATTTCTTCCCTTCCCTATCATCGTTATGGCGTTGATTTGACCAAATTTATCGCTAAAAATGGTGTATTCTTCATGGATAGGCCCAATTTTAATATTCAGAAGGAGATCTTTGCGATTGGACAATCTCAAGTGGACTATTTGCCCATATTTTCATCTGTTCTGGGGCGCCATAAGCAATATGGTTCAAATGATTCTGGCGAGCTACGTTTAGGTTGGTTGGGCCGGCTTTGTATAGAAAAGGTTAATCCATTGGTGAATGTGATTGCTCATTGTAATGCATATTTACTGTCAAATCCGAAAGAAAACATTGTTTTCTCTATTATAGGAGACGGTGATAAAAGATTTATGATTGAGGATCTTGAACTTCATCCAAATCTTGAATTAAAATTTCTAGGAACTTTAAGCGGGGAGCGACTACACAACCTCATGATCGAGGATATCGATCTCATGTTTGCGATGGGTACATCTGCGTTGGAGGCTGGTTTGTTGCATATTGCGACAGTGTTAGTTGATTTATCGTTCAAAGACATGGCAGCAAATAACCGTTTTCGGTTTTTATATGAATCAGAAGGTTATTCGGTTGCAGATGAATATGATGAAGAAAACAATTATGCACATGAGTTGGATACTATCTTAGGTCGGGTAAAGAGCGGGGAGATTTCGCTAGATGCCGATAAGTGTTATGAATATTCATTATCTCATCATTCGGAAGAGAGTGCTGTTAAGAAATTTTGTGCTGTTACATCTAAAATAGAGCTCCAACTGTCAGCTGTGAATCAATCTCACTTTGGTAAATACAGACAGCTATTTTTCCTAAAATCTATTTATTTTAAACTAAGAAGATGGTTCGGAATTTAATAATTTTTGGCACTAGGCCAGAAGCCATAAAAATGGCTCCTCTTGTAAAGGCTTTTAAAAAGAAGGAGCACTATCAAACGAAAGTATGCGTTACTGCTCAGCATAGAGAGATGCTAGATCAAGTGTTATCGTTTTTTGATATCATACCAGATTATGATTTAAATCTAATGAGGCCTAATCAAAGTTTGTACAGTTTGACGGCCGCTATTATAGCAGATTTACAGGTTGTCATGGAAAGCTTTAAGCCAGATTTTGTCTATGTTCACGGCGATACGACAACTTCTATGGCGGCGAGTTTGGCCGCGTTTTATGCGGGAGCAACCGTTTGTCATGTGGAGGCAGGGTTACGGACATTCGATAAGTATTCCCCATTTCCCGAAGAATTGAACCGACAACTAACTAGTAAAATAGCGGATTTCCATTTCGCACCTACTTTAACCGCAAAGAACAATTTGGTAAAAGAAGGTATCGATGAGCATTCAATATATATAACAGGAAATACAGTTATTGATGCCTTATTGTATAGTGTCGAACGCGTAAAGGCATTAGATAATCAAGAAATAGCGTTTTTAAAGTCCATTATTGAAGATGACAAGAAAATAATTCTAGTTACGGGACACCGTCGGGAAAATCATGGACAAGGGTTTTTAAATATCTGTAATGCATTGAAGCGTATCGCAGAAGGCAATGATAATGTTCAGATAATTTATCCAGTTCATCTAAATCCGAACGTTCAAAAACCTGTTTATGAGTTATTGGATGGTATTGATAATATTAAATTAATTACACCGCTATCTTACCCTGCTTTTGTCTGGTTAATGAACAGATCCTATTTAATTATAACGGATTCTGGAGGAATACAGGAAGAGGCTCCTAGTTTAGGCAAACCCGTTCTCGTTTTGAGAGAGAGTACCGAAAGGCCAGAAGCTGTGGAGATAGGTACTGTACTTCTTGTTGGAACGGATCCAGAAAAAATTATTACCGAGACCAATGCATTACTTAATGACTACGGTTATTACCAGCGAATGAGTGCTTTGGAGAATCCTTATGGCGATGGGCTGTCTTCCGAAAAGATTGTTGCTATTATCGATGATTGCCGTAAATAAGATTTTTTCAATATTTGATTGATTCTGATTTCTGAATTTCTTTTAACTGGTTGATTTTTAGTTGTTTATTTTTTATTAAATGCGATTAAGGCAAATTCACAATACTTAAAAAAAATAATTTTTTTAAGTGTAGCATTTTAAATACTGATAACGTTTGTTAAATAGAACTTAATATTATTATATTTGCACAGCTTTATTTGACTTACTAATTATATTTTATGCATTATATTTTTACTATTGTTTTCCTCTTCATAGCTATAATTTTTTATCTAAAGATTGCCAATAAGTTTAATATAATTGATAAACCTAATGATCGGTCTTCACATAGCATGATTACTATTCGGGGTGCCGGCATAATTTTTTATGTCGCATCGGTTACATATTTCATTACCAGTGACTTTCAGTATCCCTGGTTCTTTTTGGGTCTGACGTTATTAACTTATATTTCATTTTTGGATGACATTCGGGGCGTGAATCCTCCGGCAAGGCTTAGTGTACATTTAGTGTCGGTGTTATTAATGGCATATGAGTTTGGTATATTTAATTTTCCGTGGTATTTTCTTGTCTTGTCGTTTGTTTTTATTGTCGGTGTTATTAATGCCTACAATTTTATGGACGGAATCAACGGCATGACGGCCTTTTGCACATTAATTATGGGTGGGCTTTTAGCGTATGTTAATACGAAAGTAAACTACATTGAGCAAGATTTCTTAATCTATACATTATTAGGTGTGGTCGTTTTTGGATTTTTTAACTTTCGGAAAAAGGCCGTATGTTTTGCAGGAGATGTGGGTCCAGCTGTACTTTCATTTATGTTAGTGTTTGCGTTGGGTAAATTGATCCTAAAAACAGGGGATTTTACGTATATCCTTTTTCTTGGTGTATATGGCATTGAAATTGGTTGGTCTGTGGCCCGTCGTGTTTATCAAGGATATCATATTTTCGAACCGCATCGTACGTTTTTGCTTCACATGTTAAGCAATGAAGTTGGTTACAGTAGCTTGCTGGTCTCTTTGGGCTATGGTCTTTTTCAGTTGATTCTTGGCGCTTCAGTAATCTATATTGTCCAATTTGGCGCTATGGCGCAATGGTCTTTTGCCATTATTACTCTTTCCGGTATGAGTGCATTCTATCTGCTATTGAAACAATATATTTTTAATCATTATTATATCAAAGGTGAGGAGCGTTATGCTATCCGATATCGTCGTATCCGTATGATGCGGGCTCGTCGAAATAAGAAGGCATATCTTGTTCCAGAAGTCAAAATGGTTAAGGAAACAAAAATTATTGAAATGCCTCACAAAGAGAATCGGGAGTCCTTATTGCATAGTGGAGCCGGATCGTAATTTGGGAGGTATCCCTATTATAGGGTTCTCATACCCGTGATTTAGCGAACAAGTTTGGGTAGAATAAAAAAAGTATTAATTTTACCGCAACTTTTAGGAGGAGCGATGATGCAATCAGGATTAAGTTTTACAGCAATAGATTTCGAGACGGCTACTGCCAATCAAAATTCCGCGTGTGCCATTGGGCTGGTCGTTGTTGAACAGGGGATTATTGTAGAAGAATTTTATTCGTTGATTCAACCGCCTCAAAACCAATATATGTGGCAGACCACTCGTGTGCATGGTATTAAACCTAAAGATACAGCTCAGGCTCCCACATTCAAAGAATTGTTTCCTCGCATCTATCCTCTCATCAATAATCGGATCATGGTGGCTCACAATGAATTATTTGATCGTGGCGTTCTTCGTAAAACAATGGGGTATTATAACTTACCCTATGATCATTTGGGACTGATGGAAAAATGGGAGTGTACATTTAAGATTTATCAAGGGAAAGGCTTTAAGCCCGCACGACTAAATGCCTGCTGTGAAGTCTTGGGCATTGAACTAAACCATCATGAGGCCCTTTCAGATGCTCGTGCTTGTGCGCAGCTGTATCTGCGGCATGAAGGCATCCCTTCTTTGGCATAATATTTTACTTAAATATTAAGAACTAAATAGGACCGTAGCTTGTTATATTTATAAATTTTATCTTTGATAGATGAATGTAATTTCTCTATTCTTTTAAATTCAATTTGATTATGATAAATTTACCTGCTAGAGGTATGCGTGTTGGTATCACATTTAGTGCATTTGATTTACTACACGCAGGACATATCAAGATGCTTGAGGATGCTAAACGACAGTGCGATTATTTGATTTGTGGGCTACAGACAGATCCGACACTGGACCGGCCAGAGAAAAATAAACCTACCCAGACTGTTGTTGAACGCTATATTCAGCTGAAAGGTTGTAAATATGTCGATCAGATTGTTCCTTATGCTACCGAGCAGGACCTGGAGGATATTCTTCGGTCTTTTAAAATTGACGTTCGTATAGTCGGGGATGAGTATCGTGAGAAAAGTTTTACCGGTAGGCTTTACTGTGAAGAGAAAGGGATTGAATTATATTTTAATAGCCGGGATCATCGTTTTTCCAGCTCTGGCTTACGGAAGATTGTTGCCGAAGCGAATTTAGAAGATATTGCAAACTCTCATCAGCTAATAAAAAATAGATAATTGGATGAAAATAGGAATCACATTTGGCGTTTTTGATTTATTGCATGCCGGACATATTATGATGTTAGAGGAGGCAAAGAGACACTGTGATTATTTGATTGTAGGACTTAATACAGATCCTTCGGAGGTTTTTCCCGAAAAAGCGAAGCCAACACAGACTATTGTCGAACGTTATATTCAACTGGAGGGTTGTCGTTATGTCGATGAAATCATACCCTACGAAACCGAGCAAGATCTGATTGATATGATAAAAGCTTTGCCTATTCATATACGTATAATTGGAGAAGAATATCGGGATACAGATTTTTCAGGTCGTTCCTATTGCGTGGAGGAAAATATAGATATTTATTATAACAAACGTACACATCGCTTTTCGAGTGCAGGGTTGCGTAAAGTTGTTGCCGATAAAGAGGCGGAGAAAAAGTAATTTTATATGAGCAATATTATACATGTCGTTTTGACTGGGGGGGTGGGTAGTCGCTTATGGCCACTTTCACGTAAGAGTTACCCCAAGCAATATCTTTCCTTATTTAAAGAAGGATCTCTTTTTGAAATGACGATCAAGCGCAATCAATCGTTGTGCGGACAAGTTATTGTTGTCGGAAATCGTGACAATCATAGTCTGAGCAGGGAGGTAATGGAGAACAATAAGATAGACTATATTGATATTGTCGAAGCGACACCCCGGAACACGGCTGCGGCGATCGCATTTGCTGCTTTTGCAGCTCAGCCCGATGATATATTGATTGTGACACCTTCTGATCATGTGATTGTTGGGGATGACGCTTATGCGGCAGCAATTAAGGCTGGTATAGAAAAGGCGAACAAGGGGTATATTGTTACATTTGGTATACATCCGACGCGCCCAGAGACGGGATACGGTTATATTGAACATAAAGATGATAAGGTATTGTCGTTCCGTGAGAAACCGAATCAGGATACGGCTGAAGATTTTATTGAACGCGGCAACTTCCTTTGGAATTCGGGTATGTTCTGTTTTCGAGCGGATACATTTTTGACTGAATTGCAGACGTTCGAGCCTAAGGTATATGCGACGGCTTTCAATGCATGGCAGCATCGTCGGGATGGGGAGCTGGATTTAACGTTGTCCAAAGAGATCCCTTCGATTTCGATCGATTATGCTGTAATGGAGCGATCAAAAAAAATTCGCGTCGTGGCCACAAGTTTCCAATGGTCGGATTTAGGCTCCTTTGAATCGATGTATGACTATTTAAAACAAACGGGGCATCCTGTGGATGAAAATGGGAATATGGTTATAGGTACAGACATCTATACTGCGTTTGTCGGCCTACGTGATAGCATCCTCGTACATACTAAAGATGCCATTTTGATCTTGCAGAAAGAGAAATCGCAAGACGTCAAAAAGATATATAATACCCTTGAACGTCATCAATCCAAATTGATTGACTAAAAAAATTATTCAGGGAGCGGGCTAATTTTGCGCTCCCTATTCATATTCCCTTAACCTAAAATCATCTTTTTGTTAATTTCTTTTTCAGAAGAACTATTTGTTAACAATAAAATAATGAATGCTATTTTGTTGATTAGTAGGTTTTTATGAAATGTCCCTTGTTTGTCCCTAATGAACATTGGGGTATAATAGGTTCTCCTTTCTATATTTGGATATGGTTGATAATATAGTATTAACCGATGTATAAAAGCCATTTTTAATTTAATCAATATTTTATGACATCCGCCATAGCCATATCCATTTTACTTGTATTCGCACTTTATTTTTTTATGCGGAAGAAACAGTTAGAGCAACGATTCAACCGTAGCGTAGAGATGACCGTTAACTATATGTTTCAGGATCGTCCTGGGCAATACAGTGGTGACCGAAATGTTCGAAGCGGTGTATTTGTCTTTAAGGCCGAAAGGAATGATGATAAATTAAAAAATATTGTAATCCGTAAAGTAAAGCCGCTGAACTCGGCTTTAGGCGTTAATCTTGAGCAGATTTTGGTTATTCCATTTGAACAAAAAGATACACCCAATTCAGCTGTTTCGGTCCGATTTAAAGTTGTCAAGCGTGGAGCGCGGGTTGAAGATCTAAAAGGGGGGCGGGTAAGTATTTCGGGGGTGATGAACTTTGAACAGAGTCGATCCGAACCTTTTAGCGCAACCTTGCCTATTACAGATTTATACCAGGGTGTGAGTGTTTAATGAAATTGAACTCTTTGTTTTTACGTATTATAGGTGGGCACTTTGTTAAAGAATGCCCACTTTTTAATTAAATAAACAATGTTCCACGTGGATTTATTAAGTTCAAAGGGCTATATATGTTTGTGTATAACCGAGTTTAGGACCTATATTTCTCAAATTAAGATATCTTCGATATTAAATAACAATTTCTTAATTTGCATTAATTACTTGTATTGAGTACTTTTGTTACTCGATTTGTGCTAAACCATGCTGGAATCTTTAATTACATCTAAAACGCGATTAAAGTTGCTGATCAAATTTTTTGTGTCGGCAAGTAATCAGTCTCATTTGCGGGGGTTGGCTGACGAATTTCAGGAGTCTACGAATGCTATTCGAAAAGAACTAAATCAATTGTCAGAAGCGGGTTATTTAGAAAAGAGTACAGACAAAAACAAAATCCTATACCGAGCCAATACCAAACATTCCTTATTTAAACCAATACAAAAATTAATTCATACCTATTTGGGTATCGATGAAATTGTAGATAATATACTACAGCAGGCTGGAGATATCCAGGAGGTTAGCTTGATTGGAGACCATGCCGCAGGGGTGGATTCAGGAAAGATCGATGTGTTAATTTTGGGCGAAAATTTAAATCAGGCATATTTATTGCTGTTAGCGGACAAAGTTGGGGAGAAGCTAAAAAGGGAAATAGGAATTTGCTTCAATAGTTTGGATAAAAAACGAAAGATAGTTCTATTTGAAAGTAGTGAAAAACAAAAGGATAACATGCTTTGATTTTAATAACGCAATTTGCAAAAGCTTAGTCTGTAATCTATCTATTAATATATGAAGAAGAATTTAATTGTATTCGGTACCAGGCCAGAAGCTATAAAAATGGCTCCATTGGTAAAAGAGTTTCAAAAGGACAAATCTTTTGAAACAAAAGTATGTGTTACCGCACAACATCGTGAAATGTTGGATCAGGTTTTGGAATTTTTTGATATTACGCCTGATTATGATTTGAACTTAATGAAACCAAATCAGGATCTCTATTCATTGACAGCGGATATTATCACTGAGATGAAAGCGGTTTTGGAAGATTTTAAACCCGACTATGTTTATGTGCATGGGGATACAACGACGACTATGGCGTCTAGTATCGCAGCTTTCTATGCTGGGGCGCAGGTTTGCCATGTTGAAGCTGGGCTTCGTACGCACAATAAGCGCTCGCCATTCCCTGAGGAAATCAACAGACAGGTTGCCGGACGTATATGCGATTTTCACTTTGCTCCTACGGAGGCGTCACGTCAAAACTTATTACGTGAAAATATTCAGGATGTGGATATTTTAGTCACTGGTAATACAGTTATTGATGCTTTATTTGAAAGCTCAAATCGTGTAAAGGATTTGGAAAATAATGAAATTAATCGGTTGAAAGAGTTGGTTGACCCTGCGAAGAAATTGATTTTAGTGACAGGACACAGACGTGAAAACCACGGGCAGGGTTTTATTAATATTTGTCAAGCTTTAAAGGAAATTGCATTATTAAATACCGATGTACAGATTATTTACCCCGTGCATTTGAATCCAAACGTGAAGAAGCCTGTGTATGAGATTTTATCTGAGGTGAATAATATTCATTTGATTGATCCTTTAGCATATCCAGCATTTGTATGGTTAATGAATGAGTCTTACTTGATTATTACGGATTCAGGTGGTGTACAAGAAGAAGCGCCAAGCCTTGGTAAACCTGTGTTAGTTATGCGCGACACAACAGAGCGACCAGAGGCAGTTGATGCAGGTACAGTTATTCTTGTTGGTACTGATACTGACAAGATTGTTAAAGAAGCACAAGACCTTTTGAGTAATGTTGATCGATATCAACAAATGAGCGGATTACATAATCCTTACGGTGATGGTAAGGCATGTGAAAGAATTGTTAACTTTATTAAAAACTTAAAATAATCATATCAATGCAAGCAAAAGTAGTAACCGTTGGTTTAGGATATATTGGACTGCCTACTTCAGCATTAATCGCAAATAGTGGCATCGCTGTGCATGGAGTAGATATCTCTCAACATGTTGTTGACACAATCAATGCGGGAAAAATTCATATCGTCGAGCCTGACCTTGACAAGGCCGTAGCAGAAGCGGTTAGTAGAGGGTTTTTAAAAGCTGGAACTAAACCTGTTGAAGCAGATACTTACTTAATTGTAGTACCAACCCCATTCAAAGGAGATCACCAGCCTGATATTTCTTATGTTCAGGCAGCTACAGAAGGTATTATTCCTTTGTTGAAAGAAGGAGATTTATATGTGATTGAATCAACTTCCCCAGTCGGAACTACGGAAAAGATGATGGCTTTAATTTTTTCAAAACGTCCTGAATTGGAAGGTAAAATTTCGCTTGCTTACTGTCCTGAACGTGTTCTTCCTGGAAACGTAATGTACGAATTGGTGCATAATGACCGTGTTATTGGCGGAGTAAATGAGGCTTCCACTCAAAAAGCATTGGCATTTTATGGTCAGTTTGTAAAAGGAGAGTTGCATCCAACCAACGCGCGTACTGCCGAGATGTGTAAATTGACTGAAAATGCATCACGAGATTCTCAAATTGCGTTTGCAAATGAGCTTTCTTTGATCTGTGACAAAGCTGATATTAATGTATGGGATCTGATTCGTTTAGCGAATAAACACCCTCGCGTCAATATTTTGCAGCCAGGATGTGGTGTTGGTGGGCATTGTATTGCTGTCGATCCTTATTTCTTAACTGCGGATTTCCCAATGGAATCACGAATGATTGCTCAGGCTAGAGAAACAAATAATTATAAGTCTTTCTGGTGTGCTGAGAAAGTGAAAACTGCGCGTTTAGAGTTTGAAATTAAAAATGGCCGCCAGCCTTCTATCGCAATTATGGGCTTGGCCTTTAAGCCAAATATTGATGATTTAAGAGAATCGCCTGCAATCCATATTGCAGAACGAGTTCTACAAGACTCGGGGGATGCAGATATGTATATTGTTGAACCCAATGTACATGAGCATAAGGTTTTTAAGTTAACAGATTTTAAGGAGGCTATTGATAAGGCTGACATCGTTGTGTTTTTAGTAGCACATAATGAATTTAAAGCTTTGAAAATTTCGAAAGAAAAAGTTGTACTTGATTTTTGTGGAGTTACAAAATAAAATAATGTCAGTAGTATCGCGGATAAATAACCTTTCTGATATCAATAAAACAATATTAAAGTCGGGTTTTTGGATTCTATTTGGTACCATCATCTCCAAAGTATTGTTATTAGCTGCATCAATTATCATGGTGAAATTTGTTAATAAGAATATTTATGGAGAGTTTGGTATTGTTAAGTCTACTATAAATATGTTTACTGTTTTCGCTGGTATGGGATTAGGATTAACAACCACTAAATTTATAGCGCAATATAAATCAAGTGATACTCAAAAAACAGCGAGAATTATAGGACTGTCAAACCTGTTTTCAATAACATTGTGTATCTTGATGGGGGCACTCTTTATTATTTTCTCTAAAGATTTAGCATTGCAAATTAATGCGCCACATCTCAAAGATAGTCTAAAGATCGGTGCTATAATATTAGTTTTTAGTGGTTTGAATGGAGTTCAAAATGGAATACTAGGAGGGTTTGAAAAATTTAAGATCATTTCAGTAAACTCAATTATTGCATCAATATTTTCAACGATTTTACAAGTTGTAGGGGCTATTTTCTGGGGGTTAAATGGAATTATTGTAGGGTTCGGAATAAACTTTTTAATACTCTTTTTATTGAATCAATTAAGTATATTGAAAATTGTTCAGAATGGGTATAGATACAAAATTTTTGATAAAAGAAATTTTGAAGAGCTACCTTTAATTTGGCGTTTTAGTGTTCCTGCTGTGTTGTCTGGGCTTATGGTGAGCCCAGTGGTGTGGGTTACTAACAACTTCTTGGTAAATTCTCCAGACGGATATCATGGTATGGCAGATTTTGATATCGCGAGTCAATGGCGTGCGACTGTTCTATTTATTCCAACGGCATTGTCGCAAATTGTCTTACCTATGCTTTCTTCTTCGAAAAAGCAGGACTTTAATATTATATTGAAGAAGAATTTATTATTGAATTTTGCTGTATCGTCTATTGTTGTTATAGGACTTAGTTTATTTTTGCCTATTTTAATTAAATTGTACGGAAATGGTTATGACACAGCTAGATATCCTATTTTTATTATGCTAATAACAACAATATTTATAGCAGTAAATAATATTGTAGGAAATGCAATTGCTAGCATGGACAAAATGTGGCTTGGCTTTTTTACAAATTTTGTTTGGGCGATAGTTCTAATTTCTGCTAGTTATTATTTGGTTTCTTATAAAGGCTTTGGAGCAATAGGATTATCATATGCGTATTTAATTTCATATGTTTCACATTCTATTGTTCAGTTTCTTATCTTTAAAATATATCTTTCCAGTAATTTGAAAGCAAATTAGGTTGTCATCTCGCGAATACGTAAACCTAATTATAAAATATTATTAAACATTTTTTTATTTAAACGCTAGTCAATTTAAGAAATTTCTAAATGTATGGCAAAGAAAGTACTTTTTATAGCACCAAGCTCATTTCCTGTTAATTCCCCCGAAGCGATAGTAAACATTAAATTGTTAGAATTGCTAAGTAATAATGGCTATGAAATAGATTTGATATCTAAAAAAATTAAATGGAGTAATTATCCATCAGATCAGTCTTTAGATGAGTTAAATGTAAAAGTCAGAAAAAATATCGTTGTTGAGGTTGATAATACTTTGAACTTAAGAACGCTATGGCAACATTTTTATGTGTATTTAGTTTTTGGGATTGTTTTTAAGGGTGCACACTGGGCTCTTGAAGTGTTAAAAAATAAGTCTTTTTTTGAAAATACAGAATATGAATATGTGATTACAAAAGACTCACCAAGCTTTCTATTAGGTTATTATTTGAAAAAGAAATATGGATTAAAATGGATTGCTACTTGGAATGATCCTTATCCTTCTGTTAAATATCCCTTTCCTTACGGACAAGGTTTGAATGGTAAGTTACCATTTTATAGTAATCGGATTATTAAATTAATGAAGCAGGCGGATAAGCATATTTTTCCTAATTTAAGGTTGAAGAACTATATGTTGAAGTATTTAAATGTTGACGAAGGGAAAACTTTGGTAATTCCGCATCTCGCTTCGGCAAAAACAAATGTTAAAAAATCTTCAAGTAATGATTTGAGATTTGTACATTCGGGCAATGTACGCTCTCCTAGAGACCCAAAACCAATTGTAAAAGCATTTCTCCAATTTGTATCAGAAGGAAGTTGTAGAGGTGATGTTCGTCTTGATTTTATTGGAGTATTCGATGACGAGCTCAAAAAAATGGTCCTAGAACTTGATCACAATAATCAAATCAATTTGTTAGCGCCTGTTGATTATAAGAAAAGCCTAGATATGCTAAGAGATTACGATGTTGCACTTATAATAGAAGCGCCATGTGAAGAAGGAATTTTTTTACCAACCAAAGTCGGTGATTATATGTCCAATAATACACCGATTTTTAGCATAAGCCCTTCAGTAGGTATTTTGAAAGACCTATACGATAAAAACTATGTTCAGTATTTCGCAGATGTTGGTAATTCTGATGAGATCTTTAACGAATTTAGTAAAATATATGATGATTTTAAAAAGGGAAAGTTGTTTAAAAGTAATTTCTTGGAGGAATATAATGGGGAGAATATTTTAAAATTATATAATTTATTGTAATAATGTTAATATATCTTGTAACATTCATTCTTTGTATCCTAATGGATTATTTACCCACAAGGCAATTTTTCTTGTTGAAACGGGTATTTCTAATATGGCTATATATATTTTTATGTTTTGGTTACACAGTAGGAACTGATTGGCGAAATTACGAAAATTTATATAATGATTCCTTTGACCAAGAATTACTTGATAGAAATTTTGAGCAAGCTTCATATTATCTTATATATATAGCAAGAAAAATTATTCCGGATTTCTGGTTATATTTAGGTTTAGTTAAGTGTATTTATCTTTATTCCATTCTAAAATTTATCAAAAGATTTACCGTAAATCAGTTTTTAAGTATAGCTGTATTATTGAATTATAACCTCTTGTTTATGTTGGTTGATAATCCTTTGAGGTTTATGCAAGGATCAATCATTTTGGTTTGGTGCACAGGATATCTTTTGGATAAGAAATACACGAAATTCTTGCTGTTTTCTCTATTATCTTTGCTATTTCATATTTCATTGGTAGTTCCGGTTCTCCTATCCTTGTTAGTCCTTTTTAAGGATAAAATTATTCATAAATCAAATGTAACTTTATCCTTTTGGTATCTGATAGCCTTTGTGTTCAGCTTCTTTCCGAATATTTTGAACGAATTTTCTGTTTTTTTTGCAAATCAATTTCCTGCATTAGCTTACAAATTGCTAAATGCGTACGCTGTTGAATCAAATGAAGGTGCATTTACGATAGGCTCCTTTGTAATGATTATATTGTTTTTCGTATTACTTTATCACAGAAAAACTATTTTAGCGAATAAAAATGGTGATATTCTTTTCTTCTATTCTTTATTTTATCTCTATCTATCTCGTGTACTTTTGATTTTTCCAACTGGCTTTAGGCTTAGTTTATATTTTGGGCTCTTTTTTGCAATTTGTTTAGTTGTTATTATAACATCAGGGAGTTTAAAAGTTAAATATGCATTATTTATTTTAATTGGGTTAACAATTTCTAAAACATTGTGGAGCAGTTTTCAATATCTTCCATATACAAACAGTATCTATTACATTTTGACTTCGGAACATTTACCGAGAAGTTATAGAGATAACTTAAACAAAGAAGAGTATTATAGGCGAACTGGAGAGCAAGTTAAAAGTAGGGCGGGGATTGATTAATAATTTTGAAATTTATATAAATATGATGAAGTGTTTAAAGAAGTTTGTTTTTTTAGTACTTTTCTTGCAGGTCTTTTTTTCTTTTGATGTCCTCTCTCAAACGAAAACACCAGTGTACATTGGAATGGCTGGATTGAATAATCTTCAAGAGAGATATATCCAGCAAAATAGTCTAAAAAAAATTTTTGTTTTTTATCAAAAAGATGTGTCAAAAAATGGTATGACTCTCGATAGTGATCTTTTTCAAAAGAATATTTTGAATAGAATTTCTTCAGGGCAAAAAGGAATAGCAATTATTGATTGGGAAGGATTGGCTTTCGATGCGTTAACAAGTTCTGATGAAAGAAAAGCAAGCGCAATTGTAAGCGAATTTATTAAGGCTCTCGAATTAGCGAAACAACTTCGGCCTAATTTACAATGGGGATTCTACGGCCTCCCAATCAGAACATTTAAAGGCGATAATAGGAACTGGAGAAACATTAATACTCGATTGGCGCCAATATTTAGAAGATCTGATATAATTGCACCATCGTTATATATGTATAATTCAAATCCTAAAGTATATAATCTTAATTCACCCCAAGCAGAGAAGGGAACTGGTGACTATCTTTATTTAAACCTCGATTATGCTTTGGAACTAGGAAGTACTTATAATAAAGACGTTTATCCATTTATATGGCACAAGAGAAATTCAGGAGATCGACAAGAAGCATTGTCACTTATTCCTATTGATACTTTTGGAACATATGTTAAAATGATTAATTCTCGTTCGGCTTTTGGTAAGAAGATTAAGGGAGTGATTTGGTGGGATAATGCAAAGTATTATTATTTAAATAGGAATAAATATCCCGTTGTATTGAAAGAATATTCCAATGTGAAAAATGTGGAGCAATATAATCTTGATATTTTTAAAAAATATTATAACGCAATAAAGTAAAAGATTAAAATGCTTGATTTTGTGTAAATATCATAATAGAGTAAAAATGAAAAAAAAAGTTTTAATAATTTATAATAAAGTCTGGTCTTACAGGGAAAGAATTTTTGAATTAATAAATGAGGAATTTGATTTAACGGTCGGATATTCTGATGAAAAATTCTTGGGGAAAGAGTATTCTTTCAAAACGATTTTTCTACCAGTAAAAAAAAGAGGACCTTTTGAATTTCATAAAGATAATTTAGCTGAACTTTCTTCAAAATACGATGTTGTGATTGGAATATCGAACCTACGATGGTTGAATTTGGCTTTGTTATGCTTGAAAAGAAACAGGAAATTTCGAATAGGTTATTGGGGGATAGGTGTCACTGCGTCGTATGAAAATGCTTTCGATTCAAAAAGTACTTGGGACAAATTCAGATTTTTTGTTTCAAAAAAATCCGACTTTACCATATTCTACAGTTCTTACCCACTCGATAGATATTTGAGAGCAGGAATATCTAAAGATAAACTATTTGTTGCACATAATACTACTCAGATTGAACATTCGTCAATGCCAGATAGTACCAATAAGAACGATTTTCTTTTTGTCGGAACACTGTATCCGCAAAAAGGTATTCAAGAGTTATTAAATGCCTATTATGAGCTGTACCTTAGTAGGAAAGATAGTCCGAAATTGTTGATAGTGGGAGATGGTCCAGAAAGAAAGAAAATCGAAGATTTTGTGAAGGAAAAACAATTAATTGATCGGATCGTTCTATTCGGAAGTATATATGATCCGAAAGAACTTTCTCAAATATTTAACCAATCTTTGGCATGTATCTCCCCAAATCAAGCTGGGCTTTCCGTTTTAAATGCTATGGGGAATGGAACTTCCTTTGTGACGCGTGAGGACGCAATTACAGGCGGAGAAATTTTCAATATCGAAGACAAACATAACGGCATTATATATAAACAGAACGAAAGTTTAACTGACGTAATGAAATGGATAATAGATCATAAACAGGAAGTTCAAAAAATGAACGAAAGAGCTTATGATCATTATATAAATAATAGGACTCCAGAAATGATGGCAGGGGAGATAAAAAAGGCAATTTATCAATCGTTAAAGTAAATAAGAAAATGAAATCGTTAGTTCGTGCGTTATATCGAAGGGTTAAAATGTTTTTTTTTAGGAACCTCTATGGACTAAAGGGTGTTCATAAAACTTTTTATATGGGGGGAAAGTCTACCTTAGCTAAGGATCTTATAGCGGATGAATATTCTTTTATTGGCCCTGGTTGTGTAATTTATTCGAAAGTAAAAATAGGCAAATATTCTATGTTGGCACCTGAAGTAAAAATCGTAGGTGGTGATCATTTCTATAAAAATCCCAAAAAGCCAATAATCTTCTCGGGAAGAGAGAAGGAGTTAGAAACAATAATTGGAGAAGACGTTTGGATTGGATATGGTGCTTTTATAAATAGAGGGGTGAAAATAGGAAATGGAGCAATTGTTGCTGCATACTCTGTTGTTACAAAAGATGTTGAGGCATATACAATAGTTGGTGGTGCACCAGCTAAGTTTATTAAAAATAGATTCAATGAACAGGAAATAGAACAGCATAAACAAATGTTACAAGAAACTTTGAAAATAACTATTAACGATTATACAAGATAATGCAACAAATAAAAAATAAGATACTTCTAATTACCGGAGGTACAGGTTCTTTTGGAACAGCTGTTTTAAATCGCTTTTTGGAAACGGACCATTTTAAGGAGATACGTATTTTTTCTCGCGATGAAAAAAAACAAGATGACATGCGCAATCTATATAGGAATGATAAGATCAAGTATTATATAGGGGATGTAAGAGAATATACTTCAGTTGAGCCTGCCACACGAGGTGTGGATTATATTTTCCATGCAGCGGCATTAAAGCAAGTTCCATCATGTGAGTTCTTCCCAATGCAAGCTGTTAAGACAAATGTGGAAGGTACCCAAAATGTGATTCGCGCAGCATCCTCCAATGGGGTGAAAAAAGTAATCTGCCTAAGTACAGATAAAGCGGCCTACCCAATTAATGCCATGGGTATCTCCAAGGCAATGATGGAGAAAGTAGCTGTAGCTGAGGCTCGTAATTTGACGGATACCGTTGTATGTTTAACACGCTACGGGAATGTAATGGCTTCTAGAGGTTCTGTAATTCCTTTATTCTTAAATCAGATCCAAAAGGGAGAGCCTATTACAATCACTGATCCAAATATGTCTCGTTTCTTCATGTCTCTTGAAGATGCCGTAGATTTAGTATTATTTGCATTTGAACATGCTAATCCTGGTGACTTATTCGTAAACAAAGCTCCTGCTGGCTCCATTGGTGATTTGGCAAAAGCTTTAATTGAATTGACGGGCAAAGAAGTGCCAATTAAAATTATCGGTACGCGTCATGGAGAAAAGCTTTACGAAACGCTTTGTACACGAGAAGAGATGTTGAAAGCAGAGGACATGGGGGATTTTTATCGTGTGCCAGCAGATAATCGTGACCTAAACTATGCAAAGTATTTCTCCGAAGGAGAGGAAGATGTATCCAAGATTGAAGATTATCACTCGCATAATACCGAGCAGCAAGGGGTTGAAGGCTTGAAAGCGCTTGTGTCAAAATTACCTTTGATTCGTAAGGAAGTGTTCGGTGAAGATGTAATGCAATATCCTTATTAGTTTTTATTATGATTAATTTTATTCAAGGAGGCATTGCTAAAGACCATCGGGGTCAGATTCGTTTTGTGAATGATTTCGATATGTCGTTGGTAAAACGTTTCTACATAATTAAAAATACTGATCTTGATTTGATTCGAGGTTGGCGCGCTCACCGAATGGAACAGCGTTGGTTTTATGTGCTATCGGGTAAGTTTTCGGTTGATGTTGTCAAAATAGATGACTGGAATCAAGCATCTACTGATCTTTCTGTGGAAAAAATTATACTCGAATCTGTAGAAAATCGTGTATTGCACTTATCGCCGGGTTATGGAACAGCCTTTCAGGCATTGGAACCAAATTCTGAATTATTGGTTTTTGCGGATTATGGTATTGAAAATGCTCAAAATGACGACTTTACATATCCATTGGAATATTTTATAAATAGAAAATAACTTGTTTTAATATGAAGATTGGGATAACAGGCCAGAATGGATTTGTAGGCCGCCATCTGTACAATACAATCGGACTGCACGATACAGAATTTGAGCGAATAGACTTTGACAAAAGTTTCTTTGAAAGCGACGCTGAACTGGATAAATTTGTAGCACAGTGTGACGTAATTGTCCATTTGGCAGCAATGAACAGACATGAAAGCGAGCAAGTCATCTATGAAACGAATGTTGGTTTGGTAAACAAACTGGTGGGATCATTAGAAAGAACAGGTTCAAAGGCTCATGTATTGATTTCATCTTCTACACAAGAAGAACGCGATAATCTTTATGGGCGTTCCAAACGAGAGGGGCGTGAGACATTAATGTCTTGGGCAGAAAAAAATGGGGCTAAATTGACAGGATTATTGATTCCAAATGTCTTTGGTTCTTTCGGTAAACCTTTTTATAACTCTTTTATAGCAACATTTTGCCATCAGCTCACACACGGAGAAACTCCTACCATCGCTACTGATGGTCAGGTGGGTTTGATCTATGTTCAAGAACTGGTCGATTTTATCGTTGAACAAATTCGAAAAGCAACGCACAACCCTTTGTGTATCGTTGAACCAACCTCAACAAAAAAGGTTTCGGAAGTGTTGGGAATTCTTGAAAATTATAGAAATTTGTATCTGTTAAAAGGAGAAATTCCTGTGTTGAATGATCGTTTCGAACTCAATTTATTTAATACATATCGGTCATTCATAGATCATCGTGCAATTTATCCGCGCAAATTCCAGTTACATACAGATCCGAGAGGTACATTCGTGGAAATAATTCGCATGGGTATAGGCGGGCAGTCGTCCTACTCAACCACTGTCCCTGGGATTACAAGAGGTAACCATTTCCATACGCGTAAAATAGAGCGTTTTGCTGTAATACAGGGAAAAGCGCGGATCCAATTACGTAAAATGGACAGTGATGAGGTGATGGACTTTTACCTGGATGGGACTGAACCTTCTTATGTAGATATGCCAATTTGGTACACACATAATATAACAAATATTGGTGATGAGGAACTGATTACCATGTTTTGGATTAATGAACCTTATGATCCAGCAGATCCGGATACCTATTTTTTAGAAGTATAATTAAATAAAAGCCTTTGAGCTAAATTAAATATGAAAAAACTAAAAGTAATGACGGTCGTTGGCACACGACCAGAGATTATTCGATTATCGAGAGTATTGGCAGCATTGGACGCTTCAGATGCGGTAGATCACATTATCGTACATACAGGACAAAACTATGATTACGAATTAAACCAGATCTTCTTTGAGGACTTGGGACTACGTAAACCGGACCATTTCTTGGAGGCTGCTGGAAAAACAGCGACAGAAACAGTCGGAAATATATTGATCAAAATAGATCCTTTGTTGGAAGAGTTACAGCCTGATGCATTTTTAGTATTGGGGGATACAAACTCTTGTCTATGTGCGATCCCAGCGAAAAAACGCCATATACCTATTTTTCACATGGAGGCGGGTAATCGTTGTTTTGATCAACGGGTGCCAGAAGAGACCAACCGTAAAATTGTTGATCACACGGCTGACGTTAATTTGACTTATTCGGATATTGCAAGGGAGTATTTATTGCGTGAAGGTTTGCCTGCCGACCGCATTATAAAAACAGGATCCCCAATGTACGAAGTGTTGAATCATTACTTGCCGGAGATTGAAGCATCGGATGTATTGTTAAAATTAGGCTTAGAGGAACGTAAATTTTTTGTTGTGTCTTCACATCGCGAAGAAAATATCAACAATGAGAAAAATTTTAGAGGCTTAATGGAGTCTTTGAATACAATCGCCGAACAATACGGTTACCCTGTGATTGTGTCAACCCATCCGCGTACACGTAATATGCTTGACAAGATGCAGATCGAAATGCGTCCTGAAATACAGTTCTTGAAACCGTTGGGATTTCATGATTACAACGCTTTGCAGATGCGCTCATATGCCGTATTATCGGATTCAGGAACAATTTCAGAGGAATCTTCCATCCTAAATTTCCGTGCATTAAATATCCGTCAAGCACATGAAAGACCTGAGGCAATGGAAGAAGCATCTGTGATGATGGTCGGATTATCTCCTGAACGTGTATTGCAAGGACTGACACAAGTTTTAAGACAAGAGGTGGGTGAGAAGCGTAACTTCCGTCAAGTGGCGGACTATTCAATGCCAAATGTGTCCGAAAAGATGGTTCGCATTATACTTTCCTATACCGATTACATTAGAAGAGTCGTTTGGTCTGAGCAGATTTAATCGGATGAAAAAGATTGTCGTAATATCGGAACTCTTTTATCCAAACAAGACATCGACTGCATTTATCATGACTGAGATTGCCCGGTATCTGGCCAAGAAGAATAAAGTAATGGCTATTTGTTCGGATATCGCATACGATGCAAATATTGAAGAACAGGACAATAGCTATCTTGGTGCGGTAGAGTTGGTAAAGGCAAAGGCTCCTAAAGTTGATAAAAATAAAACATTCAGTCGTTTGTGGGGAAGTCTATTTACGACTCTTTCCTTTGGAAAATTAGTTATTCAAAAAGTAAAGAAAGGGGATACGGTGTTTGCTGTTACAAACCCCTTTCTCCTTGTGTTAACGATGGCTTTAATCAGAATTTTTAAAAATTTTGATTATGTGCTTTTAGTGCATGATGTTTTTCCCGAAAATGCTGTTCCCGCTGGATTAACAAATCCGAACGGACTTGTTTATAAACTTTCAAAACGTATTTATGACTGGGCCTATTCCAAAGCTGATCGGTTAATTGTACTGGGGCGGGACATGAAGGAACTGGTTGATGCCAAGGTCAAAGGTGAAAAAGAAAGTGTGGTAGTGGAGAATT
Source organism: Sphingobacterium sp. UBA2480 (assembly GCF_002341965.1). NCBI lineage: Bacteria > Pseudomonadati > Bacteroidota > Sphingobacteriia > Sphingobacteriales > Sphingobacteriaceae > Sphingobacterium > Sphingobacterium sp. UBA2480. The sequence continues at coordinate 138,445 of NZ_DDPA01000008.1, read as the reverse complement.
GGTTTGATGAAGATCTAACTTTTAACCATACGGCTGACAGAGATCAATACCTGGGCATTGATACGACCAATAAGATTGTTATTGGCTTTGCCGGAAATATTGGTCGGGTACAGAATCTTGAAGAATTTCTAGAAGTATTTTCTACCGTTAACACAGATAGAATAATTTTGGTATTGATTGGTGAAGGTGCTAAAAAAGAAGCTTTAGAACATATCATTCAGACCAAAAAACTTCAAAATGTACTGTTGCTTGGCAACAAACCTAGATCTGAGCAGTCTACTTTTTTGTCTTGTTTTGATATCGGATTAATTACGTTATCCCGTGGTATGTATGGGTTAGGGGTTCCGTCAAAAACATATAATTTATTGGCTTTTGGAAAACCAGTTCTGTATATCGGAGATCAGGGGTCTGAATTAGACCGTTTAGTCACTGAATCGTCTGTAGGCTGGTCATTTAACTGGGAAAAGCCTGACGAAATTCGTACGTTTTTAAGTACATTAGAAAATTTGGACGGAAGCTTTGGGCAGAATGCAAAGACATTAGCTCAAACACAATATAGTGCAGAAGTCATACTGTCCAAATTGGAAAGAAACATTTTAAATGAAAACTAGCATTTTAGGAGCCTCAGGGTTCATAGGTCAGCACCTATTGAAAAAAATAACCCAATCACATGCAGTCTCCTTGAGAGACGAAAGTTGGCGAGATCAATTGGTAGAGAGTGAGATCCTGGTTAATCTCATTGGTAAAGCCCATGATCATCAGGGAACTGCTACCGAAGCGGATTATTGGAATGCAAACGTGAAATTAACACAAGAAATTTATCATGCTTTTGTGGCATCTAACGCAAAACTACTTATTCATGTAAGCTCTTTGGCCGCATTAGAAGAGTTTGACTCGGATGTACCTTTGACTGAAAAAGAGCCATGTCGCCCCGTCTCTTGGTATGGAAAATCCAAAAGGGAAGCTGAGGAATGGCTTTTGGACCAGCAGCTACCGATAGGTAAGAAAGTTCTGATTATTCGGCCACCTATGGTTCATGGGGAGGGAGATAAAGGAAATTTAGGCTTGCTTTATAAGTTAATTTCTAAAGGTATTCCTTATCCACTATCTTCTTTTGATAACAGTAGATCATTTATTTCCATTGAAAATTTTTGTTTTTTCATCGAGAAGATGATCGTTGGAAACGAAGAAATGAAAGCAGGTATCTATCATGTTGCTGATGATGAGGCGCTTTCGACCAAAGAAATTATTCACATTATTCAGCGTGTTACTGGTCGAAAAACCATTAATCTTGCATTACCCAAAGCTTTAGTGCAATTTGTGGCTAGATTAGGCGATAGCATTCCTATTCCATTAAATACAAAACGTCTTAAGAAGCTGACAGGGAATTTATTGCTTAGCAATGCTAAAATAAAATCGGCTTTAGCGATTACTAATTTACCCTGCTCTGCTGCGGAAGGATTGGAAAAGACCATCCGCTCTTTTAATGTTAATATTAAACATCAGTAAAATATGAGTTATTTATTTGTCTTCATTCTGTTATTTATACTTGAGCTAATTTACTTTAGAATAGCAGATCGCTTTAATATTATCGATAAGCCAAATGAAAGATCTTCGCATTCTTCGATTACATTGCGGGGTGGGGGGATAATCTTTTATTTCGGATCATTGATCTATTTCGTGACATCGGGCTTTCAATATCCATGGTTTTTCTTGGGGTTAACCATGATGACCCTAATTTCTTTTTTGGATGATATTTTTACATTATCCAATAAAATCCGACTACTGATCCATTTTTCGTCCGTGTTACTGATGGCCTATCAACTGGAGTTATTCGGTATGCCCTGGTATTATTTGCTCATTGGCTTTATAGTCGTCGTCGGCGTGATAAACGCCTATAACTTTATGGACGGAATTAATGGTATTACTGCGTGTTATAGCTTGGCAGTCGGCGGATTACTGCTTTTGGCTAATTATAAGCTTCATTTTATTGCACAGGATCTACTTATCTATACATTATTGGGGGTTTTGGTGTTTACCTTCTTTAATTTTAGAGCTAAAGCCAAATGCTTTGCTGGTGATGTTGGGGCCGTAGCTATAGCATACACATTACTGTTTGGGTTGGGGACATTAATTCTCTCAACGGGAAATCTAATTTATATTTTATTTCTAGTCGTTTATGGGGTAGATGCAGTATGGACTATTGTGCGACGTTTATACCGCAAAGAAAATATTTTTGAAGCGCACCGCTCGCATTTATATCAATTTTTGGGCAATGAAGCTGGCGTAAATAAATTGTTGATCTCATTTTTATATGGCTTGGTTCAGTTCGGGATCGGTTTTTTTGTTATCCAATTAGCCAGCAAAGATTTGCCAACGCAGCTCTTATTTTCTTTCGCTATTGTATTGGGGCTAAGTCTTGTTTATTTGGTGCTCAAAACATATGTCATTAAGAAGTTCGTATCCCAGCAATCTTAATCTTTATCTTTCCCGACAAATCTAGAATAGGTTTGAACAATTGGGAAAAAGAAAGCCTCCTGTGGAGCATATTTGAAATAACGTTTAAAACTAGACCATAATCGATATGCTCCATCGGGCTGTGCGGAAAGCGCAGTAATTTTTCCATCCTCAAAGCGCGGATCATAAAATCCAAAATTGCCTGAAAACCAAATTTCATTCAACATCCATTCTGGGTCTAATTCTTTTGGGTAAGGAAATGGGAGAGCCGTTGATGGAAGACTTAGGTATTTAACCAATAGGGCATGGAGAACGTGTACCCAGTTCAGAACACCTGTATCCGAATATATTTTTTTTAAGGCTTCGGAGTCAATCTGGGATGTATAAGTATAATAAAGGCGTGCTGAATCACAAAGCTGGCGCAAACCTATGCCAAAAGCAAGAAGATGTTTTAAGATATGGATATTAACCTGAAATAGCTGTAACTCTGGAGCGAGCAATTTGATAGGTGTATCCATGACGGATAGCGTTTGATATTTATCTTTATATTTTTGTTTTAATCTGTTTAGATAAGAAGCCTTAAATGGATTTTGTATATCAAACAATTTTTTGTGATGCTCAATATGTACATTATCCCAATCGTAGTCTAAACTAAAACCTGCTAGATCTGTGTATATAATATTTTTTTCCTTTAAAAAATTTCTAGCATGTTCATAGCCTTTATCTTCAAAATACCAATCAATATCGCCGCTCATACGCCGTAGTGGATTTAAATAACAACTTGCTACACCTTGACCTTTTTGTAATATTGGTTGGAGACCTTTTGAACTAAAAAAATGATATTGATCAGCAATAACTGAATTCATCTGCTGGTTAAATCGTTCGATTTTGTCAACACGCACTGTCCATTTGAGGCGTAAGGAATAAGGTGGAAGCTGCTCTTCTTCTAGAAATGAGAAACTATCATAGATCACACCTTCTACGGTATGGTTTATCGCGTACTTATGCAACTGTAACCATTCTTGCTCAGATAGAGGATAGTCAAGTTTTAATTTCCCTTCTCCCCATAATCCAATACGTAATAACTGTAAAAAAATTTCTCTGAGTGGTTTTTCCATTAATTTGTCAATATATCCAAATATAGTAAATAATGAATTATACTATATAAACTACGCTGTTTTATCTTAAAGTGATGTTTGGCAAAAACTGATTAAGTAAGATAGTATGTTTAAGAAATGATTTTATTGGTAATTATTTGGTAACTAGTTTTTTGTAAAAATATCTATTGTGGATGAACGCAAAAAGTAAATTTAGGCATAAAACTTGCTAGGGAGAGAGCATTCTCAATAACGCCATATAAATATGGTATATTTAGAATATTGTGGAGAAAAAAATATATTTTTGTCTCAAATCAATGAAATCAATTTATAATTTAAAAAGCGCATGCGTTTAGTTTCGAAATATGGTTTATTATTAGGCCTTTTTATAATGGTGCTAATTATGTTTAGCTCCTGCGGCTCCCGGAAAAATATGGTTTATTTACAACCTGATTCAGTTCAAATTAACACTATTTATGAGCAATATGTGCCGAAAATTCAACCCAGTGATATTTTAACTGTTGTTGTTTCGGCGGCTGATCCGAAAGTAACGGCTCCATTTAATCCGCTAAGTACTATGGCTACGAGTAATTTGACTCAACAGGTTGATTTAGCTTTACGTCCGACTTATACGGTTGATGATAAAGGTGATATTGTTTTGCCTATGTTAGGAAGAGTTCATGTAGCAGGACTAACACGTATTGAAGCTATCGAAAAAATACGTGCTGATTTGGGGCAATATATTAAAGATCCGGGTGTAAATATTAATTTTAATAACTTTAGAGTCTCTGTTTTGGGGGAAGTGGCGAGGCCAGGATCTTTTATAATGCCAACCGAGCGTGTGACTGTTCTGGAGGCCCTAGGCATGGCGGGGGATCTAACAATTCGTGGGGTTCGTGAAAATGTGATGTTAATTCGAGAGATAAACGGGGTTAAAACCGTTCATAGATTGGATTTAACACAGCAAAATACATTGAATTCTCCATACTATTACTTAGCACAAAATGATGTTATCTATGTTGAACCAAACAAATCCCAAATTAATAATTCCAAATTAGGTAGCAATACGAATGTTATAATCTCGATTGCGGGCCTATTAATCACGGTAATTTCGGTACTGACTCGTTAAAATAATTCATGGAACAGAGAACGATACAAACAAAAGATAATCAAAACGAAGAAGATGTTAATTTAAGACAACTATTTGAACAATATATTTATTATTGGAAGTGGTTCGTCATTGCGATTGTTTTAGCCCTAGGCTTGGCTCTTCTATATTTGAGGTATGCGCAAAAAACCTATAATACAACAGCAAAAATTTTGTTGAAGGATGAAAAGAGTGCTTCTGCAGGAGAGCTTGCTGGTATTGCCGAGCTGACAAGTAGTTTAGGATTTGGGGGGACACGAGCAGCTTTTGTCACAGATCAAATTGAAGTTCTTTCTTCGAGAAGGCTAATGCGTAAAGTTGTTGACCAGCACCATCTTAATATCATTTATTCCGTTAGAGGTAAAATACGGGCATCTGAATTCTTAGAAAACGAAATGCCGTTTGTTTTACAACTTCAAGGTGAACAAGATAGTATATTGGCAAATTTACGTGTTGGTATGGCTGATGGGAGGCAATTAAAAGTAACCGACCCGAAATCTGGAAAAAAGCAATCGATAAATTTTGACACACTTTTTAAAATTGGAAACATTCATGGAATATTTCGTCGCAATATTTCGAGTAAATTAGATTTGAATTCAGATTATGAAATTACTATTATTCCGAAAAATAGAGCAGTCGATGCTAATTTAGCTGCACTGAACATTTCCCCAAGTAAAGAGATGCAATCGTACATCGTTAATTTTGCGATGACATCAACTATGAGGAAGAAAGCAGAGCTAATTATTAATACCTTGATTGATGTATATAATTCCGATTTGACAAATGATAAATCCAGAACCACGAAAGCCACATCAGATTTCATCAATAAACGTTTATTGATAATCTCCAAGGATTTATCAGGGGCAGACGAGGAAGCAGCTGAATTTAAATCTTCGAATGCTATGGTCGATATGGCTGCCGAGGCGGGTGTTTTCTTGAATACTGCATCTGATAATGATAAAAAAGTACTAGAGTATAGAACTCAGCTACAGCTAGTTGATCATATGAATGATTATTTGAAAAACCAAGCTGTGGGTAAGCTTTTGCCGTCAAATATAGGGCTGCAAGACGTTTCAATCGGTACTGCGATTACAGAATATAACAAATTAGTATTGGAACGTGATGATTTATTAAAATCAGCATCAGATCAAAATCCGGCTGTCGTAGCATTAAATGAAAATATCACTGAGAGCGATAAAAATATACGGCAATCGCTTAAGAACTATCAAAAAGTTACACAGTTAGCTTTAAATAGTATACAGCAAAAATCCAATGAAATTAAGAGTAGAATAAGTTCAATTCCAAGCCAAGAGCAGGGCTTCAAGAAAATTTCAAGACAACAGCAAATTGTTGAATCTCTCTACCTTTTATTGCTACAAAAACGTGAAGAAAGTGAAGTTAAGGCGGCGGCTACCCCTGATAATTTAAAAATTATTGATGCTGCGTATGGTAACGGAATTCCAGTTTCGCCTAGGAAACTTGTAGTTATACTTGGAGCATTGATTATTGGGTTTTTAATTCCATTTGCTATCTTATATTTGAAATTTTTATTGGATAATAAAATTCATTCTCGAAAAGATATTGAAGATATCGTTAAAGTGCCTGTTCTTGGGGAGATTCCTACAGCGGAGGATACTATTGTCCATTTAAATGATCGTTCTTCTCTTGCTGAAGCTTTTCGGATTTTGCGTACCAATATGAATTTTATGTTTGGCGTTGATAAAAAGGATGCCTCAAAGGTTGTGTTTGTTACATCAACAATATCTGGTGAAGGGAAGTCTTTTGTGACTACTAACCTGGCGCAAATTTTATCCATGTCTGGAAAAAGGGTCGTGCTAATAGGTGCGGATATAAGAAGTCCGAAAGTGTTAGATTATTTAGGCCTATCTCATCTTCAGCACACTAATGTGGGGATTACTCAATTCTTGATCAATCCAGATATGGATGTTGATAATATTATTATTAAGAAACCGGGGAACTATGATTTTGACGTGATTTATTCTGGATATATCGCACCCAATCCTGCTGAATTATTGATGAATGGTCATTTTGATGATGTGATTAAATATGCACGTGAACATTATGACTACATTCTAGTGGATACAGCCCCAGTTAGTTTAGTAACAGATACGCTATTAATTGCGCATAATGCTGATTTAACATTATATGTTTCCCGTGTAAACTATCTGGATAAACGTTTGTTGCAGGTGCCGCGCGAGTTGTACGTCGATGGTAAGTTGAAAAACTTAGCAGCGGTAGTAAATGATGTAGATTTTGCTCGTGGTTATGGTTATGGTTATGGCTACGGTTATGGTTATGGTGACAAAGGGAAAAAGAAAACAGGTTTTGCAAAAGTATGGCAAGACCTCAAAGATCGCTTAAATATAAAATAAAAGAGCTTTATAAAGTATTTTGGCCTTATTGTTGTAGAATCCCAAATCGATGAGTCGGTTTGGGATTCTTATTTTTATAATATTTATCAATGAAAGGCGTTTTGTTTTATAGACGTAATACTAATCAATTTCAATGAGCAAACTAAGGGTAACCCGAATAAAGGAACTCATGTGGACTGAACAAATAAGCTCTATTAATATATATATATCGATGAAAAAACAATTTTTATCTGCTGTAGTAGGACTATTCTTTTTAGCGACAGGATCTGTGTCAGCACAATTTTCTCGTCCCATTAGTGTTGGTGCCGGTGCCGGAACTTCATTTAATCTGACCGACTTGGGTAATGTGGAAGCCAAGTTTGCATTCTATGGCGAGGTGGATTACTTAGTTACGCCGTATATCTCAGTTGGATTACACGGTGAGAAGGGTACATTAGCGGGAAATGGTTACGAAAGTGATTTTAAAAATAGATATTTTGCAGGAAATGTCAATGGAAAAGTCCGATTGGGGCAGTTTCTTGATAATGCACATAATTATAGTTACTATACTTTAGAAGCGAGCACCTTTTCACGTATACTTTCTAATATTTATATTGGTGCCGGTGCTGGCTTAGTAAAAAATAGGATCTCAACACATTTATCTCCTGAATATCGTGAAGCAATTACAAATCAAGGGGGAGAGTTTTCGGATAAAGTTGGCCAAGTTCACTTTGTTCTCCCTTTAAATGTAGGCTTGGATATACCATTCGGTAGAACCTTGTATGGACCTCAATTTGCCATTAATGTAAACTATCAGCATACATTGACATTCAATGATAATCTTGATGGGATCATCAATAAAAATAATGATCAATACGGCCTTATTTCAGTGGGTGTAAAATATGGATTATTTAACCGTAAATAAGCAAAGCAAATTTTAATAAAACGAAATGATGAATATATTAAAAAGGTTCTATGGCAATCGCTTACTTGGGCTTCTTTCGCTGGCTATTTTAATTGGTTTTGCTGCCTGTAAGTCTAATTCTGCAATGTATAAAGCCCCAAAGGTAAATGCCTTTCGAGGCGGAAAATTACCCGCGCCCCCGGGGATGGTTTATATTCCCTCCGGCACTATTCTTTTTAAAGGTTCTTTAGATAGTGGCAATGTAGGGAAAAATGTGAGTGTTAGCGCCTTCTTTATTGATGAAGCCGAAGTCACTAATAAACAATACCGCGAATTTGTAAACTGGGTAGCTGATTCAGTTGCTGTAACGGATTATCTCAATGATGATCAATACTTCCTGGAGATTGCCGGCGAACAGGTAGGTCAAAAGCGCATCAATTGGGCCAAGGTGAAAAAGATATCGCCAATATGGAAAAGCAACGATCCAAGTATTCAGGAGCGCCTAGCGCCAATGCTTGAAATGCACGGCAACAGGCGTGCACTAAATCCCGAGGTAATTAAATATCGGTTCTCTTACCTACAGTCTAAAGGTAATGTAAAGAAGAAATATGTTACTGATACCGTTGCTGTAATGCCTGTGGAAGATATTTGGACAAAAGACTTTCCGAATGCTCAACTTGCATCTTTGGATGCCAATTACTTTACGCATCCTTCCTTTGATTATTATCCAGTAATCGGTGTTACCTGGAGACAAGCTAGGGCATTTACAGATTGGAGAGCAAATGAGATGGCGGCAACAATACTAAAAAATTCTTATCTGAATGGATATCAATTGAGTTTGAGCTTGCCTACCGAAGCGCAGTGGCAATATGCAGCTTCTGGGAAGTTGGATCCTCAGGATACTATAGCTGGTTCTAGAATGACCATCGATGGTACGGAGGGCAAAAAGAAACTGGCGGTTAATTTTAAACAAGGCGAAGGAACTTATTCACGTGATGGCGCTACGTTCACACTACCCGTAAAATCATATATGCCGAATGCTTTTGGTGTCTACAATATGGCTGGAAATGTTTCAGAATGGACTTTGGATGCTTATAGCCCTTCTGCCGTCGTATTTGTCAACGACTTGAATCCTGCGTTGCTGTATGATGCGGATGCGAAAGATGGTGACGCCTTGAAACGTAAAGTGGTACGTGGCGGATCCTGGAAAGACAATGGTGAACAATTGAATAGCGAGACGCGTAATTATTCGGTAGACTATGAACCGCATTCTTATATCGGTTTCCGCTGTGTCATGTCGGCTTTTGAAATGCCTACTGTACAGAGCAAAACACGTAAGTACTAACCCGCTGTTTTAAAACCCCAAAATCGATAATAATGAAAACAAATATAGTATTGATAGCTGCGATGACTTTTGGAGTTGGGTCATTGTTTGCTCAGCAAGAGACAACGATAGATACCGTCCCTAAAAATCAGAACATTTTAAATAATGTCAATTCGGGAGCCTCTGGAGAAGTCATTCAAGATACAATTCCGTTAACCGATGGATTTTATCAGGCCAATAATATGGAGGATGCTGTTCCCTTTGCTTATCCTGAAGTGAATAAGAAGAATATTCGTTTTTACAAACGTGTATGGCGTGATATTGATCTGAAAGATGAAAAGAATAACATACTTGCAATCCCGGGTAATTCCCTGATCGAAGTGGTCATGAAAGCCATTGAAAAAGGCAAACTTTCACTCTATAGTCCGGATGATGATTCTTTTAAAGGCCGACTGAGTGCCCAAGAGGGGATGGCCCGTTTCGCAGATAGTGTGCTTGTGCCAATTTTTGATGGTGAAGGCAATCAGATTGATTCCAAAATGGCCCTGAATGAATTTGACCCGGCACGTGTGACCAAATTTAGAATTAAGGAAGATATCTTCTTCGATAAGCAGCGGAGCCGATTGGAAACACGGATTATCGGTGTAGCTCCCTTAATGAATATTACAACTTCCGCAGAGCTTGCGGAATCTGTCGGTGCGACACCTGCATTCTGGTTATATTTCCCACAGTTGCGATATAGTCTTATCCAAGTGGATATTTCTGATCCGGATAAGGGGCTTTATGACATGACCATGGATGATTTTTTTGTACAAAACAAATTTGCCAGTACCATCGTTCGTGAATCTTCTCCTGGTATGTTGCAGAATCTAAAAGAAACTGAAACCGGTGGACAGCAATTGGACGGAAAAAAAGTGGAAGAGAAACTGGATGCTTACAAGAAGAAATTATGGAGTAATCCGAAAGGGGTAAAAGCCGAAGAACTGGAAGGGAATCAGTCCAGTGACAGTAAAACTTCACAGAGCCAAAACCAGCAAAAGGAAACGGAACAGAAATTGTAATAAAATATAATCTGTTTTGTACAAAGCGAGTTTTTCTATAAAATCGAAAAGCTCGCTTTTGTTTAATAATTCATTATTTAATAATGTAGAAATTATGAAACTGGTACCAATATTGCTAATGGTTGCAGACGCACGATAAAAATCACATTTGAATAGGAATGAACAATAGCATTGAGAATATACAAAAGCCCATTTTAGTAATCTTGGCCGCTGGTATGGCGAGCCGTTATGGGTCGGCTAAGCAAGTGGAAAGCTTTGGGCCATTTGGTGAAAAAATAATTGATTACTCGATTTATGACGCCATTCGGGCTGGATTCGGAAAGATCGTTTTTGTCATCCGGGAAGAATTCTTAGAAATCATGAAAACAAATGTGGGAGCCAAACTTCCTGAATCTGTCGAGGTTGCGTATGCCTACCAGAATTTCGACCTTAAAAAGTATGGTATTGATAGAGTTGTGGAACGCCAAAAACCTTGGGGTACCGGTCATGCCGTGATGAGTGCCGAGCATGAAGTGGATAGACCGTTTTGTGTGATTAATGCAGACGATTTCTATGGTTATGATGCTTTTCAAAAGATGGCTGATTTTCTAACCCAAAGAGCAGATGATCAGGAGATGGCGCTGGTCGGTTTTGAAGTTGGTAATACCCTTTCCGACTTTGGCTATGTCTCGCGCGGCGTATGTGAAGTGAATGGAACAAATCATTTGCAGAGTGTGACCGAAAGAACTAACATCTATCGTAAAGGCCATGATATTGTCTATGCGCAGGATGAAAAAGAAACTGTGCTGTCTGGGGATACTCGAGTTTCCATGAATTTCTGGGGATTTACACCCAAAATATTTGAGATTGCCCGTAGCTTGTTTCCTGATTTTGTAGAGAAAAATCATGAGAATCCCAAATCCGAATTTTTTATTCCTGATTTACCGGACTATATGGTCAAGCAAGGTATTGCCAATTTTTCGGTACTGCCTACCGATGCGAAATGGTTTGGTGTTACCTATAAAGAGGATAAGGAAGAGGTGCAGCACAGTATCCATCGATTAGTTGAAGAAGGTCATTATCCGAAACGATTATGGCCAGAAAAAAAGGTCGTGGATGAAAGTATTTATTTGGATTTTTAAAAATTACTATTTCTTTTAATATACGCCGTAAAAGTTCTCCAATATCACTGGGGAACTTTTACCGTATTTATACCAATTTATTTGGTAAATTTGCAGCAACTTAAACTATCGAAGGGAAATTTAATAGATTTTAGATGAGTAATTTATGGAGGGAAGGTTTGTCCATCAACAAGCCACGTTGGATCATTCTATTATTAGATATGATGATAGTTGTTGTCGCTTTCTTTGCCAGCTATGTGCTAATCTTTAAACACAGGGGCTCGATAGCGATTGATGCAATGCAACAGCAGGGCCTCCTGGTGTCTGTCCTATACCTGGTTTGGTTCTGTATACTAGGTACATTCAAAGGCGTAGTTCATAAGACAGGTATCCGCGAACTGCAACGTATTGTGATGGCTATTGTGCTGGCTTACTTTTCTACGGTACTAGTTTCAAAAATATTAGAATGGTTGCAGCCTGACTTTTTAAAAACAATATTTCCTTTTTCAGATACACAACTGCTTTTCCACGCCTTGATTGCGGGTTTCGGAATGACCTTTAGCCGTGTGCTTTACCGAGCGCTATATCATGAACTCATGTGGGGGAATAAAGACAACCGCATTCCGGTTATTTTATTTGGTGCAGGGAATATGGGTAATACTACCTTTCATTTTATTCATACCACATCGCGCAACAAATATCGGATTGTAGCCATTATGGATGATAATCCGCACCGTATCGGAAATCGAATCCAGGGTTTTAAGATTCATGATATCAGTGAACTCAATAAAGCATTTGTTCAACGGCATGGCAATGCGGCTGAGCTTATCGTTGCAATAGATAATAGGGCTCCCGAACGATTAAGCAGAATTTTTAAGTTGGCCGAGCCGATTCCTTTAATCGTTAAAATTATTCCAGATACGGCTCGTTTGATGGCCGGGGAGGTGGCGACCAGACAAATACGCAGTTTGCGCATAGAGGATCTACTGGGACGTAAAGCAATCGACCTGGATAATCCTGCTATTGCTGCAGAGATGAAGGGACAGATCGTATTAGTGACAGGGGGAGCTGGTTCTATTGGCGGTGAACTGGTGCGCCAGCTCGCGCATACGGATTTAAAGCAGCTTATTGTGGTAGACCAAGCAGAATCCTCCTTGTATGATATTCAACAGGAGTTGAGCTCCTCCGCAAATTTTGGTCGTTGTGTATTTATGGTGGGCAATGTCCGGGATGCCGTATTTATGGATACACTGTTTCAGTTCTACCGACCGACATACGTCTTTCATGCAGCAGCTTATAAACATGTGCCTTTGATGGAAGCCAATCCATACGAATCTATTCTAACGAATGTATGGGGGTCCTACAATGTCGCTTTGCTGGCCGATAAATATAATGTAGCTAAATTTGTTATGGTCTCCACGGACAAGGCAGTGAACCCGACCAATGTAATGGGGGCTACCAAACGTGTCGCGGAGATTGCTATATCTACGGTTAACATAAACTCCAAAACCAATTTTATCGTCACGCGTTTTGGCAATGTATTGGGCTCCAATGGTTCGGTAATTCCTCTTTTTGAAAAGCAGATGCTAAAAGGTGGTCCTTTAACGATTACCGATCCGAATATTACCCGTTATTTTATGACCATCCCTGAAGCCTGCCAATTGGTACAGGAAGCCGCAGTGATGGGTAAAGGCGGTGAAATATTTGTCTTCGATATGGGCGAACCCGTTAAGATTATGGATCTCGCCAAACAGATGATCCGCTTAAAAGGCTACAATTATCCCGAAGATATTGACATTAAAGTCGTAGGTCTCCGACCGGGTGAAAAGATATTTGAAGAGCTTCTGGCGAATGGGGAGAATACCGAAAAGACGTATCATGAGAAGATTATGATTGCAAAGGTCAACACCCCAGACTTAGCACTGCAAAAAGCGCGAATTGAGCAACTTTGTGCACTCGCCAAGACTGCTGATCCGAATGATGATAAAATGAAACTAGTGCAATTAGTTAAAGATATCGTACCGGAATTCCGCTCCCAAAATTCTGTTTTTATAGCATTGGACAAGTAAGTCTATTACAAAAAAAGCCAACCTGCGTGAGCAATCGCAGGCTGGCTTTTTTTATTGTCAATTTTAATATCCCGGATTCTGTGCCAGGCTGCTGTTACCTGCAATAGCTTGATTAGGTACTGGAAAACGATTCAGATGCGTGGATGTACTAGGATTATGATCCCACCACTTTTCTGTCGTGAAAGCTTTCCATCGGATCAGATCCGTACGTCGTCGACCTTCTCCTAAAAACTCAATACTCCATTCATCCAGAATACGGTATTTGTCCATATTGGCGCTAGTCACGGGATTGGGATCGGCAGCATTGACAAAGTTCCGTTTCCGGACAGTATTGAATAGTTCTGCTGCCTTTTCCTTATTTCCTAATCTATAATCACATTCGGCAAGCATATAGTAAATCTCCGCCAATCGGATAATCGGCATATCGGCTCCCCAGCGTAAAGTATTGTTGGCGAGATTCGGGATGGGTACCTTCACCAGGCGTATGCCTGTGTTTTCCTCGCCTTCGGACATTTTAGAAGGTAACTGGTCGATGGAACTGTATTTTTTTCCTGGCCCAACTTCTGAAAAGCGACCGACCTGATCGACAAAGTTCAGGGGCTTGTCCTTATATTCCTCACCGCCGAGAATAGCCTCGCCGCTCGGTGTTTTATGGGGACCAACAATAAACATGCCCTCATATTGGTCCGAGCCACGGTAAATGTAAGGTGCTTTGCGTAGATCGCCTTGGTCAAAGGTTTCAAAAGGTGAACCTAACTTGAAGTCTTCAGTATAAAGTGAGCCGTTGGGTTTCTTCGACGGCGTCAGGTGGGCTCCATTATTCCCGCCCATGTCCTGTGCAAAGAACTGTTTCGTGTTGTAATGATAGAAGTCGGCATAAAACCAATTATACTCCAGCATCTTGAATTCCGAAGGCATAGACCAAATAATCTCGGGCGATTCATTGTTTTTAAACCCATGGACTCCGTTCCATTTGGCATCTAGGGCATAATCGCCATAAACCTTATTGACAATATCCTGTGCCAATTTTTGGCTCTCAGCATACATCGCTTTACCGATATAGGCCTCTGCATTGAAGTAGAGCTGTGCCAGCATGGCTGCTGCCGCAGCTTTTCGGATCGCACCTTCTTCCTTGTCGCCGGTCTTCTTTGCCGGAAGATTTTCAATAGCAGCTTTGAGCAGCTTTTCGATATGCGCAAAAAGTTCCTGATCGCTATTGCGCGGTAGGGACTCTTGGTCTAGGGATTCGAAAATAGGCATACCGCCAAAATAATCTAATCCACGTAGATAAAAGTAGGCGATCAAAGCATCCAATTGAGCAAGATCTGCTGCTTTCCGCTCGTCGCTCAAGGCAAATTTGCCGTAGTCCAATTTGCTGAGGTCGCTCTTTGTATCCAGTGCGAGGGCAACCCCCATCAGGGTGCCGCGCCAGCTTCCCCAAATCCAATTGTCATCCGCCGTCCAACGGTGGTAATGATAGCGCTCATTCTCGCCACCATTATACCAGTGGCGTCCCTTGGTGGTAATGGCAAAATTGTCTGCCGTATATTCCTGTAGGCGCCAGCGGTCTTCGCCCATATACCATTTGGCATGGGTAAATGGTCTAAACAAGGCCGCCTTGATATCTTTCTCACTTTTGAAAAAGGTGTCCGGCGTGACCGAACTATAAAATTCCTGATCCAATTTGGTGCATCCTGATAGCAATAATGCTACGGATAATGTTGCTATGGAAATGTATTTTTTCATGTTTGTTCAGTTTAAAAATTTACTTGTAACCCCATCATAAAGGTCCTGGTCTTTGGATAGACATTGCGCTCCTCAAATCCCGGTTCGAGGCCATTGATATTGACTTCGGGATCCAGGCCACTATAATTTGTAAACACAAAAAGGTCGCGTGCAGTGGCATAGACACGCATTGATTTTAGTGGTTTGATCCAATTTTGGTTAAAACGATAACCGATGTTCAGCGCGTCAACCTTCAGAAAAGTGCCTTTTTCCAGCCAGTAATCGCTCAACTCTTTCTCTCCCTTGATATTTTTATGTTTGTCATAGGCCTCTTCCAATACATTCTGTCCTTTTACATTGGGGAGGCTATAGTACATATTGATCATATTGAATACATCGTGGCCTATCCAGCTACGCATATAGATACTTGCATCCCAGTTTTTATAGGTAAATTGGTTGTTCCAGGATAGTTGTAAGGTCGGGATCGCATTGCCTACAAAAGACTTGTCGCCAACGGTCTTGTTGCGGTCGCGCACATCAAAGGCATTTCCATCCTTGTCATAGAGTTTCCAATAGCCGTCATCTGTAAATCCGGCAAATTTCCAGAGGAAAAACTGGCCAATATCCTGCCCTGGGTACAACCTGACCGCCGAGCCTGGTGAACCGGGTGCCGGGAAGTCTTTCCGGTCGGTAAAGGTCTGACTGCCCCATAAGGTATTGAGCCTACTTTTGTTATGCGAGGCGACAATGCTGGTGGTATAACTGAAATGCTCATTATCTACGGCTTTAAAGTTCAGTTCAAATTCATATCCCGTATTTTGCATGCTACCCACATTCATAGTGGTTTTATCGTGGATCGCCGGCGGCTGGGATACGCTGATGTCGTAAATCAGATCGTCGATCTTGCGTTTGTAAATATCAAAGCGACCGTTTAAACGGTTGTTCAGTACGGTGAAATCTAAACCGAGGTTGTATTCTTTTTTGACCTCCCATTTGATATTTGGATTTTGATTGTGCATCACGCCATAAGTCCTAAACCATTTTCCATCCTGCAAAAACCAGGTGTCGGCGCTATACATCCGCGTGGCAACTTTTGCATCAAAACCTTCATTGCCCGTTTCTCCATAGCCTGCGCGTAATTTTAAGTCATTGATAAATTTGACATCCCGTAGGAAAGGTTCCTGGGAAACACGCCAGCCTGCAGAAAGTCCCGGAAAGAATCCCCATCTGTTTTTAGGCGCAAATTTGCTGGATCCTTCGTAACGTGCTGTTGCGGTCAGGATATAGCGGTCCAGATACGAGTAGTTGACACGCCCGAAAAAGGCGGCAAGCTTCACCCAAGGGTTTTTCCAGGAGCCAATGCCTGCACGTCCGTCAGGTAAATAAGTTCCTGTGCCCATATCGTTTTCGCCAATACCATCAACGGGGAAATTAGAGTTTTCGGCCGAAAATCCTTGTCCATTAAAATCCTGGTAACTATAACCTGCCACAGCATTCAAGGAATGTTCGGCCCAACGGTTTGTATAGTTTGCGGTCCATTCAAAGACGCGGTCATTGAACCGGCTATAATATTGCTTGGCAAATCCATCCACATTATTCTCCCGTGAAATGCGATGTTGTGCCGATCGGTAATAGTTGCCATGTTCGCTGTTGTTCTTTATCCCGATGGTTGCGCTTGTGGTCAGATGTTCCGTGAGGTTTAACTTTAAGGTTGCATTGGCCAAAAGGTATTTGAATTGCTTTTCATCGCTGCGCAGGCGGGCTTCAGCCACAGGATTCCAGGTATCATAACCACCTTCCAGTACATTATATCCACTGACATCATTGGCATCATAAGGCGTTTCTGTAGGATTCATCACCAGGGCCATATTAAAAATGTCATTGTTGTTGAAGATGTCACCATTGGAGCCATAGGCTTTCACCTGGTTGTAGCTTACATTGGTATTCAGCTCCGCAAAGCCATCGAAAAATTTGAAGGCACTATTGATCCGTCCACCGATTTCATCCCGCTTGGAGGTGATCGCCATTCCTTTGGCGTCGCGTTTGGTAAAGGTGGTATAGACATTGGCATTTTCGGAACCGCCACTGATGTTTGCGACCTGTCGATGGCTAAATGGATTATTGTTGGTAACCTCATCATACCAGTCGGTGCGATGTCCCAGATCTTCACCGAGGCCATATTCCAAAAATTTCTCTGCCGATAGGACCTTTGGCCGTTTTCGGATGGATTCTACAAAGTATTCGGAGGTAAAATTCACTTGTGCTTTTCCGACCTGCGGTCGTTTTGTGGTGATCAGGATCACACCGCCAGAGGCACGTGTTCCATAGATTGCGGCAGCAGAGGCGTCGCGCAGCACGTTAATGGATTCAATATCTTCCTTCGCTACGGAGTTGATATCGCCGCCAGGAACGCCGTCAATAACCACGAGGGGTCCCTGTGAGGCGTTTACTGAATTTACACCGCGCAATTGCAAGGAGATACCGGCATTAGGGTCGGTTCCATTGGTAGAGATGACACTGAGTCCTGGAACTTTTCCTTGAATTGCCAAAAGGGGAGAGACAGCACCTGCGACCATGTCTTTCTGTTTGATGCTCGAAACGGCACTGGTCAATTCTTTCTTGTCAAGGGAACCATAACCGACAACAACAGCCTCCTCGAGCTGCTGCGTGTCAGATACCAGTTGTACATTCAAACTGGAGCCACCCGTATACGTGATTTCCCTGGCGCTATAGCCGATCATTCGAACGACGAGGACAGCATTTCGCTCCACGTTGGTCAGTGTGAATGTACCAGTGGCGTCGGTGGAGGTGCTGCTATTGCTTCCCTTTACAGACACCGTGGCTCCGGCTAGGGGATTGCCTTGCTCGTCTTTTACACTGCCCTTGACTGTAGTTTGGGCCTGCTGCATATAGGGTGCATGGGGTAGGGCGTTAGCTGCTCCAGCAAAAAAACTGCTGCTGAATAGCAATAATTTAGTAGCCACTTTAAAACTGTTGATTTTAAAATTCATGTGCTAATGTTTATTAAAAAATATTGGTTGTTTACGATAAAAGGTATTGACAAGCTCTTTGTGGAATGGTCGATGTCAGCTGTCGGCTCCAGATCAAATGGATATGTTCAAATTCAAGATACTGCATATAATTGGTGTGATATGAACACTAAATGTACGGCATTAGCCTTATAGGCGGGATCACTTGAGACAATATGAGGATATTTTGAGACGATTTGTAAGGTCAGCTTTGGCTTGAAATAATGTCGGTATTTGGGAACAGATATTTACTCGAATTTTAAGCTTAGACTTATTCAGTGTAAGTCGAAACTTCTGAAACAAAAAAAGAGCTGATAAAATTTTTATCAGCTCTTTTTTTCGAATTTTTATATTACGTGCGCACGTTAATGGCAGGCCGCCGGCTCAGGGTAATCAGCTGTAGCCATTCCTTTGACCAATTGGCCACAATGGCGCATCGAGGCTGCGTAAGGATTTTCAATTGCCTTGTCGTAACTTAACCAATACCCTTTTTCCATCGGACAGTACTGTAGGTAAACGGCCTCATCTGTACATTTCATCGTTTCCATAATGGTAAATAGGGATTGTGTGACAGCAGAAAAAGATAGCTTCATCGACTTCATATCCTGTGCAGATTTTAGGCTGGCAGCATCGGTCTTCATGGTCTGGCTCACCTTCTTTAGGCGCATCATGTCATCGAGCTGTAGACCCTTCAACCGGAAGTTCTGAACTTCCTTTTCGAACTGAACCACATGTTCCTTACTGCCGACATAGTTTTCGTCCATGATGTCTTTTTTTACTTCCATATAGGTTTTAAACAACCGGTCGCGTTGTTGTTGGGCAACATCCTGCCCATGGCTTGATTGACATGAAATCATCATGAAACAGATCAAGCATATTGTATAAATTCCTTTTAAGTTATTTTTCATTAGTCTTTGTTTATTTGGTTTTGAATACGTTTAATTTCGAGCAGCATGAGATCTAAATGCTGTTTATTTAGGGAGTCTACCTGTTTTGTGGACAGTTGATTGATTGCTGGAACTAAAGCACTCAGGTAATTTCTGACATAGAGCTGTACATCGCTACGCTGTGCCTGTGAAATGATATCTGATCCTTGTGCAATTTTGGGATTGATGATCTGATTTACCTTTTCCAAGAAAAAGCGCTGTTGTCCACGTTTGAAAACATTTACGCGAGGGTCACCACCGGGCAGGGTCCATATCGTTCCCCCGATATCGTTTAGATATTCATCAAGTCTGTAGGGATTTTCATTCGTCAGGGATTTCATATAGACATTATAGAGCATTCCCGGGCTCATCAACATATTCAGCATCTGTTCCTGTTGATCGGTGATTTCCTTATTTGCATCTTTTCCGATCAGCTCCTGAATGTTCTTCGGATACAACCATAAGGGCGGCGTCAATACATGATCATTTACATACTGCATCGCAGCTTTGACCTTTTCCCTCGGAATAGCCGCATAGACAGTGCCTTGTTGACCCCGTACCTTTTTTGTGATCTCCTGACTACCGATATTTTTCAAGACATGGTAAAGATAACGGTCGAACTGTGCGCGCACCGCTTTATGCATATCTTTTAGATTACTATAATCATCTCCAGTTTCGGCAGTCCATGCTATCAAATTGGAAACGACTCTTTTCAGATTTTTGATACCATAGCTACTGGCCAACATCGAATCATCGCCGAGATCTTCCTTCTGACTGCGTGGATCCTCTTCGTTTCCTTCACCGCCAAACCACAACTTGGGATTCGCCGTCAGGCTGTCCGTCACTTGTTTCGATAGATAAACTCGTTCGTCTTCGTCATTTGAAAATTGTGGAAGATACTGATAGCCCCATTGAATGGCCCATTTATCGTAGCTGCCGATGCGCGGATATATTCCCGCTAGCCCCACTTGGTCTTCGGGCTGCGCTACATAATTGAAACGTGCATAGTCCATAATAGATACCGTATGGCCATTTTTTTCGACCCATTGCTTGTCGCGCAATTTCTCCACCGGAGTTTGGCTACTTGCTCCCATATTGTGACGAAGACCCAGGCTATGTCCCACTTCGTGCGACGAAACAAACCGTATTAATTGCCCCATCACCTCGTCATCCAACTGCATTTTTTGTGCAGCCTTGTTTAGCGGTCCCACTTGCACCATAAACCATTGCTGAACGAGTTTCATCACATTATGATACCAGCCCACATGTGCTTCGATAATCTCGCCGCTTCTGGGATCTGAAATACGGGGACCATAGGCATTCGCTTTTTCAGACGCAAAATAACGGATCACGGAGAAACGGGCATCCTCCAGGCTCATCGTGGTATCCTGCTCGGGCCATTCTTTGCCCACAATGGCATTTTTAAATCCAGCTTGTTCAAATGCCTTATTCCAGTCATTGATGCCCGCAATCAAATAGGGACGCCATTTTTTTGGCGTTGCTGGATCGATATAGTAGACAATCTGCTTTTGAGGCTCTACCAGCTCACCTTTTAAATAGCGTTTTACATCTTTCGCTTTGGGTTCAAGGCGATAGCGCTGTATAAAATTAAGCGTTTGGGACCGTTGATCTTTATCGGTGAAGAGGATATACTTGTTGGCAAAGTAGCCTACCCGGTCATCGTATATCCGTTTTTTCATCGGCTCTTTTGGCAACAGCACCATGGAAGTGTTGGTTGTAAAAGTTAAGGTTCCTGTCAACATAGCTGCAGGAGTACCTGATGTTGAGGAATATGTTTTTGTCGTTTTTACTTCCAGGTTGATCGGAAATACCTTCATATCCGTAATGAAAGACCGGTCGTCCGCCAACGATGAAAGCTTATTTTCGCTTTTTATCTTGCTGTCAAAGGAAAGTGCGGCGTTGTCTTTCCGAAAAAGATCGGTTACCTCGACCAAATAACTGTTGCCTCCGGCCTGTAGTCCTTTGATATCCAAAATAGCGACAATTGGGTCCTCCTGCGACTGCATTAACGCTGTACGAATGGCATCGTTTTCCGGAGCGTCCTGTTTATAAATTGCTGCTCGCAGCTGTATCCGGTCACCAAGGCCTTTTTCAAAGTAGAGTGTCTGCTCATTCAGCTTTTCTCCTCCGTACATCGGAAATCCCTGTGGGGCTGAAACCAAGCGGGTTACGGTGAGGAAATACCGGTTCAACAAACTGTCAGGGATCTCCAGATACCACTTCTTTTCCGACTCGATGACGTTGAAAACGCCTGAGCGAGCAATTTTTTGCTTATTTACAATTTTGTTATAAGCTTCATGGAGGTCATTTTTTGATTTTAGAGTATCTGTTTTAGCCGCTGTCTTATTCGGGGTCTGCTGTGCTTGAACCATAGCTCCAGACAAAAGAAAGGCGAGGGTACTAAAGATAATTTTGTTTTTCATGTGTTTGTTATAGCATCTATTAAAACGGTACAGCTTCGTCTGTATTTAACCGCAAGTTTGGGTTTAACTTCATGACATCCAATGGAAATGGAATAATGTACATTCTGGAGTTTGGTGCCAGTGTGTAGGTCTTTTGTTCGACAGTCTTATTGACAATCGGGAATACACGGACAAGTGTTTTCGCATATTCCTTTTCAAGATTCAAACGTTTCAGATCAAAGAAACGATGGAATCCGATAGGTAGCTCCCGACGGCGTTCGTTAATAACCAGATCCATGGTTTCCTTTCGCGTCGTTGGAACAGCTAGGGTCGCTTTTTCTCCTTCGATCCGGGTTTTACGCAAGGCATTCAACATGTTAATAGCCTTCGCAAACTGATCCTGACGTGCATAACATTCGGCCAACATCAGGTAGATCTCCGGTGTTTTCAGCCCCACAGTAGGAAAGAAAAAAGAAGTGTATTTCACGTTGTAGTAACTTGCTCCAGCGCCAATATCCAGAAAACTGGCATTTGAGGTCGTATAGAATAGACTAAAACGCTTGTCTTCCTTATCAAACATGCTCGTCAATTCTGGACTTAAGATATAGCTGTAACCAAAGTTCATTTCCGTGTAGCCGTTCACATACATATAGCTTAATACCTCGGGGTTGTTTTCGGCGATGATAGGAGTTTTGCTTGGCCCGCCTAACTTTTCATACTGCACCAGGTCAATGAGCTGCCCATTCAGCTGCATAGCTTTTTCTGCAGCGGCTTGTGCTTCTGTAATTTCTCTTTTGAAGAGATGTACCTTTGCCTTCAGGGCATATGCAAAAGCCAAGGAGGGATGATAGGGGTTGGTGGGTTTTTCCTGCAGATGAGGTATAGCGTCGTCTATATCTTTTTGGATAAAATCGTATACCTGCTGCACGGTTGATTTTGTTGGTTTGGCCTCCAGGTCATATTTATCCATGATACAGATACCCCCGTCCTGGGCTGCTGTACTGGCATCATAAGCTTTTGCATAGACATTGATCAGGTGGAAATAATCAAAGGCCCGAAACATCTTGGCTTCCGCCTTGGCGAGCGTCTTTAATTCATTGTCCCCTGTACTTTCATCAACCAAGGAAATAATCATATTCCACTGTGCAATGTATTTATAGCACTGATTGTAAAAGCTTGATGCGGAGAGTTGGCTTACCCGATCTTCCTGTTCCTGAAATAGAAAGTTGATGGTATTGATATTGGGCGTCAAACCAATGACATTGGATTCTTTGAGGTATTGGTCATCGACCAGATACTGAAAGTTGTTGATCGGATAGCCTCTATTTGGATAGGCGACCAAATCGTAATAATCTTGAGTTGTACGCACCAATTGTGAGCCTTTGGGTGTTATATCAAGGTATTTATCGCAGGCAGTAAAGACCACTAGAGTCGCACATGCTGCCATTAGGATTTTTATAGTCATCGTAGATTCGGGTTAAAAAGTGAGTGAAAGTCCCATCAGGAATGATTTGGCCAAGGGCAGATAGCGCGTTCCGCTATTGAGCGAATAGGATTCTGGATCGATATCATTGCCGGCGGCGCTCCAAGTCCATAAATTATTCATCTGCAGGGTTAGTTTAACGTTTTGCATCCCAGCTTTATGGGCCAATTGTTTGGGCAATTGATAACCTACGGCTATGTTCCGAAGCTTGATATAATCAGCCGACAGAATCTGCTGATCACTATAGCGCCATAAAGTGGATAAGGTTCCTGCGGAAGAACGTAGGTTGTCTGGATAATCGACCAGTAAACGGGGATAATCGTTATTGGCTCCTTCTGCCCATCGGTTCACCAAGCCGGCGTTTGTGAGTTCATCGCTTGCCAGATCGATGGCATCTTTACGTAATTTATGTCCGCCAGAGAAGACAAACATGGCCGAAAGATCGAATGCTTTAAAGCGTAAGCGCTGATTGATAGACCCTGTGTATTTTGGGAATAGCGTGCCCATGTCGACCAACGCATCGGGCGAATTGATCGTATTAATTTTTGTAGGGGTACCGTTTTCATTAAAAACAACATTGGATTCGCCGTTTTGATCCAAAAAGTAAGGGTAGCCGTTCACCATTCCGCCATAGCGATAAGCCAGGACAGCGTTGTAGCTTCTTCCTTGGAAGAAATAATTCGTAGGTGAGCCAACATAGGACTGTGCGGTCGCAGTTAAGCCGTTGACTTTCTCGACCTTGTTTTTATTAAAGGAAAATACCAGTTGGGTGCTTGCTGTTAAATCTTTCTTTTTGAGCCATACGCCATTGATGTTAAACTCAATTCCTTTGTTGCGTAATGCACCATTGTTGATCACGCGTGAATTGGCACCTACGGTTGGGTCAAGAACAGCACCGATCAACAAATCGGAGCTATAGCGATTATAGGCATCAATACTAGCGGACAGGCGGTTGTCGAAAATCGAAAAATCTACACCGAGGTTTGTCGTTGTTGTTTTTTCCCAGCGCAGCATGGGGTTTGGTAATGATTTTTGTTCCAGATATTGCAGGTAGGGGAAAAGTTTATCGGATTTCCAGGTAGCCGTACCATAGCTTGAACTTTCTTGGTCCACGTTACCGGTAATACCGTATGTTGCCCGTAGTTTGAGGGAATTCAACCAGTCTTTATTTTTCATAAATTCTTCGTTGCTGACATTCCAGCCTGCTCCGACAGACCATAACGGACGGTACTTAAACTTCGGATCTACCCCAAAGAGATCTGCCTGATCCACCCGTATGCTTCCCGTGAGGTTGTATTTGTTGCTGTAGGTATATCCGGCATTGGCGTAAAGCGAGGTGAAGCGGTGTAAGGTTTCCTTTTGTGCGACGCCATTCAGGTCGCTCAAGCGGACATTCCCCCCATAGATATAGCTGGTGATACCAGATTTACTCAATGTGGCCCAGTCGATGGTGGTGGAGGTCAATGTGACGGGATTGTACCCCACAAGTAATTGTTGGATAGGGCGCGGTACATGCGACTGACGCATCTCGAAGCCGGCCAGGGCGGTTAGCTGATGTTGGCCATATCGGCCAAAGGTATTATCATAATTAAATTGATTCCGGAAGGTATAGTTGTACCGTTTGGATTCGAATTGATAGTAGCGGCCTCCTGCTGGCAGGTTTTTCGTGTATACTCCTGTGGCATTATTGTAGCTTACCATCGCGTTTGAGGCAACACGCATCATGTAGCTATCTTCGTCGTAGAAACTTTCACGGGATGCTTGCCCCA
Source organism: Sphingobacterium sp. UBA2480 (assembly GCF_002341965.1). Classification (NCBI taxonomy): domain Bacteria; kingdom Pseudomonadati; phylum Bacteroidota; class Sphingobacteriia; order Sphingobacteriales; family Sphingobacteriaceae; genus Sphingobacterium; species Sphingobacterium sp. UBA2480. The sequence goes on along the minus strand of NZ_DDPA01000008.1, from coordinate 113,559 downwards.
ATTCATAGGAAAACTGCGTTTGAAAAGAGAGGCCTTTGTAAATAGTGGCCCGCAACGATGTGAATGCGCGAAGATTTAAACTCTTGTTGCTCTCGATGCCTTCGCCTAAGGCTTCAAGGACATTAAAGGATGTACTTTTTAAATTTCCGTTGGCAGCGATCTGTTCTGCTGTCTCGCCGTTGATGGCCGATCCAGGCCCGATAGAACTTGAAAGATCCACGTAAGGCGCATATACTAGGTTGCCATTTTCATCTTTAATGCGTGTATAACGAGGCTGTAAGAACAGATCATTGTAAATGCCATCTGTTTCTTTATTTACTGAATATGTGCCGTTCAATCCGACTGTTGCATTCAACCATTTGGTTATATTAAAGGCCGATTTTAGATACAGGTTAAATTTCTCATTTTTTTCGTTGATAACCTGTCCTTTTCCTTTGTCGTAGTTGAAGGATACAAAGGTGTTGCTTTTGGACGAATTCTGGGAAATACTTGCATTATATCTTTGGCGTGTTTCATTTTGCCAAACATTATCAGTAAACTCCTCGATGTAATCGTTGTTCCGCCAGGTATTTATTGTTGCATCCCGTTCTTGCTGAGTAATTGTCCCGATGGACTCTTTACGAAATAGATCGTACAGCGGTGAATAGTATTTTAAGCTTCCACTACCCAACTTTCCATAGTAATTGAACAAAGATGCGGTATTCGCATAGCGCGAACGCTCTTTGTTGTAAACATCAATTTCGTAGTCGATCAGATCGGACGTACTGGCATAATGCATATTGGCGATATCCGGTTTCTGCGTAATGAATTGATCGACATTAAAGTTAACAGAAACGCCTTGCCCTTTTCCTTTTTTTGTGGTTACGACAATAACTCCATTGGCTGCCCTGGCTCCGTAAATCGATGCAGCTGTTGCGTCTTTCAGGACGGTCACAGACTCGACGTCATAGGGGTTGATATCGTTTAAGGTGAGCTCGGTGGGTAAGTCGTCAATGACGATGAGCGGATTGGTGGTCACGTCACTGGAATAGGTGCCGATTCCGCGAAGTACGGGATTGTCTGCAGCAGCGCGCGCGGGGTTTTTGATATAGGTCAACCCAGCTACTTGGCCTTCCAGGGCGGAAGCCAAATCGACATTAATCTGTTTGTTTAACTGGTCATTGTTGATCATGGAATAGGCTCCAGGACTACGTTCTTTGCTGATTCGTTGGTAACCTGTTATCATAATTTCGTTGAGCATAGATTCCTTTGCACTCAACATCACACGGACCGGTCTTGTTACTTGTTCAGGACTGAAACGCATGAGTTTTTCATTAAAAGAGACATGTCTAAACGACAATTGGATCTCCGGGCTGGTCACGTTTAGCTCAAAATCACCATCGCCCGAACTCATCGCCTGGCTATTGTCCTGCAGATTATGAATCGAAACACCGGCAATGGTATTGCCCAGACTGTCGATTACTTTTCCGCGTACGAGCTGACTATTGGTCGATACAGTTTTACGATAGAGAATAATCCGTTTATTCTCTAGGCGGTAGCTGAAAGGTTGATCCTTAAACAAAATGGATAAGGCATCTTCAACGCTTGATAGTTTGAGGTTAACGCTGATGGGGCGGGCCGATTTTAATAGGCTGCCGTCAAAGACAAATTCATAGCCGTAGCGGTCCGATAGGCTCGTAATCACCTCTTTGACATTGGCATTTTTAAAATTTAACTGTACCTGCTGGGCATGTAGTTCGTAGGGGTCAATCATGCTCATCAAGGCAATTCCAGCGACCAAACTCAGGTATTTCCGCAAAAATACCGGTCGCTTTTGGGTTAGGTAGGACATGGTAGATGAAGGTTAATGTACTATTTAGTTGTTATTTTTTATACGTAGTTTTTAATATGATTTTTTTATTGTTCAATTGAAAGTCTAGGCCGCTTGCTTCATTTAAAAGGTGTAGCATTTCCTGTAATGGGATATTTTTTCGGACCTTCATATAGATCGATTGATCCCTAGGCAACGCGATGGTATCGACATCGACGCCATACCATCTGGACAAATCAGATAAGATCACACGGAGCGACTGGTCCCGATAGTCAAAGTAGCCAACTGTCCAGGCGACGGCCTGCTTTGGAGTTAAATGTTCGATATGTATTCCTTTTTGATCAGTTACAGCTGTTTCCCCTGGACGAAGTATCATCCTCTCAGCTGTGCCCGATTTGCTTAAAGCGATCCGTCCGGACAGCAGGGATGTTGTAACAAGTCCGTCGCTTGCATAATTTCGTACGTTAAAGACCGTTCCCAGCACTTCAACTTTTGTGGTACCAGCAGTTACAGTAAAGGGCCTCTGCGCATCATGAGCAACCTCAAAGTATCCTTCTCCTTCTAAGAAAACCTCTCTTCTGGCTACATCAAAAGGAATCTGAAACCGTAGGGTAGATGCGGAATTCATGGTAATCTTGGTCCCATCTTCCAAAACGAGCCTAAAGTCCGAATTGGGGGTATAGATCGTTTGCAAGCTTGGATTTTTGCCTATCGCTATTACTTTTACAGTTTGACTGTCGATACGGGAAAATGCAATGTCTCCTATTTGCCATACAGAATCAGTCTTGGGTAAAATGGCGATTTCCTTTCCGGACTTATCTTTAACATATAACGTGGGTGCTGAAGGCGCAGTGACATCGGTAGGTTTTGGACCTTGTCCCAAATAAAACCACGTCGCCAATCCAGCGACAAGTAGGATGGAAGCGGCGGCCCACCATTGTTGTTGTCGTCTTAAACGAATAGATTTGTTCTTCGATTCGTTTAATTTATCTTCCAACCGTCCTTTAATTATTTCGATATGCGAAGCAAAGGATTGGTCGGTTTGATCCTCCTCAAAATCATTCGATGCCAGCGAAGAAAGAGCTTCCAGCTCCGCGTCGCTTGCTTGATCGAAATAGTGTAGCAACCTATCGAGATCAACGCGATGGATACTTCCATTTAAATAGCTCTTGTAAATATTTTCTATTTTTTTTGCCATAGCTATAAGTTAATACGCAACTTATTAGCAAAAACACTATCGTAATCTTGATTTTTTTAAAAAAAATAGAATGTAACAAGAATTAACAAAATCTCATCATAATGGTCCTGTACAAATTGGCGGATATGTTGATTGGATTTGACCATCGCGTTGCTTACCGTGGATACAGAAATATTCAATTTTTGGGCCACTTCTTCGTAGCTTTTCTGCTCTAATTTACATAAGACAAATATTTCTTTTCTACGCTCGCTTAAGGTATTGAGTGCTCTTTCTAATAATTCCGCTTGCTTTTCATGCATATCGCTTTCTGTTTCCATGAGGTAGAGCTGCTCGAAATGGTGGTATAAGTTTTCCTGCATCGCGGTTTCTTTCGCTAATTTTCTATACCAAGAAATAACATCATTTTTAGCTATGGTAAAAATCCACGATTTAAAGCTTCGGTTTGGATCGATGCTGGCTCTTTTTTGCCAGACTTTCAGGAATACATCTTGCACGATCTCTTCACTGACCTGCTTATCTTTAACCATTCGCAAAATAGTGGAAAATAAGGTATGGCTATACTCGTCATATAAAGCAAAAAAAGACTGTTCGTTTCCATTGGAGAGCGAAATCAATAGCTTATTTTCTGCAGTAGCATCCATTGTAGAATTTTCAAAAGGGCAGATAGTATGCTGGTTAAACAGCTAATCAGCGATCAAATTTACAAATTTCAACTTAATATTAAGGGCGATAGCTTTCATACAGGTATTTATATGCAGTTAGCGTTTTAAGATTAAAATGGTATACGATATGAATGCCTGTGTAGAGAATCCACCCCAAGCTTCTGATCAAGCACGAAGGGAGTTTGGGAATAAGGGGGAAGTTTTAATCCTTATACAGCTGACCATAGAGATCGATAACTTTTTTCTGAAGCTGGATTATTTCCTCTTCCCGTTCTTTCAGCTTTTGCTGAATTGAAGTTATTCCGTCAACATAATCATTTAACTGATCTGTTTCTGAAAAAGATAAAAGCTGCACCGCTGTCAAATTAAATAACTTGCCGATCTGGATTAATCTGGAGAGATTAAGATCGGTAATGCCGGTTTCTATTTTTGAAAATGCGGGAATGGAAATCCCCAGTTTGTTTGCCACATCTTGTTGGCTCCAACCTTTTTGGTGGCGAAGTAACCTGATTTTTTTTCCTACTTTATTCATTTTAAACTTTCTTAAAGGTTAAGATACGAAAAAAGGCCTGAAAGAATGGCATCATTTCTGTTGCATTAATTTTTTAGAGTTCTCCTATATTTATTCATTCACGATTGCTAAATTTCTTTCTGTATGCCTTTTGATGAGCTCTTTTTGCTGTCGGTTCTGGAACGGTCTCCTTTAGCTACGGCTATTTATGATAGTGAGGACCTCAATATTGCCTTTGCCAACAAAGCAATGCTGGATACATGGCATGCAAGCAGCTCAATTTTAGGACATACTTTGTGTGCCTGTTTTCCCAGCTTTGAAAAAGAGGGGTTTTCATCTATTTTGAAAAATGTGTGGAAGACAGGGATTACCTATCGTGCCAAGGATACTCCGGCAGATATCGTATCCGGGAGAAATATTATCAAACGGTACTTTGATTTCGAGTACAAAGCATTATTGGACGAAAGGGGGAATACTTATGCTATTTTACATTCCTCATGGGATGTGACGGAACGAAAACTTGCCTATGATAAAGCTGAAAGCCAAAAAGAGCAAATATCTTTTAATAGAAAGCTGGATCTATTGTCCAATACGCTTTCACATGATTTAAAAAACCCATTATCCATTCTGAAGATGGGAAATGATATGCTGCGTAAAAATATAAGTCTGCCTAAAGATGTTCAGCAAAAATGGTTCGACAATATGCAAGCTGCCATAGAGAACATTCAGTCTATTATCAACCAAACCCTGCAGCTAAATAAAATAAGAGCTGTCAATCCGGTCAGGGAATGTTTAGATATGGATAAAAAGATCGCGGAATGGATAGATGAGGTAAAGCTTCTTTATCCAGCATCACAGTTGGAGTTTAGATTGGGAAATCTCTACAAGCTTGAGGTAGACTGTAGTGTCGCTTATCAGATTTTTTTTAATCTGATTTCCAATGCTGTGAAATATGCTAAAGATACCGAGCAGGATTATCTTGCGATCTATAGTGAAAAGACAAGCAAAGGGATTGTATACTATTTGGAAGATAATGGGATCGGTATTCCAGATGTAGACTTAGATGTTGTATTTAAAGCCCATGAGCGCGCAAAAAATGCGCTTGCAGCACAAGGCTCAGGGATAGGACTCTCCTTAGTCAAAGAGTTGATGGAACGTCTGGACGGGAATGTTAATCTCTCCAGTAAGTTGGGTAAGGGAACGATTATTCGCTTGTTCTTTCCGAATAATTAGGTATTGTTTCGTTATTGTCCGTTAAAAGGCAGTTTGCTAATATAAATGATTGCTGTATCTGTGGAAGTTGGATAAGTACGCTCATTCCCTTTAACAGACCACTCAAAACGAGTTCCTTCAGCGCCAATATAAAGTCGGTTTTTCTTATCGTGGTAAATATAGTTCAGTTGTCGGCGGAAAGGAAAATCAAGCAGCTGTTCACCTTTATCAGTAACCCTTACTAATTTGTCGGGCTGCATTAACGGACGTCCATATTCTTTGTCGATGATTTCTTTGGGCTGAGGGACGATTTTGTAAGATTCGTTTTCACTGATCTTTGTTTCTTTTCGATTGACCTGTATTTTATCATAGACTTCATACCCATATTTGCCCTTTCTGCTCCAATTTTTACCCTGGTCCAACGAGAATAAAGTCGGACTTGTCGAATGGTCTTGGAAATTACTTAAAGCCATCAGTTCTCCCTGATACATACTGAAACTTGGTATGCCAAATCCAGCATCGTTGACCATTTGCCACGAAACTCCTTTATCCGTAGTCATATAAATCTTGTACATGGTAGCGACAACCAGGGTGTCGTCGATATTGCCGTAAATAGCCGATGTGCCTCTAAGCTGTCCTGGGATACTCAATTTTGTCCAGGCAGCATCTCTTGTTTCAATATCGATACGACCCTTTGGATTAGAAGGGTCGTCCTTTTGGCAAGAGCTGAACAACAGGTTTAGGGCGCAGACAAAAAGTAGGGATCGTAGAGTCATTTTAAATTGCATGTTTTTTGCGATTTGAGTAAACAAGCTGTGTGATTATTAAGCTTTATATAATTTTAAAGATAGTTATAATAACTGAAAGTTATTGTATGGTTCAAATTTTATTTCTCTAGCAGTTAGCATATTATATGGGGCCGCTCAAAAGTCTTCCAATCGGACATTTATCTAATTGGATGTAAGTAATAAATCTATTGTACTTATTCAAAAATTGGTTTATACCTATGGGAAGGGAAATTTCAATTATAAACCATTTTATTCGTTGTTGTCTAAGTGAATTGATTAACTTTATGGAAACCAATAGCCTAGTTATGAAGTTATCATTACTTTCTTTATTTACTTTCTTCGTATTATCATTTGCTACAGCGCAATCATCCGTTGAAAAATCGCTTAAAATCGTTCCAAATGACTGGATAAAGGAAAATCTGGCGCATGCTAAAGTGAAAAAAAATCTAGTGTCGTATAAAGACAATTTTTTCCAATTTGATACGGTACGTCTAATTGGATTTATCGAAAATTATAGTCCTGCATTGGGATTTACAAGTGGTATTATTTATAGCAGCAATGAGCTGACCCGTGAAGATTACCCGACTACCGTACAAGTTTATCCAGATGGCCGTTTTGAGGTCAGATTCTTGGCCACGAATCCGAAAACTAGTTACATTATTTTTAAAAATAACCAATTTAAATTTTATATCGAACCGGGACAGACGCTAGCCTTGCGATTAAGAGTTACAGCAGATCAAAATTTAGCTCTAATAGGTTTCGAAGGCCCCCTTGCTGCCGAGAATAAGCAATTCAGTGGCTTTGATTGGGAAAATAATCAACGAGCCTTTTATCAGGGCATGGAAAGGCGTTTGAAAGAGCAACCAATTTCAGCAATCAAAAAGGAGGTCTTAGCAACCTGGGATTCGGTGCAAAATGAAGTAAGCGGACGGTTAAAGAAATCAGATTTTTCACCAAAAATAAAAAATCTGGTCCATAAGCAAGTTGCGCTCATGTATGCGGTACAATTAATGGATCTGCAAATGTATCGAAAGAATTATCTAAGTAGCAATCCTACAAATGCCTACCTAAAAGAACCGCTGCCCGATGATTATTTTAATTTTATAGCTCGCTTAGACCTCAATGATCCAGCTATTTTGGTGCAAAATGAATTTTCGACCTTTATCAACCGATTCGAGTATTCGACGCTATTTAGCCTGGATGCCTATTACGGAGCCTTAAATAGTCAACGTAAAGGGAATCTATATTTGGTATTGGATTCGGCAAATCGAAAATCTAATCCTACGATCGCTAATACATTGGTTTCTGAGGTTGCGAAACTGCGTACCTTGCAGTTTGCATTAAATGGTGCGGCTGATACAGTTGGGATAACAAAAACTACAGAACAATTATTGGCCGTGTTAAAAAATAGAGATTTAAGGTATGAAGCGCTCCAACTGGCCGAACGTGTGAAGAAGTCCAAAAACGGCTATTTGCTACCCCATACAACTGCTGCAACTATTTTTAAGAGCATGACAGATAAATACCATGGTAAAGTCGTTGTTGTGGATTTTTGGGCGCAGTGGTGCGGTCCCTGCCGTTCCGGTATTGAATCATCGCAAGGGAAGCGCTTAAAACTGAAGGATAATCCGAATTTGGTGTTTGTTTTTGTGACGGACGTCGATGGAACTCCAGATATGGAGTTTTATAAAGATTATACTGTTAAAAATAGCATGTTTGAATCCTATCGGGTTTCTGCCGATGAATATAGGGCTTTACGCGAATTATTTAAATTTAACGGAATTCCGAGGTATGTACTGATGGATCCTGATGGTAGAATTAGAAGTGATAATTTTCAAATGCATAATCTGACAACTGAACTTCCAAAAAATTATCCACAGCTGTTTACGTATCAACAGATGCAAGGGATCAACTAATTTGGTCTACAATAATGACATTACTTTTTAAACTAAAATACTAATTTAATTAGTATTTTGCTTGGGTATTTCCTATCTTTGTCTTGTTACCCAGTTGATTGGCGGATCTTTTGGTCAAGGCCTTTTTGCGGGATGGCACTGAAAAATGGATTTTGGTGCACACGGAAATAGAGGGCGGCAATGATCCGGGATTTTCACATCGGATATTTCAGTACCATTATCGTCTATTGGACCGATATCGAGTTCCAGTAGAGACAATAGCTGTTTTTACGGGATAAAGAAATAAATAGTAAATTTGACAAGTACATTTATCAAGTGACAGGAGGCACAATTGAAATGGGAGTTATCGAAACAATAAAAAGACAGGAACGAGAAAAAGGGGTTCAGAAAGGTAAGATTGAAGGTAAGATTGAAATGCTTAGGGAGTTAGGTTTTACTATTGCTGAAATTTGCCAAAAGCTCAGTTTGGCCAAGCCTGAGGTTGAAAAGTATTTCAAAGGAGTATAAAAGCTGTAATTTTGAAATGGGAGTAATTGAAACAATAAAAAAGCAGGAACGGGAAAAAGGTCTTAAGACTGGCATTGAAAAAGGAAAGCGGGAAGAAGCTATTGCCATTGCAATGGAGTTCAAGAAAATGGGTTTACCTATTGCTGATATTGCTAAAGGAACCGGTCTTTCTATCGAAGAAATCGAAAAACTGTAATCAAATACTTTAAAGTTTATAGATATTTATTTTGAGCCATTTCCGAAAGGGAGTGGCTTTTTCAATGCTCTGATTTATATTGGGGTTTTTAAAATTCATTCCCTTCTAATGAAGACTCATTATCTTCTTGATTAGCTGTTGTTAAGTCGGATATCATGTGAAATCAATATTAGGATATAAAAATACGGTTAAAATATTGGAAAACAAGTTATTGTATCATTTGGTTGGGGGATGTCTCCGACATCTGTGTCGGGGACATCAGTGTTTTTTAGTGTAAGATGCTTATTGGCAGTTGATTAGTTGGAGCGTAGTAACACTTCTATTCTTTTCCTAATGTGTATTTCGGCCAGCTAAAATGATATAGGAACAGTTTGCTGAAATTGAAAAGTTAAAAATAACTTTTTTTGTTGTTTGAGTTTGCTTGAACTGCCAATTGGTCCATATCCGAGAATGATATTTTGTAGTTCATCTTTAATATCCTTTATTTATATCTACATCAAAGATTCGAATTTATATTCAAATTTGGGTTTGTTTCTATATGCCCCCTTCTAACGTAATCATTGGATGCTCACCTTTCCCGTAAGGGGAGATGGCTGGAAAGGATTTTAGAAACCTTTACTAGAGCATATAAGATATTGCTAAAAGCTCCAGGTTTCATCAATATTAGGATTAAACCGTCAAACAAAATGCTAATTTAATTAGTATTTTGTTTGACGGTTTCCTATCTTTGTACTGTTAACCAGTTGATAAATAATTATGAGTCCAAGAAGAAGGCGTGTAGACGATCCTTTATGGAAATCTATCTTAGAGCAAACATTTTCGCATTTTTTACGATTTATCTTTCCGGAAGCAGATGCTGTTTTTGATTTGAGTAGACCCTTTGATTATCTTGACAAAGAGTTTGAGCAATTATTTCCCCCGGAAAGCAATGGAAAGGGAGTCCGTTACGTGGACAAGCTTGTGAAGGTCTTTCTACGAGATGGGAGCGAGCAGTTTGTCCTCTGCCATGTAGAGATACAGAGCAACAAAGGCAGGGGCGATTTAGCTGAGCGCATGTTTCGTTATTTTTATAGAATATGGGACCGTTACAAGGTTCCAATTACAGCGATTGCGATCCTGGCAGATGAAAATAAAGGCTATCATCCTATGGTCTATAGCCAGCAATTTATGGGGACATCATTGCGCTATGATTTTAATAGCTATAAGATCTTGGATCAGGACGAGTTGATATTGCGTGCTAATGAGAATCCATTTTCTGTGATTGTCCTTACCGCACTTTTGGCGATAGTAAACAAGAAAGTGACCGATGAGGGACTGAAAGAAATAAAACATGATCTCTATGATGAGATGATGAAAAGAGAAATGGATAAGGGTACACGTCAAGGGCTCTATGATTTTTTAACTTATTACGTAAGTTTTGATAATGAGGAAGTTTTGAGTATATTTGAAGAAGAAATTAAAACAAAAATAGGAAGGAGCGATACTATGGGCACTCAAGAATATTTATTAGATAAAGCTGAAAAAAAAGGAATTCAGAAAGGTAAGATTGAAGGTAAAATTGAAGGTAAGCGCGAGGAAGCTATTGCCATTGCACTAGAGTTTAAGAAAATGGGTTTACCTATTGCTGATATTGCTAAAGGAACCGGTCTTTCTATCGAAGAAATCGAAAAGCTGTAATCAAATACTTTTAAAGTTTATAGATATTTATTTTAAGCCATTTCTGGAAGGGAGTGGCTTTTTTATTTTAAGGATGACCCAATATATTTTTTAACCCCATTTAGTTTAATATTGCTTTCAAATTTAGCTTTCCAAATCGCCATAATTTAAACATCAACTTGATTCTTTATGACTTTGTAAATTAAATCAGGATCTAGATCACATAGATCTGCCATCTTAAATATATGGGCAAAAGTAAATTTTTGGGGATTGCCTAATTTATCAAGGTATGAATTATATTGAAGGCCTAAAGCCTTGGCCATCTTAGTAGGCCCTTGTTTTTCTAATAACTTCATGGATTTTATGATGCCCGATTCAAATAAGGATTTTATTGCAAGGAAATCAGGATCAGTATTGTTAGATTTAGTTGAAGCATTCATTTTAAAAATATTTAGTTATTAAATGTTACTTTTTATTCATTAAATGAATCTTTTTATTTATTATTCGTAAATAATAATTTTGTTTTTTTAAATTTTGATTTTTATCTTTGATCTAGTATTCAAGATTAATAAGGTATTAAACTAAAGAGTCTCGACAGCAAATTCCGACAATTTGATTTAGAACGAGACGATAGGATAATGCCTATGATAGCTTTATTTGTACATTTGTACAGCTATAGCGTCATGGGCCCTATCGTAAACCGTTTCTAAAAGGCGTCGGAACCTTGCTGTACGGTGATAGGGCCTGCTATAGCCCTTTTCCCGAATAAGACTCACAATTATAAACGTGAGCATGAACCACAAAAAACAGACAACAAAAAATCTTATTACCGCTCCCGAGTAGCTCGGGTAGCTAAGTCAAATATAATTTGACCCTACACTGCTATGGATTGCATCACGCCAATATATAACCTTTGTGATTAACCATTCAAATGCGATCTAGCTCCTTAATTAAATTATTGTTTACCTGATCTAAGCAATCTTAGATTCCCGCAAAAAGCTGATTTCGGTTGGATAGGGAGAGCTATGCGCTATGGTCACAGCTAAAAACTAAACACATGAAAGCCATTTATGAAGATCTCCTGCATCTTGACAGGCCATTCTACGAGATCCATGAAGACAGTTACAATCCATTGGAATGTATCGAAAGCTTTTGGGGTAATTATCCGCTATCCACCATACGCGAGTACCTCTACGCATTTGATTTGAAATGTAAAACACTTGGGACAGCCTCCGAAAGCAAATTAGAAGCTGTACAGCAAACGCTCTTCTTAGCCGATATCCTGCGTGCTTTGATGGCGTATTTCCTGACGCATAGCCGTCATTTAGATACAAGCCAAGTAAAACTGTCAACATTGGAAGCCAATCTGGAGGAAATACAGTTGACCAAAAAAATCAACGATTTTTTTCAATCCATTAACCAACCAAAACCTTAAGATGATGAAAACAATACTATATAATTTACACAAGGCTTTTAAGAGCAAACGAGCATTAGCGATACTGCTGTGTTTGGTTTCTATGTTTAGTTTATCTGCTCAGACGCCCCGCAAGGACAGCGGGGCGGATGGGCTTCCTGTAGTAGAAGCTATCAATGTAGGCGATCGAGTTCCCGAAGATTTCTATACCCGACAGTATAAAGTTTTCACGAATGACAAGGCTATCACTACAGATCTAAAACATTTGAAAGGTAAGCTGGTCATCTTGGACTTCTGGGCCTCATGGTGCGGGATGTGTCTAACCCAAATGCCCAAAGGGGAGAAACTGAGCCAACATTATACAGATACGCTGGCTATGGTCCTTGTCAATACGAAACATCGCCGGGATGATCTCCAAAAAATTAAAAAGACCTACATCGAAACCTTATCTCGGATAGGAGGAAGCTCGCTCCCTACTGTGTATGATGATGAATACTTGATACGCTTGTTCCCTCATGCTTCAATTCCGAGATATGTATGGATCTCGCCACGTGGTACCGTGCTGGCAATTACAGGTCATACATTCGTAAATAAAGAACAGATTGATAATGTAATTGACTTGTTGAGGGGGCAAGGTAATTATGAATAGATGGTTAATTTACGCGCTGTTCATTACATTATGCTTCATGCAGATGGAATTAAGAGCGCAGCACAACTATACTGGAATAGTAGTAGATGAGTCAGCCCACCCAATTGCCGGCGCAAGCATTACGCTGTTAAAAACGAAAACGCAAACCAGGACAGATGGCGAAGGAAAGTTTCACGTTTCGGCGACTGATCTTAGTGAACGGCTATCTGTCAGCTACATGGGGTATGAAACGCGCGTACTGGCGCTTGCTGAATCTAAAAATAGGAACTTTTGGATCGTTCTTACCAAGAAAACAAATCAGCTTGAGGAGGTGATGGTCGAAACAGGCTATCAGCGCATTCCCAAAGATCGGGCTACAGGGGCTTTTGCACAGGTAGATGATAAGATCATAACGCAGAGACTGTCATCGGCCAACATTCTGGACCGCTTGGAGGGGAATTTTTCGGCCTTGCAGATGGATCGGCGCGATGGTACCAATCAGATCAATATCCGGGGTATCAATACGCTTTCCAGTGCGCTCATGGGACCACTAATTGTTGTCAATGATCTGCCTTTTGAGGGTGATATCAACGCGATTAATCCGAATGATGTGGAGAGCGTTACGCTACTTAAGGATGCTGCAGCGACATCGGTCTGGGGGGCACGGGCCGGAAATGGTGTTATCGTGATCAAACTCAAAAATCGCAATAAACAGGAGGGAACAGCGGTGGACTTTTCGTCTAATCTGACCATAACCGCAAAACCTGACCTGATGTATTTACCTAAAATGTCTTCGGCAGAGTTTATCGATGTGGAAAAAATGCTTTTTGATAAAGGATTTTACAATACCATATTAAACGGTACTAATTCGAATAGGGGTATTGTTTCTCCAGTTGTAGACGTCCTGTATGATCTTTCCAAAGGACTGGTCACACAAGAGGAGATGGATGCGCGTATCGAAAAATATAAGACACAGGATTATCGAAAAGACCTGCTCCGATACCTCTATCGCAATGGTGTCTTAAGCCAAAATAATATTGCACTGTCTGGTCGTGCTGAACAGAGTGGTTACCGGGTAGGGATCGGCTACGATAGAAATGCGCTCAGCAAAAGGGAAAGTAGTAATCAGCGGCTGGTGATCAATGGAACTTATCAGCTGAATTTCTGGAAACGCTTTAGGCTGGAGAGCAACCTGCTTTATTCCAATATGAAGAATAGTTATAATCCGGACCTCATTGATTATCCGATAGGTGTCGGCGGAGGTAGGACAAATCTATATCCTTACGCACAGTTGATGGATGATGCCGGAAATCCGCTGGCGATTCCATCACAATATAATTTTAGGTATATGGAGTCTGTAGCTACGCGCAATGAGGGACTGCTGGACTGGTTTTACCGGCCTTTGAATGAATTTGGTGTTTCCAAAGCCAATAACAATACCAATTATTGGAATGCAGGGCTTAAGCTGTCGGTCAAACTGTGGAATAGTCTGGAGATTACCGGCCAATATGGTTTTGAAGGGCAATTGGGGGCGAATCGGACCTTACGCGGACAGGAGTCTTTCTTTACGCGTGATCTGATCAACCGTTTTACGCAGATCGATAATGGGACGGTAAAACGCATTGTACCGCTGGGAGGGATACTGACCAATGGGAACAATAATTTCACCAGCCATAAGGGACGAGTGCAGCTCAATTTTGCGAAAAAATGGAGTAACCTGCATGAACTGAATTTCTTTGGGGGCTCTGAAGTGTCGGCACGTACGGAAGAAAGCAGCCAGTTTACAACCTATGGTTTTGATGAAGATCTGTACAATAGCCAACTGATAGATCCGATAAGTGCCTATCCGATCTATAATGGTCTGAGCGGATTGAGCCGTATTCCCTATACAAACGGGTTTGATAAAAGAATGCGTCGATATGTATCGCTATTTGGGAACGCTTCCTATACCCATCGGGGAAGGTATATCTTTTCGGTGAGCGGCCGGAAAGATGCCTCTAACTTGTTCGGCGTAAATGCCAACAACAAATGGAATCCACTGTGGTCGTCCGGCCTGGCATGGAAGCTGTCGGATGAAGCTTTCTTCCCGAAGAGTAAAATGGTTAATAGCTTGAAGCTGCGGTCTACATTAGGACATAGTGGTAATTCGGGTGGTATGACAACCAGTTTGCCTATTATCAGTTATATGTCGGGACTAAATACGGATGTCAGCACTTTTCCACGTGCCATCGTCTCCTTGCTGCCCAATCCATCGCTCCGTTGGGAAGATGTCCGCATGTTTAATGTAGCGTTGGACGCTACCTTGTTCAATAATCGGATTGTACTTTCCGCCGATGCATATTTTAAAAAGTCGACAGACCTTTTCGCCTCGGATCCCATCGACCCGACTTATGGTTTTAGTACCGTGCGAAGGAATGTGGCTATTGCTTCGGGGAGGGGTTTTGATATTGATCTCAATGCAAAAATATTGGATGGCAGCTTTAAATGGAATGCGAAGGTGCTGTTTACAATCAATAAGGATAAAGTGGACAAATATTATGGCGGTACCTGGCGTGCTTTGACTTTTACCTCTTATGCGGGGCAAAGTATTTCTCCAGTCGAAGGTAAGGCACTCTATCCTGTATTCTCTTACCGCTTTATGGGTCTTGATCCTGAAAATGGCGATCCGCAGGGATCGCTGCAAGGCGCTATCTCTAAGGATTATACTAAAATATTGGCAGACTCCATCCAAAATCTGGTGTACCACGGTCCTGGAATCCCGCCATATTACGGATCGTTCAACCAGACTTTCAGCTGGAAATCCTGGCTCTTGAGTGTCAATATCGCCTACAAGTTTGGCCACTTCTTCCAGAAGGAAACCATCCGGTACCTTGATCTTTTCAATGGTTGGCGCACCCATGGAGATTATGCCAAACGGTGGCAGCATCCGGGAGATGAATCGCAAACAACCGTTCCATCGATGACTTATCCGGCCAATTCAAACCGCGATGATTTCTATGCTTACTCGGAAGCCAATATTGGTAAGGGGGATATTATACGCTTACAGGATATTCGTTTGCAATATCAATGGCTGCTCATGCGTAAGTTTCCCGTACAGATTTATGCTTCGGCCAACAATGTAGCGCTGCTATGGAAAGCCAACAAATGGGGCATAGACCCCGATTTTAACAATATGCCTCCTGCTCGAAATTACAGCTTGGGGTTATCAATTCATTTTTAAAAGAAAGGAAGAAATTATGATGAAAAATATGATTTGGATAGGCATCTTCCTATGGAGCCTTTTCTGCCAGTCCTGTACTAAATTTTTGGACGAAAAGCCGCAGTTGTCTGCGGCTACTCCCGACAAGGAAGAGGACTTAAGAGCACTTTTGGACTTTGAGTCTCAGATCAATCTCTATTATCCAGGACTGATTGAATTGGGAACAGATGATTATTACCTGAACAATGATACCTACAGCAATATGCTGGCCAGTTTTCAGGAGGCTTATCGATGGGACAAGGAGATGATTACAACGGATGTCGCCTATTGGAGAGCATGTTATAATACCATTATGATCGCCAATATCGTGCTGGAGGGGGTGGATCGTCTGCAACCGATCAAAAATAAGGACATTGAGGGCGAAGCCCTATTTGTCCGGGGGCTGGCACACTTCTATGCGGCTCAGCTATATTGCCCGCTCTATGATAAGGCTGCGGATAGCCCTTTTGGGCTGCCGATACGGTTGACTTCTGATTTTAATGTGCCTGTTACACGTGCTACCGTACATGACACCTACAGACAGATTATTGATGATATCAAAGGGGCAATCCCATATTTGAGGGATCAGGCCGCTGAGATCAATAGACCGGGCAAACGAGCAGCGTATGCAGCATTGGCAAGAATATATCTGAGTATTGGAGACTATGAGCAAGCACGGTATTATGCCAATGAATGCCTGAGAATAAATGCAGATTTGATGGATTTTAATACCATCGATGCTAAGCTCAATTACCCCATCACGCCTAAAAACGTTGAGATGATCTACTATGGCTCGACTATTTCAGGAAGCGCTGCACTGAACAGTAGTCGGGCCAGAATACCTATGGCAGTATATAACCTATTTGATGCTAATGATCTCCGCAAACTCATTTATTTTAGATCCGTGAATGCAACAGAATATGCTTTCAAAGGTTATTACTCTGGACGTTCGGCTACTTATTTTGCGGGTTTTGCCAACGATGAGCTTTTTCTGATCCGGGCAGAATGCAATGCCCGTTTAGGAGCTACTGAGGCGGCCTTGGTCGATATCAATAAACTGTTGGAAAATCGGATCCGAAAGGGCTCATTTGCCGCATTGAAATTATCTGATCCGGAAGATTTATTGCGCTTGATCCTAAATGAGCGACGTAAGGAAATGTTATTTCGGGGTGTAAGGTGGTCGGATCTGAAGCGATTAAACCTCGAACCCAATCATGCCGTAAATTTAGTACGGGAGGTTATAACTAATGGAGAGACAAAACGATATGAGCTACCGGCTAACGATGCCCGTTACCTATATCCCATTCCCGCCGAAGTGATTAGTCAAAGTAATATTGAACAAAATCCGAGGTAAGAAACGGAAGCAGACTTCCGATGAGGGAAGCCTGCTTTTTTGTCTACTGGTTGGAGCGAAATGCTTGCACAGTAGTGTTGGTGTTAGAACTGGATACTGCATCTTCAATCTGATCCTCAACTGTCACGCCGGGTGATACTTGATGCGACATATCGGGCTGACCCGAACCGTTGTCTGGTGCTTTGATGGAACAGATCTCCTGGTCATCATCACCACACTCAAATTTAGGTGTCAACGCATAATTCGCTGGATTGGTTGGATCTGAATTGACCAGCTCATTATTGTACCAAGTCTGATCATCAAGTGATCTTGATACTGTTTTCTCAATTTTCACCTCTTCCTTTTCGGTGAAACTTTGGGCTCCATAAGCGAGACCCAATCCTAATACGGTTAATGCACCGGCGCGTAGCCAGCTGTTTCTTTTTGTAAGCATAAGCTTAAAGTTTAGTTTATAAAATGTTTATCAAAGTCAGCAATTTCGCTGGCTCCTGATACAAAGTTGCATGCAAAATAAGTCTGATATAGGCCTGTACCATAGGAGCTATTTTTGAGCATATTTTCCCGTCAGCAAGAAGTATTGGGCCTGCTGTACCGTGTGGCGCGAGATGCCGAGCAGATCTGCCTGCTCAATTTGAGTGGTCGCAGCTTTGATTTCGGGCAACAGCCTGGCAAAGTTGAGGTAGCGGTCAAAAGGTGAGTAGCCCAAGGTGGCCTGCCTAAGCAGAACCAGCTGCCTTTTCTTTTTATTGCCCAATACGTCAATCAATGTATCGATGGATTTTTCCTGTTCCTGAAACTGTCGTAGCACATGGTGTGGAATCGCAATAATAATTCCCGAACGGAGTGCCACTATATGCCCGCTGTGTAGATGATGTGTATAGAGGTGATTGGTCGTCATCAAAGCCATGTTTGGAATAGCCAGGCTCATAATCCTGCGCTTGCCGGTTTCAGTGCTCTCTTCGACCCGCGCCAGGAGGCCTTTCGCGACAAAATAGGTCATCTCCAAATGACGGTCAGCTGGACTGAGTTGCTCGCCTCGTTTGACTATCTTGACTTTGAGGTTGTCCTTTACCCACTGATAGTGAAAATGATCTATCGTGTGGTATTTCCCCCAAAAATCGAATAGTAGTTTGAATCCCGCCTTGGGATTATGCTTAATTGACATAATAACTTATTTTTTTGGTTTATCTGGCTTACTGTCAGTAATATATGTTGAACTAACAAAACTACGACGATTGAAAATCATTGACGAAACTACCCCTATAAAGCCTTTTGCCTCTAGAAAAACCCCTTTTGCCCCCGAAATTATCTGCAAAATGGAAAGTTTAGGAACCAAATGGTAGATGAAGGCGATGTCCTTTGACTCTCCAATTATTAGTTGAATTTTTACTCCCGATCGATCCACAGTCTTCAGTGCCTGAAGCCGTCAAGCTGTTGCGAGAACAGCCTATGGTTTATTTTTTACGAGATACAGCGTGGAAATAACAACACTATTGGCCCAATTTGGACTATACAATCCACATCCTCTGACCATCACTGACCTAATGTTAGGTATTGATGAAGAGGACGATGGAGGGAAATGCAACATCGTTTTCCCTTAAGAGCATGATGATAACTGAATATGCTGTGCCTTATCCTGAGGCATAGCATATTCCCAATATTAACCCTAAAATATTTTATATGCAATTTACTTGGAGAGCCGCAATGCAGGCTTATACCGAAAAGGACTGGCGGGACTTTGTTTTTTTCTCGGCCAATGTGCAGCATCTTTTGGGTATCTATCAGCTCGATATCCAGCAAAATCTACACCGTGCGGCGATCAATTTCTCAAGACGGCAGGCAGAAACGGATGCCACTAAATTTCAGTTCAAAGACGAAACCAATTTGATTTTACCTGAGCGTGCTCAATTTATCCTAAGTTTTCATTTTGGCTACTATCGGGCTGTTCCTGCCTTTCTGGTTCAGCGCGGCTATAAACTTTGTATTCCTGTGGCTAAAGATGTTATGTTGCAGCAGTCACAGCATTACGCAACTTTGCTCGGTGATCGTTGGCAAAAACAAGTTGTATTTCTGGAAGCCGAGGATCCTTATCTTTTCTTTAAGTTACGGCAGCAGATGGATCTTGGTTATCACATATTCTGCTACCTTGATGGCGGGGTAAGTGCCGCAAAAGATTTCCAGGCGCAAAAATTAAGCGAAATCCCTTTTCTAAATGGCAGCATTAAAATAAAGCATGGGATTCTACATATGGCTTTTTTGCTTCAAAAAAATATAACCGTTTTGATTGCCAAAATAAGGGCAGAAAATGAGCCCATTACAATTTGTGCATTGAGTCATTGGTATAAAAACTGGTTTCCAAGCGCGGGGCAGTTTGCGGACTATTTTAGCCGCATCATCTATCAGGATTTTGAAGAGATCCTATTGGAATATCCGGAGGCTTGGGAAGCCTGGTTTTACCTGCACAAAATCATGTCACCAAGCTCGGATGTAGCAACCTGGTCGGCAACTAATCGTATAATTTCATTTAGCATGAAAGAGAAACAGCTGCTGCTTGATAAGTTTACTTACCTGAGTTATCGCTTGCCTGGAACTATTTTTTGAAAAACTGATCTAGATACTTGTTTAAACATGATGTTATAATTATCTTTAGGTTATCAATATAAACCAATAATATGAATAGGTTCTTTAAAGGAAAGTGGTTGTTGCACTGCTGTTTCTGGATAGGATATAGTTTTTATTTTTTCGTGGTAAATGCACTGGGCAATTCCAGACTGAATCTGGGAGCTTCCTTCATCACCGTGTTTTATTGTGCGATTATCTTCTATGCGTTGTATCTGATCTTGAAGTATGTTTACGATCGGGGGCATATACTGGGAACTATAGTGTTGATGATAGGCTTTTATTTACTCTCCGCCCTGATCGTGTACTATGAATTATATGGAAGATTTGGACTGGAGATTATAAATAATAGGTATGTCATAAATAAACACGCTTTTAGCTGGGCGAAGTATATCCAGACCTTTCTCGTCATGCACAGTAATTATACGGTCATGGCGGTGGGCTATTATTACTATAAGAGTAAGCTTCGCGAATCAAATGATAAACTTGAAGCTGTAAATGCACGTCTCGCCGCAGAATCAACGATGAAATCCTTTCAATATACAACCTTATCTGCGCAGGTGCATCCGCATATGATGGCGAATATCTTTAGCCATTTAAAAAATAAGGTAGACCCTTATGATGTTGAATTGGGTATGCAGCTTTCGGAAATTTATCGCTTAATGAAATTCTATATGGAGGCTCATCACGTGGAGGGGGCAACCCATATTTTATTAGCGGATGAAGTGACAGCACTGAAGCAGTATCTGTCCATACAGGAGAAAGTCGAACCAAATCCTTTTTACATAAAACTTTCCTGCTCGGGTAACCTGATGCGATTTAGTATTGCACCAACAGTATTGCAGACGCTCGCTGGTAACTTATTTAAGCATGCGGACTTGTGGGATAAGGATCAGCCAGCCCGAATCGACATCCTTGTCGGCCATGCCGGTTATCGGATCACTGTTAGAAATAGAAAACGATGTGGTCCTCAAATCCTACCAAGTCACGATGTGGGACTTCGGAATGTACGAACACGCATGGATTACCTCTTTGGAACTGACTTTTCGATGGAAGAAAAGCAGGACGATGAGCATTATGAACTCACGTTATGCGTGCAGCGCTACAACTAATTAAAGGAACAAAAAATGACGGAAAATATGAATAGAATATGGATAGGAATCATCATTGATGACCAAAAGTCGCATATCGACCATCTGCTTGAGATGGTCGAAGAGATTGGCTATGTGCAGATTGCCAAAACATTTAGTGATCCACAGGAAGCCCGGATTTTTCTGCGTGCCAACAAAGTGGACTTTATGATCCTCGACGTGGAGCTTGGAAGGATTAACGCTTTCGATTTTTTAAGAACCTTGCCTAGCTCAAATCTAAAAACGATACTTTATACGGCACACCGCCAATACGAAGATCCTGGATATGATCTCGGTGTAGTTGATGTGCTGCTCAAAGACGTGTCTAAAAGTCGTTTCTATGCGGCACTGCGCCGAGTGGATGAAGCGCTCGCTAAATTGATCCCACTATCTGATCATGATTCACTGGAAAATTATACCTATTATTTTATGATCAAAGGGCCGGTGCGTTATCAGCGTACGGAGGTCCGTATGAAAGAACTCGTGTATGTCGAAAGTGCCAATGGCCAGGTTAAATTTCACATGATCGGGGGTAAAACACTTAGCTGCAGCAGTACCATGCGGGAAGTACTGGGGGGACTGCCGGTTAAGTGGTTTAAGCAATGCCATCAGAGTATTGTAATTAATATCAATTTTTTTTACAGCTATGGAGTCGGCGGTGTCTTGATGACCGAAGGGACGAAAAAAACACTTCCTGTAGGTGATAAGAAACTGTATGCAGACTTCTTTGGCTTCATTAACTCCAATATCCTTGGTGGATAAGCATATTTGTCATTATAAACAATTAAAAATATGAGAAAAGATTCGTTTAACAATATCGGCCGCAAGACAGATGCGCATCTCTTGCAGGCTTTACATATACTTTTTACAGAAATACAAATATTAAAAAGAGTAATTCAGGATAGCTTTCAGACAGCGGATACCACTGTCGAACTTCGTGATACAGCATTTGTCAAAGACACCATAGGCGTATCGGACCGTACGTTGCTGCGGTATCAAAACTTAGGCCTTATTCGGGTGTACCAGCGCGAAAAAGGAGGCAAAAAGTATTTTAAGCTTGATGACGTGCTCCGGCTCAAACGTTACTTAAATGGCTAGGCGCCTCGTACCTGCTTATGCCTTTATTCACTCCTTCCATAGCCTTTGTTCGCTGATATCCCTAGTCTGCACCTAGTTTAGACCTAGTGTTTACCTACTAAACTAGGTGGGAACTAGGGGCTCCGCCGGTAGCTGATAGGTTAACCTCAGACGCAGGTCATAAGCAGCCCTGTCGATGGTCTGTGCAGCGGCTTTGGCGATGGATACTGGCGGTCGTCGGACAATTAGTAGGCAACCTTCGGACAAGCGTCGGACAATCTGCTCTGTCCTGTATTTTTCTGTTTATGAATGCCTTATGTTTGTTCTGTCAAGCAAAAATACCGGTATAAAAATCTTGGCGATTTATTTTTTAATCCTTAAAATTTTTAAAAATGGGAACAATAGTAAACGGAGCAAACGGGGGCTTTAGTGGTAAGGCCGGCTCAGTGATCGGTGCCAGCTGGAAGAGCATCAACTACATCAGAGGACTCGCTAAAAAGAGCAACAAACCTTATACGGAGGCGCAGCTCATCGTGCAGGCAAGATTTAAGACACTGATGCGCTTTCTGCTGCCAATCAATAATTTTCTAAAAATCGGTTTTGGCCAGAAGAAGGCAGACCGTATCACGCCACTTAACTATGCTTTTCAGCTGAATCAGGAACTGGCTATTCAGGGTGTTTATCCTGCACTAAATTTGGATTATAGCAAGATCAGAATTGCCGATGGAATCTATGGCGGTGGTGGAACAGTAGAAGCGGGGTTCGATGCAGATGCCCTAACAGTGGTCTGGTCGACGGCTAATAATGATGTCTACGAAACAAAGGGTGACGATCTATTTTATTTAATCTGTTATCATCCGGTGAAAGATGAATTCATGACTTCGCCGACCGTGGCGAAAAGGCAAGACGGAGAGGTCACATTTGGGGTACCTGAGCATCTGCTGGGTGATGCTGTGCATATCTGGTATTTTATGTCCGATCGGACAAAGACCAAAATCAGTAGAAGCAGTTATCTCGGTGAAATAATGCTCGCATAAGCTGGATCAATTGCCAGGGGATCATTTGCCCCTGGCAGATTTTGGAAAGGAAATTTGAACGTTATCGTTAGTACAGTTTCAGATGAAAAAAAGAAAACAAAATAAGACAATTGGGATGCTGCTGACGCAGCAGAAGTTTTACCTGGCGAGCCAATATCTGCTGCCATTGGCATCAATTATTAAGGATGGGTTTGCGCAGCGTGTACAGCGCGAAAAGGCAAAGCAACTGTCTGCACGCAATCTAGCGATGGCGCATGCTGTAAAATATGCTGTCAAGGGTGAGTATCCTGAGCTATATGTTGATCCGGCTCTTATCATGCTATCCGATGGCCCCGTGCAGGACGTAAGCGTCGAAAATATTACGCTGGAAAATAATGCCTTGCGGCTGAGTTTTGACGGTGGTGAGATTACAGCCTTGAACCACGATGACGAGTTGCTATTAGTGGTTTATGATCCGATAGCCGGGGTTGCGATCCGTAATGAGACGCTAGTAAGGCGCTCGGAATCAGGATTAATGCTCCAACTTCCTGATTACATGCAAAATGTCGGTCTCGATGTCTTTATCTTGGTGCGCGACCGGAATCGAAACCGCTATTCGCGCAGTCAATATGTAGGTAAGGTATAACTCGTTTTTATCATTAAATTATATCTCTATGAACAGTTTAGAAATGAAAGGACCATGGTATGGTCTAACACAAAAACTGCCGATTGAGCCCAAGTATCTGCTCGGTATGGCAAGTATATTTCTGGTAATTATTTTCCTATTTGTTGGGAGTATATTACAATTTTTCGACCCGGCATCAGCTGCGCTCGATCTGGGGGTACTGTCCCTGCTTTATTTTGGGCTAATGGCCGGACTGGTCTTTATATGTTGCTGCATCTGGTTGCTGGAATACCTATGGAGACCCTTCAAATATTATAGACAGGATATTTATTACCATTTTAATCAATTGAACTCATGGCAACAATCTATTCTTTATTTCTCGGTATTCTTTCTATTGCTCTTTGCATTTCTACTGCTACTGGAAATGCTGTTTTAGAGGAAACGTATAGCAATGCTAGTGTACGAAACACCAATCTGCTTAGGCAGCAGATCTATGAAATTGCAGCAAATGAAATTGGGGTAAGGGAGATCGGAGGCGATAATAAGGGGCCAGAGATTTCTAAGTACCTGGTCTATGTAGGCTTAGATGATGGTTATGAATGGTGTGCCGCATTTGCCTGCTGGTGTTATGGGCAGGCTGGTCTTTCAATACCGCGCAGTGCCTGGAGTCCTGCGCTCTTTCCGAAAGCACGTCGTCGTCCACAAAGCCAAATCGATAACGGATATGTCAAGCAGGCTGATCTATTTGCGATCTATAGCAGCCAATTGAAACGGATTCGTCATGTCGGTCTGGTTAAAGCGCTGCATGGTCCATTATTGATCTCGGTAGAAGGCAATAGCCATGACCGGGTAGAATCGCGGCGGCGTCCACTTGCTACTATTTATGCTATCGCAGACTGGATCGATTGAGGAGGGCGAGTCATGAATAAATACACAATTTCAGTTGCTGGGAGCCCAGTGTTTTGTCTCTTGGTGATAAGCGTTGCTGTAGTCACCGGCTGTAGCGTCTTCCGGGGAAAAAAACAGCTGGAAGAGAAATCCACTAAGATCCATAATCAATATGAGCAGCAGAATTTGCAATTTCATCAGAAGCAGCAGGATAGTTTGTCTTCCTATTGGTATTTTAGTACGGATAGTGCATTCTGGTTTCACCCGGATAGTGGAATATGGGCTAAGCGCGGGAAAATTTTTACCCATCAATCGAACATAAAACGTGCCGAAGAGAATTGGCAGTTGCGGCAGGCAAACAGCGAGGCGGCAAGCGTTTCGGATTCGCGTGTGGAGTGGGAAAAGGAGTGGTTAACCTCCATTTCGATCTTCGTTGTACTGATGGGTATTTTGGTAGGGCTGAGCTATTTGGTTTGGAAAAGGATAAGAAAGTAGGCCTTCTATTTTTGACAAAAGCCCCTGTTTCTATGCAGGGGCTTTTGCTTGTTATGTAGTAGATGTAGGTCGGTTACATTAATTTGCCGTCAAAGCAACTGCATTGAGCTGTCTTGAGGTTCCATCAGGACCTACAGCAACGATATTGTCGAAGATCACACGTGTGCCCGGGACAATGCCATTAAGGGCTGAAGACATGGCTGAACTCAGCTGTCCTCCAGATGTCGATAATACGATGGCATCAGCTCGTGGCTTGGCAATGATCATCGTAAATTTGGTGACTCTAAAAGTAGCATCAAAGTCAAAGTTATCCAGTTTTGCAAAAAGAGCATTTTGTGCCTTAAGTGCAACGGTAGCCATTGATCCTCCTGTTTTACCCGCAAACTTGGCAATAGGGTCCGGAATACGTTTCACACGGAATTCTGTCGAACTCAAGGTTTGTGTTTTTCCTGGCGCGACCTCAGCCGAAACCGAAATATGTGCAGTACCCGGAGAACTTACTTTCACATTATACTTACCACCACCAGCACTGGAAATACTACCGCCACTCATGCTTACACGGATTTTATCGGTAGATGTACCGGGAGCTGATACCGATATCGGGTTGTTTACACCAATATACAGTACATTCATTTTGTCTGGTGATACCACTGCCGAAGGACGCGCAACCTGATAAGTCTGTACAGGGGTACGGTATTCTTTATACGATCCGTCTGTCTGTTTTACTTTGATCACACCTGTCCAGGTATAGATACCTTCACGACTGGTATTGACCGAATAAACACCTTTTCCATCCACCACCTGAAGCGATGATCCATTCACCGAAATGGCCGGTTCAGATTTGGAATCGGATGCCGTTAGAAATACCTCGGCTTTGTAAGGTTGACCTTGTACCAAGTAAGAAGTCGGAGCTACAGCAACTGCCGCAAATTTGTCCAGGTTCACGACAGCTTGATCCATTTTACCTAAAATAAGCTTAACCACATCAGACTCGGCGTTTTGTGCGTCGGTCTGTATTTTGGTCAAAATCGTCATGGCTGCGGTCAAAGGGGTACCACTGCCAAAATTGATCTCTTCCCAAGACTTTTTGCCATTGACAGCCTTCTCCGGATCTTTCGCCTCCAAAGAGAACGAAACCATTTTTTGTTCTTCAGGTGTCAGTAGGGCCAGTAGTTTGGTACGCGTGGTATTGATCTTGTCTTTTAAGAGAGTCCCCTTCTTCTCGTTGATCATCAGATTGGGGGAGATGTCCTCGTTTTCACGTTGAGCAAGATCGCCCTTTTCTTCATCGTAGCCACCACCTTGTTTAACGAACTCTTCTTTTAAGGAAGCGATATATTGATTGAGTTCCCCTATAATAGCCTGTGCTTTTTTAGCCTTGTCATAAATGGGCTTGGCACGTGCGGGCTCTTCCTTTAATTTGGTGTTTTCGAATGCGGTGAATAGCTGCTGAACGGCCGTGCTGACATTCGACTTGGATGTTTCGAGACTGTTGTTGATATTTTTGAATGCATCCAAGATGGAATCCGGTACATTGAGCGCCAATAAGGCGAGCAAGACCAGATAGAGGATGCCAATCATCCTTTGTCTTGGAGTTTCTCTTCCTAATGCCATTGTTTTTGATTTAAGTAATACAAGAATTAATTACACACGCGGTTGATTCATCGCGCTCAACATGTTGCCATAGATGGCATTCAAGGCATTGAGGTTTTTCGCAAGCTTGCCCACTTCATCTTTAAAGGCTTTCGAATCATCCAGCGATTCGTTGAAGTTCTGCATGGTAAAGCTCAGGTTCTCATAAAACTTGTTCATCGATTGTAAATGTGATGCCGAATCGCGTAACTCACGTTCATACATCGCATTTAATTGACTTAGATTGGTCGTCAGACTTTTTACCTGCTCGTGGTAGTTGGATGTATCACCTGAGGTGTTCGACATGGCGACTAGGTTTTGGGAAGCTTTTTCGAAAGCGAGACTCAGGTTGTCAAATTTGGAAGTTGCTGTTCTGAGCTTATTCGTAAATTCCTCTGTTGCTAATGAAACATCAGATAGTTTATTGATAGCTGATACCTTTTCACTGAAATCACGTAAGCCACGACCTAGATTTTCAATGCTTGCCGGTTCAATGTTGGCATCGGCGAACATTTTATCTAAAACTGCAGTTGCCGATGGCCCTGCCGGCTGGGCAACAACCGTTTTTCCTCTTTGTGGAAGCTCGCCATTAAAATTGTCATCCAATTCGGGATAAACGCGGGTCCAGTCCGGTTCTGGTGCAGGTGGATTGAAACCCATTAAAAAGAAAAGGAAGGCTTCTACACCTAAACCGATTCCGATCATATAGTTGGCTGTGGTGCCACCGATATGTAGAATCTTAAATAGTACCCCGATGATGACGATACTCGCTCCCCAGGATATGGCCACATTCAGCCATCTAGAATTGTCTTTTTTCTTGCTCATTGTTAATCTATTATGTTTTGGTTTAATTTTCTTGGAAAGCTTATGCGCTCATCTATATCCGTTTTAATAAACGGTCAATGTTGTTTCTATAGTATACATCTGATAAATCACATATTTAATTAGTTGTCTGCAATTGGCTCTGTAGACTCAAAAAACATACCAAAAGAGGTTTGCGTTTCCTGCAAATTCTAAAAAAACGGTAGTCCACAGCAGTCAAAATTCGTTCTTTCCAATCGATCTTTCTCAAAATAAAACAAACGTTAGGCCTTCTTAGCAGTTATACTTTAATACGATATAAGTCATAAACACAAATAAAGAACAATATGATGAACGAAACATTAATTCAACTTTCACAGACCTGGCCCGCTTGGCTCTGGAATATTGCATTAATCCTCTTTTCATTTTTAATAGGTTTTCTGATCAAACTGATTTTTATACCACTTTTGCGCAGACAGGCCATTCAGCAGGAGTCTTATAGTTTATTTCGTTCTTTTGTAAGACGTTTTAACCGTGTGCTAAGTATTTTTATACCATTGATTGTTTTCAATAGTCTGCTGCCCTTTGCCCAATTTAACGAACGGACACTCCGCGTGGTCAGCAAAACCAACGAGCTTTTGCTCGTCAGTTTCTTTGCGGTTGCGCTGATACAAGGGATCAAGGTTTTTGAAGATTATCTCTACCATCGTTTTGATATCAATAAGGAAAATAATCTGCGGGAACGCAAGATCAGGACACAAATTGTCTTTATTCGAAAAGTAGTGGTCACCCTCATCATCGTAATTTCTTTGGCGATTATCCTGTTAAGCTTTGACAGCATGCAAAAAATTGGCGCTGGCCTACTTACCGGTGTGGGAGTTGGCGGTATCATTATCGGTTTTGCTGCGCAGAAGTCTCTTGGAAATTTGCTTGCTGGTTTTCAGATCGCTTTTACGCAGCCCATTCGCATGGACGACGTCCTGGTGGTCGAAGGGGAATGGGGCCGTGTGGAGGAAATCAACTTGACCTACGTCGTCGTTAATATCTGGGACAAAAGGCGTTTAGTATTACCCATTACCTATTTTATTGAAAAACCATTTCAAAATTGGACACGCACAACTTCAGAGATCTTAGGAACTGTATTTATCTATACAGATTTTACCGTACCCGTAGGGCTACTACGTGAGAAACTGACGGCCTTACTCACCGGGCATCCGCTTTGGGATGGTAAAGTCAATGTGCTTCAGGTGACCGATTTTAAAGAACGTACCATGGAGATCCGGTGTCTAATGAGCTGCCGCAATTCAGGCCAGGCTTTTGATCTACGCTGTTTTATCCGTGAACAGATGATTGCCTATATCCACACAAATTTCCCGCATGCATTAGCCAGAACACGGGTAGATTATCAGGAGAGTACGCAAAAGGGGCTGTAATGGCTAAGTAGCGATCGAGAAATGATAATCTGTTGAAAAATAAGTGTAATTTATTTAAGTTTGTTTAAAATGTTAGCGTTAGCGATATGTTGATTTTCTACGTTGTATTCTCGGGAATATTAATTCTACTGAGTGTATTACCTTTCATCCAGAGCCAACATTGGATCTTTCGGGTCGCCGAATTTGTCAAGCTGCAGCTGCTGGTATTTCAGGTGCCCGCATTGGCGATGGGTTTTTATCTTGTGGGGGAAGACTCATGGATATGGTGGTTGCAGGTAGTACAGTTGGCGCTGATCGTATACCATGCCTATATATTGATACGCTACACCAAATTTTGGCGTCGTGAAAAATATGAAAAGGGCAAAGATGCATCGGATAGTATTAAAGTGATCTCCTGTAATGTGCTGCAATTCAATACGGCGTATAACCGCTTCATTGACCTGATTCAGAAAGAAAAGCCGCAAATTTTTTTGACCATGGAAAGCGATGCGGCATGGGAAAAAGCCTTACATGTGCTGGAAAGTGATTATCCTAATTTTGAGAAAGTAACCTTGGACAATACCTATGGTATGCATTTTTATACCAATCTCAAGATCAACAAATGTCAGGTGCATTATTTTGTGGCGGATGATATTCCGAGTATTGAAGCCGAACTGGAAACCGCCGATGGACATCGTTTTATCTTTTTTGCCGTACATCCACCACCGCCGAGTCCGACCGAGGAGGAAACTTCAAAAGAAAGAGATGGCGATCTGCTCAGTGTGGCCAAGCGGGTTCGGGATTATAAAATGCCCGTGGTTGTTACAGGGGATTTTAATAATGTCGCTTGGGCCAAATCTTCGCTCTTGTTCAAAAAAACCAGCAAATTGATCGATGCACGTATTGGTCGGGGTATTCTTTCCACCTTTCATGCCAATTATTGGTTTTTCAGAGTCCCTTTGGACCTGTTGTTTCATAGCCCGACCGTATTTATCGATAAATTGTTTATTTATCCTTCTGTTGGATCGGATCATTTTCCAATGGGCTGTACCTTTTTTATCGACCGCTACTCCGAAGAGCAGGCGGAGGATATTGAGCACCTGGAGGAAGGTGATATGACTGAAGTCAATGAAATGATTGCTGATGGAAAAGAGGAAGAAAGTGACAATCGGAATTAATAGGCAGGAGTCAGCTTTTGACTATTAAAATAAGGTGTCTTTTGTGTAAAAACTGTTCAATAGGGATTTGGATCAAGTGGTTATTAATCAGTAATTTTAATGTGTTTATATTTAAATAACTGTTCAATAATATCGACAGAAATATGTAAATTAACAGGCACTAATCATTTTCTCTAAATCTAAGAATGGATAAAGAATATCATAGTAAACAGGCGGATGAACAGCTGTTGTCCAAGACCATCGATTTTCTGCGTTTCCCACTAATTGTTGGCGTGGTATTTATCCATACCGATTTCTCTGATGTAGTTATTAAAGGCGTTAAAAGCATCAATTTGGCTAACTATCCCATTTTCACACACGTTTTTTTTCTATTCTCAAAGGTCATATTCGAGGTCTGCGTACCGCTCTTTTTTTTAATTTCTGGCTTTTTGTTCTTTTACAAAACGGAAAATTTTTCATTTAAAGTTTACGTGAAAAAATTAAAAGGACGTTTCCGTTCGTTGTTCATCCCTTATATCTTTTGGAATATTGTGGTGCTCCTCTTCTTTTTTCTCGCACAGACCTTTCTTTCGGGAAGCCTGATGTCGGGAAGAAATAAATTAGTAACAGATTATAGTTTGATGGATTGGATCTGGTCTTTTTGGGATACATCGCATATTAACCCGCATGTTGAAAAGACGCTTCCCGTCAATTCTCCATTTTGGTTTATACGTGATCTGATGGTGGTGGTGCTCACATCCCCCTTGCTTTATTTCCTCATTAAAAAGCTAAAAGTTTATGCCGTTATACTCTTAGGTATAGTCTGGGTCATCAACCCTTATTTTTACCAGCCGGGACTAAGCACCGTGTCGTTCTTTTTCTTTGCTGCGGGAGCCTATTTCAGTATCAATAAAAAGAATTTTGTTGGAATAATGAGACCATTACTGTATCAATCAGGAGTACTGTATCTGTTTTTGGTGATTGCCCAATTTCATTTCTTAGGTATCAACTGGTGGAGCTATCTGTATTGTGCTGGAATTATGGCGGGTCTTGTGTTCGCTGTGGCATTGTCCGCGCATTTTATTGAAAAAGAAAAATGGCGAATAGGTCCCTTTTGGACGAATGGTAGTTTTTTCGTTTTTGCGTATCATCGTTTACCCTTGGTATTCGTGATCAAATTCTTATTTACATTAGTGCGGCCACATTCCGATGTAGCCTTGGTATTTTTATATTTTGCTTGTCCTGCGGTTATTATAATATTCGGATTGCTAGGCTACAGCATCATGCGTTCCTTTTTGCCCAAATTTACAGCTATCATTTGTGGAGGACGATAATGGATTTTATGAAAAAATATAAGTGGATTATTGGTTTGTTGATATTGGTCTGTCTCTCACTGTTGGTGAGATATGGACTAAAATTCTACAACAAAAGCCTGCAGAAGCGAATTAAATCTGAGTTTGATTTTACAGACCTGATCAATTTGGGTTGCACTTCGGTCAAAAATCAGGGCGCCTCAAATACCTGCTGGTCCTATACGGGCAATTCTTTCCTGGAATCTGAAATGATTCGAATGGGCAAAAAACCAATTGAGATTTCACAGATATATACGGCACGCCAGGCCTATCTGGAGAAGGCCCGTACCTTTGTGCGGCTGCATGGCGGGCTGTCAATGAAAGAAGGTGGGCAGTTGCACGATGTATTGAATACCTACCGTAAATATGGTGCAATGCCCAGGTCGGCGTATTCGGGACTCCGCGGCAAGGCAACTTACAATGATTTTCGCGAACTGACGCCGGCTCTGAATACCATGCTTAAGGTATTGGTCAAAAACAAACGACTGACATCAAATTGGGAGCGGGCATATATCGCGACAATGGATGCCTACTTAGGGGAGTTGCCGGCTCAATTCAATTATGAAGGTAAGATGTATACCCCTCGCACATTTGCGGATCAGTTTATTGGGATAAATCCAGATGATTATGTGGGTTTAGCTTCGGTAACTGACCAATCCTATTACAAGCCATTTGTGTTATTGGTGCCCGACAACTGGTCCTTCGACCGGTTTTATAACGTACAGATGGAGGATCTGACCACTGTTATTGATCAGGCATTAGAAAAGGGTTTTACTGTGGCCTGGACAACCGATATCTCAGATCCTGGATTTTCCTGGAACTATGGTATTGCCTATGTTCCCGAAAAATCGATTGATCAGATGACGGCTAAGGAAAAGGATGCCATGTTCGTTAAACCTCAACGGGAAAAAAAGGTGTCGGCAGCGGAAAGGCAAGCAGCCTTTGACAATTGGGAAACAACCGATGACCATGCGATGCACATTGTTGGGCTTGCAAAAGATCAGCAGGGAAAGGAATATTATCGCGTTAAAAATTCTTGGGGGAAATCCAATGAATATCGTGGATATCTGTATGTGTCCAAAGAATTTGTCCGTTTTAAAACCCTGACATTAATTTTGCATAAAGCAGCGTTGAGCCCCGATTTTAGATTGAAGCTAGGCCTTTCCTGATTCCCAATTCTTTCCATATTTCAGACGGAAGTTTGTACTATGGAAAACACTAAACTTACTTCTCAATGCCTGCGTGCATGTTTATTTATAGGTGCAATAACTTCTTCGGTTGTCGCTCTCGCCCAAGAAAATAAATACCTGCCCGATAAAGTGCATCATGCCGAACCTTTATATAATGATCTTGTCCGGGATCTTGGTGCGCGTAAAGGGGAGAAGGAATTTAATATCGGCGCTGATATTAAAAGAACGCATTCGGCTGATGAATTTGGCTACCTTATGGAATATGAATTTGCACCTATAGATCGATTAGGACTGGAAGCGGAGACAGATTTTGCATATTCAAAAAGCCGCATGGCCAATGTGTCATCCAGTAATCAATTGGAAAGGTTGCGTCTATCGTCGCAGTATTCCTTTTATGTTTCTAAAAAAAATGCAACAACCTTGGCTGTTGGGTATACACAGATCTTTGATTTTGTGGATGGTGGTACCGTGTTTAATCCATTTTTTATAGCCGCCAAAAACTGGTATAGCAATTGGCATGCATTGATTTATACGGGGCCAGAATTCGCCTATCGTTATGGTTCATCGGGTATGGATATGACATGGCAGATGAATACCTCATTTCATTATACCATACCGCAGACAGATCACTTTATCGGTATTGAGGTCAATCAGGAAATTTCTTCGGATGGGATACAGACGACATTGCATCCCCAAATTAAGCTAGGACTGAGCAACAAAATAGCCGTTGGTATGGCTGTGGGCTTGCCAGTTAGTGGCAAAGAAAAAGTGCTTAGTGGCTTTTGGAGGCTGATCTATCAATTATAGGATATAAAGCATAGCCGTATATCTTTAGAACAGTTAGATCAGACGTGTTTACTCCTTTTGAATATGGAAATTCTTGTCCGCTTCTTTCTTTTCTGTTCCGTTTATTTTGGTGATAACATTAAGGGTTAAACTGGAATTTTGATTGAAGAGTTTGTTGGGAGGAGGGCAAATTATACAGCTAAAATATGCTCATAAGTCGTCAATAAAAATAAATGGGGCGAACGCCTTCGCCCCATTATATCCATTAATATTATCAAGTCGAACGCAAAAAAAATGACTTGACGAGCCAAAAGTAAAAAATTAATATGGAATTTTCTCGGTAAAAGAAGGCACAATTATGTAAAATTTGTTTAGGTGGAGATTACGCCACAAATATTGTTAAAGCAAATAGGGCGAAAAAGTAAGAGCCGTTCTATGGAGCGGCTCTTACTTTATTAAGTCGTTTAACTATTTAGTTACACGAAGGATGATTGTATAAATATTAGTTCGGATAAACTGGCATTGGTTCATAATCCGCTGCAGCGCTTTTTGCTGCCCATGTTGCATCACGTACACAACGGATATTCATTAATGGAGAGTTGATGACACTTACTGCTCCAAGAAGACCTGCACTTAAAATACTTGTCGTTCTGTAAGCTTTATAGTTTCCACCGGTAGTATGTCCTAATTGATATTTTACTCCAAGATTGATCACAGGTGATCCAATTAAGTTTTCACTGGTCCAAAATGCGTTATAGCTGCCGTAAGTATTTCCCAAATTAAGAGTGATCAAGTTATTTATTGCCCCTAATGTGTTCATATAACCATTGTAGTTGAAGCGCAATCTGTTTACTGATGAGGTAGCTGCCCCGTAGGCAGCGTTGTTTCCTGCTGTAGGTGTAAATTCTGAATAGGTAGTTGCCGCCGTTGAGTTCGGTACCCTAGCAGCTAATAAATCCTGAGCAGCAACTAAAAGATCGATTCCTGCGACGTTTGTTAATCCAAGATCACCCAATAATCCACCAAGTGAAGCCGGAGAAATAACATTGCCTAATTGAGCAGCAGTAGGTGTTTTCCAAAGGCCTGCTGGATAAACGAGTGCACAAGCATCTACAGCAGCATTTGCACTTGCCAATACGCGTGGAAGATGTGCTCCGAACGAGAA
The DNA here is from genome assembly GCF_002341965.1 of Sphingobacterium sp. UBA2480. Lineage (NCBI taxonomy): Bacteria > Pseudomonadati > Bacteroidota > Sphingobacteriia > Sphingobacteriales > Sphingobacteriaceae > Sphingobacterium > Sphingobacterium sp. UBA2480. Next base: position 79,124 of record NZ_DDPA01000008.1, on the reverse strand, counting down.
GTAGCTGTTAGGATCGTTTGTCTGTGGATTGGTGTGGTAAAAGCGGTATGGTGTAGGATCACCTGGTTTATAGTATAAATTTGATCTAGACCATTGCGCTAAACCAGTTCCTGAACCAAACGTTAATGCAGATTCCGTAATACCCACTAAGAAGCGATGGTTTTTGCCACGTACTGGAGTAATCGCTTTGTTTTGTGTAAGCGTCGTGGTGCCAAAATTCCGTTCAGTGCTATTATCAAGCTGAATTTTTAGATTCGTTACAGAAACGGATAAGTTTTGAGCGGTTTCATCTGCTGTATAATAGTAGGCAATTTTTCTGGCTGCATTGCCATCTAGATTAGTGAAATTTACCTCTGTTAGTGCCGGTGTGCCTCCAGTTGCCGCTACTGTCAGTGCGCCGGTTGCTAGATTAATGGTTGCTGCTTTTGCGCTTTGTCCGGTAACTGCTATAGTCGCCGAGTTTATCGGTGCAAACATACCTAACGTGTTAACTTCGATAGCAATACGTGCATACAGACGGTTAAAAGTAATGTTTAAGGGAGCTGTATTGCTGTTAATGGTGATGTCTGTTGCACCTGACGTTGCGTAAAGCACATCTTTGTTTTGTGGCAATACAAGATTATTCGATGCATCTCCATCTGGTATTGGATCTGTGTTGTTGTAAGATAAAGCTACCCATTTGTAAGATCCGTTAGGTACCTGAATTGGTGCTTCTGATCCAGGAGTAAATTGCACAGATTTTGTGAAGGTATAGGTACCGCCATTGTTTTTGTATAAATATAAGCGATATGTGGTCGTAGATCCTAGAGGTGTAGCAGCCTTTAATCCGCTTGATGCTCTTAATGCAGCTTGAGAAAATGCGGAAGCATCATTGGAAGGTACGTTGTTGTCTACTGCGACGATGGCATCGAAGCCATTGGATTGAACCAGTTCGATTGAATTGCTATTAGATTTGCCTGTAGATGTACTTGCTTTTTTGACCGTGCTTTCGCCGTCACTAATGCCAGCGATACGAACGACTAGTTGACTTTGATCGGATGGGACTTCCTGACCATTCTGATTTTTATCTTTGTTACAACTTGTCACCGCCAAGGTACCAAGTGCTAAGAATGCCGCAAGAGCAAACTTGCTTGCTAAATTGTTATTGGTTGTTTTCATAATTGAATTGTTTGACTAAGGTAATTGATTAAAAGCCGTCGGTGTTCCAACCAGAACCACCAGTTCCTTCTTCTTCATTAAGCGATGGTGAACTACCTGGTGATGCAGTTCCTGATCCAGCAGCAATTCCTTGCTCCAATTCAACTACGTGCTCCTTGATGGACGGAGCTACGTACATTTTTTTTGCGTTCTTATTCATGATAATATTATTTGGATAATCCACGCTGTTGTCAGCGTGGGGTTTAAATTTAATGGACAATTCTAAACCTTTGTTCATGTTAAAAATACAATCGTTACCAAACAGCTTTGTCTTTGCGTATAGACAAGTGATGCTGTTCTCACGAACGTATTTTAAATTTATTTGTCTGTTTGTGTGTTTCTAATTTAATTGTTAATACTATACTAATGTCGGTTAGCAATACTTTTCCGAATTGAATTGTAATATTACGACTTAATATCAACTTGTGCAAAAAAAAATTGTAAACTTTTTTTAATTCTAAATTGGTTTACCAATAAAAGTAATTTCTCATTTGTAAAATAATAGCCCTAATTTTTCTGAATCAATACGATTTATAGCAAAAATTGGCTCTTTTCGTAATTTTTTTGGTTTCTATATATGTTGTTTAACATAGCTTTAACAAGTGTGTTTATATTTTGTTTTAGCTGTTTTAAAATATTTTAAGGCTATTTGTTGTTTTATAATTAATATGTTTAAACAGATATGGTTTTTGCGTAGTGTTGGCTATTTATATGGTGGTATTCATTGGCGTATTTAAAATATTTATTGTTTTTGATATCTTGATAATCATTCTTCTGTTAATCATTTTGTTTCCTAAATATAACGATAATTCCGATTTATTTTATTGTTTTTCGGTAATTTAATGATTTTTTTATTGTTTTATGATTAAAAATTGTTGAAAAAATAAAAATTACAGGCGACTTCTTAATTTTTCATTTATTTCATATTAAGTAAATTGTATTGACAACTGTTTTAACCGAATGCGATACCATATTTGGTTTCGGTTAGTGAATAAAATGGGTTGATTTCTCCATTTTTGAAGTGGTACGGACATTTTGGTTCGGGGTTCAAATAAAAAAGACAATTCGTTGATTTGGTTAACAATTTAACTTTACTGGGCGGTTTCATCTGTTTTTGTTAGGTAATGACGTTTATGGTATTGTTTGTAACTACCTGTATTGCTTTGTTAACTAAAGGAAACAGTGTTCAAACATCAAGTTATGGGTATCTTGTTTTAAGCGATAACTCTTACCTTTTCTGAGCTAATTATAAGGGGATATCAATAGGTAATGTCATGGAATTGTCTCTGTAATTGCTTGTTTGTAGCGGCTTCGCTACAATAAAATAAACATCGGTTAAAATCTTATTTCAAAATCCAAATATTATCTACTTTCGTGCAACTTCTGAAAAAGGAGAGCCATATTGTTTGATTTTAATCAATTTGTTATCAGTAATATATGCTTTTTATAGTTGTGTTATTTAATTGAATGATTAAATCGAAGTTGATATATTTTAAAATATAAAAAAATGAAAATGAACAAAGAAAACTCTGCTATTTCAAATAGCAAATTGGTTTATGAGGCACCTCGCCTACATGCGCAGAAAGTTGAATTGGAATATGGTATTGCTGCTGCTTCGGTAGACCCTTCAGCAAGGCAGCAATGGGAAAGTACAGAGACACAATCCCATGAAGTGGGTAACGATTTTTGGGACTAGAATTTATTTTTCAATCGAATTAATTAGTTATGAAACTAAAAAATACTAAAACTTTATTATCGCTCATCATAGCGGTGACCATATTTATCTTTTCTTGTAAGAAAGAAAATAGTACAACGGAATTATCAACAGAAAATGCAATTGTCAACGTTAAAATGAATGGTATAGCTCCCGAAGTTGGTTCGAAATTGGCAAAAGCATCCATTGGTGGTTCCAGTGCTGCAACGGCTGCAGTACAGCAGGTCACAGTTCCATTTGGAGAAGACCTCGTTGTAAGAGCTACTTTGACTGAAGTGAAAGCTTCTCAAGGGACGGCACTACGTGCTTCTGCAGCTAAAGCTGCTACAACTTTAACAGGTGCTGGAGAAATTGTCGCTTTTAATGGTGACTATAAAATCTATATTTATAAAGATGGTAGTTCAACATTAGAAAAAACAGTTGATGGAAAAAGTGCGGTAGTTAATAAATTTGAGCTTGCACCTGGAAAATATAAATTTGTTGTGTCTGCTTATGGAAATCCTGCTGGAACTGGAGCCGATAAGGATCCATTAGCTGTTGAGATTTTTCAAACTGTAACTGCAGGCAACAACAATCTTGACGTCGTGCTTAAACATAAATTGACAGAGATTACAGTAAAATTTGATGCAGGTAGCGGGCGTAGGATTAATGCAATCAGCAATGGTACAGTTAAACCAAATTATAATTATACATTTGACGAAACGACTGGATTAGTAACATTTGGATCTGAACTTGCAGCAAAAGGCTTTACTTTCCCAACTCAGGCAGAAGGCCAAGTATGGACTAGCAGTCCGGTTATGATTGCTGTAGATAATTCAAATGGTACCGGTGAAGTTAAGTTGGCTAATGTAACGATCAATAATAAACCAGGAAATGTATCGCTGCCTGGATTGACTTTGAAAAAAGGTGTTCAGTATGTATTGGAATTGAATCTAGGAGCTAAGCAAGTTATTGAAATTGGTGGAAGTAACTGGGCAGTCGGAAATTTAACTTATGATGCTTCGACAGGAAAATATGGTTTTGCAGAAGCAAATAAAGGTATTGGAAATTACTTTTTCCCAAATTATGTTATTCCAAAAGTTGTGCCTGGTCCAGGGACTCCGAATGCATGGGAATATCAGACACCTACACGCGCTCGAAATGGTGCAGCAGGCGACCCATGTGCTCTTATCGACGGTAATGCTTGGAGGCTCCCAACGGAAGTTGAAATCTCAACTTTAATTCAGCGTACAAATGTAGGAGGGGCTGATGCTAATCCCCAACGCACGGATGCTGTTGCTAGATTTGTTGATACTTATGACAGTAGTGCTGCAGGAAAAATGGGGATGTTTTTTGGGATTTATAATCATCCTGGAAGTAACATTGGGCAATATTTGTTTATGTTATTTGGAGGAGAATATAATTATAACAACTCAATTGGGGGTGAAAACAATAAAGCTTACTATTTAATTTCAGCAACTAACGGTGGCTTCAAAAAATTTGAGATGGGGGGTACAAAAGGTTCTTATGGTTCAGATTGCACTATAAGTGGCATCACGGAAGGTACGGCAGTTCAGGTTCGCTGTGTAAAGAAATAAACTATATGTAGATATAGTTTATTAGAAAATAAATATAATGGAGGCGCATTCCCTAATTTGGGAATGCGTTTTTTGTGTTCAAGATTTATTTACTAAATTGCTCCCTGTCTAAGCATTATAAAATGTTATTTGGGTATTATTGCGGTAAATAATTATTATGGAATTTGGAGTTCATCGGGTTATTGGTGTAACGCAGGAGTATTCGGAAATTAAGGATGCAACAGCTAAAGAGAATTATGTCGTTCTTTTTGTGTCAAGTGGCGGCTGTAGCATGCAGATTAATAAACAGATCACCGATATTGAGGAATATAGTCTGGTTTTGATCCCGCGCGGGATACAAATCGAAGCCAACCCAAATGAACAGCGTGCCTTTTTAATTATCTATTTTTCGGAAAGTTTTTTTGCGCGTACGGAGGTCGATACGGCCTTCCTCCGAAACTTCAAGTCCTTTAATAAAAGCGAATATACTTATCGGACACTCAGTGTGCCCAAAGAATACGCGACCTACTATGAATTTGTCGGCATGCAATTGAAGCTGTCCAAGCAAAATTATAATCAGGCAATTTATCGGGACTTGGCACATAATATCGTGAAGCAGATCGTGCTTCTGGCTGCTATCTATGCAGAAGATCGTCAATCGGGCGAGCTGCTGGGGCAGCGGACAGATGTGGCCTTGGTAAGGAGTTTTCAGGATCTGGTTGAAAAACATGTAAAAAAGGAAAAACAGGTCGCTTTCTACGCGGATCAATTAAATATAGGAAGTAAAAAACTAACCAATCTCACCAAAGAGACCTTGGGTACCACACCTAAAGAACTTATCACCAAAGAATTACTTCGTGTCAGTAAGAAGCTTCTTGTGGAAACTTCACTCAGTATCAAACAAGTAGCTTGGGAATTGGGGTACACAGACGTGAATAACTTTAGTACCTTTTTTCTGAAAGAAACGGCCCTCACACCAACAGAATACCGTAAGCGCTGGCAGCAATAACCGTTCTGTATTAAAAATAATACATCTTTTCCTATTAAAAAGAATTGTTCTTATTCTTTCGTTTTTTTTATAAAAGGTATATTTATAGTAGAACAACGAAAGCGTATGAAATATCCACAAGTGAAAATTCATATTCTTTTGGCGTCAAAATTGCTAAAGATTCAATAAGAAATGAGGCTGTAAGACAGATTATCAGAATATCATGGATGGTTTATACGATTGTTGAAAGGATAAGATAGTAGGCTATGAAAAAGGGAATATTGTTTTTGGGATTGGTTCTTTTAGGAGGCACAGCCTTCGCACAGACAGGCATTCGATTGAATATTGAGCTCCACGATGTGCAGCATCTTGTTATTAATCCAGATCAATCGACCGTTACCTTGGCCTACCATACCTTAGCAGATTATCAAAATGGCGTTGAGTCTGTCCAAAAAGCACATCTTTCGGTATTTAGTACGTCAGGCTATGAAGTAAAGGTCAAAATGGCCAATCAAGACTTTATAAAACTCGGTCAGGCACAGACAGAAAAAATTCCAGCACCATTGATTCGTGTTAAAGCTACTGCCACGCATATAGGGCAAGCCGTAAATACAGCGAGTGGCGTCCTGTCTACCAATAAGGAAACGATCATTTCTTCAGATTCACCTACCCTCAATGGACTGTTCGATGTTACCTACACCGGTCCAGGAGCTGACGGCTTAATGCAATATGTAGAAAAAAATAATACGGTTACTTTTACAAACGATGTGCTGTATAGCATCGAAACAAGATAATATTCCCCTAAAGTCAATTCTTTTGTCATAGACACCTCGCGCTGTAGTGATCACGCTACAAGTTTTTGTAGCTGTACAGCTACAACATTTTACACACTCCCTTTTTTATACTTTTTGGGGTCAAATTCATACTTTTTGCCTCATTTCCTGCTGTACTTTTGTTTTGTCCAAAGAGGATAAATAATAACGAATAAGTCATATTAAATTATAAAAACTACAAAAATGAAAAAAATTATTTTCTTCGCAGCAGCGATCATCGGTTCAGTAACTGCAGTAAATGCACAATCACAAGCAAAAGTAAAAGTGAATGTTGAATTGAATCCTTTTCAATCGATCGAAATTGGTAGCGGTGCTGGGCAAGATGGCGCGCCGACTTCCGGTTATGATGACGAAGTAACCTTGAAATACGAAAAGGCAGCTGACTATACAAATGGGGTAAGTAAATCGATTACAAAACAATTGAAAGTGTCTTCGGTAGGTTCTGGTTACAAAGTAAAAGCAACCTTGTCTTCTAATGGTCAGTTCAATAAAGTAGCTGGAAATGGTGCGAACACATACGATGCTAAAAAATTAATTGAAATTCAAGTAGATGGTAAAACTGCTTCTACAGATGTAAACATGGAGTTTGGTCCTTTTGGAAGCACAAGTACAGCGGAATCCTCTGTATTGAACAAAGAATTGGATGTAAAATACATTGGTAAGCCACTTAATGAAGCAACTGTAAAAGAATTGTTGGGTAATGGTGGTAAAGATACAAAAGCAAAATATACCATCGATGTGGTATACACCATCGCAGCAAACTAGTAGGTCCTATACTACGCTATGAAAATCATATAGATGCAGGTATCGGAAGATACCTGCTTTTTTATGTATTTTTATGCCAAATTGTATTATTATGAAGAACCTGATTGCCTCATTTTTCTTGCTTTTTACAGCTACAATAGCTTTTGCTCAAACGGGATTGACAGTCGGTCCGCCCAGATTGTATTTTGTGGGCGATGCCGGTCAGGCGCAGACGCAATATGTAGATGTGACAAATCCGAGCAAAGATTATACACTCGAATTGGGAGTGTCTTTTGAAGATTGGTCTTATTCAGCCGTTGGTGATAATGAGCTGAGCCCAAAAGGGACACTGCCAACGAGCTGCGCAAACTGGCTGTCGGTATCGGAATCGTATTTCTCGCTGAAACCCGGTGAATCAAAACGATTGCAACTGAATATGCAGGTGCCTAAGGATGCAAAATTCACGGCCGAAGTACCCGTTCATACAGCAATGCTATTTGTAACGCAGTTGAACCCTAGGGCAAGAGAAAAAAAAGAAGGGGCTAATATCCGTTTGGCCGTACGTTCAGGTGTAAAGGTCTATCATCGTTTCAATGGAAGGGAAACGCCCGATCTTGAAATTACGAACCTGGTTTATAAAGATGTGGATTCTGTTGGGCAGTTTCTCGAGGTCAGTTACGATGTGACCGGAAATATCTGGCTGGAAGGAAGATTGCGTGCCGAGTTTTTAAATCAAGAAACAGGTGAAAAGGAAGTGGTGGACAACCTTAATTTTTACTGCTTGCCCGGAGATAAGCGTAAACAATATATTGCAATTCCCAAATCGTTGAAATCTGGGAATTACCTCGTTTCAGTATTGGCATTTTATGGCGATCAGGATGTGGTGAAGATCGCGGAATTGGAATTTAAACATGTGGCAAAGAACTAAAATAGGAATACTCTTGATTTGGGGCTTGTTTTCAGCCTTACCTCTTGTTGCGCAATTACGTTTTTCAGTATGGTCCGATAATTATTTCGAAGTGACATCATACTTAGGTAAAACGACGCCGGATCGATTCAATGTGTTTCAATTTGACCTGAATGGTCTCAACGTAAACGAGAAAAATTGGTCTCTCGCCGTGCGCCTACTAGCTCCAATACGGACCATTGCCGGTGGGAAGAACCGCAGTGGCAATACATTTCCTGTCGACAAGATTAGTCTGCGCTGGACCGGAGACAACAATGAAGTGAATTTTCGTCTCGATGGTATTGGCGCAAGCCGCACGCCGATTATTTTGCAAAATAGTAACGACGTGCTGCTGATTAACCGGGCGAAACAACCCATTAGCTCCAATGGAAACTATTACCAGCAATATCAACTCTATAGTGCGCTGACCATTGCTCAAGGCAAGTATCTGGATGATTATCTGAGTCCTGATCAATATACCTACCTGAAGTACCGCATTCCCTTGTTGTTTACGCTGTATAGTGAAAGCGGAAAAGTGCTGGGGACACAGGAGATTAATTATGAAATGCAGTTGCCGCCACGTCTGACGGACGGTGGGATGGTCGATATGGAGCCTGACTATAGCTTGGAGATTGCCGCGGATGCCGCTAATGCCACCTTGCAGTTTTCGACACAAAAAGATTATATGCAGGGAGTGAGTTCGTTGATTGCAAATGCAATCCGCGTGAACTCAATAACGGACTACGAGCTTCGTGTTAAGTCGGTCGATAGTGAGCTTGTGCGCAATGGTGGCGGAACACTTCCGCTATCGACACTGTCACTTCAATTAACTGCGGGAACGGGGATAAACAGAATAAGATCCAACCCCAAAGTAATTTTAACGACGCAAGAGCAAGTTGCTGTGTCAGCGGCTTCGGTGGATAAAAAGCAAGCGCAGACGTTCAATGTGGAGTATAAAGCGAATCTGACGGCTGATCAGGTGTCGGCTTCTAAATCTGGAAGCTATAGCGTGTCTCTCCTTTATTTATTGATTCCACAATAGTTCGATCCCATAGCGTGTTTAAATGCTCTTCTCATAAGATTAGGTTTACAGTCTTCGCGCTGTTATTGCTGCTGGTCAAGTTCGTTTGGGCACAGCAGGAAACGTCGGTGCAGCTCGTTTTGCCGGAGCACCTTCGTTTGGAAGCTGGTCTCAATAGTATTGATCTACAGCTGATCAACAACAGCAAACAGGATTTTACAGGCGAGCTCAAGTTGCTGTTGCCGCAGGGTTTGCGTGCCCTGGGTTCGGATCGATTAACATTTACGGTACCTGCTGGGAAAAAAAGATTTATTACCCAACGTCTACAAGTGCAGGCACCCGCTCAGCTTAGGGGAAAAACTGTTGGTGTTCAGCTGCGGGATACACAGGGGCATCTGGTCGACAACAAGACAATGGTTATTGATGTGCCACCCAAAAAGGCAGTGATCTTGCAGGATGTTTCGGAACAGCAGTATTTGAAACACGTGGGTGACTCTATCTTTATCCGGACACGGGTGATAAATAATGGTACAACGGACGAGCAGATTAAAATCCTGTTTTCCTCCCCCGATCGAATCGGAAATACCAAATTTAAGGAACAGAATCTTTTCCTTCCAGCCGGGCGTGATACGCTTTTCATACTCCGTTTTGCTGTGGAGAAATATATGTTAAACCGAGCGCAGTACACGGTTAATGTCACCGGTTTATACGAGAATGGCGATGTATTTGGGAATCTAGCGGTGCTCTTGTCCAATATTGCAGCCTATCGAAATTACCAGCAATTATTTGATAATCGGGGTAATTTGGCCGCATACTCACGTAATTTTTTTGATTTGCAGCTCGATAACCTGCTCGGTGAACAAAAATCCTTTTATTTACGGTCGGAGGGAGAATACCGCCTGGCCAATGGGCAGATTCGATACAGTGCTTATCTGACTAAAACTGGCGGAATGGACCGGCCCACACTGAGCAATACTTTTGCTAGCTTCCAGAAGGGGAACAATATCTACACGGTCGGAAATTTGCAGGAAAGTATGGAGGCTTCGGCCTTCGGAAGAGGCGTCAAATTTGATCATATCGATACGGCAAGGGCCGCCAATTTTACAGTAGGCCTGTTGCAGCGCGCTGTGGACTTGCTGGATTACAGCTCTTCCAGTGATCCCGGTTATACAGCTTTTGGAAAGGTGGTGTTGGGGGAAAATAAGCCTGAGCACCGACGTTACGAAGGTCAGCTTTTTTACGATCGCAATGGTTTAGATAGTACAACGAGCCTGCTATGGGCAAATTCTTTTGACTTTCTGAAACAAAAATATGCAGGTAACACCGTGCTGCGCGGTTTTGTCGCCGCTGGACTTCAAAGCCAAAACGGCCGACAAGTAGGACGGGATTCATCCATGCCTTCATGGGCATTGGGTATGCGAATGGACCAGCGTTTTGCCAAATGGAGTTTTAGCTCCGATAATTTTTATAGTTCTCCTTATTACACAGGTAACCGTCGGGGTTCTTTGCAGTTTGTCGAACGTTTAAATCGAAATTGGGGTAAGTTATCAGCGGCGCTAAGTTATACCTTTTACCGCTATAACCCAAGCTACCTGAATACACGTTTTCTCAATTACGCAAGCCAATCTTCCCGTTGGGATTTAAGTATGTATACCCCCTTGAGTTCATTTGTAACACTATCCGTATTGCCAAACTATAATCGGGAGGTTGGAACCTATATGCTTGCCACAGGCAGCCGTGAGCTGAAGTCAACCTCATGGCGTCTATTGTCAACGGTGAATGTGCGCTCGCGTAACCTGCAGCACAACTTGAATGTAACCACCGAGGCCGGGCTTGTATCAATGACTGATCAGGCTACAGGGCTTTTTGCAGTACGGACAGATTTAAATTACAACTACAAAAGTTTGGGACTTTCAGCTTCTTACCAGCAGGGCGCTTTTCAAATTTCAGATCTGGTGAGTGCACTATTAATAGGACGTTCGTTTGGAAACCGTTTTTCTTTAGGACCCCGTGTAAGTGGTACCCTATTGCAGGAGAGATTACAGTGGGTGGCCAATGCCCGGGCGAATCTGAGTAGCAGTTACGGGAATAGTTTTGGGGGGAACGCGAGCATAAATTACCGTGTGCTGAAAAATACCTTGCTTACCGGTCTTTTTCAATACAATTACAGTGTCATGAAAACCGGATATGACTATGATTTCAATAATTTACGTATTGGTGTTCGGCAAAACTTAAAAGGATCAAATCTTGATCGTCCAGCAATCAAGACAGGGAATGCGCGTTTTTTCTGTTTTCAGGATAAAAATTTTAATGGCATATTTGATAAAGGCGATATTCCGATGGTTGACCATAGCTTTACGATAAAAGGGATCCTTTTTGTAACAGATAAAGCGGGATACGCTTCCTTTAAAAAGCTACCGTATGGATCATACTTGTTTTTTTCGCCAAAGCAGGGACAGTATATGGCGGTTTCGAAAGAGATCGTGATAGAGCATTCAAATTTAGAAGTCCAGATTCCTCTTCAGCGTGGGGGGATGGTACAGGGAGCTGTTCGTGTAGAGTATACCCAAGGGCTCAGCTTGGAGACTGATCTGAATTTGGATATTTACAAAGTGTTGGCAAAAGACAGGAATGGAAAGGTTATCGAAATGCGTACCGATAAGGATGGACATGTTGAGTTTGGACTTCCAGAGGGCACCTATAGTTTCTATTTGGATAATGCGAGCTTCCCGGTAAATGTATTTACCGATCAAGAGGCACAATCGGGAACGGTGAAACTTAATGCAGACTTGGTCCTTGAGCCTTTTGTATTAAAAGTGAAGTCAAAAAAGGTCAATGTCAAACGCTTTGGACAATAAATTCCTATCCGGCGATATGCTGAGATTTGACATCGCTGATATGATCTAATAGAGACTGGTTCAAAATGGGGGATGTTTTCAGCATTTCTCGTACGGGATATTTTTCAGCAATATCCGTAAGTGCTTTGAGGTGTTTTTCATGGTGAAGGTCAGTGCCTACAAAATCATACATACCCGATTTCAGTAAAGTCATAGCAATTGCTTTTACATCAACTCCGTAATAACGGCTGATGGACAGCAGGTTCAGCTGTAGCAGGCAACCGGCATCTTTAATTTGCTTATACATGTTAAAATTACCATGATAATAATTATACCTTTCGGGATGTGCAAGAATGGGTTTGTAGTCTAATTTTTGGATATCACGGATCGTATGAAACAGCGCTTTCGACTCGGATAAATAGGACATCTCAATGAGTACATAGCCTCCAGGTATAACACAAAGCTCATTATCTCGAACAAGATCCGAAAGGCCATCGTCAATCATATGTTCAGCAGCGGTATAAATCTCCACCTTGCTGCCGATATTCTTAAGGCCACTTTCAAGACTAATCTGTGCTTCCTCGATACTTGATTTGGTATTGGGATGAACGCCAGCCATAATATGCGGTGTGCAGATAAATTTCTTCAATCCCAGGCGTTGCAATCCTTCAATATAAGCGAGCGAATTTTGTACCGAACTGCTGCCATCATCGATTCCCGGTAGCAGGTGATTGTGCATGTCGACTTCCAGAAATTCCAGCTGTGCCAAGGGTCTAATGGATGATTTTTTATTGGTACCAAACAAATTGCTAAAAAAGCCCATAATGATAGTTTTAAAAATGCTAAGTTAAATTGGGATACATACTATTTTGATGGTTATACAATATATGATCGTGCTGGCAATTAGTTTCTTTGTCGTATCCAGCGAAGAACTTTACAAACAATATGCCAGTTTTTTTGTTTATAAGGCTGAAAGCTACAATTGAGAAAACGCTTTTTGAAATGGAACAAGCTTCTAATTGCTTTTGTTTATGTTTTTTACAATTTAATTTGCGTTTGTAACAGTTTCGGTATAATACTTGCTTGTCCCCCCATGGTGGACAAATAACAAAGAATAGGTTTTGTTGTTGATATTTTAGGAGATTGTTTAATTGCTTGTTAAATTTTGAGTATCTTGGCGTTCTCTTTAAAATATTGTAAAAGCCATATATGTAGGGTTTAGACAAAAGCCTAAGACAGTATTATAAAAAATAAAAATAAAAAGGGAAATTTATGATGGGTTCTCTGGGAGATATAAAAAGGCGTCTTCGTAAGGACAATCCACGATGGGTTATTTTATTAATCGATATGTGGTTTGTGTTTGGAAGTTATGTGTTTTCAAACTACGTGGTCAATAACTTTAAAGGGGTATTCGATGTCGCTTTAATGTTGAAGAAACTTGTTGTGGTATTGCCGGTGTTTTTTATCACGTTTCTCTGCTATAACACCTATAAAGGTATTGTTAGGCAAACGGGAATTCGTGATACAATCAAAATATTTAAAACAGTAGCTTCAGCCTATCTTACGCTCATGTTATTGACCCTTTTGATCAAAGCTGTTTTTGATAAAGGGACCATAGCCGGAGATTACCTTCGCCTATCCTATGGGGTCCTGACCATGCAAGCCTGTATTCTATTGGTGATTATGGTCGGCGCGCGCGTCGTTTATCGTACAATTTATGAGTATCTCTTTTTACCGGCGCGAAAAGGCGAGAACGTGCTGATTTTTGGCGCTTCACGTCCAGGCTTGGTTTCGTATTCCTTATTAAAAGAGGATCAACGGATCAAATATCAGGTTGTCGCTTTTGTCGAAGATAAGATTTCGCGTATCGGTAAGCGCCTTGCGGGATTGAAAATTCGTGATATTACCGAAATATCAAAAGAATTTGTTGAAAAAAATCAGATTTCGCAGGTCATCATTGCTGTTGAAAATAATGACCCCGAGCGTTTGGAATATGTATCAGACTGGTTCCAAAATATTGGACTCGAATTGAAGATCATGCCTCCGGCACGAATCTTACTTAATTCTGGGGCCAAGCGTGAGATCAGGCCGTTAAAAATTGAAGATTTATTGGGACGTAAACCGATCAAATTGGATCATCCGGAAATTGAAGAAGAGATGCAAGGGAAGGTGATTTTGGTGACTGGTGCAGCCGGATCCATCGGTTCGGAATTGGCCCGTCAGATCGCCAGACGTTGCTATAAAACCTTGATTCTATTGGATCAAGCCGAGTCGGCGCTATATGATATCCAACAATCGATCAGGGCTACGCAGCCTGAGCAGATGCACTGCGTGGTAGGTGATGTGCGTAATTATGCCTTTATGCAAAAGATATTTGCGCAATACAAACCCGATTTGGTCTTTCATGCAGCGGCTTATAAACATGTGCCATTAATGGAGGCGAATCCCTACGAGTCTATTCAGACCAATGTATTGGGAAGCAAAAATGTGGCTGATCTTTGTATGCAATATGGCACTAAAAAGATGGTCATGGTATCGACGGATAAAGCTGTTAATCCAACGAATGTCATGGGGGCAACAAAACGCATGGCTGAGATCTATGTGAGTAGCTGCAGTGGTAAATCAACTACCAGTTTTATCATTACACGTTTTGGAAATGTATTGGGTTCAAACGGTTCGGTTATTCCACTCTTTGAGAAGCAAATGGCAGAGGGTGGCCCCCTTACCCTGACGCATCCTGAAATCACGCGTTTCTTTATGACCATACCCGAAGCTTGTCAATTGGTGCAAGAGGCTGGCGTGATGGGTAAGGGAGGAGAGATCTTTGTGTTTGATATGGGTAAGTCTGTTAAAATTATTGATCTGGCAAAACGCATGATCAAATTGAAAGGTTATCGTTACCCAGAAGATATTGATATTAAAATTGTTGGGCTGCGTCCTGGCGAGAAAATTTATGAGGAATTGTTGGCAAATAATGAGAATACAGTAAAGACACACCATCCAAAAATCATGATCGCGAAAGTAAACCACGATGAATTGTCGCTTAAAGCAGAGCGTATTAATGCAATCTGCCGACAGATTCTGGATGCGGATACACAGTTGCCAGATTTTATGGAGCTTGTTGCCGGAATGAAGCAGGTCGTTCCGGAGTTTAAATCCCAAAATTCGGAATACGAAGTTTTGGATACCGTCGTGGAGGAGAAAGAGATCGAATTGATTCATGAATCAACAGCGGAGGTACCAGTATATTCGTTGGTAAAGAATGTATTGTAAAGCTGATATAAGACAGGTAAGTTTTAGATAATAACACGATAAAGAAGTGAAAAGCCCTCTGAATAGAAGGCTTTTTTTGTTTATTCCATTTACTCATGGATTAAAACTTGTCAATTAACAAAAATCATCCTAATTTTAGCGAACTATTTGGTGAACTCATCATTCGCAGACCAATGGTCTAAACATTCGAGAATCATTATATGAATAAAACAATTTTAATTACTGGAGGAGCAGGCTTTATAGGTTCACACGTTGTCCGTGAGTTTGTGTTGAAATACCCTGAATATCAAATTATAAATTTGGATGCTTTGACCTATGCGGGTAATCTGGAAAATTTAAAAGATATAGAGCATCTGCCTAATTATACCTTTGTAAAGGCTGATATTATCGATCAGCAGGCTGTCTCGGCTATTTTCCAAGAGTATAATCCAGATGGTATTATCCATTTGGCGGCGGAGTCCCATGTCGATCGTTCTATTGTCGATCCGATGGCTTTTGTGATGACAAACGTCATTGGAACGGTGAATTTATTGAACGCGGCCCGAGAAATCTGGAAGGATAATCAGGACGGAAAACGTTTTCATCATGTGTCAACGGATGAAGTATTTGGCGCGCTCGGTGATACGGGCTTTTTTACGGAAGAAACAAAGTATGATCCGCATTCACCCTATTCAGCTTCCAAAGCGAGTTCAGATCATTTTGTGCGGGCTTATCATGATACCTACGGCTTGCCTATTGTTTTAACGAACTGCTCCAATAATTATGGCCCGAATCATTTCCCGGAGAAATTGATTCCCTTGTGCATTCATAATATTTTGAATCATAAATCACTTCCTGTTTATGGTGATGGAAAATATACCCGCGATTGGCTATATGTCATTGATCATGCTAAGGCGATCGATTTGGTTTTTCATGAAGGGAAAAATGGAGATTCTTATAATGTCGGTGGATTTAATGAGTGGCAAAATATAGACCTGATCAAGGAGCTGTGCAAACAAATGGATGAGAAACTGGGCCGTGCTGCAGGTACCTCAGCACAGTTGATTACCTTTGTGAAAGACAGACCAGGTCATGATTTGCGCTACGCCATTGATGCCACAAAGATTAATCAGGAATTGGGATGGAAACCTTCGGTAACTTTCGAAGAAGGTTTATCTCGGACGATAGACTGGTTCTTAGCTAATCAGGAGTGGTTGGATCACGTGACTTCTGGTGATTATCAAAAATATTACGACAACCAATACAAAGACGCATAAGAATGACGTATACGGAAACAAAATTGAAAGGCTGTTTTATACTTGAACCGACTGTTTTTGAGGATGAAAGGGGTTATTTTTTTGAATCATTTAATGAAACGAAATTAACCGCCATACTCGGTTATACACCACACTTTGTGCAGGACAATCAATCCAAATCACAGTTTGGTGTAGTGCGAGGTCTACACTTGCAGGGCGGTGAACATGCGCAGGCGAAATTGGTCCGTGTTGTGGAAGGTAAAGTATTGGATGTCGTTGTCGATGTGCGTCCAGGATCGCCCACATTTGGACAACATATTGGCGTAGAACTCACGGCTGAAAATAAAAAACAATTGTTTGTACCTAGAGGTTTTTTGCATGGCTTTTCTGTATTGTCCGAACATGCGGTCTTTTTCTATAAATGTGATAACAATTATCATAAAGAGTCGGAAGACGGTGTAAATCCATTGGATACGGAACTTTCGATAGACTGGCAAATTCCTGGCGAACGAATGATTCTCTCTCAAAAAGATCAGGAGGCACAATCCTTTGAAGGGTTACGTTTGAAACTAATACAATAGGGCATGCGCATTGTTATCACCGGAGCTTCGGGGCAACTTGGCTCAGAGCTAAAAGATCTTTTGCAGGATAATACCCAAAGGGAGTGTTATTTTTTGGATCGGAAACAATTACCATTGGATCAAATTCCCATCATACAGCAAATTTTGGCAATGTATGAGCCAGACCTTATTATCCACGCGGGAGCTTATACGGCTGTGGATAAGGCTGAGGAGGATCAGGTAACGGCTGATTTGGTCAATCACGTAGCTTGCGAAGAGATCGCACAATACTGCCATCTGCATGGTACACGCTTAATCGCTATTTCGACAGATTATGTTTTTGATGGGTCTTCTGCTTCTGCTTTAACAGAAACTGCCGAAACCGCCCCCATCAATGTATATGGACAAACAAAACTGGCCGGGGAACAGGCAATCCAAAAATGGTGCCCTGATGCAATTATCGTACGGACCTCTTGGGTATATTCCACTTACGGCAAAAATTTTGTTAAAACCATGTGTCGTTTAATGGATGAGCGTGATGTAGTAGGTGTCATTAACGATCAAATTGGAAGCCCGACCTATGCGAAGGATCTAGCCTCGGCAGTAGTAAAAATAGTAGATTCCTCCGAATGGGAAGGTGGTATCTATCATTATAGTAACGAAGGTGAAATTTCTTGGTACGACTTTGCTGTAGCGATACGTGATTTCCGTTCGTTCGATTGTCAGGTAAAGCCGATTCCGACAAGTGCATACCCTACACCTGCTCGCAGGCCAAAGTACTCGTTACTTGATAAATCGAAGATCAAGGCTGTTTTTGCAGTTGAGGTACCCCATTGGGAAATAAGTCTGGCTAAAATGCTGGACGAAGAATTTAAAAATTAAATGAAATCAAGGATTATTTGCTTTGCTCTTCATCCTTATTTTCAAATCTAAATACAGACTATGAAAGGAATTATATTGGCAGGAGGTTCAGGAACACGACTACATCCACTTACGCTGGCGGTAAGCAAACAATTGATGCCTGTATACGATAAGCCGATGATATATTATCCTCTGTCGACGTTGATGCTGGCCGGGATAAGGGAGATTTTGATTATATCGACGCCACAGGACCTTCCGAATTTTAGAAAATTATTAGGCGATGGTACACAATTAGGCTGTCGGTTTGAGTATAAGGAGCAACCTAGCCCCGATGGATTGGCGCAAGCTTTCTTATTGGGCGAGGAATTTATTGGTAACGATAAGGTGGCCCTTATTCTTGGAGACAATATTTTCTATGGATCGGGATTATCGAAGCTTTTACAGTCTTGTGCTGATCCCGACGGAGGTGTTGTTTTTGCCTATCCCGTTCAAGATCCTGAGCGTTATGGGGTAGTGGAATTTGACGCGGAGAAAAATGTTGTTTCTATTGAGGAAAAGCCTGAAGAACCCAAGTCAAATTATGCAGTTCCAGGTGTTTATTTTTACGATAACGACGTAGTTGCAATTGCTAAAAGTATAAAGCCTTCCGCAAGAGGTGAATTGGAAATTACCGATGTTAATAAAGAATACCTCCGTCAAGGCAAATTAAAAGTGGGCGTTTTCGATCGCGGAACGGCCTGGTTAGATACGGGAACTATACAATCGTTAATGCAAGCTGCACAATTTGTCCAAGTGATTGAGGAACGGCAAGGAATGAAAATAGGTGCTATAGAAGAGGTTGCGTACCGTATGGGGTATATCGATCGGCAACAACTGCTAAAAATAGCAGCACCACTGAGCAAATCGGGATATGGTGAGTATTTAAATCGTTTAGTGAAGTAATTTCTTATTTATAAGAAAATAGGGCAAATTTAAGTAACAATGCAACAAGAAGAACAAATTAAGGCGGTGTCGAAGGAGACTGTTTCGTTAAAGATGCTAGTATTTAAAATAAAGACTTGGATAACGTATCTCTTTTCCAAATGGTATGTTTTTTTAGGAGCTGTTCTTCTCGGTGGAGTTTTGGGCTTTTTCTATGCTAAGTCAAAATTACCCACGTTTACGGCAACCACCACATTTGTTTTGGAATCAACGAATTCTGGTAGTGGTTTATCACAGTATGCTGGCGTCGCTTCTATGATTGGGGTAGATCTCGGAGGTGCTAGTGAAGGAATCTTTCAGGGAGAAAATCTAATGGAATTCTACAAATCGCGGAAAATGCTGGAAGCTTCTCTACTAACACAATCAGTCAGCGACTCCTCAAAGCTATTAATTGACTATTATTTTGAAATGGATAGCAAAAAGGATGATCGTTCTAAAACTGTTAAATTAGATTTTAAGCGAAACTACCTCGGAAAGGAATTACGGATACGAGATAGTGTTATGCAGCGGGTTATCGAATCTTTGGCGAAAAATAATGTCAAAGTTGAAAAATTGGATAAGAAATTGTCTATTTTAAAAGTCGATGTGACTGCGGAGGATGAAGTGTTTGCAAAAGAATTTAATGAAGCATTAGTGAAAGAAGTCAACGATTTTTATATAAAAACCAAGACTAAAAAAACACTTGAAAATATTGCGATTCTTCAACGAAAAACGGATTCTGTTCGGGCGGTAATGAATGGAAATATAGCATCAGCGGCTATAATAGTAGATGCAACGCCTAATTTAAATCCCACGAGGCAGGCGCAAAGAGCTATTCCTACGCAACGGTCTCAATTTTCAGCGGAAACAAATAGGGCAATTTTATCTCAGTTGGTTCAGAATCTAGAACTGTCCAAAATGGCGCTACTGAAAGAAGCTCCACTAATTCTTCCTATTGATGAGCCGACGCTGCCGTTATTGAAGAAAAAATTCTCAGCAGTTAAAGGAGTTGTGATAGGAATTTTTATTACTTTTTTTATTGCCTTATTTTCTCTTAGTCTAAGGAAGATATACAAGGATATTTTGGAGGACTAAGCATTTGTCTTACTCCTATAATTCAACAAAAACACCCTTTTATCCGCTGTGGTTGCTATATGCTGAAAATCTTATTCGTTTCTAATGTAACATTTTTAGGTTGAGATATAGTTACATGGAGGAACCTTTAAGAAGGGAATTATTTATTTAAAGACGAATTAGATATGATTGTATTTATTGCAAAATATCCGAGTGATGATGAACGCAAAGAAGGAATGGCACAACGTGTATATGCCGTTGATAAATTCTTTGAACAAGACCAAAGAATTTATCTTAATGTTAGTTTTTTCCAAAATCGACATTTACAAAAATCTATTATATCAGATTTTTGTTCAATTTATAACTGTAATATTTTTCTGCATTTTTTTGAGATATCAAATCTCCTAAAACAGGCAAATGTTTTGTATATACATTCAATTATAAATTTTTTACGAATCTTTCTCGGCTTTTGGATAGTACCTAAAAAGTGTAATGTAGTTCTAGATGCACATGGTTTAGTACCTGAGGAGACAAGTTTTCAGGGAAAGAAGACTTTGGCCTTTTGTTATAATTTCACGGAAAGAATTCTTTTTAAACGCGTGGATACAGTCATTTGTGTCACACATGCGATGAGTAGATTTTATAAACGTAAATATCCAAATATCTCTCCCATCTATATACGATACAGTATATTGCCCGCTCATATTCGGGAAGGAAGTTACGTGCCAGATTTTGCAGAAAAAAGTGAGCAAATTAATATTGTATATTGTGGAAATCTTCAAAAATGGCAAAATGTTGATTTAATTTTAGCTATTATTAAAGCTTATCTAGCGAACGACAAGATTCAATTTTTCATATTGACAAATGAAGTGGCTAAATTCAATGAATTGCTGGAGGTCAGCCAAATACCATTAGGTAATATTGTTGTTAAAACGGTTGATCCTTATGAGTTGGAGGATTACTATAAAATGGCTCATTTTGGCATAATATTACGCGATGACATCGCATTAAATAGAGCTTCCTGTCCAACTAAAATAATCGAATATTTATATTATGGGATTACACCTGTTGTCAAACTTAAGGAGATCGGTGATTTTTGTGATATGGGATATGAGTTTGTAGATTATAATGATGATCTAGGCATAATATCAACTCGAAAATCAATGCAAAACCATCAAATTGTGATGAAGCTTATTCAAGAAAATGAGCAGGTCGATTTGAGAAAAATCATGTTATCGTGATCATGAAAAAAATATCAATTGTGTTGGCTACTTATAATGGAGCGAAATATGTGGCAGCTCAACTGGATTCAATTCTTTGCCAAACGGTTATGCCGCATGAGATCATCATAGTGGATGATTGCTCAAAAGATGATACTTGGGAGCTCTTGAACAGTTATAATTTTTTGAAAATCGAGGTTGTTTTATTAAAAAATCCAGAAAACTTAGGTGTTATTGAAACTTTCAAACGGGGGATTAGTTATGCTACAGGGGATTTTGTCGCGCTTTGTGATCAAGATGACATTTGGCTATCCAATAAGCTACAAACCCAATTAGATAGTTTTGAAATGCTGGATAGTGAACAGTTAATCAAACCAATTGTTGTATTATCGGACCTTCAGTTAATGGGAAGTGATGGTAAGGATCTCAATAGGACATTTTGGAAGGCGCACAATATGCAACCCTTGAAAACTGATTTCAGCAAATCATTAGTTTTTAATGAGGCTGTAGGCTGCAGTATGTTGTTAAATAGAAGTATGGTGTCTCTAATCGAAAAAATGCCTAGCGAAATCTTAATGCATGATCATTGGATATATATGATTGGTAAATCATTTGGATTATGTTTGGTTGTAGATGTTCCATTGATTCGATATCGATCCCATGAGGAGAGTGTAACCGCAAAAATAAAGCCGTCTCTGGTTAATCGTATATTTAATACAATTGGAAATCTTTTTAGTAAAAACTATTTAGAACGAAATATCAAACAGGCTATTTTATTTCGTACACAATACGAAGTTAATCTGACAAAAGAGCAAAGAGAAATTTTGGATCGGTTAATTAGCTTAAAAAGAAAGAGCTACATATTGAAAAAAATAAAAACCTCAATTATTTGCAAATAGGATGGAGCAGGAGGTAAAATATGCAAAGATAATTAATGTATTATTCATACTATGTACGTTCATTCTAACGAGACAATTCCCATTAATGCTGTTGTCCCCGCTGATGAATGTCTGTGTGGTGATGCTAGTTGTATTTTCCCTGGCAAATAATAGCTATACAGTAAAAGATCTAAGATTGATTGCTGTATTGGTGTTTTTACCACTTGCTATCAATTTTTTATATAGCATTTTTGTTGAACACAATTCAATCGGAAATGCAAGTCGATTTTTTTTAATTTTAGTTTTTATTGCCTTCGCTTATGGTATTAGGGTGAATATAAACGCGGTTAGAGCATTCGTTATATTACATGTCATCCAAGTATTTGTGCTATTGGGGGTCTTTTTGGTTGTCAGCCTTTTTTTAGGATTTGAAGGGTATTTACCGCTAAGAGCTTTCTTTTTAGAAAAGGGATGGGGAGATGTCTATTCCTATACTGGTTACCTCTATAAAATACAATTAAAAGGAAACGCATTAATATTGTTTTCTTTCTTTATAGCAAGTGAGTTTCCATTATTTAAGCGAACAAAATTAATTGTTGCTATTCTATTGCTAGGTGTATTTCTTTCAGGAAATTTCACGTTTATATGTATTGCCTTCGCCTATCTGTTATTTCGTTTTTTGAATTGGAACAATTTTACGAATGTTAATAAATATTTGCTTTGCGTGCTAGCTGTTGTTATGGTTTTGGTTTTTTCATCTCCATTTATCGTTGATTATGTGTTGGAGACATTAGAAATGAAAAGCGATGAGTCTTTAGCTACTCGGGGAGATCAAATAAATGTGCTCCTTCAAGATTGGGGTAAGGATTTGGGAACGATGTTGTTAGGTGGCGGTCTTGGCAATACAATGAATGAAGTTACGGCTTATCGTGACTATAGAGGCGAAGTTTATTTTGAATTGCAGTCAATTTATGTTTTCAATCAACTTGGACTCCTCTTTTCCCTACCATACTTTTTCTATAATATAATGATCGTTTTCAAGAGATGGTCAAGCCAGGGCTATATTGTTTTGATTTATATCCTGTATCTGATATATGCTTTTTCTAATCCCTATTTACTTGATACTAACCAGTTTTTGGTCATTATTGTTTTGAATTCTATTTATGTATGGCGAGAAAAAAATATACTGGCAGGAACGTCAGTTCACTGAGTATTAATTAGCTACAGAGAATTGTTTAATTGGAGTGGGTTTGTAAGATAATACTTATCTTTGTAAAGACAGAGTTAATATCCTAACTTGGTTTTTATTAACCCGTTTTTGAGGAGTAGGGCTATTAATCTTTAAAATGTTTTATGAATAGAAGTATTTGTGGAGTCGTAATATTATATAATCCAGAGAAGGAAAGTGTCGGTATTAATTTAAGGTTGATTGCTAATCAGGTAGATAGTTTAATTTTAATAGATAATTCTCCTGTCGAAATTGGTTCGCATTTTTTTTCGGATCAAGCGGAAAAAACTTTTGAGTATATCTATAATAATAATAAAGGTGGAATTGCGGGAGCTCAGAATATTGGAATAAAACGTGCTGAGGCTTTGGGAAGCTCACATATTATTCTTTTTGACCAGGATAGCGTTCCAAACGAAACAATGGTTTCCACCTTGATTTCTGATCTGGACTATTTGTGTCAGGAAGGCGAGAAGGTGGCCGTAATAGGACCTCAGGCAATTAATAATCAAACAAAAAAGGCTTACAAGCCTCGAATAAAGAAGGATACTCTTTATGCAAACAACCCAACGTTGGAAATTCAGAAACAGATTATTAGTTCGGGGAGTTTATTCCCGATTGCTATCTTTAAAGTTGTAGGTTATATGGATGAGTCTCTTTTTATTGACGGCGTGGATCATGAATGGTGTTGGAGAGCCAAGGTAAAAGGATATCGTTCTTTTATATCAACAAACACAGTTATGCTTCATATGCTTGGGGAGGGGGACCGCAAATTTTTAGGAATTAATGTAGCAGTTACTTCTTCTTTTCGTTTGTTTTATCAATATAGAAACTATATTGTCTTGTTTAAAAGATCGTATGTTCCATTGTATTGGAAAGTCAACAATGGTGTGAAATATTTTGTAAAATTGTTTTTTTACGGAATGGTTGTGAAACCTCGGTTGACAAACTTACGTAACATCACGAAAGGAATTATTGCGGGATTTAAAGTTAGAAGATGAGTGAAGAAATTTCGGTACTGATTTCAGTATATTATAGGGAACTCCCCGAAAACTTGCATAGAGCTTTGGATAGTATTGTTAATCAGACTCTTATGCCGCTAGAGGTTGTTTTGATGAAAGATGGTCCATTAACGCCTGAATTGGATGACATTATTGATTCTTTTGACAAAAAATATCCCAATTTATTTAGAATAATTTCCTTAGAGGTTAATCAGGGGCTTGGGGAGGCACTTCGTTTGGGTGCTTTAAATTGTCACGGTAATTTTATTGCGCGTATGGATTCGGATGATATTTCTAGACCTGATAGGTTCAGAAAACAAATGAATTATCTGACAAAATATCAAGAGATTGATGTTATCGGTTGCAATATTGAGGAATTTAATAATGAGCCTGGGGATCTTAAGAGATTTAAGAAAAATCCAGAAAGTCATCAAGAGTTGATAAAGAGAATTTCTATGAGAAGTCCTTTCAACCATCCGTCGATTATCGTTAGAAAAGATGCACTATTAAAAGCTGGCAATTATAATAACGATTTTTTGCTTTTTGAAGATTACTCGTTGTTTTTACGATTGTGGAAAACAGGTGCAAGATTTTATAATATACAAGAGGTGCTCTTAGATTTTAGAGTAGGTGATGGTTTGGAAACTATTCGTAGGAGAAGTGGCGTTCATTATGTAAAAAAAGAAATTAGATTTCTTAAACATGCTCGGGAGATTCATGCTTTTAGCAAATTTCAAACATTTAAGTATGCTTTTTTAAGGTTGCCAATTCGATTGTTGCCCCCGCCGGTGGTTTTAAGAATATATAATCTTTTTTTACGAGATAAATAGATCGGGTTTTTCATTTATCTCTTTTGGCAACCAAAAGCCATAATTTAGCATAATTGATAAATACAAAAAAATGGATAGCAAAGCTATCCATTTTTTTGTATTTGAATATAGAATGTGCTTCCAAAGCCAATCGTGCTTTCGATGGAAATTGTACAATTGATTCGCTTCGCAAATTCATGACATAATAGAAGTCCGATTCCAGTGCCTTTCTCATGAAAAGTTCCTTCGAAACTCTTTTGAAATCCCTTATCCTGCAGTGATCGGATGGTAGTTTCGTCCATGCCCAAACCTTCGTCTCGAATAGAAATAATAATGCCTTCGGAGCTTTCCTGCTGACCAATAAGAACAGATTTCCCGCTGAGACTGAATTTGATGGCATTGCTAATGATATTCCGGACGATAAACTCAAACCGTTTTAAATCTGTCTGGATGGTCAGCTCGGAAGGAATATCGATCAGGACATTTAATTTCTTTAAATGAATTCTATCCGCAAACAACTGCTGACATTCTTCGACAACCTGCAATGGATATACCGGTTGGATGTCGAGCTTCTCATCGGCCATCTGCTGCGAGGACCAAATCAAAAGATCGTCCAACATCTTTGCCGCAACCTCTACCTGATAACCAATACCAAGCAGCATTTCTTTGATTTCATTGGCTGGCAAATCCGCGATTTTCGATACTGCGAGTAAGGTTTGAAAAGTCGCCATCGGGCTACGTAGATCATGTGATACAACGGAAAAGATGCTCGACCGAAATCGATCTGCCTGGATGAGCTCTCCATGTTGATGCCTGATCTCAGCGGCTTGCTGATCTACCTTCCGTTTTTCTTCACGTAATAAGCTATTCTTTTTGACGAGTAAAAGAACCATAACCAGAAATATCAGGAGCACAAAAAAGGTTAATAATCCGATCAACTTTATCCAATGGGCTTCTCGTTCTACATGCGCGTTTTTTAAGAGTAGGTTTTTGTTTTCAAGCTCCTTTTTCTCACTTTCATATTTTTCGCGAAGTTCTTCCCTGATCCGCACACGAAGCGTCGCAGCATCCTCATGAAACTTGCGATCCAAGCTATCCTGGTCGCTGAGAATGACGTGTTGGTTTTGATCTTTGATCGCTTTTGCTATTTTATCGAAATCTCCCTGTAGATCTTCTGTTAGATTGGTAAAGCCGCTTTTGGCAATGATGCCCTTGATGAGAGCGACTTCTTTTGCGGCAAGATCAAAGCGCTTTTCTTTAACATAGATATTAGCCCGGTTGATACGCGCATAACTTTCGCCAACAGGATCTTTTTTCTTGGAGGTGATGTCTATCGCTAGATCGGTATAATAGGTGCTCCATTCGAGTTTATCTGCCTTGAGATAGAGATAGCTCAATAAAATGTAGGTGTTGAAAAGATCAACATCCGGCGCATTGACTTTACAGAACTCAACCGTTTTTACTAAATAATCGATGGCATGCGCGACATCCGCTTTCTTCTCTCCGTTTAATGCGTTTTGGGCATATATATTCCCAATATTGGTCGATATATTGGCACGATTCCTCGTGTCGCGCAGTTCCTTTGCAAGGTCTAGTGCGCGTTGGTAGTATTTTAAAGCTTGATCGGGATCATAACTCTTATTAAATACATTTCCTATGTTAAGGTAAGAAAGCATCACCCCTTTCTTATCGTTACGTTCTTCCCGCTTTTTGAGTACGTTAAAATGGGTTTTTACACTTTCATCGAAGTTATTTAGCTTCAGGTATATAACTCCCTGTAAATTTAATAAATCAATTTGCAGCGCCTCAAATCTTTTGTTGGTAGCGAGCCCTAATCCTCTGGAAACGATCTCTTGCGCCTCCTTGGGATTGCTGCGGTAGATTTCAGACGCTACTTTGTAATAAGCCAATATCCGGGTCGAATCGTTACTTGCCTCCGATAGCTGCTTATCCAACTTGTCCCAACCACTGTTTTGGGCCTGTGCCTGAAAGTTACAAATCACAATTAGGATTACAATAAATAGGAAAGATAGATGGCGCATCGGTATTTTTTCTCAAATATAATTAAGTTTCTGTTCATAAAAGGATCGCAGCTTCTATGGGTGGTCATGAGTGATGATGTTGTAACATTTAATTTTCTATCGAAGAAATGTGTATTTCTAAATAATAAAAATTATATTTATATAAATCGTTTTTAGCCTATTTATTGGTTTGTATATAAATTATTGTGAAATTCATTTCTAACGTGATTAATTTCACTTTGTTTAAATTTTTTGTTGATTATTTTTTTTCTTTAGAAACAATTTTAAGAATAGGTTTGTCTTTACTACAATAGGTTGATCAGACTGGGATGAATATAGCGTGAGAATTAGTTAAGCTTATAGTTTTCAATTTAATAAAATGTGAAATATCATGATTACAGTTGGAATAATTGACATAGATGAGAAAGAGCGGATACAAACAAAGGAAAACATATCCAAAAACGATAAATCTGGATCAACAATACCGATTCATGTACTGTTTGATCAGGATACACTTGCTTCTTCCCGTCGCAACCAAATCCCTGATGTGATGATTATCGATATTGATCATCAAGATAGCTTAATTGTTGAACGGGTTAAGAGCCTGTTTCCACGTGCCGAAATATTAGTGCTGACCAATAATTGCGATGTAAAGGTGGTGCGTAGTTGCTTTAGACAAGGCGCTGTGGGCTATATGCTGAAGAAGACATGTCTGCAATCGTTAAAAAACGCGATAACAATGACCTTGGGAAATGGTTCTTTCATTAGTCCTTCTGTCAATCGTGCTTTGATTGAGCAGGCGTTCAGCGCCAAGCAATCCGAAAATCTACTGACTGCAAGGGAGTTGCAGATTGCTAATGGCATTATTGAGGGGCTTAGTTATAAAATGATTGCCCAAAAATATGCGATTTCCTTGGATACCGTCCGTATTTATATCAAGCGAATTTATAGAAAGTTTCAGATCAATAGTAAAGGTGAACTGATCGCCCAATTGACCGCTTAATAATTCGTTACATGAATATGTGACTGCCTAAATTTCGATCTCTTTAAATTTAGCCTGATTTTTATGGATACTTGAATGATATGCGATGCCAATAAGAAGCCTTTTAATTTTTGTGTTTCTTTTCTGCTATACTGCGCTTTTCTTATCCCTAGCGAAAAGTCAGCAACGATACGATATTGCCTATCATTTCGAATACGATTCCGTTCGGATCACGCCATCACAGACATTCTCAAACAAATTAATTATTGTTAACTGCACGGATCGAACAATTGAACTAAGCCCTGAGTCCAACGATACCAAGGCATTGCAGGGATTGATCAAACTGCCACCATTAATACAGCTGAAGGCACATGAAACGAAAAGCTTTCCCTTGAAATATATGACCGATCGGCGGACGATCTCGGATGCAATACAAAAATTTAGTATTGGGCTGCGTTCGAAAGAGGCTGCTGTCAATATACAGCCCCCGCAAATTTTTTATACAAAAATGGATGTTCAGGCAGCGCTATTGATTCAATCTGAACAACCGGAGTATTTTATAGATCAATCTACAGGGCAGGCACAGTTTCTGGTGCGTACTGTCAATACGGGATTGGTACCACTGACATTTCAGCTTCAGTTTGCAAATGTTCCTTCTGAACTTGAAATCATCGGGGAAACTTTACCAACCACCTTGGCGGCAGGGGGACAATCTGTTTTGCGATTTACAGCCCATATGCGAGCCAAGAAAGTGGCCACAGATGTCGACCTGTCGATGGTGGCGATCGGGGCTGGCGGCAAGCAACTGGCCGCCAATCGGGTCCGCATTATGACCGTCGGGAGTGTGAAACGTTTTGGATCCGATATGAACTTACAGAATCAGCCCTACAGCAATATGGCTGCCTTACGTTATCTGAGTATGGGGCAGGATATCCATGTTTATCAACTTCAGGGCTATGGAAATCTTAAATTGAATAAGGGAACTTCGTTGAGCTATCGCATGAATATGGATTATTTTCAAGACCAGCATGCTTTTACGATGTACGATAGTTACCTCGATTATCAAACTGAAAGATGGGGGCTGAAGGCTGGTAATATTTACGAAAACCTAGATCAATATTTAAACGGCCGAGGTGTGCGGGCAAGTTATAAATTTGATAAGTCCCGATCCATTAGTGTATATGCTGTGCAAAATAATTATTTCCTATGGAATCAGCTGAATACGTTTTCCCCCGGCGGCGGCGTGCTGGGACTAAAGTATGCGTTTAAATCAGAGAAAAACCAGGAAAGTAGCCTGGCATATTTACACAGTAAAGACAATTACCGCAATGTCCGAAGTGATTTGCTCAGTGGAAAAGGATACAAAGACTGGTCGGAGAATCAAAGTCTTACCTGGGAAGCAGGTGCAAACATTGAAAAGGTCGATATTGGTGGTCAAAAGGTGGGGTTAGCTGCTGGCATAAATTATAATGGGATTTTTGAGCAGTTCCAGATTTCAAGTTCCAATTATTATAGCTCACCTTATTATGTAGGGCTTAGGCGAGGGCTGCTGCAGTCGGATTCACGTATTGTTATTCCATTGGATGACATCAAAAGTCTCTCGGCCAGAATAAGCTTTATGGATAATCGGCCCAAGTATCAAATTGGCGATCGGAATTACTTTTTTAACAATAGTAATCGTATTGAAATTTATGAGCTCGGTTACCGTACGGCGCTTGGGCGACTGAATATTGATCTGCGGCCTTATTGGATGAAGCAAGGTGCTGATTATCACAGCTGGTTAGGACTGGGAAGTAATGCCGTAAACTGGAAGTCGAGTTCAGTAAGAACCGTTGTCGATCTCAATTTTTTTACGCAAACCCATCGTTTCTCACTTCAGACCGACTATGGTTATACCTACAGAAATACCGCAGAAAAGCCGATAGCTCCTTTTCACTCCCTGCGGGTATCGGGTAACTATGACCATGCACTGGTTGGCTTTAATGCATTTGTTCAGATCAATCCTTATTATTTGAGTGATCTTTTGGCTACCTATACCAATTCGAACTATAGCATGTATTCGCTAGGACCTAATACACACTTTGAGGCATTCGGTCATAATTTGCAGGTACAGGTTGCGACCATGTACAGTTATTATGGCTTTTCGCGGAGTAATAATTTGTCCATCAATGGAAATGCGCGTTGGCGAATGAAAGACAACTGGAGTCTCACTGCAGATATTTTTTATACGTTTATCAGAGGGAAATTACTGTTTATGACAGATCCAATAAATCCGCCACAACCGCAGCCGCTAGATCGCTATTCGTTTAACAACAGGCAGATCAGAGTGGGGATAGAAAAGAGTTTTGGACGGACAGGTAGTGATAAAGGCTATAGCTTAACGTTGACTTGTTTTGACGATAAGAACAACAATGGAATCCGGGATGATGATGAGCCGCTTGTAGAATCTGTGTTGATTCGAATCGGAAAAGAAGCTGCCATCACAGATGCGAAGGGACGTGTTAAATTTGTTGAAATGGAAGCGGGTTCTTTTTCAATTCAAGCGGAGAACAATCAAGGCTGGATTTCGCAGGGACCGTCGACCGTTGTGCTAACCAAGAACAAGTCTGTGGATATACCCCTTATCAAAACTAAATCTGCCAGGGGCAAAATACAGTTAATTGCCACTAAATACCTGGAGTCTAAGCCTGATCTGAGTGGTATCCGCATCACCGCCATTGACCGTTG
The DNA here is from genome assembly GCF_002341965.1 of Sphingobacterium sp. UBA2480. Taxonomy (NCBI): domain Bacteria; kingdom Pseudomonadati; phylum Bacteroidota; class Sphingobacteriia; order Sphingobacteriales; family Sphingobacteriaceae; genus Sphingobacterium; species Sphingobacterium sp. UBA2480. The sequence goes on along the minus strand of NZ_DDPA01000008.1, from coordinate 48,462 downwards.
GGGAAAGAAATACAATACATTGACCAACGAGGACGGCGCATATATTTTCTATTTGCCTGTAGGCTTTTATAAGTTGACGGTTGATTCGGAAGGGATGCCTTTTGTTATTGAAAATTCGAATTGCGAAGCAGAAGTGAAAGCCGAGGGACTGAATGAGCTTCCATCCTTGCGTTATCGGGATCAACGGCGCAAAGTTGGCATTACAAGATTTTAAGGAGCTACAAAGCTATAGATGATATTCGCGGTATAAGTACCTGCCGGTTTACCCAGCAGATTGCTGGTCTGCGAAGCGGGAATGCTGTACTGCATATTGAGTGTGCGATCGATGACGGGATCGGCATTTTGGATGAGCTGCTGGGCCGTTGTGGACAGGGTAACTGTGTTTACTCCAGTTTGGCCAGTCATTGGACCGATACGCAAAACACTAAGTGGAATACTATTGACCCCAGAGGTAAAACTGGAAGTAGTGGCACGAACATATACGTTGTAGGGCGTTGTCTTACTCAGTTTTAAATGGCTGGGCATATTTGTACTGACTCCGTTAACATAATTACTGGTCGTCGTAAAAGGAAGGTTAACGGTTTGCTGATTTGCGACGATTTCTCCGAGGTCGCTGACCACAATAGTTAAATTCCCACTGGCCTGCGCCTGTACCGGTGTTGTAGGATAGGTGGCCGAGGACGACTTGTTCCAGGTATAAGTGAGAGGGACAGTGTAGGTGCCGGCCTGTATAAAATTGCTTTTTAAGGATGCGGCGCTAATTGTGTATGTATGTGTGATCGAACTGCTGTTGTTGGTAGGGACAGCTATTCCTGCAGCGCTTGTCAATGTTTGATCACTGGTCGACAAAATGGCCGAGGTTGCTGTGCCGACTCCAGTTAGTGTGGCGCTCACTGTGGAGACAGGTGAAACAGGCAATGTATTGTAGGGAAGGCCAGTACTAAAACTAAACTGAGCGCTGCTTGTTCGGATACTTGGGACGTAAGGTAATGTGCTTGATACGGGTATAATCTGATTGGCGCTGATTCCATTGGCAGAACGGTAAAAACTAAGATCGTTTACAGCTATATTCGTTGTTCCTATACTGTTTGGGGGACTGATAAATCCGGGGATGGTGATGGATAGCGTGAAGCTTGCTGGAGAGATAGACCCCGCCAATACTCCTTGCGTGTAAAAGCTGACATCATTTGTAAATACCCCTGCAGTCCAAGTCTGGCTCGCTGTAGCAATGCGTGCATTGGCGGTTACCGCGCCCGAAGCGACACTAGCTACAGCCGCATAGAGTACACCGCCACCAGTTGATAGGGCGACTTCATTATTTGTGCCCAACCCAAGTAATACAAGACTGCCAATACTCGAAAGTTTCATATGCACTAAACTGGCCGGAAAACTTCCACTGGTTGTGCTGGTAAAAGTCGCTGCAGTTGATTTTACTGAAAAAGAAGGAAGTAAGGTGATTACACTTGTATAGTTGCCCGCGTTAATAGCCGTATTATAGTCGGTTCTCGCCTGTATATTGGCTTGCGGTAAGGTGATGGACGTCGTTTGTGCATGAATATGATGCCCAGAGAAGCTAAAGAAGCCCAGGAAACAAACCGCAACATTGCGCTTAATATGTAATTTCTTTTTCTGCAATTTTTAAATCATATTGGCTGCCCGCATCTAATATGGCGACGGCAAGATAGCGCCCTGCAGCAAGTTTCTCCGGAAGGTCGATTTGCACCCATTGATCCGAGCTCGGGAGCATCGCGATAGCGACGGCCTTAATAGGGATTTCCTCTCCCGTTTCTGTATTGGTTAGCTCAAAACGTACATAAGCATCCTTATTAATCTGTCCTGTATTTTTAACATGTACATCCATCCGGCGCACAGATTGCCCCGTCTGACTTGGAATAATATGCCTATCCTCAAAAGCAAGGAATTCCAGATCTCCAGGATTTAATCCGGAAGGAGTATGATAAACCTGAATGCCTACCTCAATAAGCACGTTCATACTAAGGCCATGTTGAACAGCTGCTTTTTGTTCTTTAACTTGTGTGAAAAAAAGCATCGTGTTGCTTAGCTGGTTCGGAGCTGGATCTTTGGGGATCGTCATAGAAAGATTCACCGATTTGGTCTCTCCCGGAGCCAGGCGCACCGTGTTTTCTGAGAGCGTAAGCCATGCCGCATTGGATTGCTGTTTTTGCCCTGGAGAATAATATTTTTTGACCCCAATCGAATCGCGATCCCAATCTTTCAGATTGGCGACAAAATTGAGCTCCGCGTTCGAGGTGTTGCTAAACGTAATGACCTGAGAAACGGTCTGTCCTGGCTCGCCGGTAAAAAAAATGCGGGATGGAGATATTGAAATACCCTGTCCATAGACCAGGGTATTACAAATATAAAGGACGAATAGTGTTAAATAATATCGCACGGATAAAATTATCTTTCTAGTTAGAGTTGTGTCGCTGTATAAGTGACTGTTGTACTATAGGCCGATGCGCCAAGATTCAAAAGCGATGCTGGATTGGCTATGGTATAATCTACGGTATAACTTGCCCCTGTAGAAGCTGTTGAATTGGTCACCAGCGATGCCGCTGTTGTACTTAACGGTACATTTGCCACAGGACTACCTCCATTTGCGCTCCCTGACGGTACATTAACTGTTACAATATTTAGCGCAGGTCCTCCAGCAGGCGTAAATGCAGCCGTGGCAGCGACAGTAAGATTATACGGTTTATTACTCACTACAGTAAAATGGCCCGCTTTTTCAACAGTTTTTGATGCGGTATAATCTGCCGCAGTGGTATATGTAAAATTAACTGTCGGGGTTGCACCCAATGTAATCGAAATGGCATCTGTCAAGTTGATATTGACTGTGACAGGTTGGGAGGTCGCCGTCACTTGGGCTTTGGCTTGATTTCCAAAACATAGGGCTGCAAGTGCAATGAGGGGTATAAATAGGTTCTTTTTCATAATTTCCTCTATTTTATGGGATTAAACTCTAGTAAAGTTACTTAGCAACGGTGCTAAATACAATGTAAACAAGTCACATAATGATGTTATAAAGTTGAGTGAGAGGGGGTGATATGGCATCTGTTGTATGGCGTGTGTTCGCTCCTGAAAATTGTCGAAAAACAGCGTATATTTGCAGCCAAATGTCTGAGTCCAAAAGAATTTACCAAATCGATCTGTTTCGTTTTATCGCAGCATCTGCCGTCGTATTATATCATTATTTATATCGGGGGTATGCTGCCGGAAATATGTCGCTATTGGTTTTCGATGGCCTCGGAGAATATTTTAAATATGGCTACCTGGGCGTAGACTTATTTTTTATCATCAGTGGTTTTGTGATCGCTTTTTCCATCAAGCATCTTTCGTTGCGTAAGTTCTGCTATTCCCGTTTCAAGCGTTTGTATCCGATGTATTGGATTTGTTTGCTTTTGACTTTTACCGTTTCTTATTTTTGGGGCGCACCACGTTATCATGTCACATTTACACAGCTATTGGCCAATCTAACCATGGTCCAAAAACTATGGGGACAGGGGGATGTCGATGGCGCTTATTGGTCGCTCTATGTAGAGTTGAAATTTTACCTGATCATCGCCTTATTCCTTATTCTGAATCAATTTAAAAAAATAAGTTTAGATTACCTGGTGTATTTTTGGCTGCTATTGTCCAGCTTGCGCTTTTTTGTTGGGCCTTCGGAAATTTATGACGCACTCCACGAGTTCTTTTTGCTCGATTGGAGCGCCTACTTTATTGCTGGAATTATATTTTGTCAGCTGTTTTTACATGGGGCCAAAGTCCAGCATTTTGTGGCTTTACCTTGGTGTTTGTATATTTCCATCGATGGTGCCGTGGGGCGCATTCATTGGCTGGAACGGACTTTCCACAGCGACTTTTCTTCTTATATTATTGGAGCGACCATCGTTGTGTTTTACCTGCTTATGTTGCTGGTTTCCTGTAAAAAGCTCCAGGCGATCAATTCGCCGAAATTCGTTAAAATTGGCATGTTGACCTATCCGCTGTATTTGATCCATCAACACATCGGCTTTATCATTTTTAACCATCTGCACCCCTATTTAAACAAATACCTGTTGCTTTCGGCTGTTATTGGTTTTACGCTTGTGGTTGCTCATCTGCTAAGCGACCGGATTGAACCATGGATTATAAAGCGGTTTAAAGCATAAATAAAAGGTCCGAAGGTAATGATTACCCCGAACCTTTCTGGTTTTCATAGGAGATATAGTTTTTTAGCTGGGTTGTTTTGGCAACCAAGCTGAAGTCATGAATCGTTTACGGCTTTGTCTTAGGGCTAGAAAACTAGATTTCCTTGATAGATAAGTGATTTTACGGGCGATATTCTTGAAATAGCTTCTGCCGAACAACTCGCATCAAGGAAGGCAATATCTGCACTGTCGCCGACCTTTGGCCATTGCATATTGCCTTTGTCATCCAATGGAGTAGGGCCCGCGGTAGCAAGTTTCAGCATACGGGATAGCGCAAATTCGGTAGCCTGGCCGTATACCTGAGCTGCAAGATTAGCTTTTTGTAGTACACTGCCTGTCCCGAAAGTATTCCAATGGTCTACAATGCTGTCATTGCCCGTCATGACCTTAACGTGGTTTTCCATAAGCGTTGGAATAGGCATAATTAAGCCACCGAATGGGATCGTAGACACGATACCGATTTGTGCAGCACCAAGTTTCTCGGCCATTTCCTGTTGTTTGGCTTTTTCCAGTCGACCGAGCACGAAACAATGGCTGAGGTAGGTCTTGCCTTTGAGAACCGGATTCTCGTTTACTTTATTAATTAAGTATTCTACAGTTTTCAAACCCGATTCTCCAGATTCATGTAAGTGAATGTCAATTCCTTTGTTGTTATCTAAAGCCAGTTGAACCGTAAAATCCATTGTTTTTTCAATAGCGCCATCAATGGAAAAGGGATCGACCCCACCGATAAAATCAATATTGGTTTTCGCTGCTTCCTTCAGATAAGGCACCGAATCGGTATAGAAGACACCGTGTTGTGGAAAAGCAACTAATTCAGCGCCAAATCCATTTTTCTTATTTTCAAGCGCCAGCTGTAGATGATGTAAAGAATCTAGTTTGGACGTGGGTTCAATATTGACATGGCTACGTGCAAAGGCGGTGCCCTTGGATTGTAGCAGTTCGATTAGTTTTTCTGCTTTATGGGTGGAGTTTTTAAGCAGTTCGGGCAAAATTTTCTGTTCGAGAGCAATCATGCCCTTTACCCCCCCCGGGCCACGTCTTACGGCCTGCCATTTGTCGCCATAATAGGTTTTGTCCAAATGGATATGCATATCTTTAAAAGAAGGTAGCATCAAAAGCCCTTTTGCATCGATCGCATCGGCACTGTTGCTGTTGGCACTGATATTTTTGATTTTCCCGTTTGTGATCTGAACGGAAAAAAGACCGGTCTTTGTTGCGGTTTCATTACCATCACCATCGTACTCAAATCCGGTTTCCAATAGCACGTTTTTCAACGTATAGCTTTTTTTACCTTGGTAGCCACTCAAAAGTCCTTGATGAGCCATATGATGTCGATTTTCTGCAAATAGCATTCCCGGGATGAATGTAGCACCCGCAAGTGCTAGCGCAGAGTTTCTGATAAATTCCTTGCGAGAAAGGGCCGTTGATTTCATTTTATTTCCTATTATGTTATTTTGTGACCGGAATAAAAAGTCTACCAGTCTTTTACAAAGTTACATAGCCGGTATCCCATTTTTGCTGGGATATTTCTGCCATTCTTTGTGTGATTTATCTTTTTTTGATTTTGCTTTCAAGGAACTTAGGTGCTCCCTCCACATGAATATTTTCTCTAAAGTCGCTCGGACTTGCTCCGGTTTGCTGTTTAAAAAAGTTCGAAAAATAAGCTTGATCTGCAAAACCCAATTCAAAGGCAATTTCTTTGATGGATCGCTCTGTGCTTTGTAAAAGACGTTTGGCTTCAATGCTGATCCGTTGGTGAATAAGTTGTGTGGCTGATATTTTCAGATTTTTTTTGCACAGTATATTGAGGTAATTGGGCGAAATATGAAGCTTTTCGGCATAAAAAGCCACGAGCTTTTGCTCCCTAAAGAATTCATCAATGAGCATATTGAACTTCGCCAGTCGTGGAACAGATTGATAGACTTTGAATTCGGTGAAGGCAGACTCCGCCTCGCGGCTTACAATCGCAGCAATGACTCCCGCTCGGGCGGTTATCAATGGAATAAGTGAATTTTCTCTTTTTAACTCCTGCTTCACAGATTCGAATTCATAATGCAATTGTGCAAAAGCATCTGCAGTGAGGTCAATGACGGGATGGTTTTGGTAATTGGTAAATGAAAAGCGGAAAAATGGAGCAAAGTGTTCAAAAAAAGATCGTTCAATCATGAGTTGATAGCCTACAGTACCCGCATAGACGTGCCATTTGTGCATTTGCCCGGGAAAGAGCACATGAACCTGATGATCTTTGATGACATGGTCAATCGAATCGATGGTATGAACCCCCGATGCTTTATCGAACAGATTTATGATAAAAAAGTCATGTTTATGCGGTTTGTCGATAAGCCGTTCGCCATGCAGTTCATTAAATAGGAGTTCGTCGCGCCCTGCAGTCTGTTCCTTGCGGAAACCATCCAGACTGATTACTGGTGCCCAAATTTTTGAATTTCGTTTATCCATAGTAGATCATATCGAATCTAAAATACAAAATACCACGGAGTAATCGGTCATAGCACGCTGAGTTTGCATAGGTTTGTATGGGCATAGTATAGTGGTGGTGTTACATCGACTTAGTATGGGGATAGTAAAGTGACTTTTTACATCCGCTTAGTTTGTGCATAGCAAGTGGCATTTTTACCTCTGCGAGGGAACGGTGGGATTTTTGGGCCCGTGGACGACAGTAGACGCGACGGACGGTAGTTAAAATCTGGAGAATATCGGCTAAAATAAACCTATGTTTAATGATGTAGAGTCATTAATTTTATAAATGTCAAATAGACAGCAATACAAAACATATTCTTCGACTTTGGAGGCTTAATAGGCCGCTTTTTATCTTGTTTGTCATCTTTTGACGACAATATAAGGAAAGGATACGGTGACAGCGTTCATCCAGCTAGAAGGTGATCATTAAACATTAAATCATTAGCGAATAATAAATAGCGATATGAAAAGATATACGATATATTTTGCAGCAATTCTTACGATTTTTATCAAAACGACAGCTATAGCTGTGGCACAGAGTGGAGATCAGATCTTGGATGGTATTGGTGAGACAGGCATGGTGGCCCGTTATGTCTTTGATGGGGATTTTAAGGATTGGTCGCGCAATGGATTACACGGTAAATTTCAGGGCACAAAAGCTTCGTTTGTGCCAGATAAGCAATTTATAAAGGTGCTGTCTCTGGCAGGAGGAAAGGATGATTTTGTCGTACTTCCACCGCAAGTGCTCAATGATCTCGAGTCGATCAGTATAACAGGCTGGATGTACTTACGTGCCGCGCAGTCTGGGCAATATTTATTCGATTTTGGACAAGACATCGCCCGGCATTTTGCTGGAACACCAACAGGGACAGCGCAGCAAAATGGCTACATGGGGATAATCGCCCCAAAGAAGGCCGACGTAAAAAATGCCGTCTCTTCGGCTGTGCCATTAAACAAATGGGTGCATCTGGCCATTGTGGTTGACATAGCTTCAGGGGCTATGCAAACTTATTTGGATGGTATGCCTGCTGGAGAGGTTAAAAATATCCCACAGGAGTTGGCTGAAGTTTTTGGACAGACGGGTAGTAAGAGGACTTTATACATCGGAAAATCCCTGTTGGGGGGCAGTGTAAGTTTAAATGCACTGTTGCATGATTTTCGCATTTATCGTGTGCCACTGAATCGAAACCAGATCGGCATGGTATACAGAAATGCATTGAAGGGTGTTCGTGAAGATATTACTTCTACGGGTAAGGCTGAGGATGACTTACCGCGATTTCCAATGAACAAAGCAGAGCTTTATAATGCCTTTTTAACGGGGGTAACAGACGTGACCGTGGAAACGGAGGTTGGTGAGCTGCCCCGATTGCCGAGTTATGTCACCGGAACCTATAAAGACGGTATGGTAGGACCGAAAGTGCGTGTGTTGTGGCCTGCACCAACCGACAATAGTGCCGTCTCGCAGCAAACAGCTTACACTGTCACGGGGCGTGTTCCCGGGACTGATCTGAAACCGAAAGCCATCATTACAGTTAAAGGGAAGGTAAAGTCCAACCTGCCTAACTTAAAATTGGAAGCATTTCATTTGGATCAGGTTTCCCTTAATACGGATGTAAAGCATCATCAAACGAAGTTTATTGAAAATCGGAATAAATTCATTGATACATTGGCAAAATCGGATCCCAATTCATTCCTTTATATGTTTCGTCATGCGTTTGGGCAGAAGCAACCGGCAGGTGCGCGGCCCTTGGAAGTGTGGGACAGCAAGGATATCAAACTGCGGGGACATGCTACAGGACATTACCTGACGGCAATTGCACAAGCTTATGCGAGCACAGGGTATGATAAAGCGCTCCAGTCAAAATTTATGGGAAAGATGGATACCATGGTCAACGTGCTTTATGCCTTGTCAAAGTTGTCGGGCGCACCGAGGTTAGAGAAAGAAGCGGGGCAGGCTTATGTCGCAGATCCTGCTGCGGTACCTTATGGTCCCGGTAAATCGACTTATGATTCTGACCTGAGTGACGAAGGAATCCGTAAAGATTATTGGAACTGGGGGCTAGGTTTTATCAGTGCCTATCCCCCGGATCAGTTTATTATGCTCGAGCATGGCGCAAAATATGGCGGGCAGAAGAACCAAATTTGGGCTCCTTATTATACCCTGCATAAGATCTTGGCCGGCCTGCTGGATGTTTATGAAGTAAGTGGAAATAAAAAAGCATTAGAGATCGCTCAGGGAATGGGCAACTGGGTGTATACACGTTTAAATCAAGTCCCGACCGACACACTGATCAAAATGTGGAACACCTATATCGCCGGTGAATTTGGCGGGATGAATGAAGTGATGGCAAGGTTATATCGTATAACGGGTGAAGAGAACTATTTAAAAACCGCCCGTTTATTTGACAATATTGATATGTTCTACGGCAATGCAGCGCATGCACATGGACTGGCCAAAAATGTAGATACTTTTAGAGGGCTACATGCCAATCAGCATATACCTCAAATTGTGGGCAGTATGGAGCTATATCGGGTGTCCAATGAGCCTCAATATTATAAAATAGCGGACAACTTTTGGTATAAGGCCACCAACGATTATATGTATAGTATCGGTGGTGTGGCTGGGGCAAGAAATCCGGCCAATGCCGAATGTTTTATTAGCGAGCCGGCGACATTATATGAAAATGGATTTTCTGCAGGTGGGCAGAACGAAACCTGCGCAACCTATAACATGTTGAAATTGACAAGTGACCTGTTTATGTTCGATCAGCGCGCAGAGTTGATGGATTATTATGAACGTGGATTATACAATCACATCTTAGCGTCTGTTGCAGAAAATAGTCCAGCAAATACGTATCATGTGCCTTTACGCGCGGGATCTATCAAGCAGTTTGGAAATGCTGATATGAAAGGCTTTACCTGCTGCAACGGTACGGCTATTGAGAGCAGTACCAAATTGCAGAATACGATCTATTTTAGGAGCAAGGATGATCAGGCGCTGTATGTCAATCTGTATATTCCTTCTACTTTACATTGGACAGAACGCGGAATCAGCGTCGAGCAACAAACAAGTTTCCCGAAAGCGGATCAAACATCGCTTAAGATAAAGGGGAATGGCAAATTTGAACTTCATGTGCGGGTGCCAAGCTGGGCAACGAAGGGATTTTTTGTTGCAATCAATGGTGTCAATCAAAAAATCAAGGCTGAGCCGGGAACTTACCTGACCTTAAACCGTAGCTGGAAAGATGGCGATGTGATCGCTCTTAAAATGCCATTTCAGTTTCATCTGGAGCCAGTTATGGATCAGCCCAATATTGCCAGCCTATTTTATGGGCCGATCTTATTGGCAGCCCAGGAACCTGCAGCAAGAAAAGACTGGCGTAAAGTAACCTTAAACGCCAACGATATTGCTACGTCGATTAAAGGGAATCCCGAAACATTGGAATTTTACATTGACGATGTGCTTTATAAACCGTTTTATGATACCTACGGACGTCATTCGGTTTACCTGGATGTCAGTTTAAAATAGGAGGCCAGCAGTGTATTCCTAAATCTTTCCCAAATTCAAGGTATCTTTGTCAGAAACAATTGTGTGTGTGAATTGTCATTTATAGTTGGCATATCGATGCTGTTTACAAAGGTTCTCATTGCGTTAAAGAAGGTAAGATGAAAGTACTCCTAATTGAAGATGAAGAAGATTTAAGGGAAATAGTCAAAGCGTCATTAATCAAAGAAGAATATACGGTAGAAACCGCGGGAGATTACCGGGCAGCGCTTGAAAAGGTTGCGGTATATGACTACGATTGTATATTGCTCGACATCATGCTGCCTGGAGGAAATGGTCTGCAGATCCTCGATCAGCTCAAAAATGAAGGTAAGTCCGATAATGTAATTATTATCTCGGCAAAGGATTCTTTGGATGATAAGCTAAAGGGACTCGAGCTTGGAGCCGATGACTATTTGACAAAACCCTTTCACATTGCGGAGCTGAACGCACGGATTAAAGCTGTGCTGCGAAGGAAACAACGGGAAGGTAAGCATACGTTGGAAATGGGCAACATCGTGTTGGACCTCAATGAACGCTGCTTATTCATTGGGCAGGAGCCTGTACCTTTAAATAGGAAGGAATTTGATATGCTCAATTACTTCTTATTGAACAAAAATAGACTGGTCAGCAAAAGTGCACTGGCAGAACATGTATGGGGTGATAATACGGACCAGGCGGATAATCTTGATTTCATCTATTCACAAATAAAAAACTTACGCAAAAAATTCTTGGCTAATCATGCTGATGTGGATTTCGAAGCGGTGTACGGAATCGGTTATAAACTTGTCGAAAAATGAAATTAGCCAACCAAACACTAAAGTATCTTTCGATCTCTGTGCTGGTTGTCATCGCGCTCTGGTCAACCCTGTTTTATTTATTTATGCTGGAGGTGATCCACGATAATATCGACGAGGAACTCGAAAACCAAAAACGGCTCATTATCCAGGAGCTTTCCAGCAATCCCACTGTAGCTCCAGATTTGGAGTTTGGGGTAAATAACTATAAGGTGCGGCAGATCTCCGAAGAACAAGCTCTCAAGATGCAAAACGTTTATAAGGACACCATGTTGTATATGCAGGACGATGATGATCCCGAACCGGAACTGGAACCCGTCCGAATGTTGACGACAGCATTCGAACATCAAGGACATTATTATGAACTTTCGATCATCAACTCGATGATCGAAGAAAGTGATCTGATCAAGAATCTCTTTTATTCCGTTGTTATTTTATTTGTTCTGTTGGTCATCAGTATCGTATCCATCAATAAAGTCGTAATACAACGTTTATGGGGACCATTATATACTTTCTTGGATCAGTTGACACGATTCCGTTTGGGCAAAACCAAGGAGAAGCCTGCTATGGATACGCAGATCCAGGAATTTAAAGATCTCGAGCTAGCTGTGTCTACTTTAATTCGCCATAACGAAGAAAGCTATGAACAGCAAAAACAGTTCATTGGCAATGCTTCGCATGAATTACAGACACCGTTGGCCATTATGATCAACAAATTGGAAATCATGGCGGAGACGGAGGGGCTAAACCAGAAACAGGCGGAGACTGTGGCAGCAGTATTAGCAACTGCCGAGCGGCTTGTTCGCCTCAATAAATCCTTGTTGCTGCTGAGTAAAATTGAGAATAAACAATTTTTGCACAACGCGGATCTTCCGTTCAATGCCCTTGTGCTGAATATTGTGGCGGAGTTGGAGGCTATTGCTGCGTTTAAAAAGGTAAGCATAAATGTTGTTCAAGAAGATCAGCTGAGCGTGCAAATGGACAGTGCTTTAGCCAACATCGTTGTGTCAAATCTCCTGCGGAATGCGTTGTTCCACAATAAACTGGGGGGTGAGGTGAATATCCGTATAACGAACGAAGGACTGACCGTGTCCAATACGAGTACACATGCCGCCTTGGATGCTAACCTCGTATTTTCCCGTTTTTATAAGTCAGAAGCAGCATCCAAAGGTACTGGCTTGGGGCTGGCCATTGTGCAGGCCATCTGTCACCTCTATGGTTTTGTAATCGTCTACCAGTATGAAAATAACCAGCATAGCTTTCAGGTAAATATGTTCCCTTAGAAAATATTTCTGGATCAGGCAAGTGTTCCCAAATCTTTACAGATTCGCTTTTTTCCTTTGTAGTATACTAAAAAATAGAATCATGAATTGTAAATTAATCTGGAGTGCATTCGTGCTTGCACTGACGACAACAGGAGCTATTGCGCAAGATATACCACAAAGTCAAGTGCCCGCTGTGGTGGTGAACAGTTTCCAACAGAAATTTCCACAAGCCAAAAAAGTGGAGTGGGAGGTGAAGGGTAACGTGTATGAAGTGGAATTTGAAACGGGCTTATTTGGTACAGACCAGGAAGCTTGGTTTCAGCATAACGGAAAAGTTTTGCGGTATAAAACTGAAATCAACAAAAAAGATTTGCCGAAGAGTGTGCTGGACCGGGTGAAGAGAGATTTTCCGGGCTATCGCATTGAAGACGCAAAAAAGATTACCGCTGAGCAGAAAGTGAGTTATGCGTTTGAAGTGAAAAATGGCAAAGAGGAGTGGAAGCTGGTACTCGATCCACAGGGAAATGTGCTTACGAAGGTAAGGGACTAAGCCAATTGCTGTAAAAAATAACGCTTTGATGATTTTGCCAACTGCGGACGTCGGGAAAATGACCTGTGTAAAACCACCTTGCCAACAAATTGTGAATAGCAAGGCGGTTTTTTGTTTTGGGACTAATCTTCTCCTTCCTCTGCATGAAGTTCAAAAGATAGCTTTATGAGATCCTGACCAGCAAACTTAGCGACATAATCCGAAGAGTTCCAATCAGCACGGGTAACTTTTGCTTTTGTGGTTGCATCGTTAAATTTGCGAAGTACAAAGACTACATTTTTTTCGCCTTCATTATCTTTTCCTGCTGTAAAGTACGTGATGATTCCTGTGGTCTCCGTTGCTCCGTTGACTGCAGTGCCATCACCGTAGGTCGCCTCTTTCGTTTGAAAGATTGCTCCGCTTCCTGTACTGCTATTCGGATTTAAAACAAAAGAACCACCTGTAAGGAATGCCTTATAGTAGTCTGCTGTTGCTTTATTGACAATATATTGCCCCTGGATTTCTTTTGAAGAAGCATCAAATTGTTTTAATTCAACTTTATAGATACCTGCGGGATGGAGGTGAGCATGTCCTCCAGCCAATGCTGTTCCCTTCTCATCAAAGCTGATAACAATTGGTTCTACCTTTTCTTTGTCGGCAAGATCATGGAAATGGTCGCCATGGGCTTCGCCGGCTACTTCCGTAAATATAAGCTTATAGGCAACTTTGGCATCTGTACCTTGTATGGTTAATGGCGATTCTATTGTAGTTGTATTTCCGGCTTTGTCGGTTACTGTAAAATGAAAATGATAAGCTCCTGCGGGTGCATCTGCCGGAACATCGATGTGTTCATGAAATGTCGCATTTTTTACACCCATGTATTTCCCATCCGTATAGGCTTTTGTGAACTTATATTGACCACCACCTTCCTGATGAACCTCTATTTCGATCTTAGCAATGAGTGCTTCGGCAAGAATATCACCTTCAAGATGAAGGTCTGATCCTGCCTGAACAGTTTTGTTATTGCCACTGCCGATTTCGAGTGCGCTGATCTGGGGCTTTGCAAGTGCTGGAATTTCCTCGTTATCTTTCTTACAGGATGATAAAAAACCGAAAAGAATTGTACTTAACAGGAAGAAGAAGCGAATGTTTCTAGTTTTCATGTAAAATGGATTTAATTAAATTGAGTTGATAAATATGTATGGTATTATTCGAGTATACGGATGCTGATTCCTTTTTGGCTGCTCCATCCCGCCAGGTCGGTCACCTGGATCATAAAATGATAATTGCCGGGATCGATATCGGCTGGTACATCAATCTTTAATTCGGCATCGTATTGCTGAGGTTGCCCCGGAATAGTGACGGTCTTGACTAAAGTAAAGGGTTTGATAGGCGTTTTGATAGGTTCTATAGTACACTCTCCGATTTCTGTGCTATGCGAATGATGGTCAAAATTGTGGTGTACATCAATACTATAGCTTCCGAGCGCTACATTGTCGGATAGCTTACTGCGGAAAGTAAAGCTCGTACCCCGTTTAATGGTGCTGCACTGTTTTGGAAAGGCTGTTTCGGAATCGATGGCGATGACCGGTTTTTCGGTGTCGATACTTTCCTTATCTTTCTTACAGGCAACGGCCGTCGTAAGTAACACCGCGATAAGTGTATATTTTTGGACTGTTTTCATAGGAGATCCTTTCATTTTTAAATTTTTATTCATTCGTATATCTTTTATTGTTAGCATGCCTGTGTGATGTTCGGTTATTCAGGTGTCTTCGTTACAAAATTGTATAAGAGTTTACTGTACGCTTCGATTCACGTAATTCATTGCGATCAAAGGCTTATTTAAAGCGGTTGTCTTTCGGTAGATGTTATTTTTATTCTTCGTTCACGGTGATTCATGTTATGATCTGGACTGTTTTCCAAAGGGAACTCCAACGGATAGCATAAAATTCCTCCCCTGTTCAGGCAATGAGATCAGCCGATAAAAGCTGGTATGATCCATATACTTCTTATCAAATAGATTTTGAACCTGTAAGCGTAATTGGAGGGCAGATCCCGAAAACCGAAGCTGTGTTCCTGCTCGAAAGTTGAAGACCTGATAAGCTGCTGTGGACTCTTCTGGCGGAACAATATGATGCTGCGCAGCTGTCCATTTGCAATCGACGGAAAGGTAGGTCTCTTTAAAATGTTTGCTATTTTTTGCTGTCCAGCTGATGTCCATCAACGCTGAAGGCGCCGGAGAAAACGGAAGTGTATAGCCTTTCTTTGCACCCGATAGTTGTTCTGATCGGACAAATTCGCCCAATAGTTCTACTTTCCATTGTTTCAAAGGCTGATAGCTGAGCTTCAATTCAGCTCCATAGCGGCGAACACGGCTTTCCATATATTCAAAGATTTGATTGCCAGCACCATAATATTGATCGTAGCGCGACGTGGGGTTGAGGTAGATATAATTGGAAAAGTAATTAAAGAACGGCGTAAAGGCGACAAAGACTTTTTTGGGACTCCAGGTCAATGATAAATCCAGCTGGTAGGATTGTTCGGGGGACAAGGATTGATTGCCTTTTTCATAACTGAAGTAGTGATAGTTGACACCATTAGCACCGAGCTCCTGTGCAATAGGAGCCCTGAAACTCTTTCCTACATTGATTTTTGTTTCCAGATCTCCGAATTGATGTGCCGCTCCTAAAGACCAAACCAGGCTATTGAAACGGCGACTGAGCGCTGAAGCCCGAACTATTCTTCCCGACTGATTGTCTTCCAGCTGTGATTCGAACCAATCCCGATAAGGTGACGTCTGAATATGGCTGTAATCGTAACGCAACGCCCCGTACAGCATCGTTTGGTCCGCGAGCTTGTATTGATCGAATACGAATAGGCCCATTGCTTTTTGGTTAAATGAGGGGATGAGGAAGCCCCAGCCATCGATCCGATTGTCCTGATACTCTCCATTTGCACCTAGGGTAAGTCGATGTCTGGCCAACTCAAATTGGTCTTTTACAGTGATACTATAGACCCGTTTGTCATACAACCTTTCCAAATTGATCGGGACAGTCATATCGTTTGGATAAACGGGAGGCATATAACCATGCGCGTTGTAATTGTTGTACTCTTGGCGGTAGTTTTTCTGATAACCCAGGTCTATCCAAAGCTTATGCTTATCCAGATCGATAAAGTTGCGGTTAATAATCTTCAGGTGATTGACCGTCTGGCTAGGGAAACCAATGTCACGACTGGATTTGTCATAAAGAGCTGTATCTACGCCCCGCGGTTCCAAGCCATGCGCATTGGCAAAGAAGCCAAGCTTTGTATGATAATTACTCAGGTAGAAAATCGAAGAAAAACGATCCGATAGATATCCACCACGTAGTTGAAAATGTGTTTCTCGTCCTGCTGTGTTGCGAACATGCCGATCTTTCAGGCGTACCGCATAATTGTAGACATAGACAGTATCTGTGGGCACTCGGTAATCGCCATATTCCAGGTGCGTGAATCCGCCTCCAAATACCCAATTCCCCTTTCTACCCTGTGCTTGTAGCGATCCGCCAAAAGTCGCGTTGTTTGACTTTGTCAATAGGTTAAACTGCCCTTTAAAACCTGTCTTCTGTAGTTCCGCTGGCGGTGCTAACCGAACCACACCCCCAATAGCATCTGAGCCATAGAGAAATGAGCTGGCCCCCTTAAGTACCTCGGCACTTCCCACACTGAATTGATCGATTTCCAGTCCATGATCCAATCCCCACTGCTGGCCTTCATGTTTAATGCCATTTTCTACCGTGGCCACACGATTAAATCCGAGCCCTCTAATTTGCGGTTTAGATTGATTGGCACCTATGCCGATGGCGCTGACACCGGGAAGTCGGCTTAATGTCTGCATTAAACTCCCGCCTTGGTATTTTTGTATAGAGTCGGCAGTCAACAGCTGGATCGATAATGCGCCCTCTGCTGCGCGGTGATAACGTCGCCCGCCTACTTTAACTTCTTCAAGCTCGATGCTCTTCTCCTGTCCATAGCAAGGAAAAAATAGTTGTTGTGCTGCGATAATTGAAAAAATAATATACCTATTCATCTATGTGGATTCGATTCGTAAAGCGTAAGTCGTGCAATCCATATGTATTCCAACTTGTATGTATTGCAATTAAGTTGCAACAAATATAGAGAAAAGATTTTAAAAGCAATATAGTTGCATTATAATAGGCGGAATTGACTGTACGATACAGTGGCAAAGTTTTTGTTGCTTTTTGGCGCCTGAAGAGTATAAAAAGCATGTTTTACAAGTAGTACATACGATCATATATGAAGTTAAGTGAAGAATATTCTATTAAAGTTGCCGCATTGCAATCGGCTGAACATCAATTGACAGTTGACCTTTCGAAACGCATTACGCCCGATATATGGCTTGATGTCCTGATTTATTTTGAGCACAACTTGCAGCAACCCAGTGCGGCTGCACTTTATGATGCATTATTTGAAAAAGGAACTGATTTTGTAGCAAACGTATATCTGAACGAAGAGGATTATTCCTTTTTTATTGATAAAATACGGACAATATTGGAGCGCTATGCTGCGATCAATCCTCATGCATGGGTGGAGCTTGGCTTACAGCATATTTTATGCCGCCGACATGTGGTGGATAAAGAAAAAGCTTCCCTGTATTTGAAGAGAGGCATCGATGTGGGTGTTGAATGGGCAAGACCGCTTTATTTATATTACAACTATTTAGGCATGCTGGCTGCTATCGACCGCGATAGCGCCAAGGCCGAACTGGATGAGCTCGCGTTGGGCGGAGATCGCTGGGGAATAGCTTATGCTGCCCATATCGATGTCTGGACCGATAAATACGAAGAAATCATTGACCGTATACAGGTGCTCAAGCAGTCTCCGGAGAGGAAACTACTGCGCCATTATTATGAGGCGCTCCAATTTTACTATGCGCGTAAAGAGGACAAGGAAAAACGCCTGCAAACACTGGAAGAGGGTATTGCGATGGCTGAATCTCGTTACTGCAGATTTGTGCTGAATGAAATAAAACGTGCGGAGGCGGCTTCCTTAATTGAACAGGAGCTTCTTATACCGGAATATCAAGAGTTATTTGAGTACGGAATGATGGATGCTGCGGTGCAAATAGCACTTATCAAACTTCAGGTATTAGGCAATGAAAATAGGGAAAAACAGGATTTCGAAGAACCGCTGTGGTATCTCCAGAAAGCATACGATTATAATAACAATTATGCAGGCTATCGTCTTGCTTGTCTCTATCTCTATCAGAACGCGCTGCAGGACATCAAAAAGGGATTATCTTTATTGCATCTGCTCGACGAGAGAGATAATTATGTGGAAGCACAGGTTGAACTTGCTGAAATCCTCCTCGAAGGTCAGTTCCTTCCTAGGAATGAAACATCAGCATTCCAGCGCTTCAGCGCAATGGCAGAAAAAAATATTGCTTACGCCAAGTTGCGTCTAGGCAATATGCTCGAATCTGGTTACGAGGGTTTGGCTCCGGATTACAAAGCCGCCTTTGATTATTATCAGGATGCCGCAAAAGATAAACTGCCACAAGCTTTATATCAAGTCGGCAGATTCTTAAAGTATGGAATCCATAATGATGCGCCTGATCTGGCAGCTGCATTGCCTTACTTCGAGGAAGCGGCAGTATATAATAACGCTACTGCGCTGACTGAAATGGGTTTAGCTGCTGAATTAAAATCCGAACCGGATTATAAATTGGCCTTTGATTATTTCTCGCGTGCGGCAGATCTTGGCTATCCCTATGCCTATTATTTAAAAGGTATTTATTTGGAAAATGATTATCACCAGTCCGGAGCTCCCCAACCGAAAGCAGCTTTTACTGCCTTTGAAACCGGAGCCGGGATGCAGGAGCTAAATAGTATATATGAACTGGCGCGATGTTACCGGGGGGGCATAGGTACGGAGATAAATCTGGACCGGATGATTGCTTTATACCAACAGGCTGCTGAACGAAATCATGTACAGGCTTTGACTGATCTGGGGCTCTGTTATGAGTATGGTTACGGATTGAACCAAGATACATTTAAAGCACAGGAAAATATTAAGAAAGCTGCTGATCTGGGGTTCCCTTATGCAATTTACGTATTGGGACGATATTATTTGACCGGTTTGGTGCAACAGAATGTAGCGCATGGTCTTCAGCTTTTGGAAGAGGCAGCACAAAAAAATGTAGCTGAGGCACTCGTGCTGCTTGGCGACTACTTTTTCTTCGACTATGATCAGCGGGAAGAATACGACAAAGGTTTTGATTACTACATGCGTGCCGAAAAACTTGGCTATCTGACGGAGGGAATTGGCATGTGTTATGAGTTTGGTATCGGCGTGGAAGCACAGCCAGCAAAAGCTTTTGGATATTATACACAAGCTGCGGAGCGAGGAAATCAGCAGGCGAGCTACCGATTGGCCCGTTGTTATTATTTTGGAATAGGTACCGAGATCGATAAAGCAGCCGCCTATGGGTATTTTATGGAAGTAGCGCAGCAAGGGAATGTGTATGCCACTTACTTTGTTGCGGTGCAACTGCTGGAAGGAGATGGCGTACCGATGGACCTTCAAGACGGTGTCGAATGGCTTATGAAGGCCGCCGAAGCCGATCATGCTGACGCACAATATAAACTGGCCAACTGTTATCTCATGGGGGACGGGGTAGAAGAAAATGAAGATCTTGCCCTGGAGTGGTTTGAACGGGCGGCAGACAATGGACATGATGATGCTATTCGATTGACAAAGAAAACGAGAAAGTAAGAAAAACATGCAAGAAGAAAAATCCTATTCCTTTCAGGTCAATCTGAAAGGAATGATCGCACTGCTCTCAGAACACCTGTATAGCGATCCCAATACATTTATTCGGGAACTGCTTCAAAACGGCGTGGATGCAATTACAGCATTGAAACACTTGGATGAACAGCATCAAGGAAAAATAACGATTGAGCTGCCAAGCACTGAACAACCGAAGTTTCTGTTCAGCGATAATGGAATAGGCCTAAAAAAGGCCGATATTCATCAATTTTTGTCGGTTATCGGGGAGAGTTCAAAGAGTAAGGACATCAAGGATGCCCAGGACTTTATCGGTAAGTTTGGTATTGGATTGCTTTCTTGTTTTGTGGTCAGCGATGAGATTATTGTTGAAACAAAGTCCGCTCTAGAACAACTGCCTCTACGTTGGACGGCCAGAGCTGAAGGGGACTATAAAATCGAGCGTCTGACAGAAGATATTCCTGTCGGGACACGGGTTATCCTAAACCCTAAAAAGCAGTTCAACTATATTTTTGAAGGGGATTATTTTGAAAAGAAAATCAAGTTTTATGGAGATGCGCTGCGAGAAACTATTTCTATCGTGGTGGGAGGTGCCGAAAAGATCATCCATAAAGAAGAACCCAAATGGCTTGCTCCATCGATTTCGAAGACGGAATTGCTTGCTATAGGCAAAGAACTCTTTCATGTCAACTTTTTGGATGCAATTCCATTTGAAACGACGGCGGGTAAGGCAAAGGGTGTGTTGTATATTTTACCTTTCCGTACGCAGTTTAGCAGTAAGCAGCGTCACCGAATTTACTTGAAGCGCATGTTTCTTGCCGAAGAAGATCAGTCTATTTTGCCAAATTGGGCATTTTTTGTCCGGATGCTTGTCAATACAGAGGAACTTAGTGCTACTGCCTCACGAGAGTCTCTGATGAAAAATGATCTATTGCGGCAGGCGCGAAAAGAAATTGCAGCTGTGCTCAAAACGTACCTGCAACAAGTGAAGAAGATAGACTTCGATATTTATATACGTATTATCCAGACACATTATCTCCATTTAAAAGCTTTTGCGCTCGAAGATCCCGACTTCCTGGCTATTTTTTTAGCTGATATCCCGTTTGAAACCAATCGCGGACAGCGGAGTTTCCAAAATATCATCGATCAGCAACAGCAGCTCTATTACTGCGCTGATTTTGAGGATTTCAAACAGATTGACCGTATGGCCGATACACAGGGAATGATTCTTGTGAATGCTTCTTATACCTTTGATACGGAGTTGCTCCGCAAGATCAAACAACGATACCCCGACTATAAGATAACAGAGATGTCGCCAAATCAGCTCCTGGAAACATTTCAGCCGATTCATGAGGATGAGCAAAATCAATATGTTTCTTTTCAGAAAGAAGCGCAGCGCATTTTGGACGATTACAGCTGTATCCTGGAAATTAGGCGGTTTAAACCGATTGATACACCAGCTATTTTTACAAAAATGGACCAAAATAGTGTAGAGAGTACGATTAGCCAATTAAAGGAAAATGCAAATCCTTTTGCGCAGGTCCTCAAGACATCCAGGCCGAATAAGATCCAGAATACCTTATGTTTAAATGCGGATAATCAGCTGATCAGCACCCTAATGGATATTAAAGATGCCTACATGCTGCGTTCAGTCATTGAAGTACTTTACGTGCAGGCACTCATTTTGGGCAAGTACCCTGTCCAGGAACGGGAAATGAAGGTCATGAACGAAGCCCTAAAGAGCCTCATTGTAATGGGGCTGGATAATTTTGTGAATCTTTAACGCGGTGGAGGGATTTCTACACTAGGTCAGAATTTCCCTTTACCTTTTAGAGAGCTTATTTAAAAAGGAAATATTTCATTAAAAGAAGAGAATAAGAAGATGTATACACTTAAAATTCAGAAACTGCGCAATCAGGTTGCACGCGTAGACAATACCTTGGAGAAGGTTAATCTATTGACACAGGCTATACGGATTGCAGATGAAAACCAAGATATTGAATGGGGATATGACCTTCGTTTAGATTTAATCAGTGAAGAGATAGACCTCGCTTTTTCAACCGAGTCGTTACCCGCATTTGCGTGGATATTACAAGCTTACGATGAAAATCCGGAACTCTTTAATGAAGAAGATTTCTTATGGCAATACAAATGGATGATGTCCGAATTATACGATAATCCTGCTGTCAGCCGTGAGCAGATTGAAGCAGCTTTGGGCGACTTTGAAAAACGCTTGATTCGTAACGGTTATGGAAAGCGTGCCATACACAATGAAGAGTTAAGTGATGCCCTTGCGCAAAAAGATATAGCCGCTGTCGAGCGCGCATTGAAGAACGTAAATGCTGTGCAGAGAGATGACATGAGCGACTGTGAAGCCTGTGAAATGGACGCCGAAGTATCAGCAACACTATTACAGTATGGATATGCTCCTGCAGCCGAGAAAGCCTTGCCCTTAATTGAAGGGCAGTTTACCTGTTCACATGTCCCTTTGCGTACGGCCGTGAACCTGGCTTATGAAGGTCTTAAGCAAGGTGATGCCGAACAAGCGGATAAAATGGCGCTGCTGGCAGAAAAGGAGGTTTTTAAGAAAGAAAAGGATTCCGCAATTTTGATCTCGACAATTAAACTAGCAACCTATTTTTCCTATACCGATAGTGGTAAAGCCAAGGAATGGATCGAACGTTTTTTACCTTGGGCCGATGGTCCCGAAAATAGATCCATGTTCCAATTGGCCTGCTACATCGCCGAAGCCATGAAGAACTTCGGTCCCGACGAACCTTTTATACTTGAGCTCGGCAATCAGCATAATCTTTTTCAAGGGAAAAATACCTACACCGCAAGTGAACTGGCGACCCATTATGGGAAACTAGCGGATCAACTTGCAGACCGTTTTGATCAACGCAATGGGAATCACAACTTTCGCAATCAGTTAATGTCCCTTTAGCTTGAATGGCCCCGGAAATCCCTGATTTCCGTGATGAAATCCCGATGATTTGAAGACTATCTTTGTGTAAATGAGCATTTAATGCTGAATTATAAAGAAAAAATAGATCAACAATGATTAAACAAATTATTACAGGCATGGTGACCGTAGCGGTATTGACTATGTCAAGTTGTAGTTCGGGAGAAAAAGATCCTGCAGCATACAACAATTCGATCATTACTGTTATCAACAGTAGTGAAACACATGTGACGGAGATGAATGCCGCAATGAATGGTTCCGATTATACGAAAGCCGAACAGGTACGTGCAGATTGGGAAAAATCTCTGAATGATGATATCAAGAAAGTAGAAGATCTGGGAGATTTCAAAGGCGATGCGACATTCCAAAAAGCAGTGCTTGATGGCTTAAATGGGTATAAGAAAATCGTTACGGAGGATTATCCCAAATTGATTGAGCTCCGAAAAAATAAAACACCAGATGCGACCAAAGAGTCTGCATTGCTTGACAATATCAATAAAGCGTTTGAAAATATGAGCAATGGTGTCAATAAAGCATCTACAGCATTTGAAAGTAAATATAAAAGTTAAAATCATTGCATGCGCAGTTCGGTAAGCCACATCAGCAAAAATGATGTGGCTTTGTTTTTTGCCGTGCAGCTATTGTCGCTTGTGAAACACGGGGTCCTAAAATCTTTGGCGCAGTATTGTAGGACAGCACCTCGCAAAACAAAATGCTAACAAACGTTAAAACCCCTAAGGCTGAACTTGAATTTCATATTTTTATGTAGTTTTACGTGAAGCTTGGCGGAGAGTGCCAAGTATAAGTGAATACAGTCAAAAGAGTTTATGCGATCAAAAGCTATTGACAAAAACAGATTTCAATGAAAGCCATATCAATTTTAACTGCTGTGATTTTGTCTTCCTGCGCCAGTATACTAATGACAGCCAGTGCCCAGGAAGCCACAAAAAAATTGGATTACGTAGTGCTTAT
Organism: Sphingobacterium sp. UBA2480; assembly: GCF_002341965.1. Taxonomy (NCBI): domain Bacteria; kingdom Pseudomonadati; phylum Bacteroidota; class Sphingobacteriia; order Sphingobacteriales; family Sphingobacteriaceae; genus Sphingobacterium; species Sphingobacterium sp. UBA2480. Next base: position 24,915 of record NZ_DDPA01000008.1, on the reverse strand, counting down.
GAACGCTGATACCCTTTATGGAAAAATCTCCTCCATCAAGGATCACAAGCTCAAATTTGAAAATCAACAGAAAGAGAAACTAACTTTTACCCCAGATCAGGTATTTCGTGCTTACTGGGAATCAAAAAGAAAAGTCTATGCACCCTCTTATGTCGAAAATGGCTTGGAACCTGTTCAGGGAACTTCTCCACAAGTATTTCAAATAGGTCGATATTATACAGAGGAGCCAACTTTTGCTGAAGTGCTGGTTGATGGAGAAATAATGGTTTATTATGTGTCTAATTTGAATCTCGGTGGTGGCGGCGGAATGATGTTTGGTACAGGCGGTGGTGGTACGATGTTATCCATTGGAGTCAGTAAGTCTAAATATGCCTATGCATTAAAAAAGTCAACCGGTGAGGTGATTGAAATAAATAGCAATACGAATGGACTTTTTAGCAACAGCAAAAAGAAGCGGACAATTGCTTTGGGGCGTTTGATCAATGACGAACCGGAGCTATTTGCTGAGTTTGAAAATGAAAAGAAATACGATTATGATCTTTTTATAAAGTACGTTATGCGCTACAATGAGCTTCAACTTTCAAAAACCTCATCCGAGGAGAGAAAGAAACTTATTATTTATTGATATTTTTTTAATTACTGATTCTGCAATTAAACGAATTTATGATACTTACAATCTTTATTGTACTGACTATAGTTGCCGCTTACGGCTTTTGGTTGCTATTTGAAAAAGCAGGACGCAAAGGCTGGGAGGGAGTTGTGCCCGTCTATAGTCAGTGGATCCAATCACGTATCCTAGGCAAGAAGACCTGGCAGCTGATCCTTTTGCTGGTTCCGATCGTTAATATTTTTGTATTTTATAATCTCTACCTCGATTTTATTCATTGTTTTGGTAAAAGAAGATTTTGGGAAAACTGCGCCGCAGTACTGGTCCCTTTCATCGTTCTGCCACTTTGGGGCAAAGATAAAAATGTGCAATTTCTAAATGGGCTATACACCAAAAATCTGAAAGCAGCGCATGCCGAAGGTCGCGGGGCGACAAAGGAAGCTGAGTTGGAGATCGCACATCAATCTTATATGGATTATAAGAAGAAATATCCCTATAAAAAATCAATGGTGCGTGAATGGGCCGACGCGATTGTGTTTGCAACTGTCGCTGCAACGCTAATTCGTGGATTTCTATTGGAAGCATTTATGATTCCATCGGGTTCTATGCAGCAGTCTCTACTCATTGGCGATTATCTTTTTGTGAGTAAACTAAATTACGGTCCCCGCATCCCCAATACACCAATAGCCTTTCCTTTTGCACATCATACGATGCCATTAATAGGAGGGAAAGCCTTTTCTGAACTCATTAAAATTCCTTACAAACGATTGCCCGGATTTCAAGAGATCAAGCGGAATGATGTAATCGTTTTTAATGCACCTGCCGGTGATACGGTTGCTGTGGAAAATCAGGACTCGCCCTATTATGATTTGGTGCGTAGTATGGGACGTGAAGCCGTACACCAACAATTTACGATTCAGACCCGCCCAGTAGACAAACGTGAACATTTGATTAAGCGATGTGTGGGAATGCCGGGAGATAAAATCGGTATGAAAGAAGGGGTACTGTTTGTAAACGACAAACCAGGTTTTGTCGCCCCGGAAAGTCAGATGGATTATACCGTGATCACCGATGAGACTGGTCTGGACGAACAGCGCTTGAAAGATATGGGAATAGAAGTCTCTCTCATTCAGCCCGGCGCTTATCTCATCTTTTTAACCCAAGAACAGGCGGCAATGGTGAAATCCTGGTCCAATGTCAAATCCATGCAAATGAACTTGGAAAAACCGGGAGTTGCACAAGCAAACACCTTTCCAAACGATCCGCAATACAAATGGAACTACGATAATTTTGGCCCCTTTGTCATTCCTAAGAAAGGAATGACTATTCCATTAAACGCACAGGCCTTTCCACTATACGAACGAGCTATCCGTGTGTATGAAAAGAACCAATTGGAAAAGAAATCGGATGGGTTTTATATCAATGGAAACCGAACAGATTCCTACACCTTTAAAATGGATTATTATTGGATGATGGGCGACAATAGGCACAATTCGCTCGATGCGCGGGATTGGGGGTTTGTTCCGGAAGATCATATTGTCGGAAAAGCATTATTTACCTGGATGAGCTGGAATGCAGATGGTAATGGACTTTCCAAAGTACGGTGGAATAGAATTTTTAAAGGTATCCATTAGGGTAACAGCAGCCTAAAAAGAAAAAGGGGAAATGATAAACAGCATCATTTCCCCTTTTTTCTTTTTCATTAGCCCCATTGCTCCGTGTGGATCGCTGTACAGCAGAAAAAATCTGCAAAAAAAATCTTGCTGATTAACCGTATTAAAACCTCCAGTCATTACGGCAGATAGACTTTGTCATTCAATCAGTTACTTGTTGAAGTACTTGAGATTTAAGTGTATTACATATTTTTGTAACTATCTAATTTATAGATTGTTATGTTTTATTTTAATTGTTTTTTTGATTCAATCGAATTAATTTAGCTCCCATAAATAACCCAATTAACAATTATTTGAACGCTAAATTCCCATAAATTATGGCCAAAAAATTAACGCTCTTGATTTCAAGTGTAATTGCATGCACTTATATGGCAAATGCACAAAATCGGACAGTCAGCGGTACAGTGGTAGATAGGCAGGGGAAGCCAATTCCACAGGTATCCATTAAACTAAAAAATCGTTCCGGGGGAACGACAACAGATGATCAGGGGCGGTTTTCTCTACCCGTTTATCCCAAATCAGTCATTGTGCTTTCAAGCGTAGGTTTTCTAAACAAAGAACAGGATGTTGACGGACAGACATCCTTAAATATAACGCTGGAGCCCGGCAATACCGAGTTGACCGAAGTGGTGGTGATCGGCTATGGAACAGCCTCCCGAAAGGATGTCACTGGATCTATCGCAAGTGTAAAGGCCGAGCAATTGGAAAACGAGAATCCACAGAGTGTTTCGGATCTACTGAAAGGCAACATTGCTGGTTTGAGCGTTTCACAAAATACTTCTGCGAAAGGAGGCGGAGATCTGTTGGTAAGGGGTAAGACGACATTAAGTGCATCAACCTCACCTTTGATCGTGTTGGACGGAATCATCTACAATGGACAGCTTGCTGATATTAATCCCAACGATATACAGACCATAGACGTGTTGAAGGATGCCAGTTCATTGGCCGTCTACGGAGCGAAAGCTGCTACGGGTGTTGTTGCCATTACGACCAAGAAAGGAACGAGCGATAAACCTCTGCTAACAGCTAATACCAATTGGGGATTAGCAACACTTGCACAGAACCAGCGCGTGTATAAGGGACCTGATTTCCTACAATGGCGGGCGGATGTAGGCCGCGCTGGAGGAACCAAACCTGCCTATTTTTATGACGATCCACGAAACCTCCCCGCTGATGTAACTTTTGAGCAATGGCTTTCGGGGGGAAATAAAGATTTAGACCCTGTCGATATCTGGTTAGATAGACTTGGTCTTGTCGCGAATGAAAAAGCCAATTACATGGCCGGTAAGACGATTGATTGGTACGATGAGATCTTCAGAACCGGGATCCGTCAGGATCATACCGTCAGTATGAGCGGAAGAAAAGAAGATGTCAATTACTACATGTCAGTCGGCTATAATAAAAATCAAAATCTGATTGAAGGAGGTGAGTTCAGTACATTTCGCGCCCGCTTGAATCTCGAGGGAAAAGTGACGAACTTCTTACGCATGGGTGCTAATGTACAATATGCTGACCGCGATGAGGGGGCAATTGAAGCCGATTGGGCCCAGTTGACAAATTTATCCCCCTATGGTGATAAATATAACGCCGATGGTACATTGAGAAGAATACCGACAGACGATAGTGGATTGAATGCGCGTAACCCCTTCTTGAATATGACGTACAATGAACGGATGAACAAGCAGAATACCCTTTTTGCAAGTCTTTTTGCTAAGGTTAATCTGCCTTTTGGCATTAGCTATCAGTTTAATTTTAGCCCTGGAGTCGATATGTATCGTACGTTTAACCATAACTCCTCCGCCAATCCCAATGTGACCATTGTGGGTGGTTCGGCAAGCCGCGATCAGGAAACACGCTACAACTGGCAGATCGATAACCTGTTGAAATGGAACCGAAAGTTTGCTGAAGTCCATAACGTAGACGTGACACTTTTGGCCAATTCCGAGAAATACCAGACCTGGTGGACGCAGGCGGCTAATCAGGGATTTGTGCCTGGAGACTACCTTGGCTACCATAATCTTGCCAGTGGAAATCTGCCGACTGTCAATAGTGAAGACAAGGTATATACCGGCGATGCACTGATGGCCCGCGTTAATTATAGCCTTATGGATCGCTATAATTTAACATTATCGGTGCGTCGAGACGGATACTCGGTATTTGGGGTGAACAGTAAAAGAGCGACCTTCCCAGCGGTGGCTGGAGCATGGACCTTCACGGAGGAGTCCTTCATGAAAAATATTTCATGGCTCAACTACGGTAAATTGCGTCTCTCCTATGGTATCAACGGGAATAGAGATCTACGTAATCCAGATAATGGAACTGTAGATCCCTATGCTGCATTATCGCAACTGACGGTCAATAAATATCAGACAGTGGATGCCAACGGTACTCCTGCCGAGGTCAATACCGTAGTGATCGGTTCACGAATGGGCAATGAAAACCTCAAATGGGAACAAACAACTTCACTCAATGCAGGCTTGGATTTCTCGATCTTAAAAGATCGGATCAGTGGATCGGTCGATGTATATAGCAAAAAGACAAATGATCTTCTGGTCAAACAGACGCTTTCCAGTGTGTCTGGCTACCAATTTGTTTATTCCAACTTGGCCGAAGTGAAAAATAAAGGACTCGAACTCAGTTTGACCAGTCGAAATATTGTCGATGGGAACGTCAAATGGAATTCTAATTTTATTCTTTCCTTAAATCGCAATAAGATTTCTCGCCTGGCAACAGCCAATGATGATCCGGGGAATGGCTGGTTTATTGGGCAAGATATTGATGTGATATGGGATTACAAAGTCTTAGGGGTATGGCAGGAAAATGAGGTTGAGGAGGCGAAAAAGTATACGAAGGCGAGCATTCGCCCGGGAGATTTCAAGCTCGAGGATGTCAACGGTGATTATGTGTACAATGACGATGATAAACAATTTATCGGTTATCGCTCGCCCCGCTTTACATGGTCGCTTCGCAATGAGTTCAATATCTTCAAAAATATAGACTTCTCCTTTCAGCTGATTTCCAATTGGGGGCAGAAAAAACAATTCAACCAGGCAAAGAACAACCCCGGAAGTGTTGGTTTTATGCGTTCCACATCTTACATTCAACCCTATTGGACACCGGAAAATCCGACAAATGACTATGCACGTTTGGGTAGCGGTGCCAACGGAACCAGCTTTAATGTTTATTGGAAAAACAGTTTTATTCGGTTGAATAATGTGTCCCTCGCTTACTCTTTGCCAAAAGCGCTTTCCGAACGCATGAAAGTAAGAAATCTTAAAGTATATGTCAATGTAAACAATGCGGCGGTATATGCACCAGTTTGGAACTATTGGGATCCGCAGAATGATGGACCTACACCACGCTATTATACACTAGGCTTGAATGTATCCCTTTAATCAAATCAAGAACATGAAGAAAATAACTATAAAAGTAGCGGCCGTTGTCGCATCAATATCATTGTTGGCGACAAATGGATGTAAAAAGAGTTTTCTCGACTCCGATCAGCTATCACAATATTCTCCAGATAACCTAAACAACGTCGATGCCCTTAAAGGAGTCTTGAATGCTTTGGGAAAAGCAGCGCGGGGCGAATTCTTTGGTGACGCTGCTCCCATGTTGTCTGAATCTATATTTTCAGATGTCGCTGTGGAAGGAACGACTGATAAGGCTACACCGGCGCAGAATTTGGTCTCTTTGATTACTCCCGATGCCAATCTCAATAGTGATGACTTTAATAAAATAGGTTGGTATTGGACAAACTTTTTCGCTGCGGTCCGTTCGGCAAATACCATTATTAGCAACATCGACCGCCCAACCTACAGCTCGGACGCTCAAAAAAATGAAATCCTGGGAGCAGCCTATTTTTATCGCGCTTATTTTTATTACAGATTAGTGCACGAATTTGGCGATGTGCCCCTGCAGCTGAAAGATCTTTCGGCACCGAAATACGATTTCTATTCGACCAAAAGAGAGGTCATTCTGAAAAAGATGAAAGAGGATTTGGAATTTGCGCAACTATGGGTGAAAGATGGCGGCAATAAGGGGGATGTGACCAATGGTGCAGTAAACCATCTGTTAGCAAAAATAGATCTGGCATTAGGTGACTTCGATGGTGCTATAGTTGCGAGCAGTAGAGTGATTGATGGGGGTAAATATGCTTTAATGAAGAGCCGTTTCGGCAGTACCGCTGCAGACCTGACAAAAAATGTCGTTTGGGATCTGCATCGCATGGATAATAAAGCGATACCAGCCAATAAAGAAGCGCTATTTTTGGTAATCGACCGTCAGACATTGCAGGGGCGTACGGACCTGGGGTCTCAGTTGATGCGGAATACTGTTCCGGCTTGGCATTTTGCAAATTTGAAAATCCCACAGGGAGGTCTCCAGGCGATTGTCGACGCCGTGAATGCAGAGATCCCACTGACACGAATGTACGGCCGTGGTATTGGCCGCTACCGGGGTACGTACTACAGCACCAAAGAAATATGGACAGATAATACAGATTACCGGCATGCAAAGGGGATGTGGATGGATATGACCGATCTGGTGTATAACAATCCAGCCATCAAGGCCTCGAAAGATCCTGCAATTAGTAGCCTTTATGGGAAACCCATCCAACAGTTTACGAGCCAAAATATCGATAAGGTATTTACCAACGGTTCGTTGGATACCATTCGGCACTGGTTTGGCTGGCCGCATTACAAGGTCTTTATCAATTCGACCAATCCATATGCCGAAGATCCAAATTGGAATCCACCGCGCGGAACAAACACGGACTGGTATGTATTCAGGTTGGCAGAAACGTATTTATTACGCGCAGAAGCTTACATCTGGAAAGGTCAACAGGCGCAGGCTATGGCAGATATCAATGCCGTTCGTGGGCGCGCAAATGCTCAACTCTTACAAAATGCAGCAAAAGTGAATATTGGTACCGTACTGGATGAACGGGCAAGAGAGTTATTTTGGGAGGAAGCGCGTAAAACCGAGCTGACACGTATCGCCTATATTTTTGCGCAGACCGGTATTCCAGCTTATAATGGCAAAACATATAGCATGGCCAATTTCTCGCAAAAAAATTTCTTTTACGACCGTATTATTGAAAAAAATTCCTTTTATCGCAACAAGGTTCCCACGGTGCAGGGTGTACATTATGAAATTGCGCCATACCATGTGCTATGGCCTGTGCCCGCATCCGCGCAACGGTTTAATACCAACGGGATGATCAATCAAAACCAAGGCTATGCGGGAGCAGAGAACAATGTGCCGCCGCTCGATAAGATTGTTGATTAAGAGTGATGGTCGGCTTGTAAATGAGCACTAGATGCTTTCTGATAATTTTGTTATTTTGATCTTCTAAAACCGGATAGGATGCGTTTCCGAATACGAATGCCTATCCGGTTATAAATAACCAAAGAAAGAGGCGAGACGAGCTATGTATACTGTAAGAAGAATGAAAATACGGGGATTTGCGCTATTGATATTGTTTTTTCAAATGGCATTGCTATTTGGCCAAAACCCTATTACGCTGTTGCCCGGTACAGCCGAACATATTTTTAAAACCGCAGAAGTATACTACCTTGAAGATAGCAGCAACGCCCTGTCGTTTGCAGCAATACGATCACCGGAACAGGCGCAACAATTTAAACCTAATGAGCGATACTATCCCAAAAATTTCAATCGATCCTCAACCTATTGGTTTAGGGTGCGAATGTCTTTTGATCAACATATAACCCGCGACCGGGTTATTGAATTATTCGATCAAACTGCCGATATCGTGGAGGCATTTATTCCTAATGGAACTGGCGGTTTTGTCCATTATCAGGCCGGCGCTTCGATCGATTTCGAGAATAGGGAATTTATGCACAAGAATTTTGAATTTCTAATTCCTGCATTGCCAAAAGGTACTTACGAGGCTTATTTTAAGGTGCGATCGCGACAGATGGTCAACGTAATTTTGGTCTATCGTACCCTAGATCGTTTTGTTCAATATACGCTGACTGAATATTTTACGTTCGGCCTGTTCTATGGGATGATCATTCTGTTTAGTTTCAATAATTTACTCATGTATTTTGCTGTTAGAGGACGCCAATATCTATATTATGTCCTCTATATATTGTGCGTAGGGTTATATGAGATGTCTTCGGACGGTATCGCTTTTCAGTACCTATGGCCCGAAAATCCTTGGTTCAATCAATACGCAACAGCAGTTTTTGTCTGCTGTGTCAGTGTGTTTGCCTTGTTATTTACGAAATCCCTGCTTCATGTAAAGCAAAAAGAACCCAAATTAAATCGTTTGTTGGATCTGGTCATTATGTTGAGAATAGCATTCTTTCTCTACTGTTTAGGTTTTAATCAGAACTGGTTTATCTACAAATTTGTTGAGGTCGTTCCCTTGTCAGTTGCCTTTTTTTCTGGGATATGGCTTTGGAAGAAAAACTATCGTCCAGCCCGGTATTTCGTGCTCGCTTATACGTTTCTTTTCCTGGGCTTTGTGTTGAAAGTAGTCTATGTATTGGGCTATGCGCGTTTTATACCCAGTTCGATCGGGCATTATAGCATCACATTTGGTTTTGTGTTGGAGATGACTTTTCTCTCATTCGCGATTCATGATAAAGTTCGGCTCCTGAAAAGCAAGAAAGAACGGGCACAAAAGAGAGTCATCGAACAGATGCAGATCAACGAGAAACTCCAGGAGAAGCACAACAGGGACCTCGAACGGAAAGTGCAGGAGCGCACGCTGGAGGTGATGCAGAAATCAAAAGAACTGCTTGAGAAATCCGAAATTATTAATGATCAGAATCGCGAACTGAAAGAGATGAATAGCCTATTATGGGCTCAGTCGGAAGAAATTGGCCGCATGAACCAGTTGTTGACCAAGGATAATAAAAACTTGCAGACCAATATTGAGCGGATTACCGATGACCGGGTGCTTTCCAAGGAAATGAATTTTGAAGAATTTGGCGTAAAATATCCGGATAAGGAGACCTGTTATAAGGTTTTGTCCGATTTGAAATGGAAAAAAGAATATCGTTGTATAAAGTGTGGTTACGATAACTATTGCGCTGGTAAAACACCCTATAGCCGAAGATGCACCAAGTGTACCTATGAAGAATCTGTGTTGAACAATACGATTTTTGAAAACGTACGTATTCCAATTAATAAAGCTTTTTATCTGGTTTATCTCGTCCATTTCCATCAGGGTGACATCTCTTCCTATAAGCTTTCGCAGAAATTGGGTATTCGGCAGAGTACCTGCTGGAATTATGCCAGCAAGGTAAAAGATATCTTGACAACAAGTGGTAAAAGACATAAAAAAAATGAAAAATCAGGTTGGACGAGATTGGTGCTGCAGGCACTGGATCGACCAACATAAATGCTATACATGAATATTTTATTTAAACAACTTATCAACCTATGCGCTATAGGCTGTCTATTTTTATCGTGGAACGTACATGCGCAAACCGTATTGGAGGGAAGAGTTTCAGTTGATTTCTCGTCAAACTGGAAATTCAGGAAAGACGATGATTCCCTGGACCGGATAGCGAAGCAAAAGCAACAAACCGTGAACCTTCCGCACAGCTGGAATATTGCTGATGTCATGGACGATACGCCGGGCTATTATCGCGGTGCCACACAATACCAAAATACCTTAGATTGGAAAACGAGCTGGCAAAATAAACGAATTGTACTTCATGTGGGGGCAGCCAACCAGGAAGCACTGCTATTGGTCAATGGAAAGGAAGTAAAAGCCCATCGTGGAGGCTATACGGCTTTCAATGTAGATATTACCGATTATCTGCATCGAAAAGAAAATGCACGGAATACCATCGCTATTCAAGTCAACAACCGTTTCAACCAAGATATTGCACCATTAAGTGGCGATTTTACGTTTTTTGGTGGCATATACCGAAAGGTATCTTTGCTCCTCTTGGATCAAATTCATTTTGCTGATCCGCAGTACGGAAGTAGCGGTTTGCGCCTAACAGCAAAACTTGATGCCAGACAAAATGCAACAATTAATCTTGATGGAGCTATTCAGAATGCTTCAACATTACAACAAGCGGTTTTGATTGAAACTACGCTTGTTGATGCCGATGGGGTGACGGTAAAAAAAGTGCAGCAGAAAGAAAAGCTGAAACCCCATTCACACAGCAATTTCCAATTGAACATGGTTCAAATTGAGCAGCCAAAATTGTGGTCGCCAGAGCTGCCGTACTTGTATCGTTTGATAACGCGGATTTATGATTTCAAGGGGCGGCAGCTGGACCGCCTGGATAACTCCGTTGGCTTCCGCTGGTTTTCGTTCGATCCCCAGAAAGGCTTTTTTTTAAACGGGAAACCACTGAAACTAATCGGTGCAAGTCGGCATCAGGATTTTAAAGGGATGGGCAATGCTGTTCCCGATAGCCTGCAAGTACAGGATCTTGTGAAGTTAAAAGCAATGGGCGGAAACATCTTGCGAGTGGCACATTATCCGCAGGATCCTGCCGTGCTGAAAGCCTGTGACAGTTTGGGGCTGTTGGCATCGGTAGAAATTCCACTTGTGAATGAGATTTCGGAAAGTCCTGCTTTTGCCGATCACAGCTTTCAGATGCAGAAAGAGATGATCAGGCAATATTTTAACCATCCAAGCATTATTATCTGGGGCTATATGAATGAAATCTTTCTTCGGCCCCATTTTCCAAAAGATAAAGACCGTCAGGAAAAATATTTTAAATCGGTGGTTTCATTGGCCCAGCAATTGGAAACACTCACTCGTAACGAAGATTCAACCCGCTATACCATGATTGCCAACCATGGCAATTTTGAGCTCTATCATCGGACAGGACTGACCAAAATCCCGATGCTTGTGGGCTGGAACCTGTATCCGGGCTGGTACGGAGGTAAAATTGCTGATTTTGGGAGACAGCTAGAACATATTCATCAGCAGTTGCCCGACAAGCCGCTCCTGGTTACCGAATATGGCGCGGATGCGGATTATCGCATACATGCCGATAAACCGATACGTTTTGACAAAAGTGTGGAGTATGCAGTCCGGTATCACCAGGGCTATCTCAACGAATTAATCAAGAAACCCTTTGTCGCTGGTGGAGTGGCCTGGAATCTATCCGATTTTAATTCCGAAACCCGCGAAGAAAGTATGCCGCATATCAATACCAAAGGTCTGTTGACTTGGGATAGGAAAGAAAAAAACACCTATTTCCTTTATCAGGCTTATCTAAGACCCGAACCTTTTATTAAGATAGGTGTCACGCACGGGAAAAAATGGGGCGTGCGGACTGATGCTGACTCTGCCTTGCTAGGCTCCGGATGGCTGCAGCTACCCATATTCAGTAATGCTGATTCCGTGGAGCTCCTGCTGGATGGTGTGTCGTTAGGCGCAAGAAAGCCTGTGGATCGGATGATCATATGGCCTGTAAACCTAAGCCGTGGCTCACATACTGTGAAAACACGGGCTTTCCATAACGGAAAATTAAGCGGTATGGATGAATCAATGTTGGATTGTGAGGTATTGCCCTATGATCTTAAGAGGGATAGAGACTGGCAGGAACTCCGCATCAATGTTGGTGACAATCGGGAATACATTGACTCGTTAGGAAACCGGTGGTTCCCGGATCAGCCTTATGAAAGAGGAAGCTGGGGGTATGTAAAAAGCGAAAAGTATCGTCTGAAAAATACAGGACGGGAAAACCTGGGGACCGATGTAAATATTAGAGGTACAGGAGATGATCCGCTCTTCCAAACACAATTGCATGGACTGGAATCTTACCGATTTGATCTGCCTAATGGCGATTACGAGATCGAATTGTTCTTTGCCGAATTGGACGGCCCGAATGATAAGGAGAATCTCTTGTATGATCTCGAGCAACGGGAGAAGAAACAGGATCAAAAGGGAATAGATCGCGTTTTTGACATCCGTATTGGCGACCGTGCTCTTGCTACCGATGTCAATGTCCAGCGTGAAGTCGGGGCATTTAGGGTGCTTCGTCGAAAATTTCCTCTGAAAGTGAACGACGAAGGCAACTTGGCGATTTCTTTTATTCGTAAGAAAGGTGAGCCGATGCTGAATGCGATCCGACTAAAAAAGATAAACCAGTCAGTCAACCCATAAAAATTGAAACTTATGCAGCCATTTAGAAACTATATTAAGCCTGTTGTAGCGGTGTTGATGATACAGCCTGCTCTTGCAAAAACAAGCGCTAATCTAAGTAAAGCAACCTATGCCGGGGAGCATAGAACTACAGCAACTGCCGTCGTGGCACATGAGCCTGATCTAAGTGAACTCGCGGAAAGTCCACATAGCCTAGGTGAAATAGCTGCGGCGAAAGGCAGGTCGCAAGCCGCTACTGTGAAAGATAAATCCCAAGCAGGCAGTCCAGAAGTCTTCATCCAAAAAGGACGAATAGGCCTTAACTTCAGTAAACGGCTGATCGATAAGAAGATGAAAGGGCCCTTTCTGATCCGGCGGAGCTTGGGCAGGCTGGGCGATTATCAAACTATTGCCAAAGTCACGCAGACCAAATTTATGGATCAAGTGCTTGAAGGTAGTCCATACGACTACTATTATGAAATCCAGACGGTAAAAGGAGAGTTTGTTGCACGATTGAGTTTAGAACTCCAGCTTTTTGGTGAAAATACGTTGATTTATAGTCCAAAAGATCATCAGGAGCGTGTCGGCAGAGAAGTCAATCAGCTGCATGAGCAGATGTTCGGACAGGAATTCAGTCCCAATCGTTATGCCATACTTTTCAAGTCGGGAGACTACAAGTCGGCAGGACTATTTAAGATTCCTTTTTATGTTCAGATTGCTGGATTGGGCAAAGTGCCTTATGATGTTGCGGTTTCAAATATACATACGCCGCCTCATCTTGCTGATGGGAATGGGACATGTACATTCTGGCGTGCTGCCGAGAATCTTTCTGTTATTGGTCCCGAGAGCTACGAGGAAGAGGAAACATTTAAATGGGCGGTTTCCCAAGCGGCCCCGCTACGTCGTATTTATTCCACACGAGTGGTGCGCAATCAATGGGCAAATGGATGGGTTAGTGGAGGTTATACTGCGGACTGCTATTTTGAAGCGGCAGCAGGTTCCAAAAATCAGCAGCAGTGGTATACACGAAACTCATTTCTAAACAAAGGAAGAGGGAAGTTTGAGGAAATTAAATACAACTATTGCTTTCAGGGAGTCGATTTTGGGCCTTCTGTCGATAAAAATAGCTATCAAAATAATTGGGCAGCAGGCGGGAATGTGACAGTGATTTCAACAACACCTATAATTCGCGAGAAGCCTTTTTTATTTTTTGATGAGGATGGGTGTTATAAGGTTTTTCGCCCGGCATTACAACATAATCATAAAGGTGTATCCTATACGCGGAACAATATGGGGGCGGGAGATATTATTGATGTGGAGAAGGATTTTTATGTTGTTAAGCCCGGCGATTCAGCAGCGGAAATGAACCGACAGTTGCGGCGCGGCAAGCATTTGCTGATTACGCCGGGGATGTATGAGTTATCCGAACCTCTTCATGTCAGCAAGGCCAATACCATCATACTTGGACTTGGGTTGGCTACCTTGATACCTGGTTCAGCAAATCCGCATACGGCAATTGATGTTGATGATGTCGCGGGTGTTACTGTTGCTTCATTGATGTTTGATGCACATTATAGCTCCCATAGTTTGATCCAGGTGGGTCAGAAAAAGAGCGGGATAAGACATGACAGTAACCCAACCTTGCTGGCTGATCTATTTCTGCGTATTGGCGGATTTCGAGCCGACAAAGTTCATGTCGATCAATCGGTTATTATCAATAGTAATGATGTGATCGGTGATCACTTTTGGATATGGCGTGCCGATCATGGGGTGAAGGGCAGTGTTGGCTGGGATATCAATACGACACGCAATGGTTTGGTGGTTAATGGAGACTATATGACCATGTATGCCTTGTTCAATGAACATTTTCAGGAATATCAAACCTATTGGACCGGTAATTATGGCCGTACTTATTTCTTTCAATGTGAAAGCCCCTATGATGCGCCGAATCAGGCGGCCTATCGAAGTGAGGCGGGGACACGCGACGGCTTTGCAGCTTATAAAGTTGCCGATGAAGTGGTGCAGCATGAGGCTTATGCATTTGGAATATATGATGTGCTGGTCAATCCGATACGCATCGAAAGTTCGGTGGAAGTTCCGGTAAAACCCGGTGTAAGGCTCAAACATATCTGCAACAACAGCTTATCCAATGGTCCCAATCGTGGCTACGGCTATGTTATCAATCAAGTTGGAAAAAGTACGTACAATACTTTTCGGGATAACCGGACGTATGTGGTGGAGTTTCCCTGATGAGCTTTTCCAATCAACTTGTTGTTCTAAAAATAGCGCTTACGATAGTATGGCGCTATTTTTAGTTTAATAGGCCCTTTGTCTTCTTTTGTGGGTGATTCTTTGATAACGAAATGGACTCAACGTAAAATAAGAACCTAATTTGACCTCTTAGCCAATAGACATGCTGTTTTATATTAGTTGGATTAATTAAGTCATCGAAAAGTTCGTAGATGTTTTGATTTGTATTGATTAATTTTTGAAAAGAATGGGTATTTAAAGTCATTATCAGTATTAACTAATAGGATATATTGGTATAATCTAGAATTATGTGCTGTTTGTTAATATTTGTGAAGCGTTTTTACAGCGTTGATCTGGAGATGACTTTTAAATAGCTCCAATGCGAATTGTTTGATACAAATTCAGCTTTTTGTAAAATTTACTCAAACGATTGCGTAAAAGTAGCGCAATCGTTTGACTGTGTTATTTCGAAACTTAATGTTTTAATAGTTATTTATTTGTAGTTGCTTTTTTGTGCTGTCAAGATTTTTGATCTACCTTCACTCCACTAACACTAAATTAATATGAAGAGAATTCTACCGATTATTATTCTCGTGGTGATGTCCTATTTTCATGTTTTCGGTCAAACAATCCCCGTGGAAGGGACTGTTCGAGATGCAAATGGGCAGCCGTTGGCGGGCATGACCGTCACAGAGCGAGGAACAACGAATCAAGCGTCTACAAATCAGCAAGGTTCATTCACTTTGGCCGTAAAAAGCCTTCCCGTAACATTGGTTTTTTCTGGTGTCGGCTTTAAAAGGCAGGAAGTCCATGTGACAACAAAACAGGCACCAGTTGTGACCCTTCAGAGCGACGCTTCGTCTTTGGATGAGGTCGTAGTCGTTGGATACCAGAGGCAATCTGTCAAGAAAACCACCAGTGCAGTTCAGGTTATTTCTGGAAAAACTATTCAGGATCTTCCAGCACCAAGTTTTGAAAGTTTGCTGCAAGGAAGGGTCGCAGGGGTTAACATTCAAAATTTTACCGGGGAACCTGGAGCTAGGAATACATTCACTGTACGTGGTAATACGACAATATCTCCAGATTTGAATAATGAAGTTGACCTAGCAAATACCATGAGTTCGCCTTTATACATCATTGATGGAATGCCTTTGTCTATTACAGATTTGGCAAGCTCAACAGCCACTGGAACAAATTATATTGCCGGCATCAATATCAACGATATCGAAAGTATTGTTGTCCAAAAGGATGCATCTGCTACTGCGGTTTGGGGTTCGCGTGGTGCAAACGGGGTTATCGTGATTAAAACTAAAACGGGAAATGTGGGCAAGCCTCAGGTACGTGTTTCGTATTATAAAGGGGTAACGGAAAGACCGCAGTTGCAACGGACGCTAGGAGGAGTGGCGGAAAGAAGAGCTAAGATGGGTATTATATCCCAATATGCTAGTTGGGTACAAATGGGGAACATCACACAGCCATTGACCGACAGTTTAAATAACAGCTATAACAATGCAACGGACTGGCAAGATTTATTCTACACAACTGGAAACATTGATAATGCTGACGCAAGTATTTCCGGTGGAAACGATGGCGTAAACTACCGTTTGTCCGCTGGTTATTACAATGAGGGTGGTGTTGTTCGCAATACTGGCTTTAAACGCTACTCATTACGAGGGAACTTTGGTTTTAAATTGGCTCCTATTATACGCTCAGATTTTATGTTTTCAACGGCACGTATCAATAGAAAACGTGGTCTTGGGCGTGGAATTGATGAGGTAGTGCCGATCAATCAGGGGACCATGCCTTCATCTTTTGTTGGTATTGGGAAGTCTGATTTAGATTTCTATTTAGGTCAGTATGACAAGTTAAAAGACGATAACCAGACAGACAATATCAATCTCTTTTCAAAAACTTATGTCGATATTATCAAAGGGCTACAATATTCACTTGAGGCCTCAGCACAGATAAATCTGGATGCACGTGATCAATTCCAGCCAAAAGAGCTGAATAATGACGTTTCCTTTGCAGAATCCAATCACCGTAATGCATATACCTACAATGTGGCCAACGTGCTGAACTACGGTAAAACATTCCAGGATAACCATACCATTGCAATTACAGCGATGCAATCATTTCAATATGACAAACAAACTTCAAATTACTTGTTGGGGTACAATATTCCAACGGATGATATTAAAGTGATTCAGGGGGTTGCGTCTAGAGATCTTCGTGGTAATACAGATTTTAAAGAAGCGGGGCTGTTGTCTTATATGGGCCAATTTTCTTATGATTTCAAATCAAAGTATATTTTTAATGCTTCTTGGCGTGCCGATGCTTCTTCACGCTTTGGAAAGGATACCAAATGGGGATATTTTCCGGCGCTTTCTGGTGCTTGGGTCGTCTCGGATGAACCTTTCATGAGTAAATTCAAGTGGGTGGATTTATTTAAACTACGTGGTAGCTGGGGAAAATCTGGAGTTTTGCCATCCGATTTCTATGCACCTTACAACGTATGGGAACTTTCTTCCAACGCTTATGATGGAACGACCTTCGCTGTTCCTTCCTTTAAAAAGCCATTGACATTGACCAATTTGACCTGGAACAAGTCGGAGCAGACTAATATAGGTTTCGATTTGTATACCTTGAACAACAGGTTGAATATTACATTCGACACGTATCGGAAAATTACAAAAGACCCGATTATGTCATTCCCGTTCCCATACTATACGGGGTATACAAGTCTTTCTTACAACGTTCCAATGACGATTTATAACGAGGGGTTTGACTTGACAATAGCGACACGTAATTTATCAAAAACTAGTGCATTGCAATGGAATACCAATTTAAATGTTACCTATAACAGAAATAGAATTGGTGCACTACCTTATGATAACCGGAGTTTCTATGCGGATTCAAGAGGTTATAATGAGCAATTATTATATCGTGTGGGCAGTCCAATCTACCAATGGGCGCAGATGATTTACCAGGGTGTTTACAATCATCAGGAGCAAATTCCCGGAAATCCAATTACCGGAAAACCGCTCACCTATTTTAAAGGAAATAATCCTGTCAAACCAGGTTATCCAAACTGGTTGGATGTCAATAACGACTGGGATGTGTGGAGCGACGAAGATAAAGGCGCTGCGGACGGTGATTTGGTACCAACCGGTAACCCGAACCCGAAATTTACAGGAGGTCTATATAATGAGTTTACTTATAAAAATTTCTCCTTCAGTATCTTAAATACATTTACGTTTGGGCGTGATATCATTAACACGTTAAAGAGCAATCAATTTAACGAAATAGGAGGAAACATTTATAAGTTTACAAACAACCGTCTTCCCGATTTACAGGATGTAGATTATTGGACACCTGAAAAGGCGAAAGATTCAAATTATCAAGCCGGATTTCCAGCGATCAACCCAATGGGTGGATATTTCTACCAGTTCCTACCGTTTAGTACGATGTTTAATGAAAAAGGCGATTATTTTAAAATCAAGACCATTACTGTAGGCTATCTTGTTCCAAGAGCGGTGGTTGATCGTTTAAAAATTGGAGCGCGATTAATCCGTTTTTATGCAATGCTTGATAATGTTCATACGTTTCAGCGGTCACATGTGCCTGACGCAGAGCTGGTTTCTCCTCAGGGGGAGTATAGCGGTGGAGCTTATCCTTTGCCAAAGAAATATACAATTGGTCTAGAGGTGAATTTTTAATAGGAAAGAAGATGAAATTAAAAACAATTGGAAAATATATCGGGATTGCAAGCATCATGATGCTTGGAACATCCTGTTCAAAATATCTTAACTTAGAACCTGAAAATAGCACCTATGATGCTGTTTTTTGGAAAGATGGGAGCAATGTCAATAGAGCAAAGCTTGGAGCTTATTCGTTGCTACGTGATGCGCTTCGTGATGGGAGATCCTTTTTTATATTTGGAGATTTGGCCGCAGGAAATTTTCAGGTTGGGAGTGATTACTGGAATTATGCCAGTCTGATTAAATCCGGAGGATTTAGGTTTAGTTATGCACCCTATTTGGAGGGATCTTTGTGGAATTGGACCCGGTTTTATAAGATTATCAATCAATGTAACTTAATCATCGAGCATACAGAGGAGATGAACAGCAGTCTATTTGACGGTGGAGATGCTGAAAAAACACAAGCAATTGCAGAAGCACGTTTTTTGCGAGCCTATACTTTTTTCTATATGCAACGTGTTTGGGGTGATGTGCTATTAACAAAAAAAGTGTTTAGCGATCCACAGAACATCCCAGATATGGCTCGAACTCCCGAAAAGGAGACTTTAGATTTTTGTACGGAAGATCTAAAATATGCAGTTGATAATCTTGATGAAGGGATTACCAAAAGATTCGCCTCGAAGGCTGCGGCTCAAGCACTGTTGGCTCATCTCTATGCTTGGCGCCATGACTACGCTAATGCTGAGAAAATGGCTACTGCAGTGATTCAAGGTAATTTTGATCTAGTTGATATCAAAGATTATAAGAGTATTTGGGCTGGAGATTCAGAAGAAACTATTTTTGAGCTGCCAATGACCTATTCGGACAGTGGAAACGAATTTAGCAAAGACTTCTTCAACGCATTTTTGGCGGATCCCACGATAAAAGGCAAGGGCATAAATTCAGCCTGGACGATCGACTTGGATTTATTAAATATATCTTTTCGTGTGCAAGATCCAATTGTGCAGGATAAACGTCCTGCGGCTGTTTTTAGAAAAGTGTCGACCAATGTTTGGTTGTTGCAGAAATATGATGTCATAAAGCGTTATGACGATGATGAGAGTCATTATGCGGTGAGCAATAATTTGGTGCTCTTACGCTTAGCTGATATTTATCTTTTACGTGCCGAAGCTTATGCGAAGACTGGACGGGAGAGTTTGGCATTGGACGACCTCAATCGAATTAGAGAACGAGCAGGTCTATCAGCTATTAGTGTGAGCGGCACTGGACTGATTGAGGAGGTTTTTAATGAGCGTCGTCGTGAACTAATAGGTGAGGGATCCACGCAGTTTGATTTGATTCGCATGGGGCTTTTAAATGTATTGCCTGAATATTCTGGCTATTACACGGCGGATCGTGTTGCAAATCAAGGATATTATTGGCCGCTAAATATGCGCGATTTATTGCCGCAGAATGAAATGTTGACTCAGAACCCATGGTGGAAAAATCATTAATGAATAACACAATGAAAAGAATTATATATAGTATACTCACAATGATCGTCCTTGGGACGATGATGTATTCCTGTAAAAAGGACGGCTATTTTGTTGGTGGGGATTTGCATAATCCCAAGATAAATATGACGACCTACGATTGGTTAAAAAGTAATAAGGACGGTGTGTTTGATACGGTGATTATGTTGATTGATAAAGCGGGGATTAAGGATAAAATTAACAAGCAGGGAATCACATTTTTTGCGCCCACAGATTATGATGTGTACAATTATGTACAGTTGAGAACAGCTCAAATTCAGCGTATTGACCCTGATAAAAAGTGGACTGTAGATTCGATGATCAAATATGAATTACCTCGCTTTGCAGATTCTATTGATATGTATGTTGTCAATCAACAATTAACAAATGATATGTTTAATGAGAAAGGAACAACATACAAAAATGCAAAAGGGAACAATGTGGTCGTTTCTTATGAAGAGACATCAGACCCAAATCTTGGATATAATAGCGCTTCTTCGATAAAGCCTCGAATTGTATACTTTTCGTATCTCTTCCAGACCTTAGGGAACAATGTGCCGGCCTCAGGAATCACACTTCCTGTTGGGGTCAGAACGCGTGTACAGACATCAAATGCGCAAACGACCACAGGTGTCGTTCATGTGCTGAATAATAGTCATACTTTATTCTTTTATCGATAGCAGCTATGAAAAAGACATTATATTATTTAATGATAGGAAGTTTGGGGACAATCTTCGGATGTAAAAAAATTGCTGATGGTAATTTAAGTGATATTATCCGTTATGAACAGCAACCAATGAATATTCCACAAGGTCGGCCAACGGTCACTGATGCGATTAACCCCGCCGGATCAACAAAGCCAATTGCCTTAAAATTGGTTAAAGTTTATAAAAGTGAAACGGGCGAAGACGTGACCAATCTATTCTTTCAAAAATATCAGCAAAAGGTGTGGAAAAGACCTTATGACCCTAAAACCGATACAACGCAGGCTTTAATTGATGCGAAACAAGTGGATTCTATGGTGTATCCGATCAGTTTAAATTCGGTTTCTGGTCAATTAGAGGCGAATTACAATACGGTTCATCTTCCTTTAGGACTGTATAAGTTTGATTTGGAGGTTAGTAATATAACTGGTTCAAAGCTTTTTCCTGGCATCGGTGAATTTAAAATTACACCGGCTCTCTCTTATGAGATCCCAGCAGTGCGGTCTACTGCTGCAATTATGGTGGGTGATGAAACAAAATCAAAATCGATTCCGAGCAATGCTGATCATATTAAGGTTACGCAATTATCAAAGCAGGGAAATAAAATTACGGTCCGTTTTCTAGATAAAAACGGTGCCATATTTAATCCGAAAAAAGGTGAAATTACCCGACGTCCGCAAAGTGGAACTGCTGGCGGTTACTTACAGACTATGCAAGATTATGCTGTTGGTACCGTATTGTATGATGATCGGATTGAATTTACCTACGGTGTGGTGCCATTTCCATTGGTGTCCCTCGGTAACGGATGGAACTATTATTATCGAATTCCAACAAAATATGTTCATTTTGACGATGCATTAGGGATTAAGGATGATACTTATACATGTAATGCACGCTTCTCTTTTCAAACATTTGAAAGCGGAAATTTTCAAATTGATGTGATTGTGCCACAAGTCACGAGAAGAGTATATAACTAATTTTAAAATCAAAGGTTGGATACTTCGGTATTCAACCTTTTTTGTTTCCTATTTAATTACGGCTTTAGGTATGTTGATCATACTATGCCGTAATCTAATTATAGTAATTATGAGAAAGAAACTAATCGTATTACTTGGGCTGGGGCTTCTGGCGAGCGCCAATCTGAAAGCTCAAACAGCTCAGGATTTTAAACAAACCTATGCCGATCTTGCTGTATTCGAAGATCCTTTGGCGTTAACACTAAAAAAGGGAATTAAGAAAAAACAGCTCAGTCAGATTGCTGATACAACACTACGCCGGGTCGCGCAGTCCCTACTTGATGGCAACTATAATAAGGAGTATAAATATGCAACCTATTATGCCTTGTTGAATCCGACAACTTTAGGGCATCAATTAAGTATTGGGGACGGTTATAGTAAATATGAAAATATGACCGGTGTGTATCTTCCCAAAGGGAAACATATTGTTATCGTGGACGGCATTGCAGCTGGTAAAGAGGTAAACCTTGTTGTGCCCAATTGGTTGCGAAAAGCTCCCAATCCGCAGGAACCTACAAAAGACCCGAAAGGTTGGGGACTGGAAAAACAGGAGTTTAGATTACAGAATGGCGTGAATATTATCCAGCTCGATGATTACGGGAGTTTAGCTTATATCGATTATTTCTCAGAGGAGCCTGAAAAGGAAAACCCGATTACAGTTCATTTTCCGACAGGACAGGTAAACGGTTACTTTGATCTTAAAAAACAGGGAAATAAGGAGTGGAATAGTCTGATCGATCATGCTGTATTTCCAATTATGGACGCAAAAGGTGAGCATATTCAGACGGCTTATCCAATAGAGGCATTGAAGCAGTATGCTTATGGAAAAGGCGTCGAGCTAATTCGTAATTACGATTCACTGGTGTATAGACAACATCGCTTAATGGGACTGGAGAAGTATAATAAAGTACCTAAAAATCGTATTCTCGCGCGGGTGAACTATAATTATTACATGTTTCGTGATGGTGATGGGGTTGCCTATATGGGCGATAAAGTTGGTTACGCGATGAAGATGGTGGTAACGCCGGAATCGGTAATTAAAGGTGATCCTTGCTGGGGTTTCAGTCATGAGGTGGGCCACGTACACCAGACACGTCCAATGTTTAATTGGGGTGGCTTGGGTGAGGTGAGCAACAACCTGTTCTCCTTATATGTAACACGTTCGTTTGGTAATAAAACTCGGGTTTCAGAACAGAACAATTTTGAGAAAGCGAAGACCAATATTATTGAAAAACGAATTTCTTATTTGTCCGATCCGGATGTATTCGATCGTTTGATTCCTTTTTGGCAGTTACAGCTCTATTTTGAGGGTGAGGGAAAACGCCCCGATTTTTATGCTGATCTATTTGAGGCTTTCCGTCAGCAGAATATGAGTAAACCAAGAAGACAGCGTTCAGATTGGAGTTCAGATCGCATGATGGGTGAGCGTAATCCTGCCGTCCATCAGCTGAATTTTGTTAAAACAGCCTGCGAAGTGGCCAAATTGGATTTGACGGATTTCTTTGATAAATACGGATTCTTTTTCGTTGGTACCTTGGAATACGACGATTATGGAAAGTATACCTATACCATGACGCAGGAAATGGTTGACGCCTGTCGTCTGGCAATTAAAAACATGAACCTACCCAAGCCTAAGGCTGATCTTACAGCATTAAGAGATAATTAATAATATAATTGTAAAACTCCGGATGACTATTGTCGTTCGGAGTTTTACTTTTTTTTGTTCATCTTCATTAAAAGATGAAGTGGGGGCAGTCGCGGGATGAATCTATATTTTGCATAGTGATTCAGGGTCTAACTCTGAACAGTACTTGAACCACAGCCGAAAAAAGGCTTAACAGTCGGACTTGCTGTCTGGAAACACATTTTTTAAGCAATTTTGATATGAATCTGGTTAGAGTACTATTGTTGTTCTATTGAATGTATTAGGACATTCGATGAATTTGTCGTTACATAAAATACCAGGTTGAACGGTATAGGTGGTGCCAGATTCTAAATTGTTTATGATATAAAATGTTTTTATGTCTCCGTTTTGTAATTGAGTTCCTGCACAGGTAAATGGTGCTGTATAACTCCAGTCTTCAGCGGAATATTGTTTCTTATACCTCAAAACAATTTTTACGCCTAACTGTGCATCCGTAGGAAAAAGAATTAAAAGCTCTCCATCTCCTTGATATAAAGTTTCTCCAGCTCCGGATGCGTAAGGTATTGATTCTGGAAATGATGGAGTTGATAACGAGCTTGGATAGGTACAGCTAGTGGTTGGGCTATTAGGAGATAATGAAATAAAGCGAACTGTAGTTACTCTTACACTTCCTATTAGCATTTGTCCTGTAAACGTATAACTTACCCCCGCAGTACCATTGAAGGTAAAACTTCCACCTCCCGGGCCAAGTGTTTGACTAGTCATAAATCCGTCGGAACCGCTTATACCAACTTCTACTGAAGGAGGGGTTGTGCTGATGTAGCCAGAGGTTGTTACATTGACTGTTATACTCGTACCATTTTTAGATAATTGAATTTCGATTTTTGGTGAGCTAAAGGTTGATCCTGCTTTTTTTTGTGGTTTTCCTTCCAAGTTTTGAGAAGGGTATGTTTCATTTTTTTTGCATGCAAAGATCCATATCCCCAAAAAGATAAATATTAATAATTTGACTTTCATAATTGAATTGGTTTAATATCTTAAATATACTTATTTAAGTTTAAATCATAGGAAAGTTTTGATTTTTTGTATTGGTTTTGTTTTTGCTTTTTAATTTTGATTTGTAGTAAAATATTACAAATCAGCGGACTATATACAGGCTAAGTGTAGGGATTTATGACTTTTGGCGTTTTTTAAATTTAAAATCGTACAATAGAAGGAAAACATGTTAGACTGGGTATTCTCGAAATAGGATGGTGACGTTTTGGCTTCATTTGGAGCAGTTCTTTGTTTTTTTGTGTTAAATATTCTAGATGTTTTTTGTCGTAAAACGAACTGCGGAATACTTAATTTTTATTCTGGATATGGATCTTAAGCTTTTCTATTAAACCTAAAATCACAGGACTGACCCGTTTGCTCTATTGCCACTTCTTTTCATAAAATCTTCATTATTAACTAGCAATAAGTTAGATTTAAGTTAGCTCTAGCTAATCGTTGAGATTTGTTGTTGTGCTTCTTATATTCAAATTGTATACTGATTGTCTATTAACACTCTGTTATCCCCTTGTAAAACCCCTATTAATTATTAACAAAAGTTGAACGAAATTGGTAATAGATCAGCCATCCCAGCCTTCCGATCACCTGTTTTACAAAAAGAATCTCGCACCCTTACAGGTAGTTAAGGGCAAAATGAAATAAATAAGAACAAAAGGCTTGGAAGTTTG
>NZ_DDPA01000003.1:0-401197 GCF_002341965.1 Sphingobacterium sp. UBA2480 | reverse complement strand
ACAGTTGGTGTTACACTCCCTTTTCATAAGGAGAACGGCGTCTCCTTATCTAATACTAGGGTCTAGCTCCTCCGTAGTGACCAAAAGATGTGGAATTCCAGCCTGGCTCAGGATTATTCATACTATATCCAATAGAGTCTACAATAAGATCTGCAACTTTACTTTAAAAAAAAGTCGCCAATAAATCTTCCACCATCGATTGTCGACATTTCATTAACACTCAAGTCTTGAGCATCAAAACTTTTCAAATCTAATTTATTCATTTTTTTTAAACTTTGAATTTACTCCAATAAAACTATTTAGAAATGACTATTGTTCTTACAATACAAAACGGCTACAAGCTACCTTTTGAAAGAAAGGTCCAACATAAAAATTGGCGTCGTACAGTGAAAATCCAATAGTCTTTAAAAACATTGGATGACGAAACAAAAAAGAGGAAACAATAGGAAACATAAAAATTACTGTACAAATAAACGCTAAGAGAAAGGGTCTGATGAGAATCAGGCCCTTTTGACGTAAAAAAGCCACATCTCACGACATGGCTTCACAACATATATATTTGTAAGGGATGGCTCCTATTTATAAGAATTGATCGATTTGGATACTTTCCAGTCATTGCCCACACGCTCCAACGTAACCAGATCTGTTTTGGTGAAGTTCTCAAATTTCAACGTGACTTTAGCTACCATATAGTCTGCCGATTCTTCTAAGATGTCTGTGCTTACTACACAATTCAGCTTTTCTCCGTTTTGTTTCTTCAAAGATTTAACCACTTCGCTACGGCTGTTAGACTGCACATTGGTTGCTTGGATCTTTTGATTAAAATCAGCTGCAAATAACTGCTCTACGCCTGCAGATTCACCTTCTGTCGTCACTGCAACATAATGCTCAAGGGCAAAGTCTGCTGTAGAAAGGTTAACGTTTGCTTTTGCTGATTTGGAACCCGGTCCTTCAGCTGCCATAGCGAAAGTTGATACGGCGATTAGGGCTGCTGCTGCGAATGTTTTTACTAGAGTTTTCATAATGTCTTTATTTTATTGTGTTAGTTTATCTGTTCTTATTTGTTGACTCAAAACTACAACACAATAGGCCTCTAGCCTACAGGCTTTAGACCAACAATCAAGAAAACTCGGTGAATGGAAGGAATGGGGAGGTGAAAAGACTCACTGCAATGATTATTTTTTACTGTTGTAATGATCTTATGGTCTTTATTTGAATAATGATCGTTTGCTATAAAAATACGCTATGTGAATCTATGTATTTTCATAAAGAGAAATTACTTCGCTTGCTTAGAATTTCCAAAGCTTTCTCAATATAGTCTTTCTTACTATTAATCACCGCTTCTAATAATTGATTCGTGGTTTTAATATTTGAAAGATCAAATGGCAAAAGAAAATCAGGATTCACTCCTTCGTTAATTTTATATTTTTTCCCATTACGGTCTTTTAAAACACTTATAGTCAAATCCAGCGAAAAATTATTCCCAATCTCATAATATTGATTGGTCGATGTGAGACCGTATGTCTTTTGACCAACCGTTATCACATTTTTCTGTCCTTTAAAATGTAATAAAAATGCCTCGGCAGCACTGGCGGTATAATAACTGGTCAAAATAATAATGGGAACTTGCGTATTCTTCAATTTAATGGGCGGACGTTTTTTGGGATCTAGCTCTAAAATATCATATACTTGCTTAGCTTGTTCCCCTTCTGGTTTAAGAACTACCGAAATCTTTTTTTCCTCCCCTTTATTCAAAACATCTGAATAGCTGTAATCGACGTCAATTAATGACGCAAAATGCCATATCATGGGATAGTTGGCTCCACCACTGTTTTCGGTAAGGTCTATTATCCAAGCTTGGGGATTATTATCATCCAAAAATTTGAGCTGTTTTCCAATAGTATCTATATATTTTGCCTGCTCCAACCTAACTGGAGGAATATTTATATAAGCATATTTTCTGTCAATCATATCATATCTAAAATTTTTGGGTGGCAGGCCTGCATCTGAATCAGTCATCTTCGCCATCTGACGCAACTGAACCATAAAATCCGCTTTGATGCTCGTATCGGTCTCATGATATTGTATAGAAGAATGCACATCCCGGAGATCACTCAGAACCGTCTTGAATAAGGGGAGTAAATCTTTAGCTTCTTTAATACCACAACTTTTCTTGATGATAATCGGAGCAATAGAGTCCCAATTTACATTGGCACTGGAATATGCATTGGATTTAACTGTATCAATAAAAGCATTTGTTAATTGCAGGATGTCCTTATTTTGGGCAACTGCACTAAAACAGAACGTAAAAAACGATAGTACAATAAGTAAAGAAGATCTCATCATGCTCAAATATAAGATAAAAAGAAAAATTTTTTCATTGATTAATTACTTAAATAATAAATCTTAGTTTGAAAACAGAGCAAGATAGGCACGCAAAAAAGCCACATCTCGTGGCGTGACCTTAAATAAGGCTCAATCTATTTTAGAAATAGTCATTTTAAGCTTTCTTTTTCACATCGCACTTACCAATCATTTTCCGTTCAAAGGAACAAAAAAAGTAGCCGGTTCATAATCATCTTCCGCTAACAAAAACCTTTTAAATAGAATAAATAGGCTATAGAATATTTTGCAATTAATGGGCTCTCTAAGTTCCAAATTGTAGATTTTTCCGTGTCCAATGCATTGCCCTTGTTAAAATAAGATATGCATTAAAACTGATACATTCAAATATTAACTTATACTTATTCACAATTTTCAATCAGTTTTTAGATAATAATTAATCACTTGTTATTCAGTTTACATTAAGTAATCACTGGCGATCACTGAACAAGTTTTGTTTAAACACTTAATTTGCCCCCTCTTTAAACAGAATTTGTTGAAAAAAATTTAAAAGAATGGAGAGCGGCTAAAATAGAAAAAGCCACATCCTGAGACATGGCTTCACAACTTGTATATTTGTAAGGGATGGCTCTTAATTATAGGAATTGATTGATTTGGAAACTTTCCATTCATTCCCCACACGCTCCAACGTAACTAAAAATCACTCCAATAAAACTATTTCAAATTGACTATTGTTCTTACAATATAAAACGGCTACAAACTACCTTTCGAAGGAAAGGTTCAACATAAAAATTGGCGTCGTACAGTGAAAATCCAATAGTCTTTAAAAACATTGGATGACGAAACAAAAAAGAGGAAACGATAGGAAACATAAAAATTACTGTACAAATAAACGCTAAGAGAAAGGGTCTGATGAGAGTCAGGCCCTTTTGACGTAAAAAGCCAGATTTCAGGATCTGGCTTCTAAACTAAAACGTACTACCCCTAGTTTTCGGGATCCTTTATTTGCTCCAATAAACATATCATCCGCTAATAATCAGCCTTTGTTATAAGCATCCATCTCATTATATTGAAAATGAAAAATAATGCAAGCCAAGCAAAAGAAAACATATCCGGGTATTGTAAGACAGCATGTAGGCTATAAAGACCTGCTATCCCTATAACTATCGAAAATATCCTATCTAATGTAGTTCCCAGTCTTCTTTTTACGATATATAACGAATGCAGTAAAACTGTTGTACAGATTAGAATATAAATAACCGCCAGTAGAGCTTGAACAACTAAGTCCCACATGTTGATGAAATCAACATAATTCAGGCAAGTAAAAAACTGAAATAGAGCAAGAAATAACACCATAAAAAAAAGGAGCGTAAATTTTTCACCCGGTAGAGGTAAAAGCAACAAAAGCAATATTATAATGATATTAATAAACGCTTTATATTTTACTAGTCTTTCCATTAAGAAACTATGCTTTTTCATAATTGATTTATTTAATATCCCAAAGCTACCCTTCTTTTAAGATCAAAAATTTGATAAAAGGCAAAAAAAAGACATATCTCTTTACCATGGATGTTGTCTATACGCCAAAACAAAAAAAGCCACATCTTCCGATATGGCTCTACAACATATATATTTATTTGGGATGGCTTCTACTTATACGAATTGATTGATTTGGAAACTTTCCAGTCATTGCCTACACGCTCCAAGGTAACTAGATCTGTTTTAGTGAAATTCTCAAATTTCAACGTCACTTTAGCCACCATATAGTCTGCGGATTCTTCTAAGATGTCTGTGCTTACTGTACAGTTCAGCTTCTCTCCTTTTTGCTTTTTCAAGGATTTAACCACTTCGCTACGGCTGTTAGACTGCGCATTGGTAGTTTGGATCTTTTGATTGAAATCAGCTGCAAACAACTGCTCTACTCCTGCTGATTCTCCCTCTGTCGTTACCGCAACGTAGTGATCTAAAGCCAAGTCCGCTGTGGAAAGGTTAACGTTTGCTTTTGCCGATTTTGTTCCCGGTCCTTCAGCTGCCATAGCGAAAGTTGATACTGTGATTAAGGCTGCCGCTGCGAATGTTTTTACTAATGAGTTCATAATGTCTTTATTTTATATTGTTAGTTTATCTGTTCTTATTTGTTGACTCAAAACTACAACACAATAGGCCCCTAGCCTATGGCCTTTAGACTAACAGACCGGAAAACTCGGTGAATGGCAGGAATGGGGAGGTGAATTTTAATTTTGTGATGTAGGTCACGGTAAATTACCATACAAAATCAAGAAATTTGTTCCAACAAGAAGAAAATCAAAGCAATATGAAAGCAAAACAACTCTTTAGGCAAATAGGAATATTTTCGGCTTTATTAATCTTAATAGTAACGCATTGCTATGCAACAAACCGAAAACCAAAAATTCTATTCGTAGTGACTAGCCACGATACAAAAGGCAATACAGGCGAAAAAACAGGTTATTATCTCGGGGAAGTCTCGCATCCATGGGAGGTTTTAACAGCTGCCGGATATGAGATTGATTTTGTTAGCCCACAGGGCGGAAATCCACCTGTGGATGGATTTGACCTAAATGATCCCGTTAACAAAAAATTCTGGGAGGATAAATACTACCACAGTAAAATTACCCATTCACTCAAACCTTCTCAGGTCAAACCTGAAGAATATAAAGCTATCTTTTATGCCGGAGGACATGGTGCGATGTGGGATCTTCCTTTCGACTCATCAATCGCAAAGATTGCCAGCAAAATATACGAGGCAAATGGGGTCATTGCAGCTGTATGTCATGGACCTGCAGGCTTAACCAACATCAAACTGAGCACCGGCGAATATTTGATAAAAGGGAAAAAAGTTAATGGCTTTAGCAACGAAGAAGAAGAGCTTGTAAAGCTCAGCAATGTTGTTCCCTTTTTACTAGAAGATAGACTAAAAGCAATAGGTGGGATTTATGAAAAATCCGAACCTTGGCAGTCCCATGTCACCGTTGACGGTAGATTGATCACTGGCCAAAATCCACAATCAGCCAAGGCTGTAGGCATGGCCATCGTCAGGGCATTAGGTGAGTAAGGTATCCTCAAAAAAAGCAACATCTAACGACGTGACCATAATAAATAGATGATTTACTTTTTATAGTGTTAGTTTTTTCATCTAAATAATTTGTTCTTCATTTGTGATGAAGCTATCATTAGCATTTCCATCGATGCTCATGATGGTTATTGTTCTTATTTGTTGACTCAAAGCTACAATACAATAGGCCCCAAGCCTACTGGCTTTAGACCAACGATCAGGAATACTCGATGAGTGACGGGGAAGGAAGAGGTAATTACACCGACGATATATAGTAACAAATAACAATCTAAATATCACTATTATCAGCCTGTTCAAATAATTCGTGTAACTTTTGTTGAAGTAGCTTTTTATCGGGTAATTGTGTTTTATATTCCGCGACTACTGTTGGTGAAAGACTGCGGCTCAAAGCATACTCAACCACCTCACTATCTTTATCTTTACATAATAGAACACCAATACTTGCGTTCTCATTGGATCGCTTAACGTCTCGATCAAGAGCCTCTAGATAAAAATTCAACTGACCAAGATGCTCGGGCTTAAATTTATCTACTTTTAATTCAAATGCCACTAAGCACTGTAATCCTCTATGAAAAAAAAGTAGATCAATATAAAAGTCAGAATTTCCCACTTGTACTTTATATTCTTGGTCAATAAATAGGAAGTCTCGCCCTAGCTCAAGAATAAAATCTTTCATCTGACGAAGCAGCCCTTTTTGAAGATCTCCTTCATTATAGGATTCTGGTAAATTTAAAAAGTCAAAAACGTAGCTATCTTTAAACGCTTTATTAATGTCTACCTCAAATTCTCTCGGCAGTGACGAGAGTTTTGCATTTCCAATCATTGTGCGCTCAAAGACAGAACTATTAATCTGTCGCTCCAACTCCCTGGAACTATATTTTTCCTCGATAGTTAGCTTCAAATAAAATTCCTTTTCTTCAACTGTCTTGGTACGGCTAAAAATTAAAACATTATTTGTCCAACTCAATTCTCTCGTCAATGCCGAGAGTTTTTCACTGCTGCGATACGTTTCGTAAAACTGTTTCATTCGCCAAAGATTCTTATCTGAAAAACCTTTCAATTCAGGTTCGTGCTGTTTAATGAAAAAAGCCAATTCTTTGACGACCGACTGTCCCCATTCGGAAGTTTCAATCCGCGCGCTAATATACTTTCCAATACGCCAATATAAATTCATTAATTCCGTATTAACTGCCTTAATAGCTTTAGATTGAGATTCTTTAATAAGCTGAATAATTTCTACAAAACGCTGCTCCATGTATAAAGGATTATTTCTCAAATATATAAAAATCTAAAAAAATTAGCAATCAAAAGAAAATATCATTTTTAGAAAAAACACCACATCATTCGATGTGGTGTCATAACATTTATATATTTACTTGAGATGGCTCTTATTTATACGAATTGATCGATCTGGATACTTTCCAATCATTGCCCACACGTTCCAAGGTAACTAGATCTGTTTTGGTGAAATTCTCAAATTTCAAAGTCACTTTAGCAACCATATAGTCTGCCGATTCATCGATGATATCGGTGCTTACTGTACAGTTCAGCTTTTCGCCTTTTTGCTTTTTCAATAGTTTAACTACGGCACTACGGCTGTTAGACTGTGCATTGGTAGCTTGGATCTTTTGGCTGAAATCGTCGGCGAATAACTGCTCTACTCCTGCTGATTCTCCCTCTGTAGTTACTGCAACGTAGTGATCGAGTGCCAAGTCTCCTGTGGAAAGGCTAACGTTTGCTTTTGCCGATTTTTTTCCCGGTCCTTCAGCTGCCATAGCAAATGTGGATACTGCGATTAGGGCTACTGCTGCGAATGTTTTTACTAGCGTTCTCATAATGTCTTTATTTTATTATGTTAGTTTTTTGTTCT
This sequence comes from Sphingobacterium sp. UBA2480, assembly GCF_002341965.1. Classification (NCBI taxonomy): domain Bacteria; kingdom Pseudomonadati; phylum Bacteroidota; class Sphingobacteriia; order Sphingobacteriales; family Sphingobacteriaceae; genus Sphingobacterium; species Sphingobacterium sp. UBA2480. Next base: position 393,890 of record NZ_DDPA01000003.1, on the reverse strand, counting down.
TATTTGTTGACTCAAAATTACAATACAATAGGCCCCTAGCCTACCGGCTTTAGACCAACGCTCAGGAAAACTCGGTGAATGGCGGAAATGGGGAGAGGAAAGGGTTTAGAATAAAGCATTGAATTTTCGATAATCAGACTATAACAGCTATCTTTAATAGCAAAAGCTTCCACAAGTCCAAATGATTGAAATTTACCATCAACACTATAAAATATTAATCTATACCGATCACCAATATACAGTTGAGTCTGCCGATAATCTCAGACGCTACAAACAGGTATATGTTGATGATTCTCGTGATCGATATAGCAACGTATCTAACATTGCCATTTTAGTAAATCATGGTCAAGATGAAGTGGCTAGTGCCATTCTTTGTGATACAGGGGTTTTCACAGGATTGAGCGAATCCTCCTTTATAATCGAGGAAAGTGTGCTTTATATTTGCGCGGGGAATAAACTGTATTATTTAAATATACCAGACTTAACACTCAAATGGACAGGACAAGTAGATCATATAACGAATTTCAGTGTTCAGAAATTAGAAGATGATCTGCTCGTTCATGGTGAACTCGAAATCACAAGAATAACAAAACTCGGAGAAATAAAATGGCGATTTGGAGGACACGATATCTGGGTAAATAATAATGGCCATCAAGAAGTGACAGTATTACCGAAAAGTATACAACTGGTTGACTTCCAATCAATTTTTTATGCTATCGGATTTGATGGAAATACTATTTCTAAAAAAGCAGCGGATTATACAACGGCTATCATCTATTCATATGATAAAATCATAGGGTCAGCACAACTAGAAGCTGGGGATTTTTCTATGGGAGGCCTATATGGATACTTTAACCCCAATCAAACATATTTCGCACAGATTCAGCAGCACGCCCAGGAATTTCTAAATACAAATGGTCAGAATTTAAAAGAATGGCTGGCCTTAAGATTAAATATTCAACTCGAAAATGGACTGTTTTTATTTCCCACAGGAGGTATAACGATAGAAGATAGTGAGGAATTGCCAGAAGAACCTAAAAGAATCCACCTAGCGGGAGTTGACACTAAAATAATTGAGGATTTTATTATCGAAAATCCTACAACAGCCTTTGTAGAATATCCTTGGGATGCAATATCAATTGAGAAAAAATTAGCTTTCGAAGATATGCTGTATAAAGAAATCGATTCATCAGGATCTATAGTCGATTATTTACGGAGCCATTCTACGAACACTATTTTAAAAGGAGCCACAGTTTCAGCCTTTTGCATAAATGTTAATTCATCTCAGGTTTTATTTGAAATACAAAGTAAAAAGATCGATCAACGCTTTGCATTAATAGCATTCAAGCAATCCGATCGAGATGGAACTCATTTGTTAAAAGGTATTAAATTATTTAATGATTTTGACGAATTCAAAGATCTCAAGATGTATCCAGACAGAAATCAATGGGAGAAATAAATTGAAATGAAAAAGGAAGGCAAGATCTTCATATAGTATAAATAAGCCTATACAATTTATCAAAAAAATTTATTCCAATAAAACTATTTTCAAATAGCCGTTGTTCTTATAATACAAAACGGCTACAAGCTGCCTTTCGAAAGAAAGGTTCAACATAAAAATTGGCGTCGTACAGTGAAAATCCAATAGTCTTAAAAAACATTGGATGACGAAACAAAAAACCTATAGCTTCGCAGAGCACTAGTTCTTGAGATTTATTTATATGAATTAATTGATTTGGATACTTTCCAGTTCTTGCCCAGACGCTCCAAGGTAACTAGATCTGTTTTGGTGAAATTCTCAAATTTCAAGGTTACTTTAGCAACCATATATTCTGCCGATTCCTCGATGATATCGGTGCTTACTGTACAGTTCATCTTCTCGCCTTTTTGCTTTTTAAAAGATTTAACAACTTCGCTACGGTTGTAAGACTGTGCATTCGAAGATTGGATCTTTTGATTAAAATCTTCAGCAAATAACTGATCTACTCCTGCTGATTCTCCCTCCGTAGTGACCGCAACATAGTGATCAAGTGCCAAGTCTGCTGTGGAAAGGTTAACGTTTGCTTTTGTTGCTTTTGCTCCAGGTCCTTCAGCTGCCATAGCGAAAGTGGATACTGTGATTAAGGCTGCCGCTGCGAATGTTTTTACTAATGCCTTCATAATGTCTTTATTTTATATTGTTAGTTTATCTGTTCTTATTTGTTCTTATTTGTTGACTCAAAACTACAACACAATAGGCCCCTAGCCTATTAGCTTTAGACCAACGATCAGGAAAACTCGGTGAATGGCGAGAATGGGGAGGTAAATATTTTCTTATCTTTAAGAAAATATGCTAATATGGTTGACTTAACACGTAGAAAGGTTCTTGCGTATCATTTAAGACATTTAGCTGTCGGACTTATCAGCAATGATGACTTTGAGGAAGAGATAATAGACAATGTATCCTTTGGTTGTCTTCCTGAATATTATTATTCTTCAAAACAAGCCAAATTTGATGATCCTATCATAAGACCAATGCTCGAATTAAGCTGGTGTTTATATAGCGATTTAGAAAATCATAAATTTACTGGTAAAAACCAGCTTTCTGATAAAGAGCTGAAAGACATTGCTCGGTTTATTTTATTCCTACATTCGGATTTTGAGTACGAGTGGCCTTACTTTGATCGTATAAATCCGCTATTTAGGTTTTCATTTAAAGACTTGTTATTTACTGCTCTCACTTTGGGACAACATTATGGCGTAAAACTAAATGAGCAGAAACAGCAGTTTGAAGAATTTATGCATACAGGAGATCATGAGCTATGGCCTTTTATCAGCAAAAAACAGTATGAACAGCAATTGAGAAAGCAACCATTTTTAAGAGGCATAAATTCAATAAAATCCAACTAAGGGTGCTGATAGAAATACGTCGAATAATGACACTTCCACCAAAAAAAATCAAATAATTGAATTTATCGTATTGTTTTAAATAGCGTAGTTCATTATTTTTAGGGAAATACAAAATTTAACAAAGACCATATAAACGAGATATCAAAACACGGGTATCAGAAAAACACTTTAACCTTTAAATTATAATAAGCATGAGAATGACCCAAAGCAACCTACGTATATCTGAATTAATCCACATGAAAAAACTAATATTTACTGTCCTTTTCGTATCATTATTTTCACTAGGTTATGCCCAGACTACAGTTCAGATCTCAAAGACATCAAAAGGAGCACCTATTATGTTTGTTGATAGTGTACAGATAAGCCAAGCAGACCTGCAAAAATTGAATCCTAACGACATAGCTTCAGTCAAAGTATATAAAGATAGTCAAGCATTTAAACACATTGACAGTAATGCAAATGGAGCCCTCTACGTTGAAACAAAGCAATTCTGCAGAAAACGCTTTCTTAACTACTTCAAATCTAAATCATCAGCGTTCAAGCATCTATTGGAGTCCCAGGGCAGCGATGACGGTTTTCATTACATCCTTCATGGAAAATTACTTAATAAAGGCTATGAGGAAAAACTCGCAGCTATTAATGACAAATTTTTTAAATCCATAACAATCATTGAAAAAAAGGAACTTGTGGACAGATATGGTGCTACGGACAAGAATTTCGGAATATTAATTGTTTCGGATGAGCCAGAAATTTAAAATAATGGAAAATAAATCTGAGCATATAATTCGCTTGTATAGCAACAAAAAGAAAACATTGTTAATGCTAATTGGTTCGCTACTGTTTGTCGCAGGTGGTATTTTCTTTGTAATGCATCCGGATAGTTTTGACGGTGAACCTCTAATAACGAGGATGATCGGTATCCTATGTATTTTATTTTTTGGTCTCGCCGCCATCGTATTCGTCCGATATTTGATTTCAAACCGGCTACTTCTTGAGATTACGGATCAGGGGCTGCATATCGGCGATATACACAAAACTTTTATCGGATGGCAAGATATCAGTGGCTTTAAGGAAATAGCGATCTATTCAACCCCTATTATCGTTATCCTAATTAAAAATAGTAAGGCAGTGATAGATGAGGAGCCCAACATGATCAAAAAGAAAATGATGCAGTTTAATATGAATTATGGTTCGCCATACAACCTTAGCAGCGGCAATATGGCTATAAGGCATAAGGAGCTATTCAGACTCTTGAATGAAAAACTCATAAAATATTCAAATAACAACGTATAACAAAACCGAATATTTCTCCGCTAAGGCAAAAAGCAGAGCCATTTCAAAAACTGTCAATTTGTTTCATTACAATCCTTTTTTACTAAAAGCTGATATTTCTATTTGTAAAGTCTCATAATTATCAAGCCTGAAAACAATCAATTTGATATATATATTTATCAAATTCGAATTCAATGTCTACATATTTTTTTAGAATCTCAGATTCCGCTATATTAATATCATACGGATTGTACATTAAAGGATCTTCAATCGGAGGTCTAAAAGTCTCCTTCAAAATAGCTAAAGGTATAACGTCTATATTAAATTCACCAATAAGCCCCTCATCTCTTCTATCAAACCAACTAATTATACGTTCTATTTTCATAAAAAATCATCTTTATCATATTGCGCATAAGTTTGGTTATAAACGCTGAATACTTTTAAAATGGTTCGTGGAAAACATCTGTTCTTTGCTTCAAAAGAGTCAACAAAAACACCTACTTGCTTAAATACAGTAATCATAGAGCCTGGATGTTTGATACACATCATTCACAAACTTGATTGTCTAAACTATGAAGATTTCCTATACTATCCGTATAAAATTTTAGTGAAACACGGCTAGCATCAAAAACTGTTCTATTAGTGAAAATATATGTACTTCTGGGTTTCAATGAAAAAGAATTCATTTTACCAAACCGAAACGACTCATCTACCCTGTTTTTATTATAAATATCTTTTAAATCTACAGTCTTTTGATGTCTTACATTACCCTTCAATAAAAAGTAATACGAAGTATCGTTTTCTTCTATTTCAAAACGTACAATGTCTCCTTCTTTTGATACTATTTTTTTTTCATTCAGATTAATGCAAATATTATTTCCAGCACAACCTACCATTGAATAAGCTATCATCACTAAATATAGAAAGAATACATCATTATTTATTTTCATCATCATTTTTATTAACTACAATACTCATTTTTGGCAACAATCCCTTAGATTACTTACAATATCAAAAAGAAAATCTTTACAATAGAAATTATAACCTATATTTCCCTTGGTTAATATCCTTTTCAAATATTCTCAAATTTGATTTTGCAGTAATTGACTCAAGTTCAGCTCCTCTTTTATATAATTCGTAACTCATCTTTAAATCTTGCCGAATCCCTTCGCCTCTTTCATAAAAATCCGCCAGGTTATTATAAGCCTCTGCATAGCCACCAGTAGCGCATTTTGTATACCAATAGATACATTTCTTTGGATTGTATAATGGGTTATTAACACCTAAAAAACTAATTGAATCAAACTGTTGCGCATAATCATATTGACCTTCCGGATTACCGCTATAAGCGCTTTTTTTAGGTGATCAAATGCCAGCCAATATAATTTGTGCTTTTCAAAGTTCTTGTCCTTTCTCAAAATCTATGGTTTATTTCTTATTTCCCAATAAGGGATTTCTATTTTAAGCCAACACAATTTATAAAAAAAATCACGCTGATAAAACTATTTCAAATTGGCTATTGTTCTTACAATACAAAACGGCTACAAGCTACCTTTCGAAAGAAAGGTTCAACATAAAAATTGGCGTCGTACAGTAAAAATCCAATAGTCTTTAAAAACATCGGATGATGAAACAAAAAAGAGGAAACGATAGGAAACATAAAAATTACTGTACAACTAAACGCTAAGAGAAAGGGTCTGATGAGAATCAGGCCCTTTCGACGTAAAAAAGCCACATCTCCCGGCGTGGCTTTAATAAATAGATGATTCACTAGTGGTTTGTCTTTCATTACTGGCAAACCACCAGTTGTAAAATTCTATTTATACGAAGTTAATAAAAATCCGTCCAAGAATATGGACGAGGATAGGTCAGTTGATATATGGTTTGTTCTCTTTTAGACAGGTTATTATAATAAGCACTGAATTTCCTTAAATATTCTTCTCCAGTTCCCATTCTCCAAAACATATCTCTGCTGTCCTTATCGGAAAACTTCAACCAAGGCGGCTGCATAGCGTTTTGAAGTACTTGAAATTGTCCAAATTGACCTAGAAAATCCCGTACTTCCATCAATGCAAAGCCCAATAAATTTTGACCACGCCAACAATAAATGTTTTCAATATCGACGTCATCTTGTGCAAGTCCAATACCCCAGATGGTATCAACGGGGCTTGCCTCAACAAGAACTCTATTTTCTGTTTTTAACAGGTATTCGGCCAGCGCCCAATGTTGATTAAACTTATGGATGTTTCCGTTCTTAACGATCTCAACTTTGCGTTCATTCCAAATCTGATCATCATAGCCTACAACTTGCCTTCCCAACTCTTTGGCCTCACCCGGTTTAATACAGTTAATGATTTTCTCAAAGTTCTTTTTATCATCAAAAAGCAATGCTTTTTGGGCCATCATCCAATGTTCCGCAGTCCTATAGGTAATATTGTCTACGGTAAACGGACTCTCATACCATTGACTGAAAACAAATTTTCCAACTTCCTGATTTTGCTTACCTGTATGCCCCCAAAAGAAGAGAAATTTGAAGCTATCTCCATTTTCAAATCTATCTGTTAGCCACTTGATATTATATCGTACCATATTCTCCATTCAAAATCCTCCGCCCCAGTGCTCGAACTGCCAATGTAGAATTCCGGGCCTTGATGACCTTCACCTCCTTGTTTAGGACAGTCATAAGTGGAGTTTCGGGGTTTGTGAGCCTTAAGTTAACAAATTCTTTGGGAGTTAAACACTAAATTTTAAATCGCATTGCTAGCAAAACCTGTCTTGGTCTGAGTTCGAAATAACTCTGTATAAGCTCATAGTCTGAGGAAAATTGCTGCAGATAGTTTTTATTATTCAAGATATTGGTTGCTGTCAGCTCTAAATCGGTATGCCAATGGCTTAGCCTGAACCGATAAGTTGCGTCCATAAAATACTGACTCTTTTGTGCCTTGACATTATTTGCATATAATGAATTGGACAAGGTGATCAAATGTAGATCATGAGGGGCAATTACCAGATTGAAAAAATGATTGTTATACAACAACTCATTGCGCTGTCCAGCGGCCAATCTATTGTGGGTCCGCCCCATGGCAACTCGGTAATCTCCAGAAATTAACGATGAAGACGAATTGATCAATTCAAGTGTGAATGACTGACTATTTACATGTTGTTTGACCAATTGCTCATTCAGCAAATAATCTGAAGTAGTCCAACTGAAATTTCCGTTTAACTTTGCTACAGTTTTGATACGAACAAATAGTTTGGAAAATCCACCACTGATCCCATGCGACAGGCTCTGTGCATCTTGATTAATAATTTTGGTCGCGCTGCGGCCCATACTGTCCAATACCGTACTAAACATATAGTCACGCCAACTTTTTCTGAAATTATACCCCAGATTGGCAAAGCTTGCTTTCAAGGTGTTTTTATACGCATAATGTATTCCTGTGTTCAGCTCTTCATTCTTGAGTAAGCGTGCATCATACTTTTGGATACTGCGATACTGACTGATGATGTACCCATTATAGAAATTGTCGAGCCCACCAAAAGTTCGACCTCCACTCAGGTTGGTACTGATCGTATTTTTTCCATTAAACAGATAAGACACCGAAGCAGACGGATTCCAGCTGCTCCGCAATTCATTTTTCAGACGCTGTACACCCTGTTGTTTGACATTATAGTGATATTGACTGAATGGCAGATTAAAACTGTATTTAAACTTCCGCGCTTCTTTTCCAATTTGGAGCGCCATCCGTAGCTGCAGCTGCGCGCTATTCATAGCATTGAAATAACCGCTATCCAGGACGCGAATGTCATCTTGATCATGCAGCTCGATATAGCTGTTTAACGTACTGTTGTTGTAATTCAGGTTGATGCTAGGTGAGAAAGTCCAGGTTTTGATCTTGCGCGATAAACTCAGGCCATTTTCAAAATTAAAGCTCTTAAATCGAACGATCTGTCCCATCTGATCATAGGGCATCCCGCCATTGAGCAACGATTCAAATTGACCGGGATTGACCGAAAGACGTTGGGGTGTACTGTGCCACTCTAAAGTAGACGTGATATTGACCAACTGTTTGCCTATAAAACGGCCGAGTGAAAAAGAATTGAGAAAGGCTTCGTCTGAGAATTTTTTGTCCTGCTGTATCGGGATATCTTCATTAAAAAGAATATTGCCGACACTGTTGTTCCAATGTTTACGATAATTGGCACTGTTGCTAAAAAAAACGTTTGACTCGTTCTTTTCGACCAGCACCCCAATATTCAACTCATCGATACCATAGCGATTGTCCACCACCTCCTGATTGTGAATAACTTCGTTGTTTGTAAAATATTGTGTCGACGTAGATCCTTGCAGTTTTCGATTATCATGAAAATAAGAAAAATTACATTTGACTTCGAAACCATTCTTTAACTTTTGAATCATATTGCTGCTCATTAGAAAGATTTGGTTTTTCAACCATTTTTTCTGATCGAAGCCAGGAGTGGCTACCTCACGAATGGAGAGATAGGATGGTCCATCTGAAAAGCGAGATCGCGCTGTAAAATAACCAGTGCCTGAATAGAATGGTTTTAACTGCTGTGACACATCATCGCCAACATTGTTCGTCTGAAATGAATTGAGCATTTGAAAGGTCTTGGCAAATGTCATGGGCGTAATATTAACATCCCAAAGCCCGGGGGCTGCCCCAAGACCTAATTTACCGGTACCTGTTGTGGTAAATTTCTTAAGCTGCAAATTAAGGGTGGCGCGATTGGAAAGGACCAACTTATCCAACATTTTGATGGGTTGATGATTTTCAAGGATCTGGACTTTCATAACCGCATCTGCTGGAAGATTTTGATTGATAAGCCCGTAACGTCCGCCCATCATGTCCAAACCATTGACCCGATACTGTTGAATAGGTTCGCCCTGGTAAAAGATCTGACCGTTGCGCATCTCTACACCTGGAAGCTTCTTGATGATATCACCTATTACACGATCTTGCGCTCCTGTAAAAGAAGCTACATTGTAATTGATCGTATCTTTTCGGTTGTACACTGGCACATCCGACACCTTTACCTCTTGTATCTTCCGCACCTCACTTTTTAAAATATAAGCATAGTTTGCGGTCGCATTGACAACATGTACGCTACGTTTGGCGTAGCTGAGATGATTAAAATCCAACTGTACTGAATCTACGTCGCTAGCTTTAACAATAAGTTTGAAAGCTCCACTGGCGTCACTTTTTGAAAAGCTCAATATAGCTGCAGAACCGATCTTTTTATAAGACACGGTGACATTGGCGATCGGTTTTTGATTTTCGTCGAGTAATTTGCCTGTAATAATGGTTTGCGCAAAGGAATGGCCACCTATCCAGATAAATATGATCGTGAAAAAGAGTTTAGCTAGCATAGCATCTATTTGCACATCTCATTAATACCGCTCGATAGGATTGTTATCTGTTTTCATTTCTGCACGAATATTTATTTTACTTTCGTCAGATAATATAGCTCCGGTCAATAGCGCATATTCAATCATATTATCCCTTAATTTTTGCCTTTCCTTATAAAAATTAGCTTTTGTTGTCTTTTGGATAATAAGGTCTGGGCGTAGTTGATCGAAAGTGGCCGATACACTGTTTACTTTGCTTATGGAGGCCATATCGAATGTGAAATACTTATCCTGATCTGATATGGACAACACTAAACCTGGTAGTCCACAAAACTTATACGGACCATCTGAAATCGGTATATCCATGGTGAACCACGCGATCCATTTTCGCCCGCCCCAGTCCGTCGTTGCTTTTTGACAAACAAAATGATGTATATGGGCAGTGTCCGGGTGTATTTCCCATTGCATATCCGCCTTATTTTCCTCATAGTAGGACAGCTCATTATTTCCATTAAACCCCACCCCGTTTATAGGATCGTAAGTGGAAATGACATCTCCCCGTTTTACAATTAAAAAGTTATTGGGTGCTATACGACCATAACTGTAGAAAAGCATATTACTGCCGTGTTTCAGTGCCAGTGCTGAATCTGCTCTAAATTTTGATAGGGTCTGAAAATGACTTTCTTGCTCACCGATAGTCAATTGTGTAAAAATACTTTTCCGCGAAGCACTGGATGTACTATCGTACTGAAAAGTAAACTTATACATGATCTTCATATCGAATGCCACCGGTTTGACCTGAGCCTGAACGGTAAATTGAAAAAATAAAAAAATTAGTGCGTAAAATAGTATTTTCATAATTAAAACGGATTCATTTGAGTAGGATTAAAGCAATTCTGCGAGGCTGTTCTTATTTGATCTAACGGAGGAATATTATTTATTTTAGCTACTTCACCTTATTGCTAACTGACAAAAAGACACAAGTATAATTTAGATTACTATTTTTACCTTTAAAAAGAGCAGATTTACCCATAAATTAAGCATTTCGTTTGGTTAAAAAATTACAAATCAGAATAACTAGCGTTACTAAAATGTGTATTTACACTCCAAGTTATATATACCTTACCGGATATTAAAATATTAAATTAAATCAATCGATTGCGCTATTTTAAATAGAAAATAAATTACGAAAAACTCACATAGTCGGTGGGCAGAAAAAAGCCACATCTCCCAAAGCGGCCTTAATAAATAGATGATTCACGAGTGGTTTGCATTAATTAAATGGTATAAATTGGATCTGTTGCAAAAATCTATTTCATAGATTATTTAAAAATCATTTTTATGATAACTCTACCAATGAACAGTATAGTCCATAAAAGTGTAGTTCCGGCAAAAACAACTATGGGATGAATAATCAAAGAAATCAAAGCTCCGGAAATACCTATAAGATGTTCCCCATTAAAATTCGCGGGCTTTTGTCCTGTATAAGCAAGCATGGATACAATCAACGTGAAAGGCAGAATACCGAAAAATAATTGCCAAAAAAGTATGGAGAATTTAATATTTAATTTACTTGAATTTTGGAAATAAACCTTCATTTGTATCTAATTTTAATAATCATTTTCCAATTCTGTAATGAATAAATTTGGATCTTCAATGGCATATCTTAAGCAGATTGAATCTCCTTCGTGAACATTATTAGGATTTTTACTCCAGCCACTACTATTTTCGTATTTTTTATTTCATCGGTATATTTTACACGAATACTATGATATGACCTTTATAATAAAACATATTGGTAACAAACCCTTTTACATACCGATCGCTTCTATTGACAGCTTCAATCCTTACAGCTCTTTCGTTTTCACCCGTTTTCCAAATCCAATAAAGACCTCCGAAAACAATACTTGCAATTAAGATATTGCAAAAACCAATCTAAACCTATCCATTAAAATAAATATTGTTTTTATTATACATCGAAAATTACTTTCTTAAATTTATAAAATGCATTTGTACAATGGGCACAGTGTCTCTTGAAAATATCCGAACCTGCATTCCTTCGCCATTTTTAACAATATTCCTATAAGAATTGCTATCTCCTATGGAATGCATCAGACCATCATCATATTGGATGAGAAGTATCTCGGAATACGTAGAATTTATATTCAGACATACATGTTCCGTACGGTCAATGCGACGCTGGAACAAATTGAATACCCCATAACTTTTAAAATAAAATGCCTCACATAAATAAATCTCTAAATCTTTTCTTATGTGTTGATAAGCTAAACTATCGGTAATCTCAATTGTACTCGGATTAATTGTACGAATAAAATTCCCGTTATTTTTAGACATTTCAATCGACATTTGGGCCGGATAATGATAGTTTACAAACTGTCGGTTCTCCATCAATGCGATAGTAAATAGATAGTAGAATATACCGATAAATATGAATACAATAAAGCCACAAAGGCTATATAAAAGGAACCATTTACCTTTTTGCATTTTAGTTTTTGCTACCATAATTTTTCTTTAACCAGCAATTTATATAACCTTTGCTTGTAATCGAGACCAAAATTTATGCTCTCGTTACGGTTATTAAAACGAAAGTATACAACATATTCCGTTTGATTCCCGCTTTTAGATTGATACTTTTCATTTTAAGATGATATCATAATAGCATCGTTTTTTATTTAACTTTATATGTTTTAATTATATACCGTCATTATTGCTAAAATGGCATTGTTACCACTCGTGCATTATATTTACCTTTTTTAATCTCAAATAAAACTGCATACCCACCAGCCCCATCGCCGTTAACAGTACTGATGTATAAAATATCATTTGAGTCATCATAGTAGCATGTTGCAAACTCGTTGTTTACATTAAATAGGTTTTCAATTTCCTTTGCCGGGATCTGGATAAATCTCCCCTTTATAGTAGCTTGAATAGAGGTGTAATGGCTTGTAGGGATTTCGCCATCTGTTCCCCAGACCTGCTGCCCTCTAAATTTGTCTACAACGGTATAACCATCATATTGAGTCGATGAAAAATCACCTTTATTTTTTTCATAATCGAAACTATCGGAATTTATTTGCACGGTTATATCTTTTGCAATAAATTTTACGGTGCCTTCATCAGAAAGTACAGTAGGGATCTGCTTGTAGGATTCTATATATTTAATTCTTGAATTGTGTACATACCCAGTAATGCTCTTATTTCTTTTGTCTGTATAATCAACAATTACCCAATCGCCAAACTTTTCATCAGGAAATGCATAAACAATTTCATCAGCAGCAATTTTTGAAACAACCACGCTATTCACTGTAGCTTGTTTTCTCGCATTTACATAGCCGTCTTTGTCAATGATTTTTGCAAATTGGGCCGAGGCCGACTGGCATACAGTGAGAAAAAGTAGTACTAAAAGATATCTGTGATTCATTTGGTATAAAGTTATTACTGATAATATTTTGACCCCGACTAATAAGATCTTGGACCATACGATCTTCCTTACGATGATTCATATTTACGAATATGGGTGAAAGATAATAATTCCCCTACCTTTATATCATTTGTTGATTAAAAATCTTTTAAAATAGATGCTCGGACTAGCTTTTTATGAATTTATATAATGAAAATCCTTTTACCCGTTTTCTACTGAAAACTCGCTAGCGTTAATGACTTTTTGTAGATAAATTTCATCACTAAACAATTCTAAATGCTCTTGCAACAATCATTATGTCGTTAGAAGTGGAAGCGGTTTTAATAACAGAACAGTATAATTTATTATTAACTCATTCCATAAGATTTGAAATCATATTCCTCCTCCTTAATGGATTATTTATGATTTCCTGAATGAATAATCCCCAATCCTGTTCCAAATCATTTAGATCGTCAAATGGCGCTGGGTAGTTGAATTTAGGAGCAAATGGAAAAGAAAATCTAACAATTAGGTCTTCTTTATGATAAATCAGAAGCTCCATTGTATTCTCCGCTAGTGGTATCAAATTTACTTTACAATGATCTCCCACATGGAACGTTGTTGTACCAAATAAAAAATAAAGTTCATTTTTCTCTACGTACAAAGCTGTCAAAACATCTTCAATCTGTCTGTACCATCCATAAATATTGGTGACTGGCTCCAAATTTTTAAACTCTTTGCCAGATTCTAGATCAAACAGTATATCGTGTAATTCAAAATTTCGTAGTAGTTTCATAGCTATCTATTTTTTAGAAAAGTTGGTATTTTTAACTACTAAATCCCCAGAGATTATTTCATTCAAACCAACGTGTCCCTGAATGGATCTAAATAATTTAATCCTCGTTCTTCAAATATTTCCTCAAGCTTTTCGGCACCATTTTCCTTTTTAAAAGCTACCTCCTCCTCCGTAATCGGCAGCAACCAATAGAAATGGACTGACTTATTGTTATCGAGGGTAAGAATTTCGAGTTTGGGTCCGTCGAGATAAGGTAGCGAAATAAGGCCATAAGAGCAAGAAGAATCCAAGCGCCATCCTCTTCCCCAGTTAATGGTATGCCAATGGCCCAGACTCGCGCCAAATTTATGATAATGTGCTACGACTATTAATGATTCAACTAATGTTTCATCTTGCTCACTAGAAAACATATGCAGTTCGAGGGCAAATTCATCATGCAAGCCAGACATACCTATAGTCGCATAAGCCCACATGTTCCGTTCGGTTGTTGGGGGAAATTCCAGCACCCTAAAATGATCGCCTAGATCCTTATAGGGACCTTTTGGCCAAGTCAAAACGTTATATTCCTTTCCCCAATTACAGGTATAGTGTTCTAAAAGTTTCTGATAATATAAGGCTGTATCCATTTTTTAATTTATTAAAAATAATCTACTCCTATAAAACTATTTCCATATAACTTTTGTTCTTACTATACAGAACGACAACAAGCTTCATTTCGGCAAGAACATTTAACATAAAAATTGGCGTCGTACAGTGAAAATCCAATAGTCTTTAAAAACATTGGATGACGAAACAAAAAAGAGGAAACGATAGGAAACATAAAAATTACTGTACAAATAAACGCTAAGAGAAAGGGTCTGATGAGAATCAGGCCCTTTTGACGTAAAAAAGCCACATCTCCCGACGTGGCTTCGAACTAAATTTAAGCATATGATACACTAGTGCTTTACTTGTAACTTCGTTTCGCAACGCACTAGTTTTTAGATACTATTTATAAGAATTGATCGATTTGGATACTTTCCAGTCATTGCCCACACGCTCCAAAGTAATTAGATCAGTCTTGGTGAAGTTTTCAAATTTTAGAGTCACTTTAGCTACCATATAGTCTGCTGACTCTTCAAGGATATCGGTGCTTACAGTACAGTTCAGCTTTTCGCCTTTTTGTTTTTTCAAGGATTTAACCACTTCGCTCCTACTGTGATTTTGCGTATTGGATGATTGGATCTTTTGATTGAAATCTTCGGCAAACAATTGTTCTACACCTGCTGATTCCCCCTCAGTAGTTACCGCAACATAGTGTTCTAAGGCAAAATCTGCTGTGGAAAGGTTAACGTTTGCTTTTGCTGATTTTGAACCCGGTCCTTTAGCTGCCATAGCGAATGTTGATACGGCGATTAAGGCTGCTGCTGCGAATGTTTTTACTAATGCTTTCATAATGTCTTTATTTTATGGTGTTAGTTCTGTTGTTCTTATTTGTTGACTCAAAACTACAACACAATCGGCCCCTAGACTACGGGCTTTAGACCAACGATCAAGAAAACTCGGTGAATGGGGGGAATGGGGAGGTGAATTAAGTGGACGTAATCACACAAAGATTATTGAAAAAAATAGCAACAAAAAATAAAGCATTATTAAGCTTTTTAACTAAATTTATGTAAAAGTGGAG
This sequence comes from Sphingobacterium sp. UBA2480, assembly GCF_002341965.1. NCBI lineage: Bacteria > Pseudomonadati > Bacteroidota > Sphingobacteriia > Sphingobacteriales > Sphingobacteriaceae > Sphingobacterium > Sphingobacterium sp. UBA2480. The sequence goes on along the minus strand of NZ_DDPA01000003.1, from coordinate 378,478 downwards.
CATACAAAAACAAAATGTTGTTCCCCACGTTGTACAGAAAATTAGCTATTTAGTACAAGAAGAGTATTGAAGCCAAATTGCCGTTAAGAATCTATATAATTTAGATTTGAACCGCTACCTATAATTACTAAAATAACCAAGATGACCGCAATTTCAGCCATATATGCGCTCATAGAAAAGGGCAAAAGACAAAACGTGGAAGATTATATCTACCCGAGATTAGGATCGGCATTACTGACTGACCGTATCTTTATTGTATGCGATGGTGTGGGCGGCAATAGTAAAGGAGAGGTCGCTAGTCAAATCGTCGCTGAAACCTTAGGCAATGGATTAAAACAAGCTCACTTTCCAATTAAGGTAAGCGACATCCATCATACTATTCTCCAAGCAAAGGCTAATCTACAAAACTTTGTTAATTTACATCCTGACGCTGAAAAAATGAGCACCACACTAACATTAGCTAGTTTTTGCAACAACAGTATCCAAATCGCGTGGTGCGGCGACAGTAGAATCTATCATATCCGCAACGGTGAGATCCTCTGGAAAAGCAAAGACCATAGTTTGGTACAGCACCTAGTAGATATCGGGGAAATCAGGCCTGAAGAAATGCATACCCATCCAAACCGAAATGTAATCCTACGAAGTATTTCTATCCGTACCTCAATCGAAGACATTAGTTTTTATAGGCTTACAGATCTCCAAAAGGGTGATTATATCCTGCTTGCCTCAGATGGTATTTTTGAGCAGCTAAGCGATCATGTTATTGCTGCTATCATCCAAAGTGATCAAGGAGACAAAACTAGACTTGTTTACCAATACTGTGAAGGAAAGACCAATGATAATTATTCTATGTACCTCCTTCAGATCGATCAATAAACCATGAAATACAAAAGTGATGCAATTTCAAGACCGCTATAAATATAATCCGCAGACTGACCTACTCGGTAAGGGTGGCTTCGCACGCGTATACCGGGCGACAGATACACTGCTCGACCGTATTGTTGCTGTAAAAGTATTCAATACAGCCGACAGTGGACATTACACAGTATTGGAAGAAATTAAAAAGGTTATCAACTATGATCACCCCAACCTGCTGCGTTATTATGATGTGGCTATCCTCGAAAACACCAATGCTTTTGGTGAAAAAGAGGTACTGCAGGTCGGTATCATGGAATATGCAAACGCAGGTGATTTAAAGTCATTCGCACAGAAAAATCCCGATTCACCAATTTTATTCCAGCTATTACAGCAGGTACTTAATGGTTTGTATTTTTTGCATAACAAGGGCATCATCCACCGCGACCTCAAACCACAGAATATTTTATTAAAAGAAGAAAACGGAATATTGACAGCGAAGATATCTGATTTTGGTATTAGCAGGCTGATTGATTCGCAAACAAATAGCGCCTCCTTAACCATAGGAACGATAGAATACATGGCGCCCGAGCAATTCAGCCCCAATAAATATGGCATCGAAGGCAAGATTTCAGCAAATGTCGATCTTTGGAGCTTTGGAATTATGGTGCATGAGCTGATCACCAACAAACCGCCTTTTGGACACCGCAGTGGTGATACCACAGCAGAACAGATTATGAGCTCTATCCTCTCGGCCGACCTGCCCAAGGAAGTTGATAATATCAGAGAGCCCTATCAGTCGGTCATAAAAAAATGCCTGGTTGCTGATGCTAAACAGCGGATCAAAACAGCGACCGAACTGATTCAATATTTTGATGTAGCAAATCGAAACGACCTTGAAACGCAGGTCCTCGATTTACCCTCCAAACTTCATCCAAAAGAAACCGCAAACGAACAGATTGCCGATCGTTCAGAGAAAGCCGCACTGCAAGAAACCCGGATCTTGGAAAACTTATCTTTAAATGAAGAAAAAGAGGATTCAACAAAACGGCCATTAGCTGCAAAACCAACAGGTTCCACCGAAAACGAGGTCAATGATCCGACGTCACTATCAAATACGGCTAAGAAAAGGATTAGAGCCAGACGAAAGGGAATTATTGTTGCTGTAATAGCATGCGCGGTCATTGCGCTAATTGTCCTAAAATATGTTGGTTTCAAAGCGACCGCCCCCAGGGAAAGCCCAGAAGCAAAATTCTACGTCAATGTCCAACGTTTATATAATGAACATAAACCTGACAGCATACTTCAAGTATTGAAAGATTCTGCAAATCTTCAACTAGCTAATGTTTCAGGTAAGGCGGTACGTTACTACACACTCGCCCTTATTGAGAAAGCCGATACAGCTGCAGCAGTTCCCTACCTGATCAAAACGCAAGAAATGGATCTAAACGAATTTTCTTATTTAATGGGTGAACTCTATTATGTCGGTAAATACGTAAAACAGGATTATAAAAAAGCCAAAATTCTTTTTGAATCAACTCAAAATGACCCACGCTCATTAGCTATGCTAGGGCATATTTACTTCATGGGACTGGATGTCGCGAAAGATTACCCAAAAGCAATTCAATACTACGAAAGGGCCGTACAGGGGGAAAATACCGTAGCAATGTACGCATTGGGTTATGCATACGCTACTGGCGAAGGCGTGCCCAAAGATTTCGAAGCTGCAAAAAAATTATTAAATGATGTCATTAGAATACACGATAATTATAACCTAGTTGAAGCTGCACAAAATATATTGTTTGAATATGACCCAAGAGCTGCCGCAACTCCATAAAGAGAATTCTATAAAAAAGCTGCCATGTTACGAACCGATGAAGAAATATTAGCTGAGTTACAATTATTGTTAACTGAAGCAATAGAAATAAAAGATCGCATCCTCGCTATCTTACCGCAGGCTCATGATGCACAAACTAATATTTCAACCTTTGAAATATTACTGAGCGGTTACGCGTCTGAAACGAAAAGCAATACTGACATTGCCAAACAAGCCGCTCTAGATGCAAAAAATGATGCTCAAGCTATCGAACAATGCCGCCAAGACTGCCTACAGGACGCCGAAGTAACTGAAAAAGCCAAGCAAGATGCCTTGCAAGATGCCGAGGCAACGGAAAAAGCAAAACAGGAGGCCCTACAAGACGCTGAAGCCACAGAAAAAGCAAAACAGGAGGCCCTGCAGGATGCCGAAGCAACCGAAAAAGCAAAGCAGGAGGCCCTACAGGATGCCGAAGCAACCGAAAAGGCCAAGCAGGAGGCCCTCGAAGATGCGCAAGCGACCGAAAAAGCCAAACAGGAGGCCCTCGAAGATGCGCAAGCGACCGAAAAGGCCAAACAGGAGTCTCTTGAAGATGCACAAGCAACGGAAAAAGCAAAGCAGGATGCGCTTGAAGATGCGCAAGCAACGGAAAAAGCAAAGCAGGATGCGCTTGAAGATGCGCAGGCAACGGAAAAAGCAAAGCAGGATGCGCTTGAAGATGCGCAAGCAACGGAAAAAGCAAAGCAGGATGCGCTTGAAGATGCACAAGCAACGGAAAAAGCGAAACAGGCAGCCATACAGGATGCTGAGGCAACCGAAAAGGTGAAGCAGGATGTTATACAGGATGCTGAAGCTACAGAAAAGGCTAAACAGGAAGCTTTACAGGATGCCGAGGCAACCGAAAAAGCTAAACAAGAGGCCCAGCAACATACGGAAGCAACCGAAAAAGCCAAGCAAGAGGCTATGCAACATGTAGAAGCTGCCGAGAAAGCTAAACAGGAAATCTTGCAAGATGCTGAAACCACAGAAAAAGCAAAACAGGAGATCTTACAGGATGTTGAAGCGACCGAAAAAGCAAAACAGGAAGCACTCAAAGATGCCGAAGCTGCTGAAAAAGCGAAACAGGAAGCCATACAAGACGCTGAAGCCACGGAAAAAGCCAAACAGGAGGCCTCGCAAGATGCATCTGCAGCCGAACAGGCAAAGGTTGATGCCAAACAAGATGCTGTTGCTTCAGAGGAAGCCAAAAATAAAGCCAATACGGAGCTAAAGGAAGCTGAAGACGCGAGTAACAAAGCACAACAAAGCGCAAAAGAAGCCGAGCAGGATGCCGCAGAGGCACAGAAACAAGCAGCTGATTCCAAAGCCAGCGCAGATCATGCGGCAGAAAGTGCTTCCCGGGCAGAACAAGAAGCTAATATCGCAAAAAGCAAAGCGCAGGAGGCAACAACAGATGCAAACCAGGCTGAATCATTAAAAAATGATGCCCAATATAAATATGATAGTATCACGAGTATGATAGATGATATCAGAGATTATGCCCAGGAGGCCGCAAATAGCGCCCAGGAGGCGGCAGCAGCAGCCAAAGAAGCTGGTGACTTTGCACAGGATGCCAGAAGCTGTATGAATAGAGCATGTGGTTATTAAAAAGCAGATAGACTATGCCTACGTTATTACAACAATTGAGTACTGCAAAAGATATCCTCGAACAATTAAAACGGATCGAAGGAGAGCTTTTGAGTACAATAAATGATAATCCGCTAAATTCAGTCATTGACTACTATATTCAGTCCAAACAGGAAGCAATCCTTGCTCGGCAGTCTGCACAACAAACGGAGCAATTCCGGCAAGAAGCAATCCAAGATGCGCAGCAGATCGAGCAGAACAAACAGTCCGTACTTCAAGATACTGAAGTTACTGAAAAAGCTAAGCAAGACGCTATTGAAGATGCTCAAGCAACTGAAAAAGCCAAACAGGAAGCACTACAGGATGCTGAAGCAGCCGAAAAAGCCAAACAGGATGCTATACAAGATGCCGAAGCTACTGAAAAGCTTAAATTAGCGGCTATCCAAGACGCTGAAGCAACCGAAAAAGCCAAGCAGGATGCGCTCCATGACGCTGAAGCAACCGAAAAAGCTAAACAAGAAGCACTACAGGATGCTGAAGCGACTGAAAAGGCTAGGCAAGATGCCTTCCAAGATGCTGAAGCTACCGAAAAAGCGAAGCAGGAGGCATTACAAGATGCGCAGGTAACTGAAAAAGCGAAACAAGATGCTCTGCAAGACGCGCAGGCGACCGAAAAAGCTAGGCAGGAGGCACTACATGATGCCGAAGCAACTGAAAAAGCGAAACAAGATGCTCAGCAAGATGCTGATGCAACGGAAAAAGCAAAGCAGGATGCACTACAAGATGCCGAAGCAACTGAAAAAGCCAAGCAGGACGCCTTACAGGATGCCGAAGCAACCGAAAAAGCTAGACAGGATGCACTGCACGATGCCGAAGCGACTGAAAAAGCCAGACAGGAGACACTGAACGATACGGAAGCCACCGAAAAAGCAAAGCAGGAGGCCTTACGTCATGCTGAAGCAACTGAAAAGGCCAAACAGGAAGCTCTACAGGATGCCGAAGCAGCCGAAAAAGCGAAACAAGATGCCTTTCAGGATGTCCAAACAGTTGAAAAGTCAAAACAGGAAGCCCTACAAAATGCGGAGGCTACTGAAAAAGCAAAACAAGAGACTTTACAAGATGCACAAGCTGTTGAAATAAGCAAGCAGGATGCTTTGCAAGATGTAGTGGCCATTGAGAAAGCAAAACAGGATATCTTACAGGATGCTGCAGCTACTGAAAAGATCAAACAAGATGTTTTAGCAAATGTCTCAGCGACAGAAAAAGCCAAACAGGAAATTTTGCAAGACACACAACTTATTGAGAAAGCCACTAGGGAGGCAATCTTGTATGCTGAAGCAGCAGAAAAGGCAAAACAGTCAGCACTACATAATGCGCAGGAAACCGCAATAAAAAGTCAAGTTGCTATTCAGTCAGCAAATGAAGCGGACAAGTTCAGCGCTGATGCCCAGACTGACGCCACTGATGCTCAAAATGCGGCCGAAAAAGCTAAAGCCTGCGTGCCTGAAGCTCAAAAAGCAGAAGACATGGCTCGTCAATCGTTAGCTGAAGCCAAACGTTATGCTTCTGATGCTAACCAGGAGGAAGCTAATGCCAAAGACGCCGAAACAAAAGCCACCATGTATGCCGACGAAGCCAGTAGTGCAGCTCAAGAGGCCAATATCGCAGTGGAAAAAACAAAAAGCATAGTTAGTGATCTAGAACACCTTGAAGGGGAAACACATCCAAAACATAACCAAGCCAACATGGAGAATGAACGTTGTCGAAACTATATGGTTCAGGCAGATCAATCCGAAAGTTATGCAGCCATTTCTCGGGACAATGCTTGTTCAGATGCTTCTGATGCCGAAATCTGCCGCCTCTACCCTAAAAACAACTATTCAAACAATGAATAAAGCGAATATTATCATGGATGATCTCAACACTTACCTCGAATTTTTGGAACTCCCTCCAAACACCACTCAGGACATTATCTTACAACGGATTAATGAAAAGAAACGTTTATTTGAACAACTTCTGTCAAATGCACCAAATGATTATCTCAAAAATATACACACGCGTAACCTGGTCAAATTGACGGAGATTAAGACCTTTATCAACAGAGGTTATATTGAGACCTCTCAGGAAAAACAGATTAACACTGAATCAAAGTCTGCTAAAATACATCAGGCTGACAGCCACGATATGCCTATTCCCGCACAATCCTCTCCAAAAACAGCTGCGTGGCTAATCAGACACACCGAAAACTTGCCTCCTAAATCTTTCTCCTTATTCGACGGAAAGAACTTTATTGGTCGGATCTCCAATAGGCAACAACACGAAATCTTAATTGAAGATGATATTTATGTTAGCCGAAGCCATGCTTTTATTGAAATGAAAGGTAATAATTATCTTATCGTAGATACTGGTAGCAAAAATGGAACATATGTCAATGGCCAACATCAACGTATCAGCAGCATTCCGCTCCATGATTCCGACACTATCCAACTTGGCAATACGAAGTTTGTTTTTAGGGCAGAAAGCCATAAGTCAATAGACGATTTGGTCGAAGAGGTCGACCGTTCAGCGTATATGAAAACAATAGTTATCGATATTTTATAGCGTTATGGGAAATTATAGCTTTATCCAAGATAGGATAAGTCAGATTCAACGCGAAATTGGGATGACCAATTTCACGGGATTTTTTGAAATGGCAATTGAGGGGCTTTCGGGCATAACGGAACAAACGAAACTTCCTATGGATGTATATCACGCGCAAACCGCCTTACCCGAAATTCGGAAAACTGTTAAATCGCTCCACAACAATGGACGTTTTGTCTTTAACGATCTTGACGACCCGAAGAAAGTCGGTATTTCTTCCTTCCCCGGACTCCAATCTGCCGTTGCCTTACTATTTTTAGATGAAGACTTTTTGGAATCAGATTTTCTACAGGAACTTATGTTAAAAAAAAAGACGGACTATAGGCTTATTTTTTATCGTAATTTCAGCGCTGATTTGGATATTGTTACTTTACTGCGGAAATATTTCCCGTCCCATATAGAACTCATTGACCTTTCATCCTTCGTTACACAGACTGACGATCTATTCGCACAGATCGAACGTAGTATTAGCGTAAGTAGCTATACCTACGAAAAGCTTCTTGACCTATCTATTAACCAAAGTGTTACACCTATTATCGAAGCATTAAGGGATCTTATATCGACAGAATCAAAAATTGCAGCTACTCAAAAGCAACTCGCAGTTCAGGATAATGTTATTTTACGTAAAGAGGAACCCGGATCACTCAACAGCGAAATTAGCACGGCTACGCGTCAGATTCTTCAAAAAAACATGTTGGATACCGAAAAAGCTTTTAAAGCTAAATATGAGGAAAAAAATAAATCCAACATCGGAGAGTTTTATTTGCAATCGGATATTTTTGCCAGTATGCTTTCTTTTGACGACCTCCATCAACAGGATATCGCCGAAAAAAGTGAAAAGATCGAAACGCAAATCAAAGACAGTAAACTCGCAGATTACAAAAAGTCAATTGCTGCTGGGCTTCGGGCCGATATGCAGCAGGATCTCAACTTTTTGGATACTTCTGCTGCTGAAACCATCACAAAAATCAATCATCTTTTACAAGAAAAGGGATTAAAAAAAATCGATTCAAACAATCTTGTCAATCCCAGTATATTCATCGAAAATACAATTAGTGCCAACAACTATTTCCAACGCAATTATACTGGGGAGGTAACAAAAAAGGGTGTCATGGAATATTTTGTTGCCTTACGGGATTATACGGGTATTATCATGGTGGTCGTCGGACTTTTTGCTCCATTAACCATGCTTTCCTCTGTTCCTACCGACGAAAAGGAAGGTATTTGGGCTTTTCTAAGTGCCGCAAGTCTTTATCTAAAGCAGGCGAAAACATTTATTCAGGTTTTTACGATTATAACCATCTTTTTTATGATCATCTATGGCATATTTGACTTACGAAAACGAATCCCGAGAAAACGCCAGGAAGAAAAAGATCGCGAAGTAAAAAAAGCAAGGGAAAACCTAATGCAGGAAGGCAAAAGAATATATTCAGATACTTCACGCGATTGGATTGCAGCATTAGCAAACTATATTCGCGAATTTGCACAAAATATCAGCAATGAAGTCGAACAGATTATCAAAGGTACAATAGCAGCCAAACAGCAAGCATTGTCAGACAAAAGGATTGATTTTCAGATCAATCAGCAGAGTGTCGACCTAAAAATTAAAAACATCCAACTCGCAGAAAAAGAATACGAGTTGCTGTATCGAAGACTCATGGAAACGAACAATAAATTAACCAGTTAATGCAATGGTATTAGGTATAGATCTTGGTTCAAGCAATACAGTCATTGCAACCATAGCAAAAGATGGCACGCCTGTAATTGTGCCAGATTTTAATAGTAAAAATGAGCAATCTACTCCCAGTATAATCATGCTCGAAAACAATCGGGCATTTGTAGGGACTGTTGCTCAAAACCTATATGAGCTCTACCCCGACAGAGAGTTGCTTAAATTTTTTAAACGACGGTTTGGTACTCAGCTTCCCCTTTGTACAGCTTTACAGAATAGTCCTTTCTTCAGCGAGACTGCTGCGGCCATGGTATTGAAAAAAATAATCTTCGACGCTAAGCTTTTTGTGAACGAACCGATAGATAAGTGTGTTATTACTATTCCCTCGCATTTTAATGATGCGCAGCGACGTTCTGTAATCGAAGCTGCGAAGTTGGCAGACTTAGAGCTAACAACGATATTGGACGAACCTATAGCCGCGGCGATACTTTATAGAAAGCAGCTGCACAATAATGCGGAAGAGCTCATTATGGTATATGACTTGGGCGGCGGGACTTTTGACCTCACTCTATTAACCAACGCCGATGATCGTATTCACGTTATTGCCAAAGGTGGTATCAGCAACCTTGGGGGAAAAGAATTTGACGAAATAATTGAAAGAAAAATAAGGGATACTTATCAAATACTATATAGGGAAAATATAAAAGATAATAATCTCAACAAAAACAAACTGAAAACCATAGCAGAGGAAATTAAGATCCGACTCAATACGATAGACCAAGAAGGGTTTAGTACCTGGATTTACCTCGATAACCATTTTTTTAAGATATTTTTTGACAAAGCAGCATACATTGCTCTCGCTAGTAAGTTGATTGAGAAGACCGAACAAGCAGTCAACAAATCGTTACGATCAGTTGGATTACAACTGACCGATATCCACAAAATCGTCCTCATAGGTGGTGCCAGCAGCAGCCCGTTGGTATATGATTATTGGAAACAAAAAATAGATCTGGACAAGCAGACCATTATCTATCATCAACCACTCACCAGCGTAGCGAAGGGTGCGGCACTGTATGCCGACAGCATTTCCAAAAATGCTATGGGATTTCAATCCTCAATCGAACTGAACAACGTAAGCACTTATCACATTGCTTTGCAAGATATTAATTCCGGTGAACTTGAAGTTATTGTGAGTAAGAATCTACCACTTCCCGTTAGCGGAATCAAGAGAATATATATTACCCCACAGCAGCCTACGCAATATCAATTTAGACTAGTACAGTTTTTTGATCAGAGTGAGGAAGTTCAAGAACTAGGCTTGATCAGGATTCCTGAAGTCCCATTAAAAACAGTGGCGTATGAGCTGGAGCTGATCGTTGAAAACAAGGTAAATGGCACATTAGGTCTTAAGGTCAAGGATAGTCAAACAAAACAAAACATCAAATTTGACTTTACAAAAAAAAGCCAGTTACATGAATATAATTTTGATGAACAGTACAAATTAATCAACAGTTATTACATCAACAGTATTTCGTCATGAAAAAATATATGATGGTTATCCTTTTCGCTACAGCAGTAGTATACAAGAGTGGCGCTCAGGTAATTCCAAACTTTAAAAAAGCGGAAGAAAAAAAAACAAAAACTGCAGCTACTACCGCAACATCGGCAAAAAGGACAAATTCAGAACTCACTAATAAATCAAAAAAGAAAACAATAAAAAACGGATATGTTGAAAATTATTCTTGGAGACCTATCCATGGAGATGATATGACCTATACAGGTTACATAAGCAATGGTCTTCCTAATGGAAAAGGCAAATCTATCGATAGATCGCTTTATATATATGACGGAAATTATATTAATGGTCAATTTGTATCAGGTTCAACATATACTATCGCGAATAAAATTGATAAAACTTACAGTAAACGTTTAGAGGGAAGATTCAATGAAAACGGCTATCTCGAAGGGGAAGGAACTGAATATAGTCAATTTAACGGATTACTAACATACAAAGGAGAATTCGTCAACGGGCAATTTAAAGGACGAGGAATTTATTACGCAAATTCGTTGGAAGTAACGCACAAGGAATTATATCAATACAGATACGAAGGAACATTCGACCGGGTATTTATTGAAGGTACGATCTATTTCGGCGATGGTTGTAAATATGTTGGTAAGCTTGAAGGCATCATTTATTCAACAAATAAAGGGAACAATGGTATATACTATTTTACCAATAGTGATAGCTATCAAGGTGAATTTTCTTCACAAACTTTGAATGGTCGCGGAACATATATTTGGAAAAGCGGGACCAAGTATACAGGTAATTTTGAAAACAATCAAATAAATGGTGAAGGGGAGTTGACCACTGGAACCAAAATGTATAAGGGACTTTTTAAAACACTAGCAGATGGTCGAATAACTTTAATTGAGGGTGGAACTGGAAAGCAGCACACTTTTAGCCGACAGGATGGAACTGCTCCATATCCGCTCCAAAAACCAAAGAAATATAATCTTGTCTATTGATACGGAACGGTACCTATTGAAACAGATTTTACTACGTTATAATCCAAAATAAAAGTCTACATGTTGGGGTTAGCTTATTTTAATAATTGAAAAAGCCACATCTCACGACATGGCTTTACAACTTATATATTTGTAAGGGATGGATCTTATTTATACGAATTGACTGATTTGGAAACTTTCCAGCTATTGCCCTCCCGCTCCAAGGTAACCAGGTCAGTCTTGGTGAAGTTCTCAAATTTCAAGGTTACTTTAGCGACCATATAGTCTGCTGACTCTTCAAGGATATCGGTGCTTACTGTACAGTTCAGCTTCTCTCCTTTTTGCTTTTTAAAGGATTTAACGATTTCGCTACGACCATGACTTTGTGCGTTGGACGCTTGAATCTTTTGTTTAAAATCTTCAGCAAATAACTGCTCTACGCCTGCTGATTCTCCCGCAGTGGTCACCGCAACATAGTGATCAAGTGCCAAGTCTGCTGTAGATAGATTAACGTTTGCTTTTGTAGTTTTTGCGCCCGGTCCTTCAGCTGCCATTGCGAATGTTGATACGACGATTAGGGCTGCTGCTGCGAATGTTTTTACTAATGCTTTCATAATGTCTTTATTTTATGGTGTTAGTTCTGTTGTTCTTATTTGTTGACTCAAAACTACAACACAATCGGCCCCCAGCCTACGGACTTTAGACCAACGCTCAGGAAAACTCGGTGAATGGCCAGAATTGGGAGGCGAAAATATGTAGGATTACCATCTCTAATTTTTGAGCAGCTTTCAGTTTACTGAGCAAACTAAATATCAACTAAATAAGAGCGAATATTAGATCAACTCTCACGAATACGAATCCCTCAGCCCAGTCAAATTTCTTGTGATTACTTTTAGTTTCAGATAATTAAAACATGCCCAAAAAGGCATACATTATTTAACAAATAAAACTTAAAAACAATGAAAAAGTTATTGATGAGTTTGGTAGCCCTAGCTGCGCTATCAAGCGCGGCCTTCGCCGGCACTGGAGCAAAAGCCGCCAAAGAAAATGTAGATGTAAAAACAACCGCCAACATCCCGACCAAAACTATCGCAGAGGCTAAGGCTAACGCAGAGGCAAAGGCAACAAATGCGAAATTGATTAGATGTGTTTACGTATTGAATGTTTACAACAGTAGCGGCGAAGTGGTAGCTACCCATACGTCGGAAACCTATGTGCAAAACTCCTGCTCAGGATTCTTCGGAAGCTGCAAAATTATGTATAGGCATATGCTTGCCAATGGCGATCTGTAATCTGGGGATCACCGTTTTCTTAGATTTAAATATGCAATAATAAGCGAGGCTTAGGCCTCGCTTTTTCTTACCCGACTATCCTATAAAAATAACGTTCATTCTTTCATCACTCAACTTTCTTTCGGAATATGTTAATCGGCAACAATCAATAATTCAAACAACAGATATCGTTTGAAGACTTTTAATAGCACAATTTGAATGTAATCCGATGTTTTGTTATCTGAGAAATTTATTGAAGAAAAAAATCATCAATTAAACAATTAACAAAATAAATAATTTACACAGGATTTCATTGTTTAGCTACGCTAAAAAACATTTATGAAAGAAAATATAGCCATAAAAGAAAGAAAAATAATTATATCTTTGGCTACTTATTAGCCAAGTAAAAAGAAATGAAAAGTACTCTTGTTAGCGGGTTCAACCAATTGCAATGGAAAACACTCAGTCTGTATTTTCTAGCTTTAATGATTTGCTTTAGCTGTAAAAAGACTGAACAAACCACTCCTATAGTAGATAATCCCTTAAAATTGGAAACCATCGGAGTTGATGCGGCAAACAAAAAGACCATCGTTTTTGCAGGACGTGTATTGTATCTCAATAGTGAAAAAATAAAAGACCACGGATTTTTACTCAAATCAGGTTTCGGAGCTTCGGCAATTGAAAAAAAATATGCCTTAGGTGATGCTGTTCAAATTGGGAAAGTACAAACAAAGATTGAAACGCCAGCTGAAGTCCTAGAAACTGGTGTGGGAACGTATCGATTTTACATAGAAACCGATAAAAACACCTATTTCGGAGAAACTGTCCGGTTTCAGCTATCAAATTTCCTCGTAGATTATCAAATGGGCTTAAGTGCAACTGCGGGCGAAACAATTACAGTAAATGGTGATTTTAAGGATTTCAACAAGGAAAGCTATAAACTTAGCTACGACTTCAACAACCCCAAAGAGGTTGCTTATAACATCGACGCCACCAAGAGGAAAATTACGTTCGCTGTACCAGCTGGTTACCGTCATGGTGTAGATCTCAGCTTCTCTCTAACTCCTATCCAACCCGAAACGAATTTTAATAGCAGTATCGGTCTTGCATCCGTCAGGATATTGGGTACACTAGCTCCTCCCACGTCATATAACTATAATTATGACGATTACCTGCGCCTATCGGGAACTGGACTTCCTCCAGATCGTCCTTCATCATTTTATGTTATTATCGGCGACAAGCTGTTCCCCTACTCTCAGGAACTATTGCTAAGCGATATGATTTATGATCAACCCAAAACAGCCTACCGCATAGGGTATTATAATGGCCGGGATACAGTCATCTTCGATAAGAAAATTACCCTTAACATTCCAAAACCGACAGATTTGTCCATCCGTCAGTCTCATGTTCATCCGGGAAGGTCGATTTCCGTAACGGGTATTATCCCGTATAAATATAGCTTCATGCCTGTAATGAGCGTAGGCGGTAAAAGTGCCCGGTATAGTTGGACCTGGAACGGCGATGATAAAATAACTATCGGAGATATCCCGGATGGAAGTTATCCATTTATTATGGAAGGCCCTTTTGCCAAATTTGAAAGTAAAGAAAAAATTGTTGTTCAATCGTTAAAAGTAACTGATGCGGGTTCATCAAAGGGCTATTATGGTACTTCAGTAAAAATACTGGGTAATTTCATCCGCGGTGACGAGTATATTGCAAGACTAGGGGATCAGGGGGACCAAAATTTGCAGGTCGCCAATGGTAGCGCCGTACTCGAAATCCCGAATATTAAGCCTGGTAAAGTAAAGATCACCGTGTTATACAATGACGACCATGGCAAGCAGCATACTGTCCCTACCGACCATCAGATTGAAGTACTCGCTCCTATCTTTGACGATTTTTATCCAAAATCGGGTAAGCCTGGCGACGTCATCACATTAAAAGGTAAAGGACTGGGCTACTGCGCAATTTACATGGGTGACGTTAGGTTAATCTCCGTAGGTGGTACAGTAGACGAACCGCAGGTTTTTATACCAAGGAATATTTTCTTCAAAGGAAAAGTACGCATCAGTGCACAATACCAAAGTGATTGGATCGAATGCAAGGAGACATTTGAATTATTATAATCGAAAAATTTATGAAAATGTATACAGTGGGGGTAACAAAATTAATAATATCAATTTTGATATTATTTTGCCTATTCATCTCCTGCAAGAAGGAAAATAAGACGGAGGCTCCGACCAACATCACAGTAAGCGCCGTCACGGGAAGCTTTGAAAAAATGACCCAATCGTCGATTGTCCTCCATGGGGCCGTAGGCGATGTAACCATGCTCCCTAATATTACAGAATACGGTTTTGTTTTGAGTACAAATGGAAATACAGGATATGCAAAGCCCGAATCCGAAATTGTATTGGGTAAAAAGTTATCCGAAAAAGATGTTGTTTTCACCTATAAACCTGAAGACAATTTTGACATGAATACGATCTATACCTATGCGTTCTATGTCAAGACCAAAAATGGCTTTTATAAAGGCACATCAAATTCATTTCAACTGGATGGCATGCAGGTAGAATCGCCTTCGGAAATCTTAGGTATGCCCGGCGAACAAGTGAGCCTCAAGGGTCGATTTTCGATGTTGGACGACAGCTATAAATTATATGGCATGCTGGACAGAAGCCAGCAAATAGCCTATCAAATCGCTGCAGATGGTTCAAGTCTAACATTTAAAATCCCAGATGTAGAAGGCTCTCAGCATGGAAAAAAACTAAGAATAGAGCTACAGAAAAATTCAACAGTAGGGAGTTTCAACAGACAGCTAGTCCAAATCAGCTTATTGGGCAAGCTGATTCCTCCAGCCATAGAATCCTACAGTTTTACAGATCTGATACATTTTTATGGAGCCTGCTTACCCGGATCGGGAGGAAATGACAAATCATTCCAGATTATTATTGGCAACATCACAATCCCTTATACGCATGAAATTGCCATTAAAGATCTGAAAGGTCTAGTAGGGAAAAGCTTTAAAATAGGCTACAAAAATGGCCGGGACTCCGTGCTATTTGCAACAGATTACAGCATCCAGGCGCCCAATGCTGCTGACATATTTTTTGTCAATCCTGTAGCCCACCCGAATACCCACGCTATCGTCAATGGCTTTTCATTCTATTCATTCTTTGATATGTACCAAACAAAATATTATGTTGGAAAATATCAGGTTAATGAGATGGAGGTTAATGGAGATTATCAATCGGGAGCCATTTCAATACCGCTCAAGAATATCCCAGAAGGCCAATATAAATTGCGTCTGGACAATGGATTTTTTAATATTGAAAGCACAAAAACGATACAGATCAAGAAATTTGACTGGACTGCCATTGATAAAAAGGAGGCCTATGTTGGCGACTACCTAACACTCACCGGAAATTTTATCAAAGGGTTTGAATACACGATTTATGGAGACGATTTCTTTAAATTGCCAGTTGTATGCGCCGAAGACGGTAAATTAACTTTCCAGGTACAGACCTTCTTTGAGGAGACTGAATCGCTACATATTGTATACAATGAACTGTCCGAAACCGGATGGCATTTGTACACGCATGAGAAGGCATTACCATTTAAAAGTTTAGGTATGACCTTCGACAGCTTATCCCCCAAAATGGGATTACCGGGCTCTATTGTGCAGCTCAAGGGAAAAGGAATTGGTTTGGCACATATGATCCGGGTTGGCGATACACAGGTGTATCCACTTGTAAAAAGCGTGGATGAAGTTACGATTGCCATTCCTGTTTTTCTCACAAAAGGTAAAGTGAGAATCTCCGCCTCAACCTGGCGTAATACTGTGCTATTATCACCGGACTACTTCGAAGTCCAATAATGTAATTATGATGAAAAGTTTAATCCAACAGTTGCTAATATCCCTGGCAATAGTCACAACAACGTGGGCATGTAAGAAAACGGAAGAAGTCGTGGTCGTTCACACGCCCATGAAAGTGATTGCCAATGCTCCCACAGAAGTAAAGGATTCGCAAATCACCATGCATGGTGAAATAGAAAACACAAACGATGAAGAAATTTTAGATGTAGGCTTTATCTTATCCGAAATTACAAAAACCGGGAGTAGCTTATTACAGGAAATCTCGGCTGGTAAACAAAAACTGACAGCAGGCAAAACTGTAGATTTTACCTTAAACGTAAAAGAGCCTTTTGACCTAGATTTAATTTATCAGTATGTATTTTATGTCAAGACTGCCAAAGGTTTCTACAAAAGCCCGGCTGTTCGTTTTAATGTCGACAATATTAGCGTAACAGATACCAAACCTATCTTAGTTTACCTTGGAGAGACAATTATATTGAAAGGAAACTTTAAGCAATTTAAGGATAACTACTATTTAATTGCCAATAGTGATCCACAGCAACGGTTGGCATTTACACTAAAAGACAACAAGACAACATTGGCGGTAACCCTGCCGAAAGGAGGATACTATCATGGAAATTCAGTGGGCATTACACTTCAGAAACCAATCAATGGCAGTCAATTTGTAAGTTCCAAACAACTGATAGAAACAAAGATTGTTGCTAAAATCACAGAACCAAGTAAATACAGCTTTGCATATAATGAAGGTATCCAGATCAACGGTATTGGATTGCCCCAATATAATGCGAATAACCTTTACCTTCTGATTAATGACCAACGCATACCATTTGCAAACTACCTACTGTTCAAACAATTAGTAGAACTAAAAAGCGGATCTTTCCGATTGGGATATACCAATGGTCGCGATAGTGTTTATCTAGCGAAAGAAATCCAGTTAGAGCAACCACCAGCAGATGATTTCGAATTAGCAACCACGCAAACGCATCCCGGCTGCAGGATAGAGACCAAAGGAATTAATTTTTATAAATATTTCGGTGATGAAATCAACAAGTTATTTATAGGCAGTTCGGCAGCGTCCGGTTTTATCGGAAGTAACGGATACAGTGCCCATGTCACTGTACCTAACAATCTACCGGAAGGAAAATACCCTATAACGTTGACAAGTGGCCTATCGACAGTGACCAGTAAGCAACATCTCGAAGTGAAGAAGTTACATTGGAATACGATCAATCAAAACACTTTTTTTACAGGTGATACTGCCCGCCTAACAGGAAACTTTTACAATACCGTCGGCTACAACCTAGAATTTGTGGGTGGCCCCATACTATATAGTTATGAGATGAAAAACGATCTTGTTAGTTTCAAAATACCGCAACTGACTCCCGGCAAGTATAAAATAAAGACATTTTATTATGGATTCTACAATAGCGAAAAATACTATGCTCCTGAAGAGAAGACCATTGAAATTGAAATGCCTATAATCACTGATTTCAGCCCACACACAGTTACCAGCGAATATGCTATCACGTTGCAGGGCAAGGGCCTTTCTGACGACTTTAAATTTTACTTTGGAGACCAAGAAGTAAATGCTTTCATTTCAGATGCCGAAAATAAGCGGATAATCTATATCCCTTACGATATAAAACCTGGTAAATATAAGGTCTGGATGAGTACTAAATATGGAAAAGTTGAAGCAAAAACATTGCTGGAAATCAAATAACAAAAAATCATGAAGCAGCAAATTATCAAATTGACTTTTACAATGCTTTTGTTTTTCGTTCTTGCATCGTGTAAGAAAGAGGAAAAGATAATTGATAAAACACCGATAACAATAGCGACCTTAGAAGCTGGCGATCTTAGAAACAACCATGCGATTTTATATGGCGAAATCCATTATCTAAATGATGAAGAGATACTGGACTACGGCTTTAAGATTGCATTGAGAGAAGAAACAACCTTCCGTACCATATCTTTGGGAAAACAGGCAAAAGTTGGTATCCTCAGTTATGACCTACAATCGACGTTTAAAATCGGTGAAGTCTATCGCTATATATTCTATGTAAAGACTGACCAGAATACATACGAGGGAAACCCCGTTCTCTTTACTGTAAATGATATCTGGGTAGATAATTCCAAACTCCAATATGCGAGTCCAGGCGACGTCATCACGATTAAAGGCCGTTTTAAGCAGGTGGATGATTCATTTAAGCTCTCCATCATTAGTAACTATTCTGGAGAAAATAGTGACGTTCCTTTTACTTTAGATAAGGAAAAAGAATCGCTAACGTTTACTATGTCGACGAAGAATGTATACCATGGGGAAGATGCTCGCGTGGTGTTATCAAAAAAAATAGATTATCAGAGTCTTCAGCAATATTTATTGAGTTATAAAATTGCAGCGCGGTTGTTGCCACCAAGTCCAGGCACCCATTATTATACAGATCCAATTAAGCTGAATGCGATCGGCTTATCGCCCCACAGATCTCACGACTTTAAAATTATCTTAGGTGATAAAGTCGTACGATATGAAGATAATTATTATGCACCCTACATACCACTTAATGGACATTCCTATAAATTAGGCTACATCTGGGGGCAGGATACGGTTTATCTCAAAGAGACATGGGACCTCGAGGTTCCCAATATGAAAACAGCAACGCTGAAGTATAAAATAGTGCACCCTTTTGGACATACGGAACTTGAAGGCCTTGATTTCTTTAAATATCTGGTCAATAGCACGTATAAATTAGCGATAGGAAAGTATCAGGGAGAGCTTGCCATGACCAATTTTGAAAAAGATATTCCGGTACATGTTGGCGATATTCCGGAAGGAAAATATCCGATAGCGATCAATAGCAATGTATATGGCGATCTGAAAATCAACGACCAGTTGACCGTTCAAAATCTTCGTATTACGGCTGTAGACCCAGGGACATGGTATTATGAAGACCCTATCCGGATAAAGGGAAATTTCCTACCCAACCAGGAGTATGTTATCAAACTGGGTGAATTTGAGATATATTATGGCCTACCAAAAAATGGTGAGCTCGAATTTCCATGTTCATTTACACTTGTAAAAGGAGATAACAACATTCAAATCGGCTATGCAAAGTATGGCGGCAGTTTTTTTGAGGTGGACCGTAAAGTCATAAAGGTAAACGGATTAAGCATAGACAGCTTTTATCCGACCAAAGGTGCTCCTGGAGATATTGTTAAGTTAAAGGTACGAGGTGCCAAGACAAATTATTATCGGATTGAGGTCGGCGGAGTTGAGGTTAGCCCAATATCGGTCAAACCTGGAGAAATGGAATTTATGGTGCCAACAGTCAACCGAAGGGGAAAAACAAAAATAAGAATTCTGATTAATAGTCAAACCTTCGAATCAAACGACTATTTCGAAGTTCTATAGCATCATTAAAACAATGCGTAATATGAATATGTCCTTAGCATTAGTTTAGGATTAACAAATAGGAAAATGAAGTGTCTAGCAGAAACGGATAGGATATCAAAAAAATAATCCGACTTCATAATGTAATACCGCTACAGCTGCGAAAGAATTATTATGATAAAATGGAATATAGTAGGTATGCTTTTGTTAATAGATGTACGACAAATCCAAATGTGAAATGGAACTCTTTGATAAAACTTTAGATTTAAGCCATAGGGGAAGAAGCCTTTTTTTACTGTTTTTTGCCACTGTACTGTTAACAATCCATGTCAGTTGTTCCGGTCAGCCGAGTCAACACGCCACTGCTATTGACTCAATTAGAATTATAGCAAAGAATGCTGATAAATCCCAGGTATTCCCTAAAAGAATAACGCTTGGAAGTCCTGTTTCCAAGGAAATAGGATTATTAAAAAAAGTAGTTCTTGAGAATAAGAATGTAGATACGAAAGAAGAGTATGAAAACAGCTCATTTTCGGGGGTAAAATATTTTTTCGACCCTAAAAACTATATCATTTTAAAGGTCAACACAGACTATCCAGCAATTTTATTCGAAAAATATAATTATACTGCTAATCTTGACTTGACGAAAAACTATCATCAGTTCTATCAACACCCAATGGTTGGTTTTATGCAAAACCATCAAATTTATATAGGTGTAAATGCAAATTCAGCTTATGAAAACCACAGCCTGTTTCCTATAAAATTTAACGAGCATAATCACAGTCTCGTTGAAAAAATCGATGACAAACAAGTCAATAACTATCAATTAATAAATAAAGTTGCTATTGATAGCTTGGAATTAAAGAACGGTTCCAATAGAGTTTATTTTAATAACGACTGGAACCTTTTAAAAGAACCCAAGCCTAAAAATGAATTTTATGAAAAGGTAGCACGCTTAAAAAATTCACTTAAAGCTGCTGCTCAAAAAAGGGATATTAATCCCGAAGATATTGATTTATCCATCTCAATGGTAATCGATAAGGATGGAAAAGTTAATCAACTGGACGCTTATTTGGAATACTCAATTCCGGAGAAACAATCTATTCGCATAGAAGATGTGGTATTAAAATCCTTTTTACAATCTTTAAAGATTGATCTTATCAACAATTATTCATTTTTTATTCCAGCTCAGAATAGAGATAAAAATCAAGTGAGCGCATACTTTTTAACCCGATTAAATATTGGATTACCTTATCGAAATTTTAAATAACGAAACAAAAGGGCATAAATCCGAAAAAGCCACATCGCTCGACGTGGCTTCACAACATATATATTTATAGGGAATAAGCATTATTGGTAGGAATGAATTGACCTGGACACCTTCCAATCGCCATTCTCGTAAACCAAAGTCACGAGGTCTGTCATGCTAAAGCTGTCAAATTTCATTGCAATTTTTGCAATCATATAATCTACTGATTTTTCTACGATCTTGATATTTACTTTGCAATTTAGCTTTTCTCCGTGTTGATTTTTCAACGATTTAATCACAGCGCTACGACCATAGGTCAATATGCTGTTAGCCTGTATCTTTTGGTTGAAATCGTCCGTAAACAACTGCTCCACGCCTACCGATTCCCCCTTGGTGGTGACTGCAAGATAGTGATCCAGTGCTAAGCCTGCCGTGGAAAGGTTAATGTTTGTCTTTTCTGATTTGTCTCCCCATCTTTCAGCTGCCATGGTGAATGTGGACAAGGCGATTAAAGCTATTGCAGTGCAATTTCTTACGAATGATTTCATGATACCTTTATTTTATTGTGTTAGTTATCGTGTTTCTACTTGTGGGTCCAAAACTTCTGTTTAATATGCATTTACCCCATGGTCTTTAGACCAGTGATCGAAGAAACTCGGTGAATTGTCATTTACCAACAAGAGATTTCGATCCGGAAGCATGCCGAAGAAATTTAGGACACATTTCGACAACCACATGCCAAACACTATACCAGTCGGCCAAAGGCGTATATTTATGCTTTCTGGGCCTTAAAATGGCCTTTTATTAATCTTCTTTTAAAAAATAAATGTGCGCTTGCGAACAGTTTACAAACGTATTGTCCGCATCCGTACAATGGATAAAGCGTTAAATAGAGACCGTATCAATTACGCAAACACGGCATTTACAGAAGCAAAAAAGGAATGAGAAGGAAGGAATAACAAACATAAAAAAGCCCGAGAACAATCGGGCTTTTCCAAACGGCAAGTGCTACAAGGCCATTGCTATTCGGTATAAATGGACAAACATCCTCAAATCTGTCTTACGGACAAATCTACAACGTGTTACTTCAGTTTCTGTAAGCGCTCTTTCGCCGCGGGCACAATATCATCGTTTTTATCATAATTGTCAATCACACTTTTCAAGGTACTCTTCGCCTGGAAGGTATTGCCTTTGCGCGCATAGGCATCAGCAAGCAATAGGAAGCTCTTGGCAACCCAGTATTCTTGTGCTTCCCGATTGTTGATCACATCAAAGGCTGTTTCCAGCGCCTTATCATATTCTTTGTTATCATACTGCATTAGTGCCACGCGATAGCGCGCCTCTGCTCCGACTGCCGACTGGCTCTTCAACGCGGCCAGGTTAAATTCTTTCATGGCAGCCGCTACATTCTTTTCTTTTAGCAAGGCTTTTCCACTGTATAGGTGCGCTTTCGCAATTTCTTCCTCGGTTGCGTCCTTGTAATTCTTGATCAGGCTTACGTACTTGGCCATTTGCTCCATATCGCCGAGTTCGAAGTAACACACCATCAGGTTCGTTACTGCGTAGCCATAGTTCTTTTTATATTCTTCGTTGAGCTCCAATTTTTTGAGGTGTACAATGGCCTCGTTGTATTCCTTGAGGTCCAGGTACAGCGCAGCCACCGTCAGCAAGGTATTCTCTGAATACTTGCTCGTCCAGTCGTTCAGGATGATATTCAGATCATGCAGTGCTTCCTGTGGATGCCCCGTACGATACGAACTCACCCCACGGATGTAACGGGCGAATTTTTCTTGTTTGGGTTTTGGAAATTTATCGAAATAAGCATTGATCGCCTCCACAGCGGCTCCGTATTCTCCCCTGGCGAATAGAGACTGTGCGGCCTGAAAAGCCATATTATCCAATTCCGCAGGACTCAGATTACTGACATTGGTACCCACGGCATAACGGATATAGCTTGAAGCATCCCCCTGATCGAGGTAGATGTTTTCAATGAAACGCATGGCCTGCTCTGCCTCAGCAGTTCGGGTATACTTCTCCACCACCTTCTCGAAAGTCGCTTTCGCCGCTTCGGGCTCATCGTTATTGTACTGCACGAGCCCTATGGTCATTAAGGCGCGGGGAATATAACTGCTACGGGGGTACTTTTCGACCATTGCTTGCAGCCCTTCGATAGCGCGGCCATAATCACCCATCGTGAAATAAGTGTAGGGAATTTCAAAGGCAGCATCATCTGCATAGTTCGAAGATGGAAATTGTTTCAGTACGGACCGCAGCGTACTGAGCTTGGTTTCATTGTCGCCTTGTAGACCAAATAAAATACCACGCTGGAAGAAGGCATAATCCTGGTTTGGCGCTTTGCTATTAATCAGCTGGTCGTAGTACTTGTTTGCCCGACCATAATCGCGCAGACACAAATACGAATCACCTAGACGTGCAATAACATCATACCGTATATTTTGATCCACGGTATTTCCTCCGGCAGTCAGAAAGCGTTCAAAATATTTGGCCGCCAACTCAAAACGGTTGTTTCGGTATGCCGCATACGCCAGCCCGTAATTTGCATAATTATAGACATCAGTATTCCGAGCGACGGGCAGGCTTAGAAACTCGGAGAAGTTTTCTACAGCTTCACCAAATTTGCGCACTTCATACATGGCTTCTGCTTTCCAATAGGTCGCAAGAGCCGCCATTTCAGCATTGACCGGAAACTTTTCAGATCGCATAAACATAGATATGCTATTTTCGAAAGCACGCTCATTATAAAACTCCAATCCGCGGTAGTAGGTTACCTTTTGATAGATCGCATTGACTTCCCGACCGCGCTCTTTTAACGATTCCAGCATACTGACACCAGCATGGAAATTGGTCGTCCCCCGTAGAATTTCAGCGGATAGTGTTTCCGCACTTTCCTTTCTTTTTGAACCCGGATCGACAGGTTTCACTTCCTGGGCGATATATTTCTCGAGGACTTTTTGCGCAGCCTGGGTGGAGTCCATTGCAAACAAGATTTTGGCATAGTTAAATAGCGCATCGGCCTTCACTTGTCGGTCCAAATCCAGCTTTGTAGCTTTGACAAAAGCATTTCGTGCAGCTTGCTTGTCGCCCGTCTCCAGTGCGATATGACCTAAGGTCATGATGGCCCCTTGATAAAAGGCATCCGAAGGTTTTATGGCCTCCAACATACCGCTCGCTCTTTTGTATTCGCCGGCTCCGTAAGCCAGGTAGCTGATGCGATAATTATCGATATTGCTTTGTGAAGCGTCTGGATGCCGTTGCATCAATTCGTGGTAATAGGCCTGTTTATATTTTTGCTGTGCTAAATAGGTGGCAGTGGCAATCTGGCGCAATTCGGTCTCAATAGCATCGCGGTTGATAAGCGTCATATCCGGGCTGCGGCGCACCTTAACGGCATCAGCCAGCATGGGCCGGTAGTCACGTACGACGTCAATGGAATCCATGGTTTGAACTTCACCAGCGCCACTTTGCACACTATGCTGTTGTGGTTTCTCTTTCTTATCTTTCTGCTGTTTCCCCACTTCCTGCGCATAGCCTGTAAGCAGTAAAGCCGAAAGCGTTCCTGTAAAAAGGTATTTAAGATAGTTGTAGCTCATTCTTTCTTTCAATATCATTGTTCGTCCGTATTTCTGAGTTTTTCCAAACGTTCTTACGCCAAGGAGGCTGTAGTGCAATATTTATCTAAACAAATAGCCAAAACTAAAGAATTCTAGCCACATTCAGTAAATTATCAGCCTGAAAACAGACGCATTAGGTAATTTTTACCTTACCGTTGTTTGATTTTTACGATTTAGAATAACATAAGCTATTCCCAATGCGTCCTCGGCAACCGAGTTGATTACAATAATGAAGCCACTTTCTATAAATTCAAGAGATAATCGCATGGGCGACCTCAACGGCCAATACTGCCCGCATCTTGGCCTAGACGTACATTTTTTCTACTTCTAAAAAATAGTTCTTTGATTGGAATAAAGATCTGAGGCAGGGAAAAAAATCAGTAAAAAAGCGAGTGTTTAATAGGGCCATTTCAATAGGTGCTTATTTTTCCAATAGGATAAATAAAAAACATATTCTTATTATTAATGACAATATATTATATTTAGGTATATAAATATAAACATATGTTTAAACCATTTCTTATTCTCTTCCTAATTTTCATTTCCTGCCACGTGAAAGCTCAAAAAAGCAGTTCTTATTTTTATTTAAAGAATACCGCAGATAGTTTAATTTTTGAAAAGAAGACACCTGAAGCTTATTTGTTATATCGAAAAATGGTCAAGATTAGTGATATAGATCCGTTTATTGATATAGAATTGGTAAAATTAGCACTAAAAGTAAAAGACAGTAAAACAGCGGAAAAATATTTAAAGCAATCTATTTTAAACGGTGCTTCTTTAGGGATGTTAGAGGTTGACAGTAATGTAAATAGTTTTTTAAAACATCATACCAATTGGAGAAAAACCTACGATTTACTTCGTCAAAAACATCTAAGCAAAATAGCTCATTTGGAGGACCGCACAACTTTACTTAATATGTTGGAAAAGGATCAGGCATTGCGTTCCTTATTGGGAGTTATTGAATACAAAAAAGCTGATTCTCTTATTTTCGCTAGTGACACGGCTAATATGGCCGTGATAAAGGAGATTATAGCGAGAACAGAGTTTCCGAATCTTGAAACTGTTGGCATGGATGGCGTAAACGCTATCTTTATATTATTGTTACATACTTTAAACAATGGGATTGAGGATGCCAAAAATATTGAAATTTTGACACCATTGATGAAAAAAGCGGTTATAGACCTCAAGTATCCACCTTTCAACATGGCTTTAGTTATCGATAGACACCGGGCCATAATCCGTCAAAAACAGATTTATGGATCATACTGGGAAATGGGTAAACAAAACAAAAGAATTGTTACACCGATTGAGAACATTGATGAGGTAGATGTACGAAGAAAAGAAATTGGGCTACCACCGCTAAGTCTTTTAAGGAACCAAAGAGGGTATGAATTACCTGTGGATTATAAAAACTAAGTGATAATTTCAATTCAGCCAAAAAAAAACATCACCTTGATTTAATCTGCCTTTTCATAAAAAAAATCGCAGGTATCATCTACAACAATGACAATACTATTTCCCCGTTTTTTTATGACTAATTCACACGAAGCAGTACCTCCAGAATAACGCAAAACCAATCGCGTATCAAATACGCCGTATGCTACATGGTATTCTCCATTGCCAAAAAAAGAACTTCGATATTTATTGTTATCCAACAAGGTTAGCTCATCATCTCTATCCGGAAGCTCTGCACCTGCAAAGCATTCGTGATACTTGAAGTCATATTTCCCTAATACCATCGAATGCGTAATCAATCTTGAATAAATAATTGCTGTAGCGATTAAAAACAAGATAAGTAAGAATGGCCAACTTCTAGTTTTCTTCATTCCTTTAAATAAAGATATTATTGTTCTTTGAATTTACGATTAAATTTAGAATTAAAACTTAAAAGAACAAATTTACAATCATAAAAATCTGTGATCATACAAAAAGCCACATCGCAGGATGTGGCTTCTAAACTAAATTTATAAACATGTGATTCACTAGAGCTCGGCTTTTGCTATGACTGAGCTGGCCTCAAATTATGAGCTACTATTTATACGAATTGATCGATTTGGACACTTTCCAGTCATTTCCTTCACGGACAAAGGTTACTAGATCGGTCTTGGTGAAATCTTCAAATTTCAAGGTCATTCTGGCCACCATATAATCGGCTGATGTTTCAAGGATCTCCGTACTTACCCTACAGTTTAGTTTCTCACCTTTTTGTTTTTTCAATGATTTTACCACTTCACTACGGCTATTTGACTTCAAGTTTGCTGTTTGAACCTTTTGATTAAAATCTTCAGCAAACAATTGTTCTACACCAGCCGATTCTCCTTCAGCCATGACAGCAACATAGTGCTCTAAAGCAAAGTCTGCGGTTGACAAGTTAACAGTTGTTTTTGCTGTTTTTGATCCTGGGCCCTCAGCTGCCATTGCACATGTTGAAATTGCGATTAAGGCTGCTGCTGCGATTGTTTTTACTAGCGTTTTCATAATATCTTTATTTTATCGTGTAAGTTTTTCTGTTCTTATTTCTTAATTCAAAACTACGGTTCACTAGAGCTCTAACCGACAGATTTTAGACTAGTTCCCCACAAAACTCGGTGAATGACTGAGATCAAAAGGTGAACGTCAAAATACATTAAGAACATAAGATCCATTTTATTAACTCCGTGCCAAATACTATACCATTTGCCCTGTGCGTTCAATAACGGCTCCCATGACCTATTAAAGCACATTTCGTATCTTTTTCAAAAAAAGTAGATGTACGGATGCGAACAGTTTAAAACAATATCGTTCACATGCGTACACTATATTAAATGCTGGCAAAAAGATGAACTGAAGCCATAAGAGATAGATAAAAGCTACGAGCATCGATACAATAAAGCAAGGTCAAATTCTCTTAATTTTTGCCTTGTTGTCTATCGTTATTGCCTGTTTAGGGCTATTCGGTGTAATCACATTCGCTATTCAATTGCGGATAAAGGAAATTGGTATACGTAAAACATTAGGCGCAACATTAAGCAACCTCGTTTATCTACTATGCTCTGATATGGTTAAACTGGTCGGTATAGCACTGTTGATTGCACTGCCGCTCGGATGGTTATTGATGAATCAGTGGCTGCAAGAGTTCGCTTATCGCATTTCGGTCAGCTGGTGGATACTTGCTCTCGCAGGGATTATTGCACTGGTAATTGCTATTCTAACCCTATGTACCAGAGCAATAGCCGCTGCAAAAGCTTATCCGGTCGACAGCTTAAAAGTGGAGTAAGAATTGTATCCACTATACTTTCGCGTAGTTATGATTGTTATTGATAAAATTCCTTGCGTACAAAATCGTTTTTATTGAGCTTATTTAGCTCTCTTATCAAATAATAGCGATGTAGAAAACCCGTTAAGACGACAATCTTTTTGCCTGGATATATTCGAGCTATCTCATAGATGTTAGATGCCATTGTTTGATTTCTTAAATCCCAGAAGTCTGACATTAATCTGAATCCATCTTTATAACTGATCTTGTCTCCATCGGGTTTTGTGACAAACCTTTCTGAAAACTCAGACCTTGCATCTGTAATTTTCAGTAATTCTTGATATTGATAATATTGTCTTTTTTCAGCAATACTATCCGTAGTATGATTATTGAAATTTTCGGGAGATAACGTGGCAATTTTTATTAAATCTCCTGAGATACGTTGAAATTCTTGGTAAATATTGGCTTGTCCGCCGGTCAATTTTTGAGCACGGTACAAACTGTCGATCAATTTAACGGTTAGGTTATCAGTAGGTACCATGCCTTTTTCTTTACGGTATTTGTTTCTTCCTTCAAAATCAAATGGAAATCTCAGGGTTTGTGGATTCTTCATCAAATAAAGATTGCTTGCTTTTATTTCATTTCCCTCGGGGTTATACTGAGCAGTTTCATATTCCTTCATCCCTTCGCGGTCTACTTCATGAAGAATAATATCAGGCTTAATATGGTTAAGAATTCCAACTAAAATTTGAGCATTATAATTTGGAACACTATCGTGAATATTTCCGATTACATATAGGACTGTTTTACTTTTTTGTCCAAACACATGTGTAAAGATTAGAAATAACAAAACAAATACGGTTGAAAGTTTCATAACGTGCAGTTTACTTTTTAAGATTTTTTAATATTTTAGCGCTAGAGTATTAATAGTATTCTCTAATATAAAAAAAACACAGCAATCTCTTCCTCAATCACGCCATTCTACTACCCGTACGGCTGTCGCGGGAGCATCAGCTAGACCCTCAGCATCCTTTTGCACTGTAGGCTGCACAAATAAAGCAATTTTACGTTTCTTTTGCCACAACTGGGTATCATATGTAGGTTCCCAGGCTCCTACAGACTGATCACAAAGATCAATAATATTATTAGCCTCTTGCTGCATCCCATTCAACCTCAGTATCGAAGGTCGGTAACCGCGCTCTTGATCCCGAAAGACCAGCGTCAACATTGTTTTATGACCTTTTCCGCGAACCAATAGCTGCGGCCTGGCAATTGGAATATCCTTTGTTCCACCACCACTCAGCGTAAAGGGTGTTTTTCTAAAATCAAAAGACCGGATCTTCCATTCACCCTCTTGTAAATAGATGACCTTGTATTGTGGGATCTCTGATCCTGCGTCACGCCAGTAACTGGCGATAAAAGGATTCCCTTTTTCATCCGCAGCGATAGAGGTTTGATTAATCAATTCGTGCTGTTGTGGGATACGGGCTGCGTATTCAACGGTAGATTCTTTCATAGGCAGCTCGTACTGCATTCCATTACTCTTTTGCCAGGTTAATCCGCCATCGTTTGAACATGCATAAGCCATATCATGATTGCTTTCCACATTGGTACTTTCCCGCCACACCCAAGAAAGATGTATCGTTCCCCGACGATCCACATAACTTTGCCAATAGGCATTTCTCCGCCCCTCGCCATCAATCAGATTGCTATGCATCCGCTCCCACTTCTGTTGTTTACTGTCGTACCTATTAACCACAAGATTACCATGACCGGATCCGCCATCACGATATAAAAACAGCAACTCACCACTGGGCAACTTTAAGAATTCAGGATAGGTCACCTTTGATTCATTTTGTCCCAGCATGGCTTGCTCATAACCTAGCACAAGACTATTGGGGTGAAGGGTACGTGCATATCTCAACTTGCTGTCATGCTGATCCCAGCAAACGTGGAGATATCCTGCCTTATCCACCATAATACTGATCACATTATGGGCATCCTTCACATGCCCAGTATAACCCGAACGTCGCAACTTCCAGACCTTGCCAGAAAGTAACCGCTGACCTAGAACTACATATCCAGCTTCGTCATAATAAGCGATATATTGGTATTTACCATTGCTGGTTAATGAATTTTTACGAAATACGGTTGTGTTGACCGTGTTCTTTGCCCAACCATTTCCGACAAGCGTATTCTTAATTTTCTGCCCTTGTGCATTGTAAATAAACAAGAGGCACGCGCAAGCGAGCATCTCTACTCTTATTAGTTGATTTAGATATTGCTTCATTGAATTTTTTATACATTTGCTGATTCCGCCAAGTCCTTTTGAAAGGAGTCTTATCACCGGAATTTGGGGTTATTGAATGGCTTTGCTCTGATCTTTATGCCAGTCCTGTCCTGACCAGATACGCCGTGCACTCCAGTCGCTTGCTTCACTTGTCCAAAAAGAATCTCCGTCGGGTAATCCTAAAGGCAAAAAAATTACTGAACATAAATAGGGGCTCCCCTGATTATTGTACGGATCGCCCAAGCCCGGCTGATTACCATACATACCCAGTGTCAACCAGCCATTTTCATACGTATTAGGATTTTCAGTCGATTTTCTCAGTACCGCAGACAGTGCTGCCTTCACCTGTCCTTCGCTAAGCTCCACAGGGAGCCGTTTCTTGAAAGCCATATCGGCGAGATGATGGAAAGCTGCCGCACGATAGATTACAGACCTTCCCGTCGGTGGGAAGCTGCCATCGGCATTGATCATCCGCTCCTGAATTAGGGCATAGCGCGCATTGCGGAGCTTGATTTTTGCAAACATCCCATCATAGTTTTTAGTTTTCAGCTGTATGAAATCCATAATTCCGGCCAGGAAGGGATGGATAACATAACTATTATAGTAATCAAACGCATAATGCGGACCATCCATATACATTCCATCGCCAACATACCACTGTTCCAATTGCTGCAGCGCATAATCAACGCGCATCACGTCCCAATCATCCGAATACTTCGCTAAAAAAACTTCATTCATCGCTGAAAAGAGCAACCAGTTTGAATAACCCGGCCGAAATTGGCGGGTAATTTTTATGGATGCTACCAAATTCTTTTTTGTCTGTTTGTCGATATGATCCCACAGCCAAGGACTTCGCATAAATCCCAAAGCGATAAATGAGGCATCAACAAGTTGTTGACCACCGAGATCAAAACGCATAAAATCCCGCGCATTGCTGTCCAAAGCATTTTTAAGTGCTTGAACAGTCCATGCTCTATACTGATCGCGTAACTTTATCTCTTCAGCCGAACCGCCATCCAAAGAAAGCCAGGGCGCTATGCCTGACAATACCCTTCCCAAGACTTCAACATATTGTACTTTGATGCGCTGTTCCTTATTATCCACGTGTATAGAAGTCATTTGTGGCATAGTTAACCGTAGGCTATCATGGGCCAGACTGCGGAGGACAGGACGCAGCATCTGATCCATTTCTTTAAGCCAAAAAGCTCTATCCGTCTCCTTTGCTGATACAGGTTTCTCCTTCAAGCCCTGTCCAAGGGCAGTATGGCCTGTCAGAAAAATGACCAAGAACAATAAAATCTTATTTTTCATTTTCAAATCCAATCTATTTTTGAGCTAAATAACGATACATTTCCGAGCCGGCTAATAAAAACGCACCTACACCAAAAGGAGCTGTAGAGTTGGTACCCACCACCTGTCCGGGGATAGCTTTTTCACCGATCGGTTGTACGTACCCAACTCTGCCATCGGGTTGTAAAGCGACCTCACTAAGATATTTCCAGCCTTTAACCGCAGCATCTTTAAATTTAAAATCGCTTAGCAATCCGTTATTTATTCCCCAGAGCAATCCATAAGTAAAAAAAGCGGTTCCGCTTGTTTCCCTGCCGGGTGCATGTTCGGAATCTAACATGCTTCGAGTCCAGAATCCCTCCTGCTGTTGACAACTCATGATAGCGGCTGCCATTTCCTTAAAACGCTCCTGATAGTAGGTATAATGTTTATCCTCCTCAGGTAGATCTTGAAGAACCTTCGCAAATGCCGCGAAAACCCAGCCATCGCCCCGGGCCCAAAAATCCTTTTTGCCGTGTAAGCTCTGGTGTTTGGGGAAAACATATTTTGCATCACGGTAATACAATTTCGCTTCCTGATCAAACATGATACTATCGGCATATTGCAAATAAGTATACATCTTATCCAGATAAAGTGAATTCCCTGTCAATTTGTACATTTTAGTCATCACTGGCATCACCATATACAAACCATCGGCCCACCACCAATAGTCCTGTTTATTGGAGTGGATCTGATATTCCATGACTTCTTGAGCACGTGCAATCTTTTCAGGGCTTGGCGATAAATGATAGAGATCGATATAGGTTTGGAAACAGATTTGCCAATCACCAAAAAGAACGTGTTCGTCTGTTTCCCCATAGTTGTATTTCCACAGTTGCGTATCGGTAGACTTGGCTCCTTTCCAATCATTGTATATCGCCCAATCCGTAGAATATTTTAAGTCTCCTGCTGATTTTGAAATCTTATAGAATTCCATATTTCCGGTATGATAAGCTGCCTGATCCCAAAACGCCCAAACTTCGGGCTTATGATGAGACTGCCAGTATTGGTTTGCCTTACTTAGCTGAGCTAGTACGGTCTTTTTGTTCAATTGCTGTCCAAATGAAAAATGTCCTACAAACAATAGACATAAGATTAAATTGATCCGCATATATTTAGATGTATCGTATTTTTTGATAAACTAGCACATAAGCTGCTTAAATTGGTTTGTACATTATTTTAATAGAGACACTTATTACTTTCATCCCGTCCACTTTTTGCTTTTTGAAGCAAAATCTTACTCGTAAAAACTGTTCGCCTTAAATAAACGTACAATATACACTTATTTTAAAAAACAATCGTATCTTTAACCATATAATCTTCAAATTGACTTTTTCTGATCACAAAAAGTTGTTTTCAAGATAATAACCTATGATAAGGAAGAATCGATAAATTATCTGATATCGGAAATACCATACTAACATCGCTGCTAACATGCCTAGTTTGAACAGACTCCTACATTCACGTCAGGCCTTGATCCTGATATTCGTTCTCATCCTTGTTCACACAAGCACGCTGACCCACGCGCAATTCCCCAAGGAGATGAATAAAGATTTATCCAATAGTTCGGTGAAATCTATATTTCAGGATAGTCAGGGCTTCATGTGGTTTGGTACCTACGACGGGCTAAACAGATTCGACGGTTATGATATAAAAACCTACAGAAATCAGCTAAATAACGAAAATAGCATTCCGCATAATTATATCTATTGTATAGCAGAAGACCATAATAAAAAATTATGGATAGGAACTGGTCAAGGAATTGGAGTCTACGACCGAAATTTTGATACTTTCACGCGTTTAAATTATATAGACCAAAAATCTAAACGGTCATATCATCTCAATGCCGATACGAAATCCATTCAAATCGATAGTGATAATAATATTTATATCGGCACAAACGGCTGGGGGCTATTTTACAAAAGTCATCAAGAAGCATATGCCATACAAATTGCTTTTAAAGATTATAAATCGAACCTATCCACCTTATACTACCACGTATCGGCCACGCATATTGACGCGACCGGCATGGTATGGGTTTTTATAGAGGGACGCGGTTTATACGCTTTCGACAAAAAAACTCAGCAGTTGAAT
Organism: Sphingobacterium sp. UBA2480; assembly: GCF_002341965.1. Classification (NCBI taxonomy): domain Bacteria; kingdom Pseudomonadati; phylum Bacteroidota; class Sphingobacteriia; order Sphingobacteriales; family Sphingobacteriaceae; genus Sphingobacterium; species Sphingobacterium sp. UBA2480. The sequence continues at coordinate 344,999 of NZ_DDPA01000003.1, read as the reverse complement.
CTTGTATCGAAGGCTATTACGAGTGCAACCTGTATGGCTAGCACAAACAGCGGTGAACTCTTTATTGGTAATTACGAGGGGCTATTTGTTTGGAAAATCAAAGACCATATGCTTTCGTCCTTGTATCCACAGGAGCTTAAATCGAGCCAGATCAACATGCTGACGCTGGAGGGGCAAAACAAACTTTGGTTAGCCACCCAAAACAATGGCATTTTTATACTTAACCTATCTCATGGAAAAGCAGCAAATAAAAATGTTCTACAGCCCGTACAATTTTCACTGAATAGCAAAACCATTTATACGGTTTACATAGACTCCCAGCGTAAAATATGGATTGGCACCGGAAAGGGCGGCATTGAGACCATTGATAACAATGGCTATAAATTTAATTATTTGCAGCAGAAACATTATGCGGGATTTAACTTAGCGCACAAATTTGTACGTTCTTTCGTTGAGTATGATAACAAGATCTGGATTGGTACCGAAGGTGATGGCCTTTATGTATGGGATAACAAGACCAATCAGGTTCAATCTTTTCAAAAAGGGCCACAGCAATTGCCAGACAATACGATAAACCATCTTTTGACCGGAACTAACGGAGATCTATGGATCGCAACCGAAAGGGGCATTGCGCGTTATGCAAAAGGTTCGGGTTTAAAATATTATGTTTGCAGGACGCCAAATGGGGTCGTAAATAACAGTGTACAATTACTTTTTAAGGATCAGGATGAGAAGATCTGGGCAGCGACATTTTCTGAGGGAAGAGTGTATACATATAATCCGACAAGCGACCAATTTGAAGTCTTCAGCGAAGACATCTATGATATCAATTGCATGATTGACGATAAACAAGGCAATATCTGGATGGGGAATTACAATGAGATCATACAGCTAAACAAGAAGACACGAAAAAGCGCCAGGTATTTAATCGGAAAACCTGTTCGTGCCATTCGGCTCGGAAAAAATAACAGACTTTGGTTAGGAACAGAAGGTAAAGGGCTCTTGGCATTTGATAGCAAATCAAAAAAGATTGTCGAAAATTATTCCACAAATGAAGGTTTGAGTAACAATGCCGTACTTAATATTTTGGAAGATAAAACCGGGAAACTATGGTTAAGTACCTTTAATGGCCTCTCGAAGTTCGATCCTTCCACTAAAAAAATTGTACGATACGAAGAAACGGATGGGCTTCAAAGCAACGAATTTTCTTATGGAGCAGCATTTAAGCTCAAAGATGGCCATCTTCTTTTCGGAGGAAACAACGGTTTTAACATCTTTGATGCAGATAGTATCAAACTGAAAATTTATGAACCTGCCTTAGCAATCACAAGTCTTAAAATTAACAATAAAAAGATTGCCGAACTGAGCGACCGGGTCGATATTGGAAAAGATAATACTATTCACAAATTGACCCTTCCCTACAATCAATCTACTTTTTCGCTGGAGTTTGCCGCCTTGGAGTTTGATTCGCCACAAAAGATAAAATATAGATACCGCTTGGAAGGTTTAGACAAGCAATGGAACGATGCCGGGTCTACCCGATCTATCAATTACAACGGCCTGCATGAAGGAAATTATACCCTGCTTATTCAATCGACCGACTCGGAAGGCAATTGGACAAATAAGCAGATTAAGCTCGAGATTCAAATTCTCCCGCCTTGGTATAGAAGCTGGTGGGCTTACCTGCTTTACACGCTGGCTATGATCTATACGGGGCTATGGTATCTGCGCTATCGGAGGAGGCAAATCGCTTTAAATTATGAAATACAGCTTTCAAAATTCACCATCCAAAAGGAAAGAGAACTCAATGAAAAGAGGCACGCATTTTTTACCAATATATCGCATGAATTTAGAACACCGCTGACCCTAATTATTAATCCGATTAAAGATCTGCTGAAGACCAATAAAGAGTCTGAAGACAGGGCTTCCCTTCAGGTAGTACACAGGAACGCCAAAAGGCTTTTGAGCTTGGTGGACCAGCTGCTTGTATTTAGAAAAACAGAGGACGGTGCCGAACAGCTCAAAACCAGCATTTTCGACTGTCAAAGCTTTATGAAAGAAATATTTCTATATTTCGCTGCCCAGGCAAAATTACAAAAGATAAATTATCAGTTCCAGGAAAATTCCGATCCGGTCTTTGTCAATGCCGACAAAGAAAAAATTGAGATCATCTTATGCAATCTCATATCAAATGCCTTTAAATTTACGCCTTCCGATGGCGCTATTCATATTGCTCTATCGCAACAGGGTAGGGAATTAACCATTCAGATCAAGGATTCGGGAAAAGGTATCCCCGAACATCTTGGCGATAGAATATTCGACAAATATTTTTCGGATCCACTGACTGGCCCCAAAAAACAAACGGGATTCGGGATCGGCATGTATCTGGTCAAAACTTTTGTTGAAATGCACGCCGGAAAAATAAGTTATACGAGTTCAGCAACAGCGGGAACAACATTCGACCTCGTTTTGCCGATCGTGGCACAACAAATGCCGGCCGAAGAACCATTGGCAGATGTAGCGCACCGCAACGAGTCGGGGATTCAAATGCTATACGATGCACAAGTGGTGACAGAAACTGCTCCCACATTTCCAACGGCCATATCAAGCAAAAAATTCAGTATCTTATTGGTTGACGACGACGATGCGATCCGCAGCTATCTTACCGACATTTTTAAGGTAGAATATACGGTCTATGGTGCCCGTAATGGCGTTCAGGCATTAGCTATGATCAACGAAAAACAACCTGATCTGGTCATAAGTGATATTATCATGGAAGAGATGGATGGATTGTCACTCTGCAAAGCCGTAAAATCTAATGCTACGCTCAACCATATTCAAATCATCCTGCTTACTTCAAGTACTTCCGACGGCACGAAGTTAGCCGGAATTCAATATGGTGCCGATGATTATATCCACAAGCCATTTGATTCGGAAATATTGTTGCTTCGGGTCAAGACATTACTGCAGAACAAAAAGAACCTTCAGGACTTTTTCCTTAACGCTATCACATTACAGTCGAATGAGCTAAAGATATCGATCACAGACAAGCTATTCATAGAACGGTGCATTGAGATTATTGAAGAGAACCTACTGGAAGAATTGACTGTAATAAGCCTTGCCGAAAAAACGGGGATGAGTCATTCGTCACTTTATAAAAAAATTAAAACAATTTCAGGCAAATCGATCAATGAATTTATCAGGTCGGTACGACTCAAAAAAGCAGCAGAAATGCTTATTTTGACAGATTCGAAAATTAATGAAGTAGCTAACTTAACAGGTTTTTACGATCAGCGCTACTTTAGACAACAATTCAACAAATTGTTTGGCGATACACCATCCGACTATGTCAAAAAGTACCGAAAAGCATTTCAGAATGAATTCCATGTAGACCGGCCTTAGTCTGAATTGTTAAAAAGTAAAATAAGTCCTGTACAACAATCACGAGCTCTTTCTGCTGTACAGGACGCTATAATTATTCGACTGGTTTTATAACGAAGGAGAATGAATAATCTTTGTACGGCAATGTATATTCGTGAAGCGGCCATGCTCCCCAGCTATTGATTCCGCCTACGCCCATTTGTCTGAGGTCAATATTAACTTGCGTTTGTTTCCTTTTGACAAGGTCAGCGGCATGGCGTTGTTGTCGCTTGGGACCGTCGTCCAAATCCTTATCAAAATAATGCAAGGCACTCATACTGAAAGTAGAATCTGCCGTAAAAAACAATCCCTCACCTTGCTTATTTCTTATTTCCATCCACCTGACATCGGTCTTATTACCTGTCTCCTGTGGCATTACATAAGGAAAATACTGTTGATCGACGGTCTGTTTATAAATTCCGACATGCGATGCAAAATTACGGTCGATGTAGTTCTCCTGTGGTCCCCTACCGTAGTAATTAATGGCCTCAAATCCAGCAGGCATGATCCATTGCATGCCGAAACGTGGCAGAACAGCAACCTTTTTTGTGGTGTCAGCCGTGAATGATTGAGAAACGCGCATTTCACCCCGTTGATTAATGCAGTATTTCATTGCTAACTGTCCATATACCTGAGGCATTTTGTAGGCCGCATAGACATAGACCAGGCTATCGATTAATTCGGATCTAATTTCAAGTAATTCAATAGAATCCGTAACCTGTTTCCAAGATTTCAGTTTTTCAGGTGTATTTGCACCGAAATCGTTATCATTCGGTGCACGCCAATAATTAGTCTTAAATAAAGCATGCTCATCCATTAAATCCCGTCCTTTGTAATGATATCTGGTCAGCCATCCTGATTTAAGGTCAAACTCCATCTGCAGCTGTTTTGCCGAGATAATCAGATTTCCATCTTTTCGCTCAGTCTTAATTTTCCCCTGTGCCACAATGGTTGTCTTAGGTTGAAAAACACCACCTAAAGACAACTGTTCGGTTGCAATAATATGCCCCATAGGAAGTAAGGGTTCGGCTTTTTTCAATCGATAAGTCAGATTCAGAAATTTCTCCCCACGTGCATCTGTTTGATAAGGGATAAACAGCACACCAGATTGTTGCGGCAACACATTCAAGTGACTGATTAAACCAGATTGGGCTTTCTTTCCATCAACAATAAGCTCCCATTGAAGTTCAACATTGTCAAGTCCGGTAAAAAAACGTTCATTGTAAACCTGTATCTTTTTCTCCTTCATTAGGCTGCTATGGATATCTTGATATACTTTCTTCATTTCCCAGGCATGCGGATAGGGTGTCCTATTAGCATAAAAAATGCCTTTGGAAGCATAATTCCAGTCCGTTATGGCTTCCTTAGGCTCATAGTCTCCACCATAGGTATAAACCGTATCGCCTTTAGCGTTGATTTTAATAAAACATTGGTCCACAAAATCCCAGATATATCCGCCTTGGAATATTCCTTTATTTGCCCGAATGATGTCCCAATAATCCTTAAAGTTTCCTAATGAATTTCCCATGGCATGGGCATACTCACATTGAATAAAGGGCCTTTGGGGCTTAGGGTTGCGCGCTGCATAATTTTTCATCGCCGATGGGCTTGCATACATGGGAACAATCAGATCGGTATTCCAATCAAATCTTAATTCCCCATAATTATTCACAGCCCTTTCGTATTGTACAGGGCGACTTTTATCGAGCTCTTTCATCCGGAGGTAGGCCCGATAGAAATTGTAGCCATTTCCAGCTTCGTTGCCCATGCTCCAAATAATTACGCTGGGATGATTCCGGTCGCGCTGAATAAGACGTTCAACACGGGCAACATGTGCCTTTTCCCAGGTCGGCCTATTGGCCATCGTATAAGACAGATCATAGCCCATGCCATGAGATTCGATATTAGCCTCATCAATCACATACAATCCATATTGATCACAGAGTTGCAACCAATATTCGGCATTGGGATAGTGGCTGGTACGGACAGCATTGATATTGAACTTTTTCATGAGCTGTACATCACGCAACATATTTTCTTTGGAGATCACATGCCCTGTTACAGGATCTGTTTCGTGCCTGTTTATTCCCTTGATAAGTATAGGCTGTCCATTCACGTGCAACTGACCTTCTTTGATCTCAACCCGACGGAAGCCCACTTGCTGGGGAACGACCTCGCTGAGTTTACCCTCGTGGTCTATTAGCTTAACAGTCACCTGGTATAAATTTGGCATTTCGGCCGACCATAGTGCAGGACGCTCTATGGTCTGTGCAATATCCATCTCTTGTCCCGAGACTTTAACAGTTTTAACTGACACAAGACGACCATTTCTATGTAATGAAACCTCTGCTCTTAACTCATCTTGACTGCTCTGGTTAAAAATCAGCTTAGTATTTAGCTGTCCTTCATCAAAAGAATCGTTGAGGGTCGGTGCCAACTGAATATCACGTAGATATATCGGTTGCCGTGCCAGCAGATAACAGTCTCGTGTGATTCCACTGAGGCGCCACATGTCCTGATCCTCCAAATAATTTGCAACTCCCCAACGCATGACGCGCATTGTGATTAGATTTTTTCCTTTTCTCAAATATCTTGTTACATCAAACTCGGAAGGTAATTTGCTATCCTCCCCATACCCCACATATTGACCATTTACCCAAACAGATAGATTTGATTTGGCAGCCCCAATATGGAGGATAATAGGTTTGCCCTGCCAATCCTCAGGAATGACTACCTCTCGGCGGTACACCGCCGTGGGGTTGAAATCCATCGGCACAATTGGTGGATTTGGTTTTCCGATCAAATAAGTGAATTCAAAACCGGAGGTCGTATACATCGGGAAACCGTATCCATTGAGTTCCCAGTTTGCAGGCACCTGAAAATTAGCCCAAAGATGATCATCATAAGTCAACGATTCAAAATTGGCCGGTAATTTTGACGGACTATCTGCCCATTTAAATTTCCAGGGACCATTCAAACTTAAATAAGCGGAAGATTCACGCCAATCGCTATTGACGATCTGAGACGTATTCGGAAAGGTCACAAAATCGGTATGCATGGGCAGCCGGTTTTCTTCGGTTATCGTTTCATCCAACCAAGGGATTCCTTTTCGGACAAGAGTATCTAGCTGTTGCATTTTACGCGGTCCATGTGTCAAGGTAACACTGGACTGCGCATGTCCAAAATTGAATATCAAACTATAGAGTAGAATAAGCACCAATTTATTCACAAACTGCATGTTTTATTATTTAGCGATTAAGAAATCAATTCAAAAAAGAGTGGTTTGTTTCACAGAATGTAGGTTAAATACGGCCATACGGCAGGCCTAGTGAAATACACTTAAATCCCATTGATCCTTCCAATTTATCTGTACTTTTTCATTCTGGAGATCTACCGGTAGCCAGATATATCTGCTATCCATAAGATCTTTGGGGTTCCAGCGGTCGGCCATAAAGATAAAGGCATCTGTTTTTCCTGCGACAGGAAGAATAAATGTGGATTGACCGCCATAAGTCAAAGCCGAATTTGGCCCTTGCATTGGATCCCCTAGGGATTTCCAGGGGCCAAAAAGACTCTTAGCGACATGGAGCTCTGCACGATTTGGAGCCCAGCCGGTGCATCCGCTGGTGATCAGATAATACTGATCTTTATGCTTGAATAAAGCTGGGGCTTCCCGATGATTCCGGAAGAGTAAGGAATCTTTTGCTGTCACATGCAGGTAATCATCGGTTAATTGAACCAGGCGTAAGGCATAGTTTTCGTCCGATGAATAGATTTGGTAAGCCCTGCCATCGGTGTCTACAAATAAACCCATATCACGTGACATATTGTTATTTGGCCGGAAGCTGTGGACAAACTGAAACGGCCCAAGCGGAGAGTCACTGGTAGCAACGGCGGCCCTGGCTGCTGCATAGCCTTGCCCTTTCAACTCAAGATGGAACCACATCACATATTTCTTCAGCTGCTCATGATAGATAACCTTTGGCCGTTCCATAATACAGCCCCAGGCAATATCGCTTGTAGAATCTGCGCTAGGTGTGAGAGCCAATCCTTCAAACTTCCAGTTATACAAATCATTGGATGAGTACACATTGACGCCCTGGGATGTCGTTCCGCCACGTTTCTCACCATACCAATAATATTTTCCATTTTGATGAAGTACGCCGCCGCCATGGGCATTGATCACATGACCGGATTGGTCTTTCCATATTTCCCCTGGCGTAAAACTATTCATTTCAGCACGTTCTATTTTTTGATAGACCCGGATATAATCAATTTCATATTTAGCGGGAAGTAATTTATCAGCTATCGTGCCACCGTTTATTCCACCGAGGGCCAAATTTAACAGGAGATAATGTGGTTGGGTAAATGGATTGAATCCTGTACCGTCCCGATTGACCAATTGATCCATAGGGACGTGAAGCATTTCCATATCATCCACATAAAGCGTAATGGCATCTTCATCCCAAACCATGCGCCAGATATGAAATTGATCTGCCCAAGCCTTTCCGCCAAGATCTTTGACTGCTTTTGTCTTACCGAACCAATGTGCTTTCCACCGTTGGTCAGTGCCAGTTGCGATATTGGCTAATATATTGCCGCGATAATATTCCATGATATCTATTTCACCATTGGATGGCCATTCCTTGCTCGTGCCTAAAGTCCAGAATGCGGGCCAAAGGCCCTCTCCAACAGGGATACGCGCGCGGATTTCAAAAATTCCGTATTTCCAGTGCTGCTTTCCTAAAGTATTTATCGAAGCCGAAGTATAGGTTATCTTTTTACGGCTGGCAATCCAATCAGAGCTGCCCTGAATAAAACCCGGATGATTACGTTGTTCTTTTTTTGCTTCAATAACCAACAGGCCATTACGACAGAAAGCGTTTTCCTTTTGATACCATTGCTCTTCCCGGTTACGTTTGAAACCTTCTTCGTAACTCCATTTAGTCGTGTCGGGTGCACCATTATAATCAAATTCATCCGACCAGACCAATTTATACTGCGGTAGGATGGGCTGTTGACTATAGGCGATAAAACAACTTGACAGCAAACTAAGACAGACAGATAAAAGTTTTTTCATGATTTAGTTTAAGTTTCTTTGAGTTAACTGCTCGTGATGATCAGTAAACAAAAATATCCCCCTTTTCCTACGTAGTCAAGGGGGATATTGAGTCAAAAAGAGGGATATATTCGTATTTGTGTAATAATGAGATGACACATATCCCTTTTTATATTTCTACAAGCCGGTTGGGGCAGTTCCACTGATCAGTGACCATCCTGGATTCTGATAAATAACGGAATTTTCTGCTGTTCCATCATCCGAAGCCAACTGGAGATGCTCGACGGCAATAGGTGCAAGATAATGCGCCATGGCAAATTTCACCCCAGTATAAGACAGGGCATTGCTTCGGATCTCCAATGGTCTGAGGTATTCACTCCGTGCAGGATCTGAAACGACAGATTTATCATTGGTAGCGCCATAAATCAGCTGTTCGGGTTTGTACCAATCTTTCATCGGCCCCCAGAGTTTAAAGCCTTCAAAATGGTCTGCTGTTGTAATCAGCTGGTCCATCGCACGCCAGCGCTTGAGATCCATCCAACGTAGACCTTCCGCCATGAGTTCGCTTCTGCGTTCGCGACGTATATTGTACAATGTAGGTGACACAAACTGTCCTGCAGAATACGCGCCCCAATCTTTCTTCTCTTTCTCCATTTGTGTTGCAGCAATGGTTGCATTGAAATCTTGGTCGACCTTAGCACGTGTACGCAATGAGCGCCAATAGGCCTGCGCCTTCGTATCTAAATTTTGATTCTTTTCGAAACAGGCCTCCATATAATTGAGGTAAGCTTCGGTAGCTCGGAAGGTAATACTACCCGTAAATCCCTGTCCGTTTAGCGTTTGTAAACCGTCGTATGAAATACCTTTACGTATAGTATACCCCGTTGTATAACGTCGTTCCCAATCGGTATCGTATACAGTCGGGGTGGGCTCTATGAGCGTGTAGTGAGTACCTTGTCCAATATTGACCAATACATTCTTTTGGCCTGGCTCTTTTAAAAACAATTGTAAACGACCATCGCGATTTTTCCGAACATCTGTGATGTAATCATCGCCCGCATAACCGCTGCCCGCGGCGTAAATAGGCAGTCCATTGGACATCAGGAAGCTTTCAACAAGGCCGCGTGTCAAACCAACCGCATAATTGCCACGCTGTGCATATACCGGTACATTGTGTGTCACCAAACTCTGGTTGTATTGTCGCCACAAAAGTACTTCGCCATAGCTGGACATATCCACGGCACCAAACATACTGAAGTAAGGATTCTCATTGTTGGCAGATTCTATTATTCCGGTGTTGCTCACCAGCGGCACATTGTCAGCAACCGCAGCTGCCGATTCCATGGCCTGCGTTAAAAAGTAGTCGATCTCTCCGGCAATACTTCCCGTCGGAAATGCATAATTGCTATTGTATGATTTTGCCGCACCAGGCCATCCTGGTCCTTTAGGGACGAATGCGGTTCCGCTAAAGTATTTGAGCCAGGTACCTTCGTACAAAGCTACTCGGGACTTGAACAGCTGGGCTACATTTTTTGAGATCCGCTGTTTCTTGCCATCGGGAGAACTTTGGTTCAGCAAGGTAATGGCCGAATCCAAGTCTGAAAGTATAAAACGCGCGACTTCATTTCTTGGTGAACGCTTGCTCGCTTCCACTAAAATACTCTTATCCTTATCCGACATCACATTGCGAATAATCGGAAAATCGCCCAAGGCCTGCAATTTCCCAAAGTAAACATAAGCCCGTAAAAAATAGGCTTCACCGATATAATGTGCTATGTTACTGGAATTTCCGAGAATACGATTTTCCTTCCATTTGGGAACCACCGTATTGATAAAATAATTCATCTGATAAATACTTGAAAAATCCCAGTCACCGCCGTTCGATCCAACGCGCCATTGGCCTGGAATAAACTTATTATCGAGTGTTGGAGTAGCCATATTGTCTGTATTTCCGTCGATGCCGAACGTGCCAAAGGACCAGTTGCCATGCGAAGGAAACAGTCCAGCATATTGATTTACGGTATAAGCAGCAAGTTGTGATTCCTCATCCAGATACGCTTCAGGTATGATGGACGAAGGGGGTGCAATATCCAAATATTTATTGCAGGAAGCTAGGCCTACCAAAGCGACAAGGCCCAATTGCATCAATCTAAAAATAGTACTATTGAATTTCATAATGAATCGACTTAAAATGTAACACTTAAACCTGCAGACCATACTTTTGTCAATGGATAAACCGTTCCGTTGCTTCCGCCATCAATAGTTTCGGGATCAAACATTCCCGCTACACTTGAGCCGGTCCAGATATTTTCTCCGGAAACGTATACGCGTAGACGCTCCACACCAAAACGTTTGGTTGTTTCTTTCGGTAAGGTATAGCCTAGCTGAATATTTTTTATGCGGATATAGGCTGCATTTTGCAAAAAGCGCGTCTGCGTCTGTTGATTTTTGGAGGTTCCAAAAACAGGACGTGCGTAATACGCATCAAGATTTTCGCCCAATGGATTGTCTGCGGTACGGAAATAATCAAGATGATCGACCAAGCCCGTTGACCACCATTTTGAAGTTGCTCCCCAAAAATAATAGCCACCTTGCCAATAGTCGCGTTTCATGACACCTTGCATGAAAACACTAAAATCAAAATTTTTGTAATCCGCATTCAGATTCAATCCAAAGGAGTAACGCGGCGTGCTGTTTCCAATCACACGACGATCACCAGGATCGGCCTCTGTATTGCTTCCACCATCTATTTTTCCGTCGCCATTCAAATCCGCATACATGATATCGCCTGCCCCCCATTGTGTTCCTAATGCATTTTGTCCACCATTGGGCAAGCTCGCCAGATGTTGACTCATCTGTTCCTCTGTCTTTGCGATACCAAGGGTTTGATATCCCCATATTTCACCTAACTTTTGGCCTTCCCGATAGTTTGATAATGACCCTATTGCGTTTGGATAGCGTGTTACTGTTGTGGTATAATCCGACAGGAGAAACTTTGCTCCATATGCGAAACCACTGGCTGTACGGTCATTCCAGCCCAGTGTAGCTTCAAACCCTCTTGTTTTTAAGTCGGTATTATTTGTTTGAGGAACCTGGGTTCCTAATGTATTAGGCAACTGTGGAGCTGGGCCGACCATATTAAATGTTTTCCGTTCGAAGACCTCAAAAGACCCAGAAAGACGGCTATTTAAAAAAGCAAAATCGACGCCTAAGTTTTTGGTATTGATGGATTCCCAGGTCAATAAGGCACTTACCAAGCCTGGAGCCGAAGCAGAATTTGGTCGAGCATTATTAATTAGCCAAGCGCCATTGGCTGTACCGGTTGGTTGCGTGACATAAGTCGGATACCAGACATCGGTATTTTGATTACCCAGTTCTCCGTAGGAAGCTCTTAATTTCAGCATATTAATAAATGGTGCCGACTCTGCAATAAAGTTTTCTTTGGCGATGTTCCATCCTGCAGAAACTGAAGGAAACCAGCCCCAGCGGCTATCGCTGCGGAAGCGTGATGAACCGTCATAACGCAAATTAGCTTCCAATAGGTATTTTTCTGCATAATTGTAATTCAATCGGCCGAAGAAACCCGCTGTTGCCCATTTTTGATATTCGCCAGATACAGAAGGCACTACTGCTTTTCCATTGATGTCTGTGCCGGAGGTCAGATTCAATACCGGTTGATCCGGGATAATGATTCCGTCGCGTTGCACACCGAGATTGCGATAGGCCGTGTGTTCAATCTGACCACCGACCATAACTTTAACATGATGGTCGCCCCAGCTCTTATCGTAATCAGAAAAGATATTAATGTTATAGTAGTTTTCCTTTAAACCAAATTCGTACACATTGGATGAGTTTTTATACAGATACGGATCACCATTCACGTCATGGTTGTAAAGACGCTGCGAGTCCCAATGACGAAATTGAGTTGTGGTTCTATAGTTAAAATTACCAGTTGTACGCCATCCTTTAATAGGTTCGAGGATGAGTTGTAACTGTTGGTAAATGTAATCCTTACTTGATTTATCCTGTCCGCCTTCTTTCATGGCAAGTGCAGGTGAGGGAGAACTGAACAAGTATCCATTTGGATCATACAGAGGCAGCGTTGGCCAGCCCTGTCTGCCTAAATCATCATAAAAACTATTGGTCAATGCAGCCGGACGGTCGTAGTCTTCACGCACCAATCGCGCGTTGTAATTTACCTGAAAGATGTCAGATACTTTAGAATTGATTTTAGCAGCAACAGCGTAACGGTCGTAATGATCCGTATTGAAGGCCATCAACCCTTGTTGTTTCATAATATTACCTGAAAGGTAATAAGTTGTTTTTTCGGTTCCACCATTGAGGCTTAGGTTGTGCTCCTGAGCAAAAGCCTGATCCCGATACATGACATCGAACCAATCGTTGTTGTCGTTACCATAGGCATATCCTTCAGCCCAATACAATTTATTGTTTGGATCGACTATCGTCGAATTTTTCAGGCTTCCGTTTTGATAATCCAGGATGCGCTGCAGATGCTCCGCGGAGAAATGTGGTGAACCACCTGCGTTGACTTCGGCCTGATTAAAGTATTGCGCAAATGTATAAGAATCCATCATCTTCGGCATTAATGTTGGGGCATTCATACGAAAGCTATTATTATAATTTACCGATGTACGTCCAGCCTTTCCAGATTTTGTAGTAACTAAAATAACCCCAAAGGCAGCTCTAGAGCCGTAAATTGAAGCCGCTCCAGCATCTTTTAATACAGATACGCTTTCAATATCCTGTGGATTTAGTGCCGCCAAAGACCCTTCAGAACCATCGATTAAAATCAGTGGTGCCGAAGAAGAGGTTCCGATGGTGCCCGTCCCCCGGATATTAATGGATGGATTGGTTTCCATCGTTCCCGAGTTTTGGGAAATATTTAGTCCTGGTGCCAGTCCTTGCAGTGCCTGGATCGCATTTCTTACCGGCCTATTTTCTAGTTGCTTGGCATCCACCACCGCAACCGAACCGGTCAGGTTTGTTTTTTTCTGCGAACCGAAACCAACCACCACCACTTCATCCAAAACATCTCCTTCGGAAGCATCAAGTTGCACGTTAAGCTCGTAGTTCCCTTGGCTGATCTGTTTGAGCTGACTGAATTCAAAGCGCTGTTTCGCATAACCTAGAAAGGTAAATTCTAATGCCGTGACTGTGGCAGCACTGATCGTATATTTTCCCTGTGTATCTGTTTGTGCTTGCACTGTGGAACCGATATTTTTGACGGTCACTCCGGCCAGTGGCCTATTATTTTCGGTAACCTGGCCCCGTACAGTTATTGACTGCGCATAAGTCTGCTGTAAGCTTAAAAGTAAAAAGCAGATACAACAAAGCCAGCACGGTGTGAATACTATTTTTCTTTTCATAAGTAAAACTGTTTAGTAATTAAAATATTTTGATGAAGCGTAGTACGGCAATATGAGGTAGCATTATTGCGTTTCATTGGGAATTCAAGGATCAAACAATCCACTTTTGATTGGTAAATTCATCATAATTAAACTTGGTTATTTAGCTGTTTTTGAGTTTTAGCCAGCTTACTTTTCCTACACCTATTTTTTATATGATTTGGAGCGGGTATTCAGCTAATCAGGCAAACACTCTTGGTTATTTAATATTGCCAACACCATAAAATGTCGTATTGACACTTGCAATATTATCAAAAACGTTACAACGGAAGGGGGGTAAAATCTTCTTATTTTAAGGGGCAAATTCGTCAAATCAGGCTTTTTGCCCTCAAAAAAAAGCCGCATCTCCCGACGCGGCTAAACAACCTATATATTTAATTATAGTGAATGACTAAAATGAAAATTGAACTTCAAAATGCATAAAGAACATAAGATCAATTTTGTTAGCTCCGTGCCAAATACCATACCATAGGGTCCTCTAGTTCATTTATACCTTCTGAAGCGCATTATAGCCTAATTTAGGATCTGCTTCAAAAAATGAAATGTACGTATGCGAACAGTTATTATTCGAATTGTTCACATACGAACAGCACATTAGAAATGAAATAGAAGATTAGTACGCCCAGAGGTGCTCCCTGATGCGAAGCTGTACCGAACATGCCCCAAACGAAAGCCGAGCGATTCCGCATTACAAACTCATTCCCAAGGTAAACGCGACGCCTTTAGATTCCAGATCTACATTTCCGTAACCTATCCCTGTCAAAGGCATTTTAACAAAAGGTTTTACGCCAATATTAATTTTATCGTTAATTTTCTTCTCAATGGAGATCGAGAAATCGGCAACACCAAAGATATGCTGGTTCTCTCCATTCACTTCATAGACGGCACTTTTCTGAGATCCGCCATAGCTACCTCCACCTTCGTAGTCGAAGGTATATTTTTCCTTTAGCATAAAATAGCTCGAAAGTCCCGCACTAACATTGAACTTGACTTTTTTACTTTTCAAAACCGTATAACTCGCTGTCAGTGGTACATCAAGAACATCACATACAGCGCTCACATTGCTCGGCAATTGTGCCATTTCCGGTGGATTTGATGGTGCATAAAATTTATACGCTGACGTATAATTCTTTTTAGCGTAGGTAGCACCCACAGACACACGCAGTGCTTTTGTGAGAGGATAGGAATAGGCCAAACCGATATTTTCACTAAGGGAGGATTTACCTGCCCCCCGCACGCTTGTCAGATCTGGCCCGGCCAAGAAACTAACAACCGACCGCTCTCTTTCCTGCACATTGGATCCCATACTTTCTTTAGGCTGATAAATGGCAGCCAGACGCTCCCCTGTCCCTTCAACCGGTTCTTCTCTTAAGTTGAAATGAGGCAATCTTTGATTGTTATATTCCATGCTTGGAATTGTGAATACAGTATTTAGTTTTCTTTCTTGCCCGATTATCGGATTTGAATCGGCTATCTTCCCCAAGCGGATATCTTGCAGTACAATGGTTTCATTTGAAATCTGGAACACATTATTCGCACGTTTGTTCGGCTGAAATGCAATCCAATCTTGATCCCGTTTGGTTTCGTCTGGCGAATACTCCTTAGGTTGAACAGTTTTGTTCTCCGGAACCTCCTTTTCAGGCGAAATACCGGCTGTATTTATTTCACCTGGTAAATTATTGGTTTTAAATAACGCGCTATTCCAAACAAAAAAGATCGTTAAAACTGCTGCAAGTGTAGCGGCCAAGCTCGTTAAGACGACGATCTTTCGTCTCTTTACACGCCTTTCATTGTCCAATCGCGATTCTATATCTTGCCAATGTGATTCATCAAAGTCAAAGTTAGCATCACTTAAGCCCGACTTAAATAGCTCATCAATCTTATTCTTATCCTTTTCCATCATCTTTTCTCCTCCGTTTTACCAAATTTTACCCCTTGAACTTCCACCATTTCCGCCAGTCTACCACGTGCTTTATGCAGATTAGATTTTGATGTTCCAATGGCAATTCCCAGCATGCCACTAATTTCTTCGTGTCCATAACCATCGATCGCATAGAGATTGAACACTGTCCTGTAGGCAGGTGGAAGCTGCTGTACCATCGCCAATAAATCTTCATAGTTTAACTTTTGACTGATGCTATCATCCTCAATAATGGTATGCTCATACATGGATACATCTACCAAGATGCCCTGTTTAATCTTTGCCCGATAAAAATCAATTGCAGTATTTGTCATGATTTTTTTGATCCATATGGAAAAAGGCTTCTGAAAATCATATTTGTTGATGTTTTTAAAAACCTTGAAAAAGCCTTCATTTAAAATACTGATAGCATCTTCCCTGTTATTAGCGTAGCGCAGACATATCCCTAAAGACATAGCGTAGTAGATGGTGTAAAGATCTTTCTGGGCCCTGCGGTCCTCATCAATACATCCTTTAATAATATGGATAGATTTTTCGTCAACTTCTGTTATCGCCACTCGATATTGCTTCTTTCTTTTGATAAATATAGTATTAAGTCTTATACGAGAGGATAATCGAAAAGGTTGCCTCCAAAAAATATTTTTTTTCGACTCAATTTCCAAGCAACCTTTTCGCTGACCTGATCGTAATATCAAGACATTATTTTAAAACATACCATTATGAAATCAAACCAAAAACAAGTCAAATTAACTTTTATAGGTGGTCTATTGACCTTAACATTGTTTTCTGCATGTTCAAAAAGCGATGGTGAACCTGGCAATGTCGAAAATAAAAACAAGGGCGTGCAAATGTCTGCCAATACCCAATTTGGTAATATTCTGACCGATGCCGACGGTAAAACACTCTATTTCTTTTCGAATGATACAAAAGGAGCTTCGACCTGCAGCGGTAATTGTTTGGCCACTTGGCCGGTTTATTACAGCAGTGAAACAAGCACAGACCTAAAAATTGACAAAAGCCTGATCGGTGAAATAACACGTGAAGATGGCTCGAAACAAAACACATTTAAGGGCTGGCCGCTTTACTATTATGCAGGCGATAGTCAATCCGGTCAGGTGAAAGGAGATGCTGTCAATAAAATATGGTACGTGGCCAAACCTGATTATTTACTCATGGTTGCGAATGCGCAACTTATCGGACACGATACTAAAAACTATTTAGGCGACTATACCGAAGGAACCGGAAAAACAATTTACCTGACCGATGATAAGGGCAGAACGTTGTATGCCTTTAAACCCGACAAATTCAACAAAAACAATTATACTGCTGCAGATTTCAGTAATGATGCGATCTGGCCTATCTTTCAAAAAGAGACTGGAGCTCTGCCTTCGCTTGTTCGTACGGCTGACATCGCTGTCATTACCGTCTATGGAAAGAAACAATTAACGTTCAAAGGATGGCCCTTATATTACTTCGGCCAGGATACACAGCGTGGAGATAATAAAGGGATAAGTTTCCCACGCGTTGGCGTTTGGCCAATCGTAAACGACAACTCTGCCGTTGCCCCTGCTAACTAAGCCAAAACTAACTATTCAAACTTATGGCACAAAATCTAAAAACCGTAAATCCTTGCCTCAGAGCACATCATTACCTAGTCATTTTTTTCTTTACCTTAACAGTTCTCTCCTTCTCCGCCTGTACCAAAAAGCAGGCGCAAGAACTTACGAACAATCCGGATAACGGCACTGAAACTGTGACAGTACTAAATGTGTCTTACACGAATTTTTCTAAAGCACTCTTTGAAACGAAATGTAGTTCGTGCCACGCGACAGGACGTTCGGCAAGTGAACGATGGACGTTCAGTGGTTATATCTCCGTCAAAGACAATATTGCAAAGATTAATAATGCGGTACTGGTGACCAAATCCATGCCACTAGGCAGCTCACTCTCCGCAAAAGAAATAGAACTGCTGGATGCATGGATCAAAAGGAATTCACCTGAAAACTAATGTTAGGCATATGAAAAAAATCAACATGTACATAGCGCTCTTCATGATGCTCATCGCTATGACGACCTTTGCGCAGCAAAAGGCTTCTTTTGTTTCAAAAGAGACCAGCATCACCTTTTTTAGTAATGCGCCATTGGAAGACATCGAAGCCAAAAGTACCTTAGGCGCTTCGGCGATGAACCTTCAAACCGGAGATATCATCTTTCGGGTAAAAAATACATCTTTTCAATTTGACAAAAAGCTCATGCAGGAGCATTTCAATGAAAATTACATGGAAAGTGATCAATACCCCGTATCAGAATTTAAAGGCAAAGTCGACAACGCGGACAAATTAACAAAAGATGGCAGCTATACGCTGAACGTAAGAGGCACACTTCTGATCCATGGGGTTACTAAACCTTACAGTACAAAGGCAACATTTACTGTTACAGATGGCACGATAAAGGCGGTAGCAAATTTTCAGGTCAAACTTGCAGATCATAAAATTTCTATTCCTTCCATCGTTGGAAAAAAAATTGCTGAAGTAGTCAAAATCACCGTTGATGCGACCTACAAACCATAATACGAATTCATTACAAATGAGAAAAATACTACTTATACTCCTTTGCTTTCCTTTCGCAAAGTCATTTGCGCAGGAAGATCTCGATAAATTAATCCATATCGATGCACCCAAAAATGAAAAAGTCACGGCGACCTTTAAATCCGGCAATTTGATCAATCTCAAGACCACAGAAACAATTCATCGTAATGAAATGGACTTTAGAGTAGATCACCGCTTTGGCGATATCGCGGGCAGCGCGGGTGGAGGTAAAAATTTCTTTGGCCTCGATAATTCGACCGACATCCGAATAGGTTTTGATTATGGTTTATTCGATAACCTGAACATTGGAATCGCCCGCGCGAAGGGCGCAACGGCTGTTCGGCAGCTATTTGAGGGGAATGTGAAATACCGATTTATCGAACAAACCGTCGACAATAGCATACCTGTTTCCGTAGCTTTTTTTGGAAGCACTACCCTATCCGCGATGGAAGCTAGTACGGATAAGTCTTCAGCAGCAAGCTTTGAGAACTTCAATGACCGATTGAGTTATGTAACGCAGCTCATCATCGCCCGAAAATTCAGTTCAGATCTTTCGCTCGTTGTAGTTCCTTCTTATCTTCACCGAAATTATACGGCTTTTAATGATCAGAATGATGTATTCGCTATCGGTATCGGTGGGCGGGCTAAGGTTAGTAATCGAATTGCGCTAGTCGCAGACTATACATTGCCTTTCCGAAAAGCATCGAACAAGAAGTACCGTGAAGAAGTGGGTGGTCAACGTTACTATAATGCTTTGGGTGTCGGTCTAGAAATGGATACCGGAGGCCATATCTTCCACCTCAATTTTACCAATGCGACCGCAATACAAGAATCTCAGTTTATCAGCGAAACAAATAGCTCATGGGGCAAAGGGCAATTTCGCTGGGGATTTAGCATTGCGCGACGATTCAATTTTAACAAAAAATAAAAGGTATTGCGCTGTTGGGGATTTGTAACGAAAACAATCCGTACAAGGCAATAGGAATTCAACAAGCATAAAAGTTCATTGAGGAAATTGCTATCAAATTAAAAAAGCGGATAACAATGCTGTTATCCGCTTTTTATCACACAATACTAAACCTACAAATCGTTCAACCACTTATTTACCTCATCTTGTGTTTTACCGGTCTTCTTTTGAAGCTTACCTACCAATTCGTCTTCTTTGCCCTCAGCATACAATAGATCATCGTCGGTAAGGTCTGCATATTGTTGTTTTACCTTGCCTTTGATTTCGTTCCAACGGCCTTTCCATGTTAATTCGCTCATAATTACTTTGTTTTATTGTTTGTTAATAGAACAGTATCGCTCCGTAAATCGTTTAGAAAATAATGTTATAAAATGTTAAACTCACAACATTCACCTGGCAAACAGGCGCTTTCTATTTTTCGCAAGACTATTTCCGATTACAATTGGCCGTCCATGCCTTGCCGTCTTTTGTATAACCAATTGTCAATTTACCGGCATCAATACGGATAAATCCCGTGCCTGCTGAGCCGATATTAACTAAGACGTTATCCTTTTTTTCAAAATCTACTCCATTGAGATTAGGAATGCCATTTCCAAAAGCAAAATTATAGGTATCGCCAACTTTTGTTACAGTAACCGTTCCTTCTCCCGAGGCAACATCGTTATCATTGTTGTTCATGTCATCAAAGCCAATAGTGCCTTCATATTTTCCAACAAAAAGATCGTTATCAGCCGGATCATCATCTTTGCTACATGATGTAAAGCCTACTAATACTGTTAAAATAAGCATACCTAGTCCCAGTGTTTGAATTAATTTTTTCATACGTCGATGTGTTAATGTGAATAATTTATGTATTACAGCAGGGTAAAATTCAAACTTTGTGCCAGTCCAAATACAAGATTCGAAACATACGTATCAAAACGCCCAAGAAGAGGTATAAATACCGAACTAGCGAATAAATACACAACGATCGTATACAGATATCCGAAATACTCCATTTCTATTAATAAGTCATTATGATTTTTTTGTATTTTTAAGACCTTAACTGGTTTTTCCCACCACATTGGAGTAATCTAACTCAAATGTAGTAGGAAAAAACTCGGTATGATGCATGATTAAATCCCATATAAAAAAAATAGCCTTATTTATGAAATTATTTTCCGTCTTTCTATTTTTTATTGCCCTCCAGTCTTGCACCTTTCAGCGGATAGAAAAAAAAGAAAAAGGCTCTTTGTATATCAATACATCAATCCCCGCACATAGTTCCTTAGCCATCTCAGCCGAAGATGCCAGTCCATTTTCCATTGCGGCTAAAAAAATGTCGATTGGTCGGATAAAAATTTTGAATGAATCAGGGGAGATTGAGATGGAGAAGAACAAAACATACACACTGAATGTCAACCAGAAAGGGAACATCGTATTCCTAAATCAATCCAATCAAGGAACTAATATCCAATTGAGAGTCTATAACCATACATCGAAGATCATTCAGAAAACAAATCTCATCCACTAAGAAAAGAGGCAAAATATTTTTTAAAAAACTTGGAGCGAAAGCGCATTATCGCTAAATTCATTTATTCCAAGCCTACACTATGGAAATCAATTATGCGTCTATTGTCCGAAGATTTGAGGAATACTTTGACCTATGGAGTTCCAAAGTATACCAATATGCGCTCAACAAAACCAAATCTTCTTATCTAGCCGAAGAAACTGTGCAGCGTGTATTTATCAAACTCTGGAAAAATATGCGTGACAAAAATATTGATTCCAGCATAGAATCCCAGATATTCTGTATCACCCGAACAGTAGTGATTGATTTGGTCAAAGCAGAGTATAATCGAAAGAAACTTTTGGATCACGATCAGACAGTTGTCTTGCGGCATAGTCCTCATGATGATTTTTATGCCAAACAACTTTCATCCACACTCCATGAAATTGTCGATAAATTACCAAAGAAACGCAGGGAGATCTTTATGCTAAGCCGGTTTTCCAATCTTTCGCATCAAGAAATTGCTAAAAAGCTAGCCATATCGACGAAAACCGTAGAAAACCAACTAACGCTAGCACTAAAAACTATTCGCAAGGCTTTATTGTTCAGTATACTGGTGCAAATTATTTTTTAATTTCATTGGGGGCTACCTCATTTTCGATCGTAATCTTATTAGATGAAGATTACAAAAGAATTGATCGACGATTACCTAAGCGGTAAAGCCAATGCGGAAGAAATTGCGGCCATAGAAAACGCGCTAGCTAATAACGAGTTTTATTGGGAGGATCTTATGCCAGAGGCGGAATGGCAAGAATATGAGGTGGATTCGGACTTTAAAAACCAAAAAGAAATAAAAGCGCATATTTTCAAACAAATAGGGCAAAAAAACAAGAATCAATTTAACTGGTTAAAATATGCTGCCATTATTATCTTCATTGGAATCGGAGCTTGGCTGGGGTTAACCCAAATCGATTCTCCTAAACATACCACCGCATACCGTAGCGCGAAGAAAGTCCAGCCCACATCGCAGGAGCAACCAAGTAATTTATATTATATCAATTCAGGTAATACCATTCAACAAATTGCAGTTCCAGACGGATCTACGATCGAACTATACCCCAATTCTGAAGTAAAATTCAGTTCAGATTTCACAGGGATTAGCTCGCGAGAAATTCTATTAAAAGGCAAAGCCAAATTTACTGTGGCAAAGGATAAGACCAAGCCCTTCCGAGTTCATTCGGCAGGTTTGACAACAACGGCACTTGGCACCGTTTTCAGCGTCGACGAAGAGGGTGCCGCGATTACGAAGATAAAACTATATGAAGGTCGTATTGAAGTCAAAAGCGATACAGGTTACCGAAATGAACAATCCTTAAATCTGCAGTTTCTACCCAATGAGGAAATCAGCATTGACCGGAAACAGCAACAGATTATTGCTGAGACCCGAATCAATGCTTCTCAATCCAGTAAACGGGGATCTTATCTAAAAACATCGGAACAATTGATCTTTAAAAACCTCCCCTTACAAGATGTGCTTCATATCATCAGCCATAATTATGCAGTGCGGCTGAGTTTTGATCCCAAAGATATTCAAGATAAATATTATAGTGGAACGTATAAAAATACAGCATCAGCCTACATCAGCGTGTTGACTGATATCCAAGCACTTCATAGCATAACCATCCATGTACAAACCGAATAAAATTCACTTAATTAACCCACAAATTATGCACAATTATTTACCTTCCAAGCATAGTATCCTGACTATGCTATTGTTGAGATCCAACATTCGAGCCGACGTAAACTGGGCACTGCGTCTTGGACTCATGGGGCTTTTGTCAACAAGCTATCTTCTTGCTAATGCCCAACAAAATGCGACCATTAACGGAGTAATCAAAGATGAAGCTGGGAAGCCCATTCCTTCGGCGACGGTTACCATACGTAAAGCGACGAGCGGAATGAAAAAAACAACAACCAGCAGGCCTGATGGGACTTTTTCGCTCGACCAGATTCCCGCTGGACAGGGCTACCAGATCAGCGTATCGTCTATCGGTTTTAAAAGCAGAGAACTTTTGGATTACACCATTACAGAAAGAGACAAGCTAGCGATCAATATCAGTTTGGAATCGAGTGCGCAAAACCTACAGGAGGTTGTCGTTACAGCGCTTGGTATCAAACGCGAAAAAAAAGCGCTCGGTTATACGGTCGCTGAACTCAAAGGCGACGAGCTGACGCAGGGCAAGGAAACCAATGTGGCGAATGCTCTATCGGGTAAAGTTGCCGGCGTGCAGGTGAGCCGCGCGGCATCCGGTGCCGGAGGTTCATCCAAGGTCGTGATACGTGGTAACAACTCACTTATCGGTAATAGCCAGCCGCTCTATGTTGTTGATGGAGTACCGATTGATAATCAAAACATTTCATCTCCAAACCAATCTGGGGGAACCGATTATGGAGACGGAATCGGAAACATCAATCCCGAAGACATCGAAACCATGTCGGTATTGAAAGGCCCAAACGCTGCAGCCCTCTATGGTCAGCGAGGAAGTAACGGCGTTATCTTGATCACAACTAAATCTGGGAAAGCTGGTAAAACCCGCTTTAGTTATGGTACAGATTTTTCATTGGGCAATGGCTTGGTTTTACCTGATTTTCAGAATGTCTATGGCCAAGGCTTGAATGGTACATTTACACACTTCAGAAAAGATGACGGCACAATTGTCTCCATGAGTGAGGCCCTGAAAAATGGCTACAGTGGTATGCCTAAAATGAGTGCTGGACGTGACCGTACAACACGGGCTAGCTGGGGTGCAAAAATGGAAGGTCAGACTTATGAAGACGCTTATGGCAACATCTTACAGTTAACACCAAAGCCAGATACCTACTCGTCATTTTTTCAAACAGAGAAACAGTTTGTCAACAACCTTAGTATCGATGGCGGAACCGACAAAGTAAACTACCGTTTTTCATTTGCCAATACAGATGTAAAGGGGTATATCCCCACCAATACGTTAAAGAGAAACAATTTCGGTTTACGTACCCAAGCCAAAATAACCGATAAATTTCATATCGACATCAAGGCCAACTACATCGCCCAAAAGGGACAGAACCGGCCTACATTGGCCGATGCTGCAGACAACCCGGCTTACCTATTCATCAGCCAGCCGCGAAGCTTGGGCAACGACATCATGGCCCAGTATAAATGGACCGCACAGGAGATTAGTAGACAGCTCGGATTTTCTGGATTGACGGAAGGATTGGAGAAAACATATGCCACCAATAGTTCTACTGCCAACCCCTTTTGGACCATTCATGAAAACCACAACGAAGACCGGCGGGACCGTATTATAGGCTTGCTCCGTCTAAGTTACGACTTCGCTCCTTGGCTTAAGGTTACAGCGACTGGAGGGACCGACTTCTATACCGATCAACGGTTCCGCTACCGCCCCATTAATACCTACCAGAGTCTAAACCGAAAAGGCGACATCCGAGAAGAGGTCATCAGAGCCCGCGAAGACAATTTTGATGTTTTGGCCAGTTCTAACTTTAAATTGACCGACGATATTAAACTCAGTGCCAACTTAGGGGCCAGCCATCAAAGTAGGTATTTGCGTATGACCGGCAACTCGGGCAATCAATTTATTGTTCCCAATCTCTTTGTAATCAATAACACCACGACAAATAGTTACATATTTGATCTGATCGAGTCCAAGATTAATTCGGCTTATCTATCGGGTCAATTCAGTTACAAAGACTATTGGTTTGTTGATTTCTCCGCCCGTAACGACTGGTCTTCGACTCTTTCAAAGGAAAATAATTCGTTCTTTTATCCTTCGGTAAGCTCCAGTTTGGTCTTATCGGATGCTTTCAAATGGCAGTCTGAAGCCCTGTCTTTTGCTAAAATCAGGGCCTCTTGGGCACAAGCAGGGAGTTCAGGAAACCCTTATCAGCTGACAGGAGCCTATAGTCTCAACCAGTACACCCACGGTGGTGTACCGATGGCTTCGTATACAGAAATTATTCCTGATCCGAATTTGAAAAACGAATTGACCACGTCGATCGAAGCTGGGGCAGATCTGCGATTTCTGAAAAACAGACTTTCGTTCTCTTTTACCTACTATCAGGCCAAGACAAAGAATCAGATTCTGGACGTACCAATCGCCCCTTCCAGTCTCTATGTAAAAAACAGGATCAACGCTGGAGAAATTAGCAACAGAGGTATTGAATTTGTCTTGGGAGCAACACCAATCAAAAGCGAATCGGGTTTTGAATGGAATACCACCTTCAATTACAACCGCAACCGAAATAAAGTAGAATCACTCTATCCCGGTGTAGAAAGCTTTTTACTCGCTACAGACCGCGGGATAAATGTGGTTGCGGAGGTCGGAAAACCATTTGGCCAGCTCATTGGGACACAGTTTGCATGGATCAAAGATGAGCAGGGAAATAGATTGATCGATCCTACGACTGGGCTGCCTTTGCGCACAGCTGGGCGTGTAGAAACTGATCTTGGCAATGCGCAACCCGACTGGCTGGGAGGTTTTGCCAATACCTTTAAATATAAAGGTTTCAATCTATATGCGCTTGTCGACATCCGCCAGGGCGGCGTGATCTTCTCCCAATCGAACCGTGAGCAGATTATTTATGGTACTTCTAAAAAGACCTTAGAAGGCCGTGATGGCAGCTACATTGCCGAGGGGATCGTGGGACAAAAAGATGGATCAGGCAATTGGACAAGCACAGGAACAAAAAATAGTAAGCAGGTCGCCGCACAAGATTATTGGAACATGGTTGCGAGTGACAAAGAGGTCATGGTATCCGAAGAAATGATCAATGATATGAGCTATATTGCCATGCGCGAAATCAGTCTTTCGTATTCTTTCCCGAAGAAACTGATGCCGCATAAACTCGTCAGCTCGCTAAAATTGGGCGTGTATGGACGTAACCTCTTTTACTTTCAACGGAAAACGGATGGATTTTCACCAGAAGCTTCTGCTTTCAACGTAAACAATAGCTCCATCGGTATAGAATCAACGTCCCTTCCAATGATGCGCACATTCGGTATTAACCTCACTGTTGGCCTGTAAACCTATTATCATGAAAAAGAAACTATTTAAAAATACATTCATCGTCGGACTTTTTTCTGTGGCTGGACTAGGTTCCTGTACCAAAGATTTCGAACGAATCAACACGCCCCCAACATCTGTCACCACTGTAGATCCTTCCTTACTGATAGCCCGCGTTCTACGTGATGGTACTTTTCAGGAGTCTGGAGAACTACCCAACAACAAGTTCGGCTCTTGGATCCAACATTGGGCGGGGGGGCCGGTAGTACCTGTATCTCGATATTTTGAAGGACCCGAAAATCTTATTTGGTCACAGCATTACACCTTGCTCCGCAATATCGTTCAGATTAAACAAGAATTGAGCGGCAAGGAAGACAATGCAGAAGGCAGGAGTAAACTGGCTATTGCCGAACTTTATGAAGCCTACCTCTATCAACGCCTTACAGACTTGTTTGGGGATATCCCCTACTCCGAGATTACAAAATCCAATAAGGAAATTAACCGTACACCCAAATTTGACAAGCAAGAAGATATCTATCCGGCACTCATTCAAAAAGTCGATGCTGCTATTGCGAGGCTGACCAGCGGAGACCTGTCTTACGGCTCCTCAGATTTCTTTTACAAAGGCAGCATTGACAAATGGAAAAAATTTGGCAATTCGCTCAAATTAAAGCTCGGCATACGCTTGCGGTACGCCAATCCTTCTTTGGCGCAGAAAACGGTTACCGAAGCCATGACCTCCACAGTAGGTCTATTCAGTAGCAACAGTGACAACGCGGCTGTGCCGACTTACAACGATGCTCAAGCTGAAAACCAAAACCCTATCCTGCGTCAAATGACAACAGGAAGTGCCGATCTACGTTATCTTGCCAATACATTAGTCGATAAACTAAAAGAATACAACGACCCTAGGCTTCCACTACTTGCCGAACCAGTCAATGTCAATGGTACGGCAACCTATCAAGGTATTGGGGTCTCGCTGACCGATAATCAACTATCCCAATTGATTCGAGCCAATTATTCAACAGCGAATAAATCAACTTGGTTTAGTCTTAGCTTTGCTCCAATTCCGAGTTATGCTTTTACTTATTCGGATATCTGTTTCTACAAAGCCGAAGCGGCTCTATTAGGCTGGGGAGCTACAAGTGCCAATGCCCAAACATTCTTTACAGAAGGGGTGAAAGCTGCGTTGGCGCTTCCGCCCTACAATATGGCGGCAATTCCAACTTCCTACGAACCTATATTAAGTTTAAACAGTCTGACTGACGAACAGAAGATGGAGAAAATAGCGACACAAAAGTGGATTCACCTATTTGGCAGAGATATGGAAGCATTTGCTGAGTGGCGACGTACGGGATATCCTCGATTAACCCCCGGTCCTAACCCAGGTTCCACCAACGGACAAATACCACGTCGGGCGATTTATTCCAGTGAAGAGGCTGAGCTGAACGCGTCGAATCTCAAGGAAGCTGCGGCACGAATGACAAATGGCGACTCCTTCCTATCGAAAGTTTGGTGGGACAAGAAATAAACGTACACCTGTAATCGGAATTATAAACAAAAGGAGCTGTTTACGATTATTCCGAGAATTACGAATACATAGAGAGCTGATGTTACTATCGGCTCCCTATTTATTTCGTCTAATCTAAAATTCGTCAGGTTGTCAACGTTGACCGAATAACCTATAAATTAAAGGTGCTATCGGATCCTTTTAAATAATTTTCACAGCACAGAATAGGCGAATGGATGATAAAAACTAGGTCAATTGCAGATCGTCAAGGCTAATATTCTCCTTCTTTAATGCGGTGATTTCATCTTCCAATTTCTTTAAATTTTCATTGATCAGCGTTACACTACTTTTTGGAAGAACCGTCTCCCGATCATTGGATTTGATGGATTGTGTTGTCACAATCAATTCCAAATCGTAGTCTGCCAGGTTGATTCCTTTGACGGGATAGTTAGCGAAGTTCCAAAGTTTAGGATACTCTTTTTTTTGCTGATTAAAAACGATCGTGTTGACCCGGGATTCACCTGGCTGGAGTACACTGTCAGATTCGCCAAAAACAGATTGCTCGTCGCTGATAATAGCTTGTGAAGACCGTTTTTTCAGTACATACGAAAAACCTTGACTTCCTGTTAGCGGCTGTTTGCCTATATACTTCATACTTACAATGATTCTTGGGACAGACTCGCCAAAAAAATCTTCGAGATCCAATTCAATAGGTTCCAATTGAAAGACGGCCAGGTCTTTTTTTACCCGTTCAAATTCAGATTTCTGCTTTTGCAAACTATCTATTTCTTGTTGAAGATGCACTATTTTCCGTTCCTGCTGCTTTTGAAGGATATCATCGGCCAGGTCCAATACAGCACCGTAAGATTTGCCATCGATCAGACCTAACGATATATGGTTTATTGATTCTTCATGATACTTTTCAGGTTCATTCATTTTGAGCCACATCGCTTCGGATAATGCCACTCGCAAGGCCTTTTCCAAGTTCGCTTTTTCTTTATCATTCAGCTTTGCTTCTACTTTTTTACGAGAACTATCAAAGGACGATTGATCCTTTCCACTTAGTTTCTCGCTACAAGAGCTTAAAGACAATGTCAAGAATAGTCCTATAAATACGATTTTTATTACTTGTTTCATTTTAAACATATGTTATTTTCGGATGAATTTTTACTACCTTATTTTCTTTCACCATCTCAGGATGGTTTCGCTTATTTATTGATGAAATTTTACTTTTTCTTGAGTAAAAGATACAATTTATCGTAATCTTCCCAATCACCGAAACCCGCGAAATTTGGTTTTTCGCTCCATGAAACCATAGCTTTACAATCAAAACAGATCTTAGCGATCCCCATGCATTGCTTATTTTTATAGAACACAAGGATATCTCGAAATTCATAAATACAAGAGGTGTCGACATGATCGGTTCTTGTTTTTAAGAAAAATAGTGAGTCGACAGTACTATAGAGAGATTGATCCAGTGAGCCTCTAACATATCCTATATTCTTCAAATGAGATAAAAGGGAAAGATCCAACTTATCATCTTCCAATATTGATAACAAAAGACGCTCTTTCTCAGATTTATTCTTTTTGTCCTCCAATTCACCTATTTTAAATAAATCAATATCCATAAAATAATACTCCAGTGAATCAAAATTAGATGATATCGGGACCGAGGACTCTTTTTCCCGCTGTTCTAGGGTACTTCCACTATTTATGCAACCTTGCAGATAAATGGCACTGAAAAGTAGAGATCCAACGGTAAAACATATTATTCTTTTCATAACTAACAATTTACAGGCTTTTGAGTGGTTTAGCTATTTCCAAAATTATCAATTTCATTTTATAATCTAATAATACACATATCGGTATAGAACTGAAATAAACGTTTTTTCTATTCAAGTTATTGGAAAGCGTTAGGAGAAAGCAATAAAAAGCTATCGCAAATATTGACTAGTAGAGAATCATATTAGTCTGTAAATGGGCATTCTTGAAAAACATCAAATATTACGCAATCGTGTGCATGCAAACAAAAGCTGAATAGATTTGCTCAACTATGCATTGTTTACTAATATTGTCCATTGATCATGTACAATAAGCAAAAAATAGAAGAAAGGGATCTACTGCAAGAGCTAAAGAATGGGAACTCTCTTGCCTTTCAGAAGCTCTATAACACTTATTTTGCCTTATTATATCTTCACGCAACCAATAAGTTGCAAGATCGCGAAGCCGCTAAGGATATCGTCCATGACTTATTTGCTTCGATTTGGCAAAACAGGTATACGTTGGCTATCCAGGGAGAAATATCTGCCTACCTCCACAGTGCCATACGCTACCGTGTAATAGATCACATCGCCAAAGAACAATCAAAAACTAAGTATTTGGCCTCATTACCTCCTATTACAACACATCATACTGGAGGTACAGACCATTCCCTAAGGGAGAAATTGCTTCAGGAACAAATAGATCGTGTGCTTAATAAGCTTTCCCCACGCGTAAGAGAGGTCTTTGAACTGAGTAGGGAGCACTATCTCAGTCACAAGGATATCGCAAAAAAGCTTAATCTATCAGAACATAGCGTTCGCAGTTATATGAAAGAAGCCCTACGTCTGCTTCGCAGTAAATTAGGAAGCCTGCTTTGGGTAAGCTTACTGTTTTTTTGTAAAATTTTCTAATCCCCCCCCTCTCCCCCCTTCTCATCCGTCATATAGAAGTAACCAACTATATTATCATGATGAACCAAGAGCATGGAAATGGCCCGTCCTTACTTAAGAAATATCTAGAAGGGAAATGTACAACACAAGAACAAGCGCTTGTTGAAGAATGGTATCTTAATCTAGGTGAAGACCAAATTCCATCTGACAAGGAGCTAATTTCGGATGTAATCGAACTACAAAAAAGATTAAAGGGAATCTCTAAAGAGCAGCCTTATAATAATAAAGGGTACATTATAGCAATTGCTGCAATTCTCCTCGCTTTTTTTACAATTGGAACAATACTATATCTACAACGGAATAATAATCAAGAAAGCAAACATGAATTGTTTGTTGATGACATTGCGCCAGGCAAAAACAAAGCGTTATTATCAATAGATGGACAACCAGCAATTGCTCTAGACGGAAAAAATAGCAGCATTATCTCAAAAGAAGGCTCATTGGGATACAATAATGGAACGACGATCATTGAAACGGAGAATGTAAAAACAATCCGGCTTTCAACACCTGCTGCCGGTCAATTTGAAGTCGTGCTGCCTGATGGTACCAAAGCATGGTTGAATGCCTTATCTTCTATCACTTATCCAGCGGCCTTTATTGGTAAAGAAAGACAAATCCAGCTGACAGGTGAAGTCTACCTGGAAGTTACCAAAAATATACACAAACCATTTGTCATACAAACAGCACAACAGCGTATTGAAGTACTGGGGACAAGTTTCAACGTCAATACCTATAATGACAATGGCCGTTCATACACGACACTTGTCAGTGGCAGTCTGCGCATTATGGACACAAAGACTAAACATCAGGCCCTCTTAAGTCCGGGGCAACAGGCAATTGTCAATGGAAAAGATGCTATTGAAATAACAACCAGCGGTATTGAAGATAGTTATGCATGGAAGGACGGTCTTTATGTACTGCATGAGGAGCCTTTGAGCCAATATGCACGCAAGATCGAACGTTGGTATAACGTTGAAGTCGAGATGGGCCCCTATGGCGATCGTAAGTTTTCAGCCATTATCCCAAGGGACGCCAAATTATCTGAAGTGTTGCAGGCTATTGAGTTGAAGTCAAACGTAAAATTCACACGAGAAGGAAGGAGGATTGTAGCTATGCGATAACCTGACAAGAAAAGCTTTTTCATCGACATTCGAGAAGAGATCCGAAACCAATTATTGTGTTAGTTCCTCAGAAACCTGGAACGAAAACCTATAACCGCCAATGTAAATCTGACTAATATGGTCTCCGCAACCAAGGACTGTATAGATGTCAACCTGCATTGTTTATTAAACTTAAAAAATATGAAAAAAGATCATCCAAGGTATTATTACCAATACCTGAAATCTTACAAGACACACCTGTCTATGAAACTAACCTTTGTTCTATTATTGGCTTCCATTATGGCGGCTATGGGAAATGTTCGCGCACAGCGCATTAACCTCAACCAGCATAAAGCACAACTGAAAAATATATTGATTGAGATCAGTAGACAGTCTGGTTACACGTTCATTTATGACGAGAACGACCTGAAAAATATTAAACCGATCACGATCAGTGCTAACAATAAATCGATCAGCTCTCTATTGGATGAACTCTTAGTCGATAAATCGTTAGATTATCAAATAAAGGGACGCTCTATCGCTATAGGGCTTAAATTGGCGCCAAAGCTTATTGCTAAAAACGTCAATGACAATATTCAAAAACGGACAATCACAGGGCGAGTGACAAACGAAAATGGGCAAGCTCTTCCTGGTATAAATGTTCTTTTAAAAGGTAGTACCATCGGCACAAGTACCAATGCCCAAGGGGAGTTTTCCCTTACTGTACCGGAATCAAACAGCATTTTGATTATTAGCTCCGTTGGATATGCAACAGCAGAAATACCCACGCAGGGGAAAAACGAAATCAATGTTGTTCTAAAGGCAGCAAACAGTAACCTCGAGGAAGTCGTTGTTGTCGGATTCGGTACCCAAAAGAAAGAGAATCTGACCGGAGCAGTCTCAACTGTAAGTGCCAAACGTCTAGCTGATCGTCCAATTGCGAATTTAGGTCAAGGACTACAAGGTTTGGTTCCAAACCTAAACATCACTTCGGCCAATGGCAAACCTGGCACTGGTTCTCAATTCAATATCCGCGGTACAGGTTCGATCAATGGCGGTACCGCAGGTCCACTGATTTTAGTAGACGGGGTACAACGTGACCCCAATTCTATTGATCCTTCGGATGTGGAAAATGTAACCGTTTTAAAAGATGCTGCTGCGGCAGCTATATATGGCGGTAGAGCGGCCTATGGCGTCATCTTGATTCAGACAAAGAATCCGAAAAGCCAAAATCCACAAATCAATTATACAGGAGAATACACCATTTCCAGGCCTACCAAAATGGCCAAATACATCAATTCGATCGATTACATTAGGATGCACCGCCAGGCAAATCGAAACGGACAAGACGGCGGAACCACGGCGACAGAGTCTTTTACAGAACAAGATTCTATTCTTGCAAATGCCTACTTTAACGATCCTGTCAACAACCTTCCGGTGTATGTAGACCCTTCCAATCCAGCCAAGTATCGTTATGTAGGAAATACAGACTGGATTAAGGAACAATATCCAGGTTGGGCGCCGATGCAAAGACACAATCTATCATTACAGGGTGGCCGTGGTGCAACTTCGGTCATCACTTCTTTAGGATATCTACAACAAAAGGGGCTTTTTAAAGAGGCTGGCCAAAAGTATCAACGTTTGAATCCATCGATGAAAGTAAACTCTGAGATTACAGATTGGCTGACCTTAACAGGAAATTTCGCCC
Source organism: Sphingobacterium sp. UBA2480 (assembly GCF_002341965.1). Lineage (NCBI taxonomy): Bacteria > Pseudomonadati > Bacteroidota > Sphingobacteriia > Sphingobacteriales > Sphingobacteriaceae > Sphingobacterium > Sphingobacterium sp. UBA2480. The sequence continues at coordinate 312,037 of NZ_DDPA01000003.1, read as the reverse complement.
TCACTCATATAGACGATAAAGAAACCGCCGGAGTCGTTACGGGGGGAACATCATCTGGATGGATCTCTGGAGACTTGAGACCGACTATGCCAATTCGACATCCTGATGGCAACTTTTCAGGACAGGGCAGTTTTACCAATCCTTTCGCTGTAGCGGCTAACAATGGAAAAAGAAAACGATATTCTAATGACTTATGGCTAACCGGAGGAGTGAAAATCAAACCTATCGAACATGTGTCGGTCGTCGCTGATTATACCTGGAATGCCTACAACAACTTTTTACAAAGCCATCAGATTCCTTTTAAGGAATATGGTGTGAATGGGATTCTGCTTGGCACATTTCCTTGGACAAATCCTTCATCTGTATCAGAAACAACAGATAACCATAATTACTTTGCTTTAAATGCTTTTGCTACATACGAAAACACCTTCGCGGAAAAGCATTATTTTAAAGCAATGGCGGGTATCAATCGGGAGAGCAGCCGCTACAAACGATTAGGCATTTTCGCAAATAATCTTGTTGACCCTACCAAACCCGCTATTAATCTAAATAATGATCCTAGACCAAGTGTAACCGGAGCTGAAAACGAGTGGGCACTCTTTGGAACAGTTTTCAGACTGAACTATATTTTTGATAAGAAATACCTATTGGAAATCAATGGTCGCTACGACGGATCCTCCCGTTTTTCTGCAGATAAAAGATACGTTTTCACCCCCTCTGTTTCTGCAGGTTGGCGGATTTCTGAAGAGAACTTTATGGCGGGAATTAAGGATGTTGTCAATGACTTGAAATTGAGAGGATCATACGGTGAATTGCCTAACCAAGGCTTTAACAGTAATGATCTGTACTCTGCGACTAATTTCTATCCTTACCTGCCAACAATGCCCGTAAACAATAGTGTAGGTTATATTTTTGGTAATCAAACCGGTGTAAGTGTGGGGGCTCCAGGGCTTGTAAGCACAAACTTTACCTGGGAAAAATCGGCCACGACCAATTTCGGTCTAGATTTCGCCTTACTTAAAAATCGTCTTACCGGTAGCTTTGACGTTTACGAAAGACGTACACGCGATATGCTTGTTGCAGGGGTTCCACTGCCATCCGTACTGGGAACAGCCGCACCGAGCCAAAATGCAGGTACATTGGTTACCAAGGGATGGGAACTTAGTGTTGGTTGGAATGACCGCATAGGCGACGAGCTTTCCTATGACTTGATGCTTTCGCTATCGGACAATCATGCCAAGCTCACAAAATATCCGCTGAATACTACCAAAATATTCAATAACTGGTATGAAGGTAAATTAGACGGCGAGATATGGGGTTTTGAAACACAGGGTTACTTTCAAAGTCAGGAAGAAATCGATTCGGCCCCAAAACAGACCCAAGTATGGGGTGGTACCTGGAGACCTGGCGATATCCGTTATGCAGATTTAAATAATGATGGTAAGATCGACTTCGGCAACAATACGGTCGGTAACCCTGGGGACCGAAAAATCATCGGAAATTCCACCCCTCGGTATTCGTTTGGCCTTAACATGGGGTTAAATTACAAGAACTTCGATTTCTCCGCTTTCTTACAAGGTATAGGCAAACGAGATACCTGGATCAGCAATAGTGCTTTCTGGGGATTTACGAGCGAATGGAATGTCCCTTTTGTCTATGCAACAGATTATTGGACACCAGAAAACAGAGATGCTTATTTTCCGAGGCTACGATTTGGTAATGGTGGCAACTCGCAACAGCAGACAAAATACCTTCAAAACGCTGCCTACCTTCGGGTGAAACAACTTACACTTGGTTATTCATTACCTAAAAAATGGACTGAACGGGCAAAACTTGGCCGTGCACGTGTGTATATTTCGGGACAGAATCTCCTTACGTTTACGAGCTTATTTGATGCCTTCGATCCAGAAGTTCTCAATTTTCAAGATGCTCCACAGAGTAAATCGGTGGCATTTGGACTACAACTCGGATTTTAATTGATAATATTTAGCTTTTAAATTATGAAAACATTAAAAACACTACTCATACTCGGTTCATTGGCATTTATTGCTTCTTGTAAAAAAGATAGCTACCTAGACAGGCTACCTTTGTCCTCGATCACCGAACCAACCTTCTTCAAGAACGAAAATGACCTGATGCTCTATGCGAATCAGTTTTATACTTCTCTGCCTACCCAAAATTTTATCCAAGACAATCAGTCAGACGATAAAGTCCCGAGTAGTATAAACGCTTTTTTAGCTGGCCAATATGTTGTCCCCAATACAGATGCCGGTTATAACTGGACAAATATTCGGAATGTAAATTATTTCTTACAGCGCTACAACAACGCCGAAGCTAGTCAGGCAATTAAAAATCAATACGCCGGTGAGGTCCGGTTCTTCCGCGCCCTTTTTTATTGGGGTCTCTCCAAGCGTTATGGAGATGTTGCCTGGTACAGTAAGGATCTTACGGAAAAAAGTGAAGAGCTCTATGCGCCGAGAACGTCGCGGAATATCGTGATGGATTCGGTCCTAGCCGACCTAAATTTCGCTCTTGATAATATTCCTGCCGACAACGTTTCTGCGGGTCGCTTGCATAAGTATGCCGCTGCTGCGCTCAAAGCCCGGATATGCTTATGGGAAGGAACCCGAAGGAAATATTTCAGCGTCGAAGGGAGCGAAAAATATCTTCGCGAAGCGGTCAGTGCTGCCGAACTTATTATGGGATCAAATAAATATTCTCTATACTCCACCGGGAACCCGACAACGGATTATTATAATCTATTTATCCAGCAAGAACTCAATGGCAATACCGAGTCTATCCTTGGAAGGCGCTACCTCCAAAGCATCCTAATGAATGGTATCAGCAGGACTTTGGGCGAGACAGGAACCGGTTATAGTAAGGATTTCGTCCAAAATTATCTTTGCTCAGATGGACTACCCACCGCGCTTAGCACAAAATATAAAGGGGACAATACGCCTGAGGATGAATTTGCCGATCGCGACCCACGGGCCAAACAAACAATTGCAACCAAGGGTTTCGTATTACTACAAAACAGCGACGGATCGAAAGACATTATCGATTTACCGAGAATTGGAACTAACACTGCCAATACAGGATATCAGTTGATTAAAGGAAGAAGCTCAGACCCTGCTATGTGGCAAGCCAATCAATCGACTCTGGACTTCTTTATCTTCCGATATGCTGAGATATTGTTGATTTATGCCGAAGCTAAAGCAGAACTAGGGGATATCAAACAAACAGATATCGACAAAAGCATCAATCTGCTGCGAAAACGTGTTGGTATGCCTGATATGATTATTGCTTCGTTAAAAAGAGATCCCAATTCGGTATTTCCAGAGGTTCCGGTTTTGATTGACGAAATTAGACGGGAACGCAGAGTCGAACTGGCTGACGAAGGTTTCAGATTTGACGATCTGTTACGCTGGAAAGCAGGAAAAAGAATCGAACGTCCTGAAACTATATTAGGGATGAAACTTACTCCAGCTTTGAGAGCCAAATATCCAGCGGCACAAGTCAATGGTATAACCGTCAATGGCGATTTTTATATTCGGATCTACACTGCACTAGAAAAAAGATCATGGAATGACAAAATGTATTTATTTCCAATACCGTTAGAGGAAATAAGTTTAAACCCTGCATTGGGACAGAATACAGGATGGCAATAGTACGAATAAAAATGAAGAACTATATTTTAATGATCCACTTCCTTTTGTCGGGCTTACTTTGTAACGCCCAACAAAAGGAAGTGATCCCTTCTCCGGCCCATGTAGCATGGGCTGAAGCGGAGATCGGGGTGATTTTTCACTTCGATGTTGTAAATTATGTACCTGACTATAAATGGCAACAATGGGGCTCGCACCCTCCTGCCTCAGTCTTTAACCCTAGCAAATTGGACACAGATCAATGGATCAAGGCTGCCAAAGCTGCAGGTGCAAAATATGCTGTGCTCGTCGCAAAGCATTGTTCGGGATTCAGCTTATGGCCTACCAAAGCACATGACTATAATATCAGCAAATCACCTTGGAAAGCAGGAAAAGGCGATATCGTAAAGGATTTTATCCAATCCTGTCAAAAATATGGCATCAGACCTGGCATCTATGCCAGTGCTTCCGCCAATGGATATTTGCATGTGAATAATCCAGGTAAAGTTCAATCAGGAGGCCCACTTACGCAGCAACAATACAATGATGTTGTGAAAACGCAGCTTTCCGAATTATGGTCAAATTATGGTAAGCTGTTTGAAATTTGGTTTGATGGTGGGGTACTGCCCATAAAAGATGGCGGACCAGATATTGCTCCGTTACTAAAAAAACTACAACCTGATGCTGTGGTTTTTCAAGGTCCAAGTGATGCCAAAAATTTAATACGATGGATAGGAAATGAAGAAGGAAGAGCACCGTATCCCAATTGGAGCCGTTCGGATTTTACGACATCAGCTACCGGAACAATTGTTATCGATGGTTTGAACGGCAATCCAAATGGATCACTATGGTGCCCCGGAGAAGCCGATTTCCCTATGCGCACCGGTTGGCAAGGTGGATGGTTTTGGAAAGAAAATGGACAGAAGCTCCTTTCGGTGGATCAGCTAGTGGATTCCTACTATACCAGTGTAGGCAGAAATTCCAACATGTTACTGGGCATTGTAGTCGATACGAGCGGCCTAGTTCCTACGGAGGATGTTGATCGACTAGCGGAGTTTGGCAGAGCATTGACCACTGTCATATCCCATCCCGTAGCAATCGTTAAAAACAAAGCAGCAAAAGACTTTACCCTAGACCTGAAAACGCCTAAAACTGTAAATCAGGTCATCTTTGGTGAGGTAATACAGCGTGGCGAGCGTATTCGAAAATACACCATAGCCGCCTGGATCGATAATAATTGGGTAAACGTTGCTTCTGGTGAATCAGTTGGCAACAAAAGGATACATAAGTTTGACAAGATCAAAACATCTAAAATTCGCTTTCATGTCATCGAAGCGACAGAAACGCCACAAATCAAAAGCTTTGCAGTTTATGACATTTGAGCCTCAAGAAATCATTGCCCAAGGAGCAGCGATAAAGGAGTCCTTCTTTAAGCTGCTTTAATACGTTAAATTTCAAATGAGAATTAGAAAAAAAATAACTCCATATAAAAGGGGAACCACAACGACAAGAAGAAACAAAGAATTTCATCTTCAAAAAGTAAGGGTCTGAATTATGTCAGACCCTTTTCTATACATGTAAACTCAGTTGAGCATGTAATGGGAAAATTTATGTTCATTAAAAGTTTACACAGCTAAAATCTAGTAGTAAAACAACTACAGCTTTATAAAAATTAACCGCAACAAAACTTAACTATAAGATTTTTGGTTTACTTTTGCGATAGATATATAATATTATGAAACAGAAATTTTACCTGCCACTTCTAGCATTGACATTGACCGCAATTATTAGCTGTAACAAAAACAATGATAACATTGATGATCCTAAAAATCAATCTGTTGTTATTGACAATAATGCAAGTCAACTGAATGCACGTTTAGATCATCAAAATGCTGGTTTATTGCCGTTATCTAATCTTTTAGCATCCGGTAAGCGAGCAGCCAATGGTTCGACAGTCACTGCTACTCAAAACCCAGACTTCTCGTTAGCATTGGTCGCACAAGTCGCTCCTCCGGATTATGAAGGCAATAAGCTTCGTGCAACCCATGTTGCTGTTTCGGGCAACTACGCTTATGTAAGTTACAATACCGAAGGCGATCGATATCTTGGTGGTGTCGATGTCATCGACATTTCAGATATTAACAAGCCACGTCTTATCGTAAATGCCAAATTGCCGAATATCGACATAAGCTCATTAGCGGTTGATGGCAATAGCCTACTCTTAGCTGGAGCAGCAGATGAAGGTGTATTGGCAAAAATGACCTCCCCTGCAGTTCTTATTGTTTTACCGCTTCAGAATGGCTTACCTACCGATGCTTATCGTTATACAGGTCTACCAAGTTATGTGGCAACAGATGTTACTTTTAACAACGAAAGCCAGTATGCTGTTTCAGGTAATGCTGGTGCTATTTCTAAAATCAATAAATCTTCGGGTGCTATCGAAAAATCGGTAACTATTGCGGATCTCCTATCTGTAAGAACATACCAGAATCAAGTGTATGTGCTTTCAGGAACACAGGGGATAAAAGTTGTATCCAATAATCTTGATCCGGTTAAAACAATCAATGTGGGTCAAAATCCAAGTTCAGCAAAGCGTACTATTGATTTTTACAGCAGTTATCTTTTAGCTTCTGAAGGCGCTCAGGGCTTGGGTATTTATAGTATAAATACAGGAGCTTTGGATAAACGCATTAGTATTCCAGTAAGTCCTGATGACAGCAACATGGATGCGGAAGATATTGTGACCAATGCTGTATCCACAAACGACAAACGTGTGTTTGTTGCCAACGGTGGCGCTGGTATCGCAGCTTATCAATTTGACACACAAAACAACTTTAACTATATTGGTAGTGCAAGTTTCAATGCGATTGACAATAGTTCAAGTAATTTTGTCATCAGTAGAGATAACTATGTTTTTGTCGCAACTGGAAAAGGTGGCTTAAAAATTCTTAAACTCATCGATCTGAAACCAACAACTCCGAGCTGTAATGGTACTTATCCTGCTTTCACAGGCAGTACACAAGGAGACCTGAATGTTAATAGTGAAGCGAGCTACTCGGATACAAAAACATTTGCTTCAAACGTAAATATCAACAGGAATTTTAACTGGTGTGGAACACTTAATATCAATGGAAATTCTGTTAACATCAACAGCGGTGTATTCAACATGTATGGTTCAATAGCTTTGAAGCAAAACATTAACGTCAATTCAACGATGAATTTGGTAGGTTCAGGCGTTATTGGTGGAACCTTTACCGTGAACGGGAGTGGCATATTGAGCGTAACAGGTTCACTTTCTCAGGGAACTGTCGGATCAAAATCCACTTCATTTATCAATGGTAAAGTGGTTATTGACGGTGAAGTTGTCGTATACGGTAACTTGACTATTAATGGTAGCGGAAAGGTAGAATTTGCCAACAGTAAGTCTAAATTAATTGTTTATGGAAGTCTTACAAATTGGGGAAGCGTTACTAACGGAACAATTACACAAGTCAAATAAGACATTGTATAGCTATTAAGCAGATCATAAAAAAGCCACATCNNGATGTGGCTTTTTTATGATCTAGTTAAAACCTCAGGCTGAGCTGCACAGCAAAATTACGTGGCATCTGAGCCACGATTACCCCCTGTCCTGCAAAATATTCGCTATTGGTCAAATTATTCATACGCACTGCAAATCGATATTTATCTCTTTCCAGAAAAAGAGATGTATTGACCAGCGTGTATGCCGGAAAGGTGAACCGACCTGTCGCTTCTTGATCTACAGTAATCTGCTCACCGACACGGTTAACACCAAGTCCGATTCCAAATCCATGAAGGGTTCTATTCTGAAATACATAGCTAAGCCAAGAGTTAAAGACATTTGCCGGTCCTGCAGATGCAGGTCTTCGCCCTTCAACTGAAGCATCAGCTTTCTGAAATTTACTATCGTTGTAAGTATATCCGGCCATAATATTTAATCCTCTCACCGGGTTAGTGATCAGTTCAAATTCAACACCTTTACTACGTTGTTCTCCATCCTGGATCGTGACAATAGCAGATTGTCCATCCTGGGTAACTTCAATATCCCTGCTCATATTATTCACCGTGATATCATAATAAGATGCAGTCATGTTGAAGCGATTTTTCCAAAGATTAGCCTTTAATCCCGCCTCCCATTGTCCAGCCATTTGCGGCTTTAAAATATTACTATAACCTACAATTCCTTTATTGTCAACCGGTGCAACATTACTAAAGCCATTCATGTAATTCGCATAAGCTGAAAGCTGCTCCTTTACCAACTGATAGACCATACCAAATTTGGGGGATAAAGCTGTTTGTTTATATTCTCCATCACGAACGTTCGTATTCAGATTGAGCTGTCCTCTGGAATCAAAATGGTCTAAACGCAGACTTAAAAGGGTAGTCCAGCGATCTGTCAGGTAGACAACATCGGAGATATAAGCGCCATAAACATTGTTAGATGCGTAGGTTCTGATCATATTGCCTTTTGATTTCTGAATACTTGCCGTTGCCAGTTCCCGGGAAATAAAACCATAGCCACTTGTCAGATTTTGGGCATTTACGGTATCGTACTTCACGATAGGTGAATGGTTATTACGTAAGGACTGATTGAGATAATCAATTCCAATTAGCAGTTTATTTTTAATGCTTCCCAACTGGAATGTACCATTGAGATTGTGTTGTATGCTTGTTGAAGCAGCCTCAGAATTGTTCCATTGCACGTTGCGCTCAAGCAAAGCATCACTGGTATTCCCGCGGATGAACTGATACTGATAAAGGCCTTCCGTTTTACGAAAATTTCTGGAGATAATGGTCTGGGAAGTCCAGGTATCTGATATCCGATAATTGATCTCACCTTTGATATTAATTGCCGGAGCTTTCAATGTCATATCGTTATTAGAATAGGATCTTGTCCAGTCAAAACCTAACTCTTTCGGTGTTCTGGCAAAAAATTGGCGGTTTCTGCTCAAGAAGATAATAGGCGTATTAGTACCTTCGTAATTATAGATTTGTGCTCCAAGGTTAAATGTCAAACGGTCACTGACCTGATAATTGAACGTTGGCGCGACAAAGAATGATTTTCTGAATTCGGAATCCCTAAATCCATTCTGATATTGATAAGCACTATTCAATCGAAATAGTGTTTTTCTATTGCGATCTACAGGACCATAGACATCGGCAGTCAGTCGATTGAGATTAAAACTTCCAAATGTATAGGCTACTTCGCCACCAAAATAGTCACGGGGCTTCTTTGTCGTCACATTAATCAATCCGCCAAAAGAAGTCACGGCACCACCATACAAGGTTCCTGCTGGTCCTTTGATTACTTCTATACGTTCTATATCTGCTGGATCAATCTCCCCATTTGTCGTAGCGGGGACGCCATCCACCATAGAAACCTTCGTTGGAAATCCCCGCAAACTGTAATAGAAGCTACCGTCGCCACTACCTCGACCAGGACTACCCTGCATCTTAATCATACCAGGTACATTACGCAATGCATCAGAAACGTCAGTAGTCAATTGCTCCTTCATGATCGTTTGGTTGATGCTGGTATATGCCTGCGGATTTTCCATATAAGATAGTGGCATCTTGGCAATCATTGTTGTATCCTGATCCAAGAATTTGTTTCTTTTATATCCATACACGGTTACCCCATCTAAATTGTTCATTTTTTTGATCACATAAATGACAGGAAGGTTGTCTGCATTTTCCCTAATACTGATATTTTCACGGATAATCTCCACGTCATTGACAGAGGCCTGAAGAATGTATTTTCCCGGAGGTACATCATTAAAATAGAATTCACCAGCGGCATTGGTCCTAGTCTGGTAGGCCGTATTCAGGAGTCTCAATAGTGCATCTTTTGCCGGAATGCTTTCGGATATCATAATCTTTCCTTTGACTTTGTCCTGCGTTTGCGCCGTGGCAGCAAAGGATAATATGCAACATAAGAAAATTGATAAAACTGATTTCATAACTGAAAAAATAAAAAAACATGAATAATATATATACAACAACAAATATTTACACTAAACGAAAAAACTAGTCAATAACATTCCCATTGCTGTTAGCAAACAGCATTTCAATTATTCGACAAATATTTTATCGTTATCTGATACGGGCGATATAGATACCACTTCCGCCAAGAGCCTCTATTCTAGTTTTGAAAATTTGGCCATCATCCTGTTCAAGAAAATGATAGGTACCATCTTGCGCTCCGAAATTGGAAAAATATTGTTTACCATCCACCTCACCCACTGGATAAATGGTTCCATATTTCTCTAAAAGAGGTTGATCCTTATAGGTCATTTTATGCAAATCAACCACCGCCAATTTGGTCGGGTAGTTAAACCAGGCCCCGGGATCTTCTGGAACTCTCCATCCCTTTTCAATATACTGCACCAGTACATCTTTACCTTTGATATAAATAACCGACACGATACGATGCGCATCAAGTACTTTCTGAAGATCGACAAAGAAGTCCGTATCAAAGTTCCCATCTTTCTGAACTTTCAACAATCCTCCTGTTGGCGGTGAATCTACTACAGGTGAATAATCCTGTGCTCGCGCGATATACTTAGAAGGTCTATAATACAGGCCGCCATTCAAAATATCCACAGCAAAATTATTATACCCTAGCGACATACGTGAATCACTTGTATACTGTATTTTCTTTCCCTTGTAATTGAAAACAGCAACCTGGGCATTGGTCGGAAATTTAGCAAAGCTATTGGGATTTGTTCCTATAGGCAATAGTACGGTATGATCGTCCGTTACAAAGGAATAATAGGTGTTTGTATTGACTTCTGTAGCTTTTCCCTTCGGAAGTGGTTGTACGTTCAGAGATGCTGTAACACGCATTGTAGTTGGATTGAACTGGATAATCTTTCCGTCGGCAAGAAAGAATGCGTAAGCCTCTTGCTCGGAAATAAAGGCTAACGAACCAAATGATTCACTGTTAACTAAGCTTTTGAAATGAATAGAGTCAGTCGCCGTTATCTTCATCTGTTTATCTACATGATACTTCCTCAGCATAGCAGAGATACCATCCCAAATGTAAGGATGCTCGCCATAGGAATATATCGCATTTTCGCGCCCCAAGAGCAACATATCTTTGGGATCAACTTTTTGGGGTATATCCCGATAGGCTCCCAAATAGAACATCCGCCCTTTGGGGGTATTCACACGCGTTCCGATCACAATCAATCCATTATCGTTATTCATCTTACTATTTGACGGACTGTTGCAAGCAGTCAGAAAGAGAGCTAGCAGACAGATCGTTAAAATAGCGTAATTTGTGATTCGAAATCTGTAAATTTTATACATTGTTTTTAGCTTTTCCCGCATATATTTTCACATCACCGCGGATGAAACGCGAACAATTATCTTCTGGTGAAAGATTGCTTTCTTGTACAATAGAATGTTTGCCATCGATGGTTTCCAGATAATAGGTCTCGCCTGGTGCCAAGGTGTATTTCTCGCCGTTGCTACATTCAATTGATTTAACTTTAGATGAACGGTTGAAGACCTGAAGGTATCCCGAAAATTGTAATCTGCAGTGGTCGTCCAAAATCTCAACATCACCCTGGGCAGAAGTAATGACAATGGCATCGGAGTAGCGCTGATCGCGTGAAGTCAATTGTTGGCAGATTAAACCTATTAGTAATAGTAATCCAAGAGCCGCTGTCAACGGAAGGTAGTCACTTTTTTTCCGTGTCCCCACAAGCTTGACTACATTTGTTCCTATTATATTTTCATGAACACGATCCCATACAGATGCTTTCATGGCATACAATTCATTCGTTGGGATAATACTAGTTTCAACTGAATGATCATCGAGCCATTCTTCAACGGCTTTGCGTTCGGCTTCGCTGGCCGTATGCTCATTATATCGTTTTAAAATATCTGGGTTAATTTCCAAAATACAGCTCTTGTGTAATACGTATTGTTGTTATATCAATTTTTCAAAGGAAACGTCAATTATCTAATTATAGCCCCTTTATTAGTATAGTTGGCCAAAGTACCTAATACCCTTAGTCTGTTTTGATTTTTTTTATATTTTTCGATCGATACTATTTTTGATCGCTTTCAAAGCTTTGGTCAGATGTGCTTCAACAGTCTTTTCAGCGATTGACAAACGTTGCGAAATCGTACGGGTATTAAGCCCCTGTTCTCTGCTCATAACAAAAACTGTTCTGCACTTGGGAGGTAACTGATCGGTTATTGCATGGATCCTCTTCTTTAAATCCCTGAAAAAGACAGTTTTCTCAGTGACATTATCGCTCTTTTCCTGCTCAATATAAAGCTGCTTAAGATGTATGTTCCGACGATTACTGGTTTTGAGGTAATCTAAAGCTGCGAGTTTAGCAGCACGATTCAAATAATGTTGTATAGGGATGGATAGTTGGATTTCAAACCTTCTTTCCCAAAGTCTGAGATAAATATTCTGTACAAGTTCTTCTGTGATCGCGTGGTCTCTTACTTGTTTAAAAATAATATTGAATAACTGCTCGGAAGTATTCCTATAAAGGACCTCAAAATCATTAGGAGTCTTAAAATCAACAATTATGGTATTTTCGCTCTTCACAGTTATTTAGAATAAATCTAATTTAATGCAATTATAAGAAAAGATAGCGATGTAATCCTAATTTTTTCTCAATTCAAACCATTTGTCAATCATCTACCCGCTATAGGTAGGCAGATTTATATATTTGTCAAGTTCTAGGATTTACGGTTTATACGATGTTAGGTAGATATCTATTCTCCAATCTCGGTTCTTTATTGATAAATTACCTTCTGTTGAAGTTATTTGTTGCGCAATTTCTTTGTTATCCTACTCCATCACAAATTCTCTGCACTTTTATTGTTACTATTTATAGCTTTTTAATGCAAAAGAAGTTTACTTTTAGTCTCTCGTTAAAAGAACCAAACTAACGGCGAATTTCAAGGTATTCTACAAAACAGAAAACCATGCACTACACGCCTCATGAAAGTAAATGCCTACATCGCTAGTTTAGTAGAATAAATAATCTTATTGCAAAATAGTCAGTGGGATCAGCGGAACCTTTTGCTTCCAGGTACCCTTCACTTGGAATTCGTGCCCGGATGTTTTATTCTTGATGGTGAAGATATAATTGCAAGTTCTTTCGAGGTATTTAAATTCACCTCTCACGGTCATCTGGGCATTGGCTTTGAGCAGCAATTCTTGTTTATCTCCAGATTTAATATAATTTTCAAAAGTTTTGCCTTTGCTGTAAGGAACTTTACCTTGCCAGCGAACTCCACCATTTACCATTAATTCATCCATGAAAATCGTAGAATCTGTTTTATTGAGCCAGTCAAAAGCACCGTAGCTGTCACTTATGAATTCGGAACTATATTTTACGTCCTTAAAAATGGCAGTGATATCGACTTTTCGCTCTCGATTTGAGCTATTTACCAGATTCATCGCAGTACACCCTTCGGTACTGACATAGATCTTCCGGTTTTCTTTTACTTCTTTGATTTCTTTTTTGACCAACTCATATCCATCAGCCCTAGTTTGAATAAAATTCACTTCATCCATTTTATCCGCTGACAATATGCCAATGGCAAAACTCCTGGGCTGATCACTAAAATTTTCCAATAAGGTCAATTTAAGCTCGTTATTAATTGTTTTTTCCAACTGTAGCCATCCACCGTCAACTCCAATCGAGCCCGTAAGCTCCAATTTGAGCTTTTTTCCAGTGGAATCTTTCAATATTTCTCCTGTAAGGACATCTTTGACATAGGACACATACCATAAATCCGCTTTGATCGGAATCACATTTTCCTTGATTCCGGTTTGTAAGTTGACAGCTTTAAAACCGGGATCTATTAGACCTCCTTGTGAATTAAGTCCTTCTTTAGAACAGGATGTTAGTATAAGCAGACAAAACGGCCATACCAGATAGGAAAAGGAAAAAGTTCGCTTCAATGGATTTTTCATGAAATCGATTATTTGTACAACACAATTGACCAAACAAAATGTATCTTGTAAGTTAAAAAAAAACAATAGACCTTTTCCCATCAATCCTGAAAAAAATACGCTTAAGCCAGAAATCTTGACAAACAAATAGAAATCTTGACAGACTAATCATCCCTATATTAACCTTCGTCACTACAAAAATGCCGTTCGTCAAACTCTTTTTGCCAAGGAATTGATCCTTCGTTCTTTTGAACAAATCAAAACAATATAAAATGAATAACAAAGCAATTTTATCATGCATCGTATTATTTGCCATGATGTTTAGCAAAAAACTGTTTGCTCAGGAGCAACCTTTCATTCAATTGGGTATTAAAGGGGGAAGTAGTCTCAACAAACTCAATACCGAATTAGCAGACTTAGATGACAAATATGCCATAGGGTTACACGTAGGAGGTATGGCAAGAGTTAATCTTGGAAGAGCTTATATCCAGGGTGAAGCTCTTTTCAATAAGCGTAAAGCAGCACTTAAACCGCAAGGACAAACCGAAAGCAAACTCAAATGGAATGCGATAGATATCCCCGTCGTTGCAGGCTACAAAATCTACCAAAATCAGGACATCAATTTCCGGGTATTAGCTGGTGCAATTTACAGCTATACGCTAAACGACAACTTGCCGCCTCTAAAAGCAATACAACAGGGAATGAAACATTTTGACAAATCAAACTTACAAGTTACCGGTGGTCTGGGAGTCGATATTCAGCGATTTACACTCGATGTTCGTTATGAACGCGGTTTTTCTGACCTTAATAAATCTTTTAAATCCAAACCACAGGCATTTTCCATTGGATTGGGTTACTTTATCTTCTAAAACAATGAATAAGTTTTACCTTTGGAGCTACCTAGGAATCAGGCTCCAAAGGTATTTTTTTTTTAATCGTCATATGTTCAAAAAAAACTATTTAAATAAACATCTTTTTCTCATTTCTTTTTGGTTTGTTCTTGGGTTTGCTGTATGGATTCAAATAAAAGGCGAGTTCGATTCGCTCCAGGCGTTACTGCACACCTCGCTAATCATGGCTTCTTCGATTATTGTATCGCAGTGGCTGAGTGACCGAGTTCTACCACGAGCGATCAAGGCTCAACAAATGAAACCTTTTGTACTAAAAGCAGTGCTTTTTGTAGTTATTTTAGCTATTTTAATTGGTGGCATAGATTACTACTTCATTCTCACCAAAGAAGGAATAGCTAACCATGAACGGACAGATCTAATACTCACTCATTTCTATCAAGGTATTCCATCTTCCCTACTGATCAATGGTACGGCCTGCGGGATTAGATTTTATCAGGAACATGCTGATATTCAACGCATCCACAGTCAATTGCAGCAGAATTTCCTTGAAAGTCAGGTGAAATTTTTACAAGATCAGGTCAATCCTCATTTTATGTTTAATGTCTTGAACCATATTCATATCCTCATGAAAAAGAATGTGGAAATGGCCGATTATTTGCTTCTGAAATTTTCGGACATTCTGAGGTACCAGCTCTATGAGTGCAACCAACCCCTCGTACTTTTAACACGCGAACTGCAATATTTACAGGATTTTATAGCCATAGAAAAAATGCGATGGGGCGACGAACTGGATGTAAGCTGTTCATGGAATCAATCTTCAAAGGATTTATATATTGCACCATTGATGCTCATCTGTTTTGTCGAAAACGCATTTAAACACGTAAACCGTCTTCCAAATCAAAAAGGAGGCATAGAGTTATCCTGTGTTGAGGAAGAAGGAAAACTTCAATTCAACATCAGTAATAGTTATCAGGACTATCCGCAATTAGCTTCGACTGGGCACTCGGGCATAGGGCTGGAAAATGTAAAAAAAAGACTGGAACTGCAATATGAAAACAACTATTCGTTAACAATCCATAAACTTGACAACAGTTTTACTATACAACTGACCATCGATCTTAACAGCTAACTATTGACAATGGAAGAAATTAAAATGAAATGTATCATCGTAGACGATGAACCTATGCTGCGCCAACATATTGCCGAAATGACCGAGCAGATCGATTTTTTGGATTTAGTGGAAACATTTCCTTCAGCACTAGCTGCAACTTCGAGGTTACAGCAGGGCGATATAGATCTTATTTTTTTAGATATTAATATGCCCTATCTCAATGGTATAGACTTTTTAGACTCCCTTGAAAACCCGCCTTTATGTATCTTCATCACAGCTTATTCAGAATATGCTTTGGAAGGATTCAGACTTCAAGCTGTTGATTACCTCCTCAAACCTATAATTTTCCAGCGTTTCTATCAGGCCAGCACCAAAGCTTATCAGCTTTTTCTACAGCGGAACAAACCCTTACAGGAAAGTAGTCCGAATGAGAATATGTTATTTGTAAGACAGGGGGATGCTTTTGTTAAAATCTCCTGGACAGATATTCTGTACGCGGAAAGTATGCAAAATTATACAAAACTTCACTTTAAAGAGCGTACAATTACAATCCATCAAACCATGTTAGCTTTGGAAGAGGCATTACCCGGCAACCATTTTTTTCGTATTCACAAATCCTACCTAGTCAATGTAAACCACATTGACATCATTACTGGAGGGAGAGTATATATACAGGACCAAGAATTGCCAATCTCGCGCACAAAAAGGGAGGAGCTTCTCCAAAATATTGTTTTTAAGAAGCTCCTTAGCCGATGATTAAGGCATATTCCATTTAAATGCTACGGAAGTATAGAAAGTCGGTGAAAATCGGGGATCTTCCTGCGTTTTATTCTTGAATAAACTCTTTAAGGATCGATCATTTTCTACATACAATCTGGCAAGTGTGCTTCCGCCGGTCAGCTGGAGCTTCAGGCTCTTGCCCAAATTGAACTGAGGCTGAAGCCCAGCTGTCAATAACATAAAACCGGCCAAAGTAGATTTCCCATTCTTTTCTCGCTCTGCAGTCATACCATCTAGATTAACGACAGCACGAAGATCAACCAATTCATTGAGGTGATAGGATGCGGATAGACCTTGCGGGAAATTCACATTGAACTTCACTTTTCCATTTGTTTTCCAATCAAAATACAAACCTGGCAGGATCATTGGCACGCCAAAACTATTGCTCAATACAGGTCCAAATCCAAACGCTAAATTCGGTCTAAATTTTTTAATAAAAAGCACACCTCCCTGCCCCAGTATATCCTTACCATTTACTTTAACGAGGTCTGAATAAATCCCAACGGAGGCGAAAGTCAATAGAGACCAATTTTTCCTTAATGAGGTCAGGTATTGAAGTCCCATTTCCGCATTGAGCATTTCAGTCGGGAATAAGGGTTCTTCATACCCTCTATTTTCCATCTTTGCATAAGCTGCCCCTATCTTCCAGGACCAGCGTTTTATATTGCCAGAAGAGTCTATTTTGGTGGATAGTGGAACTTCCAGGTTAAACTGTATTCTCCTAAAATCGCTCTTTGAACCTGTCTTAACACTATCTTCAGGGCGAATATAATTTGATAGTGGGACATAATCCACAGCAACCTGTCCCGATACTGCATTTTGAGCATGTGCAGTCAGCGTAGTAAAACCGCTGAGTATAACTGCACATAATACTTGTTTCCTCATGTTTTTTCAACAAAGGAAGCTTTTGGACGGCTCAAGCACCAATCTTTTTGATATAGTGCATGTATACGTTGACCAAATGCAAATTTATCGCGATGTCAAAAAATTTATAACGGCAAGAAGTGCGGATCAAAAGCAATGTTATAGATTAAAATCACACATTGCCGGCATATTAATTTCCTTTACACAGCTTGCCGCCGAAGTAGAGATAATAAATCGTAATGCTTGGATTACATCTTGCAGGGGAATAAGATTACCTTGTGTTTGTACAATAACGTTTTCTATTGTTTCATTATGATCAAATTCTGTCGCTAAATAGCCCAAATTTAATATGGAAACACCTATTTTATCTTTTCTAAGGTTTTCTCGTAAGGAATGGACAACACCACGTAATGCAAACTTTGTCGCAGAGAATGCAACTTCTTTTCCACTGTGGTTATCTAAACCCCAAGTAGAACCAATCAATATAATCTTAGCGTTGGACGATTGTCTTAAATTATCTATTACCGACTGTACATTTAAAATGCAAGACGTAATATTCGTATTGATTAAGTTTACTATTTCGGAGGCGCTGTTATCTGCAAAATTATACGCTTCCGTAAATGCGTCTTTTTCCCATATCCCAACATTATAGATAAAATAATCAATCCGTTGATTTCCTATTACCGCCTTTATCGTCTCCGAAGATTCTTTCGGTTGGGATAGATCGGTAGCAATCCATCGGATGTCTGAATTGGCACTTAAATAATTTGGTTCATTCCTGGAAATACCAAATATTAGATCATTCTCATTTGGCAAATTCAACGCTATAACTCTGCCTAATCCCCTACTTATACCAAAAATCAAATATGTCTTGCCACCTGTTTTCAATATCTCTACTGTTTCGTTGTGCTCGGATGCCATTTTTTTCTTAGTTTTAAATATCCACTAAGATAAGATTTATTTTACGGCCTCTACTTTGAATCCTTTTTCTCGGAGTAAGGTAATCAGCCCCTGATCACCGGTCAAATGCCCTGCGCCAACGGCAATAAAACAGGATTCTTCATTGATCATAGGGGGTATCAGGTTACTCCAATTCAAATTTCTCCCAATTAACAATTTTTCTTTTTGTTCTTTCGTCATCCAGGCTGGATCTTGGAGCAATTTTGTCAACTCTTCCAAATTCTCTGATTTATAAGCTTGAACCATCTTGACTGTCAATGCAGGGTATTCGTCCAACTGAAAAACAGATTCCATGAACAATTTGGGTGTAATAAGATCCTTCAGCAAATTAAATTGAAAATCAGGTGTCTCCAACTCTCCTATTACCTTTCCTTGGCTGGTCGCAAGTGCTGACAGCTCGACCTCATAAGACTTCATCTTTGTCGGATCCGGGCAATTAAATCCTTTCATCGAGAACAAGGATATAACAGCAACAGGTGATACATAATCCAACAATTTGATTGAAAGCTGCTGTGCGATCAACACGCTGTCCATCTTTTTGATATCGTCTTCAGAAAATGACTTTATAAAACTCGGATCCGAAACAGTAAATGCCTGTAGAGATTTTGCATTTTCTGGTTTGGAAAGATCAACTTCAAAAACTACCTTTTTACTAGCATTTAGTGCATCTAAATTCTTCTGTTTGATGACAAAGTCGTCTGGACACAACATATGGATCGTACCGAACAAATAAGAATCTTGTTTTAGACCATTACCGGAAATTTTCCATAACATCGAACTTTCTTGGGCAAAGCTATTAATGGTCATACAAATCAGCAGCGCCAATAGAAGTAATGTCTTTTTCATAAGATCGTATAAATTGATTTTTTATATAAAAAAATATAATTTTTGGCTTTTCACCAAAATATTATCTACTGTTTATGGTATTAAATGCTAGTCCTCAAAAATTCTCGCTGCTGTTTTTCGCTTTTAATATCTTCAATGTTTTTTTCAGTCAACCAGGCTCTAAAATGCTCCGGATCTTGTGGTGTAAAATGGATTACTTTACCACATTTTAAAAGTAGGGAAAAGATTCCGCTAGCGGCAGCGAATTTTATGATTTCGTTCGAATGGTATCCAAGTTGGGAAAAATACTCCATTGTTCTTATTCAATTCTAGAAATAAATGCTTTCCACACCAATGTAGATCCATATGGCCATTGATCTTTCAGAAAGCATATTAATTTTTATTTCTTCACAGTTTTATAATTCATTCAAATATCGTAAATTATTTCAATTATTTCATCAAACAGATTATTAATTTAATTGTTATTTTCATAAATTAATCAAACAATTAACAAAGCTTCTACCAGAAATTATAGCTATCCTAGTTTCAATGAATTCAGATCCAATCAATTCTTTCCACAGTGGGGAGGTTTTATTTCGACCACATCAATCTACATAACATCAGGAGTAAATCTGAAGATGAGCTGGGATCTAATGGATATATGATAGACAGCTTAGAATCAAGCCTATGGTACTTTTGGGGGGAAGAAAAATTATAGAGGCACTGTTTTAGGGATTATTAATCTCGGAGGAGAGACAGATACTGGAGCCCCCCAAGGGCAGGCTCACAGTTATATATTATTATGATAAAAAATCCATTCCGGAAGCTTGGTTGTCACATCCAACCCACTATGAAGATAGTAATACCTTAACAGAAGCTATATTTGCTAGCAAGGATCAATTCGAAAAAGGCTGTCCTTTACCTGTTTCAATATATGCTTCTAAACTTTTCACAAATTGTCGCCATCCATCTGTACAAATATCATAGCATTCGATTTCAGGGGATAAGCCAATATGTTCAAGTTGCAACACAATCCCGTTTTCTTTTTCTGTGATGTCCCAAACGATCGTTGTGCCAATCCATTCTTTTTGATTATTCAATCCGGGAAGGGCTATCAATGAATCTTCGACATGCCAAACAACTTTTGCATTTTCATGTAAGTCTTCCACTTGCATTACTTTGTAAATAAGATCTCCAAAGCGAATTGTAAATCTATCGTCCTTCTTATTGGAAGAGCCCTCAAACATGATTGTCCACCAAAATGGTATTTCATCGGTTAGTGCTTTAAAGACCCGATCCTTTGTTACACCCAACTGGATAGTTTGACTATAATTTTCCATTGCCAATTTTTTTTTATTAAATACGGCCTCGATTTTCCGTTATTATTAACGAATTTATAGATAGATTTTCCAATCGATCTTAGCATAAGACAAGTTTTTCTTTAGTTTTAGGTAGTAGCGGATAATAGCTATATTACTTTTATACTCCAAACAACACGTTACTAATCAAATATAAAACCATCTATGAAGACTATGCTTCAAAAATTAGGAATATTAGGATTTCTGATCGTACTAAATCTCTCCACATAAAAGCCACGTCTCACGACGTGGCCTTAAACTAAACATATGAAACAATTGTATTTTCTGTATAGCGCTGATCATAGCGCAAAATATACTCTTTCGGTGTGCAGCCGATAATCTGTTTAAATACGCGGTTAAAATTTGTAATGCTATTGAAGCCGCAGTTGTAAGCAATAAATGAGATATTTTCCAAATGTAAATGATCTTTTCCCAATTGACTACAAACCTCATTAATTCGTATCCGGTTTAGATAACCAACTAAAGTGATTCCACAGTGTTTTTTGAAATAACGGCAGAATGCCTGTGGCGATAGGTGTGCCCTTTCTGCAACACTTTCTAAAGTAAGCCCATGTTTAAAATGTGTATTGATATAATGACAAACCTTCTCTATGCGGTTATTTTTTCCAGTGGAACCGACTACAGTCTCCATCGGTTCGGGACAGAGCGCATCTGTTCTCTTTGAAATTTGGGCTAGTGTCCGGAGCAAATAGAAGAAATGCATCATTTTATCGATCTTTTCCGATTGTTTTAATAACAGCATACGCTTAGATACCATGTCGAAATCCACCTCCGGAATCTTAAATCCCCTGGAATCCTGACTTAAAAATTGCTCCAAGGATTCAAATTCACCCAACATAAAAAGTTGTTTCAACCTCCCTTCCGGATCAAAAAAGATCGAAATGGATCTAGCGGCATCACCAGCCTTATCCTCGGATACAGATTTAAATACATGTGCTTGGTGAGCAGCGATGAAAAATATATCGTTTTCCTTAAAGGGATGGAGGGTTTCATCCACAAGCAATACACCTTTTCCTTTCGTAATCCACATTAACTGGGCTTCTTGATGACGATGCAAATGTGGATAGAACGATTCCGAGATATCCTCCTGGACAGTGATGCTTTGTCCTTTAATTACAGGAATATTAAATTGTAACGTTTTCATAGCATGCTAGTATTAGGTTACTCAACATTGGTTTTACTAAATATAGACAACAAGCGTAACATATTGAGAAATGTCAATCGCACATCTAATAAAATGTCAAAATTTGCTCATAATTGGTTAATTTTCGCACTGTGGGCATCTAAGTTTAATATAGATCTGGGTTTAATAAAGTGTGGGGAACTTACTATGCTCCCCTAATCTTTATTGTGTAATACGCGTTACCGTTGGCAGTTTTACCTGAACCTCATAAGTACCTTCCATCAATAGCTGGAATCCAAAAACAGGGTTGACATTATTAGCACTTAAGCCGTCGATTTGGGCATACTTCATGGGGATGCGATAGTAATTGAGAAAACCCCAATCTGTTCCATCTTTTCCAATTAATTTAGCAAGCGGAAAAGGTGCAACCTCAAAATCACAGATCAACGAATTATCTGTCACTTGGACTGGATTAAACTTCACATGAGATTCAAACATCGGTCGATCCCCCCGTTTGATCACTTCTCCATTTTTAGGATTGAATGCATTTCCATTTTTATCGACGATCTTTAGGATAACACGAGCGCCATCGTTTGAAATTTTTGTACAAGTCACTTTTGGGGCTGTAATTCCGGTAAAAACTTCTGCAGCGCTCGATCCACTTGCCGCTTGATAGGTTACTTTAAACATATCATCAATCGTAGGTTCTACAATCTCGATGGTGGCCAATTTAGGGAATACACGCTCTCCTCTAGGGTTGGTCATTTTGACATCAAAATTAAAACGCCCTAAAGGTAGATTGGCAGAAGCTCGATTAAAAACCAGCTGTCCACTGACTGTATTAAATTCCATCGGGGCTTTCTTTACTGTTTCTCTCTTTTTATTGAGTAGTTCGACCGTGGTATCTGTCTCGGCATTGAACACTAAACCAGGCTTAAAGGTTAGAATGTCAAATTCTTTAAAAAAGACATCCGGTGCGGGCTGACCTGTTGCTTCATCGTTTAAGTTTAACAATTCGAATGTATAGGGGGGCGTAGAACCATCTGTATTAATACGGTCAGACATCGTTAGGGACATTCCACGTTTGCAAAAAATGGTATTATCTTTATATCGTATACCTTCGCTCAAAAAGCCGTTTTCAATTTTCTTGCAGCCAGAAGTTAGCGCAAAAGCAAACAGCAAGCTATATAAAATTTTTAAATTCGTTTTCATATCAGTTTCTAATCAGCCATTTTTCCGGCGTTAAAAAATAAACGATGTGTGTTTTGCAATACATGCAATACACCTGTCGTCGTCCTAATTCCCGAGGTTTGACAATCATAGGATTTATCAAGTTGATCTTTTGGAATCGCATTATAATCGGGTTCCTCAGCATCAAGAGTACCGATCACCTTTGTGAAATTGAGATAATCTACATAATCCAGATAATCGCTGTAGTCACGTGTTCTGCGCAATTTGATATTGAACCTGACATTGGGAATTGCACCAAGCTTGCTTACAAAATATTTGTTGTCAGGGCTGAGATTTTCTCGTGTGATCTTTCCATCGAATAGGTAGATCATCATCGAATCACGTAATTCTTTGACTGGGATGTTATTGATCCCGAACTGAATATTTTCGTTTCCCACCTCAATGATCCTTTGTTGTTTTTTGGCGGCTACATAATCCCGTACGCCATAATCGCTCGTTGCAAAGAACGTGACATCTGAATTCACAATATCTTTAATACCGGCACGGTCTATAATCTTAACCAACGAATCAAAGCTACCATGCTGCTTCAAAAAATCATAAGTTGTCTGGTTCACGTTGGCATCGCTCTTTCCACCATCGACTTTATAATTATCCTTCTTACATGCGAAAAGAAAAATTAATATTGACGCAAACAATCCTGTTATCTTTTTCATAATTCTTTTTTTAGTGCTTACACCTTTCCTCTCCAGTATGAGGTCTGTGTCAACTTGTTATTATTTTTGAATAGGGCTGGATTAATTGGCCAATAGAATCCTTCCTGACGGAAGCGGGACTCCGAGAGCCATGGAACAAAATTGCTGTATTGCCTTGTTCGCAATAGATCATAAAAAATATGCCCTTCGAGATAAAGTTCTTTTCCTCTTTCAATAATATATTCGTACATGACATCGTCTTTACTCGATGTATTATCCACGAAGGCAGATTCATCGGCGCCATTCCTTTTTCTAAATTCATTGATGATGTCTATTGCTTTGGAAACTTGATTTCTATAAAGTGCAATTTCGGCTTTCAACAAGCGCATATCCGCTAACCTAAAGACAATCAGATTATTGCTAACATAAGCATCTTGCTTTTGTGAGGGATTACGGTAGACAACACTTTGATATTTTACGCAAGTAGGTTTATCACTGTTTAGATCGGTAAAATTACGTCTACAACGAATATCACTATCGTCGAAGACCTGTGAAGGCATCGCCTTCCACTCCCACTGCTGCAAACTTGTATTCCAATACCAGTCCCAAACCTGGTCTATTTTATAAAAATGATTTGTCAGATAATCTGCATTGACATAACACCTCGAATTTGTTCCAGAAGTTGCCAGCTGCGCAGTTCTCAAAAACATATTGGCAATATGTTGATTGGTTCCTTCGCGTGTATTTTCACTCATTGCAATTTCAAAAATACCTTCACTCGAAAGTCCTTCGAAAGTCTTATAATAATTAGATGTGTCGGTCAATGAATACATACCATTATTTAAGATTTCATCGATGGCTTTATCTGCTTTGTCTACCGTTTCGAGATCAGGTTGGTTTGAATTGACATCACTCATTGTTGCCTTCCAAAGGTAGAAATGAGCTAACAATGCATTCACCGCGCCTTTATTGGCTGTGACTTTGGCGTTCCCAACAAGTGAATATTGCCAAGGCAACAATTCATGTGCCTGCAGTGCATCCTTCTCGATCTGCGCCATAACCTCTTTTTTGGTACTCCGTGCTAATTCTGGAGCAGAAATAGGGTCGTCGTATTCTTCCGTTACCACGGGCACGTCTCCCCACACGCGTAGCATCATAAAATAAGTGAACGCCCGTAAAAAATAAGCCTCTCCAAGCATCTCATTTTTGAACTTCGTTGGATTGGTCACATCGGTCAGTAAATCGTCCGCCACCTTAGGAACTCGATTAATAATGATATTGCTCATCGTAATCGCTTTATAGTACTTGGTCCAATCTCCAAAATTCTCTACATTGTATTGAAATGTAAAATCTCCATTTTGGATCCCTTCGAGTCCATCACCATTATATTGGATTGTAAAATAATTCTTGGCAATTGCATCGCCATACATAAAGTATCGTGGACTCGGATTCCAGTTACCCGAATTCATCACATCCCGTACCAAAGCATAGTTACCTGCCATAGCACTCCGTAAATCCCCTGAGCTTTTCCAATATGCGCCCGCGAAAGTCGAATTGACGGGTTCTTCCACCAAAAACTTTTTACATGACCCTAGCAAGAAAACCAGCATCAATAGCACCGCTAGTCTATAGTTTAAAAAAAATCTTTTCATCGTCTTAAAAAGTTAGTTCAAATCCTAATGTATATTTTCTTGGAATCGGATAACCACCACCGTTATACTCTCCATATGGGTTTACAGCCTCGGCATCCGGCAATTTTTTTGATTTTTGCCAACGGGCAACATTATCCACTATACCAAAGAATCTCACTTTGGAAATACTCCATTTCTTGCTGATCCGTTCAGGGAGGTTGTAAGAAAAAATCAGGTTCTTAAATCGCATATAGGAACCATTTTCTAAAAAGAAAGTCTGCGCAGAGGTGTAATAGTAACGATAGGTGCCGATATCATATTTTGCGTATTCGGCCTTGTCGCCGGGCTGTTTCCAGATATTGAGTTTGTCCAGATCCCGTATCGAATAGTAAGCAAAATTTGAAGTCGCATCGCCCGAAGTGGAGTTACTGAATTGATCTGATTCAAAAAGATTCAGTACATCCCTCCCAAAACCGTAGGTAAAAAACAAAGTAAGCGAAAAGTCTTTATAACTAAAGACGTTATTCCAGCCTCCGGTCCACTTAAAATTAGGATCTCCAATCGCCCTTTTATCTGGATTAATACCACTATTAAATACGTCTACAAAATAATCGCCATCTATATCTTCAAAATAAAAATCTCCGGGATTGAATGTTCCATTGGAATTTCGATAGCGTTCGCCTGTATATGGATTGACCGGAATATCGTCCAGGGTCGAGAAAACCCCCAGAGTTTTATAGAGATAAAATGCATTGATCGGGCTGCCCACCGAGAGGATATGAGATTTATCAAATCGATCGCCATCCATGACCATATCGCGGCCGCCATTTGGCAGATTCATGATCCGATTCTTGACATAGGAAATATTTAAATTGGACCGCCAGCTCAATGTGGAGCTACGTGGGAACATATCAGCAGACAATTGAATATCGACACCTGAATTGCGGATTCCTACCGAATTTGTTTTGGCGTAATCGTATCCGGACGTGACGGGAAGCATGACGTCAAATAGCCCATCATAGTTTTCCTTATTAAATACATCTACCATAGCTGTAAAACGTCCCTTGTACAATTCCATATCGACACCTAAATTCCATTGCCTATTGCGCTCCCAGCTGAGATTTTTTTGGGCAACGCCATTATTAAAGTTTGGTGTAATAGCCACTTGGCCATTATAGGAAGTTGCTCCGGAATTACCCTGATACCCCCCATTATTGACATTATAGAGATTATACTGCAAATAGTTACTTTTAGGGAGAGATCCGGTCAATCCATAACTTCCTCTAATTTTAAGTAAGGTGAATATAGGATTGCTTTTCAGAAAATCTTCTTCAGTTAAAATCCAGCCGACAGATGCGGACGGAAAATATCCCCATTTGTTGTTTTCTCCAAATCGGGACGATCCATCCGCACGGACAGCCCCTGAAAACAGGTATTTACTATCAAAATCATAGGAAAAGCGACCGAGATAGGACAGCTGTGACCACTTTTGCAAATCGGAGTTGGCACCGATGTTATTTTGCAGAAATCCTGTAACCACTTGGATCTGATCCGATACCCCCTGACTACCCCATGCGGATACATTTTGCATTTTATTTTTTTCCGCTTCCTGACCCAGTAGTACATTTAAAGAGTGTTTTCCAAACTGTTTGATATAAGTTAAAAAGTTCGATATCCTGACTTGGCTATTCTCATAAGAATAAGCTGACGAATAATTACCGGCACCGCTCATCAAAGCTGATGGCCTATTATAAGCCCTATTGGCCATATCTTTGATATAGGCGGATTGGGAAGTAAAAGTTAATCCTGGTGCAATATTGAAAATCAGATTTAGATTGGTATTCAGATTAGAAGATTCATTGTTATCAAGACTACTATTATAGGTACCCAAAAGGTAAGTTTTTTTTGCATCTGAAAGATTAAAAAGTGATGATGGCATACTACCGGCACTCAAGGCAATTGGGCTCACGTCACTCCCGCTTCCTCGCGCTCGCTTATTATACGAATAGGCCACAATGGGATTGATCGTTAAACGTTCATTGATTGCCTTACTGGACAAATTGAGCCTTCCAGTATAGCGTTTAAATCCGGTTGCTTTAATGATTCCCGCCTCATCGTAATAGTTCCCACTAAAACGATATGAACTAATCGCTGACCCGCCGCTAACAGAAAGATCTGCACTCTTAATCTTTCCTTTTTGGTAGAATAGATCCTGCCAATCTGTATTCCCATTGAATGCAGGGTTCAACGAATCGGTAAGCATAAAGGGCAGATTTCTGAAATCGTTGGAAGAAAGCTGATTCTTTAGTATCCTCATCTTCTGCTCACGCTCGGTTCTTCCGAGTGTCACTTCACGGAGTTCGGGCCGTTGCGTTAGACCACCATATCCGGTTAACATAAAACGCGGATCTCCGTTACGCCCTTTTTTCGTCGTGATCATGATCACCCCATTTGCTGCCCTAGAACCATAAATTGCGGCGGCAGAAGCATCTCGGAGCACATCCACAGATTCGATATCATTCGGATTCAGACCTGCTAGATAATTTGTTCCTGTTCCTGTATTCGGGCCTACAAATTGTTCCGTTGGCTGCGGAACTCCGTCAATAACATAGAGTGGATTACTAATGACATTGTAATAATCGTCATTGGAGTAATTCAGGCTAACGGCCGATGTACCACGAACAGCCAATGTCGGCGAAGCACCTGGAGCGCCAGAAAAATTCTGAACGTTGACGCCGGCCAATCTTCCCTGAAGCAACATATCAAAACTGGCTGCCGGAAGATTTTCCAGATCTTTACCCGAAATACTTGAAATCGCAGCGGTCGCTTTTTTGCGGGAGGTACTCTGGTAACCGATCACTACGGCTTCATCTAGAATACTCAATGTTTCGACCAGGGTAAAGGTCATTTTGCCTGCCTCGGGAATGGGTTGACGAGCCCGCTCGTATCCGATAAAACTTGTCTCTAAGATATCTCCGGATTTACCTGAAATCTTAAAATTCCCCTGATCATCGGTCTGTGTACTGTTGGAAGTACTCGTGTTTCTCAAAGTTACTCCGGCCAATTGTTTACCATTTTTATCACGTACGGTTCCCGTGATCTGCTGGCCCAGTGCAATTAGTGAAGTTAGAAACACAGATAAAAATAAAACTATCTTTTTCATTTGTGTTTGATTAGGTGCTCTTACTTAGGTTATTCCAAATATAAGTGCCAAACACAGGTCACATTTTCTTAATTATTACCTGTTTACAGCACTTTTTTAGCAAAAAACAAAACGAGACATCTTTTAGTCTAGCAAGACTGTTACATTTCAATCCATAGCTTGTTCACACAATTTTATATCTTTAGCGCAAGAAAAAACCGATTTAGGTTCCAAAATCAATTATAGACCCAGGTAATACAATGACTAAACTAAAATGCATCATCCTATTGTTGTTCTTCAATTGTTTTATGGCAGTTGGTCAGGATGCGATCAGAATAAATCACTTACCTTTAATTCAAGGATTAACAGAGCAATCTGTTTCCATTATTTGGACGACAGACAAGCCTGCTACTGGCTGGGTTGAGCTGGCCCCAGATGACTCCAGTCACTTTTACTTTAAGGAAAGACCAAAATATTATGCGGCTGCCTATGGCTTCAAAAAAGTAGGTACGTTGCATCAAGTTACATTGAACAACCTAAAACCTGGAACACGCTATAGATATCGTGTGTATAGTCAAGAAGTCCTCAAACATGTTGGCGTCAATGTACAATATGGAAAAGTAGTAGCCAGTGATGTTTATCAAAAGGCACCCTTATTTTTCCAAACCTTTGGCCATGCCAGCTCCACCCATTTTACAGTTGTCAATGATATTCATGAGCGCAATGAGGTACTCGATAAGCTACTGGATATCGGCAATCTAAAGACAAGTGACTTTGTGGTATTCAACGGTGATATGGTTAGTAATCTACTCAGTGAAACACAGCTGTATGAGGGGTTCATGGATACCGCCATTAAAAAGTTCGCCAGTGAAAAACCAATGTTTTATGCAAGAGGCAATCATGAAACACGTGGACCTTTTGCCATTGAATATCCCAAATATTTCCCAACACCAACAGGTAAACTATATTACCAATTTAAGCATGGGAATACCGGTTTTATCGTCTTAGATTGCGGTGAAGACAAGCCCGATACCGACATTGAATATAGCGGTATTGTAGACATGGATAACTATAGAAGCGAACAAGCGGCCTGGTTAGCTCAAGCAGTTGAGAACCCGTCATTTAAAGATGCTAAATATAAGATCGTAATCTGCCATATGCCCCCTTTTGGTGGCTGGCACGGGGAACAGGAGATTTTGGAGAAATTTGTTCCTATCCTCAACAAAGCAGGAACACAGATCATGTTATCAGGACATTTACATAGACACATTATCAAAAATGCGACAAATACAGTACAATTTCCGATCATTGTAAATTCCAACAACAATGTGCTCCGCGTAGATTTAGACGACGAAAAAGGAATCTTCAAAATTCTCGATCAGCAGGGGAAAATGGTCGATCAAGTAATCATTAAGCCGTTAAAATAAAGCGGTAAATTCGCGTATGAAATAACGAACACCATTTTTATGAAACGATGATCGATTTAAAGCCGCTCTCACTCGAAGATGTCTCTCCATTTTATGAATGGATCAATGATGAGATGTCTATAAAGTACTCCCTTTCTCTTTTTCAGTCGCTAAACACAAGGGATCAAATCGACAATTGGTTTCTCTCCGTTGTCAACGATTCTAAAAATTTTAATCGTGGAATTTTCCTAAACGACTCTAATAAACTGATTGGTTATACAGGCATTTGTAATATTTCCAAAGCAAACAGATCTGGAGAGTATTTTATTTTTATAGGTGATCGCGAAGAATGGGGGAAGGGAATAGGCACTCAAGTTACCAAATTAATCTTAGCTATCGGATTTGGAAAACTAGAGCTCAACAGAATTATGCTGACGGTATCTGAGCCAAACTATACAGCCATAAAAGCATATGAAAACGCTGGTTTTAAATTGGAGGGAAGAATGCTTAAAGCCTGTTTTAGAGATAATCAATTTCACGACAAGCTATTGATGTCAATCCTGGAAGATGAGTGGCGTGATCGCACAAAACTAAGTATAAAATAAAACTAATCTCAGAATAGACATATTGCTACTTTGAATAGGCCGTTTTTGGATACAACTTCTTAAAAGCGTTGTAGACCGCTTGATGTATTACAGTCGAATGCAATTCATCAGGCATGTAATCAAATACAAAATGAATCTTCTTATTTCGTTTAAGAATCTCCGATAACGCTATAGCCTCATCAAACATTCTTATGTCTTCTTCCTTGTTGGGGATACCGAGATAAACCTTTATATTTTTTTTCAAATTAGTTTGCAGAAACTTCTCCCCATGCGTCAATAAAGACTCTTCTCCCCACCATAAACTTGGACTTATAATAATATAATCATCAAATAATTCGGGTTGTTTAAATAATATTTCTGATGAAAAAAGTCCTGCCAATGATTCTCCAATTAAAGTCTGTTTTCCGTTCGATTTAAAATTGCCATTTATATAAGGGATCAATTCATTTTTCAGGAATATCCGGTATTTTTCTGAACCACCATACGAAGGAAAGCTCGCTTTTTGAAAACCTTCCTTTTCTATAAAATCTGTGTTTTCAACAGGGAAGGTAAAATCTCTCCTTCGTGTGTTTCCACCGATTCCAACAACAATACTTTGCGGGAATCTATCGATCCAGGGTTGTGTACTGAAACGTACAATACCGGCTATATGAAAAAAATCTTCATCCATACTACCATCAAGAACATATACTACTGGATAGCGAACAGAATCATTGGGGTTATAATTGTCGGGAAGATGAATGTTGATCATTCTGTCTTCAGCCAAAACTTTTGAATGCAATATCTCTGATGTGCCTATCGTTAACGGTGTTCCATTTTGTGCAAAACAGTCTGTATTAAGAATAAAGAGCATTAAAAAAATGAGCATGCTATTGCCTATCATATCCGATATATTACGCTTACCAACAATGTTTTTTTGAGTAATCTTATATTGAAATACTTGACTATTAGACATAACATCCTTAGGGACTGCCAACAGTTTTGTTCAACAAATTACCAGCGCAATTTACAACGAAAATTAATATAATAGTTAGCTTTTTATTTTATATGAATGATTAAATGATTCTTTCGCAACGATAACCCCACTCAAACATCTTTCTAACAATGCTGTTGGTCTCAATTTCCAATTGCGAAGATTCAATTCTTAGAATACGTTCTTCATCTTCAAGATCGAAGTTAATTTTATAAGATGAAAACAGGCTGACAAGAGTTGCAACAATTTGCTGTGCATCTTTCATTCGATAAACATTGGTTTTAAATATTTCGACTCGTTTCATTAGATCAGATTAAGTTCCATTCAAGAAATACGGTATTAGTCCTATTCCGTTTACTCATTCTAAACTACAATACGGGGCGTGCAACAGCTACAAAATTTAGATAAAGACAGTAAAAAACTCGGTAAATATGGGAAATTAAACGGTGAACATCGAGTTGCTATTTAATAACTGAATTGTAACCGTTCATAAATCCCTGAATAAGTTCTGGTAGATTCAATAATAGAAATACGCAAATGACAATAGCAATAATGGCATAAAAAAACCACGACGAACTTTTCTTTTTCATAACAAGCTATTTAAGAATAATCAATTTAAAAATATAGGCTTCCCAAAGCTAGAAATTACGCTAGAGCTCTACACAAATGAACAGATGCCGTAACATACCCTTTGGATTTTTCACTATAACTCAATATACGAAATTAATCTATATAACAAAAAAGTAATTTAAAAATTATATTTTTCAAAAATAAAAACAGCAGCTTCAAATAAGAAAGTTCATGTTATAAAATGGAATCTTTGCAGTCGGTATATAAATGAATCTTATCTTGCCGCATACTGTGTAAGGTATTAGGCTTTACAGTGCCATTGATTGAAGATTTATATTCTACCATCGTGTCTCCAATATTGGCCTGGGAATCTTTAGTTTTCACATTGGTAGAGAGGCTTACCAATCCTACTATAGTTAAAATTGCCAATGAATTAAAGAAGTGTATCATAAATAAAGATTGAATAGTTTATCCGCCCAATTTCAAAAAACAAACTGTAAAACACCATAATTTTTCGGTGAAAAAACAATTTTCATCGGTAAACAACAGAGTTTTACCTATTAACCGATCACCCCTTGTTATAAACGATTACAAAGAGTATTCCGTGCAAAATTTTCTGATCAGTCCTGTATTACAGATTTTCAGAGGCCCTTGACCATACTAAAAAACAGCGCGTCATCACCTACACTAAGTTCGCGGTCCAATATTAAGTTTTCTTTAATTTTGAAGCTTCCTATTTAGTCTGACTACTCAATTTCGTAAATATGTCCCATGAAAAGAATAGGAACATTTATTTTGACAACGTGTATGTTTGCAACCTCACAACTCACATTCAGTCAAAACAATATACAAAATAGGATTAGTTCAATTTTGGAAAGCAATAAAGTTGGACTACCAAATGGCTGGACACTAACCCCTGTTGGGAAACAGATAGAGCTCGGAGATTTACCGCTGAACTTAGTTATCAGTCATCATAAAAAGCTTGCAGCTGTCAGCAACAATGGACAAAGTACACAAACAATAGATCTTATCGATCTCGCTTCACAACGAAAAATCGATAGTATTGCTATACCAAAATCTTGGTATGGATTGGCTTTTTCGAGCGATGATAATACACTGTATACTTCTGGGGGACATGATAACATGATCAGGATCTATAAAATCAACGGTGGAAAAATTGCATCCAAAGATTCTATTGTTCTTGGCAAGCCATGGCCCAATAAAATAGGAATAGCCGGATTGGCTGTAGATGATAAAAACAAACAACAATTATATACTGTCACCAGAGAAGATAAAAAACTATATGTCATCGACTTAAAAACCAAAGCAACGAAAGCAACTTATGATTTGGGAGCTGAGGGGTATACCTGCCAGCTAACACCTGATGCAAAACAACTCTATATCAGCGTCTGGGGCGGAGAAAAGATTTTAGTATGGGATGTTACACAAAATAAGATAACCAAAGAGATCCCTGTGGGTAGCCACCCAAATGAAATTACGTTTAGTAAAAATGGTAAATGGCTTTTTGTCGCCAACGCAAATGACAACTCGGTATCCATAATCGATACTAAAACAGGAGCAGTCGTAGAAACATTGAATGCAGCATTGTATCCTAATGCTCCAAGTGGATCGACCAGCAATGGTGTTGCTTTGTCCACAGATGGTAAAACCCTTTACATAGCCAATGCAGACAACAATTGTTTAGCAGTATTCGACGTAAGCAAGCCTGGGAGATCTATTTCGAAAGGATTTATTCCAGTGGGCTGGTATCCAACGAATGTAAAAGTAGTCGATAAAACAATTCTGGTTACAAATGGTAAAGGCTTATCATCCAAAGCTAATCCAAAAGGTCCCAATCCGACAGACCAAAAGGAAAAAGTCGATCGTCATGCAGGCGACCTCAACAAACCAAAAGAGATACAATATATTGCCGGTCTTTTTAGGGGAACGTTAAGCTTTATACCTGATCCTAAACCAGAAGAACTCGCCCTATATTCTCGTGCGGTATACCGGAATACGCCCTATTCGAAAGAAAAAGAGCTGCAAACAGAGGGTGAAGCCGGCAACCCTATTCCAATGAAAGTTGGAGCCCCCTCTCCGATCAAATACGTATTTTATGTCATCAAAGAAAATCGTACCTACGATCAAGTTCTAGGTGATGTTAAACAAGGAAATGGAGACGCTTCACTTTGTTTATTCGGCGAAAAAATCACGCCTAATCAACACAAAATTGTCAATGAATTTGCACTTCTAGACAATTTCTATGTCGATGCGGAAGTTAGTGCGGATGGGCACAATTGGAGTATGGGTGCTTATGCCACCGACTATCTGGAGAAAACCTGGCCATCAAGCTATGGCGGTCGCGGCGGCACTTATGGAGGAGAAGGGGAACGAGAAATAGCCAACAATAAAGGCGGATTTATTTGGGATAATGCCAAGCGACATCAGGTATCTTATCGCACCTATGGTGAATTCGCAGATAAAGGAAAACCCAACGTAAAATCTTTGGAAGGGCATGTTGCCACTGGATATACAAGTTATGACCTGAGTGTTGCCGACACCACACGTATAAGACAATGGAAAGCTGATTTTGATCAACTCATCCAAAAAGGAGAAATGCCCCAATTGACAACCATTCGAATCAGCAACGACCATACGGAAGGGATGCGTGCCGGCAAAAAGTCCCCTTATGCTCATGTAGCGGACAATGACCTCGCTGTTGGGATGTTTGTTGACCATATCAGCAAGAGTCCAATCTGGAAAGAATCTGCGATCTTTATACTGGAAGATGATGCCCAGAATGGTCCTGACCATGTGGATGCACACCGTAGTCCTGCCTATTTGATTAGCCCTTATGTAAAAAGAAGATCTGTAGATCACACCATGTATTCAACCTCAGGGATGATTAGAACGATAGAGCTGATTTTAGGGATGAAACCAATGACGCAATACGACGCTGCTGCAACACCCATGTGGCGATCGTTTAGCAATAACCCCGATTATACTCCATTTGATCATGTCGACGCAAATGTAGATCTCAATGAGCGCAATCCAAGTAAAGGGAAACTAGCTGTATGGAGTGACAAATATGATTGGTCGAAAGAAGACGCGGTACCTGATTTGGTATTCAATGAAATTCTATGGCAGGGACTTAAAGGTGAATCTGCTCCAGCTCCAAAAAGAGCCGCCTTCCTAAAGGTAAGCGAACAAAAAGAGGATGATGACGATTAATGTATATTTATAAAACCACAATGGTCAGCAATAGTATCGGGATTACTGCTGGCCATTGATGAGTATCCTACCTACTCTCCTTTTTTCAGAATCCCCCGAGCAACTCCAGCATCAATCAATTTTTCTGCATATTCCCACAATACTGCTGAGCCATCCTTAATGACAGATTTTTTTTCATAAACCTTTTCATAATTTACACCAGGTTCATTCCAGGTTCCACCATTATTGGAACTATTCTGTAAAAGTGGCTCCAATCGATCCATCGCTCGTGCGAACTGTGCTTCCGGCGTTTGACCAGCTTCAAATTCTTCCCAGATCGCAATGAGTTCCTCTGCTTGCTGCCCAGGCAAAATTCCAAAAATCCGCTGAGCTGCCAAACGCTCCGCACTTGTATTGGTATGGTTTTTTCCTGTATCATAGATAAAAGTATCACCTGCATCGATTTCGACGATATCATGTATCAATACCATTTTGACTACCTTCAATAAATCCACTGATTGATTTGCATGTTCTAAAAGCACAATAGCCATTAGGGCAAGATGCCAACTGTGTTCAGCGTCATTTTCGGGACGGTCACTATTGAAAAGTTTTGTCCTGCGCTGGATATATTTAATCTTGTCGATCTCCTTAATAAACTCGATCTGTTGTAATAATTTGTCTGAAAGCATCACTCTGAATCACTTATACAATTGAATAATACATAAAATTACTCTTTTTGAGCCACAGCCTACTTGTCATTTGGCAAATTCATTCAAACCATATATTATTGACACCCATCGGACAATCCAAACTACCGATATAATCGCAACATTTATTAAATTTGATTGACATCAAATCCCATTGTGATTTATGAAAAAAATAGGCTTTTTATCTTTTGGCCATTGGTCCAAGCATCCCGCATATAGTACGCAGACCGCAAGCGATACTTTATTGCAATCCATAGATCTAGCAGTAGCTGCTGAAGAAATAGGCATAGATGGTGCATATTTCCGTGTACACCATTTTGCGAATCAGCTAGCATCTCCCTTTCCTTTATTATCGGCCATTGGAGCCAAAACCTCAAAAATTGAGATCGGCACCGGTGTCATTGATATGCGCTATGAAAACCCCCTTTATATGGTGGAAGACGCTGGAGCTGCAGATCTAATCTCCGGGGGCAGATTGCAGCTCGGCATCAGCAGAGGATCGCCTGAACAAGTAATAGATGGTTGGCGTCACTTTGGTTACAATATCAACGAGGGCGAAACAGATGCTGATATGGGAAGGCAAAAAGCATTGGAATTTTTAGAAAAACTTAAAGGAATTGGTTTCGCTGAACCAAATCCCTATCCAATGTTTCCAAACCCGCCCGGTCTGCTGAGGCTCGAACCCCATTCGGAAGGGTTACGTGATCGTATCTGGTGGGGAGCAGCATCGAACGCCACGGCTGTATGGGCTGCTCAAAACAGAATGCACCTGCAAAGTTCCACTTTGAAATATGATGAAAATGGCAAACCTTTTCATATTCAGCAGGCCGAACAAATACGTTTATATAAAGAGGCCTGGAAAGCAGCAGGGCACCCTAGTGAACCCCGCGTTTCAGTCAGTCGATCCATATTCGCTCTGGTCGATGATTTAGATCGTTATTACTTCGGGCAAGAGGCTGACAAAACAGATAAAATTGGGATAATCGAATCGGACAAGCGGACGATTTTTGGGCGAAGTTATGCCGCAGAACCAGATCAACTCGTGAAAGAATTAGCGCAAGATGAAGCAATACAGGAAGCAGACACGCTATTATTGACCATTCCAAATACGCTAGGGGTCGACTACAATGTCCACATTCTTTCAGCCATTTTGGAACACGTAGCTCCCGAACTTGGTTGGCGTTAACTCCTCTTTCGTATGATAAAGAACATTCGCTACAAAACAAAAATTACAGTCATTGGTGCGGGTCAGGCTGGACTTTCTGCTGCTTATCATTTGAAGAAGCTCGGACTTAAAATCGGGCCGGATTTTATCATCCTGGATGAAGCCTCTACACCAGGAGGAGCCTGGCAATTTCGCTGGGACTCCCTTACCTTAAGTACAGTCAATAAAATACACGATTTGCCCGGCATGTCGTTTGAGGAGACTTTATCAACAAAAGGGGCGGAAGTTCAAGCCAACACCGCTGTTCCCCATTATTTTAAACTTTATGAAGAAAAATTTGGACTTCAAGTATATCGACCAGCTAAAGTAGAAAAAGTCTACATGTACCAAGATCGCTTTCATATCGATACGGCAGAAACTCTTTTCTCAGCACTCGGTATTATCAACGCCACTGGAACATGGGAAAACCCCTATATTCCTACCTATCCAGGTGCAGAATTATTTCGGGGCGAGCAACTCCACACAAAGGATTTTAAAACTGCAGAGTATTTTCGTGGCAAACATGTTATTGTTGTTGGAGCCGGTATTTCTGCCATTCAGCTATTGGACCAAATTTCCCAGGTTACAACGACAACCTGGGTAACACGACGACCGCCTTTATTCAGAGAGGGGCCATTTGATGACATGGCCGGGCATAATGCGGTTGCTATGGTAGAGGAACGTGTACGATTGGGGCTTTCACCTTTGTCTGTCGTTTCCGTTACGGGCCTCCCCTATTCTACAGAAATCCAGGAGATGGAAAAACGGGGTGTCCTTCAACGTTTTCCAATGTTTCAAGAAATAACAGAAAAGGGGATCAAATGGGCCAATGGAACAGAACAACAAGCAGATGTTATACTTTGGAATACAGGCTTTAAAAGTTCATTGAGCCATCTAGACGCAGTGCTACCAAAAGAAAAACAGGGTGGCATTCAAATGGCAGGCAGACTAGCGACTATGGTCGCAAAAGAACCAAGAATTCACCTCGTGGGTTATGGTCCATCAGCATCGACAATCGGTGCAAACCGTGCAGGTAGCGCCGCAGCTAGAGAACTTCTAAAAACGCTTTCAGCTGCCGACCTGAACACAAATAAATTTAGTGGGAGCCAACTATAATGGTAGTTTCAATTTTGAGTACAATAATAAAAAGTCAATTTATTTTGTACGCTATTTAACAACAATACAAATCATAATATTAAAACCATTATTGTCAAAGTTCACTGAACAAAAGTATTTCAGACGATCAATAATATGCACCGGCACAGTTTAATTAATATGAGATATGTCAAACAGCAACTCCGCACAAAAATAATAAACCAGAGCTGGAAATTATTATTGGGGCTATTCGCAATAACATTTTATAGCTGCAATTCTCGAAACGATAATACGCATATAACTGACTCTTTTTTACTCTACCAAAAAATCGATAGCTTAAAAATTCAGGATTATAACCTCATAGAACAGAACTGTTCTTTTATAGCCGAAAAACATTATAGATTTTCCGTCTTTAAGAACGACTCAGCGTGTTTCTTTCAGGTAGAAAAGTTAGAGGATAATCATTGGCACCTCATTATGCGAGATATGGATTATGGGACCAATAATTCAGGATTATCTTTTACCGATCAAAATAAAGACGGTTTTGAGGATATTGTATGGAACAAAAAGTGGCAAGAACATGCTTATTTGTTTAATCCTAAGGTTGAGAACTTTATTGAGATAGGTGAATACCACAATAGCCAACCACTTAAAATCAAAGGGAAAACCATGCTTTATAAGCATAGTTTTCCTATTCAGTATTTCTGGAACGAAGAGAAATCCAGGAACTCAATTTGCGGAGAAATCATCGAAACACATTCAGAACTCTTTGCGATTGATGAAAATTATCAGAAAATCAGCATTGCAACATTGGATAATTTCGACAGTTATGATTATCCCTCGGTTGACAGTTGCGTACAGGCTATTAAATGTTATACCCCTCCCTACAGGGGACGTTACAGCAAAATAAGCATTTGGAATGTTGGAACAGCAGTGGATTCAGTCGTTTTAAAAAGTGACCTGAGTCATTACAACCCTTCATTGGATTCAAATTGGATTGCCAATTATTGGCAAAATAATTATGTTAAATTACTGGAACATGCACAATTATTTCAGGTGAGAAGAAAAAAACCGCTCTACTATTTCAAATAAGTTGAATCAACGACATATACTTTAAACACTACGGGTCACAGTAAATCCACTAATCGAAATCCAACGATTATCCATATATTCTTATTTCATATTTCTGTATATTTAAAATTATAAAAAGTCGTAAAGCAAAGCCAAACAATTTATAAATGAAGCCTCAGATTATCTGTCCAGATACATCCATTGCATTATTCGTAAAGGCGATCCTAGTGTTTGAAAGTCAGACGAATGATTGCGTAAACTTACCTTTTTATGCTGATGGTTACCCTGGTTTATTGTTTCAACGATGCTATGGTGATTTTACAATCAAGCCTCATGATAAAAAAATGTCAAAGATTTTCCTCTATGGTCAGACAATAAAACCGATTTCAATCGATGTAAAAGGCCCTTTTCAGATTATCGTTTTTCAATTTTACCCATTTGTATTACGGACATTTTGGGGCATCTCGCCCGAAAGCATAAACGACGACTGTTATGATCTAAATACTCCTTCAAATACAACCTTCCACCAACTTACCGGCACATTATCCTCATTTTCAACAACTGAAAACAGCATCCAACTATTGACACAATCGCTTCTCAGCTTTTTCGATAGCAAGAAAAATAAACTTGATTTTTCGATTCAGCGAGCAATTCTTGAAATCATCGAAAGCCAGGGCCAAATCATTATTAAAGAAATTGCAAAAAGAGAAGCATTGAACATCCGAACTTTTGAAAGAAGGTTTCTCAAGGAAACTGG
This sequence comes from Sphingobacterium sp. UBA2480, assembly GCF_002341965.1. NCBI lineage: Bacteria > Pseudomonadati > Bacteroidota > Sphingobacteriia > Sphingobacteriales > Sphingobacteriaceae > Sphingobacterium > Sphingobacterium sp. UBA2480. The sequence continues at coordinate 272,294 of NZ_DDPA01000003.1, read as the reverse complement.
GATATCCGCTAAACAATTCGCTAAAATGGTACAATTTCAGGCCGCTTTTAAACAGCTCAATAGCAAAGACTTCCGAAAGATAACGGAAATTGTTTATGAAAATGGATTTGCCGACCAATCGCATTTTATTCGTGTCTTTAAGACTTTCACAGGCACAACTCCAGCGTCATTTAACAAAAAATAGGTTACTGTCGTTTTTATTCTATATTGACTCCCTGATTATCACAACTTTTGTATTGTCTAAGGTCGAGAGCAACGAAAGTGTGTATTTTTTTTAGCCTCAACTCCTTCGAAAAATTTACGATAAGAAAACAATGCTTTGATAAATCAGAACGCTTAGACAATGAGTTCAGCAAAACATGATACATCAAAAAAATATAGACATGAAATTACAAGACATCATTTTAGCGCTGGCAACAATATTTTCGGCTATTATATCAGGCTTATTTTTTTCGTATACCTTTTCGGTCAATTTGGGGCTAGATAAACTCAGCGATAAAGCCTATTTGACCGCCATGCAAAATATTAATAAAGAAATACTAAATTCAGCTTTTTACTGCTGTTTTCTAGGCGCTCCAATTTTATTATTGATGGCTACAATATTATCTTTGGATCTATCGTCACCAAAATTTTATCTAATACTAGTAGCATGCCTAAGCTATATCATTGGTGTAATTGTGGTCACAGGCACACAGAATGTCCCCTTGAACAATCAATTGGCCTCGATCGACCTATCTATATCTCCAGAAAAATCTTTAAGACTTGCACGTGATGCCTTTGAAAAACCCTGGGTATTTTGGAATAACATCCGAACTTGCTGCTCTTTACTTACACTCACTTGTTTAATTATTAACTTGGTATTTTTTAAAGCAAGAAATTGATCATAATATGAGGTAATAGTTTAGGATCAAATACCATATAGCCCGTTTACTGGCATTTCCACCGAAAAAAACTTGCTATTATTTACCGACCTCTTTTAGACGAAAAAAAGTCCAATGTATGCGAATTTAAATCCATTCCCCCCGAATTTAAATCAAGTGCTAAAACCTCTTCCTCAATACCTTACTTTTATAAAAATTAATCGACGGATGTTATTGAATGTGAGTGTAAATCAGCATGAAGGCAGGTATATCGAAGATTCCAAAAAATCTTCGATAGATTACCAAAACATTAATAAGCAGAAGTTATCTATCAATAAAAATAGTCTTTACAATTAATGAAATTTTTCCCCATGAAAACTAAACACTTAATTTCAACATCATTATTAGTATCTTCAGCCATAGGGTTGTTCTCATCTTGCAATGGTAGTTCTGTCGATACGGTAAAAGCGATCGAATCAAACTATGACAACCAAAACAAAACTATTACGTTAACAGGTGAATTTGATGCGCCTTCTTTTACATTCTCATCAGGAAAATCAAAAACTATGGCCATGAATTTCGTAGTTAAATCTCATGCGTTTAGTTCTGAAAAGTTCACTGCATTCAGCGTTATATTACCTGTAGGGACAGAAAAGAACAATGTTTTATTTGAAATTCCTACAGATCAGAAAAATTATACGCTTAAGAACTTTTATGTATTTGACGATAAGGGAGAAAAAATCAACCTAGATTCTCATACAACATTCAAGATGACAGGAACAGTACACTACAATGAGATGGAAAAACCTGTAAATGAACGGGAAAAAGATAATTTTTCCTATAAAATAACCGATGTAAGCTTTGTCAAAGATTAAAACTAACAACAATTGATAGCATAAGAAATAAAAAAGCCAGATTTCGAAACCTGGCTTTAAAAATAAACATATGATGATTAGTAAATGGCAAGTCCATAGGTACAGCTTAGTAGATAGTTCAATTATTCGAAAATTCCTCCACCCCGCGTTGATAACCTACGCACATGTACCTATTATTTCAATTGAACGCTACGAACATGCCTGAATAATGAGCAACCAATATTCTCGTCACGTTATCAGTCTTCTTAACGTTAAATATATACTAGGAGCGCCAAGATAGGACGCAACAACATGTCCGCATACGTTCAATTTATAGCCAAATATAGAAATAAAAACTAATATAATTAGTTTTTATTTCTATATTTTTTAGCAACACCATACAAACTTGGTACGGATAACTTTCAATTAACAGTGCGCGATTGGGTTAATTTATCGCATATATAGCTGAAGCAAAAAGGTCCATCTATTAACTTTGGTATGAAAAGATGAACCGTCAAACCGAAAATAATCCGAGCTAGGCTATTCCTAAAGCGAACGGCTGATATCTACAACATTAAAAATTTGGTCAACATCATCCAAACTTACTGCAAAATCTGGGTACCTTGTTTTATCAGCGTTTAGCGAACGAAGGGTAAGAATTCCGTTATTGACATCATGATGAGCAATTTCTTTAATAATAACTCCTTCATATTTATGTACAACAACCCAATACCGATATTTGTGGGTATGAAATTTTGATTGCCATAACTCTCTTTTAATCAAACGTCCCGTCACAATATCACCGTCCAATACACTTGCGTCTGTTCCATCGGTCATACTATCACCACTAACTTCAAAAGAACGATAGGCACCTTTATGAAACTCAGTGACTGTAATAAAATGTGCCGGTAAATCGTCCATATATTCAGCATCAGAAAAGCCAGAAAGATACCCGGCTTTAGCTTTCTCTGTGACAAGTTTTGTCTGCATCAAATATCGTCCTGGGGAAACTTCAAAAAATATATTATTCTTATTTTCGTCAATAAACTTGACGTCCTCCGAAAAATATCCTATTGACTTACCATTACCAATACTAAGCATGGCTATCGTGTCGGGTTGCACTAAAGGAGCTACCTCCATTCTTTCACCTTTTCCATACAGCAACCAGTCATACTGAACATGAGGAAAAGCCGCTTGAATACGTGTTTTCATCGTAAGTCCAATAGGATACTCTCCTTTTTTAATACGCGAGTACACCTGCTCGCGTACCCCTAGTAAAGACGCGAATTCACGGTTAGTAACGCGCATCTCCAAGCGTAAAACTTCAAAGTTATTATTTGGATAAGTTTCCATAGTCGATCGGGTATTTAACAAATGTTACACAAATATATAACAATCTGACACTAAGTTACACAACTTATTAAACCTAAACAAATAGACAATCAAAATAAAACAATAAAATTCTAACTATCAAAGCATTACAGTTAAACAAATAAGTTTACTATTTCATATAAAAAGTAAAAATTAGGTTTTAATAAACTTGCAAGATTAACAAATTTGTTTAACTTTGTTAAACAATAAAAAAAATATAGACCCCTAGAATAGATAAGCAGGGTAGTAAGCAGATCAGCTATTCGTAGGATTTGCAATTTGCGAGACGAAAATCAGTTCATACTTAAAGATAAAAGAAAATGGAACAGCTCATGTCACAACATCTCAGACAGCCCATTGTATACCCAGTGGATTATTATCAACTACAAAAAACCAGCAATATTTTACGAAAAGAGGAAAGCAGTATAGTAACCGACAAAAATCGTTCACAACGTATGAACACATTATATTATTCATTCATCATGAGTTTCTTAAAAGAAAATCATCCCGAGATACTAAAATCCATCGATAAGATCTATGAATCTGATCTTTCCAAAATCAGCCAAGTAATTGACTGTTATTGTCAATTTGTGGGCATTCCTTCTCAGCAGATTATGGGCGAATATATCAATTACAAGGACATACAGCATCGTTACAAAGCTATCGCCGTTGTTCTACGTATCTTTCAGCCGGAAAAATTAAATAATCTGAAAACAAAAGTAAAAAGTAGCATATACAAGGAACTTGGTCCTTACTTAAAAATAAACAATGACACATTACAGAAATCTATCATCTGTGCTTGCAATCAATTTGACCTCTATCGTGATTTCAAAAAAGAGATTAAACAGATTGCCAATTATTACCTTATTGACCGGCATTTCGATGGGGATTAATATTATTTTATACAATCACAGCAGCTCTGCTCATTCAGCAACTGTATCCAGCTCTACAAAATAGTCCTTGAATTTTATACTCAAGGACTATTTCGTGTTATTTACTGAATTTTACTAAAATATAATGGTAACGATCTTTTTAATGGGTAACTACCAAATTCTGATCAACTTACGTTTATTTATCCACCAAATAATCAAGCCGACCAATATACTGCACCCCATTAAAAAATAAAGAAGACTTGACACTGCTGGTTTTGCAACCTCTTTTGATTGTTCTTTAGTTAGCTCCGTTTTCGTTTCAATTTGCTGACTACTTTTTGCTTTGTGATCTTTCCAATTGGTATTTAACCTTCTTTCAAGCTGCAGCTTTTCAGAATAATGTTCCTTTTTCGCATAGACTTTCCCCTTATGTAGCTGAACAACGCCATCCTGCATAATCTGAATCCCCTCACCTTCAACTTGCATCACATATTCATCTGTTACCAAAGCCTCTTTAGCTAATCCAACAACTTGTATATGTCCTGTCTTCTGTGCTATAGTAGCAGACTCTGTATTTTTTTCTTTGATGCCAAACTCTTGTGATGCATTGGTTTTCTCAACCTTTTTAAACAAACCGCAGCTGCTAACCAGTAGCAGCATTGCGATTATCTGTAGTGTATTTTTCATTTTTAACGCGCTTTAATTCAATCTGTAGCCTATTATAAAGTTTCATAAGATCATCATATTTTACCTGCAAATCCGCTAAAGTCTTAGCACAAGACATACGTTCGTCATTTGCCAAATGTAACCCTTCATTAAGATCTTCAATGATCGTCCGTAAATGCTCAATATCTTTCTCTAACCTATTGGCATAGCCTTCCCATTTTTCAATTACCTTTCCGGCATTCTCAACATTTGTCGCCTCCACCTCGGCTTGCTGCTTAGGCCTTCCAACAAGATACCCCCCTACAGCTGTCGCTACAGGGATAATCAATTTCTCTAAAATCTCAAGTAATTCCATTATAACTTCCTTTTGTTAACGGTTTAAATTTTTCCCAGGGAAATTGTACCCCTGGATCCTCCTTTCTTCCAGGTGCAATATCCGAATGCCCTAAAATCTCTCGAATCGGATAAGTACGGATAATTGCTTTACATACTGCTATTGCCGCATTGATCTGCTTTTCAGTGTAACTCTCCATCCCTTTATTTTGCAATTCGATTCCAATGCTACAGTTATTCAAATCTTTTTGACCGGCCCAAGTACTAAGGCCTGCATGCCAACATTTTGTATTAAAAAGCGCCAATTGCGTTATGATACCATCACGACTAATATGAAGATGAGCGGAAACCTTGCTCCGGGAATCGGTCATCCAATCAATTGCACTTGTAGCATTGGACGCACCGTCGTAATGCATAATAATATAAATGGGTTTAATAATCCCACCTTTGTTTGGTGTTTCTCTATAAGAAACACCGATAAGTTTGTTTTCTTTAATTTCCATATCACGATTTTTTTATGAATTAATCTGTTCTTACACTAAAAAACTTGTATTGAGAGAAGGGAAACACACTTTATTACGAGTTATTTAGCTTCTGTTTTATACAAAGTTAAGCGTGATCCTGCGCAGTGAAGCGCACTATTAGCTGGATGTAAGCGGTAGGTTACAGATACCGAATATTGTGCAAAATTTTCATCGATGTACGTATACACCAAAAGCGAGCTTAACAGGACTTGCTCTTCATAGCACTCTCAAAAGCGAGAATAACACAACAAAATACTACTATAATTTATGGGAATATGTTGCCAAGACCGTGATATCATTGTCAAGCCATATCACAACAGACCATCCTTGAAGAGACATCAAACATTTCCTGTATTCCTTTGTTATTTGTTTGTTATAGCATAGGATGAGTTATACCGTGAAGGCTAGGAAGTTGGTTCGCCTAGCCTTTTTTGACGAATAAAACCAACATATTTGACTGATCCGTCCATCGCAATGACGTAGCCATTTTTTACAGAAGTTTCAATTTACATCACATTGTTTCCATGCGGTATATAATGAGATTAAGAACGCTTTCGTCGCTGTGGTCATGTACAAAATCCTTCGATTTTTTATTAAATTCGTATGGAAGAAATCTAAATTCAATCGATTAAATGTTATATCAAAAGATGCGATCGATTGACATCTTCATTTAACTTTACAGACGTAAATCTTGATTTACAATACAATGAACAAGTTTGCTTTATTAGTCGGGAACGACATTAATAATATTTCACCAGGGATAAGCTGGAGTGATTTGCTACACAACATCAAAGAAAAGTATAAAGTTAGCTCATTGGAAAATGGACAAAAACCGTTCCCTATGTTGTATGAGGAAATATTCCTTAACGCAATTCGAGAAAAGCATATTAATGAAAGAGAACTTAAAAGCTATATATCGGATTGTGTCTCTCAAATCAATCAAAATGAAATCCACCAATTAATTCGGGATCTCTCGATCGAAAATATCATCACAACTAACTATGAATTCAGTTTAGAAGGAGAAACCGCAACAGCAAATGCTGGCCTTATCCGTGAAACAACCTACAGTGTATTTCGTAAACACCAAATCGGCAACACGAACTATTGGCACATCCACGGCGACTGCCTAAATCCCTCTTCCATTAACCTCGGTTATGAACATTACTGTGGTCAATTGCAAAAAATGAGGGATTATGTCGTTAATGGGACAAATTATAATTCGCAAACAGTCTACAAGGCTGCATTAATTAAAAGATTAAGTCGAAAAAAAGATACTAAACTCCAATCATGGATTGATTTATTTTTTACAAAGGATATCCATATCCTAGGCCTATCGCTTGATTTTGTAGAAATAGACCTTTGGTGGTTGCTAACCTACCGCGCCAGAAATAAGTTTTATAGACGAAGTACCTTTATTGAAAATAAACTCTTCTATTATACAACAAAAAAATGGTACGCGCTCTCCAAAGATAAAATGCAATTACTTCAAGCAAACGATGTTGAAATTGTTGTTATTGACGAAACCGATAAAACGAAATACTACAAGAAAGTCCTCGCCAGCATCAAAAAAAAATATAGGTTATCCAGCAAAATATTAAGTTGAACCTCAAAGCAATTTATAGATTTCTAGCTTGTTATCATGTCACTAATAGAAAAAAATTTCGCGTTCCCAAACATAACAAATTTATATTAAGCATTGAAAGTTTGCTGAATCGTCCAAAATCTGAACAGAAAGTTCCTTAGGCACATCATCCATTAGTTTATTTCATCAACACAAGTCAAAAAGACACTTATAAACCAGAAAACCAAATATTTATAACATATAAAAGTATTTTATTAAATCGATTTTGAGAAATAAAAAAAATAAATCATTTTTGCTATCATTTAGCTAAGATTAACAGGAAAAGTCATACCGTAAGGGATTATCATTTATATTTTATTTTTATTGATCTATATGTCATTTAAGAGAATTACCTATTTCTTTTTAGGCTTTTTGTTATTTATTGGTTGTAAAAGAGATATTCATCCAGGAATTGTACCACCGGATCCAGAAGTCATTGAAAAAGATAAATTACCCATACCTACAGGTTTCACAACTGACCTCGGTTCAATAAAAATTAATACAACTGCCAATGCAAACCAACCTGGCGAAGAGTTGCCAGGCTGGATACGCGATATCTCTGGCAATAGTGCGAGTTATTGCCACCCAGATGTTGAATATTTCCCTGCCGGTTTTAAAGGATACAAATATTGGATGGTATTTACGCCATATTTTGGCATAATAGGGTCAGATCGTACCGCCTCACTCTATGAAAATCCGACTGTGGTAGTTTCTAATGATGGAAAAGAATGGATCACTCCGGCAGGATTAATAAATCCTATTCAACGACGTCCGGCACTAGAAGATTCTTTCATCCAAAAAGATGGTAGCCCCAATCAAGGTTATTGGTCCGATGTAGACTGGAATTTCAACGGTGAGGAATTCGAACTATATTATAGAGGTTGCTTTTTCTCAAGCAAAATTTTAAAAAAATGGGGTGCCAAAAGCGCAAACAACAATAAAAAATTAAATGAAGAAGCTGAACGTGTTATTGTAAGGCAGACATCAAAAAATGGGATTGACTGGACACCGCTGGAACTCGTGTATAATAGTAATGAACCAACATCTTTCCAAGATAACCACATCCTTTCTCCAACATTTGTGAGAAATTCGACAAGTTTAACGACCAGTTACGAAGTGGATTTCATGCCTAGCTACAAAGCACCAATTATGACCAATATCCTATCGCGTATTTCTACAAATGGATTAGATTTTACAGCATATCGCGACAGTAAGAAAGTTGAATTTATGAACAAACCTTGGCTAGAATTCAGCAAGGGGTATTCGACTTGGCATCTGCAAGGTTCCTATATTGATGGATATTATTTTTTATGTCTGGCAATTGGAAACGTCGACCGATTTACCTCAGATATGAATTATCTCGCCTATTCAAAGGATGGTATACACTTTCGTGTATTCGAAAAACCTTTAGCTGCGGCCAATGTATACCGCTCTTCTGTATTCCCAAAGACATCTTCCTTAAAAAGCATTGAATTTGGCGCCGTAATTGGTTATAAATCCGGAGCCTTTGGCTATCGTGAATTCACCATCAGCAAACAGGTATTGGAAGATGGTTTAAAATAAAATAGTTATATTTAGGTTCAAAGTCATTTCGATGGAGTTATTTCCAACAATAGATATTCAAGAATTTAGAAAAGACCAGCTTGCGGGTAATCAAGGATATTTATACTCGGAATTACGTGGTGAACATCATATAGCGCGTCCACACCAGCATCATTTTTTTTTATTGGTACTTTTTGACCAAGCAGAAGGTGTTCATACGATTGATTTTAAAGATTACCATATTGATCGTCATCAAATCCATATCCTGTTTCCAAAGCAAGTTCATAGTTGGAAATTAGGGGCCAATACAACTGGTTTCCAATTGATGGTCGATAGGGAACACTTCGAGAAATTTTCGCCCAATTTCCATTTTTCATTTGCTTACTATCAACGTACTCCTGTTATCTCACTCTCTAGCGAAACATTTGCTCTGCTTTATTATGAATTTAATGCAATAAGAAAAGAACTTGAGGATCACAATTGCGTTCCTGCAATTATCTACTCTCGCACAGCTGTCGTCGCATCTATAATAAGCAAAGAGGTACAGAAAATAGTACAAAATGAACAAAATAATGACTCCAATCCACGTCTTTTAAAGTTGCAAGAGTTAATTGACATCCATTTTCAGCATGAGAAGTCGGTATCTTTCTATGCGAAACAACTTAATATATCCACTCCGCACCTTACTAAAATCTGCCGTCAAAAGCTCGAAGTATCTCCGAGCCAGCTCATTCAACAACGAACTATCTTGGAAGCAAAACGATTGTTAAAAGCAACCGACTTATCTATCAAAGAAATTTCGTTCAAACTTGGTTTCGTTGACTCCCCTTACTTCTCTAATTTCTTCAAACAACACACAGGTCTGAATCCAAAACAATTTAGAACGCACTGAGGTTCATCAACACTTCGTATAAATTCATCAAGGCTTCTCTTAGTTTTTCCTGCTTAGTTTGGATTGCAATTCTTATTTTTATCTTTTGACTTTAACGCGCTAAAAATGGCAATAAAAGATATTAAAATTGTAAAAACTGAAATTCTATCAGACAACTGGTACACTTTAAAAAAAGTGACTTATCAATACAGCAAACCCGATGGCACGATACAGCAACAAAGCCGAGAAGCTTATGATCGTGGCAATGGAGCTGTCATTTTACTCTATAATACCAGTACTCAAACAGTCATATTAACAAGACAATTTCGAATACCCACCTACATCAACGGGAATGAATCAGGTATGCTTATCGAAGCTTGTGCAGGTCTTCTTGATCAAGATTCTCCCCACGACTGTATACGCAGGGAAACAGAAGAAGAAACAGGCTATCAGATTAAGGAAGCAAAAAAGATCTTTGAAGCTTATATGTCTCCAGGTTCTGTAACTGAAATTCTACATTTTTTTATAGCAGAATACACCAATAACATGAAAGTTGGCGATGGCGGTGGTTTAGAAGAAGAGGAAGAGCATATTGAAATTTTAGAAATCAATATCGAAGAAGCACTACATATGATTGATACAGGTGAAATCAAAGATGGAAAAACCATTATGCTACTACAATATATTCGTTTAAAAAATATACTGTAGACGCCTATTTTAGATGATTAGGGCTACTGATTAACTTTCTCAAAGATAAACTTTGGGTCTTGGAAATTGACGGTTGAAGGTATATAATGTGGAATTCCCATATACACTTGCTCCGTTCCTGTACCTAAAATATACAGAGACCCTTTTTTTAATAAAACAAAGGGTCTTCTTTTTTTCTGTCCCCAGCCAAATGGCGTATAATAATAGTCCCCAAGCAATGTGTCTTTTTGGATATTCCCGCGAATATCTCCCGAATCAACCTCACCTCCAGGTCTATAAAAGAACAATTTGCCATAAAAACGGCTCTCAAAAAGATTAAGATCCAAACGGGCACTATCCCGTTCATTATGCGCCATATAACTCAATACTTTAGTATCTCGCCTTCGCTCTTCACAGCTTATCAACAGCAGAGCCGAAAAAATAAAATAAACAGCAATCGAAAATAAACGCATTTTTCTTTTGATCTACGATAACTAACCCTGCCTCAAGATAAACACAAAATTCAACAATACACAAGGAAATTGACATAAGATACTTTTTCCAAACTCGATTTACTTAGATTCTCTATCTAAGAGAACTTAATGCGACCTACACTTCACCAAATCTCCTATTTTTTTCCTTCCATTCAACATAGTTCGCTTTTAAGCAGTGCCCACAAGGACGATATTGATGCTTTAGCGCTTCTTGCTCAGTGGCAAAAAAGACCCTGTTCTCCCGCTTCATCCTTTTTCCCGAAATACAACAAAGCAATCCATAAATTTTTAGTTTTTCATTGCCTCCTAAGCGAATTTCTCCGGTTCGAATCTTGGCGTGCAATGAAGCATCTGATATATTTTTATGCCATTCCATTGTGCGGGTTTTATCTCTCGGCGTCGTGAAAAATAATACCCAACGCATGGCGTTCACCTGCCGTAACTTCACTCACCCCGTGTTTCATATTAACCCTAAAATATCCGATTCGTCCTTTCTCAGGCCTAAAATTTGTCGCAAATAGGACGAGATCTCCCTTTTGGGGTTTTAAAACAATAGCCTTTGACTGCGCTCTAGGTATTTGTTGCGTTAGGACAAATTCCCCCCCTGTAAAATCTATTTCTGGCTCGTTCAACATAAACACCGCTTGCATCGGAAAATAGATTTCTCCATATAAGTCCTGATGTAGGGTATTGAAACCTCCTTGACTATATTTCAAAATCAATACTGTTGCCTGTTCTTGTCCTTTCAAGCGACAATCCGTCAAAAGGTCTTCATGTTTCATCGAAAACGACTTATCGACTTTCAGCGCACGAAACCAAGCATTAGCAATGACGGCCAGATGGGGATAAAGTTGGGATCGAATTGTTTGAATCAACTCTGGTAGTGGGTAGTCAAAATATTTGTACTCTCCTATTCCGAATCGATATCTCTCCATAACGACAGTTTTACGGTAGAGCGTCGAATCGCTATACCCTTTTTTTAATAGATCGCATTGTAAATCTGTCAATAGATTTGGAATGACTACATAACCCTGTTTATGCATTTCTTCTGTAATCGCAGGCCAATCTAGATTTTCTATGTTTTGAATGACATTTTCCATACCACGAATCTCCACATTATAGTCCTGTCAAAAAATCCGAAATATGCTAAAATGATGTATAATAAAAGGCACGTGAACATTTATAGCTCAAGACAATCCATATCAAAAAAAAAGGATTAAATACAGGCAGGTGTATTTAATCCTTTTTTTTGATATCATATCGTATAAAAACTAGCTGTTTCCAACATTATTCACGATTTTTTCTGCCAAGGCTTTAAGCTGAACCATATCAGCATAGTCGAGCTTTAAGGCTTCAAAAATCTGCATGGGAACACAATTTGCCTTTTCTTTTAATTGTAATCCTTGCTTTGTAAGTTTGATTTTGACTACCCTCTCGTCAGTTTTACTTCGTGTTCGAGTAAGCAAAGCTTTAGTCTCCAAGCGCTTCAATAGTGGCGTAAGCGTTCCATTATCCAGAAATAACTTAGCTCCTAATTGATTTACTGTTTGCTCATCATTCTCCCATAAAGCCATCATGGTGATATACTGTGGATAGGTCAAGTCAATCTCTTCAAGAATAGTTCGATACTGCTGCATAATTTCCCTATGTAGCACATACACTGAAAAGCAAAGCTGTTTATCTAATTTTAATAAATCATCCATCTTGCAAAGTTATTGAGTTTTCGAGGGATTGAAAGAGAATAATCAACTATTTATACTCAACGACAAACTCTTCCTTGGGTACTCGAACCTTTTTCATTGACGAAATCCAATCTCTCGAAGAGTCCGCCACACCAACATACATCAATGAAACGCTTTTAAGTCCATGTTTTTCTAATTGTAAAACCTCATCCACGACGCGGTTATCGAAGCCCTCGGCAGGCGTGGAATCAACGCGGAGTTCCGCTGCTTGAGCCAAAGCTAAACCTAAAGCAATGTAAGTCTGTCTTGCCGTGTGCGCAAAATTTCTTTCTGCAGCTTCATTCAGATAAATAGATTTTAACTTGTCCGTATAGGAGCCAAAGCGTCCCCTTGGCAAATCCCGTTCATCTGTAGTAAAATCATAAACTTTATCAATACGTTCTTCTGTATAACGATCCCATGCAGCGAAAACAAGCACATGTGAGCATTCACGCATACAGTCTGGATTTAGTGCTCCTTTTGCCAATTCTTCTTTCAATGCCTGATTTTCAACAATCAATATTTTAAATGGCTGTAAGCCCGAGGAAGTCGGTGCAAAGCGCGCTGCTTCAACGATTTTATCTATATTTTCTTGACTAACTTTTTTTGTCGGATCGTATGCTTTCACAGCATGACGCCATTGTAAATCTTCTATTAATGACATATAATTATATTTTTATTTTACGAGTATAACGGATAACAACGCCAACAATGCAGGAACTCCTTGTACAAAAAATATCTTTTTGCTCGCTGTAATTCCACCAAAAATACCGGCAACAAGGACACATCCTAAAAAGAACAGGCGTACATTGTGACTCCAGATGGGGTCATTGATAAAAAAAGACCAGGCTAAACCTGCAACGAGAAAGCCATTGTAGAGCCCTTGATTTGCAGCAAGCCCCTTCGTTGGCTTAAATAATTCTGCCGGGAGAGCCTTTCCAAAACTACGTTTTCCTGCAGTTTCCCAAGCAAACATTTCCATCCATACAATGTATACATGTTCTAAAAGTACGAGTGCTGTAAGCACGTTGGCAATATAATTCATATATTATTCGTTAGTTGATACCGTCAATTTGACATCCATATTACCCCTAGTTGCATTTGAATAAGGGCACACTTGATGTGCTTTTTCAATTAATTGTTGTGCTAACTCTAAGCTTACGCCAGGTATATTTGCATGTAATTCTGCAGCCAATCCAAAACCACCATTATCCAATTGTCCAATACTCACATGTGCAGTTACCGAAGTCTCTCCAGTTTTTACTTTTTCTGACCTAATGACCAAATTCAAGGCACTATCAAAACACGCAGCGTAACCTGCAGCAAAAAGCATCTCTGGATTGGCATAATCATCATTCGCACCTCCTAGTCCTTTTGGCATACGAACAGCTAAATCCAGTACACCATTTTCACTTCTTACCTGACCGTTTCGTCCTCCTTTGGCTGTCGCGCCGATGTTATATAACGTTTTCATATTTCAATTTGTTTTGTTTGTACAAATGTATGGTAAGAAATTATATTGTGCAAAATATAATATTGCAATTTACATTAAGATGAGAATAGCAAAATCTCAAAAACATAACTGCGAGTATCGAATGTAATTTAAAACCAGTACATTTGATTATTGCAAATCGAATTTAAATGAAAACAACTTCCATTGAACAGTTTTATCAGGAGATCAATGCGAGCATTCCAAAAGAGATCGCAAGAGAGATTGGTCATTTTAATGTATTCAACTTTGAGGAACTTGCAGCTACATTAAAAGATAAACCGATCATGCCCTACAATAAGCGTACGTACTATAAAATAAGCTTAATCACAGGGAAAAACACGGCTGAATATGCCGACAAAGTGATCGAAATCGATGAATCAGCACTTGTATTTGCTACCCCAAAAGTTCCTTACCATTGGATACCGAAAGACGAGCATCAGAAGGGTTATTTCTGCGTTTTCACCGATGAATTTCTAACCCGAAATAAAAGTGGTGTTAACATAGATGATCTCCCTATCTTTCAACCGGGCGGCCTTCCGATTTTTCAATTATCAGAAGAACAACGTATTGAAATAGAGGAAATCTTCGTAAAAATAAATAAAGAGCTTTCTTCAGAGTACGTCTTTAAATACGATCTGTTGCGAAATTATGTTCTTGAGATCATTCATTATGGGCAAAAGCTGCAACCCAAAAGTATAACAAATCCCACACATAATGCCTCTAATAGAATAACCTCATTATTTATAGAATTGCTAGAAAGACAATTTCCCATTGAATCTCCAATGCAACGTTTACAACTACGGACAGCTAATGATTTTGCGGAACGACTTGCCATACATGTCAATCACCTGAATAAAATTTTAAAGGAAAATACGGGAAAAACAACCAGCCATGTCATTGCAGCCAGAGTCACACAGGAGGCAAAAATTTTACTGCGACAAACCGATTGGAATGTCTCTGAGATTGCTTATTCACTTGGCTTTGAGGAGATCGCTCATTTTTCCAATTTTTTCAAGAAGCAAACTGGCTTTGCCCCAAACATTTTTCGTTCTCAATCGTTATAATTTGAATTTCGCAAATATCCATTTGTATTTCGCAAGGAAAAGTATAACTTTTCGGAGGATCTTTGTGCTGTTGGATCTTTAAAACAAATTAAAATGGCTACAAGTAAAATAGCATTGGTAACAGGCGGAAGCCGTGGTTTAGGTAGAAACATGGCTGTTAGCCTTGCAAAAAAAGGAATCGATGTCATTCTAACCTACAATAGCAATCAGGAGGAAGCAGATCATGTAGTTGCTACGATACAATCTTTAGGTCAGCATGCAGCTGCATTCCAATTGGATGCAGGTAATGTGCAGTCTTTTGATCTCTTCATCGAACGAGTTACACAGCATATAAAACAAGAAACTGGGCAATCAAACTTCGATTTCCTAATCAATAATGCAGGAACCGCCTTATATGCCCCCTTTATAGAAACCACAGAAGAACAATTTGATACAGCTTATAACATCCATTATAAAGGGGTATTTTTTCTCACGCAGAAAGCTCTTCCCTATTTGAATGATGGTGGACGTATTATCAATATTTCCTCTGGTCTCGCACGTTTTGCATTTCCGGGATCATCTGCCTATGGCTCGATGAAAGGAGCAATAGAGGTACTGACGAGGTATCTTGCCAAAGAACTCGGTCCTCGAGGTATTGCAGCAAACGTTGTTGCTCCTGGCGCGATCGAGACTGATTTTGGTGGCGGGCATGTGCGGGATAACAAAGAAACAAATGCGCATATTGCAGCTGTTACAGCTTTAGGACGTGCTGGTGTACCTGACGATATCGGCGGCGTGGTGGCCTTCCTCTGTACCGAAGACGCAAGATGGATCAACGGACAACGTATTGAGGTATCCGGTGGAATGAATCTTTAGTAACGTACCACCTAAATAAGCACATATCTGAGGCTATTAGCTATGTGCTTATTTTAAAGTATTTCTTCACCAATTTCAACCAACTACTCCCCTTTTAGTACAAAAATTATAATGCTATTATCATTTTCTTCCTTACCTCGTAAATTGTAGGTTGACTGATTACCCGAATGATTATGTTTGTAGCATAAGAATATGATACAACTTGCCATAATAAGTGATATTCATGCCAATTTAATTGCATTGGATGCGGTATTAAAAGATATCAAAAATAGCGGATTAACACAAATCTACTGCTTAGGTGATCTTGTTGATTTCGCCCCCTGGGGGAATGAAGTCATTGACAGAATACAAGAAAAAAACATTCCATGTCTACTGGGAAACCATGACCAAAGAATTGCTTTTGACGAAGCCATTATCCCTTTACCACACCATGATGTAATAGAGACTTCAAATCGAGAAATCGCCATCAACATAAGCAAGAAGGAGATATCGGCCCCTCATAAAAAGTGGTTAGCAACATTACCCTACAACATTGAACTAACCTTCAAGCTTGGAACGAGTTTTAGGAAAATCCTTCTTGTCCATGCCAGTCTCCAAAGCAATGACGAATACATCCATGAATCAACTCCAAAGCATGCTCTATCGACCCTATTAAAGCAAAGAGCAATCGATATTCTGGTGATGGGACATACACACCATTCTTATATTCAACAGGATGGAGACGTCTTTTTTATCAATTGTGGTTCGGTGGGCCGAAGTAAGGAAAAAGACAGAAAAGCAACTTACACAATAATCACCTTATCTGAAAAACAAATTAATGCCGAGATCGTTAAAGTCGACTACCCAATATCAGCTGTCGCAAATGCAATTTACGACAGCAATATCCCCGATTTCTACGGAGACTTCTTACTTGCGAATAATACACTTTAATCATTGTCAATTTGCCACAATAGCTAAAGCTGTCGTTTCATTATTAACATAAAAATCCCCGACACATACTCCGCATTATTTTTAAAGAGAGGAGCTCCTAAAAAACAATACGATTGCATCGGGGATTTATGTACAATTGTTATTTCAAAAACAGTTTCCGAATAGCTTTATTACTAACATCCAGAAGATAGACATTACCATCTTTATCTACTACCACATCTTTTATCAGACCAAAACGTGCTGTCGATAAAGTCCCATCCACATATCCATTCGTTCCCTTTATCAAAGTAATCACTTCTCGTGTCGACATATTGACCTCCCGAATAGCATAATTGTGGTTATCGGCAACAATCAATCTGTTATTTAATCCTGCTGTGATACCGCCTATTCCGTTGAAATATGTGTTCGTTCCAATCCCATCTTGATAGCCCGCATCCGAACCTCCAACCCAACGTTCCCCACGTGCATCACCCGGTCTTACAATTTCGATCCCGTTATTGCTGCTCGTGTTCTGATCCGAATAATACAAAACTCCTTGACTATCCACAAAGGGCTTAGCCATTACCCAACTAGGTCCGGGTACCTTCGTATAACCTCCAGCCAGGTTGACTTTGTTTATTCCCTGCGCAAAACCAGCTACTGCCACATATAAATTCCCTGACAGATCTAAACACATTGCACCCGGAGAAAATCCTTTTGCATATACAGTACGTTTGCCCGCAGGTGTAATTTTAAAAATCTGATTTGCTCGCTGATCGCTGACATAAATATTATTTTGTGGGTCAACAACTATTCCTGTAGGATAGTCGAATACAGCATTGGCACCATCTACCTGCAAAATAGATACACTTCCAGTCGGGGACACCTTTTTAACTTGTTTATTCTCCGGATCTGCGACATATAAATTTCCCTGCGCATCTATCGCCATTCCAGCTAGGTTATTGCCGAATACCGTACTTCCTGGCCCCCCTACGAATGTCATTACACCTGCGCGACGGAACGGTTGCGGTGCTAAAGCATCCTGACCGCCAACGATTACCTTTACCTCGCCTGTTGAAACACCCTGTGGTGCCTCCATAACCAACTTATTCTCACTAGCACTTGTCACAGGGGTCAAAACACCATTAAAATAAACCCTATTTTCGGCAGCATTTGTACTAAATCCAGTTCCCAATAAAGTTACACTTGTTCCCGCCAAACCATTGTCTGGACTTATAGAACGAATACCAAGCGTCTGATCCTTAAACTGTGGTCCTTCCACGGATTGATCGTTGACTACAACCCTTACCTTTCCAGATCCAGTTCCACCAGGAATGATCAACTTAAGCTGATTTTCACTACTTGAAGAAATAGCAACTTGCTTTCCATTTATAAAAACCTGATTTTCATCAAGTTCTTTACTAAATAATAGCCCATTTATTATCATTTCAGCCCCTTTTGGGCCACTCAAAGGAGAGACTGCGCCGATTTCAGGCTTGCCTACAACCGTAAATTTCGGACCCGAAATCTTCTGTTCATTGATATTCACGGATAGAGGTCCGGTACTGACACCAGCTGGAGCCACTACGACAATTTTTTCAGGACTAGACTCCAATACGACCGCGATCTTTCCATTGAAATCAACGATATTCCCCGAATTGACTTTTTCGAAGCCTTCACCCATTAGGGTAACTTTGGTTCCCGCCCCACCTGTTAATGGTTTAATACTGCGGACGACCTGATAAGTAAAATTCTGTCCTTGCGACTTTTTACCATCCACACGAACTTCTACAGCACCATACCCCGCATCTTCCGGAATTTCTGCAACGATTAATTTATCTGTAACACTCACAACCAAAGCTTTTTTGCCATTAACATAGACTTCTGCAGGTTTATCTGTACTACCAAAGCCCTCCCCATCAATCCGTAGTTGGGTGCCGCCTGTACCATTTGTCGGAAAAATTTTTGAGACTGAAAGATCTTGATAGGTATACGTACCAACATCAAAACTATTACTTCCATACTTCAAGACAATTCCGCCACTTTTGTCACCTTTTGGCACACGTAAAACAACCGATGTTGGAGTAGCGCTAATCACCTCTGCCGAACTCCCTGCAACTGTTGCAGAAAATTCTGTAATTGCCCCGCTGAAGCCTTCTCCTTCAATCGTAACTAGTGTACCTGCTTTACCAGAATTAGGGTAATAACTATCCACTTTAGCCGGAATTTTATCGACCAATTCTTCCTTTTTACTGCAACCGATCGTCGCAATAGCCATCCATATAGATATGATGACTAGATTAATTGTATTTTTCATTGGAATAAATTCTTATAACTATATATCCGCTATCCTTTTAGGTTTTTCCCAAATGACCAAACTAGAATGTATATCGAACCCCACCTTGTATTTGTGCTCTTGAGTTAAAATAATCGATGCTATAAGGCTGCCCAGGATCACTAAAGGTAAATACGGGCCAGCTATCAGCATTTTGCCTCGGCGGAAATAATGATGGGGTAAGACCCACACTACTCGTCGAATTAAATGTATTGGGCGAAAAATATTGAATACCCCATTTCTTGGAAATTAGATTAGTCAAGTTCATAACATCCACCGAAAATGTTATAAATTGTTTCTTTGACTTCTGAAGAAAGAGATCATGTGCAATTCGAAGATCTGCCTGTACATTCCATGGTGTACGTCCCATATTACGCGCTGTAAAATCACCCCTACGGGAGCTCAGATAATCATTACCATCAATGAACCGATTAAAAGCATCTGCTTGCTGCTGAGCAGAAAGACCATTTGCAAGATCTTTAAAGTAATGAATTGTTTCCGTCTGTCTTGGAATATAAACCAAACTTACTTGTTGTGGCAAGCCTTGTATGCTGTTATTGACGATACCATAGGTAAATGGACTTCCAGATTGCGCACTGACATACAAGGTAAAATTCGTACGCCCTGCATTACGCCAAGTTTGTTCGTAATTTATACTCGAAACGATACGGTGACGGATATCAAAATTGCTGTAAGCTAACTTTGGATTATTAGGAATAAGTGACTGATTCAGTTGCCAGTTACTTTCCATAGAATTACGTACGCCATTACTTAAATCCTTTGATTCTCCATAGGTATAGCTCAGCGTGGCATTCAATTTTTCTTTGATCGTTTTCCCAATGGTCCCTGTTATACTGTAGCGGTAACCTTGATTGGTATTACGCAGAAGATATACATTCGAGAAACGATTATCCACAGTACCGCTATAAACAGGTTGTTGTTTATTGACGTCATACCCATACCATAATGGGTTATCCTTGTTGTTCAGCTGCTGAAATAGAACATCTTTAATATTCTTTGTATAAATACCTTCAACCGTAAATTTCCAGCTTTCAACTTTGTAATCTATACCCAAACTGGACCGCAGCACCTGCGGCAGTACAAAATTGTTATCGACCAGATCAACCTGCGTTTTTCCGGTACTTGGATCATTAATAACAGCGCCATTCTGCGCTATAAACTCACCTATTCCATTCGGACTTGGCTTTATAGGGTCAGAGCCGGGTGCAAATGGTTTCTGGTCTGCTTTTTGATCGAAAGCACCATAACTGTTACCCGTATTATAGTATGCATAAGCCAACCAGGCAAACGGTATACGTCCTGTAAACAAACCGGCGCCACCCCGGACAGTCAGTTGCTTATTGTCCATTGCCTCCCATCGAAAGCCAATTCTCGGAGACAACTGTATTCTATTTAGAAACTCATTTCTTAACCGATTTGGTGGCATATAGGTGTAGGTTGTGCCAAAAGTGGGGTCAGACCACATGTCATTGACTTTATCACTTCGTGTCGGCATTGTTGGCAATGCTGCCAAATCCGCACGAAGTCCAGGTATGATTTGGAAACGATCATTGATACGGATTTCATCCTGAATGTAGAGACTATACATATCAACAGAGAAGTTAGCCGCGGGATGATCCAGAATGTAAGAACGTGAATTATCCTTATAGTTGTAACTTCCTCTTACGCGATACGGAACATTCGCGACGAAATCCGCAATACTATTGTAATCAACCCGACCATTCCAACTGTTAACAAACCCATACCGAATGCGATAAAGCTCATTATGTGTTCCAAATAACAATTTATGCCTACCTTTTGTCCAATTTAGATTGGCCGTAATCTCCCAGGTACCTTGTCGCATATTAAATATACTAGCTTCACGATCAGTTCCAAGATAAATTGTTGTGCCCGGTGTACGCCCTTGTATCTGTACCTGAGGTAAGGAAGGATCACTTAAAGGGTCGCGTCGATCATTTACCTGTGTATATCCCAACACAATATTGGAAGAAAGATTATTACTAAATCTACTTTTCAATTCTGCAACGGTACTTGTTTGGTTGTTTTCTTGTTCAAAGGCCATACTACTGAACCGAAAATCCTGTTGATCCCGATCCATATGAGTTGCCTTACTAAAGATTGTATTGTTACGGATTGCCAACTGATGTTTGGCATTTATATTCCAGTCTAAACGATTGAAAAACTTGGTTGACCGGGACCAATTTGTATAATTACCTGCGGTTCCAATATTAAAAATATCACCATAGCGTGAACGAGCGGCTTCGGCTATTGCTTCTACATCGCGCTGCTCCAAAATATGAGCTGTTTCGATAGTCCCAACACGCAACTGCGTAGGATCTTGGCGCCTGGTAAACTCCTCATTACTGAAAAAGAATAATTTATCTTTTATTAAAGGAAACCCTATTCGGAAACCTGTTTGATAATCATAAAAATCTTTATTCATTTTCCCCAAAGTTCCCACCCGGTCCTTACCCGTTAACGCGGCATTCCGTCCATAGGCGTAAACCGATCCTTCAACTTGGTTTGTACCACTTCGCGTGACAGCATTGACCGAACCGCCTGTAAAATTTCCGATCTTGACATCGTAGGGAGCCAAATATACTTGCATATCCTGAATGGCGTCTATTGATATGGGGTTTGTTCTTGTACTGCTCCCTGCCATTCCTGAGGTCCCCGTTTGTCCACCAAGAGAGGGGCTAAAACCTATTGCATCATTATTGATGGCACCGTCTATCGTGACATTATTATACCTAAAGTTTGTACCACCGAAACTATTATCGCGACTTCCTTGCGGTGTAAGCCGAGTTACATCAGTAATCGAACGGTTGACTGTAGGCATATTCCTTACTTGCGCGCCACTGAAATGATTTCCCGTCCCTACTGTCCCAGCCCTTGTATCAGCTTTCCGGCCAGTCACAACGACCTCACTAAGTGTTTCATTACGCTGTTGCATAATAAAGTCCGTCTGCAAGGTTTCTCCCAAACGCACAAATATATTTTCTTTACGTTCTGTTTGTAATCCAATGCTACTTACATCAACTGTATATGGACCGCCAATACGAATATTATTTAAAGTAAAACGTCCATCTTTATCGGTCGATTGCACATAACGGGTCCCTGTTGGTGTGTGTATCACAGTAACGGTCGCCTTCTCCACAAGAGTTCCACTGCTACTTTGCACCTTTCCGTTAATTGTACCCGAAGTTTCCTGCGCAAAAGAATTGAGCGCTTGCAAAAGAAACAAAAAGAGTAAAATTAGCTTTAGTATTGACATTATAGGATAGAAAGTCATGGTTGATCTTCCTATGCATATACTGTCATTTTGATATCTATTCATTGCTATGTTTCATTAATTCGTTAGATAAATCTTCTTATTACTGTGTTAGCCGGAGCCCCTGATCAACAATATGTAGTACCCCATCTCCGGTAAGGATATCCTGTTTCTGTAATAAGACATCATTTGTATTCCCCAAACCCCGAAGTGTTATGCCGCTAAAAGAGCCCGGAGAACTGGTATTTGGAACCAACTTAATGTCAACACTGTTACCATCTAGCATGGTTTGCTTAGACATATTTGTATCACCCGTACTCAAGATATAGTCGTACACAAAACGACGGTCATGGAGAATATGATAGCGGACTATCTTTTTCAGGTCGTCCAAATTGGCCAGCTCCACATCCTGCACGGATTGAAATCCCAGCAGAGTCATTGCAGCATTATTCGGTGCAAAAACCGTATAGGCTCCCTGATTTGTTTTTTCGGATAAAATGCCGGTCCTTTTTATAGCACGAGCAAATATGCTGATACTCGCATCTGCGTTGATAGCATCGACAATCTTATCATGTACATAGGGAGTCATAACGCGGTCGAGCACTTGAATCAGTCCATTAGATGCAGGCAAATTTTGTGTCAATATACGTGCTCCATTCAGTGTCAGTACTGTATCGGCGCCTTTGACCCAGTGTGTGGCATAGACCTTACCGCGACGTGTTTTCAATTCTTGATTAAACAGAAAAGGAAGCTTATTGAGCTCATATTTTCCATCCAGTATGTGATAATTAGCGATATTAGAAACTATTGCTGCGCGTTCAGACAGCATGCTCACCACAGTTGGATAACCCGCCTTTCCAAAGGCATTGTCGGATGGAGCAAGCAAAGTATAGGGACCTTCGCCCTTTTGCAGCTCTTTATCCATATTACTGACGCGCAATGCAGCATTAAATACCGATAAATTAAAATTATCGGCAACGACCAAGTTGACCTTATTATTGTCAAAATTCGTCGTGTTTTCTTCCTTTTTACAAGCAAATAATAGATTGATCGTCAGCAAAAATAGGCTACACTTGCTATAACTAAAATTATGTCGTCTCATCTTTTATTTAAGTTTAAATCCTTTTGGAAGCAGTAGGTTATCAACAACGTGGATCGGTCCATTAACCGTATTGATATCTGTCTCAATAATATTGATCGGTGCTTGCTCGGCTTCTTTGATTTTCATTTGGATCTGGTTTCCATTTTTAGAAAAAGCTAAAGGCATCTTATAAGCGTATCGAACCTGACTACTCCCCCCTATATTCACATAATAATCGTTTAACAAGGCAGGATCCAGATCATTACTATAAAAGACTGTATTATTGGACATCGCTATGCCATAAGCAGGATCCTCAGTTGCAAACACTCTGCCCCAATTGCGATGAAAACTGAATAAAGTATCTGTCGGATATGATCCACGTGGTTCAAAATACAAGTCGTCGTATCTTACATCTCCCCGTTTAGCATTAAAAGCTAGAATATCGGCCACGCTATTAAACCCTGCTTTTCGAAAGGCATCATCTGTTGGTGCAAATGTGGCTGTCAGGTTGAGATTAGGTAACTCATTGTAAAATGGATCCCTATCGATATCCCATCCTCGTTGATAGGAAACTCTGGCCTCTGGATAATAGCTCAAAAACTCCTCTTTACTCATACGATATCCCCATAGAGGCTCAATATCATCCAACATTTTTTCATAAAACATTTCCTCGGATAAACGTTGGGATTCCACAAAAAAAGTAAACCTTCCGTCAGCTATTAGCGTCTCCAATATGGTCATAGTAGGCTTTTCGATCACTTTTTCCAACATATAGATACCGCCATTTGTCGCGGGCTCATAAGCTAATTTTCCTTTAGACTTACCATTGACTAGCAAATCGCCATCTTTCACAGCGAGATAATGACGATAAGCATAGATGTCGTAACGTCTGCCGACTGGCTCGGTATTATCATAAAAAGGTACTCGATAATTTTGATTTTTTAACATCGATCGAACCATGAGACTATATTTACCAAGTTTAATTTGGTTAAGATCTCCTAAAAAACTGTAAAATTGAACGAAATCGGCAGCTTCCTCAGTAGTCATTTTTTGAATAGTCTCTAGTGTTATTCCAACTTGCTTTAACGCATTATCGGTTGGCGCCAATACGGTCACTTTTGTATTGACTCCAGCAGCCTTAATCAGTGCTACAATGTTACTTTTCTGCCATGCTGCTAAAAAAACTTTTGCTTCGTTATGCGTTGTCAATAGTTGCGTAACATCCTGTGAAGCTTCGTTTTTATAGGGAACTTCCTCCCCCACAAGCTCCGGCATAAACTCAGTTTTTTGGCAAGATAGCAGTACAAACACAGCAGTAGTACATAACAATAGCATATACCAAACGGCATTTATTGATTTATTTTTCATCTTTTCCTTTTTTTATCGCTTGATCTGGGCTTACCAGCCCTTGATCTAAATCATGTACCAGACCATTACTACACAAATAGTCCATTTTAGCGCCGACAGCATACGTTACATCGGCGAGTATAATCGAATAGAAAGTATCATTGTCCCGGAGTCTCATATTATAACTCAATTTCCAAGTCGGATAGACTTCATTGGCAAAATATTCCATATAATGTACTTTATCTTTCAAGTGGTATTTGTAATTACCGTTCGAATTAATGATCGTAAAAACCTGTGAATCCGATATAAAAAAATGTTTATCGTACATGATGTAGGCACCAAACAATACCTCAGGGACGTAATTCTGTGGAACAGCACTATCCAAAAATTCCATCGTAATCCCTCTCTTTTCTAGGGCCTCATTTGTTGGTGCAAATACCGTAAAAGGGCCTTTTCCAGCAAACTGATCCCACAGACCAAATTTCTTCAGTCCAGCCACAAAAACGGTATAGTCTTTCTTGTCACTGAGCCAATCCTGAATATTTTTTTCAAATTGTGGTTTCATAACCTTATCCAGCACATGCAACACCCCGTTGGATAAAACCACGTCTTTGCGGATCGCTTTCGATCCGCTAAAAAACAGCATATTCACGGGATTAGTAGCCCCAGGTGAGACAGAACCGATTGAGGCATACAATTCGGAACCTTCGAGTGTTGCATACCTAAAATCCACTGAGTTACTCGGAATATCGCTCACATAAAGACGCCTTGGGAGAATATGATAAGAAATCAGTCTCCGCAAGCTATCCTTATTCATTCGATCAAAATCGGTTGGGCGAAACACACCGATCTCATTAAAAGCGAGATCGTTTGGAACGAGAACTGTAAATGGACCTTTGCCATTTAGTTCGACATTCAGACCAGTTCTCTCCAACGCTGCATCAAAGAGGCGCATTTCATAATTATTACGAATAAAATCGGCTGCCGGTCGTATATTTTCATTAGGTTGGGGCACCGTGAGATTATCATGTTTGCAGCCTTGTAGCAACAAAATAAATAAGCACGCAGAAAACCAGCCTATAGCATGAAGCAGTGAAACCTTCTGTTCTATTTTGCTATTATATTGAATCATTTCTGCTAATTTTAGTAAATAGGTGGAGCATATTTTCGTTGTATAGTCGTTAGGTAGACGCGACCATTGACAATTTCGATCGTATTGACCGTTGCGAAAGTGCGTGGATTATCCTTTCCCGAATGTACGTTGACCAACAAATTTGGAAGCAGTGTTCCGTTTTCATTACTGGTCAATCCTACTTTTCCGTTTAGGAGACAATTAAGTACAGCCCAGTTGCCACCTGTATTTGTCTCACTGTCATAAAATGGATTCGCGACGGGATCCATTCCAGGTGTAAAAAAGTCAAATCGTTGCCAAATAGCTGTGCGGATACCGTTGGATTTACTACTCGCCCATAACGGAAAACTTGCATAGGCGTTCACTTCATTTGAACTTGTATTACGTTTAACGGTCGTCAAAAAACGCCCTTGGTAACCATTTACTTTCGCAGCATAATGGCTGAGCTCTTCCTGACTTTCATAAAGTGACAAAAATACATTCATATCATCCTTAACACCATTTTTGAAGCTTTTCAACCGATAATCATCATCTTTTAAGCTTGCATCGGCTTCCCAGAACCCTTTTGCACTCATATTGTAAAAGTTTACGTACACCAATGAATCTGATAAAGGGAGTTTATAGAAATTTTCATGTCTCAATAAGACTCCATGATCCTTCTTTAAAAAATCCCTTTGCAAAAGATGGAGTGTATAAACTTCTTTGCTTTGAAGATTGATCACCGTGTCAATTAGAATGTCATTTTTCAAACGATCTTCCAATTCGAAGAAGGGTACCGTATTTTTTGGACGATACGCAAATACGACCCTTACTTCGCCTGAAGGCACCTGAGCCCAGCTACTTAGGTCAAATCCGTTTAAAATAGGACCGACTAGGACATTTTCCTTTCCTGGATATTCGGGATTGCTTGGGTCTGTACTGTTCCCGATGT
The DNA here is from genome assembly GCF_002341965.1 of Sphingobacterium sp. UBA2480. Classification (NCBI taxonomy): domain Bacteria; kingdom Pseudomonadati; phylum Bacteroidota; class Sphingobacteriia; order Sphingobacteriales; family Sphingobacteriaceae; genus Sphingobacterium; species Sphingobacterium sp. UBA2480. Next base: position 245,440 of record NZ_DDPA01000003.1, on the reverse strand, counting down.
GAGAAGGATATGGGGGAGCATAAGGATCTCGTTTATCCAAGAAATCACCTATAATTTCCGCTCCTGTAAATTTTCCATCAGAACCTATTTTTGGATTGATAAGCATACAGAAATAGGGTACTTTATCATCTTTGCTACCCATAGTCTGTACGTAATTGACATTATTAAAAACACGTAGATAAGCCGGCTCGGCAATCTGTGTATATTCAATTTTCGTACAGGAAGCAAGCAATAGTATAAAAATGGCCAGTAGCCAAATACGACTTGATATATTTTGCTTTTTCATTATTTATTATGTTTGATAATGATCATTCGCGCTTTTTCTTTATCGGACGATCCCGAACCACTTTTTCCAATCAATGCTACAGTATAAATCCCTGGCTCAAATGCTGGCAGAGGCCTTCCAATGGTTGTATACAGCGATTTATTTGCTATAAACTCCGTCGATTGCAATACGTCAATATCGTCGGCCCAGACACCTGGTATTACGTCTGGTTTAGAACGATAAGCCATTATTGCGTAGGGATTCGCCATAATATTTACATTGGTATAAGGCATATTAATCGAAGGGATCCCAGGTTGCAGATTTACATTGCCACTGTTTCCGAAAGGCTGTCCGTTAGGTAGCGTAAAGGTGATATAAGGATTGCTTGCCGATAGATTTAAAAAGCGATTAAAGAAGAAGAATTTAAAAGCTAGCCGGCTGTATGTCCCATCGTCTTCAGCCGGTAAAGGGAGCGTACCACTCAGATCATTGGAAATGAGAAGCAACTGAGCCTTTCCATTTCGATCAGGATAGAGCCATAACGTATAATTTTGATTGCTCCGCAATTCCTGTTTAATCGTCGCAAGTACGTTTCCAGTTGCATCTATAGCCTCAATATCATATTGCTTCTGGGTAAACACACTATAATTACTTCCTTTTCCAAATCCGATACCACTGGCAATAACCTTTCCATCGACCCTAAACCCTATCGATTGATCCTTATATGCATTTACACCTTGTATCCTCAAATAACTTTGATTCGTTGGCGCAGCAATATCTGTAATGATCTGAAACGAATTTTGATAGGCTGAAACTGTCTCATTCAGCTCATTGGAGAAATAATTAAATCGCTGTGGAGTGACTACGATCGTATAAACACCACCAGGTTGAAAATCCTGAATCGGAGCATAAGTAAAATTAGTAGACTTCGCATAATCTTTTGGGATGGTGGAAGTCGGTAAATCAATGAGCCCGTACTCAAACCGACCTGAGCCCAAAGAAGGAAGGGGTCTGCCATCTGCTACCAATATCTTGAATTGATAAGTCCCATAAGGCAACTCGATGTAATCAGAACTAATCTGAGAAGCTGCTATTGCACTGGTTTTTTGATTCACCAATGTACCATCGGCATAGGCTAAAGAAATTGGACCAACGAGATTTTCTTGCGGACCATTCATTCCAATAGCTGGATTTTTAATTGTCCCACCGAGATTAACAATGCGGATTTTAAAATGGTCTGGCTTAGTGGGACTAGTCGTAGCACGCGTTAGTGCAACAACTTCCGGTTGACCATTCATGAATAAGGAAGGAAGCAAAAAATAATCCTTAGGTTGCTCATAACTATTGTCAACCTTGACTTTAAAATCATGGTTCAAACCAAAACCCTGATAAAAGCGAGCTGCAAACGTAAGGTCTGCCTCTTCTTTCTGGTCAAAAAGATCTTGTGGAACTGTCCATATCTTTGTCAAACGTCCGTCTGTTGGGAAATATGAGGTTCCAGGATATTTATGATTCCCCGGATTTAACGGATGCAACACAACAAAACTTGTCAAGCTGTCGCCATTAGCAACAACCTGATTAAAGTCAGATAGATTAACAATTCTAGTATTTGAATTTGGCCGGTTTTCAGTTACAGGACGATTGTCATTAATCACATCCAGTTTTTCCTTTTTACAAGAAACAAAGGATAAAAAACATAAAGCTGTAACAGCAAAAAACCGACAACTCACGCGTTTACACATACTGATTTTCATTGGATTAAAATAAGTTATAGGTAAAACCGATCATAATTTCCGCACCGCGCTTATAACTTCTGTTGATATACTCATTTCCATACCACTTTCCTCCGGTTTGCGGATTCGCATAAACAGTTTTAATAGCAGGATTCATTATATTTTTGGCATAGCCTTTAAACAAGATCCGTTTATTTAGCTTTTGGGAAAAAACAAAATCAAGGTAAGGCACGGGCTGTGTATACAGATCTGGTTCCCCTGTCAGATTAATTTGGACTAAGCGTTCCCCAACCATATTAAAGGTCACAGTGAGATCGGTTCCTGATTTTTCGTTATCATAGTTTAACCAAGCATTAATCGAATAGGGAGCCTGTTCAAACAACGGACTATTTTTTGGGGTATATCTATCCAGTGAACGATTTGCTTCATAACGCTCCGCAGATTTCTTAATTTCACTTTGAGCCAATAAAAGATTGGTACCCAAAAACAAGTTTTTTAAAGGATCATATAATGTTCCCAAATTCTTGACAACTTCAAATTCCAATCCCCATACCTTACCAATATTACCGTCATTCTGAAATTGGATGGTTGGAAATTCAGGATAAGTAGCAGCTAACCCTTGGGTTTTTAGATTAAAGACCTTAACCAATTGATTTTCTATACGCTTTCCAAAAGCCGACACGGCAATAACCTCTCCTTTAGCAGGAAACCATTCCCATCGAAAATCCGCATTTTGGGTATATTGATTTTTCAAATTGGGATTACCAACAACTAAGCCCATTTGAAAGGCATCAAATTCAAATACATTGGTAATCTCACGCAATTCGGGTCTCGCCAGAGTCGTGTTGAAGGCCCCACGAAAATTCATATTGTCATTCAACGTATAGGTTGCATTGACAGAATAGAATGGTTTATATTTTGTTTTATAGACAGAATTGGGATTAATCGGATCCAGAGGAATACGTGTACCATCTGGAGATGTTGCGGTCAGTGCAGGGTCTAAAAATACATTCGCAGTATCCACTGTCGAACCAATATTTGTCATCTCAAACCGAACTCCTCCGGCCATGCGGAATCGTTCAGCAATCTTGAGATCCAGCATACCATATAATGCATTGGTTTCAAAATAACCTTTGTAGTTATTTGGCGATTTTTGGCTATTGTATAGAAAACCACCTACTGGCATCATACCTTCACCCTGCCCCGCTTTTGGTAATACAACACCTACAATTTCATTGCTTACCAAACGGTCTAAATTACACTGAACATCATATAATGGAATTGATTTATTTCCAGTGAAATTAGACCCTGGCAGAAACAGCTGGTTTTCTGTAAATTTACGATCTCTAAATAAATAATTGAATCCCGTTTTAAACAACTGCTTTTCACCCAATAGCCTGAAAGGAAAACTCAGATCAGCTTTTGCATTAAAATTATCTTCGTTCAAATTTCTCCATCTCCGACCATTAGGTTCAGCTTGAATAATACCATAATTTCCGAATCCGTTTACATAGCCCGATGTAAGTGCATAGAGATGTTCAGAATATACATAGTCATCAAAATGAGCCTGCTCACCTATAATGGGACGCCGATACCATCCTCCACCCCGAGGTTTGTAGTCTACAAGACTAGCAAATCTAAAATCCGGGTCATTCTGTGTGGACTTTGACGTTGCAACATTATAACTCAAACGAGGCGAGAGCTCATTTTTCAAAAACTTATGTTCGCCCTGTAGGTTAAAGGTATTCAGATTACGGAAAGTCTGTTTAAGCGAATGAATAGTACTTCTGACTTCGCCAGGCAAACCCGAATACTCATAGCGTCCATTTAAATTTGTTGCGATAGACTCTCCTCCCCAGCTTCCCAAATATTGCATACTGACCTCATGCTGTGGATTAAAACGGTAGGTGACCCCTACAAGTGTACCATAGTTTAGTGTTTCGGTTCCTGTATTTTCACGATAAGTTTGATACTTCCCCATAAAAAGACTATTCGGTGTAATATAATTAGGGATATTTCTAAAACTAAAAATATCAGGATTACCAGTCACTACCCCTTGATAGATGCTATACTGGGTCAGTTCACCCTGATAAATATCAGCGGTTCTTCTATAATAATTTCCTCCGACAACAAGCCCCAGTTTGTGTTTTCCAAAAACATCATAACTATTACCGAATGTTGCCGAGTAAAGTTGATTCATGGGCGCGCGGCGGTATCGAGTTGTCATAACGGGATCAAACCCTTTCATAATCGCATTAACCCGGTTTACCTCCTGGTATCCTGAGGGACTATAGTTGCTATTGGCGATCATATCCTGGATAGAACTTAATCCATTGGGATATTGCGTTGCAAGATTTAGAAAATCCGAGGAAAGGTCTTTTTTATTGATTCGTGTTCCAAATAATCCCATCTCACTGTTCCAAAAGCTGTTATAATTCCCACCCAAACCAATGTTGGAATTGAGCCCGGTTTGAGCGATAAGCTCAAATGTCATTTTCTCAGGTACAGATTTCGTTTTCAGCTCAACGATACCCGAAGCAGCATCGGCAGGTTTGTCTGGTGTTACTGTTTTATAAACGGTAATATTATCCAATAAGGAAGCTGGAACAAGATCCAATGGGATGGCACTACGGTCAGGATCAGAAGAAGCCAATCTTACGCCGTTCAACTGACCGATCACAGATCGATCACCTAGCCCTCTTACTGCCACATATTTATCGTCAGTCACCGTAACACCAGTAACGCGCTGTAACGCCTGTGTAGTTGTGATACTGGCCGTACGCTCAATCAATTCGGCCGAAATAGCATCCTGTACAATAGAAGCGCGTTTACGTTCTTCCAGCACGGCCGTTTCAGTGTTCATTTTACGCCTTGCCTGAACGGTGACCTCTTCCAATGCTGTAGCAAGAGGGCTCAATCCAATAACAAGGTTTTCCTTTACATCATTAATTTCAATTTCCTTGGTCTGATAGCCCAGATAGGAAAGAACGAGAACAGTAGGAATTTTAGAAATCGATAGCGAAAAGTTTCCATTTGTATCAGAATTCGTTCCTCCAGATGTCCCTTTAACACGGATAGAAACACTGGCCAATGTCCTTTTTGTCTGTTGATCAATAACTCGACCAACCAAGCGCTGCTGCAATACATCGGCGGGCTCTTCCAGCACAGTCCGAAGCGCCGTAACAACAACCAGTTTATTTTTCACAACATAACCGAACGGTTGTCCTGCAAAACATATATTCAATGCTTCTTCAACAGTTGCATTGTTTAGATTGACATTAACGGGTTTTGCTCGGTTAAAGAGCCCATTATCGTAAAAAAAGTCATAACCGCTCTGCTGCCTTATTTCTTTTAAAATAGCTGGGATATGACTATTTTGTTTGTTAAGTGTAATACGTTGACCGTAAGTAAACGCACTGACTTTCACCAACAAACAAGTTAAAAATACCATGGTGATTTTCATAACACGCATGCATTGATAAAAACTCATATATTTGTTGTTGTTAATATTATTTGATGATCATTGAATCGCAACATGATCGATAAGCTTAACACATTGACCAAAGGTGTTACCAGCACCTTTGGTTGTTTTTATCCGGCTTATCGTAAAAATTAGATAGGTCAATCTATCACAATAAGCCTCCTTCCATTTAGCGTTAATTTTACTTTTCCTGTTGTTTGCAACATATCAATAATGGTAGATAGCGGCTGAGAACGCGATACCATACCATCAAATTTCAGCTTTTCAAGTCGTTCGGGACATGCTACATCCACGTTGTACCACCTTGAAACTTTACGCAGCAGACTTACTAACTCCTCTCCTTTAAAAACAAAGTCACCATTTATCCAAGCTACTTCCTGAGAGATATCGACATTTTCTACACGCAGGGCTTCATTTAACAAGGCCCGCTGCCCTGGTTTTAAGAGCACCGATTCATTTCTTTTTTTCGAACTAACGCGTACAACTCCCTCCAATAAAGTTGTTGTTGTATAAGGTTCGTCATCATATGCGTTCACATTAAAATGCGTACCAAGCACCTCAATTTTTTGATTTGCTGTCTCCACGTAAAAAGGAATTCGCCTTCCCACTCCTATTCCCGTCTCAATTTTTGCAATTTCAAAGTAAATCTCTCCGGTCATATGGACATGCCGTTCGTTTTCACTAAATTTCAAAGGATAGGTCAACGTCGAATTTGCATTGAGAAATGCTTTGGATCCGTCGGGCAATATAATTTGATATTGGTTTCCGCGATTGGTCGTTATTTTATTCACAGCAGTGCTGGCTGCTTCCCCTTGTTCAACGGCTTTATAAACCAATTCACCGTCTTTATTCTTTTGTATTTCTACCCCGCCTTGAAGTGCTACCACACTTCCATTTTTTATATCAGCTAATGAAACAACGGAGCCATCTTTTAGTGTTAATAGAGCATCATCCTTTCCTGGAGCACCAATATGCTGCACGTTTTTTGGCTGTTCTTCAGCAAGCTGTTGTTTAAATAGAAACAGTGAGATAGCGCTAACAGCGACTAGGAGCGCCGCAATTTTTAACCAGACAGCCATACCAATTTCTGTAAAGCGGTGTTGGTTAGCGCGCTTTTTTATTTGAGACTGCAAACGATCATAGTTTGTTTGAACGGATAGTTCACCCGCATAATGTCCCATTGCCACAATGGTCTCCTGCAACTCCGCTATGGACGCTTTATGTTCAGGATATTTTTGTAACCATTTTTCCCATTTTTCGATATCCTCTTTATTCGTTCCCTTGCAATAGTTCACAAAAGATTCGTCCAATAATAACGCATGCAAATTAAGTTCGTTCATACCACTCTAATCGTAATTTATACAATAGAGTGGGCAGGGTCATTTTTTCACTACTCGTTTTTAATAAAAAATCAACAAAAATGAAGAAAGTAGCCCTACGGCAACTTTAAGAAAGATTTCTTGTTCACTAGAAAGGTTATTTTTTATTTTTTCTAGGGATTTATAAATGGTATTATAGATCGTATGGATCGAAACCTGATTGGCATCAGCGATTTCCTGATAAGAAAGATCCAAAAAAAATCGTTGGTAAATCACCAGCCGTTGTTTTGTTCCCAATTGCTCCATATGCTCCTCAACCAACTGTGTTACGGTATTTGTTGTTACCGCACGTATATGTTGTTCTTCAACAGAGTGATGGATTGACGGATCATGGATTTCTTCCACAAAATCCAAATCTGTCAGTTGCAGTGTTTCCTTGCGAAAAAGTTTTTGAAAGAAAACCGTAATAATATAATTATGATGATTGCGTATTTTTTGATTGTCAGTCTTCTTTTCCCAAAGATGTAGAAATACATCATTCACACTATCCTGAATACGCTGTACCGACATTTTCTTTTTCGTTCCCAAATAGGAAAGATAATGGTAATAATGTTTGTATAAAGCATAAAATGAATCTTCACACTCCTCTTTCACAAATTGGTCCCAAACATTTTTTAGATCTCTTCCGGTTAGTGTAAACATAGTTTCGTGGTAACAATGACTTTATACAAAAAAAGAAAAGTCTTATTAACAAGAGATTAACTGAAGATGAAGAATCGGAAAATTGTATGTAAATTGGACAGATAGTCGATTATAATTCCTCGACGATGCTGTATAGTGTAAACGTATAATAAAACAAAAGCAGTAGAACAACTGATTATTAGAAAGATAAATTACAAAATGGAAAGACGTATATTTATTGCAGACAGGCTTCGCGAAGTTTTTTTGAATGGACGTTGGATTGCCAACACCAACTATCAGGAACAACTACTGAATACGACCTGGGAACAGGCCATATTCAAAATAAATAATCTGAATTCCATCGCTGCGCTAACCTATCATATCAATTATTACCTAGAAGGTTTACTAGCTGCATTTACGTATGGAAAATTGGAAATTAGTGATAAATACAGCTTTGATATCCCGCCTATCCAATCCAAAGCAGACTGGGATACACTAGTAGATCGATTCCTAAAAAACGCAGCCACATTTGCCAACAGCATTGCCCAATTTGAAGAAAACCTCTTCGATCAGCCATTTATTGATAAAAAGTATGGATCTTACCTCAGAAATATCGAAGCTGTAATCGAACATAGCTATTATCACCTTGGTCAGATTTCACTGATCAAAAAGTTAATTCTTCAATCGGAATAAATTGCTATTTCGTTAATGCAGCGAGTTCTTGTTTCACTTTCTCTCGGTATTCCAACCCCCAACTGACCAGTGATTCGGTAACGGGGAATACACTTTTACCATAGGCGGTAATTTTATAGAACACTTTCACGGGGTCTTCACTGGGCTGGCGGGCGACTAACAAGTTTAATTCAAGGTCTCGAAGTTCTTTTGTCAACACTTTTGCAGAAATTCCCTGAATCTCCCGTTCCATTTTTTTGAAATAAATTTCCTGCAACTCCCGATTAGCCAAATAACGCAATATCATCAATTTCCATTTTCCGCCCAAAATATCCAGCGCGTCACGTATAGCGCGCAATTCTTCTGTACAACTCGCCTCCCGCATTTGATTTCCTTCCAAAACTTGTCCCATATTGATTTCCAACGACTAGTTACCACTTGTTAACTACCAACAAATATATAGCAAACGAAAGGTAGATTTGTCATATCAACTATATAAGATGAAAGAATGCTGATATAACATACATTATTTCGGCAGGAATTTTTCATAGGGATGCCATCATTTAAATAAATAGCGATATGAACGCGGTTATACTGGATAAAGACAATCAATTGATAAATGCGGAGGTTGAGCTTCCTCAACTGAAGTCCAACGAAGTGAAAATTAAAATATTAGCTTCAGCACTCAACCCCATAGACTACCAGATGCGTGAAAATGAATTTGAACGACGTTATATATTTTCACCCATACTTGGTAGAGAAGGGGCAGGAATTGTCACAGATAAAGGTTCAGATGTAAGTGAATACGCAATTGGAGATGAAGTATTTTTTGCCTGTGGCAGCATGGGCAGTAACGGAACCTATGCAGCATACATTCAGTTACCAGCCGGCCTCGTTGCCCCTAAGCCAAAAAATATTTCGTTTGAGCAAGCAGCAGCACTTCCTACCGCTGGCATCACCGCATTGCAGGTTTTCGACCGAGCAGCAATTAATCCGCAAGATCATATTTTCCTAACCGGAGCGTCTGGAGGCGTGGGTCTTTTTGCATTAAAATTACTCCTGGCTAACGGCATTAAAAATATCGTTGCGACAGCAGGAAGTATGGGCAGTATTGAAAAATTACGCCAACTAGGACTGCAAAAAGACAGTGTCATCAATTATCGAAATGAGAATTTAACGGAAATAATCAAGCTTAAAAGTAATCAGCAAGGTATTGACGTCGCTATTGATGCGGTGGGGCAGCATCTCTCGGAAGTCGCCGCCGCAGTATTAAAACCCTATGGAACTTATATCGACATCACACATTTTACGACCGCGGCAGCAAGAGACCAACTATTTAGTTCGGCCGCACAGATCATCAATATATCCAACTTTATCCACGCCCAAAGACTGAATTATCCCTATTTCAAAAATGGACTGGATCGAATCAGACACACTATTGAGCAAGAAATTATTCAACCCGCCCCTATTTATCTTATTGGTAAACTGAGCCCCGAAACAATAGAAAAAGGGCATCTAATGTTGAAAAAAAACCAGACTCAAGGCAATAAATTAATTATACAAAATCAATGAGAACTATACCTAGACGAATCGTGACAGGCATACGTGCCGGAAAATCCTTTATCGAAGCGGATGCATTGGTCGATAATGTATCAGAGCACTATCCCAATCTTGTTATTTCCGATATCTGGCAAACCAGCCAAATGCCGGCCAAGTTTGAGAAAGAGCATCCCATAGAAAACAGCGCTATACCCCAAGTCATCAAAAATGGCACGTACTTCCGCTATGTACAGATCCCACCCGATCGGGAACTTGGTATAGAAACGACGATTGGTACCCCTCATCCCCTCATGCATCAGACAGCAAGTTTAGATTACATCGTTATTCTTTCAGGAGAGATTTACTTGATTACAGATACAGAAGAAACGCTTTTACAAGCCGGCGATATTGTCATCCAACGCGGCACCAATCATGCTTGGAGCAATCGCTCCGATCAAATGTGCCTGCAATTGGCCATTCTAATTGATGCGAATTAAAAATCTACCCTGTTGGTCAATCGGCAAACTAAACATTGAGCCGATTAAAACACATCGAATCTATCTTGTAGGAACACCGCAATTTTTCTAAGTTTGGACTTCATGATAGCAACATATTTTCGGTCTTTGCGTCTGTTCGACGAAGAAGAGATCAATCAGATTGTTCAGCTTTTTGAATACAGAAAGCTGAACAAAAACGACTTTTTTGTTAAAGAGAATCAACCTTGTCATGAGGTTGCATTTATACAATCAGGGATCTTCCGTTCTTATTATAGCAGTGCGAATAGGGCAGATATTACCTATTGTTTCCGCTTTCCCAATACATGGATAGCGGCCTACTCCTCCTTTATTACAGGCGGGCCAAGTATGGAGACCATGCAGGCCATTACCCCTGCCGAACTGTGGACGATCAAAAAAAATATGATTGATAAGCTTGCTAAAAATAGCCTAAAATGGACAAAATACCTTAAAATGATTGCCGAGGAACAATATCTTGAACTTGAAAAACGCGTCTTTCAATTACAAAAAGAAACCGCATCACAACGTTATGCCAATTTACTCAAAGATCATCCTGATTTTATCCAACAGCTTCCTTTACAATACCTCGCTTCCTATTTAGGCATTACACAACGTCATTTAAGTCGTATTCGCAGCGAAATTTCTTTTTAGACATTTGTCCTGTAAAGACGGTAGCCCTATTTCTATTTTTGTGATGTAATAAAACATCATGGAGAAAAAAATACTGATTATCAATGGCCACCCGAATCGGGAATCTTTCAATTTTGGCATCGCAAATGCCTATCAAGAAGCTGCGGCAGCGTCCGGAGCTACAGTACGAACAATCCATATTATTGACCTAGATTTCAATCCAAACCTTGAATTTGGTTATCGTAAACGGACAGAACTTGAGCAGGACCTACTTCTTGCCTGGGAAGACATCTTATGGGCCGATCATTTGGTCTGGATACATCCCGTTTGGTGGGGCGGTCTTCCAGCCTTGATGAAAGGCTTTATCGACAGACTTTTTTTACCTGGACGGGCTTTTCAATATCGCGAAAACTCTCTATTTTGGGACAAATTACTCAAAGGAAAAACTGCCCGGATCATTACAACACTCGATCAACCAAGTTGGTATTATGCTTTAGTTTACGGCAGGCCAAGTGTTAATCAACTAAAAAGATCCACCCTTCAATTTTGTGGAATATCGCCGGTTAAAGTCACCTATATCGGAATTATCAAAACTTCCGATCCTATTAAACGGAATAAATGGCTACAAAAAGTACAACGGTTGGGACACAAACAAGCTTAAGTGCAATCCATACGCATTAAGACTGCTGGCCAAATGATAATGAGGAGCACTTTTTGCCAAATGGCAATTGTCCTCCGCCTTGCAAGCCCTAGCTTTGACCATAAATTCAAGACAAACGCAACATGGACATTCTAATTGGGCTCCAATGGGGAGACGAAGGTAAAGGAAAATTCATTGATCTGATCGGAAGCGACTATGACATTATCGCCCGTTTTAATGGCGGCGCAAATGCCGGACATAGTATTTACTATCAAGGTAACAAAGTTACGCTTAAACTACTCCCATCAGGCATCTTTTCACCGCATGTTAAAAACATTATTGGCACCGGTGTGGTAGTTGACCCATTAGCATTTAAAGCAGAAATCGAAGAACTAGCGCACATTATGCCAGATCAAGATCTCGTTGATAGAATTTTGATATCCCAAAAAGCGCATCTCGTTTTACCGACCCATCGTTATTGGGATATCTATATGGAACAGTCCCCACTGTATCGCACGATAGGAACGACCAAAAATGGAATTGCGCAAAGCTATTCCAATAAAATACTCAGACAGAACCTTCGCGTTGGTGATATTCACTCGGATAGTTTTGACACTGACATATATCAAATTTTAAACCGCCAATACAAAGAACTACAGTTTTTGGGACAAGAAATGCCTGCATTCGAAGAGCTCTACCACAATTTTATTCAAGGATGCACTTCCTTAAAACAAGTGCCAATTATAGATACTGAAATCTTTCTGAATAAGGCGATCCGAGATGGCAAGAAGGTATTGGCGGAAGGCGCGCAGGCAACTCTGCTTGATATCGACCATGGAAGTTATCCCTATGTGACCTCATCAAATACGATTGCCTCCGCAGCCTGTGTAAGCTTAGGTGTGTCGCCTAAACTGGTGGATAAAATTTATGGCGTTACAAAGGCCTATTGCACCCGTGTGGGGAATGGTATTTTCCCAACGGAGATCACAGGACAAGCTGCCAATGATTTACGGGAAAAGGGAGCTGAATTCGGTTCCAATACCAAACGTCCCCGTCGTGTCGGCTGGCTGGATATCCCAGCATTAAAATATGCCATTATGTTAAACGGAGTTACGGAACTCGTTCTTACGAAGGCCGACATTTTGAACGAAATGGCTGACATCCCCGTCTGTACCCATTATGAAATAGATGAACAAAAAATTTCTTTAGCATTTTCCCAATCTTCTGAACAAAAAATTAAACCGATCTGGAAATATTTAAAAGGTTGGAATACCGATTTCTGTAATATCAAGCAAGCAAACTTGCTTCCACAAACCTTGAGGACATTTATATCTTTTCTCGAAGAAGAATTAGAAGTTCCCATAAAGTATCTTTCAACAGGACCTCAACGTGAAGAATTGATTAAATTAGCTAAGTAATATAAAGGGAACATGGAGCAATTACTGGAATACATCCGAAAATTTGGACAGCTCGATTTGCGAGAAGAGAACTTAATTCGACAAGAATTCGAAAAAAAGAGTATTCCAAAGTCAAGCTATTTTGTCGCTTGCGGTAAAGTAAACAATAGCATTGCTTTTGTGGAATCGGGGGTATTCCGTTCGCTCTATTACAACAGTAAAGGCGACGATTTTACGCGTTATTTTATTTATGAAGGTCGTTTTATTGGGGATCTTCAGAGCTTCTTGGATCGAACACCTTCCAACGACTATATAGAATCCCTCACAGATAGTGAGATCTGGAGCCTTGATTTTGAGAATTTTACGCTTCTTGAAAAGGAAATTAAAGTTTGGCCGTTGCTGATGGCCAAACTTTATGCTTTTGTGGTGGAAAGTAAGTTAAAAACGGCAAATACCATGATGAATCTCGATGCCAAAGAACGCTATCTCCTGTTCTTAAAACTTTACCCGGGTTTAGCCAATCGTGTTCCATTAGCCATGTTAGCGTCCTATTTAGGGATTACCGCATCATCACTGAGCCGGATTCGGAAAAACATCTAAGTGTCGGGAGATCTCTAAATCAAACGGCCTAAACAACCTACTATATTGGTCAAACTAAATATTGATCCTCCCCCTCAACACCGATATTCGCGAAAAAACAGCACTGAGCCAATTTACCAACGATAAAGCAGCCTTGTAGTGAAAACATTATCTTTCAGATCAGCCGAAAAGTTGGGTAAACTTGTGGTTTCGTTCGTTACATGCTCATTATATACGGTCAGTTTTATCCTATTGTTAATTTGATATGCAAGACCATAGCCCAGCGTACTAAACTTAACATCGCCATCGGCCGTAAAATTATCAGGCATGCCGATTGTCATGCCACTTGCTTTCGTATTTGGATCATATACGTCATACGCTATCAATGCAGTAATACCGGTCTTCGCAATCTCCTGCGTAAACCAAAGATAATATCCATTAAATTTACGTTGATAAAGGTCTGTTGTCGGCTGGGTTGTAAAACTTCTGCTGGCGTAAGGTCCTTTAATATCGACACCACCGGCAACTCCAGGCTGGTCTCCTGCCACATATTCGGTTTTGAAACTGGATTTCCCGAAGCTATTATCAAACTCTACCTGTAAGTTTGCTCCATAATAGTTCCTGCCGATGGCTTTACCTTCATTCTCATCACTGGTATGCGCTGTATAACCATTGCTATTGGGCGTATAGTACGTTTTCGTATCATTACGCACTGAACCTTTATAGAACGAGCCGCCAAAGCCCAAATGAAGTTTTTTATCGGCTAAACTATCAAATTTAAAAGCAAGATTACCGATCAGATCCTTTTTAGAATCATAGTCCTTAGCGGAGTGACCACTACCGTTCACCAAGGCTAAATCTAAATTTAAGAATTTAACTTTACCCCCAGGATGATAACTTACCATCCCTCCAAGATCACGTTCGCGTGGCATCAACGTCTGGAATACACGTGCCCGTTCCGGAAAGTCACGATAGCCCGATGAGTATACAATGGAATATCCAAAAGGTCTATTGAAAAGTCCCGCCGTTAAACTAAGGCCTTTTTGACTTGGGTGACGCAATTGAATAAAGGCATCCATTAACTGCACGCCATCTTGAGTAGCATCCAATTGAAAGACAATACTGGAGTACGTATCCACCCGATCAATTTTAAGACGTCCCCTGCGGATCATAAATCTGTTATCCGAATTCTTTGAAAAATCCCCACCTGAAAAGGACGTAATTCCAGGAGATTGCGCCTTTTGAAACTGTGTTTGAAGGTACCCCGTAATCTTGATATCATGTGGATCATAGCTGGAGGGCGCATTATTATTTTGCGCAAGTGCTACAACGGGTCCTATCAGAGCTAAGAGTAAAAGTGCTTTTTTCATGAGAATTTTAAATAAATTATCTTTTTCGCTTTTGATGATATGATACGAGCAGAATCATTTTTCCTTCTTCTATTCCATCATCTTTCAACGGCGTAAAAATAGATTCTCAATATTAAGTTAATATTAATAAATTGTTAGTCTATTAATTTATATACATAAAATTAATGATTTGGTAATATATCACCTTGCAGGTAGTTTCTATACATTGAGAAATTTTTAAAATAAAAAGGCCGATACAAAATTGTACCGGCCTTTCAATCCTATTGATTCATACCTAGAATTATTCCAACCCCTTATTATAATCGCTCTCACGAAGAGGAATAGACCAAGTCCACTTATTTTTATCTTGAGGATTAATCGTAACAGCTAGAGATGTAAGGAAATTACCTCCGTTCGCATTATTTCTTCTTACAATAGAATCTCCCCAACGTTTCATATCAAACCAATCGAATCCTTCGCCCCATAGTTCAACCGCGCGATACAGCTTAATTTCATTAAGTAGATCTGTGCCTGTTTTTGTACAAACATAGTTGACATTCCTTCCTGAAGTAGCGTTTAATGTATTAAGCACACCTTGAACTTCGCTTGCTGCTTTATTTTGGAAAAATTTCGCTTCAGCTTCAATGAGGTACATCTCGGAAGCCCTAAAGTGATTTAAGTTTCCAACACCCGGTAGATCATTCGCTTTAAACTTAAAATTCATGTAAGCGTATGGCACAGCGTTAGACTGTAATTCAGGATATAAGGCAAATGCCCTAGCCTTCATCGTCGCTCCGGCCAATCCTGTAGCTGTTGTATACGCTTCGCCTTTTGGATCTAAGAAAAGATCTCTTCTAATATCTGTTGAAGGAATTTTATCGAACAATTCTCTACTGATACATTTCGGCGCTGTTCTAACAGCACTTGCCGATGAATTATATGCAATATACGATTGAAATGAATAGAAGTATAACGTTTCATCAGACGCACCGTAGCTACTCCAAATCCATTCTCCATTTGGATTTGCAAAGCCACTTTTATACTCCGTATTGTTCATCAATTTATAATTAGCACGCGCTAGAATTGCATATTTCTCAGCATTGACATAATCCTGCTTGTTCAAAGCAGCTCGAGCATAAACCGCATAAGCAACATCTTTATTCACTTGATAATTGGCATTTGGATTACGGTTAATTTTTGAAGATTCATATAATGAAATGGCATCATTCAAATCCGTATAGATCAAATCATAAGTTTGGCTCAAGGTTGATAAAGGCATATCTCCAGTTGACACATCTTTTCTTAACACCAATCCATTTGTCTGCCCATTATTTGAGTCACTCCATCTATTTCCATAGATTTGAGCTAGCATCATGTAACTGTAAGCACGGTAAGTCAATGCTTGCGCTTTTATAAATTGTTTGTCGGCTAAGTTTCCATTCGCAGCATCTATATTTTCGACAATTTGATTTGCGTTACCAATGATCTTATAGTAATAAAACCAAGGATAATACAAGTAAATACTTGTTAAGTTTTGATTATAATTTGCATTAATAATGTCTGCCCAGCCACTTAAGTTGACAAAAAAATTGTTTCCAGGATAGTTTCCATAGTACATTTTGATTGTCCCCTCTCCATTAAAGCCTTGGCTACCTAAATACTGTTGGGTCATCATTTTTGCCAAACCGTTAACGGCTACTTCAGCATTTTTTGTCGTCTCAAATACTTTAGAAAGCTCAACGGAATCTGTAGGACTTGTATTTAGATAGTCTTTTTTGCAAGAAGAAACAAGAATCATTCCTGCTAACAATACTTTTATATATTTATTATTTTTCATTGTTTGATTTCTTATAATCCAATTTTTACACCAAAAGAAATTGTACGTGGAGTAACCCACGCATTTGTGCTGGTACCATTCCATTGCTGTTGTGGGTTCATTCCTTTACGTTTTGTCATTGTAGACAAGTTTTCAATTCCAGCAACAACTCTCACGGAAGACAAATCTATTTTACTAACCAATTTTTTTGGCAAACTATAACCCACCGCAATATTCTTGATAACCAAATAGGATCCGTCAACTAAGAAACGATCGCTAGTAGCATAATTATTCATACTACTTTGAGAAAAGTTAATAGCTGGAATGCCATTTACATCCAATCTATTTGCCGAGGATGCTGTCATTCCATCAGGGATACCGTTCCACGATTTCATGATATCCGAGTGCAACGCACTTGGAGTACCGGACATGGCCATCAAACCAGCATAGGAAGAATCGTATACTTTACCACCGATAGCGTAAGTGAATAACGCTGAGAAGCTGAAGTTTTTATACTCAAAGCTGGTATTGAAACTTCCATTCATTTTAGGAATAACCGATCCGGACCAGCCCCTTAGACCATAGCTAGAAGCATTAGTTACGTAGTATTTTCCATTAATTTCAACAAGTTCCGCTGTAGGGATCTCTGCTTTTCCTGGCGCAGAACCATTCACATTAAAACGCTGTGTATCTGCCAGGTAAAGTGAACGACCAGTAAGCTGATCTACCCCAGCATATTTAAACAACCAAAAATCATAACGTCCACCGCCTTCAACCCATTTGAAATTACCAGTTACAATTCCGTTCTCCCTATTCTCTTCAGGTAGTGATAAAATTTTATTTGTCAACCAAGTTGCATTGGCACCAACATTCCATCTCCAACCATCACCTTTTAACACGTCTACATCAAAAGTTAACTCAAAGCCTCTATTTGACATTGAGCCTATATTTTTTGTAACTGTTGATACTGCACTTGAAGATGATGTTGCTCCGGCAGATAATGGTAGATTAACATCGAAGATCAAATTTTGTGACTGCTTATTAAAGTATTCAAAGCTCAAGTTTGCACGTTTGAATAATCTTGCCTCTATTGCTGCCGAGAAAGAGCTTGAAGTTTCCCATATTAAATCAGGAGAAGGGTTTTGACTTTTAAAGACCGCACCTGCATTCGCATTCTGGCTTAACTCATATAATGATAAATAGGAATATTTATTTGCACTTTCATCATTACCTACTTCACCGTAAGATGCTCTCACCTTTAACTCATTAACGGTATTCAGCATATCTTTAAAGAAATCTTCTTTAGATACACTCCAGCTACCACCTAATGACCAAAAATTCCCCCAACGATTGTCTGGGCTGAATCGAGATGAACCATCTCTTCTAAACGACGCCTCCGCAAAATATTTACCAGCGTAATTATAACGAGCACGAGACAAGAAACTTTCTACACGATAATCTTCCTGATAGTCATACAGCGATGTAATTTTGGTAAAATTTACCATATCAGTTTGGCCTTCAAAAATTTCATCTGTTTTATAGCCATATAGATAACTCCAGTTGTCAGAATAATTCTCATGTCCTGCCAATAAGTCCAGATGGTGTAAACCAAAATCTTTGTTCCAGGTCAATAATTGTTGAACTGTATAGTTTTTGTAGCGATAAATATTCCTAGCCGCTCTACCCTGACCGGCACCATCCCCTATTATTGCGTTATTATACGTACGACGTTCTGAATTGCGAAGATTTAAATCACCGTTTAAAGTTAGTGTAAAATCTTTCAGAAACTTGAACTCAAGAAAGCCTCTACCATTTACTGTATTACGAACTGTTTGGTCTCTGTTTAATTCATTTTCCCAAATGGTATGTCTTCCGACATATTGCAATCTTGTGGATTCACCATTATCATACTGTATTTTTCCAGCCTCGTCCAATGCATAAGATCCGTCTGCATTATGCAAATGAATTGGATAGATTGGTGCTATCGATCTTGCATAATTATACGGATTAACAAATGAACCTGCATCGTCAGTAGAACCACTAATTTGATTTGAGATCTGATGTGAACCTGCTAAGTTAAAGCCATATTTAAACCAATCTTTAGCTTGCAATTCCGCATTTAGACGACCTGTAAACCTCTTTAAACCCGAATTTTTAATGTATCCTTTCTCGTCTAGGTATCCTGTCGAATAAAAAACCTTTGCTTTATCTGTAGCAGTAGTTCCATCAATGTTATAATTTTGACGATGGCCCACACGATCTACTTCTTTAAACCAGTCCAAATCGTCTGCATATCCATTTTTTATTTGGGCATCAGAGACAAGCTTTCCATTGGAATCAAATAGTTTATCATCAGCTTTATCATAGATGTTTAATTTCAAATAGTTGCTCACCAAAGATTTGGTTGCTTCATCATTTGCAGATTGAACTGTTGGATAGGATGCCGAATTGTTAGTCAGTAAACTATTTCTATATCCCTGCCACATGGCTTCCATAAATTGTCTATCATTCACGCGATCGTATTCGGCAATACCTCTCGAGTAGAAACCCTGATCTGTTGAGATATTAACCTGAGAACGGCCAGCCTTACCCTTCTTGGTGGTAATAATAATTACCCCATTACTAGCCCGACTTCCATAAAGTGCAGATGATGAAGCATCTTTTAAAACTGAAATACTTTCCACATCATTGGGGTTGATATCGGAGATATTACCACCAAAAGGTACACCGTCCACGACATAAAGCGGGTTGTTAGATCCATTCAATGATGAAAATCCACGTATCCGTATACTAGGTTCTGCGCCTGGCATACCAGAAGTATTGTTCAGTTGAATACCAGCAGCAGATCCCTCTAAAGCTGCAAATGCATTGGTAACCGGTCTCTTTTCGATATCTTTTGCGGAGACAGAAGTTACAGATCCAGTCACAGATTCTTTTTTGGCAGTACCATAAGCGACTACAACGACCTCATCTAATGCCGTATTCTGATCCTCTAAAGACACATTGAATAATGATTGTCCTTCTTTAACGATTACAGTTTTATCAGAATGACCGACAGATCTAAAAACCATCATTTTACCAACTGGAACTGATAAAGAATATTTTCCATTTGCATCTGTTTGAGTAGCAATGTTTGATCCTTGAACGGCAATTGTAACTCCTACCAACGGTTTCCCATCAGCGCCAGTTACACGACCGCTAATCTTCTTCTCTTGCGCAAAAGCAACAGACGACAGGATCATACTCCCCACGAAAAAACTGAGTAGTTTGTGTTTCATATGTTTATGTTTGTTTAAATAAGTAGTTTATCTAACTAAATACGATAAAAGCACCGAAGAAACTTTTAATATATGTTTTTCAAAAGTGATGAGCCCAACAGGCTAATACAGTTAGTGTGCAAAACTAGACATGAAATGTTAAGGTTTTGTTAAAAGCAAAGATAAAACAATCTTTTAAAGATGCAACAAGAAGTTAGAAATAGAATCAAAAAACTGGAAAACAAACGATATAAATCATAGTATTTCACACAAAAAAACGACACAAAAAATACTAAATACCAAACAATTACACAAACAACTCACCTTAATCCAAAAAAGTAAATATTTTTTTCATGAAGTAACAATAAATACTGCAATATTTTGTATTTTTCATCATAAAACTATCATTACAATCGATAACAATATAAAAAAAAACACATAACTACTATCAAAAAGACAAAACAATAGTTCAAAACAATCAAAGGCAAATAAAGATGAACTACAAAAGCTTAAATCCAATATTATATACAAAAAACTTAGATCAAACTATTCAGTTCTATACTGAAAAACTCGGGTTTACATGTGTTGAAAAAAACGAAGCATTGAACTGGGCTCTACTGCGAAGTGGAACCATCGAAATCATGTTTTCGCATCCTGTTGAAAGCATTGCTTTTGAAACAGCACAATTTACAGGGTCCCTTTATTTTAACATAGATGATATTGATAATTTATGGGAAGAATTGAAGGATATTGTCAAAATATGTTACGAAATAGAAACTTTCGAATGGGGGATGCGCGAGTTTGCTATTTATGATAATAATGGATATGTACTTCAGTTTGGCGAAAAGAAATAGAGGTAGCAAATACTACCTCTATTTTAGGAATTGATAAAAACACTTTACTAATTAAATATGAGATCTAAACTCTTTCAAGCTTAACTTAAATGGAACAACAACCGAAGACTTTACAGCCTCCCCGTTTTGGGTTGCTGGCTTCCATTTACCTGCTCTGTTTAGGGCACGTTGTGCACTCGTTAACACACCATAACCAGGATCATCTTTTAATTTAACACCAGTAATTTTCCCATCTTCTTTCACAATAAAATTTAACTCATAATCACCAGACAAGCCTGCTTTCAGTGCTTCAGGTGGATATTGGAAATTTTTATAGAATTTTTCAATGAAAGTAGACATGCCTTCAATTGGTTCTGCCTTTACTAGCAGCGACGAACTAGCAGATTCTCTCAAGCTTAACACTTTGTAAGGAAAACGAACCCACGAAGCTACTGGTGATCCATTCTTCTTAGCAGGTTCCCAATCCCCCGATCGTTTAAGAATATCGATCAAGCGGAGTGAAATTTTATCGCCCAAATCCCGAACGATATCAATTGAATCAATTTTCCCATGTTCGTTGACACGAAAATCAAGAACTACTTCGCCCGAAATATCACGTTGTATTTCGGAATTCGATAATTTTAATTGCTTATTCAATTTCGCTGCGAACTGCTCATCACCCTCTTTAGGACGGGCTGGGTTATTCTGGCCATATAGACTTATGGACAAAGCCAGAAAGCATAAGGTACCTAATAATTTCATAATATAAGTTCTAGAGATTGTTAACTAAATATAGGTAATTATTACATAAAAACATAGACTAAGGCACCACTAAAGAAAATAATTTCACATAGAAAAGGTCGNNCGACCTTTTCTATGTGAAATTTGTAGCACTATGGTCTAGGAGAATCAAATTTGATCTGAAGATCAAGAATTTCTCTCTTATTCGTTGTTTGTGCCCAGTCAAAATTTAATGTAAATGTTTTTGTTGCAGGATCATATTTATTGACCTTCCCCGCAATATTTCTTAATGTCGGTGCACCTAAAGCAAACATAGTGACTTCATTAGTAGCAGGGTTAATTGTCGCCCGCAAGTTGTCGATACCAGCAATACCAGAAGTACCACCTGCCCATCTCATATTTGTAATTTCGACAGTGTTTCCATCTATTGATTTAAGCGTAACCTTTGGATTACCAGCCAAACTTCCGTTCAATGCATCACCAATATTTAAAGCACCGCCAGTATAACGTTGTACAAGCCCTTTTTCAACGGTGTAAACACCGTCATATAAGTTTTTCGGTACAACACCTAAGACTATTGCTCCAAAATTACCAGAGATTGTCCCCTCACTTACAGATTTGATTTTTAATCCCAAAGCATAGCTTTCTTTAAAATCGAATTTTTCAGGAAAAAACTTGATGTTTAAGTTTCCAATTTTTTGACCTTTTGGAATTGTAATCTCGTAAGTTGAAACAGTATAATTCGCTGTTTGCAACGGTTGATATTTCGATCCATTCTGTGCATTATAAGCAGTAATTATACTATTATCCAATTCTAGTGTAACTTTAACATCCGCTTTCGGATTATACACCCCTGCTATTTGAACAGGAATTGCAAAATCCGTTGTTGGAACCATATCAAAAGCCTGAATATACAGCGGATATTTACTAGATGTCCCCGAAGATGGCGCTACAAAGTTTTTAAACTCGATGATATTTTCAACATTCCCACCTGCATCGGGACCGATGATTGCATCATCCTTCAAACAACTTGTGAACATAAACGGTAACAACAGTACCGAAATATAATTTATAATCTTTTTCATTTCAAATCAATTTATTTTGCCCAAAACAATTTATCAGTGTATTTATTCACCGTCGGGATATTTGCACCGTTATAACTGAACTCACTTGCTGGATAAGGTAGCCTAGCAAGATTTTTATCAGGAGCGGTCGAGCGTGACTCAGTAGAAATAAAGTTCAACTTACCATTACCAATCACATTTCCACCTGCAATTTTCGGATAACCAATTCTACGGTATTCATTATACGCCTCGTGCCCAAATAAGAAGTTCATTGCTATATATTTCTGTGTCACAATAGCCTCTAATTTTTGGTCTTTTGTTTGTGCTGCAGACCAGTCTGCCAGGTATTTACCTGCATTGGCAGACACGTAACTTGTCAAATAAGTAGCCGCATTTGCACCATTTGATACAACATCGGACTCATTTTTATTTAAATAAGTGAAAGAAGCTTTAATTCCGTTTTCAAAAAATGTTTTCGCATCACCTGAAAGTAATCCTTCAACGACAGCTTCTGCACCAAGAAAATTACCTTCTGCACCAAGCATTAAAGGTTGACCTGCAGATGGTCCTTTAATAACACCATAACCTCTATAGTTTGTTGCACTGATTGTTCCTGAGGCTGGTTTCATAACCCAAGCAGAAGGAGAGATTCCCACTGGCGGATTGTTTGTATTTCCCAACTGGTTTACGTTTGTTGAAATACCATTGGCAAAAAACAAGTTCGCACGTGCTTCATCACTTAATTTAGATCCATCAAAAAAAGCCATTACAAATGGTGTAGGGATAAATTGCGTTCCCCATGTACCTACAGCAGCACCATCAGCACCATATGCCCAGGTATTCCACATTGGATTCTGTTTTCCCGCAATTTTAGTAAATCCAGGTTGTACAATCACATCATCTGTAATTACACCAATAGGATCTATCGTCTTATTTGCAAACGCCGCTTTACTGCCTGCACGCAATACCAACCTTAATTTAAGTGTATTAGCAAATTTAGCCCAAGAGGTATTATCTCCTTTGAAAATGATATCCGATTTTTTAAATACATCAGAAGAAGCATTTGCCTTAAAATACGCCACCGCTCCATCGAGCTTTTTAGCCAAATCGACATAAATATCACTTGCTTTATCGTATTTCGGTGTTAAGAATGCTGCTCCTTGCAGTGCTTCAGAATAAGGAATGTCATTGTAGGTATCTACTAAATTAGCATAGTTGTAGGCCATCAACACTACGGCAGCTTGATTTAAATCCTGATAACCCGCGTTTCCGGAGGTATTTTTAACAACATAATCCAAATCCGTAAGTGTATTATAAACCCCGCTCCATAAACCACCGAACGCACTTGTTGCATAATCGTATGTCAGGATATCTCCCCAACCCGAGACCCCACCAGATGTCGCATAGTATCCTACAAAGCGTGCTCCATAGGTATTAAAACCTGGAACTTGCTGAGCTGTAGCGACCATAGCTTGCGGTAACACCAATTCAGGTGTAGAATAAGTCGGTGAATTTGGGTTAGTATTTATATCTAACGCTTTATTACAGGATTGTAAACCTTGTGTACAAAGTGCAGCTACCAATCCCAACATTATATATTTAATATTTCGTTTCATTTGTAGTAAGATTAAAAAGTTAAACTAACAGAGAATCCAAGGTATCTCGATGGTGGGGTTTGGCTCAAACCAGTTAAACCAATCGCATTTCCGTTTGAAGAACCATTTCCGTCAGAGTATTCTGGATCGGTGTAAACGTTCGTTGCTGGAGTCCATAAGAATAAGTTACGACCTTGCGCACTTACTCGAGCTCTTTTAATTACTTTTTGTCCAGCTAACCAACTTTTAGGAATGTTATAGGTTACTGACATTTCACGAATCTTCCAGAAAGCTGCCGAAGTCACATAAGTTTCATCAATATCCCTTCTTCCGGTTCCCATTGTCCAATAATCTGAACCGCCATCATACACTGTTATATTCGTGTTAGCGACATAAGATTGTGTTGCATCATCCCAATAAGATGAATTAGGGATAACAAAACGCTCTCTATCATAACCGACAGTATTGATTCCTGATCCAGAAAAATCAAAAGTGCTTGCTCCTCTATGATAGATATAATTTCCAGTGCGGTATTCAGCACTCGTATAGAACGTCAGGTCTTTCCAAGATAAGCTAAGATTCAACCCAAGTGTGTGCGTAGGCATTGCAGGCCCCATATTGATCAAGCTTTCTGTTTTTGTTGGATACCCCGTATTTTTATCTACAATAATCCGTCCTTGAGGGTCTCTGTTATAACCATAACCCATGATCACTGGAAACTTCTCTCCTGCAATTGCGTATGATCCAGTACTTCCTCCATATGTTCCCAAAGCCAATTGTGTTAGACCTGCTCCTACTGCCTCTACTCTATTATCAATATAGGTAAAGTTACCGCCTACCGTTAAATCCCAATCCTGTGTTCTGATCGGTGTAACCGTCAATTTAGATTCAATCCCCTTACCAGTTGTAATACCTGCATTGACCAGGTAATTGCTGTATCCAGTTGCCCATGAGATGATAGCTGGAACGGTATTATCTGTTGTTCTATTGTTAAAATAGGTTGCATTTGCAGTTATCCGATTATTCCACCATTGTGACTCAAAGCCCAACTCAATTGAGCGAGTCATTTCAGGCTTTAATCCAGGCTGAACAATCTGATTTCCGATTGTAAAACCGCCGACGCCATTATATGGATATCCTGAGCCTTGGCTGAAAGTTGGAACAGTTGCATAAGCTCCAAATGTAGAAGTACTACCTACGTTAACTTGTCCCACTTTTGACCAGTTAGCAATCAGCTTCAAGAAATTTAATGGTTCAAAATCTTTCAATCCGTCAATAGCATCAGTCGCTACAAAAGATAATGCTACACCTGGATAAAAGAACGATCTATGATCTGGATCAAGAATAGAAACCCAGTCATTACGTCCAGTCAGACTCAAGTAAAGATAATTTTTGTACGCAACATCCACTTTTCCAGATAAACCAAATGTACGGGCGAGGTATGAAGATTGACCCGCGCTTGGATTGTTCAATGAGTTCCCAAGATTATAAATATCAGGAATGACCAAGCCACTTACAGAGGCGTTCATACCTGAATATTGATTTTGTAAAAATTGGAAGAGTAAAGTATAATCAAACTTGAAATCACCATTGGTATGTGTCGCATGGGAAATAAAGTCTGTTGCTATATTTGTAGTATAGTTAAATGCATCTGTAACATTACCCGTAATATTATTAGCCTTATAGGAACCATGAAGCCCTGCTGCATAAGGTGTAAATGAATATTTACCCGTCGTATATTTATAAGACTGATTGGCAGTTGTCATACCAACACGGCCTGTAAAATCTAACCATTGTAATGGTTTGAAACTTAAGTCAATGTTCCCCATAAAATAGTCATTACGGATATTCTGACGATTATTAGCAGCCACAAAATATGGGTTATTATAATAAGCATTGTAATAACCGCTAGGGTCAGCAAACGGATTATTTTTCCAGTCTTTATAACTTAATAAAGGGATTTGTCCAGGTTGATTCAAAACTGCATCATAAATGGAAGAATTCGCTGATGTCTGATCATATCGATTTTGTGCATAGTAAGAAGAATACGAAATATTCAACTTATCACTTAATTCTCTAGCCCCATTTACGCGAGCTGAAGCTCTTGTGTATTTATCTCCAGGAACCGTACCTGTAGAATTTAAATACTGACCAGAAAAACGGAATGAGCTTTTATCGAGCTTTGATGCAACAGACAAGTTGGTCATATTAGTAACGCCGGTTTCCCAGAATTTATCTTTATCACCGCTATAAGAATATGGTGTATATTGCGTGCTTCCATCTTGGAGCGGATCGCCAATTAACACATTTGAACCGTCAAATTTAGGTCCATATTGTTGGTTTTCATAAGGTGTGTAAATCTGAACATATTTATCCGCACCAGACCCGAATAACTTCTGCATCTTAGGTAAAAAAACCGAATTTTCAAAAGTTGTTGTGTTATCGATTGTCACTTCTAGGCCTTGGGAAGCAGCACCTTTTTTCGTTTTTATGATCAAGGCACCATTTGATGCTTGTGATCCATAAAGCGCAGCAGCAGAAGCACCATTCAGTACGGTGATATCTTCCACATCATCAGGGTTTAGATTACCCAGCATAGCTGAAGGAGAAATGATATTATCAATAACAATTAAGGCTTGGTTATTACCCGTTAAAGAGCGCATTCCCCTCAATACTACGCGGTAATTGGGATTTACACCACTACCAACTCCTTGTACTGTTAGACCCGCAACTTTTCCAGTAAGGCCGGTCACGATGTTTGTCGGTTTTGCCTTTTGTAGATCATCTGCTTTAATAGTTGTTTGGGTAACACCAATAGAACGACGACTAGCCTGAAGACCCGCACCAGTTACTACGACTTCATCAAGAACAGAAGCATTGTCATTCAGTTGTACGTTATATAAACTTGAACCTTGTGCAACGGTAATTGTTTTGTCTGAATAGCCTACAGAGCGAAAGACTAAAATTTTTCCAGTAGGAACATTAATAGAATAGTTACCGTTTGCGTCGGTTTGTGTGGCTTGGTTAGTGCCTTGAATAACAATAGTAACGCCTGGCAACCCCTCGCCATTTGTACCTGTCACTCTTCCACTAACCTTCTTTTCTTGGGCGAATGCTACCGAAGTTAGGATAGCACCACCCAATAAAAAACTGAGTAGTTTGTGTTTCATATGTTTATGTTTAATTAAGTATGTTTATTTAAATTCTTGGCAATAAAGCAGCTTGGCTAGCAATTTTTTTACTTCTCAATAATTATTATATGCTATGTTAGTTAGTCATACATCTTTTAATCGTGCTGTTTCAGCTGTTAAAAAATGTTAAATACAAATTTATAACTTTTTTTATCTTTTGCAATGCAAGCATAACTTTGTGATAACATTTATTTTACAACACATCACAAACTATTGATAATTAAGATATTATTTTCAAACACAAACGTAACAAAATGTAATTATTTCCCAACGTGCGGAGCCTTATCTTACAAAAAGAAACTTAAAAGGAACAGATTAGGAAGATCCTTTTTTGAGTTTAGCTCAGCTATCCTTTTTATGTCAGAAATATCAAGAAAAAGTTAAAAAACAATCAAATCCAATGAAATACATAAAAATGAAAAAGCTCTCAAGAAGTTTAATCCTCTTGAGAACTTAAAATATTTCACTAGGTTCGGAAAGATTATCTTCCTTCCAAGACCAGCATTTGCATGATTACATACCCACCAAACCGCTACATCTATTGGAATATTTTTTTGCATTCGGATTATACAAAGTAGTTGTTTGTGGAAATGGGAATCTTATAGGGATGATAGACATCGTAGCTCCTGCATTTGCTTAATTTTTACCTTAGCTGGACTTAGTACTTGAAGCGTACTAAGAAGATATCTTTATAAAAAGCCCCGAGAATCTGGCTTCGATATTTTTTCAAGTGGAGTGTTGACTTTCTGTCATTCGGCAAAGTCTTATTTTCAAAATTCATTTTTAAGAAAAAAATGCCTTGCTCCTTGATCGGAGTTATATTTTGAAAAACTGGCAAG
Organism: Sphingobacterium sp. UBA2480; assembly: GCF_002341965.1. Lineage (NCBI taxonomy): Bacteria > Pseudomonadati > Bacteroidota > Sphingobacteriia > Sphingobacteriales > Sphingobacteriaceae > Sphingobacterium > Sphingobacterium sp. UBA2480. Next base: position 217,304 of record NZ_DDPA01000003.1, on the reverse strand, counting down.
AAAACGCCATTATCAGCCATTTTTAATCGAGAACTACAGAAAAAACCAAATAAATTCCATTAACCACAACTTTCAATTAAACTATAGATGTCATAGAATATTATTGCATCTGAAACGATACCGTAAGAGATAGCTTAATGATAATAATATTAAAGCAGTATAACAGATTATTGCACTACACTTTTGTGTAGAACGCAACCTTCAATACACACTTAAAAGTAAAATTATTTATCTTACACGCTAATTATATTACCAAGTGAAAAGATATTTATTATTTATTGCGCTGCTAGGGCTAGGCTTTGGCGCGTGTAAGAAAGAGCAGGCTGCTGAGCCTGACCAGGACAGTTTTGTGTTAAAAAACGAAAGATTCAGTATTGAAGAAACCAAAAAACTATTTAGTATTTTGGTTGGTCTTCCTAAGGATGATCTAACTTTTGTAAAGGACAGTTTAGGATTCAGATATAAAAACATAGAGCACATTCATAAAATAGAACCGTTTATGGAAGATTTGAAAGAACTAAAGAAAAATCTTGCAAAATGAAAAAAGCCTTAACCATTTTAATTTTAATGTGTTTTGTATTTTTAGCAAAGTCACAGGGTGATGATTCAGGAAACGCACTTTATCCAAATAATTTTACAGTCACTAATCCTGCAGTTTTAAACAATAAAATTGTAATCCCATTTGATTACACACTTACTACGCTTGATATAAAAGGATCATTTGGAATAACTGTAAGCGGAATGTATAAGCCTTATTTCAGTGATATTAAAACTAGTATCGCAGTTATGAGTGGTGACCAAGTGATTGCTTCAGCAGATGGGCCAAGTTTCAACCGGTCAGATTTTACTGTTGGTGGAGTTGTTTATAACAATTCAACTTATAAGGATTTTAAACTAACAATAAATAGAGGACAAACAACGGGTTATCAACCATTCGAAGGTACAACTATTGTGCTTCGATATAAATATTATTTTAATCCCGCTGTGGGAATTCCAAATCAAGAAAAAGCTGGCTGGGCTCCAGAAGTTACATTTGGAAGAGAGTGGTTTAAACATGATAAGATATATCCTATAACAATTTCTGCTCCGTTGCCTTCAATAAACGGTCCTAGTTCCATTTGTGATGAAGCGAATTATTCTATTATTAATCCAGGTACTGTAACATTGGTAGATGCTACCAATATTGCACTATTATCAAAATTAAGCGAAAGCCAATGGAAAATAACTAGAACTGGTACGGCCAGCGGTTTTGTTAAGTTGAAATCAACTTCCAATGGAAAAACTGTTGAGAAAGAGATTATTGTTGGAACACCGACGCTTGTCATATACGGAGATGGAGACATAACCGCACCTAAAGGAGTAGGAATTCAAGATGCAACTTTCGGGGTTGACAAAGATATTCCTGGAGCGACATATGAGTGGCATATCATTGGATCAAGTAGGATAACTTTTCCGAATGGTAATACTGGAAAAACCGTAATAGTTCATGTAAAAAGTCATCAGGGAACGATTCCCTACCAATGCAAAATGCGGCTAAGAATAACAAACTCATGTGGCACGTCCGAAGATATATTTTACAACTTTACGGTTATACCTACCAATGGTGGTGGTCCAATAACTTAAACGAATGATGCAAAGTTATAATGTAAGTAAGATTTTTGGCTTGCTAGGTCCAAAAATTCCTGCTCATTGAGCTATCTACAGATTCAAGACAATTCGCAAGAAATTAATCCTCAATATTAGGATTGATGATAATTTTAAATATTTTACCAGTCCTGAAAAATAGATACAGATTTCAGTGATTAAAAACACTTAAAATTAGACAGTGGTATCCGATAGGTTACTACTGTCTAATTTTGTAAGTCCTGAGTACATATGCATCTGATTTGGAGTTAGTATATGATTTGACCAATGTGATAGTCTGTCATTATTATAACTATCGATTACTTCTGCTGCAATCTGCTTTATCAAATGCCGATCTAAATGGTAGGTATGAGTCATGAGCTCTTGCTTCAGTATACCGTTGGCCCGTTCAGTGATGGTATTTTGTTAAGGATCACAGTTTTCCGTCATACAACACCTGACGTGCCACTTGGTTACGTAATATTGATATTCCCTCTACATTATATTGTATCCCTTTGTCGGAATGATGGATTAATGGTTGGTTTGTTTTTCTTTACTTTTATACCATTTTAAAACATGTGATGTACTATATGATTCCCCATACCTCAAAAGCCAGCAATCTTCTTCGAATAGCGTCTGTAATGAAATTCAGATAAAAAGGGCTTTCTCATTCTCCGGTATAAGTGATATCACTCACCCGAACCTGCTTGGGACGGTAAAAAGTTACTTCTTAATAATATTCGCATATTTTCTAACATAGTGATCCTATGATAGCTTCTTTTAGGAGTAATTAACAATTGGTTGGCGCGAATAATATCAAGGAAATACATTTATAAAAGTGAGACGCAAGTTTTATTCTAACTAAATTTCCTGATTTATAAAAATAATTCACTATTGTATCGCTAATAAGCGATATGCCCCTTGCTTTAGAAGAAAAAGCTTCCATATTGGCTCCTGTCAAAACAAGCATAATTAAAACTGAAATCGATCTTTACATAAATATAATTGCGCTAACAAGGAGAAAATGTAGCTTTTCCCACAATATATCTCAAAAAAAAGCAGCAATTTCTTTCGAAATTGCCGCTCATAAAAAGTCAGTCCAATGGATTATTTAACATCCCACCACACACGTTCAGTAATAATCTTTGTACCGGGATAGTTTGAATTTGATGTCAATTCACTATTTGGATACAATAAACGCTGAGGCATTTGTCCAGCTCCGATAATTGAAGCTTTAGATTGAATCAAGAAATCTGGATATCCAGTTCTACGGTATTCGGTCCACGCTTCAAAATTCTGAAAACCATTTAATGCAAAATATTTCTGTGTAATAATTGCCTTCAATTGTTCTTCCTTACTCTTCCCAACAGGAAACGTTACAGACGAATTAGCAAGGTAAGTTGAAGCATTTAAGCCAAGTCCACTAAAGGATGCTCTAATGGCATCTTCATACAATGTTTTAGCATCTCCAGCAGCCCATCCTTTTGAAACAGCTTCAGCCTGCAAAAACAAACTTTCTGTTTTAGAGAAAATTTTAACTGGAGCAACAGCTGAGATGGTTGACCTTGCGTTTGCACCAGTCAACGCTGACGGAGGTGAAACAAGCTTTGTATTTTGTCCTCTAAAATCACCTTGAAGAAGGTAAGCAATAGTATCTTGACCACTCAATTTATCATAAAGTTTAAATAAGCGATCATCACTTATTCCTTTCATTGCTTGAACAGACGTCCCACTTGCGACAACATTCTGAACATAATCCAAACCTACAGTTTCGGTGTAGAAAGGATTTTGGTTACCACCCGTCGTGGTAAAAGCTATAGAGACATCCCCATCAACAAAGGTAGGATTTGTAGCGTATAATGCTTTAATGCCTGCCTGAGCAGTTGCAGCATCTACACTTGAAATACGAAGATATCCTCTCAATTTTAGCGTATTAGCAAATTTAATCCACTCATCATTGTCACCGTTAAAAAACATGTCCTGCTCTCCTGGAGAAGTGCCCAAAGATCCTTTTAACAACTCAATACCTTTATCTATATTTTCAAAGATAGCCGTGTAAACTTCTTTTTGAGTTTGATATTTAGGATTAAGATTTGACGCCCCTTGCAGTGCATCGTTAAGTGGAATATCTCCAAATGCATCTGTCGCAACCTGCAATGTATATGCTTTCAATAAATAAGCCATACCAATTGTATAATTATTGACTCCTTTTTCGGAGTTAATAATTATCTCAGCATTATTTAAAGTACTTCTATAAATTGTAGCCCAAACACGATCAGTATTTGTTGTCTTAAGGTTATATTGATCGATAACTTGATATTGCGATGAAGAAGGGCTTTGTGTCCAATATTGCGCCCATAGTCCACCATAAACCTGTAGCTGATTACCAACTATTTGGCTTAGTCCTGCTTCAACCGTAGGTAGCAATAAATTCGGTTCCACTTTTTCTGGATTATTTGGATTTTCGTTTACATCCAAATATTTATTGCAACTCGTAAATGCTACAGTTCCTAATAATGCAGCAAAAACAAACTTTTTAATATTCTTGTTCATTTTGATATTCTTTAAAATTTAGAAGGAAACCTTCACATTTACACCATAATTACGTAATGAAGGTTGAGCCGTATAATCGAAACCTTGTGCATTTCCAGCTCCTGAAGAATTTACTTCTGGATCGGCATATTTGTTCTCGCTCGGCGTCCAGATAAACAAGTTGTTTCCAAATAGTCCAACCGTAACATCGCCAAATGGTGTATTTTTCAATTGCTCTTTCTTAAATTTATAAGAAATAGTAAGATTGCGTAATTTCACATAAGAAGCGTCCACAACATTCATACCTGCCTCTAAATATGGATAATAATCCACTTTATCGTACGTTGCAATCGTATTTACAACACTATTTCCTTTATCATCTAAGTACACAGAATTCGGGAAGATTTGACCAAAACGAGCACCACCAGTTTCCGTTGACGTGCCGTTGAAAGCCATAATATCTTTCGTACGCGAATAGAATACGCCACCGTGTTTCATATCAAACAATGCACCCAAAGACCAATTTTTGTAATTAATAGTTGTTCCCAAAGAAGCCTGGAATTTGGGATTGTAACTTCCTAAATATTGTGCTTCTGATGTTGGAATCGGTAGACCGGTTTCTTTATCCACAATCGTTCTACCTTCTGCATCTTTAGCATTTGTAACGGCATAAAACTCACCATAAGGATGACCTTTTGCGGCAACAATTGACATTCCGGAAAAACCACCCAAAGTTACCTGATCTATTCCATCCATCAATTCAACAACTTTGTTATTGTTTTTAGTGAATGTTCCCATCAATTCCCAGCTAAAATCTTCCGTTTTTATAGGAGTACCTCTTAAAGCCAATTCAACACCACTATTTTTAATTTTACCAGCATTAACGACATTAAATAGATAACCTGTAGAATTTGCGATTGGAATAGCTAGGATTTGATTTTTTGAATTATTGCTATAATATGAAAAATCCACAGTCAAGCGATTTTGAAAAAAGCCCAACTCTGTACCGATCTCAGCTGAAGTTGTAATTTCTGGCTTCAAATTAGCGTTCCCAAGATCAGTTCCCGACATAAATGCTGAAACGTTACCGAAAGGAAATGTTGTGCTACCAAATCCACCATTTATCTCACCCCTTGAAAAAATAGTTAGTAACTGATATGGGTCAGTATCCGAACCTACTTTTGCATAGTTAGCACGTAACTTTCCGTAAGATAAAACCTTCTTAATTTCTGGACTTAATAATTCAGAGAACACAAATGAACCACTAACACTTGGATAGAAGAAAGAATTATTTTTCTTAGGTAATGTTGATGACCAATCGTTACGGGCAGTAGCCTGTAAGTACACGAAATTTTTATATGACAAGTTTAAATCGGCGTAGACTCCAACTAAACGACGTTTTGCCCATGAATCCTCAATCAAATTCAACGGTCCATTTGAATTGGCAAGATTATATAATCCAGGTTGAACCAGACCACCACTTTCATTTGTCGCAATTCTTGAGTTCGATGTATTTCGCTGACGAATATTATTACCTAACATCAATGAACCTTGGAAATCCTCGTTAAATTTATGTGTCCCTGTGACCATAAAATCATGAATAATTTCAGTTACATTAAATTCATCGATACGATATTCTCCGTTATTGATTAGGTCATTTCCTTTAGAATAGTTACCTGATGTCTTGTCAATCGGAGTAAAACTATACTTTGGTGATTCCGAACGTCTACGATCCGTGTAATGATCCACACCGACGCGTTCTTTAAAATCCAACCACTCAAATGGTTTATATCCAACATTAAAATTACCCATGATACGATTTACATTATCGTAGTTATTGTAATTTTGAAGTACCCAGTATGGATTTCTTGTATATGCACCATAGTAACCATATTCATTACTGTGAGCCAAGCCATTCGCATCTATATATCCATATGAATTGTAAGGATTGTTCAGATCTTTAAGACTGGTAACAGGAATATCCCTTGGAGTCTGCAACAAGTTGTTATATACGGAAGCTCCCCCTTGACCACCGGCAACATTATTGGAATTTATCTGGCTATAATTAGCAGAAATTCCAGCATAAAATTTATTCGAGAACTCTGTTTGTCCGTTAAATCTTACACCATATTTATTAAAAGTGTCTTTGTTCCCAGGGTAAACACCATTTGAATTCAATGAATTTAATCCCAAATAGAAGGTCGACTTCTCACTTCCACCTGAAAAACCTAGGTTATTATCCGTTGCAAATCCCGTGTTGAAAAAATCACGAATGTTATTCTTTACTGCCGAATAAGGTTTAACCTGTCTCACACCATTAATAGCCTGTCCCCACTCTTGATCTTTTCCCGTAAACGGAGCTCCCCATGACCAGTTTTCTTTTGGATCATTGACAAAAACTAGATCTCCAGCTTTATTGTACCCAGAATACCCCTGTCCATATTCATTTTGTAGATCAGGCAATTTTAGGATAGACGAAAATGTATTCGTTGAATTGAACGTGATATCTGTCTTTCCACCACCTTTTTTACCCGACTTAGTTGTAATAATCAATGCGCCATTGGAAGCGCGTGAGCCGTACAATGCTGCTGCAGCTGGGCCTTTTAATACAGTCATAGACGCAATATCATCAGGATTGATGTCGTTTCCACGATTACCAAAATCAACGCTCGAAAGTGAACCACCTCCACCAATAACGCTCGAGTTATCGATTGGTACCCCGTCGATTACGATTAATGCCTGGTTATTCCCAGAAATAGAAGAACCTCCCCGCAAAACAACACGAGATGAACTCCCGGGAGCATTTGATGTAGATGTAATGTTCACACCCGCTACCTTTCCAGCCAAAGAGTTTAAAGCGCTGGAATTTTGTCCCGAACGGAGCTCTTCATTGTTTAATGTTGGAGCCGAATAACCCAATGTGCGCTTCTCCCTTTTGATCGCATTAGCTGTCACAACAACTTCTTCTAATGCATTGTCATGATTTGCTAAAGAGACATTGAACACCGAACTATTGTTATTAACAATAATGGTTTTTTCATCGAAACCAACTGAACGGAATACGATAACTTTTCCCGTGGGCACGTTTATTGTGTAATTACCCTCAGTATCTGTCTGTGTAGCTAGATTAGTACCTTGTACGACTACTGTAACCCCCGGTATTGCTTTACCATCAGCAGATGTAACACGACCACTAATCTTTTTTTCTTGAGCGAATGCAACCGAAGTCAAGATCATACCGCCAACAAGAAAACTTAGTAATGTTTGTTTCATGTTTTAGTTAGTTAATTTTATTATTTTTCTAATCCTATATATTGATATATTTTTATATCCATTAACAAAATTGCTTAAGCACATATAGCTCAAACAGCAAAACGCGAAAAAAGTTTAACACTGTTTTAAAAATAACAGTTGAAAATATTAATAGAAAATAGACCAGGTAGATGTAGAGTCGGTCATTTTGAAAAATACTCAGCTGTAAAATATCTTCTCTTCAATAATTTACAGTCAATAATAGTTAGTGCGATTTTTATTAGCGGTGTCAAATATAGAAAGCCAAAGTTGCTTTTACAAGTTTTTTAACATAATCTATTGATAGCAGGAAATACCGCAAGAATAAGTTCACAATTTTACAAATTGTTACAAAAGAAGCATTATAGAATAAAAAGTCATCAAACAATTTTTAGACAGAATTTTATACGGAACGAACCATAATTAACAAAACATTAACAATGTTATAAGAAAACATTAACATGCCATTCTATTATTTTTTCATATGGAAATTATAGTTAATTTATAATGATTCTAAACATCTAAAAATCGAGTTATAACAAAACCTTCATGATTTCGCAGACACTAACGCAATGAAAGCAAACTGACGGTTCTTTCTGGCCAATAAGATCAGACACTTTCAGAAAAAAAAAGACGCTCTACCTTCTCAGGCTGAGCGTCTTTCATGATGTTATTAAATAAGTCTAAAGATGACTTATTTATTGAAACTTAATCGATATACTCAAATTTGGTGTACGGAACCAAAACCGCGGGAACCTTAATTCCTTTTTCTGTTTGGTTATTCTCCAATATCGCTGCGACGATACGCGGTAAAGCCAATGCCGAACCGTTCAAGGTATGTGCCAGTTGCATCTTGCCGTCAGCATTTTTAAAACGTACTTTCAAACGATTCGCTTGATAAGTTTCAAAATTGGAAACGGAAGATACCTCCAACCAACGTTTCTGAGCAGAGCTATATACTTCCATATCATAGGTCAATGCAGCAGTGAAACTCATATCTCCACCACAAAGGCGCAATACACGATAAGGCAGCTCCAATTTCTGCAACAGCCCCTGTACGTATAAACTCATCTCTTCCAGCACTTCATAGGACTTTTCAGGATGTACAATCTGCACCGTCTCCACTTTGTCAAATTGGTGTAAGCGGTTTAATCCGCGTACATGTGCCCCGTATGAACCTGCTTCACGACGGAAACAGGGTGTATAAGCGCAATGTTTAATTGGAAATTGTGCTTCCTTCACAATCTCGTCTCTATAAATGTTGGTGACCGGAACTTCAGCTGTAGGGATCAAATACAGATTGTCGTTACCCACATAGTACATTTGTCCTTCTTTATCCGGCAATTGTCCTGTAGCAAATGCAGAATCTTCATTGACCAAAATGGGCACCTGTACTTCCTCATATCCTTCTTCTGCTGCCTGATCCAAAAAGAAATTGATCAAGGCGCGTTGCAATTTAGCTCCTTTACCCTTATAGATAGGAAAACCTGCACCGGCAACTTTTACGCCAAGCTCTAAATCAACAATATCATATTTGTTCAACAATTCCCAATGCGGCAATGCCTCGTCCGACAAAGCTGGGATTTCGCCATGGCTCAAAACAACTTCGTTGTCCTCAGCACTTACACCTGCTGGAACCGATTGATGCGGTAAATTAGGTAATTGTACGATCTTCTCATTCAATTGTGCCTCAATTGTACCCAATTGATCCAAAAGTTGCTTCACTTGCTCTTTATATCCCGAGGATTTGGATTTAACGGTTTCAGCTTCTTCTTTTTTACCTTGGCGCATCAGATCTCCAATCTGTTTTGCTGCCGCATTAGCCTCTGCCGAAAGTGCGTCCGATTCCGATTGGATCTTACGGCGATCTTCATCTAAACTGATGATTTCGTCGACCAATCCAATTTCCTTGAAATGCTTGACAGCCAATCTTTCGATTACCGTATCCCTGTTCTCACGGATATAATTTAATTGCAACATAATATAAATGTGTTATTTAAAATAGTGAACAAACTTAGATAAATTTGCCTTTATATACAAGCTATTTTATTCCTAAACCACCATTCAAAAGGCTTTTTGACTGCTTTACGGCACTCTATTTCCATCGCACCGGTTAACATTCATCAACCCATTGAAGGTCTGTCTTCAATGGAATAGATCTTTACAAACCCTTATCCATAGAAAAAGCGTATCGATTAAATGCTTAATCGATACGCTCTACAATTTGATTTATACTTGCAAACCCTATGCTGAGACTCAACCTGATGAACTCAGGGGTCGCGCATTTGCTAAGCTATGCTTACTTCGTCGCATAAATAAACATCCTGAATGGCATGTAATAATGCGACACCTTCATTCATTGGTTTTTGAAAGGCCTTACGGCCGGAGATCAAACCTGTTCCACCTGCGCGCTTGTTGATAACCGCTGTTTTTACAGCTTCTTGTATATCATTCTGCCCCGAAGCCCCGCCAGAATTGATCAAGCCTGCCCTACCGGCAAAGCAATTAAGCACCTGGTAGCGGCACAGATCAATAGGATGATCGGAAGAAAGCTGGGTATACATGCGTTCATCCAGCTTTCCATAACTGCTTTTACCCATATTCAGCGCTTTAAAGCCGCCGTTCAATTCGGGTAGTTTTTGTTTAATAATATCTGCTTTGATCGTTACGCCCAAATGATTAGCCTGTCCGGTAAGATCCGCAGCCAAATGATAATCTGTATCGCCAACTTTAAACGCCGAATTGCGCAGATAACACCATAATACCGTCGCCATCCCCAAGGAATGGGCTTCTTCAAATGCTTTTGCTACCTCTATAATCTGACGGTCGGATTCCTCAGACCCAAAGTAAATCGTTGCCCCTACCGCAACAGCCCCCATATTCCAGGCCTCGCGAATCGTTCCGTACAAGATTTGATCGGCTCGATTAGGATAGGTCAATAGTTCATTATGATTTATTTTAACCAAAAACGGAATCTTATGTGCATATTTTCGCGCAACAGCGCCCAAAACACCAAAGGTAGAAGCCACGGCATTACAATTTCCCTCCAAGGCTAGCTTGACGATATTTTCTGGATCAAAATACTGTGGATTTGGCGCAAAAGAAGCTCCTGCACTGTGTTCGATTCCCTGATCAACAGGCAGTATCGAAAGATAACCGGTATTGGCTAATCGACCCGTTCCAAAAAGTTGCCCCAAACTCCGCAAGACCTGAGGACTACGGTCACTCGAACTATATACTTGGTCAATAAATGCTGCTTGTGGAAGATGAAGCATTGTTTTGGAAACTGCGGGTTGATCAAATTCTAACAAATAACTCGCTTCAGCACCCAGATGTGCCTGTATTTTTTCAATGTATTGCATAATTTATTTAAAATAAAGTGATGGAGTTTACCATAATCTTTAAAATAAAACTCCAAAAAGCACAGAATGTTTTAGCGCATATTATATAGTAAAAAAAACTTAACTTTGACCATGTTATATTTAGTTCCAACACCTATTGGCAATCTGGAGGACATGACGTTTCGTGCGATCAATGTCCTGAAAGAAGTGGACCTCATCTTAGCAGAGGATACCAGGACCAGTGCTCCGCTTTTAAAACATTTTGGAATCGACAAAAAAGTATTTGCGCATCATCAGCACAATGAACATAAAGCGGTATCTGAAATCATTAAATTTCTGAAAGAAGGGCAAAACATTGCTTTAATTTCGGACGCAGGGACACCGGCGATCTCAGATCCGGGTTTTTTACTGGTACGTGAGGCCATCAAAGAAGGGCTCGAAGTACAGTGCCTACCAGGTGCAACAGCTTTCGTACCCGCGCTTGTCAATTCGGGGCTTCCCAACGACCGTTTTTGCTTTGAAGGCTTTCTACCCGTAAAAAAAGGAAGACAAACACGCTTAAAAGCGTTGGCCGAAGAAAAAAGAACGATGATCTTCTATGAGTCGCCACATCGTATTCTCAAAACCATAGAAGAATTTATCACCGTTTTTGGACCAGAAAGACAAGGGTCGATATCACGTGAGTTGAGCAAACTCTATGAAGAAAATGTTCGGGGAACATTAACTGATTTAAAATTACACTTTGAAAACAATCCGATTAAAGGAGAATTTGTATTTTGTGTAGCAGGATTGGAATAAATTTTGACAATCTTTAGGTATTAAAAAGTATTTGACATGAACATGGAACAATTTGCACAGGACGGGCAGGACATAAAAATCATTGAAAAATTGGTGACTAAAGTCCAAGATATGCTTACTCCAGGAGAAAAAATAGATTATATCGCAGTTCAAAAGAAACCTGCTGTAACCATTTTACCGGATAGTATCACGATTAGTAATAAACGCATTTTTATGTGCGAATTTACCAAACTGGGCTTGGCCACTGATTTTGAAATCTTCGGCTGGCAAGACATCAAGGATATTGCTTTTAAGGAAGAAATATTTGGTTCAAAAGTGACTGTTATCCCTTTTACAGGAGAAAATCTGAGCATAGATTATATCCCGAAAGTTCAGGCGAGAAAGCTTTATCAATATATCAAAGCTGCACTTGAAAATTATAAAAAAGCCGAACTGGCCGCCGAAAAAGAAAAAATAGTCATTGCTCCAACAGTTGCAAAGGAAGTGATCATCGAGCGACAAGAAAGTAATACAGCAGTTCAGCCAGCAGTTACAGCGCCTGCTCCATCGGCGCCACAGTCCTATATATCGGGCCAGCCAACTCCGGCGGCGCCAATTCAGGCACAGCAACCGACCGGATCAATTCCTGCTGTTCCTCCAGTTTCAGCAGCTCCTATCGTCCCACCTGCTCCCGCCAAAGAAGAGGAAGATGATGAGATTACCTTAAAGCTCAAAAAATTAAAAACACTCTTCGACAAACAATTGATTACCCAAGAGGAATACGAGAGTAAAAAGAGAGAAGTTTTATCCAGTTTATAATCATAAATGGGAGAAAATATATAGTGAAAAACAACTATTTACTGGCACTTTTAAGTGCCTTTTTATTGTGGTTGGGCTGGCCTCCAATCCCCTATTCCAGTCCATTGTTATTTATTGGGTTTGTTCCACTACTCATTGCAGTGGAAAATATTATCCGGAGTGAAACATTCAAAAAGAAAGGCCTCAACATATTTCTTACTGCAGGACTCACCGCAGTTGTCTGGAATACGGCCTCTATTTATTGGGTATACAACTCCATTTCGGCAGTTATGCCGCCTTTTGCAGCTGTTATCATCAGTCTGATCCCTTTTTGCCTTGGCGCCGCTTTAATGGCGCTAGCTTTCAGGCTTTATGGGCAATTACGACGTAAAACGAACATCCTGTTATCCCTTTTCGGATTAATGGGATTCTGGATAAGCTATGAATTTCTACACGAATCCTGGGATTTAGCCTTCCCCTGGATGACTTTGGGTAATGGTTTCGCCAATTTCCATCAATTGATCCAATGGTATGACATCACAGGGGTTTATGGCGGAACAATATGGGTCTGGCTGGTCAATATCTTAGTATTTACACTTTACCTCAATCGAAAAGGACTTTATCCGATCAAACATAAGATTGTCCCGATTGCTTCTTTGGCTGTAGTATTGTTAGTTCCCAGCACCTACTCGCTGATACGTTACTTCAACTACGAAGAACATCAGAATCCGGCACAGATTGTCGTTGTACAACCGAATATTGACCCTTATATTAAATTCAATTTAAGTCCTGAAGAACAATTAAATACCTTATTCTCTTTATCAAATTCGGTCGCCAAACCCAATACAGAGTTTTTTATCTGGCCTGAAACTGCGCTTTCACAGAACGGCGATTTTGATGAGGAAAACTTTAGGGAAACTTATTCTTACCAGCGCATTTTAAAATTTTTAGATCAATATAAAAATGGCAATGTACTTTCAGGTATTGAAAGTTATCAGCTGTACAACTATGCAAAAACACCTACTGCGCGTGAAATAGCTCCTAATGTATATCAGGATAATTTCAATGCCGCAACATTGATCGATTATTCCTCCAAACTTCAGTTTTACCATAAGTCCAAACTCGTTCCGGGCGTAGAGCAAATGCCTTTTGGAGCAGCGATGAACTTCCTGAAACCTCTATTTAAAGCATTCGGTGGTACGACGGGTGGCTACGGAAAACAGGCTGAACCTTCGGTATTCTATGCCCAGAGCGGTATTGGTGCCGCACCCGTTATCTGCTATGAATCCATCTGGGGCAATTATGTTTCCAAATACGTCAAAAAAGGCGCTCAGTTTATTGCTATTATCACTAATGATGGCTGGTGGGGCAATACTTCCGGTAAAGACCAGCATTTACAGTATGCAAAACTGCGTGCGATTGAAAACAGGCGCTGGGTTGCCCGATCGGCAAATACAGGGATTTCAGGCTTTATCAATCAACGTGGTGATATTGTACAACAGACTAAATGGTGGCAGCCTGCGGCCCTAAATCAGGAAATTAATTTAAATGAAGAAATTACGTTCTACACGCAAGCAGGTGATATCGCTGCCTATTTGGGTTTGGCGCTCGCACTAGGAGGAATTGTGATACTCATCGTGGTCAGACCAAAAAAGAACTTGTCAAAATAGAAAAGTAGCGCCAAACTGAAGTAATAGATTGGCGCTATTTTTTTCATCAGAACGGAAAAATACTCATCTTATTCCTTTCCAGGCAAAAGAGCCTAATTCTGATGAGACCCGCTACGCCAGCACTGTCAGCTACAATTAGGAAAATAAAATGATAAAAATAAGTCATTTAATACCTCTAATTTACTTGAGAGATTTGTAATTTTGCAGCATGCAAGTATATTTTGATAATGCAGCGACTACAGCCTTAGATCCTGAAGTAATAAAAGTAATGGTCGATGTGATGGACAATAACTTTGGAAATCCATCTTCTATCCATAGTCACGGACGACAAGTAAAAACAATTGTAGAAAAAGCACGTAAAACGATTGCCAATCTACTTCATGTATCTCCAGCAGAGATCTTCTTCACATCGGGCGGAACCGAGGCGGACAATATGGCCATCGTTCGGTCAATCGCCGACTTTGGAATAACCCATGCCATCACCTCACCTATTGAGCACCATGCGGTATTGCATACGTTAGAGGAGTTGGAGAAAGCTGGTAAGGTACACCTTGATTTATTGGAAGTTGACCAGAAAGGTAATTTAAATCTCAACCAGCTGGAAGAACTTTTAAGTACCAATCCGCGTACTTTTGTTTCCATTATGCATGCCAATAATGAGATCGGAAATCTCAACGATATTCAACGCATCGCCGAGTTATGCCAAAAGTATAATGCGATATTCCATTCGGATACTGTACAGACCATGGGTCATTACCCACATGATCTTGGCAGTCTGAAAATAGATTTTATAACCGGAGCTGCCCATAAATTCCATGGCCCGAAAGGAGTTGGTTTTCTTTATATTAACGCCAACAACAAAATTAAACCATTGATCTACGGTGGAGCACAAGAACGTAACATGCGTGGCGGAACAGAAAATGTCTATGGAATAGCGGGTCTTGCCAAAGCTTTGGAACTTGCCTATGAGCACATGGAAGAACACCGCGCTTATATTCAAGGACTCAAATCTTATATGATCGACGAGTTGCAAAAAGCAATCCCCGAAATTGATTTTAATGGTGTTATTGAACCAGAAAAATCACTGTATACCGTACTGAATGTTTCTTTCCCATGTAGTGACCTTGCTGACATGCTTTTATTCAACCTGGATATTGCAGGGATCTCTTGTTCTGGTGGCAGTGCCTGCAGCTCAGGAACAGACATCGGATCGCATGTATTGGGTGCAATCAAATCAAGCTCGGAGCGTCCTTCGGTTCGTTTTTCATTCTGCAAGCATAATACAAAGGAAGAAGTCGATTTTGTGGTAGCAACCTTGAAAGAACTTTGTACAAAGAACAAATAACATTTATAGGTAAAGCGTCAGGCATGCCCCGCAAGTGAAAAATAAATTATCAGGCTTGCAGCAAGAAGGAACTTATTCAATAGCCGAAAAACAGCTATACATCCAAAAACATAAAAAGCCGAAAGTATACTTTCGGCTTTTTTATGTGTTAATATAGCCCTTAGGCTATATATCAATTTTTTGTCAAGACATAATATTTGGAAATATCACCCGTAATATCATTTCCGGAAAGATCCAGCTGGCTGAGTATCCGATTTCCTAATTTGAACTTATAATCGACGCCGTCCAATGTAATGATGTTGCCATCCAATTTCCATTTCCCTTCACGCATAAACACATCATCACTTTTATTAAGGTATTTAGATGAATATTGGTAGGTGTTGTCTGCGCGCAATGAAATAAGCGTTTCTATACCATCACAATCCGCACAAGGCATGACACCTCTATATTCACCAATCACTACTTCCGCCTTATCCCTACCTTTTAGGTCTTGTAAATTATCTTTATAGACCGCAACACTTTGTTTGGGATTATCACATCCCACCATTCCAATTGTCAATAACAAACCCACAATCCAAATATACCTTTTCATCTCATTCCAAATTCAAAAAAATCAGCATCTAACAGTTACACCAATAAATTCATAACAAATTAAATACCAAAAATTTAGAAAAGATTAAAAATCATCTTCATCATCGTCTGTCAAGAATGACAATGCACCTTGTAACTCGCCCAAAGCATGGAAATTACGCGTCTTGCGAGCGATCTCAATCCCGGATCTATAGGTATTAATCGCGGACTCCTGTCTATTCAATTTTTCGTACAATTTACCCAAATGATAATACGTTCCTACATAATCTGGATTTGTATGTACTAAATTCTCAAATCTTACCATGGCCTCTTGTTCATCTTCCTGCTTGAGATATTCAGCTGCAATCGCATATTTTAAAAATGGATCTTCAGGGCTCTCTTTCAAAAATTCATTCAGTTGATCCAATCGTGTCGACATATCTTTTTTATTTCAAACTTAGACAAATTGCATATTATATGCAATTTAATTGTATATCCACTAAAACAATTCCCCGTCTCTCCATATCACACGAAAGGTTTTTATAAACAGGAACCCCGAATGAGCTGTGATGCTTTATGAAATTACTATGCTAGCATATAAAATGACAATTTACTGACGTAATAAATCTATTGTCAAGAACCGGCTATTTAAAATAAAAAATTACAAAAAAGACAACAAAACACCTCAATATTATATCACATCAAAAAAAATAAAAGAAAAAAACTGGTAAAATTACAAATTCATCAAAATCACAAGACGACTTTTTAACAGCATTTAAAACGCCTTAGCACTTTTTAATTGAAAGAAAATATGGTAAGTTTGAGTAAAACCAATCGTATATGAAAATATTAGTTTGTATAAGTAATGTCCCTGACACTACATCCAAAATCACTTTTACAAATGACAACACTGCATTTAATACAGCTGGTGTACAATTCATTATAAACCCTTATGATGAAATTGCTTTATCCAAAGCAGTTGAGTTGGCCGAAGGTGGAAAAGGAACCGTAACTGTCATCAATGTGGGCGATGCATCGACTGATGCAACCATTCGAAAAGCATTGGCAATTGGTGCAGACAATGCTGTACGGATTAACGCCGTTCCGCGCGATGCTTGGTTTGTTGCGAATCAGATAGCACAATATGCCAAAGACAATGCATTTGATTTGATCTTAACCGGCCGCGAATCAATCGACTATAACGGTGCTCAAGTGGGAGCAATCGTAGGAGAACTGCTGCATATCCCTTCTGTTTCCATTGCCAAAAAAGTTGACATTGCGGGCGACGCAGTCACAGTTGAGCGCGAGATTGAAGGTGGAAAAGAAGTATTGACAGCAAAGCTACCCATCGTCATTGGCACTGCCGAAGGTGTTGCCGAACCCAAAATACCGAATATGCGTGGTATTATGAGCGCACGGACCAAACCATTGGATGTGCTGGAACCTTCCGCAATAGACGTTCTTGAACACATTGTCAGCTATGAGACGCCTGCTCCACGGGGTACGGTCAAACTTGTTGACGCTGCCGAGGTAGAAAAATTAGTTTCTCTTCTTCACGACGAAGCTAAAGTTTTTTAATCTTTAAACGCTAAAACACTATGTCTATACTCGTATATGTAGAAAATACTGATGGAAAATTCAAAAAATCAGCTTTTGAAGTTGTTTCTTATGCAAAATCCATCGCCGACAACATACAGACTGATCTTGTGGCTATTTCAATCGGAAATGTCGCTGAAGACGAACTTGCTGGTTTGGGCAAGTACGGTGCTTCCAAAGTATTAAATGTCAATAATGAACAACTTGCTTCTTTTGTAAACCAAGCGTATGCAAGCATCATTGCTGAAGCCGTAAAAAGTACCGGTTCAAAAATACTTGTGCTGTCCAACTCATTCTCAGGTAAGGGACTCGCTCCACGTATTGCAGCCAAATTGGAGGCTGGTCTGGCCGATGGCGCACTCGAATTGCCGACCATTAATGGCGACAAACTGACTGTCAAAAAAACAGCATTCTCCAATAAGGCTTTCGCTACGCTCGAACTAACCTCGGATATAAAAGTCATCGCACTTAGTCCAAATGCATATGAAACAAAAGAGACCGGTGATAGCGCAAATGTCGAAACTTTTGCTCCGAATATTGACCAAACAGATTTTACAACTATGGTCAAAGAGATTGTTCGTGCAACAGACAAAATATCCCTACCGGAAGCTGAAATCGTCGTCTCTGCCGGCCGTGGTCTAAAAGGACCTGAAAACTGGGGGATAATTGAAGAACTCGCCGATGTGCTTGGCGCGGCTACAGCCTGTTCAAAACCCGTATCCGATGCTGGCTGGCGCCCGCATTCGGAGCACGTAGGCCAGACAGGTATTGTAGTGAGTCCCAATCTCTATATCGCAATCGGTATCTCCGGAGCAATCCAGCATCTGGCTGGAGTAAGCTCATCCAAAACAATCGTTGTCATCAATAAAGATCCAGAAGCGCCCTTTTTCAAGGTGGCCGACTATGGAATTGTAGGCGATGCCTTCGACGTCGTTCCGAAATTAACGCAGGCATTGAAGGCTTACAAAGGTATTTAAAGCTTTCATCCGATATATTCTCCCCATTTATCCAAAATGAATGGGGAGTTTTTAGTTGTTATAATTGCATATAAAAGCAAATTTATCTAAGTTTGTAGACCGCTTTGGAATTAAAATGAAGAAAATCAGATTAGATATCGTTGGTTTATCCTATAGTCAAACACAATCTGGCGCTTATGCTCTTGTATTGGGAGAAGTGGAGGGCAACAGAAGATTGCCCATCATCATCGGCAGCCATGAGGCTCAAGCTATTGCTATTCGGATAGAGAAAATGATTCCTAGTCGTCCGCTCACACACGACCTATTTCAATCTTTTGCAGATTCTTTTGGTATTAAACTCATTGAAGTACTGATCTATAATTTGATTGAAGGGATATTTTATGCTAAAATTATCTGTTCCGACGGCAACAAGATTGTAGAGATTGATGCCCGCACATCCGATGCAGTTGCACTGGCTGTACGGTTTGAAGCTCCGATCTATGCCTACGAATTTATTATGTCCTCTGCTGGAATTATCATTGAAGGACATGAGTTTGCATTTTTGGAAAACCTGGACAAATCCAACAAAGTTCAGGATCCAAGTGTTGTTGAGGTCGAAGAAAAAACACCTTCAAAATCCCCACAAAATCCTTTCTCCTCGTTGACAGATGAGCAACTGGAGCAAGCACTTAATCAGGCATTGACCGAAGAAAACTACGAGCAGGCTGCCTTGATTAGGGATGAGATTTCCAAAAGAAAATAACTCCTTTCATTAAAGCGAAATAAAAATTTTAAATAACATCGATTTATGTCTATTAAATTAAGATTGACCATTATGAGCTTCTTTCAGTTCTTTGTCTGGGGAGCATGGTTGATTACAATAGCAAACTATTGGTTTGGCACAAAACAATGGGATGGTACACAATTTGGAGCTATTTTCGCAACCATGGGGATCGCTTCTTTATTTATGCCTACCCTGATGGGAATTATCGCCGATCGTTGGATAAATGCCGAAAGATTATATTTTATCCTTCACTTATGTTATGCGGGTGTTTTATTCTATTTACCGCAGGTAAATGATCCAAACACTTTTTTTTATGCAATGCTAGCGGCGATGTGTTTTTATATGCCCACTTTGGCCCTATCCAACTCCATTGCATATACGGCATTGAATGAAAATAACTACGATTTGGTCAAGGCATTCCCCCCTATCCGGGTATTCGGAACGATAGGCTTTATCGTCGCCATGTGGATCACCAATTTAACCGGCAACAAGGCTACAGCTTATCAATTTTATATCGCCGGAACCGCAGCGCTGGCTTTAAGTCTCTATGCTTTTACGCTACCTAAATGTCCACCAAAAAAGTTACAACAGGAAGATGCTTCCTGGACACAACTATTAGGCTTAGAGGCATTTAAACTTTTCGGAAATTATAAAATGGCTTTATTTTTTATTTTTTCGATGTTCTTGGGGGCCGCACTCCAACTGACCAATGCCTACGGTGATGTATTCTTGGATGAATTTAAATTCTATCCTAAATTTGCAGAATCTTTCGTTGTGAAATATTCGACTATCATTATGTCGATTTCCCAGATATCCGAGACACTATTTATTTTGGCTATTCCATTTTTTCTCAAAAGATTCGGTATAAAAAAGGTCATGCTGATTTCGATGTTAGCCTGGGTATTACGTTTTGGATTATTCTCCTTTGGTGACCCTGCAGGCGGACTTTGGATGATTGTATTATCCTGTATCGTCTATGGTATGGCATTTGACTTCTTTAATATCTCAGGTTCCTTATTTGTCGAAACTTCGACAACATCAAGCATACGCAGCTCGGCACAAGGTTTGTTTATGATGATGACAAATGGTTTTGGTGCCGTTGTAGGCAGTTTTGCATCGGGTTGGATCATTGACCACTACTTTACCAAAAGTTTTCAAAACAGCAAAGATCTCGCACAATATTTAGATACAACAATCGACAACACCCATTTTCTACATTTTCTGCAGGAAAAGAGTATCTCAATCTTACCTGACGGCATGTTAAGTGGTAACCTCATGCTAAAAGACTGGCATGACATCTGGCTAGCTTTTGCCATCTACACCTTGATTATAGCAGTCCTTTTTGCGGTCTTCTTCAGACATAAACACGAGCGTGAACCGCTCAATTCAAAATAACAAAAAGCCGCTAATTGCGGCTTTTTGTATATTTGTAACATGCAAAGCACAGCAACGGAATTATTCAAAGACTCTCAATCCCACATCTATAATTGGACATTTCAATGGATTAAACAATTTGGCCTTGATAATCAGTGGAGTCATTTTGTTAACTCGATCCTTTTACTCTTACTGGTTGTCTTGTTTTTGATTGTCATTGACTATTTCACCAAAAGAACATTACTCCTGTTAACAATCAAAGCCATCAGACGTAGTACAAACCGCTTTGATGATCTGTTGATCCGTAATAAAACACTGAAACTTGTTGCTCATTTTGTTCCGATCTTAGTGGCACAATACATCATGCCCATTATCTTCATGGGTTTTCCAACCTGGAAAGAAAACAGCAATAAAGTACTTGACATAGCGACGACTGTCGTCAGTTTATTGATTATTCATTCGCTCCTGAAAAGTTTGCGGGATATGCTGCGCATGAAAAAATCTTTTGCCGACAAACCCCTGGAGAGTTATTTACAGGTCTGTCAGATTATATTATTATTTATCGGTGGAACGATCTGCTTTTCGATATTGACAGGAAAATCTCCCTGGTCCTTCTTATTATCCTTGGGTGCCGCATCCGCAATCCTGATGTTGGTATTCAAAGACACTATACTGGGATTTGTTGCCAGTATACAAGTTTCGGCCAATGACTCCATCCGTGTCGGAGATTGGATAGAGATGCCCAAATATGGCGCCGATGGAACGGTCAAAGAAATTAATCTCAATAATGTAAAAGTACAGAACTTTGATAAGACCATTACGACGATACCAACACATACGTTATTGTCGGATTCGTTCAAAAATTACAGGGGCATGCAGCAGTCGGGAGGTAGGCGCTTAAAACGGGCCATAAATATCAAAATTTCCACGATTCGATTTTTAGAAAATGAAGAAATCGAAAGGCTCAAAAATATACAGATCCTGCGGCCTTATATCGAAGAGCGTGCCAGGACAATTGACCAATTCAACATCGAACAGCAGATAGATCAATCAAGCCCCATAAACGGTCGCAAAATGACCAATTTAGGGATGTTCAGAGCGTACACTCTCACCTATTTGCGTCAAAACCCCAATATCCACAAGACCATGCCCCTAATGGTACGTCAGCTTGCTTCAACCGAACACGGTGTTCCAGTCGAACTTTATTTCTTTGTAAACGATATCCGCTGGGAATATTACGAAGGAATTGTTTCGGATGTATTCGACCACCTATTTGCCGCCACAAAATACTTCGACCTGGAGATCTTTGAAAATCCGGCATCGGATGATTTTCGGCGTGCTATCCGGCTTAAAAGCCTTCATGACTTCGCAGACCAACAACAATAAAAGCGAACGGAATGTTCTTTCTGGACAATAACGTCAGACACTTTCAGAAGAAAATATCGCTGTCGAACCAAGTGTTCAGCGAACTATGTGTTCATATATTGCTAAGGTTCATACCAAACGAATTACCAGGCAAAACCTTGTCTGCATAAATCAAATGAACTGTAAGAACAGGCCAGCCGAGAAGCAGTTAAATGCTGGTATCGTAAGATAGCCTAAAAGGTCTAAAACAGTGAAAGGTAATCTGGGGAGATTACCTTCACTTTAAAAACAAACTAAATTTTCAGACGTGTTTCACAACAGATCTACACATTAACCCTAACTCTTTATGAATCAAAAATTACTCTACACAAATATAGGATCGTTATGTTAAGTGCATCTTAAGCTATCTTTAAACTTAAAACAACTCTACAAATGGTTATTTATCTCACCTCAATAGTCTTTGTTGCCAGGTGTACTCTATTGAAAAGATCAACCGCCTGAACCTCAATCTGATATTTACCAGCTTTAAGTTTGGGCAAATTAGCTGTCCACAGATGACTGGATTTTTCGGGGTTCGAAGGTCTACGCGTATTCTTTAATTCAGTTGCTGTATCGTATTTAGCAAGAGAATTTAGGAATGCCGGATCGTTTTCATTGACAAAATCCATTTCCTTCCATTCGCCCTGATTGATTCTATACGTTACCTTGTCACCTTCCTTTCCAATGAAAAAATTAGCGTATATCGGATATCTCTTTGTGTATTTTTCTGGAACGACCGATGCGCCATATAAATCGATCTGATACGTTGCTGGCTTACCGACAACCTTATAATCAAAACTGTATTGGTTACCCTCGATTTTTAAGATGGCATACCCTTTTGGTGTACCGTCCCGCATTGTAGAAACAGGAATTCCCTTTTCATTCAACTCGCCCGAATACCAGTCGCCCGAGGTTGTACCCACATTATATTCATGATGTGGCTTTTCTTGTTTCCATCCTTCGTTTTGTCCATAAAAATATTGCCGCTGAAAGTGTGTATGCGCGGATAAAGACAAGGTATGCTTAAATGGAGCCAAAATATCGAACAGACGTTGTCTATCTTCGTTACGAAAGACATCCGAGTTTTGATGGTATAAAGGAATATGAAATGTCAACACAATCAATTTATCTTTAGCAACGTTTTTTAAGTCATTTTCCACAAAATCAAGCTGATCTTTACGGAATCCGCCTAAATAACCTTTACCTGTCCGTGGATTCGGATAAATGATATTATCAAGAATGATAAAATGCGTATTTCCATAGTTGAGCGCATAATTATTGGGGCCAAACGTCCGCTCGAACGATTCATCGGAGAGGCTATCCACTTTAGCATCATAGTTCATATCGTGGTTTCCCATGACATTATACCATGGTAAGCCCATCGTGGAAATCACCGATTTATATTTTGGCTGAAGTGAAAGATCGTCTCCCACCAAGTCGCCTAAGCTTATTCCGAATTTCGCAATTGTCTTATCGGAAATTTCATTGATCACACCATTTTTGAAATAGGCCAGTTCTTCCTCCGTGTAAGCCTGTGGATCCCCAAAAACGAAAGCTGAAAAATTAGGATCCTCATCTTGTTGATACATTGCAAAATTTACAGCAGCAGGGATTTTTCCTGTAGCAGCAACAGCAGGGTATTTTGAAACTGGACTACCGTTTACCTTATGGATATAATAGAATTTTGGGTGGTTATTTTCATCCAAGGGCAAAGCATAGCCTGTTGGTTTAACCACAAAAATGATGTTGTCATTTCCAACGGGCAATTGGTAATTACCATCTTTATCAGTCGTTGTCACTTCACGCCCGTTACTAACAGAAACAGACGCAATGCCTTGTTCGTTTTTATCTAATTTTCCGTTCTTGTTTACGTCCAGATAAACTTTTCCTTTTGCAAAATCTTGCGCCTGCACAGCGTTTACGCATGCCCAGGAAATTGCTAGTGCCAAAAATGCTTTCATATGAAATTTTGTTTTGGCGCTAAAGTATTCGATTCAGGTTAACGGAGTATAAAGAGAATATAAAGAATTTATCAAAAAAACAAAGGAAGCCATTTAATACTCTTGTATTAATTAATCCATATTTGGCAGTATGGTTATAGGGACCTTATCCGTGTTTTATACGTATTCATCCGAATGAGGTCCCTATCAGGTCCCTATTAAGTCCCTATAAAATCCCCATTAACATATATGTTGTTGGCCGGTTAAATCCTTCTTCCATCCTTTGTTTTCAGACGGATATTCGGCACAAAAAAAGAGAAACCAATGACTTGATTTCTCTCTTTACCCTTAGGGCCTATTTCTTAACTATCTGGCTTGCGCAGTTGCCAACATGCGGTTGACTTCATCGATCATTGATTTTGCCGCATCGTGCATCCGAGGGTTGCCTGCAAAATCTGCATCCAAAGTGATATGCTTGGACTTATCTTTATAGGTGAACTCTAAATAAAAGCGTGGGACTTTAGAATTTGTTGAATCCTGCTGCCATTCAGGACCGGTCATATCGGTATCCAAGTTCCAAAAGCCGAGCTCCATTGCTTTGCGATGCAGGTATAATAAATCGTCTTTTGTAAATTTTACAGTATCGGTAATTAGAGAATCTTTTTTGTCTAAATATTTATAGATACGTGTTTTTGAATTGTATTCGTTGACCATGTGGTTCGGCTCGCCATATTTGAATTCAATGGATTCAAAATCGGCAAAACGAAAAGGGGCATTTTTGATCATATTACTGTAGTAATAAACACAATACATCAAAAACGGCACAATAATACAAAGGCCCAAAAAAATCTTCTTACTCTTGATTGTCATTTCTATAAAATTTTGACAAAAATAAGGATTTATACAGGGTATAAAAGTTTATATCAAGATATGACATAAAACCTACATGAAATTCACGCGTCTAGATATTGGGAGAGCCCGCGTCAACAAAGGTCTTCGCATACCAACTGTCGGAAAGATCAGAGATAATAACACCTTTCCGTGTCGAAACATGAACGAACTTATTATTATGCAGGTATACACCAACATGATCTATTCCATTTCGTCCGAAAGAAAAAAACACGAGATCTCCTTCTTCAAGTTTATCGACCTTTTTTCTCTTTACTATTCCTTCCATGTCACGCGAAGTCCGCGGCAAATTCCCTTTGTATACTTCAATATAGAGCAGATTAACAAATCCCGAGCAATCTACCCCCGATTTGGTCTGTCCACCCATACGATGCGGTATCCCCATCCAATCGTCAATAAAAGAATAAAGATGCGGATTTAGTTTTTTGGTACTCACATTGAGCAAGTCTGCATAATTGTCAAGTTTGGATCCCGAAAAAGTTTTTCCACGCGCTGAGCTCGCATCTGTCAAAACCGAACCATTGGAAGAATGTGTTTTGGAGCTAAGTACCTTTTTCTTCGTTGAACAACTGCTCAAAAATAGAACTGCACCTAAAAAGAAGATAAAATAAGATCTGACACCCATGCTGTTCGATTTACGTTCTTGCTTAACAAACTTACTTGCATGACAAACTTAATTAAATTGCTGTTGATATCCAATAAATTTGCTTGCCCCCGGAGATTGCTTTTCTTGATAAGAACGTCAGATAAGAAAAAGAATTGTTCAGAAATCGTAACTTTGACGCCTAATTTATTTGAGAATGGAAAAATTAAAAGGTGCATTAGCTGTCTTTTTAGGTGCGAGTAGTTTTGGGATACTATCAACGTTTGTTAAAAAAGCCTATGGTAAAGGGTTGAATTTAGGAGAGGTAACGGGAATTCAGGTATTGTTTGGCATGCTTATCCTTTGGCTTATCTATATCATCATCAAACTCTTTTCGGCAAAGTCATTTCACTCTTCAAGCAAAAAATCTTCATGGATCAAGATATTAATCAGTGGTACTTCGACCGGTTTGGTGAGCATTCTCTATTACAAATGTGTACAGCTCGTCCCGGCTTCGTTGGCCATCGTACTGCTCATGCAGTATATCTGGATCGGTGTGGTAATCGAATTTATCTTTTTCAAGGCAAAACCTTCAAAAAACAACCTGATTGGTATCGGCATTGTACTCATTGCAACATTATTAGCGACTGGACTTCTTGAAAAAGGCTTGCAACACCTCAACCTAACAGGTGTCTTATTTGGTCTTTTAGCAGCGACCGCCTATTCGGTCTTCATGATCGTCAACGGTCGTGTCGGCAATGACTATCACCCCATTCAAAAAAGCGCTATTATGGTAACGGGGGCCTGTATACTGGTCTTCACCTTGTTTCCACCTGCTTATTTATGGAATGGTCAATTTGATGGTAACTTCCTCTATTTCGGCTTGATCCTCTCGCTATTTGGCACGGTCATCCCGCCTTTATTATTTGCCTATGGCCTACCGAAAACGGGCTTCTCCTTAGGCGGAAT
Organism: Sphingobacterium sp. UBA2480; assembly: GCF_002341965.1. Classification (NCBI taxonomy): domain Bacteria; kingdom Pseudomonadati; phylum Bacteroidota; class Sphingobacteriia; order Sphingobacteriales; family Sphingobacteriaceae; genus Sphingobacterium; species Sphingobacterium sp. UBA2480. Next base: position 190,842 of record NZ_DDPA01000003.1, on the reverse strand, counting down.
ATTAAGTTCGGCGGAGCTACCCGTAGCCACCTGTATGTCGTTTTTTATACTTCATGAAAGTGTATCCACGATACAATGGCTCGGGGTACTTTTGATCTTGGGTACCGTCATCTGGTTAAATGCAGCAAAGAGCAGTACGCATTAGGCGACCGATCCACTTCCGGTCGGAGTACTGCAGTCAATTTGATCAGGAACACAACTGTGTGCTGCAATCAATAGGGAAATTATGGAATTCCCGTTAACGAAAAAAGGCAATCTTATTAGAGAAGATTGCCTTTTTTATATGTTAAACCTTTGTATGTTATAAATCTTAAAAAGGTTAATGTGTCAGTGTCTCCGGAATTTCTTCTACTTCCACTTCACAGGAATCCGTTACTTCAATAAATTTAACCGGCACAACCTCATTCACCAATAATGGATCGTATAAGGTCCGTACTTTGACATAGTTTTTAGAAAAACCATGCATATAACCATCTTTTTCGTCTGCTTCAAACAAAACATCACCAGTCTCACCAAGCTGTGACTCATAAAACGCACGGCGCTTCTTCTCCGAAAGGATGTGCAACATTTTGCTACGGTCGCTGCGTTGAGCTCCCGGTACAGCACCGTCCATTTGAGCAGCAATCGTATTCTCCCTTTCTGAATAGGTAAAGACATGCAGGTAAGAAATATCCAAATCATTCAAGAAATTGTATGTATCGATAAAGTCTTCACGTGTTTCTCCCGGAAATCCGACAATAACGTCAACACCGATACAGCAATTAGGCATCAATGACTTGATAAAAGCGACGCGCTCTGTGTAAAGCTCTCTTTTGTACCTTCTGCGCATTAAACCCAGAATTTTATTGCTTCCAGACTGCAATGGCATATGGAAATGTGGAACAAAACGTTTTGATTGGGCCACAAACTCAATAATATCATTGGAAAGAAGATTGGGTTCTATCGAGGAAATACGGATTCTATCAATTCCTTCGACTTCATCCAGTGCTTGTACCAAATCCAAGAACCGGTCTTCGCGCTTACCATCCCGAATGCCAAAATCGCCAATGTTTACACCTGTTAAAACGATTTCTTTGACGCCTGAAGCTGCAATTTCTTCTGCTTGACGCACAATATCTTCGATCTTGCCCGAGCGACTTCCGCCACGTGCCAAAGGAATCGTACAAAATGTACATGAATAATCGCAGCCGTCCTGTACTTTTAGGAACGTACGCGTACGATCGCCAATCGAATAAGCCGAGACAAATTGATTGGTCTCATCGATTGGACCATTATAAACGATCGTTTTTTCCTGTTTCGTCAAATCATTGATATGCTCAATAATATTAAACTTTTCAGCTGCACCTAAGACCATGTCCACTCCGGGAATCTCTGCAATCTCTTTTGGTTTTAGCTGCGCATAACAGCCAACAATCGTAATATAGGCGTTGGGAGAGTGCTTTAAAGCTTCCTTCACTACTTTTCTACACTTCTTGTCAGCATTATCCGTTACCGAACATGTATTGATTACATAAACGTCTGCACGGCTATTGAACGCTGTGGTATCATAGCCCGCATCTTTAAATAAACGACCAATGGATGATGTCTCCGAATAATTCAGTTTACATCCAAGTGTATAAAAAGCTACTTTTTTATTCTCCATAATATTTTGCAAAATTACATTTTTTTTCAGTAACCCCTCTTATCATTTTAAGTTTTGACTTTCTCGTTATAAGGATTTTCCTTAGTTTTGACTATCTTGAAAGGTTGAATGCACCGGCGGCTTATTACGGACAAACTAAATTAGAGCCGGACATGATGTATTCAAATATTCCCCGATTGAGAATCAGACACATAAAATAGTGCTATTCGTTCTGTCCAGTTCGATTATAGCATTGATATTTGGTATTTAATAATTACTTTTTACAGATGAAACAATATTTAGATTTACTCAGACATGTATATACGAATGGTGTTGTAAAGACAGATCGTACGGGCACAGGTACCAAAAGTGTCTTTGGATATCAGATGCGTTTCAACCTTCAGGAAGGTTTCCCTTTGGTAACGACGAAGAAATTACACCTGCGATCCATTATCCATGAATTGATCTGGTTTCTTAAAGGTGAAACTAATATTCAGTATCTCAAAGAAAATGGCGTAAGCATTTGGGACGAGTGGGCTGACGAACAAGGAAATTTAGGCCCTGTATACGGATCACAATGGCGCTCCTGGCCAACACCCGATGGCCGTCATATCGATCAGATCACACAGGTTATCAACCAGCTAAAAAATTCACCGGATTCACGCCGTATTATTGTATCGGCATGGAATGTTGCCGAAATAGAGCATATGGCATTACCTCCTTGTCATGCCTTTTTTCAGTTTTATGTCGCTCCGGCACAACCTGAAAAAGGTATCTTAAAGCCGCAATTGTCCTGTCAACTCTATCAACGTAGTGCCGATATATTCTTGGGCGTTCCTTTCAACATTGCCTCTTATGCTTTATTGACGATGATGGTCGCACAGGTTTGCGACATGGAAGCCGCAGAGTTTATCCACACCCTTGGCGATGCACATATCTACAGTAATCACTTCGAGCAAACGGAGCTCCAATTGAGCCGCGAGCCAAAAGCGCTACCCCAGATGAAAATAAACCCTGAAGTAAAAGATATCTTTGATTTTAAGTTTGAAGATTTTGAATTGTTAAACTACGAATCCCATCCACATATCAAAGCTCCGGTGGCCGTTTAACAAGGAAGGTACCTGATTTTGTAATATATTTTAGCGAACGAATAATCACCTTATATCAAAAATGAGCAACCCAACGATCACATTAATCGTAGCTGCGTCGGAAAACAATGCCATCGGAATCGACAATCAGATGCCTTGGCATTTACCCAACGACTTTAAATATTTTAAGAGAAATACCGTTGAGCACTCTGTCCTAATGGGCAGAAAGACTTTTGAGGCCATAGGCAAAGCATTACCAGACAGAAGGAATATTGTCATTACACGTAATGCGAATTTCCAGGGAGAAGACATTGATGTTGCCAACAGCATCCAAGAGGCACTCTTGTATTGCCGGGATGAACGTGAGGTATTCATCATTGGTGGCGCAAACATTTATCAGCAAGCGTTACCCTTGGCAAATAAAGTGCTTCTGACGCGCGTACATACAACTATCAAAGGTGACGCTTTCTTTCCTGAATTACCGTCAGAAGAATGGGAATTAGTTTCCTCAGATTCGCATCAGGCCGATGACAAACATGCATTTGCTTATACCTTTGAAGTTTATACGCGAAAATAATTCCATGTTTACGACTAGCAAAACGCAATAGGATCATGGAGCTTTTTGCTTCATGATCCTATCACCATTAAAAGCTATAGAAGAGCTTAATCGACAAGACTAAACAGGCGCGACACTTTGATCTAAAGCACATGCAAAAATACCTCACCCTAATTCTTACTCTATTCATGTCAGATCTATACGCTCAGAAGATAGATACTGTTTACCTGGAAAAATTACTCCAAAGTCATCCCGATCTATTTCAAAACATATTAAGTCATCCGACGAAAAATGAAGTACAAATTCTGTATACACAGATTGATCGTGACAAATCCAATAAGCCACATTTCAGGTCCTATAGCTATCGACTGAATCCGAACTGGTATTTTTATCCCGCAAGTACAGTGAAGTTGCCGACAGCAATTCTGGCTTTGGAAAAAATCAATGACCTGCATATTGCCGGTCTCAGCAAAGATACCCCACTACGCATCGATTCTGCTTTTGAAAAGCAGACTAAGGTTCTTGTGGACGAATCCGCAGCCAATGGCCTTCCATCTGTTGCTCAATATGTTAAAAAGATCTTATTAACCAGCGACAACGATGCCCAAAACAGGCTTTTCGAATTTATTGGCCGTGCAGAACTGAATGCGAAACTAAAAAAATACGGCACTAATTACAGCCGCATTGTCAACCGTCTTGCTATTGGCGACAAAGGCATATGGGCCAAACATACTAACCCCGTCACCTTTTATAAGGGGAAGGATATTATCTATAAACAAGAAGCACAGTTCGATCCCAAGGATTATACCATCAAGCTGTCCAATACGCTTCAGGGGAAAGGTTACATGAACGATAAAGATGAACTTGTTCATGAACCCTGGAGTTTTGAAGGATTAAATGTATACGCTTTGCAAGATCAACAGCTGATATTGAAGAAGCTGTTATTTCCCGAAGCATTTCAGCCTCAAGAAAGATTCAATCTGAAAAAAGATGACTACGCGCTCCTCTATGATTATATGTCGCGCTACCCCTTTGAATCGGATTTTCCAAAATATGATCCAGCAGAATTCTGGCCAACGTATAGCAAGCTCCTTTTTTATGGCCGTGAAAAAAATGCGATCTTAAATCCCAACATCCGGATCTTCAACAAGTATGGAGATTCCTATGGCTATAATATTGATAATGCCTATATCGTCGACTTTGAACATGGCGTGGAATTTATGCTCGCCGTTGTTGTACAGTCCAATGAAAATGGCATCTACAACGATGGACGCTATGAATATGAAACAGTAACCTATCCTTTTTTAAAAAATATCGGCCAGGTAATTTATCAGGAGGAGCTGAAAAGAGTTAAAAAGTTTAAACCCGATCTATCGAAATTTGATTTCAGAAAATAAAACACAAAAAAGGCTCTCAGAAAATTGAAAGCCTTTTTTGCGCATCGTCATCGTGGCGTATTTTTATCCCCCTTGGCTAGAAGGCTGCTTATGCGAATGATCAGCGGGCTGTGGCTGGGAAATGCAGTATATCATCATCGGAATGTATGCTTATCCGCGCTCCAGCCATATAGTCCCTGCCTCAAGTCTTACTGAGATAGAACAAAACTATTTCGATTGTAGAGCCGTTTCGATCAACTCCCCGTAAAAATCCCCCTCCTTCATTCCAAAAGCCCGTACCTGCTGCGGAATAAAGCTTTGTGGAGTCTGCCCCGGAATGGTATTAATTTCGATAAAATAAAATTTATCGGTATCGTTTTCTAAAAAGAAGTCCACCCGAACCATACCCTTACAGTTCAATCTCACATAAATTTCCCTTAAAATACGTGCAGCGCGCTCCTGCTCTTCCGTAGTCAGGTATGCTGGTGTAATCTCTTCGGTCAATCCAGGTACATACTTGGCTTCATAATCAAAAAATTCACGTGTAGTACGAACTTCGGTAGCCGGCAAAACAACGAGTTCGCCTTTTGAATTCCTAAAAATTCCCTCGGAAAATTCGCGTCCAGTCACAAATTCTTCAACAATAACCTGTTTCCCGGTATTCTCTGCATCAAAAGCTTTATCAATCGCTTCCTGCAGTTGTGCCGATTCCTTTACTTTGGTCATTCCGATACTACTTCCACCGGCATTAGGTTTCACAAAATACGGCAGCGAAAGATTGCTTTCGACGATTTTAACCGCTTCAGGGCGTTGCGATTCAAACAATAAGACCGATTTTGCCAAATGCAACTCGGGAATATCCGATAAGATCGCTTTTGTATACCCTTTATTCATAGTCAATGCCGAAGTCAAGGCATCACATGAGGTATATGGAATATCTAATAAATCAAAATAGCTCTGAAGTCTTCCATCTTCTCCGGGCACACCATGCACCATAATAAATGCTAAGTCAAAGCTTAAGGTATCTCCGTTCAATGGAAGTGTAAAATCTGCTTTTGAAATCGGATGCCGCTTACCGTCCAAATCTTCATAGTACCATGCTTCTTTGGTCACTGTAATCAAATATATATCGTATTTGTCGTGATCAAGTTGAGAATTGACAAAGGCAGAACTTTTAAAAGAAACTTCAGCTTCTCCTGTATAACCTCCAGTTATTAATGCTATTTTTGCTTTCATAAATTTTAGCGATTCGAATAGCAAATATAATTTGCTATACACGGAAAAACGAATAATTTTGTGAGGAATAATTTTATTTAATCATTCTGCAAACTTGGCTTTAATATTGCGGTTCTATGCAGAATTAATTTTTATCAAAACAGAGAAATGTCCAAAGTCGTACAATATCTTCAGACCCCTACTTTTAGGAAAAATCTTATTGCCGCTTTTATCGCGATAGTATGTCTATTCCTTTTCGTTTATGTTGGACTGAAAATATATACCAAACATGATGAATCTATAGCCGTTCCTAAAGTGAAAGGCCTTCATATCAGTGCTGCCATCCAGGCGCTGGAAGACGCGGGGCTGGAATATCAAATTGACTCCGTCTACCAGATGGACGCCAAACCAGGAATGGTCATCGAGCAGGATCCCGAACAAGGATTTCATGTAAAATCGGGGCGGACTATTTATTTGACCATTATCACACAAGTTGCACCTGAAGTTGCCTTTCCGAATATAAAGGATAAAACATTGATCGAAGCAACGGCTATTTTGAAAAACCATAACCTTAGAATCGGAGACACTTCTTATGTCGCCGATATCGCTAGGGACATCGTATTGGATGCTCAATTTGCTGGACAATCAATCCGTAACGGGCGCATGATTCCTAAGGGTTCACGTATAGATCTAGTTTTGGGAAATGGACTCGGTGCTAATGAAGTGGAAATACCCAACTTAATTGGTCTTCCATTAAACGAAGCGAAGTTTGCCCTATCTGGAGCTGGTCTAGGCCTAGGCACAGTGACTTATGATCCCAATGTAACGGATACAGCCACCGCAGTAATCAGTGTACAATCACCAGGAATAGAAAAAGGCTTAACCAGCTTAGGGGCTAAAATAGACATAACGCTCTCATTGACGGCACCAACAACAACTACAGGTGCTCCAGCTGGAGGTACGCCAACTCCTAAACCACAGGCAAACCAAACACAGGTTACTCCGCCAGCAGCAAAAGCTCCGGTTCAGTCTAAGCCCGTTGCTCCAGCGAAAAGTACCACAACAAATACGCCAGCAGCTAAATCGACAACAACAAATCCAACTGCAGGGCAGAAAAAAGAAAAAGAAAGTAAAGGGAATAGTCTTGGCTTTTAAGTGTATTGACTTAAAAATGAAGCTGCATGGCATAATCTCCATTATGATGGATTAGCGTTTGTTGCAGATTCAGGAATTGTATAAAATATAAAGATGAAACCGATCCATATCTGGGCGATTTCATCAACCATTGACCGCTAAAGGCTTTATGAATGCCCTTAATAGCGAACAACAAATGAATAAAAAATTTTAGCATGGAAAATAAAAAAGGAATACCAAGTTGGTTAAAAATCATTGCCCTGATCGTTATCGTTGTCGGAGGTTATTTTGCTTGGACATTTTATAAAGCATTTTATGCTTCCAATGTATCGGGAGAGAAAAAATACCTGTACATACACGAGGGCGAAAAATATGAAGATGTATTGAAATCAATCAAGGATTCAAATCTTGTGGATGACATCGCTTCCTTTGAGCGTGCCGCACAATATAAAAAATATGAGCAAAGTGTAAAACCCGGACGTTATCTGTTAAACCCTGGTATGAACAATAGACGCTTAGTTGGCAATTTGATTGGTGGCTACCAAGAACCTGTAAAATTCAGATTTTCCAATGTGCGACTGAAAGAGAATATGGCCGCACTCCTTGGTAAAAGTTTTGAGGCAGATTCTGCAGAATTTATCGCGGTACTAAATGATGAGGCTACAGCACAGAAATATGGATTTACAAAAGAAAATCTGATTGCTATATTTATCCCCAATACCTACGAAATTTATTGGAACACCAATCCCGAAAAAGTAATTGCTCGTTTTGATGATGAATGGAAAAAGTTTTGGAATGCAGATCGCACTGCAAAAGCAAAAGCACTTAACCTGACACCGCAACAAGTCAGTACATTGGCTTCTATTGTCAAAGGTGAAGCCTTACACCAGGATGAAATGCCCATGATCGCCGGATTATATTTAAACCGCCTCAAAAAAGGCATGTTATTGCAAGCTGATCCTACCGTGATCTTTGCCAACAACGACTTTACCATTAGAAGGGTATTGAATAAGCACCTTAGAACAGACAATCCTTACAATACTTACATCTATAGGGGCTTGCCTCCAGGTCCTATTTCAATTCCAAGTATTGCTGCAATTGATGCGGTCTTAAACTTTAAGCAACATGATTATATTTACATGTGTGCTAAAGATGATTTTTCGGGCTATCATAATTTTGCAAAAACAGAGGCTGAGCATTTGATCAATGCACGTAAATTTCAACAGGCATTGGACGCCAGAAATATTAAAAAATAATGTTTGTATTTGACCATCAGATTCGTGTCCGCTATGCAGAAACAGACCAAATGGGGTATGTTTATTATGGAAATTATGCTGCATTTTACGAAATAGCGCGGACTGAAATGCTGCGGAGCACGGGGATATCGTATAAGGAGCTGGAAGAAATGGGGGTCATGCTCCCCGTTACGGAGATGAAAACAAAATACCTAAAACCGGGCAAATACGATGATTTGATCACGATACGGGTAACAATCCGCCAGAAACCTGCCGTCCGTATTATTTTTGAATATGAACTGTTCAATGAAAGCGGAGAACTACTCAACCAGGGCGAGACAACTTTGGTCTTTGTCAACATGGAAAAAAATAGACCTTGTATGCCGCCACAGGTTTTCTTGGATAAGATGAGTAACTATTTTAATTGATATGGGGAAAATCCACCAATGGCTATTAAATATTGAACCTTATTTTAGATTAATCGAATGGAGTAAACGTGTCGTACTACCTGGCTTTGGCTCGCTACCACTCTATACTGTGGCCGTATTTTTCTTTCAGGAGCTATCGAGAGATTCCATTGTCAGCAAGGCTTCTTCCCTTTCCTATAGCTTTTTATTGGCCATTTTTCCGGGTATCATTTTTTTATTTACATTGATCCCTTATATTCCGATCAATAATTTTCAGGAACAGTTGCTGGACTTTCTGGCCGTGGTTATTCCCAAAAATGCTTTTCTGGTTGTTGAAACGACTTTGGAGGATATTATTAAAAACCAAAATGGTGGATTACTTTCTTTCGGTTTTTTATTTGCGGCCTATTTTGCAACCAATGGTATGGCCTCTCTGATGAATGCCTTCAATAAGGCTTCCCTCATGACGGAAAGAAGGCCATGGGTCAGAAAACGTTTGCTTGCCTTAGCCTTGGCTTTCCTAATTATTTTTGCGTTAACAGTTGGGATGACAATATTTACCCTAGCTGGCATTACCATAGACTACCTCAAGGAAACAACAGGTATAAAGTCGAGCTTCTGGGCCATTCTACTTAAAGTAGCCCGATGGTTGATAATATTTGCTATTTACTTTTTCACGGTAAGCTGTATTTACAAATTTGGTCCTTCCAACTCCAATAAATGGAAACTCTTCAGTCCCGGAGCTTCTATGGCTACCATTTTAGCAATATTGACGTTTTCCATATTTACCTTTTATATCAATCATTTTGGTGCATATAACAAACTCTATGGATCCATTGGGACACTGATCGTCATTATGCTCTGGATTTACCTGAATACGCTTATTTTATTATTGGGCTATGAGCTTAATGCAGCAATAGCGCTGTCTAAACAAACCATTGTTATTGCCAAACCACGCATTTTCAACTCTTTTAAGAGAGACGAATAGGTGTATAAAATTATTTAAAGCTTCATTTACCCCGTCAGGTTGGCAACAAATGAACGGTAGAAGACGCTAAACGAGCGTTCGAACAGGCAGCTTTACATGTCTAAAGCAAAAGGCCTGTATAACTGAAAGTCTTTCAATAAAATAAGAAAAATAAAATTTTGCATTTAAAGTTTTTTTGTACCTTTGCAACTCCTACAAAGTAGGAAAAAGGAGAAAATTAATTAATGGCAAAAAAACAAGAAGCAGAAAAAGAATTAGCAGCGAAAAACGCAGAGCTACAAGGTGCTGACACTAAAGTAGTGAAAGACACTGAAAAAATTGAATCAGAAGCTGATTCAAACTTAATCGACGAAATCAAATCAAACACTTGGATCACACCAGAAGGTGAATTTGACTGGGATGCAAATGATAAAGGTTTCGGAAATTATAGCGAAGCTGAACGCGCTAAACTTGAAGCACAATACGCAGATACTTTCAACCAAGTTAACCAAGGTGAAATTATTGAAGGTACTGTAGTTTCTATCAACAACAAAGACGTAGTCTTAAATGTTGGTTTCAAATCTGACGGTTTAGTTTCTTTATCAGAATTCCGTGACTTACCAGAATTACAAGTTGGTGACAAAGTTGACGTATTCGTTGAATCTCAAGAAGATGCTAACGGTCAATTAGTACTTTCTCGCAAACGTGCTAAAACTCAAAAATCTTGGGAAGCTATCAATGAGGCATTGGAAAATGATGCAATCATTACTGGTTTCGTTAAGAGCCGTACTAAAGGTGGTCTTATCGTTGATATCAAAGGTGTTGAGGCATTCTTACCTGGATCTCAAATCGATATCAAACCTATCCGTGACTACGATGTATACGTAGGTAAAACAATGGAATTCAAAGTTGTGAAAATCAACCACGAATTCAAAAACGTTGTCGTATCACACAAAGTATTAATTGAAAACGATTTAGAAAACCAAAAATCTGAAATCGTTGCTAAATTAGAAAAAGGTCAAGTATTAGAAGGAACAGTTAAAAATATCACTGATTTCGGTGTGTTCATCGATTTAGGTGGTGTTGACGGTTTATTGCATATCACAGACATCTCTTGGGGTCGTATCGAGCATCCAAAAGAAGTTTTATCGTTAGATCAAACAATCAACGTTGTTGTATTAGACTTTGATGACGAGAAAAAACGTATCGCTTTAGGCTTGAAACAATTATCTGAGCATCCTTGGGAATCTTTAGATACTGCATTAGAAGTTGGTTCTAAAGTTAAAGGTAAAATCGTAACAGTTGCTGATTACGGTGCTTTCTTAGAAATCATCCCTGGTGTTGAAGGTTTGATCCACGTTTCTGAAATGTCCTGGTCACAAAACTTACGTTCTCCACAAGAGTTCTTGAAAGTTGGTGATGAGATCGAAGCGCAAATCTTAACGTTAGATCGCGATGAGCGTAAAATGAGCTTAGGTATCAAACAATTGACTCCAGATCCTTGGAAAAATATCACTGAGCGTTACCCTGTAGGTTCTAAACAAACAGCTGTTGTTAAAAACATGACTAACTTCGGTGTATTTGTTGAATTGGAAGAAGGTATCGATGGTTTGATCCACATCTCTGATTTATCTTGGTCTAAAAAAATCAACCACCCTAACGAATTCACTAAAGTTGGTGAAACATTAGACGTAGTTGTTTTAGAATTGGATGAAGAAAACCGTAAATTATCTTTAGGTCACAAACAATTGGAAGAAAACCCTTGGGATACTTTCGAAACGATCTTTACTGAAGGTTCTATCCACGAAGGTACTGTGATCAAAGTTGGTGACAAAGGTGATATCGTAGCTTTACAATATGGTGTTGAAGGTTTCTGTCCTTCTAAACACTCTGTTAAAGAAGACGGTTCTTCATTGAAAGTTGATGAAGTTACTTCATTCAAAATCATCGAGTTCAACAAAGAGAACAAACGTTTGGTAATTTCTCACTCTCGTATCTGGGAAGAAGAGAAAGAAGAAGCTCGCAAAGAAGAGTCTAACAGCCGTAAAAAAGACGCTAAAGCTGAGTCTTCAGCTGTGAAAAAAGTAAAAGATTCTGTTGAGAAATCTACTTTAGGCGACTTAGACGTATTAGCTCAATTGAAAGAGCAAATGGAAAATGATAAAAACGCTAAGTAATTAGCAATTTCAATCCATAAAAAGCGGCTGTTCCAAAAGAACAGCCGCTTTGCTTTTATAGGGATGCTTTTGTAATTTTGTAGCAATAAACTTTATTGTTATGTCATTCAAATCAGCCTTAATCAACCCCACCGAACTTATGGAATCATTGGGACAGCATACAGACATTGTCCTCCTTGATTGCACCATCGACAAAGTTGGCCAATCCATCAAGGACGCCAAGTTCGAAGTACTACCCCATTCTCAATTTTTTGACATCGAAGGGAAACTTTCGGATTCTACTTCTAAATTACCACATACCCTTGTATCGGCAGAAGTATTCGAACGGGAAATGCAACGCCTAGGAATCAATCAGGATAGTACCGTCGTGTTATATGACAGATGGGGTGTTTATTCAAGCCCAAGGGCATGGTGGATGTTTAAGGTCATGGGTTTTGAACAGGTATTTATTCTAAATGGTGGCGTCCCCGCTTGGAAAAAAAGTAAATTACCGCTCGTAGACCAGTATGCAGCTGCTGTAAAACCCGGTAACTTTAAAGCCCAATTTCAAGCCAACCATTATGCTGACAAAGAATATATCTTAACACATTATCGGGATGCTCAAGTGAATATTTTTGACGCCAGAAGTAAAGGTCGATTTAGTGGTTTAGTCGCTGAACCTCGAAAAGGCCTTCATGGTGGACATATCCCCCATTCCAAAAACCTCCCTTTCGAAGAATTACTTGATGGAATCGTTTATAAACCCCTTGGTGAACTGAAACAGCAATTTGATCATCATAATGCTACCGGAAATGAATATGTATTCTCCTGTGGATCGGGTATCACGGCCTCAATCTTAGCATTTGCTTCTCATCTTGTTGGTCACGAGCAAATCCGCGTATACGATGGCTCTTGGTCAGAATGGGGTCGCGAAGAGCTCAATCTACCCATCGAAAAATAGTTTAAAACAAGGTATTCCAAGAGTAGAGATTATCCTCCAAGCGGATTTTTTCCGCATCCAGGAGATCGCGGATAATCTCTATTCTTTTCTTTTCTGTACCTATCGTCAAACTAGCCACCAAATCGTGAATGTTTTTAGCGCCAGCGAGCAAACTACTTTTGATTTCTGCTTTTATATCTGCGCGCTGCTTTTTCTGATGATTACGGATCAGACACAAATCGCATACTTCACAGAACCCCGCATTTTTTTCTCCAAAATATAACAACAGCGACTGACTGCGGCAATTGCTACGTTCAATATAACCGATCATGCCATTGACTTCTTCTTCTTTCACCTGATGGCGATCGCGAATAAAAATATGATCGATATGCAGGTGTTTGTAATCGACGCGGTTCTGCAAAAAGGTCAATTGTGGCGCATCTGTAGAAGGCAGATAACTCGCTATTTCCAATGACTCTAACGACTTCAATAGCTCGACAACACGATCATAAGGCAGACCCAACTTACGTGCAAATTCGTATTCATTAATGAGGATATAGTTTTCAAATACACCACCATAGCTGCGTAAAATAGCCTTAATGAGCTTATCATATTTTACATACTGCACCTGAACTTTATACAATTCGGCGCTATCAATTTCAAATTTAAACCGTGAGGGGATTGTGACAGCTTCGGACAAAACCAACCAAGTGTCCCGCTCCAGAAACTTCAGCGCATTCATAACAGGAACCAATGGCAGCTGATATTTTTTGGCAAAAGCAACAACATCAAAATCTACAGTCACTCCTTCTCCAGCACCATAGGGAATCTGAAAATGATTACACAGGTAATGATAGGTCTGTTGAATAAATGGAATATCAGGGAAGCTAGCTTGCAAATTATCGACAAGCTTCTGCTCATCTGTCTTTTGATAAAGAATAACGGGATAGGCCTTCTTGCCATCTCTTCCTGCCCTACCGGCTTCTTGATAATAGGCCTCCAGTGAATCGGGCAAATCGAGGTGAATCACAAAACGCACGTCAGGTTTATCAATTCCCATCCCAAACGCATTGGTAGCTACAATAACGCGAACAACATTTGTCATCCACCCTTGCTGTTTCTGATCCCGTTCCTGCCCCGAAAGTCCGGCATGGTAATAATCTGCCGAAATGCCGTTATTGACCAAAATACGGGCTATCTCCTGCGTTTCTCGCCGGTTTCTGACATAGACAATACCGGATCCACCCAACTTATGTATAATCCGGACCATACGTCCCATCTTATCCTCTTCTTCAATGGCCATATACGCCAAATTGTCCCGGAGAAAGCTTTTGACAAATACATTTTCTTTCGGAAAGCTCAGTTTCTGTTGTATATCGCTGATGACACGCTCCGTTGCGGTCGCTGTAAGGGCTAGAAAAGGCACCTTGGGATGCAGTTCCCGTAATTTAGCAAGTTCTAAATAGGGCGGTCTAAAATCATATCCCCATTGAGAAATACAATGTGCTTCGTCTATCGCAAATAGATTTACATTCATAAATCGTATGCGCTCCCTTACTACATCATTGTACAATCTTTCAGGAGAAAGATAGAGAAATTTTATTTGCCCATAGACGCAATTATCCAAGGTAATATCCACCTCCCTCTTCCGCATTCCAGCATATATTGCGACCGCCTGAATTCCATTTTTTTTCAAATGTTCAACCTGGTCTTTCATCAATGCGATAAGCGGTGTAACGACAATACAAATCCCTTCTCGCATCAAGGCAGGTACTTGAAAACAGATCGACTTCCCTCCGCCAGTTGGCAACAAAGCCAAAGTATCTTTACCTGAAATGACCGATTGAATAATTTCTTCCTGCAGGGGTCTAAATGAATCGAATCCCCAGTATTGCCTTAAGATTGATATACTATCTTGCGTCATAAATTCTCCTTATCCCAAACATACGCAAAATTATCTTTCATGAGATAATTCTGTATCCCCAAACTATCTAACGTACGTTGCATATGCTTGGATTTTTCCTGTGAATTGGATCCATCCAGTATAACAAGTTTTGGTCTAATTTGCCTCAATAATCGGGGTAAACCATTTAATAAATTTTTCCTAACGATAACGAGGTCAGCATATGGCATAGTTTCTACGGCATGGCACAGAATAGCGATTTTACCCAAGGGGAGCGTAACAAGATAGTTTTTACGCTCCTGGCCATGCAAAGCCACAAACTGAACTTCTTCTTTCGTCAATAATTGAATTTCTCTTCCACATGCATATTGCAAGCCCCGGGCTTGCAAAGAATCAAATGTGCTGTAAACGATACCGCGCCCACCTTTGAAATAACCGATCGTCAACTCTTGTTTCGTATTATAGACCCGAAATCGTTCTGCATCTTTATTTTCTAAGCGTTTTTGCACAGTGATCAATAGCATTCCAATTGCACAGCATCCCCCTAACCAAACGTATTTTTTATCTTTCCACTGAAAAGCATATAAACAAGAAAACAGTGCAAAATAGGTCAAAAATAGGAGCTCAAGCCCCATAGGATCAACTTTTATTGTTGAAAAAGCCCAACGGTCAATACATTTCAAACCGTATAAGATGAAAGCAATGAGATGCTCCAAGAGCAAACCCATTAAATCGTTAATCCCCTCCATTGGATTAATTGTCATGATAAAACCGAGATACATCGCTAGGGTTGAAGGAAAATCGACTAATAAGTTGGCTACCAGAAAATAAGTTGGGAATTGCCCAAAATAATAAAGACTCAGTGGTGTTGTCAGTATTTGCGCAGCAACAGAAACAGCCAATGTATCTCTCAAAAGCCGCAATATCGGTCTTTTGACCGGAAGGAATGCTTCGACAAGCGGCGAGCATATCGTCATACCCAAAACAGCTAAAAAGGACAGCTGAAAACCCACATCAGCAACCGCCCTTGGAACGACCAGCAGAATCAACACTGCGGCAATAATAAGCGAATTGAGCGTTGAAAAGCCTCGTTTAAAATGCTGTGCACAGAGTACAAAACTAATCATAATAGCCGCCCGCGTAATAGGCGGATCAAGTCCTGCAATAAAAGCATATATCCAGATCATACTCCATAACAAAATTAGTGGCAACCATCTGAGATAGGAAGGCCAGGCAATTCGTTTGAAAATAAGGGATAAAAATCCGAATAAAACAGCAACATGCATTCCGGATACACTTAACACATGTATCGTTCCCGTATTGGTGAAGGCCTGTATGCTTTCGGCACTGATATCGCTCCGGGAACCATATAATAAAGCTGACACAATAGCAAAGTTCTCATCCCCTTTAATATGGGGTCGAAGCTTGAGCAAAAAATATCTTCTCATTTGTAAAGCGAGCGCAATCAACGAAAAAGTCGTTGTTTCTTGCCGGCTGATCAGCTTGTACTGACCAGAGACTGCGAAAAGTTCATGGTAGACATACTGCCTTTTCAAATACGCCCTATAATCAAACTCCATTGGATTGAATGGCGGAGCTATTTCCCGGGGCTGACCTTTTAACCACAATAGGTCACCAAACTGCAGCGTATTCTTCTGGCTGGATTTTAGGGATAACATGAGTCTACCTGTCGTTTCTATAAATTCACCTTTTTGGTAAGCCCCTATTACCTCTGTAGAAAAACGAATGATACCACGCTTCACTTTGGGCTCTTCAATAATTTTGACCACATAACGATCTGTCATTATATGGGAGAAATGACCGATTGCAACCAAAGGGTCCTCGCGCCAAAATTGGAAGATCCCAAATAATACAATAGATACATAATACCCGCAGGTATACCCGTATTTGCGAATTGTACCTTTAAAAAAATAACTAATTATCGTTAACAGAGTCATCACAACCAATACCTGCTGTATAAATTGAAAAATAGGGCGCGAAATCGGTATTTTAGGGACGAAAAGAAGTGTCGCAATATATAAGATAGCTATCTTAAGAATAGGCAGCCGCTCTAATCTTTGTGTAAAACTTAGCTCTTTCATAACTGCCACCGCAACTGTACCTTAACCTCGGATTTTCTATTGCCCTCAATTTGGTCTAATCCAGTCCCGATATGCTCTCGTCCCGGATAATAATAGACAGCATATTTGGCCCATACCTGAAGATGGCGACTTAATCGATACTGTAGGTTGAAATACATTCTCCATCCCCTTGTATTGTACATTCCAAACCCAGAGGCATATAATACGTCTCGCTCATAAGCATAGATCCGATTGTCATAACTTGCCGCATCGAAATACGCAATCCGCATATTCGACTGCAATTTTCCAGTGGTAGACTTCCAAAGTATATCCTGATAATACATATATCCGAAACCATTTTCCTGATACTCTTTTTGGAATAAATTGGCTTCTACCCGGGAGCGAATAGTCCATATTGAACTTAGGCGGTATTGAAATTCTATCCTGAACTGCTGTTTGCCGGTATTCACAAGCCCATGCTCGGTTTGCCCCTCTCCCTGGTAGTTCACTTGTTTCAATCGGTTGCGATAGCGCAACGAAAGTTGGCCTTTTTTGTACCACATGTAACTCAGCTGGCTAAAGAAATCGGCGCCTGTAGATAGCGTATCAGCCTGATACTTTGCTCCTGGAAAACGAAATACATCAGCATAATTCGACCAGAGCAATTTTCTTCCCAGTTGATAGGTAAGTCCCAAATAAGCACCCTGTTCGTTGGAGCTGTTATCCGATTCACCAAATCCTTGTCCATAAAAAGTATGAAAATTCTTCTTGTAGTCCCGAAGCAATATAACCGATGATAAACGTGGATGTAAACTTATGATAGCTCCTGTCAATAATGCTGAACCGCCATCGATACTATTGGCATATTCACCAAATAAATACGTATTTCGAATCGTATAGTTTACATATAAACTTATATTTCGGAGCAAATCACCTTCAAAGTCCGCCTCTTGCCGTATAGCATTGCCTTTTGTTTTAAAGGCATTCAATTGAGTCTGATTGAAATGAATACCCATTTTGATCCGTTTATAGCGCCACAATAGATTCAGTCCATAGGCTAGTTGAGATGCGGCATGACGGTATTGCTGTTCAGTTGCTGTCCGATGCAGTCCGGTACTCGCGATTGTTGAAATCGTAGCAGGAGAAGCGATACGGTTAACTTTTCCATCAATGGATCGATAGGAGATATAGGGTGTAACCTCAAATTGACCGATCTGTAGTGTCCCGGCAATGCCCCGCATAAAATTTGCCTCATTTAAGGAAGTATATGACTTTACTCCAATCCCTTGTCTTGCTGTATGCTGTACCAATCCCCCTTTTCCAAAATTCAAACCGTTCCACATACTGAGCCCTTGTCCGAATTGTAAAGCATAGTCGCCGATTACGATATTCCTGAAACGGCCAAAATTCTTTATCGATACACTTAGGCTATAGAAATCAAATCCCATTTTTTGTTTATCCCTAAAAAAGGGCTCTCCGGCATCTTTCTCCATATTGACCGCTAATTGAACCACAGCGTTCAATTGGGCTCTATACCTAAAAGCATAGCGATTGGCATCGCCGAGATAATGGGATTTCGTCGTATCGACAATACGGTACCCTTTTGCTTTTTCGAGTGTCCGGGCATATCGTACCGTAAATTCCTGTTTAAAATTTCTCGATTTCAGGGTTTCAAGAGGAGATCCGGGGCCTACCCTCACAAAAGGTAACAGTAAACTGATTACACGCTCATTAAATCCTTCAATAGACTGTAGTTCAAGCACGTCAATAAAATTTCCTGAAATGGTCCTATGCTCCAGTAGACGCTCGATCAATAAAGGGTCCAAAAACTGTAATTCTGTGAGTTCTCTTCCATCCGTTTTGTTGAGATCGATCGGGTGTTTGAGATAATGATACCACTTTTCAGTGAATTCACTCAAATCAGCATCTGCTGCGAGCTCATCCGATAAGCTTTCAAATAAATCTTGGAGATCGATTTTTTCATTTGTTTGCGCCAAACAGGTTATTCCAATAAAACAACCTATAAAGAGCAAAATTTTGCTACAATATTTCATAATAGGTTTTAATTAATATTGGCTAAATGCTAGGCGATGAACCCTTTATCCCGGCAGAAAAACGATTCACTCCTATGAAATTAGGAAATATAAAAGAATAAAAAAAGCCTGATGAAAAAATTTCATCAGGCTTTTTCTATTCTTTTATGATCAGATCAATTAAATATCAATTTTCGCATAACGTGCATTTTTCTCGATAAATTCACGACGCGGGGCAACTTCGTCACCCATCAACATCGAGAAGATACGGTCACATTCAGCTGCATTTTCAATTGTCACCTGTCTTAAGGTACGCGTTTCAGGATTCATGGTTGTATCCCATAACTGCTCAGCATTCATCTCTCCAAGACCTTTATAACGTTGTACGTGTACACTATCTTCTTTACCTGATCCTTTCAAACGTTGAATCGCATTGATACGTTGGTCTTCATTCCAAGCGTACTCATGCTCTTTCCCTTTTTTCACCAAGTATAGCGGCGGTGTAGCGATATATACATATCCTCTTTCGATCAATTCCTTCATGTATCTGAAATAGAATGTCAGGATCAAAGTTGTAATGTGGGACCCATCCACATCGGCATCGGTCATGATGATGATGCGGTGATAACGTAACTTTTCAAGATTCAGCGCCTTAGCATCTTCGGCTGTACCCACACTGACGCCCAAAGCTGTAAACATGTTTTTGATCTCCTCATTTTCGTAGATCTTATGTTCCATTGCTTTTTCGACGTTCAGGATCTTACCACGTAAAGGCATGATCGCCTGATGTTTTCTATCACGACCAGACTTGGCAGTACCACCAGCAGAATCCCCCTCGACAAAATAGATCTCACATTTTGTAGGATCATTGTCTTGGCAATCGGCCAATTTACCAGGAAGTCCGGAGCCTCCCATAACGGTTTTACGTTGTACCAAATCACGGGCTTTACGTGCAGCAGCACGTGCTTGAGCCGCAATGACAACCTTTTGAACGATAGATTTTGCCTCACGTGGATTCTCTTCCAGATAAACGCCTAAGATCTCACCTACGGCAACATCTACAGCCCCCATGACTTCAGAGTTACCTAATTTTGTTTTGGTTTGCCCTTCGAATTGAGGTTCTGCAACCTTCACTGAAATTACTGCTGTCAATCCCTCACGGAAGTCATCACCTGTAATTTCTACTTTTAAGTTCTTAAGCAAGCCTGACTTGTCCGCATACGCTTTCAAGGTACGAGTCAAACCACGACGGAAACCTGCAACATGTGAGCCACCTTCAATTGTATTGATGTTATTCACATAAGAATGGACATTCTCCGAATAGGTATCGTTATACTGTAAAGCCAGTTCAACAGGGATACCTTGTTTTACGCCTTCAACATAAATTGGTTCTGGAATCAACGACTGACGGTTACCATCCAAAAACTTCACAAACTCTTTCAGACCGCCCTCTGAATAGAATGTCTCTTTCTTTTCAGAACCGTCTTCATTTGCTTCACGCTCATCATTCAACGTCAAACTCACACCTTTATTTAAAAAGGCAAGTTCACGAAGACGATTGGCCAATGTATCGTAATTATAAACCGTTGTCTGCGTGAAAATCGTCGCATCTGGATGGAATGTTACAATAGTACCCGTCTTATCCGAAACACCAACTTCCTTCACATCATATAAGGGTTTACCTATTTGGTATTCTTGCTGGAAAATCTTTCCATCGCGATGAACCTCGGCCTTCAAAAGAGTAGACAGCGCATTCACACAGGAAACACCGACACCGTGCAGGCCACCAGAAACCTTGTATGTATCTTTATCAAATTTACCTCCGGCGTGCAATACGGTCATTACAAGCTCTAGAGCTGATTTATTCTCTTTTTTGTTGATGCCTGTAGGGATACCACGACCGTTATCCCGGACAGAAATCGAATTATCTTTATGGATAGTAACGAAGATATCTGTACAATATCCCGCTACAGCTTCATCGATTGAATTGTCAACTACCTCGTATACCAAATGGTGCAATCCTTTTACACCGGTGTCACCAATATACATGGATGGACGCTTACGAACCGCCTCTAAACCCTCTAATACCTGAATATTATCGGCCGAATAGGTGGATGCATTTTTATTTTCTTCGCTCATTGAAAACCTCTTAAATGTAATATTCAAAAATACGAAATTTTGGCCGATTTATCAAGTCCATAAGGAAGTATTGAGCCTATATTCCGAATTATAATACCAGGGATAATTTTACTTTTTTATTACTAAAAACTAGAATTTCGATTTTTTTATGTTAGGTTTGTTTTCAGTAATAATTTGCAAATAACAAAAAAATGAACACTATATTTTCAATTGTATCGAAAGTTTCCTTTGGCCTTTTATTGGTTGGAACTATTGCATCATGTAACCAAGGTGCAAAAACAGCAAACGAACCTGCAAAAAATGATTCCAATACGGTAAGCAAGGAGAGCCAGGGAAGTAACAAAGATAAAATCGTCTATTTAAATTCGGATTCACTTTCTGAAAAATATCAATATTTTAAAGACATTAAATCAAAGCTTGAAAACAAAGTAAAGAAAGCACAAACAGATCTGCAATCCAAAAGTACTGCGTTCCAACGGGAAGTTGCCGAATATCAAAAAAATGCCGCTACAATGTCTGCTCCTGATAGACAAGCTACGGAACAAAAACTGGCACGTAAACAAGATGAGCTTGCACGTTTAGACCAAACAGCTTCTTCTTCCATTGCAAAAGACGAGTCTGAAGAATTCAACAATGTCTATAATAAAATTACTGAATTCCTGAAAAAGCATGCTGCAGAAAATGGCTACAAGTTGGTGCTGACTTATTCGAAGACCAACCCAACTGTATTGTATGCCGACCCATCTTTGGAAATCACGAATGAGGTAATCAAACAGTTGAACGAAGAATATAAATCTTCAAACAAATAGAAGATCATCACAATTAAGGAAAGCCATCGACTAAGTTGATGGCTTTTTTTATTTTCTTTCTTATCTTGTCCTTACTAAAATTAGATTTATGGTCAGAACGATTGTTGAAAAAGAAATCGCAAACTACGAATGGATAGATATAGCTGAGCCAACTTCAGAAGACTTCGCCTTCATCAAAGAGCGCTTCAATTTGAATGAAGCTTCGATCAAGGATTCCAAAGAACCAGAACATCTACCTAAAATTGAAGAATTTGAGAATTATACTTTTGTCATTCTTCGTGTCATGTCGGACAATTTCAAAGAAAATTCAGACAGTATCGGAGAAATCACCGATCGCCTGACCATCTTCTATGGAAGTGATTTTGTGATTACGGTACACAAACGTCGCATCGAGTTTTTAGAAAAACTTAAAAATATTGAATTCACGTCCATCAAGACAAAAAATAGCCGTAAACTGGCTGTATTTATCACGACTGCAGCTGTATTTACCTTTAGCCAAACGTTAGAGCAACTTTCCACACGAATCGATGCTTACGAAGAAT
The DNA here is from genome assembly GCF_002341965.1 of Sphingobacterium sp. UBA2480. Lineage (NCBI taxonomy): Bacteria > Pseudomonadati > Bacteroidota > Sphingobacteriia > Sphingobacteriales > Sphingobacteriaceae > Sphingobacterium > Sphingobacterium sp. UBA2480. Next base: position 168,640 of record NZ_DDPA01000003.1, on the reverse strand, counting down.
TGATATTCCTCAAACGCATGAAACAACAGCCGATACTGAAAAATCTTTATTTTATCAAAAGGCAGATTGATGTTGCGCGAAAGGTCATCTTTCTCTACAGGGAGGTCGTCGAGCATTTTCATTCTTCGTCAAAAAAAGATGTCTATACCCGGGATTTAAAAGATCTGCAGGTCCGGACATCAACCTTGTACGAAAACTTATCAGAAAATGTAGCTCAACTGCTTAATGTGTATTTCAACATCTCATCTAATCACACCAATGAGATTATGCGTATCCTGACAATTTTCTCCGTATTTTTTATGCCCATCACTTTTGTGGCAGGAATTTATGGAATGAATTTCAAAAATATGCCCGAACTTGAATGGTACTATGGATATCCAGTAGCCATGGGGATCATGGTGGCCATATCCCTTGCCATTTATCTGTGGTTCAAAAGAAAAGGTTGGCTATGATAAGCCAACCTTTTTCTTTGCCGTAGTAACCAAAAAATCTTTAAGATAGAATGGCTCGAAATAAGCAACATCCTCAAACTCTTTCCGCTGAAATTTATCAAAGGCCAACGTCGACAGAAAAGCCGCGGAATCATCAAATCCGCTCAATACATTGACTCGATCCGTTGCGTTGAACAAATCTTCAAATTTATCGGCACCCGAACCAAATAAATGGACACGATTGTAGTTCAGCAATAATTCATTGAAATAATCGAAATCGATAATTTCTGCTGATGTTGCTTTCACCAATGCAGCATTATGGTCATAAACAGCCGTATACACTTCCATACGACGGGCATCGATCATGGGAAGATAAGCATCACCTGCTGTTAAACCAAATTGCTCCTTATACCCTAGAAACAAAGCTTCTAACGTATTAATAGCGATTAAAGGTATATCTAACGCATAACAGAGACCTTTGGCCGTAGATACCCCTATACGTAAACCTGTATAAGAGCCAGGTCCCATGCTCACCGCCACAGCACTTAAATCCTGTATCGTTCGGTTAGTCTGTTTAAGGACTTCGGCGATCAAAATAGTCAATTTAGCTGCATGAGCATTAGGTTCATCGAGATCGAGAACCTGTAACGTTTGACCATTTTCACTCAAAGCAACCGAGCAAATCGTGGTTGAAGTATCAATTTGTAAAATTAAATTATTCATCGTCATTATAGAAATCAAGGTACAGGATCATGCCCGTGGCCGCCCCAGGGATTGCAACGTGCAATTCGTTTCAAAGCCATCCACCCACCTTTGAAAGGACCATATTTCAGAATCGCTTCCTTACCGTACTGAGAACAGGTAGGTGTATATCTACAATTAGCGCCTAAAAACGGTGAGATAAAAACTTGGTAGAAACGAATAATAGCCAAGAAAATAAAACTAAACAAGGGTCTAATCCCCTTTTTCCAAATAAACTTCAGCACATTCATCCTGCAATTTTTTCAGCATTTTATTCATTGCGGTGCTAAACACATCATACGCTAAGATCTGCTTGCCTACATATTGAATAGCTAGATACAAAGTTACATTATGTTTCAACAAAAACGGAATCAAATCATTCGATTTTTGTAAACGGTAACTCTCACGCATCATTCGTTTAATCGAATTGCGATCAACTGCTCTTTTGAACCTACGTTTGGATACGGAAATAATAGACTGACTGGAGGGAATATCGTCAGCCTCATTGTTTTTCTCGAAGATAAAAACAATTCTAAATGGATACAAGACAAAAGAAGAACCGCTTTTAAAAAGCGTATCAATACGCCTTTTCGCACATAACCGTTCTTCTTTTGTAAATGTATTTTTCATACGATGACTTAATCTTATTAGAAAAAGCTCTTATAAGCGGCCACCGATCCTTGTCAAAGATTAACCTTTGTGACGGTATTCGTCAGACACTGTAAGACGTTTTCTACCTTTAGCTCTACGTGAAGCTAATACTCTTCTACCGTTTGCAGAGCTCATGCGCTCTCTAAAACCGTGTTTGTTTCTTCTTTTTCTTTGCGATGGCTGAAATGTTCTTTTCATGACGCTATTATGCTAATTTGTTCTTACTTCAATTAATACAAAACTCCCCAAGAGGAATGCAAAAGTAAAGTTTATTTTAGACAAAAACAAACAATATTACGAACATTTAAAGTTAATGTAAAACGGATAAGCTAATTTATTCAGCTACAGCTTCAAAAAACAATTTTTCAACTACCGTAAAATAAAAATCAGCACAGTTTGACTGTGCTGATTTTTATAAATGAAGTATAAACCCTGCCCTATTTATTTTTCAGAATATCTCTGATCTCAGTCAAAAGCGTTTCTTCTTTTGTCGGTGCTGCAGGGGCCGCCGGAGCTGCTTCCTCTTTACGTTTCAACGAATTTAAAGCCTTAATAACACAAAAAATACAGAATGCTACAATTAAAAATTGAATAACCACATTAATAAAGTTTCCATAATTAATAGATACTTCAGCTTGTTTAGTCGCTTCATCAGCAGCTTTCAAAATCAATTTTTTGGATGAAAAATCAACACCCCCAGTTAAATAACCAATGGGTGGCATGATAATATCATCAACCAATGAGGTAACAATTTTACCAAAAGCTCCACCAATGACAACACCGACAGCTAGATCTACTACGCTGCCACGCATTGCAAACTCTTTAAACTCTTTTAAAAATCCCATATTTAAATTTTTTAGTCCATGAATTATGACAAAACTAATAATTGTCACATAAATCTAATTAAAATATGCTAATTTTTTATCGTTAAACTCATATTGTGCTATATTTTCTAACCCATGTCCTATTTTATAAAAAAGACATGTACGCCGCACCCCACTAATTTTTATTAACTTTAATTTCTTATATTTGCCCGTTAACTAGTAAAATATCAAGATATATTGTATATTGTTAGTACTTTATTTCATACAGTAATTAAAGCCCAGCATCAGATAGCATATCTATGAAAAAGATTCTTATAGCAGACGACCACGGCATTGTACGATTAGGAGCCTCCGTTATTATTAAAGAAACTCTTCAAAAAGCAGAAATATTCCAAGCTGAAACCTTTGACGAGGTTCTTGAAAAAATAAAGGTAGAGGATTTCGACCTATTATTATTGGACATTAATATGCCGGGAGGAAATAATATACGTGTCGTTGAGGAAATCCTTCAAATTCGGCCAAGCATTAAAATTTTGATTTTCTCATCTTATGACGAATCACTTTATGCTTTACGTTATATCGAAGCCGGAGCAGTAGGCTACCTAAACAAAACAACAGCTATGGCTGAACTTTCCAATGCTATTTTGGCTATTCAGGATAGAGGAAAGTATATGTCGAGCAACGTACAGGACCTATACATTCAGAAATTGACGCAGAGTAAGTCTGAGCTGACAAAACTAAATCCGTTGGCACGTTTGTCAAATAGAGAGGTGGACGTTGCTAAACAATTGATAAAGGGACTGGGGATTATTGAAGTATCTAGCTTGTTGGACTTAAGCCCTTCAACAGTGAGCACGTATAAAAGCAGAATCTTTGAAAAACTCAATGTTTCTAATATTCCTGAACTTATCGAACTGTTCAGAATACACTCCAACAACTAGTCATTTTGTTGGAGTGTATTTTTATCATACTAAATTAACTCATCCATCGTAACAACAGGAACATCTTTTACGTTCAGATCTTTTAAAGGTTGAGATTTCTTATAAGAATACCCCACCTCTGCTTCTAAATCCCATAGCATCGGTGCCAAAAAGTTAAGACAGGTTGTAAAACCTTGAACCGTTGCAGAAAAATCACCCGTGTCTTTCGAGTTTTTAGCTTCATTTTCGATCTCAAAGGGACCACTGAAACCACGCTCTTGCAATAAGTCAACAAACCCGCGCCAATCCATACTGTCAGATCCGCCAAAGCCTGGCAACATAGCTTCGTAATGATGTCTATCCCAGTCGTGGCCCGGTATACTTACATTCGCTTTTTTAGCCAATTCGGCGTCAACATGCTGCATGGGATACATCCCGCCCCAATCAATACGTGCAGCAGTCTGTAGATTACGCGTAGTCTTCACATGTATACGTTGTAAGCGCGTGATGTCCGTATTACGAATAACGTCTATTGGGTTTGTATTTTGCCAGACATCATGTGAAGGATCATAGATCTCACCATGAGCCTTACTTGGTATCATCGCATACATTAATTTACGAGCAGCAAGCACTGCTGGAAGATTGTTATAGGTAGAGCTATAACGTGATGAGCGCCATCCTTCCATTGGGCAGTTCTCATAAAGGATCGTTACACCTAAACTCTCTGCATAATTAACAATGGGCGCAAATACACGCTTGTATTCTTCAAGATTTTTCTGAAATCCATCAATTTGATTGCCCAATTCATGATTGTAGCCCACAAATGTCCCTACCTTAACGTTATTTGCATCACCTCCCAGCAAATGTGCAATACGGATCAATTTCAATAAATGATTTTGATTCTTCACTCGTTGCTCAGGATCTCCGCCAATCATATTTTCAAAAGCACCAAGCGAAAGTTTTAAATCAGCCTGATTGAACAGCTCAATGATTTCCCTCGCTTTTGCAGGAGTAAAATCATCATAATCCAAATGCGTTGCGGTATGATCTTCACGGGTACCATCTTTTCTAAACACACAAAGGTCTATCCCCCCTGCTCCGATTCTTTTGGTCGTCTGAATCAACTCTGGTAAGGATAATTTATCAAATGCAGAACTCATTACCCATACAGGGTTATTTAATTTTGTCGTCATAGCTTGTATAATTGTCTTATTTCGGTATTTAAAGATACTAAAAAAGCCATCCGATTGGATGGCTTTTTGTTATTTTATGGTGAATCAATTAGTCTACATTATCATGTAGGAAAGAATTGTTCGGTCTAATTTCAGTATTTCCGTCTTCAAAGGAAAGTGTAAAACGAGACACCTGAGATTGTGAAGAATGCGGTGTATCTTCCAATGACATTTGTTTCCGCTTATAAGCAGGCTCGTTTTCCAACTCATGTAGACCATTAGAAGATTTTAGTTTCATGCTCAATTCTTTAAGACGCAAGATGCGTTCTTTTGTACGAACCAGCTGATCTTCAAACGAAACTTGCTCTTCTTCTACCTGAGGGACTTCTACTTGCTCATTTGTTGTACTTGATGAAAATGTAGGTTTTTCCTCATATCCTGACGCAGAAGGAGCTGTGTAAGAATCAAACACTGTTGGCATCTGGAATTGAAACACTGACGGTGAGGTTTTCAACTGAAAATCACTATCTCCAAATGAAGTTTCCTCTTCATAACCACCATCAAAACCCAAATCATGACGTATTACTTGTGGTTCCTCAACAGCTACCTGTTGTTGTACCGCATTTCTGGGAGAAGTGAACAAGTCAGATTGCAAATTATTTGGAGTAGAAGTATTTGTAGAAGGTGCTGGTGTATCCACACGTTGAACCGGAGTTACGAAACTATTCGTAGCTGGAACTTCTCTTGGTGCTACCTGAGAAACAGGTTTGATAAAAGAATTAGCCGGTTCAGCAGTTAAGGGCATAGACACCTTTGTATTTTCACGTTCTTTATCACGTTCTTCAGATGTTTGAAAACCAGTGGCAATAATTGTTACTGACAATTCGTCTTCAAAATTCTCATCAATACAGTTACCCCAGATCAAATCTGCTGACAAACCAGCTTTTTCCTGAATGTAATCCGTAATGATCGCAACTTCATCCATAGTTACTTCTTTCGTTCCAGAAGTAATATTCAATAAAATATAGCGAGCACCTTCAATCTCATTGTCTTTCAACAATGGAGAAGCTAAGGCACCTTCCACTGCACGTAATGCACGATCTTCACCTTCGGCAACAGCATTTCCCATTATGGCAACACCACTATCGTTCATAACAGTGCGAACATCTTTAAAATCGACGTTTACATAACCAGGGATAGTTATTATTTCGGCGATACCTTTTGCCGCGGTAGTCAATATATCATCTGCTTTTGCAAAAGCCGCAGTCATCGTCAAATTACCAAAGATCTCACGAAGGCGGTCATTTGAGATCACAAGATAAGAGTCTACATATTTACGTAATTCCGAAAGTCCTTCCTCCGCTTGTGAACGACGGCGTTTACCTTCAAACGTAAAGGGCGTAGTTACAATCGCAACAGTTAAAATACCCAATTCTTTGGCAGCTTTCGCCAATACTGGACTAGCACCGGTACCAGTACCACCGCCCATACCAGCTGTAATAAACAACATCTTGGTATTGGTACCCAACATACGTTTGATATCTTCAATACTTTCGATCGCTGAATTTTCACCTACATCAGGATCTGCTCCTGCTCCCATTCCTTCGGTCAGACTTATCCCCAATTGAACTTTATTTGGGATCGGGCTCAATTCCAATGCTTGCGCATCAGTATTACACACGATAAAATCTACCCCACTAATTCCTTGTTTATACATGTGGTTTACGGCATTGCCGCCACCACCACCAACCCCAATAACCTTGATTATTGAAGATTGTTCTTTTAACATTTCAAACTGTATTGACATAACTTATCCCTATTTAACTTACAATGAAGATGATATCAAAACGAATCAAACCCACTATATGTAATGTAATAATAATATAATTTCAACAAAAGTTTTCCACATTTGTTAAATTGTGGAAAACTTCAACTATTGTGGAAAACTTACTTCTTATCTAAAAAACTTGCGTCATCGATTTCATTACCGTCTTTGATAAAACGTTTGAACCATGACAATAATCCTTGCTCCTTTTGTTGTTGTTCAGAAACTTCTTTTGTTGTCACCGTAGCGGCCTGCACTTTTTTAGATGGGGCGTGCATTTCTCTCCGGCTATCTTCCTCTTCCTCGTGCGACTGGATTCCCTTGATCAACAAGCCGATACTTGTTGCATACAACGGACTTTTCAATTCTTCAAACAACGGTTTTGGTAAAACCTCGTTCTTAGAAAGATATTCATTCGGAAATCCGATACGACAATCTATTCCAGTAATATATTCAACAAGTTGTACCAAATGTTTTAATTGAGCACCACCACCGGTAATCACAATACCACCGATCAGTTTATTTTCATATCCAGAAGATTTGATTTCATAATACACGTGCTCAATAATTTCCTCCATTCTAGCTTGGATGATATAAGCTAGGTTTTTAACAGAAATTTCTTTTGGTTCACGACCTTTTAATCCGGGCACGCAAATCACCTCATTTTCTTTGTTTTCATCAGCTAAAGCTGATCCAAAGCGAGTTTTCAACAATTCAGCTTGGGAACGCAAAACAGAACATCCCTGACGGATATCTTCTGTGACGATATTACCGCCTAAAGGAATCACAGCTGTGTGACGAATAATTCCTTCATGGAAGATGGCAACATCTGTGGTTCCACCACCGATATCTACTAATACAACACCAGCATTTTTTTCGTCTTCATCCAATACAGCTTCTGAAGACGCTAAAGGCTCGAGAATCAATTCAGCAACTTCCAGATTGGAATTATCAATACATTTTTTGATGTTTTTAATATCAGTTACACGTCCCGATATAATATGGAAATTTGCTTCAATACGACGCCCCGCCATACCGATAGGTTCGCGAATCCCCGGCTCGTTATCTACCGTAAATTCCTGTGGTAAAACATGTATAATTTCTTCTCCTGGAGGCAGTACCAGTTTATACATATCCGAAATCAGTCGTTCGATATCGCGTCGAATGATTTCGTCGTCACCATCGGTTTTGGTAAATATTCCACGGTGTTGAATACTTTTGATGTGTTGGCCAGCAATTCCCACATTCACCACTTTAATATCCACATTGGACTGTGCTTCGGCTATCTCAACAGCCTCTAAAATACTTCCCACAGTTTTCTGGATATTAGCAACTACTCCGCGGCTTACACCGGCAGAGTCCGCTTTCCCCACACCTAATAATTCAATTTTGTTTCCTGAGCTACGTCTCCCAACCGTAACACAAATTTTGGTAGTACCAATATCGAGTCCCACGATAATTGGGTTTTCTCTTTCAATTTCTGCTGCCTTTGAGTTCATAATTTCCTGTATTGTTGCTGTATTACTATAATGTATTATTTGCTACTTTTTTTGTTTGATCGCCTGAAAAACTCCAGTTTCCTCGTTTTTCACAGATGATCTGACCTCCATATTTCACATTGACAACACCGTAAGCATTTATACCTACCTTTGGCATGATCTGCGTATAAAAGGTCTTTAATAATTCAAATTTTTGTTCCAATGAATCTGCCGATCCAACAATTAATTGCTGTGTCCCTACACGAGGTACAAGTTCAATATCCTTATCCGAGTTCACATATATCTGCACAACCTGATTACTCCATAATTCGTCATTTTTGATAAATTCAACGACCTTAACCAAATCTTTAATCAATGGTGTTGCTATGGTATCCAGTGCTTCATTATATCCTTCTGCGATATTCCCTGTTGCAACCATGATGTGCGGTATATACTTCAACGTTGTCGGTATCTTCAATCCTTTGGGGTCAACATAAAACTCCTTTCCATTTTTGTTGATGATCCGCATGACAGCCTCGCGCTGATTAATATTAATTCTGATCGTACCATCCATATCGGCATGTATACTGGCATCGGACACATAAGGTAATTTACGTAAGGTTTTTTCAACTTTCTGAAAGGGAATTCCATTGACTTTCTTTCCCACGAAACTACCATAGTTATGTTCTATTAACTTAGAGATATCCGCCTGATCAATAAAGGCTTCTGTACCTTCAATGACAATCTTAATATCTTTACAAACTTGTTGCTCATCACGTTTCCCCACAATAGTCATAATCACGACGACAACAATTACACCTATAAAAAATAGTGTAAAGTAGAGGACACGATTCCATTGTATGTTACGTAATTTTTTAAGCATGCTCTAAAATTGCCTGTAACGGTTTAACCAATTTGTCAATATCACCTGCCCCAACTGTAACAATCAGTTCCGGCTTTTCATCGCGTGCAAATTCCAAGACTTCTTCTGCAGTTACAAGCTGTTTTTCCGCTGCCGTAATTTTATCCAATAACCAACTCGAATTGATCCCTTCAATAGGAAGCTCCCGTGCAGGATAGATTTCCATTAACAACAGCTTGTCAGCCATGGACAATACCTCGGCGAAACCATCCACAAAATCCCGCGTACGCGTAAATAAATGCGGCTGAAAGACCACATTTAACTTTTTCGTAGGATACAATTTCCGCATCGAAGTTAAAAATGCACGCAGTTCCTCTGGATGGTGCGCATAATCATCAATATACACCGCTCCAGGTTTACGGACAATATATTCAAACCTTCTTTTCACGCCTTTAAATGTCGTCAACGCTTTCTTAATAGCTTGGTCTGCAATCCCAAGTAAACGGGCTACCGCAATCGCAGCTACCGCGTTTTCAACATTGTGGATACCAGGGATACCTAAATGAATATCATCTATTCGTCCGTTGGTATCTTGGTAATCAAAAAAGAACTCTCCATCGCGTACATGCACATTGGAAGCATATGCATCAGCGATTTCATGGCCTGAATAACTGATTTGCCCCTCAAACTCGAGGCCTTTTTTTATAATACGTGTACCTCCTTCAACAACTTTATCCAAGAACATTTGGAACGATTCAAGCAAATGGCTCCGATCGCCATAAATGTCCAGATGATCCGCATCAGAAGAAGTTACTATTGCGATATTGGGGTGAAGCGTCAGGAATGAACGATCAAACTCATCAGCCTCAACCACAACTGTATTATTATTTCCATAAAGCACATTGGTACCGTAGTTAGAACTGATTCCACCCAAAAAGGCCGAACAGTCGTAGCCCGAATCTTTCAATACATGTGCCACCATTGTAGAAGTTGTCGTTTTACCATGTGTACCAGCAACCGCTACTGTAAATCTACTCTCACTAATGATCCCCAAAACTTGAGATCGTTTATAGAGCGTATGTCCCTGGGATTCAAAAAAAGCTTTAATCTTCGAATCTTTAGGAATAGCCGGTGTAAAAATGACTAATGTCTCTGCTGCAGATACGTGAAAAATAGCATCAATCGTGTTGATATCATCCTGATAGGAGATCGCAATTCCTTCCTTGACTAAGGTTTTAGTCAGCTCAGTTTCTGTACGGTCATATCCATTCACCTCACAGCCCAAATGCTTAAAATAGCGTGCAAGACCACTCATGCCTATACCACCTATTCCGATCAAGTAAACTTGTTTTATTGCATCTAGATTCATACTTCGTCTATTTTTTATTAACCAATTTATACACTTCCTCGGCAATCTGTACGTCAGCATTCAACTTACCGAGTCTTTTAATATTTTCACTTAATTGTGCGACATGATCTGCGTCTTTTAATAAAGTTAAAGCAGCAGGAACCAAGTCTTTCTTTGCATCACTATCCTTAACCAATAATGCAGCTCCCTTATTGACCAATGCCATTGCATTTTTGGTCTGATGATCTTCGGCCACATTGGGTGAAGGCACAAGGATAACAGGTTTTCCAACCACACAGAGCTCAGAGATGGTACCGGCTCCAGCACGGCTAATAATCAAATCTGCCGCAGCATAAGCATAATCCATGCGCTGAAGAAAGGCCAGCATCTTGATATTACCTGGAAGTTTACCTGTCAACTCCGCCTGTAGGTTTTCAACATAGAAACTACCGCATTGCCAAATCAGCTGCACTTCTTCCTCCTTTAGCTCATTCAGGTAAGCAACAACACTTTCATTTAATGTTTTAGCCCCCAAACTACCGCCAAGTACCAAAATTGTTTTTTTGTGTGGATCTAACGCAAAGAACGCTAAGGCCTCCTCTCTTTTTCCCGCTATCGCAATAGACTCGCGTCTTATTGGATTGCCGGTGAGCAATACTTTGTCCGCAGGAAAGAATTGCTCCATCCCCTCATAAGCCACACATATTTTTGCAGCCTTAGCACCAACTTTTTTGTTGGTTACACCAGCATAGGAATTCTGTTCTTGCACGACTGTTGGCACCTCCAGCTTATTGGCCATCATTAGCAATGGACCTGAAGCAAAACCACCTACCCCTACAGCCACATCCGGTCTAAAATCCTTAATTATGCTTTTTGCTTTATTTAAACTTTTCATAAGCTTAAACGGCAAAAAGATATTCTTCCACAGCTGCTTTCTATTGATTCCCTGAATGTCGAGTCCAACAATCTTATATCCTGCTGCGGGCACTTTATCCATTTCCATCCGGCCATTGGCACCCACAAATAGAATTTCATTTGCAGGATCCATTGCCTTCAATGCATTTGCAATTGAAATCGCCGGAAAGATATGTCCTCCGGTTCCACCACCACTGATAATTACGCGAATTGCCATGCTTAATTTATTATTATGCAGGAATAGATCCTATAACCACTTTTTTCGGTTTAGGCTTTTCATCCAGCTCTTCTTTACCTTTTAATTCTTCAATATTTCTACTCACACTCAGGATGATTCCCAAGGCGACACTCGTAAATAAAATCGAGGTTCCTCCCATACTCACTAGTGGAAGCGGAACCCCCGTTACTGGTCCCAATCCGACGGCAACAGCCATATTGGCCAAAGCCTGAATTGTCAAACTAAATCCCAAACCCGCAGCCAGAAAAGTACCAAAAGCTTTGGGACTCATCGTGACAATACGTATACATCGATACATAAATGCCAAATACAGAAATAGCAGAATCACCCCCCCGACTGTTCCATATTCTTCAATGATAATTGCGTAAATAAAATCGGAATAAGGGTGCGGCAACACATTACGTTGCACACTATTTCCCGGTCCTTTTCCAAAAAGCCCACCAGTTGCTATAGCAATTTTCGCATTGTTTGCCTGATAATTTTTATCATCCTGGAAGGATACCGTTTTATCCACTTTTTCAGTATGAAAAAAAGATTTTACCCGGCTGATATAAGTCGTTCTACGGGGACCAAAGAAGATAACCATCATAAGGAGAACCCCTCCGCCACAACAAACAATGGCAATCTGCTTAAAACTAATCCGTCCGATCAAGAGCAATAAAACACTCACGCCAAACAGCATCAATGCGGTAGATAGATTGGCCAAGGCAATCAGAATAAACACACCACACACCGACCCCATAATGGGTAAGAACGATTTTTTCACATCTTTGATCTCTTCCTGCTTTCGGGATAACATCCTTGCAAGAAAGACGATAAGTGACAACTTTGCTAAATCCGATGTTTGAAAGGTCAAACCTATACCAGGGATAGTCAACCAACGACTAGCTTCATTAACTTTACTTCCGAACAACAGCGTAAACAACAATAAAGGGATTGTAATACCCATCATTATTTTGGATATACCCGCATAATACCGATAATCTAACTTGTGAGAAAGATACATCAGGACAAAGCCTATGGCAATAATAGAGAAATGCTTTAACAGATACATTTCAGTCCCTTTCCCTTCTTTATAAGCCAAGGTACCCACCGAACTGTATACAGCCAAAAGTGACCATCCCGATAAGATAATCACAATGATCCATATCCATCGATCACCCTTCAATTTAGACATTATATTCTGTAGCATATCCTTCCTCCTCTTATTGGGTTACACCATTTATAATTCCATTACAGCAGCCTTAAATTTATCGCCACGATCTTCATAATTCTTAAACCAATCAAAACTAGCGCAAGCAGGAGACAATAAGACGGTGTCACCTTTTTGAGCTAAGTGGGACGACAATACCACGGCATCTTGCATGGAGGTACTGTTGACAATAATCTCCACATCTTGTTCAAATGCTTTATGAATTGCAGCCGTATCTTTTCCTAAACAAACGATAGCGCGCACCTTGTCTTTGACCAAATCAGCAAGCATACTGTAATCGTTTCCTTTATCCACGCCCCCCAATAACAACACGATTGGTGTAGAGAAACTTTCCAAAGCATACCATACCGAATTTACATTCGTCGCCTTTGAATCGTTAATGTAATTTACACCGCCGATACAGGCTACATGTTCAAGGCGATGTGGAATATTCACATACGATCCCATACTTTCTTTCATCACTTGATTTCTCAATTCCTGCACTTTCGCAATTAACCCAGAAGCCATGCTATTATAAATATTATGCTTCCCCTGCAATGACAATTCCTCAGCTCTCATAGTGAATGTATCGTTATTTGGTGTATTAATAATTATTGTTTTGTTGGCATTTAAATAAGCCCCCAATTCAACAAGTTGTTCTTGTGTAAAAGGCAAATAGGTCCCTTTACTATGATGTCTTTCCAATCCTTTAACTGTTTCCGGATCGTCCAGGCAGTATATAAAATAATCCTTCTCCGTTTGATTCTGAATCATTCTGAATTTTGAATCCACATAATTTTCCATTTTATGGTCATAGCGATCCAAATGATCAGGAGTAATATTCAGTATAACAGCAACATCTGCTCTAAAATGGTACATATCGTCCAGCATAAAGCTCGATATTTCCAATACATAGCAATCGAACTGTTCTTTAGCCACCTGCAATGCAAAGCTTTTCCCGATATTACCTGCCAATCCGACGTTTAAACCGCCATGCTTAAGCATTTCATAAGTCAACATCGTCGTCGTAGACTTTCCGTTTGACCCTGTAATACAGATTAACTTTGCATCCGTATATTGCGCCGCAAATTCAATTTCTGCAATCACAGGTATATTCTTTGCTCTCAATGCAACGACCAATGGTACGGTCGCTGGAATACCAGGGCTTTTTACAACCAGTGCAGCATTCAAGATACGGCCTTCGTCATGTTGACCTTCTTCGAAAGCTATTCCCTCCGCTTTTAGTTGTTCCTTATAGTGGTCTGCAATAAGCCCTTTATCTGACACAAATACATCAAATCCCTTTTCTTTCCCAAGAATCGCCGTTCCAACACCGCTTTCGCCTGCCCCTAAAATGACCAGACTTCCAGATTGAGGATAATATGTTGTTGCAATATTTGACATCATTATCTAATTTTCAATGTTACAATAGTAAGAATGGCCAATATGATTCCTACAATAACAAAACGTGTTACAATTTTCGCTTCATGATACCCCTTCTTCTGAAAGTGATGGTGCAATGGTGACATCAAAAAGATCCGTCTACCCTCACCATATTTCTTCTTCGTGTATTTGAAATACGACACCTGAAGAATAACCGAAAGGTTTTCCAACAGAAACACACCACACAAAATTGGGATCAATAATTCTTTCCGGATCAAAATAGCAAAGGCAGCAATAATACCGCCGATCGCTAAACTTCCCGTATCACCCATAAAAACTTGAGCAGGATACGTATTATACCATAAGAAACCTACGCAAGCGCCAACAAATGCCCCAGCGAAAATCACGAGTTCTCCGGAATTGGGGATATACATAATATTGAGGTAATCTGAAAAGATCACGTTACCCGACACGTACGCTAAAATGGCTAAAGTAACACCAATGATGGCGGATGTACTCGTGGCTAAACCATCGATACCGTCCGTAATATTTGCGCCGTTTGAAACTGCCGTAACGATAAAAATAACAACAACTAAAAAGACGATAAAAGTCAGATAATCGCTCTGTAGTCCAAATATTTTAAACACCTTGGCATAATCAAACTCATTATTTTTATAAAACGGAATATTCGTCTTCGATGATTTTACGTTTTCAGCGTAGGTCTTCTCACCTGTACCTTCATTGATAACCACTTCAACAGGCTTGGTAGAGGTTGGTTTATCGACCCCTTTTCGAACTACGATATCTGGATGAAAGTACATCGTACAAGCAATTATTGCTCCCAAGCCAACTTGTCCAACAACTTTAAACTTACCAGCTAAGCCTTCTTTATTATGTCGAAAGACCTTGATATAATCATCTAAAAATCCAATTGCGCCCATCCAAAGTGTTGTCACAATCATGATAATCACATAGATATTCGTCAATTTAGCAAATAACAAGGTAGGGATAAGAATACCTGCAATAATGATGATCCCACCCATTGTCGGCGTACCAGCTTTCTTTTTTTCTCCTTCAAGCCCCAAATCACGAATTGTCTCTCCAACTTGCTTATTATGCAAGAATTGAATCAATTTTCCCCCAAAAACCGTGGTAATAATCAATGAAGCGATTACAGCCATAGATGTCCTAAAAGAGATGTATTGAAACAAACCTCCTCCAGGTATATGAATATATTCGCTAAGCCACGTAAAAAGATGGTACAACATATTTCTATTGTTCGTTAAATGTATTCTCTAAAATTTCTTTATCATCAAAATGATGTTTTACACCATTTATATCTTGATATTTCTCATGCCCTTTTCCTGCAACCAGGATAATATCCCCAGGATTAGCCAGCTGATATGCTGTCCTTATCGCTTCCTTACGATCAGCTATAGAAAGCGTCTTCGCCTTTTGGTCTGCTGCCACACCGGCTTCAATATCTTTAATAATCTGATAAGGATCTTCTGTACGCGGATTGTCGGACGTAATCAAAAATCGATCACTATAACGCAGAGCCGCTTCAGCCATTTCAGGTCGTTTAGTTTTGTCCCGATCGCCTCCGCATCCCAATACGGTAATGATTTTTTGTTCCGGACGTCGCAATGAGCTAATGGTCTTCAACACATTTTCAACTGCGTCAGGAGTATGCGCATAGTCCACAATTCCAAAAACACCAGAAGTCGATTTCATCGTTTCAAACCGCCCCTCTGCCCCCTTCAAGGTACTGAGTGCGGTCAATACTTTCACCGTTTCCTGCTCAAGCAAGATAGCGGCACCATAAACCGCCAAAAGGTTATATGCGTTGAAATCGCCGATCAATTTTACCCATACTTCCTGTCCATCAACACTCATCAACATACCATCGAAATGGCTTTCGATCACCTTTGCTTTAAAATCCGCTCCAGAACGTAAGCCATAGCTTTTCCGATGTGCCACTGTATTTTGAAGCATGACCTGACCATTTCTATCGTCAGCATTCGTCAAAGCAAAAGCATTCGCATCCAGATCGTCAAAAAACTTCTTTTTCGCTTTAATATAGTTATCAAAAGTTTTATGGAAATCCAGGTGATCATGCGTAATGTTCGTGAATATTGCACCCGCAAACACCAAGCCTGCAATACGTTCCTGAACGACAGCATGCGAACTAACCTCCATAAACGCATAATCACAACCATCATCAACCATATCCCGTAACAATTTATTCAATTGAATAGGGTCTGGTGTTGTATGCGTTGCTGGTATAATCTTTGTTCCAATTTGGTTTTGTACTGTAGATAATAAGCCTACATGGTAGCCTAGCTCAGTAAACAGCTGAAACAACAATGTGGCTACTGTCGTTTTACCATTCGTACCGGTCACCCCAACAAGTTTCAACTGCTCAGCAGGATTTTCGTAGAAATTAGCCGCAGCAACCCCTAAAGCATAAGCAGAATCAGCCACCAAGATATAAGCGACAGAATCTAACGTCTCTTCGGGCAACTCCTCTACAATAACGGCTCTTGCTCCCGAGGTAATTGCCTTGTCTACAAACAAGTGACCATCTGTTTGAACACCCCGCACTGCGATAAACAAACTTCCCAACTCCACTTTTCTGGAATCAAAGCACAAAGAGTGCACATCGACCTCTTCAAGGTTCCCTACAACCTGCTGTACAGGGATAGCATGCAATACTTTTTTTAAATCCATCATTACTTAAGTTCTAAATTTATCGCCGTTCCAAAAGGCAGTTTCTGCCCCGCAGCTAACGACTGTACCCCAACTCTTCCTTTTCCTGTCACGTGTGCTTTAAATCCTGCATTCTCTACAACATATAAAGCATCCATCAATCCCATTCCAACAACATTCGGAACAATCCCTTCTTTATATTTTAAATCTATGAATGGTACGCCTCGTGTTGAGGTATCCACCTCTCCCCGCGCAATTGTATCCCAATTCACGGTATTGATTCCCAACCTATCGTACACTTTTTTACTAGCTTCCTTCGAACCTTGCAAAGTCAATGGCATTCTCCCGCCCACATTGACTGCTTTAAACGTTTTTTTCCCCTCCATCTCCATATCGTTTGCATATACCATGTCTGCAAGCTCTTTAAATACGGGCCCTGCAATCGATGCACCGTAATATCCATTTCTCGGGTTACGAATCACCACAATAATGGAATATTTTGGATCTTCAGCTGGAAAATACCCCGCGAATGAAGATTGATATCGTCTAGCACCGTACCCTCTCGAGCCATCAGCCATCTGTGCGGTACCTGTTTTACCACCAGAGCTATATAACGGACTAGCAACACTTCTACCTGTTCCTTCAGTCATAACACCTTCCATCATTCCCCTCACCTCTGCTAAAGCATGATCCGAAGCGATCTTTTCGTTAATCACTTTCGCTTGAAACGTTTGAATAGTATTTCCTAAATGCCGAATTTCCTTAACAAATAGCGGCGCTATCAACTTTCCGTTATTTGCGACAGCATTATAAAATGTCAACGTTTGCAATGGTGTAATTTTCATTTCATAGCCGTAAGCCATCTGTACCAACGATAACCCACTCCAGCTTTTGCTTTTCGACGTTTTCACCAAAGGCACACCTTCCCCGGGAATCTGTAGATCGAGCGTCTTACCAAAACCAAAAGAATGTAGCTTTGATGTAAACTGATCCGGGTTATCTTTATAGGCTTGATATACAAACTTCGTAACACCCACATTCGACGACTCCTCAAAAGCCCTTTTCGCTGAAATTACAGACTTCTTAGGCGCATGTGAATCACGAATCGTATGCTTATAAATTGGCCAGTTACCATTACCAATATTTACTGTTGTACTCGAATCTATTTTCTTATCATCAATCAAAGCCAGATAAGAAGCCAACTTAAACGTTGAACCTGGATCTGCACTTTGCGCAATCGCAAGATTGAACTTTTCACGATAGACCCCATCTTTGTCACGCATAAAATTGGCCACCGCACGCACCTCTCCTGTTTTCACCTCCATCATCACAACACAGCCTTCATCTGCATTACTTGTAATCATCTGCTTCTCCAGAGCCCTTTGCGCCATATCCTGCATATTCACATCAATGGTAGATATAATATCAGACCCATCAACGGGGGCAACCTCAATATCTTTGTTAACAGGAATCCATACTCCGCCAGCAATACGCTGCATCAACCTCTTCCCGCTTTTTCCGTCGATATATTCGCCATACGCACCTTCCAGTCCAACATGAATATCTTCTTTCACATTTTTATATCCGATGGTTCTAGCAGCGAGATTGACAAAAGGTAAAATACGCTTATTCTGCCTATCTGTAATCAAACAACTTGGAAAACGCTCCTTGTTGACTTTAGCAGATTTAAGTAAAGGAAATTGTTTTACCCTTTTTAAATCCTGATGTGACACATTACGTTTGAGCAACAAGTAGCGCTGCTTTTTATTCCGTGCCTGTTTTAATAATGTCAAATACTGCCGAGATGATTTATCTTTAAAAAAATCAGCAAGTTTAATAGCCAAGGAGTCAACTTTCAAATTGAAATACTCTTCATCTTCTTCGGGAATCGCCATTGCATCAAAACGAAGCTCATATTCAGGCACCGAAGTAGCCAACAAGCTTCCGTCATTTGAATAAATATTACCACGAGCAGCTTCCACCTCCCGTTCCTGAATAGAAAGGCTATCCGCTAAAGCTTTCCAATGCTCTCCATCGACATACTGCAACTTGGCCATTTTTCCAAATACCAAAAACGCAAGTAGTACGATAAGCCCAAAAGCAAAGTAGACACGCACAAGAATCGTATTTCTGATACTCATAACTCTTCCTATTTATCTTCTTTATTCTCTATAACTTCAACCTTGATCGGTGGCTCCACACGCTCTTTCAACCCCAAAGAATCGACACGTTTGGCAATTTCTGTCTGTGTAGACATTTTCATCAGTTCGGCAGAGAGAGACTTATGATCCCAGCCCAATTCCTTTACCTCTTTACTCACTTTATCGATACTCCGAATAGTTCGCTCTGCAAAATGACGATTGGAAATGTACAACAACATCAGAAAGGCGATAAAAGCTCCGAAAGGCAAGTATTGCAATATTCTATTTAACGAAAGGTCTCCAACGGTAAAAAGCGTTTTAATAAACGCTTCTGTTTCTTCCGCCTTTTCTTCGACAGTTTCTTGTAGTTCTTCCTGAACTTCTTCACTCAATTCTTTCTGTCTTATCGTATTTCTGCTCATCCTCTCGCTCCATTTTAAGACAAATCCAACTTTTCAGCAATACGCAGTTTCGCACTGCGCGATCTATTATTTACCGCCAACTCTTGCGCAGATGCCGTAATTGCTTTACGGCTCAACACATGAAATGGCTTAATTTCATTTCCAAAAAAATCCTTTTCAACTTCCCCTTTAAACTTACCTTTAGCCATAAAATTCTTAACCAAACGGTCCTCCAAAGAGTGATAGGACATCACAGCCAATCGGCCTTCAACACCGAGCACATCAACTGTCTGCAACAAAAATTCCTGCAAAGCCTCCAATTCACGGTTCACTTCTATACGAAGAGCCTGAAATACCTGTGCATGGTACTTATGTTCTTTACCCTTTGGAACCAGACGTTGAATCACCTCTTTCAATTCAGCAACAGTCTGGATCGGCTGTGACAAACGCGCAGTGACAATTGTTTTCGCAAGCGACTTAGCGTTCATGATTTCACCATACATACCAAAAATACGGTGAAGATCCTCCTCCGAATAGGTTGCCAACAGCGACTTCGCATCCAAATCACCAACTTGATCCATACGCATATCCAGGTCTGCATCAAAGCGAATAGAAAATCCACGATCTGCAGCATCAAATTGATGCGAAGAAACACCTAGATCTGCTAAAATACCATCTACGGAACGCACACCTTCCAAACGAAGGCTATTCTTTAAAAACCTAAAGTTTTGGTGTATCAACGTAAAACGAGGATCGTCGATTGCATTTTCCAATGCATCCGGATCCTGATCAAAAGCAAACAACTTCCCCTTCGGCCCCAGTCTCTTCAGAATCTCTCGAGAATGGCCACCACCACCAAAAGTCACATCCACATAAATACCATCTGGCTTAATAGCCAAAGCATCCATGCATTCTTGTAACATTACCGGAACATGATATACATTCTCCATACGTTTATATTCCAAAATTAATATCTCCCATTACCTCTGCCGCCAAAGATGATATATCCTCTACACCGCCATCACCCATCAATTCCTCATACCCTTCTTTCGACCAAACCTCAATCTTATTAAATTGACAAGCCAAAACCAGCTCAGTGCTTATTCCTGCAAATTCCAGCAAACTTTTGGGTAACAAAACACGACCCGCAGCATCCAATGTCAATTCCGTAGCGCCACGCGTAAAAGCACGGACAAACGCCCGAACTTTAGGATCGAATTGATTCAATTTCGCCAGTTTAGCCGTCATCAAATCCCACTCTTCTCTTGGATAAAATACAAGATGTTTCTCAAAACCGCGATTCACCACAAGACCATCCCGCTCTACATGAGGCATTTGCCTCTTGAGCGCAGCTGGTAACACCATTCTTCCTTTGGCGTCTAACTTGCATTCGAATTCTCCGATCAACTGAGTCATGTCGTCAATTATCCTATTCTAATTTAAATGTAAAAGTATACACTTTCTCCCACTTTCCCCCACTTTATAACATAAAAAAGTTTTCCACATCAACAAATCGCTACAACAAACAGAAGTCGACTTCAAAAAAAATACATGTAAAACCTTATTTACAAGCAGTTAAAAGCCAATTTTCCTGAAAAATAAGCTATTACGCCAGAAGTGATTTTTTGCTCTTTTTTTTATCAAAATCAGCAATGAATTGTAAAAATTTCCTCTTTAGAAATTTAATTTTAGCCAATTTTTGTCCCAAAAGGGGGCAAAGTGGGAGGAGTCAAAAACAGAAACAAAAGATGTGGCAGAAAGTGGGAGAAGGCTCCTCAAATAACCTTAACAGAATTCGTTATTGTCGAGTAAAACCAATAATTTTGCGTCAAATATAATTTTCATAACGATATGCACAGAACACACACTTGTGGAGAATTAACACTAGCTGACTTAGGGAAAACGGTTACCCTAAGTGGATGGGTTCAAAAATCGCGCGATTTGGGCGGTATGACTTTCATCGATGTTAGAGACCGATATGGTATCACACAATTAACGTTCAATGCAGATGATGATGCGTCCTTGCGCGCAAGTGCCCGTGAGCTCGGAAGAGAATATGTCATCAAGGTAACTGGAGAAGTTATCGAACGCTCTAATAAAAATGCTAAAATCTCCACTGGAGATATTGAAATCAAGGTTTCAAATCTTGAAATATTAAATGCCGCTAAATTACCTCCTTTTACAATAGAAGATGAAACAGATGGTGGTGATGATATCAGAATGAAGTTCAGATACCTGGATTTACGTCGTAATCCTGTACGTGAGAACCTAATTTTACGTCATAAGACCTCTCAAGAGGTACGCCGTTATCTTGACTCCCAAAACTTTCTGGAAGTAGAAACCCCCTATCTGATCAAATCAACTCCAGAGGGAGCACGCGACTTTGTCGTACCTTCCCGTATGAATCCTGGAGAATTTTATGCGTTACCACAATCCCCACAAACCTTCAAACAATTATTGATGGTTTCAGGTTTTGATCGCTATTTCCAAATTGTAAAATGTTTCCGTGATGAAGATTTGCGTGCAGACCGTCAACCAGAGTTCACGCAAATAGACTGTGAAATGTCTTTTGTAGAACAGGAAGATGTGTTAAATATCTTTGAAGGTCTTGCAAAACATATCTTCAAAACAATCAAGGGAATTGACCTAGGTACCGTTCCACGTATGACTTACGCAGATGCGATGCGCCTATATGGATCAGACAAACCAGACATCCGTTTTGGAATGCAGTTTGTCGAACTAAACGACCTTGCCAAAGGAAAAGGTTTCCCTGTATTTGATGCAGCGGAGCTAGTGGTTGGTATCAATGCGGAAAATTGCGCGCATTACACCAGGAAACAACTGGATGCATTGACAGATTTTATCAAGCGTCCACAGATTGGCGCAACAGGCTTGGTATATGCGCGTGTGAATGAAGACGGTTCAGTGAAGTCGTCCGTTGATAAATTTTTCACACCAGAACAACTGTCGGCAATTGCAGAAGCGTTCCACGCGAAACCTGGCGACCTATTGTTAATTATGGCTGGTGGAACAGACAAAGTTCGCAAACAACTCAATGAATTACGCCTTGAAGTTGCGTCGCAACTTGGTTTCCGCAACAAAGAAACCTTTGCTCCATTATGGGTTGTTGATTTTCCACTATTGGAATGGGACGAAGAAAGTGGCCGTTACCATGCCATGCATCATCCATTCACATCTCCAAAACCGGAAGACATCCCACTTTTAGATACCAATCCTGGAGAAGTAAGGGCAAATGCCTATGACTTTGTTTTAAACGGTGTAGAAGTAGGCGGTGGATCAATCCGTATCCACGACAGAGACCTTCAATCGCTCATGTTCAAACATTTGGGATTCAGCCCTGAAGAAGCAAAAAAACAATTTGGATTCCTGATGGAAGCCTTTACCTATGGGGCTCCCCCACACGGCGGATTGGCTTTTGGCTTTGACCGACTCGTATCCTTATTGGCAGGTTTAGATTCCATCCGCGACGTGATTGCCTTCCCAAAAAACAATTCGGGAAGAGATGTTATGATTGATGCACCGTCAACCATTCACCAGGAGCAACTGGACGAACTGAGCTTAAATATTGCGATAAAAGCATAAATTATTTAACTCGATTTTCGAGAAACAATTTATTAACAGTATATTTAAAAGTTGGTAATTTTTACCAACTTTTTTTTGTGAAAAATTAGCAGATTAGATGGCAGAGAGTACCGCTAATACGTTTATTAAGGAAAGTGCGCAAAAAGCATTTGACACCAAACACCGCGATATTATCAATTACAATATCGACAAATACAGCATGGCTTTCGAAAAAGGCAAGAGCAAATTTGCGGACCTTGAAAATAGTAAGATAAAAGCGAACCTGATCAAATGGAAGGTCATGGAAAATCTCGATCGCTATTTGTTGCAATTTGAAGCAAACTTCACGGCTCGAGGCGGAAAAGTAATCTGGGCCAATGATGCTACGGAAGCCTTGGACGAAATCTATTCGATCATTGCACGTAAAAAAGCAAAATCTGTCGTAAAGTCAAAATCGATGGCGACAGAAGAGATTGAGCTTAATCATTTTCTGGCTTCCAAAAATATTGAAGCCATAGAAACTGATCTTGGCGAGTATATCATTCAGCTGCTGGATCAAAAGCCCTATCATTTTGTTACACCGGCCATGCATTTGAGCCTGGAAGATATTGCCAAGCTTTTTCACGAGAAATTTGACACACCACTAGATGCATCTGCAGAGCAACTTACAATGAAGGCCCGTGAATTACTTCGAGATCGTTACCTATCGGCAGAAATTGGGATTACAGGAGCCAATTTCTTAATTGCCGAAACTGGAAGTATAGCAATTACCGAAAATGAAGGAAACGCCCGATTGACATCGACCTTTCCCAAAACACATATCGCCGTCGTTGGAATAGAAAAAATCATTCCCAATGTACAAGATTTAGAAGTCTTTTGGCCACTCCTGTCCACACATGGCACGGGTCAAAATCTAACAGTATACAATACGCTACTCACTGGGCCAAAACAGCCTTATGAATCAGATGGGCCCGAAGAAATGTATGTTATACTGCTTGACAATGGCCGCAGTAAGCTCTTAGCGCAGAAAGAACAACGTCAGGGTTTGTACTGCATTCGTTGCGGAGCCTGTTTAAATGTATGCCCAATCTACCAGAACATCGGTGGACATACCTATGAAACGACTTATCAGGGCCCAATTGGATCGCTCATATCGCCACATTTAAATGGCATGAAGGAATTCAAACACCTGAGCTACGCCTCCACACTCTGCGGAAAATGCACCGAGGTCTGCCCCGTGGGTATTGACATACAGCGCATGCTTCTCGTTAACAGAAAAGATTCAGTTGATCAGGGTCTGGCAACAAAAACGGAACAAAAAGTCTGGCAGTGGTTCACCTACGGGATAATGCGAAGAAAACTGATTGATTTCTTTGGCGGAAAACTCAAGAATTTCTTCCTCAAGAAATTCTTTCAGAAAACCTGGGGAGATCAACGGGAGCTACCAAAATTGGCAGACAAATCTTTCTCTAAACAATGGAAAGAACATCAAAAAAATAAAGAATAACAAAAAAGTGGCATTAGTCGATCAAACTAATGCCACTTTTTTTGTTAGCTTCGCTCCCAAACCTCAATACAAATGACTTCTGAAAATACAAAAACTTATCTTCCCTGGATTGATTTCTTACGTATTCTTGCCTGCTTTATGGTACTCATATCCCATAGCTGCGACGCCTTTGTCGGAACATTTGACAACAGCAGCACCTTTCACCAAGGTGTGTTCTGGGGAAGTATTGTTCGCGCCTGTGTCCCCTTATTTGCGATGATGTCAGGTATCCTCCTATTTCCCGTTAAAACCGATCTGGCTACCTTTTATAAAAAGAGAATCGGAAGAATAATTGTCCCACTTATCTTTTGGTCAATTGTATTGCCAATAGCTTTTTTTGTATACCTGAACTTTATTAAAAGTAGTCCCAGTGCTTTGATCGATATGAATAATTTTACGATGCAAGCAACGATTACAAAAATTTATACAGCAATCTTTAATTTTAACTACGATACTACCCCTCTTTGGTACATGTACATGTTAATTGGTTTATACCTCATCATACCTATCATTGGCAGCTGGTTGAATCAGGCAACAAAAAAAGACATTCAATATTTTCTTGCATTCTGGATAGTCACACTCCTCATTCCATACATAAAAATGATAGCTCCAACATTGGGATATGCGGGCAACTATGACCAAATGGGGATCTGGGGAGTCTGTAACTGGAATGAATTTGGCACCTTCTACTATTTTTCAGGTTTTCTGGGTTACATTGTGTTGGCTTATTATCTGGTAAACTATCCTTTTCAATGGTCTATCACCAAGACCATAGCGATTGCCTTACCTTTATTTATCGTTGGATTTTTAGCCACATTTTTTGGCTTCTTGGCGACTCAAAAGTACTATCCAGGAAATTATGCCAATCTCGAGGTTATCTGGTATTTCTGTAATATCAACGTAGCGTTCATGACCATTGCTCTTTTTCTTGTCGTTCAAAAGCTGAAGATACCCGAATCTAAATGGATAAAACGTCTTTCATCAGCCACGTTTGGTATTTACTTAGCGCATTTTATCATTGTTCAAGCATTGACAGACATCTTCTTGCCTATTCCTACTCTTCCAGCCACATTGAAAATTTTCTCCATAGCGCTCTTAGGTTTTAGCTTAAGTTTCCTGATCACCAAGCTGATGGATAGTAATTCAATAACAAGAAGGTTTATCAAATAAGCGCATCCTGATGGGAATACCGAAGCATTTTGCAGTCGTGTAACCTTTGAGCTAGACAAAACACGTCGAACAAATGATGAGCTTAGGTATTAAGCATGAGCTTACATAATAAGAAAGAGGGAACCAACGGTTCCCTCCTCTACTAACACTCACCAATATTTAATATGAAAACTATCCTTGTTTAATCTTTATGATGCTTTTACGTCTGCCTCATTTGTTTTAGTTACTTCACCTTTTTTAAAGTCTTTTCTTTTTAGCTGTCTGTCTTTTTTCCAATGTTCTTTGTGCATTTTACGATTTTCAGCGTAGGAATCCTTTAACGTTTTTTGTTGCTCTGGAGTTAACATTCCCATCATTTTTTCATGTTCTGCCACACGTTGTTTTTTCACTTTTGCTCGATATTCTTTGCGTTCAGCAGCTAATTTCTGATGGTCCTTTGCTTGCTTCAAATTAAAAGCATAGATATCTTTACGCTGTTTATCTGTAAATTTCAACTTTTGATCCATGCGATCAGTTTTCATTTTAGCAACTTCCTCTGGAGTTTTATTTTTAAAACTATCGTGCATTCTTCCTGTTTTATGTTTATGCATAGAAGCTTGCACTTCTTTCATTTCTGGTTTAACATCTTTTTTTTCTTGAGCGAAACCGGCTAACATCAATCCAGATAGCGCCAAACTTAACATCAACTTTTTCATTTCTTTATTTTTTATAAAACCAACAATCATTCTTTTTAATAAGTACTCATTTTCAACTTATTTATCAGTAAGAGTCGTCTCGGCTATCGAAAGTTTAATTGATGATCTGTTAAATAAAGTTAAGAAGCATTTATTGGGAGACAGCACTTAAACGGATCGGTAAAGTATACGCTACACGTACTTTAAGCCCATTTTGCACTCCTGGTTTCCATTTTTTCGCTTTCTTCAATAAGTTTATAGCAGCATCTCCCGTACCAAATTTCATATCACGTTTAACAGCAATATCTGTCAGTGATCCATCTTTCTCAACGACAAAAGAAACCTCTATAACACCCGAAACTCCTTGGTCTAAGGCCTGTTGTGGAAAGTTGTAATTCTCGGCGATCCACTTCATAAAAGCAGGCAGTCCCCCCACAGGTGTTGGCATAATTTCTACTGATGTAAATGTATTGTTAGCATTATCATCAGTTCCGCCTCCCGATAATGAACCATCTTTATAACCAGTAATATCACCATCTCTTTTTGAAGAACCAAATTCACCGCGCGCAATATATGTCCCCGATGGACTTGCTTTCAATGTGATCCTTGAGGTCATTTTATTGGGGTTTTTCAACTCATCCTGACTCACAAGCTCTTCGGTAACTCTGCTCGCTGCGGTCACTTTTATATCGGGCATCCGAACCAAATCAAATTTGGATACATCTTGGGCAACCTGCTGCGGAGCTTTTTCCTGCATCATAACAGGTTCTTCAGGAACCTCCTCTTTTTCCTCCACCTTCTTTTGAATTTCTTCCAGCATGTCGGGTCCAATATCTTGTACTTCATAAATCACGGTTGGAACAGTTTGCTTAAAATATTTATTATATGTATAGGATCCTGCAATCAGCAAAACTGCAAAAGAAACAACAATTCCTAACCCCATATTTGTTGCTCTATCAGAGAGATTTCGCAACTCGTAAGCACCGTACATTTTGTTGCGACCAGCAAAAATAACGTCCAGCCATTCTTTGCGGTAGATATTCAATTTAGAGTTCATCATAACATTAAAGTTTAAATCTTTTCATTATGATGAGCGAAAGCCTTATATTTCACAAAAAAATTCAAAATACTTATGAAGTCACTTTTTTCAGCTATTTTTCTACTTACATTGTATGCTTGCGGGAACAATCAAAATCAATCCAAAACTGCAATCAAGCACGAAAACAAGGAAAAGACTATTTCGCCATATTTTGGTTTTTTAAACCAACAAAAAGATTCGCTTATCGCTTTACCTATGGATCAAGCGATGGAAGGACCTGAAAAATACAACTATGTGATTGTGGAAAATCAGGTAAGCCCGCTTGAATTTGTTCAGAATAAAATGGACAACAAAGAGAGTAACGGAAGACAGACCGCCCAGAACTTTGCGAATAGCGAAGGGTCATTGTTTAAAATTAGCGATGCGATCAAGTCTGGCGAATTTGGTATGCTTGTCAACAAAGCTTTTATAGATCAGTATAAAATTGAGAAATTTACAAAAGTTCAAAAAGAAACTTCTCCAGAGATTAAGGAGCAGCTTGAAAAGAAATACAATAGGAAGATTAATAAAAGTACGACAGTTGCGATCCTCAGTGATCAGTCCGAGTTTAATCTTACGGTGTTTGAAAATCAACAAGACTCTGCTTTAGCTGTATTTTCCTACGCAAAGGACGAACAGCTGATCAATTTGGATTTCCCGGCTTTATACGATGATATCAGCACTTGGCGTGTTGATGATGGCGGTCAGTTTGACAACGAGGCTTTTCAGATACTAACCGTATTGCGTTCTGAGCAAGGAATTAGTTTTATCAGCATTTTTTGGGGTGCTGAGGGTTATGAACTGAACTTTTACCAGCCAAAGAAAAATTTATTTACCTCTGCGGCACAAGCTTATGGGTACAGTTCCCCCTTATAAATAAACAAGTTTAAGTTTCCCCAGCACCGAAGGACAGTGTCCGGGGAAACTCATATTACCGTATTAACTACAGATGCATCCTAGCCATAGGAGCAACGTCCTGACCAACGAAATCTTTCTTTAAAAACTTGTGATAACCTGCAATAGCAATCATCGCTGCATTATCAGTACAATATTCAAATTTTGGAATAAACACCCTCCAATTGTATTTCTCGCCCATTTCAATTAAGCTTTGCCTCAGGCCAGAGTTCGCCGAAACGCCACCCGCGATGGCAATATCCTTAACACCAGTTTCCTTTGCTGCTTTCTTTAATTTATTCAGTAGGATTGATACAATACGCGATTGTACACTAGCACATAAGTCGGCCATATGGTGTGTCAGAAAATCTGGGTTCTGCTTCAATTGATCTTGAACCAAATACAATATCGCAGTTTTCAATCCTGAAAAACTAAAATTAAGACCTGGAATCTGTGGTTCGGGCAGCTTATAAGCGGCTGAATTACCTTCTCTTGCAAATTTATCGATAAGCGGTCCACCGGGATAAGGTAGATTCAGGATTTTAGCTGTTTTATCAAAAGCCTCCCCTGCCGCGTCATCCAATGTTTCTCCCAAAAGTTCCATTTCAAAATAATCTTTCACCAATACAATTTGCGTATGACCCCCAGAAACAGTAAGACATAAAAACGGAAAATTCGGCTTCGGATCCTCAATAAAATGAGCCAGGATATGCGCCTGCATATGATTTATGTCAATTAAAGGGATATTCTGTGCAAGTGCAAATGATTTTGCAAATGATGTTCCAACCAAAAGTGCACCTAATAATCCAGGCCCCCGCGTAAAACTCACTGCATCTATTTGATTTTTGCTTACTTTTGCTTGGCGAATGGCTTCTTCCACTGTTGGAATAATATTTTGTTGATGAGCACGTGAAGCAAGCTCGGGAATCACTCCACCATATTTTGCGTGGATTGCCTGAGTTGCAATAACATTTGAATGAATTTCACCGTTAATACAGATAGAAGCGGAGGTTTCATCACAAGAGGATTCAATCCCTAAAATAATAGCCATAGCTTGAGGTAATAAATTTTAATACAAAAGTATCAAAAAAATAATTAAAATAGTGTCAATAGTCCTTGGTAGTATATTCATTATACTGCTTGCATTGGCGTTATCACTACAGTTGAAACCGGTACAAAATTATGTTGCCCAAAAAGCTGTCGACTATTTATCCAACGAACTAAACACTAAAATAAGCCTCAAAAGCATCTATTTCAAACCTTTTAAATCTATTGTAGTAGAAGATTTTCAACTCTATAGTCCACAAGGAAAAGAAATATTAAAATCAGGAAGGTTAGAAGCCAACGTCAACCTTTCTCAATTCATTGAATTGAACAAAATTGTGATCAACAAACTAACCATTGAAGATACCGAAGCCACTTTTGAGCAATTTCAGGACAGCTCCAATATCTCATTTTTAATCCGTTACTTTAACCCACCTAAAAAAGAAAAAAAGAAAAGTTCAAAAAAAATCATCTTCGATATAAAGGAACTGATTATTAAGAACAATACATTTAGCTATGTTAATCATAGACGTAAGCATTACAATAAAGTGGTCGATTTTGGAGATTTAGGTATTTCCAAACTTAACGCCCATTTTGATAAGATAAAAATAGATTCCAATCAAATTTCGGCGAACATAAAGACATTCAATCTGCGCGAAAAGAAAGGTCTAGTGATCAAAGGCCTTCTTGGACAAACGACAGTAAGCAAGACAAGCATTGAACTCAGCGAGCTTATGCTAGCCACCAACCGTTCTACATTCAAAAATTACATCAAGCTTAGCTACAACAGCTTTGACGATTTTTCGGACTTCATCAATAAAGTTCATGTAAAACTTCGTGTTCGGGACTCCCGTATTCACTCCGAGGATATTGCTTTCTTTTCCTCTCCTATGCACCAAGTCAAATTTGACGTGAATATCAAGTGCGCAAATTTAGAAGGAACGGTATCTTCCATCAACGCATCACAGGTCGATTTAACAATTGGAAAAAAAACCAGTTTGGCAGGTAAGCTTCAGATTATCGGTCTACCTGATATTGACAAAACTAAATTTATTGTTCCCAGTGTAGCAATTTCCTCTGAGCACAAAGACTTAAATGCCGTTATTAGCGATCTCGGAAATCTAAAAAATTTTAAACTCCCTGAAATTGTCCAGATATTCGACAAATTTTCATTCAAAGGTAGCCTAAATGGCCTATACAATAAATTTAAGACCAAGGGAGTATTCACGACTGCAATCGGTAATGTTGAGGCGGACGCCTTATTGGATATCCAGAAGGAAATAAAATATGCGGGAAATTTTCAATCTAAAAAGTTCGATGTAGGTAGGATAACAAAACTAAAAGATCTGGGAACTACAGGCTTCAACCTACAGGTTGACGGAACAGGTACCGACCCCAAGAAACTGAGCTTAAAGATAAAAGGAGATCTCAGCAATTTCAATTTCAAGAATTACAGCTATCAATATATACAAATTGAAGGAAATACAGCTAAACAGTTAGTTCTTGCTTCAGGGCAAATATATGATCCAAATTTAAAACTACAGTTTACCACAGATATCGATTGGTCTTTCAAACCCAACTATCACCTGGATGCTGATATCCAACAAGCTAATCTAAAAAAACTCAACTTCTTTCAGGGGGATTCCATCAATATTATTAACACGAAATTCCACACCAGTTTAATTGGGGACAACATCAATAATATTACCGGTGAATTTAAATCAGACAGTGTCAATTTCACTTCCTCTAAGGGTCAATTCGTCATCCGCGATATCAATTTCCTTGCCGAAGGAGATGAAAATGCACGCTCCCTTACCTTGCAGTCGGCTATCGGACACATTGATCTCAAAGGAAGAATAGACCTCAATACAATCGTTCCTTATTTTAAAGCTTTAGCCATGCGATACGCTCCGGCAATCGGGTTTGAAAACAACATTTTTAATCGCCAGGACTTTGACCTGAATATTAATATAACTTCTTTTAAACCAATCGCAACATTCTTCCGAAAGGACATTGCTTTAGACAGCGGCGCTACACTCAATGCAAAATTTGAAAGTGAAAAACAAACGGCCAGTTTTAATTTTTACGCATCCGAATTCAAATACAATGGTATTCGACTAACTCACCTGATTGTGGATCAAAATGCCAATTTGAAAAATATGGAATTGCAGACCTCCATCGATCGCATCAATTTCACCGACAGTACCTATATTAAAAACGTCAATATTTCAAATACCTTGGCAAACGACAGTTTACAATTTAACATCAAAATGTCGGAACTTGAAGCAAGCAATAGTCTGGATCTTAATGGCGTCATACGCTTTGCCCATGCCAAACCTGCTTATATCAATTTCTATCCATCGAATATCTTAATCAATAGAGAGCGGTGGCTTGTCAATAATGATGCGCAATTGAAAATATCGAAAGGAAAATGGTACTTTGAAAAACTGACGCTGAGTCATGACGAACAAAAAGTTCATATCGATGGCATCCTGTCAAACGAAGTCAGTGATCAGATCAATCTCAAATTTCAGGACTTTAATCTTACATCCTTAAACGGTATTACCAAGCCCCATGGTATCAATCTCTCCGGCAACTTAAACGGAAATATTGAAGTTAATTCTGTATTCAAAGCTCCATTTGTTGTAGCCAATATAAAAACTTCACCTATCCTCTATAACAATATTCCCATCGGCTCACTAGCCCTGAGTGCCAACTACGACCCCGAGAATCAACTGGTAAAACTAGACAGCAAGATAGAGGAAGGAAATAAATTAATTCAGTTACAAGGTTCCTATAACCATTTAAGTGAAAACAATAAGCTTAATCTCAAAGCTAAACTCGTAAACACAGATGTGTTTGTTTTCCAGCCCTTTTTACGAAGCCTGGTATCCAATATTCAGGGCAAGGTCAATGCAGACCTCGATATCGAAGGCGATATCCTGAACCCCAAAATTACAGGTTCCGGAAAATTGGATAATGCTTCGATGGTTATCAATTACCTCAAAACACCCTACCGACTTTCTGACGAAATTGCGGTTACCAATAACCGAATTTTTCTCGCAGGGCTAAAAGTATACGATCCCAAAAACAATATAGCAACCATTGATGGCGTTGTAGATCTCAACAAACTGAGTGATCCCGATATCGATGTAACTGCAGAGACGAAGAATTTCCTGGTATTAAATACCACAATAAAGGACAATAATGTATATTATGGCACTGCTTACGCTTCGGGCACTTTTCAGTTTAAAGGACTAACGTCTGCCATGAATATCAATATACGGGCTAAATCCGAAGAAAACACCGTTATTAACATTCCCTTTAATAGTGCCAGTACAATATCAGATACGGACTTTATCTACTTTATTGAGAAAGACTCGACCAAAACGAAGAAAAACGTTAAGAAACGAGATTTCAACGGTCTGACGATGAATATGGACCTCTTGATCAACCCGAATGCAGAAATAAATCTATTCTCCACTATGGGCGAGTTATCAGGAAGGGGAAATAGCAATCTCAACATGCGGATATCTTCATTGGGAGATTTTGAAATGTTTGGGGATTTTATTATAAACAGCGGAAAATTCAATTTCACCGCTCAAGATTATATCAACAAGATTTTTGATCTCAAAGAAGGCGGAACAGTACGATGGGCGGGAAACCCAACTGAAGCGAACATTAATATCAATGCCATCTACCAACAAAGAACAAGCTTAGCACCGTTGTATAATGCTGCAGGCCGGGAAGAAAACCCTGAACGTGTATTGGCACAGGCCGATATGATCCTAAAAGGGCAGTTAAGTCAGCCGGAAATCACGTTTGACATCAACTTTCCACAAAACCCCGGAGTTAAGGATGAACTGCAGGGATACTTTTCAGATGCCAACAATGTCAATCAACAGGCGCTTAGTCTAATCGTGAGACGAAGTTTTACACCTGGCACACAGACAGACTTTGGTAAAGAAGTCAATAACACTTTGCTATCTGCAGGAACTGAAATAGCATTCAACCAAATCAACAACATCATAGCCCAATCGCTAAACATCAATTTCTTTGATATTAATATCAAATCTTTAAATGACGCATCTGCCTCACTACGTTTATTCAACGACAGACTTGTTTTGACAGGCGGTATCTCCGACCGTAGAAGTCAGGCGCTAACAGATTTGAACGTGTTTTCGGATCGGGTCTCAACCGATGCCGAGGCTATGTTTTATTTAAGAAAGGATGGACGCTTGGTCCTACGTGCTTCCAATCGCCTAAATACACGCAACTTTCTTCTTAGCCCCAATGACGGCGAATATATTAGTGCTTTCGGACTACTCTATCGGCAAGAATTCAACACCTTCTCGGAGTTCTTGAAAAGGCTATTCCCTTTTGGTAAGAAGACGATTACAACAGCTCCTGTTGAAACAAAGAAAAGCAAGGTCAATTAAGCTTGCTGAATAATCCCTTTGCTATTTCAATAGGTCTCTTGCCATTCCAGTAGGCTTCTTTCAATTCTGGCAGTCCACCTTTAATCCCAACCGCATTGCCCCTATTCTGAGCTCTGCCTCGATTCCACCAGTCGACCTTTCCAGCTCCATATAACTGCCGACACTGGCGGTCGGTGGATAATCTGAACAACTATAAACGAATTGTGCATAAGCCGCTACCAGGCTGCACCGCAATAAAAAAAGTCCCTCCAAATAAATGGAAGGACTCTTTTTTTTATTTAAAAAATTCGATTATGCTAATTTCTCGAATTCTTTGTATTCAATGTCAGTAGCGTTCAATTTCACTAAACCTTTCAAGTGATCAAATACTTTTAAAGCTTTAGCTTCTTCGAACAAACGATTACCTTGCTCTCTATCTTGCAATAATTGAATTGCAAATTGGTTCAACTGCTCATCAGAAGGCTCTTCGTTGATGTTATACATCTTGATTTGCGCGTAAATACGTTCTTTTGCTAAATTGATAACTTCATCATATTTAACTTCAAGACCATTTTCAGTAACAACGCGGTTTTCGATGATTGTCCATTTCAAGTTGTTCAAGAAGTCAGCAAAACCTTCGTTCAATTCTTCTTCAGAAATGCTTGGGTTAGTTGCTTTCAACCATCTCTTCAAGAATTCTTCAGGGAAAGATACATCAACTTTCTCCATACCAAAAGTATACATATCATTACGTAATCTTTGATCTGAATTTTGTTTGAATAAGTTCTCAACTTCTTCTTTCACTTTTTCTGTGAATTGAGCTTCTTCTGTTACTTCACCTTCTGCGAATAATTTATCGAAAAATTCTTGGTTTAGATCAGCTTCCTCTAAACGGTTGATATTCTTAACAGTCAATTCAAATTTAGTGACGTCTAAAGCAGTTGCTTCCTCTTCAGTGATACCTAAGATACGTGCTAAATCTTCAGTTTTGAATGCTTTTTTAACATCAATCTTAACAACATCGTCCTTTTTAAGACCAACTAATGATTTTTTGATCTTAGCATCTTCTACGATATCTGTGCGGATAGAAGTTGTTTTTTCTAGACCTTCCTCTTTATCTTGTTTCAATGTTGCATATAATACATCACCTTCTTCAGATACTTCTGGATTAGTCATTTTTCCATAGCTACGACGCAAGTTCTTGATACGATCTGCCAATGTCTCTTCATCAGCTTTGATTTCGTACGAAGTAAATTCAGTCTCAGCAGTAAAAGGCAATTCAAAAGCAGGAGCAAGACCAATTTCATATTTGAAGTTGAAATTGTCTTTATAATCCCAGCTGTATTGTGCATCATCTTCCAAAGGAAGTGGTTGACCTAAAACTTCTAATTTATTTTCAGCAATATAATTGGTGATTTTCTCATTCACTAATTTATTGATCTCGTCAAATAAAATAGATTTACCATAAGTACGTCTGATATGTCCCACAGGAACTTGACCTGGACGGAAACCTGGTAATTTTGCTTTTTTAGCTTGCGCTTTAATCTCTTTGTCGACTTGAGGATTATAATCTTCAGGTGCTAATGCGACGTTGACTACCGCATTGATTGCATCTACATTCTCGTGTGAAATATTCATACTCTTTTTAGCTATATCGCATTCATAAAAAAATCCTCCCGAGGTTTTAAGTTCGGGAGGACATCAAGTGCGGAAGAAGGGACTCGAACCCCCACGCCTTGCGGCGCCAGATCCTAAGTCTGGTGCGGCTACCAATTACGCCACTTCCGCATTAGGATTTCTTTTGATGCCACAAAGATAGAAACCAAACCTATATCCTGCAAGTATTTTCTACTCTTTTTTTTATTTTTTTTCAATATTCTCCCAACCCCTTGCATAATTCATTATTATTCATTTACTTTGAATATCAAAGTACTTTTATGGAACAGAAAGATTTATTTAGAGAACTTGGACAGATCAGATCATTAATGGAAAAATCGTCCAAATTTGTTTCAATAAGCGGATTATCAGGTGTACTCATGGGCTGTTATGCTTTGCTGGGAACACTATTGGGATACTATATTCTACAGCAACCCGAAAGTACCGCGCTACTCTTGGGCGAAAATCTGAATAAGCCCCTACTGTTTTTAATGATTGCGCTCATCGTCCTCTTATCATCCCTGGTGACCGGCTGGCTAATGGCACGTAAAAAAGCGAGAAAAAATAAGCAGTCGATTTGGAACATTACAAGCAAATCTCTTTTATTTGCAGTTTCAATCCCCTTACTAACGGGTGCCATGATTTCCTTGTTGTTTTTTGTCCAAGGCTACTACCAGCTGATTGCTGCTATGCTCCTGATCTTTTATGGACTGGCACTGACTGCGGGTAGCATATATACCTTTGCCGAAGCAAAAGGCCTGGGTATACTGGAAATCTGCCTGGGTTTGATTGGTATATGCTTCCCGGACAACGGCTTATTATTGTGGGGATTAGGATTTGGTGTGCTACACATCATCTATGGTTTTATCGTTTACAAAAAGTACGAATCGTGAAATTAGATCTTTCCTTATATGACAAAATATTTGAAAACAGAGTTCGCCTCCAAATTATGAGTGTTCTCGCTGCCAATGAAGAATATGATTTTAATTCATTGAAAGAATTGTTGGATGTAACCGACGGTAACCTTGCTTCCAACCTAAAAACATTGGAAAAAGAGGAATACATTAGTGTCGAAAAAAGCTTTGTAGACCGGAAGCCGAACACCCGATACAAAAGAACGACAAAAGGACTTAAAGCCTTTGAAAATCACCTTATTGCACTTGAAAATTTAATAAAGCAACAATACAAATAATTTTTTTATTCATTCACTTTGAAAATCAAAGTACTTTTAAAACATGATTAAATGAAAGGAATTCGATTAAAACTGATGCTGCACCTCTATAATTGGTCTTCCAAAGTATATGCAGACATCTTTAAATGGAACAAAAAAGCTTGGGGAATATCTAAGGCAGATTTTATGACCTACCCCGTTGGAAGCATCGGCCATAATCTGGGGCTCTTTTATGAAAGTAAAGGTTTCGATGTCATGCCCAAACTGGAAAATCACGATGTATTTCATATCCTGACTGAAACCGGAACAGAGATACAAGATGAAATTGCCATGCAATTCCTCTTACTTGGTAATGGAAAGATCAGCCTCTATCTTATGGCAATGATTTTTATTGGCGGAATCTTATTTCCCGAGCATTTCGGTTATTACAAAAGACATTTTCAGAAAGGTCGATCGCTCCAAAACTTCCATCATTTAGAATTTAAAGAAATCCTTCATTGGCAATTAACGGAGCTTCAAATTGCCTTATACAGTAAAAATATTCAAATAGATTTAAACAACTAAAATCATGGACTACAACAATTCATCACCGATAGAGCAATCGTCATTTTTTGAGAAAATCAGTAATTCCACTGTCCTAAAGTTATTTGTCATTTTCTTTCTTTCCCTGATATTGCTCATTCCACTTTCGTTAATAAGCGATTTAATAGAAGAACGGAAAAATAGGGAACAGGAAGTTTCTGGCGGTATTGCATTAAACTGGGGAAAGGAGCAGGTTATTTCCAGTCCTGTGTTGGCTATCCCCTATCGCGAGACTATACCACTTTCTGCCGAAAAAGCCGAAAAATCGAACCTTAGAGAAGAGCTGAAATGGATATTTGTCTTACCCAAAACATCCAATATCACAACCGATATAACGCCACAGCATCTCTCTCGAGGTATTTATAATGCCGTAGTTTACAACAGCAACATCACATTAGACGGTTCTTTTGACAAAATATCCCTAGAAAAACTCGAGATCCCAAATGAGCAAATTGACTGGAAAGGCAGTAAGCTTATTTTCGGCATCCAGGATTTTAAAGGCTTAGGCAAGCGCCCATCCTTGAATTGGGATGGCGATGAATTGACTTTCGACCCAGACTTTAATAATCTCAAATTATTTACGCAAAATTTAG
Source organism: Sphingobacterium sp. UBA2480 (assembly GCF_002341965.1). NCBI lineage: Bacteria > Pseudomonadati > Bacteroidota > Sphingobacteriia > Sphingobacteriales > Sphingobacteriaceae > Sphingobacterium > Sphingobacterium sp. UBA2480. Next base: position 131,001 of record NZ_DDPA01000003.1, on the reverse strand, counting down.
TCTGTCCTGTACCTTTGGATCCGCAGAAAACAGACAATCGTTTTAAGATAAAACTAAATCTAAAAGGATCCAAATCATTGAATTTTCTTCCGCTGGGTGATCAGACAAACATCCAGGCTAAGGGTAACTGGGCTAATCCAAGTTTCACAGGTGCATTCTTACCGGGCAAACGTAATACCGAAACCTCCAATTTTTCGGCTTCCTGGGAAATCCCTTCTTTCAGTCGGAAGCTGCCGCAACAATGGACAGGCGATGCCCGTTCGATCTTTCAGTTCGATAACAACCTCGAAAATGGAAATGAGGGCAATGAGCAAAAGCCAGCACAAGCCGTCAGCACTACAATTGCCTCTGCAAATAACCTATTGGATAACGCAGATATGATTACAATTAACTTCCTACCAGATATCAATAACTATCAAAAAACAACACGGGTCGCCAAATATGGTATTTTAGTTATCATCCTGACCTTTACTTCGCTCCTATTCACCGAGGTGATCAAGAAAAAACGGATCCATATCATCCAATATATTCTGATTGGAGCAGCGATGGTTCTTTTCTATACATTGCTGCTCGCGCTATCCGAGCATATTGGATTTAATCTAGCTTACTTAACGGCTTCAGTCGCTACAGTTATGTTGATTGGCAGTTTCATTAAATCAATTACCAAAGACCAGAAATCGGCGCTATTGCTGAGTTCTATTCTGGCTTTATTTTATCTTTTTATCTATATCCTCATGCAACTTCGGGATTATTCCCTTATCGCTGGAACAATTGGCATCTTTATCATTTTGGCGATTTTGATGCGCGTTTCAACAAAAATAAACTGGTATCAATTTGATAATAGCCATGTGGATCAATAAACAACGTCTTCGACTTTATTGGGTATTAATTCAGATACTATTAAAAAAATAAGGATTTACAATTCTAATAAGCCATTTCTAAATGAAAGAGATGGCTATTTTTTTACTCGACTTAGCATTTATGACCAAATTCTGTAACTTGCGAAGAAATTTTTCAGCGGCATAGATATGTTTAAACAGATGAAAAAACTTACAATACTTACATTAGCGATTATGGCGTGTAACCTAAGCAATGCGCAAGAAAGCAAAGACGGAAAAAATAACTCCAAATTAGTGTCGGAATCGCCACAACCGATCAACCCAACTACACTTTGGGACCTTGGTCGTGTTTCGGCCGAAGGACTTTCTGCAGACGGCAAAACATTGGTATACGGTGTTTCCAATTATAATCTGGAGAGCAATTCAAGTGAAAAAAATCTCTATACAGTTTCACTCACAAACGGGACTAGCAGTCAGTTCACCGACCAAAAAGGTGGTGAAACAGTCGTTCAGATCGAACCAAATGGCGACGTCATTTATTTGTTAAAGGGGCAGTTATGGAAGAAGAACCTATCTAAGGCTGAAGCAGTTCAATTGACGAATGGCGATATTGCTTTAGAAAATGTCAAGTTTTCTCCTGATGGAAAACAAATACTCTTCAGCCAGTCCGTGCTCGTAAAAAAATACCACAGCACAGATAAATATCCCGAACTACCAAAGTCGGACGCTTATATCTATGACAACTTAGACTACAGACATTGGGATACCTTCAATGATGGCAAATTCAGTCATCCTTTTGTGGCGAGTTATATTGATGGTAAAGTTGGCGAGCCGGTAGACCTATTAAAGGATCAAGCTTTCTACAGCCCTCAGGCACCATTTGGTGGCGCAGAAGATTTTGCCTGGTCTCCCGATAGCAAGGCAGTGCTCTATGTCTGTAAAAAGAAATTCGGAACAGATTATGCTGTCAGTACCAATACCGATATTTATCGCTATGATCTCGCTAGCGGAACGACGTCTAACCTGACAGAAGGAATGAATGGGTATGATACAGCCCCAACCTATTCTCCCGATGGGAAAAGCCTAACGTGGCTCAGCATGAAGACCGATGGTTATGAATCGGACAAAAATGACATCATGCTATTTGATAAGAATAGCTCGATTCGACTTAACCTAACAGCACATTGGGATGGTACCGTCAATAGTTTTATCTGGAGCAATGACAACCGGAAAATCTATTTTACAGCTGCAACGAAAGGCACAGTTCAATTATTTGAACTTGAAGTACCGACCAATATCAAAGCTAAAAGTTTACCAAAAATACATCAAATTTCAGAAGGTGACTTTGACATCACCGGTATTGTAGGCCAAGTAGCTGACAAATTAATCGTTAGCTCGACAAAGTTTACCCGTGCAACAGAAATCTTCAGCTTTGATCTAAAAACCAAATCTTTAACTCCGGTCACTAAAGTCAACGATGCAAAATATGCAAGCATCAGCGAAAACAAAATTGAAAAACGTATCGCAAAGGCATCCGATGGAGCAGATCTGTTTTCATGGGTAATCTATCCGCCAAACTTTGACCCTGCAAAAAAATATCCAACCATACTTTACTGTGAAGGTGGCCCTCAATCTGCCCTGACGCAATTTTACTCCTTCCGTTGGAATTTACAATTGATCGCATCACAAGGCTATATTGTCATCGCTCCAAACCGCAGGGGTATGCCTGGCTGGGGTGTAAAATGGAATGAAGCCATTTCTCAGGACTGGGGCGGTCAGCCAATCCGGGATTACTTGGCAGCGATAGACGATATCTCCAAAGAATCCTATGTAGATACAACTCGTCGTGCGGCGATTGGAGCTAGTTATGGTGGGTACTCGGTTTATCAGCTAGCTGGCGTGCATCAAAACCGTTTCAAAACTTTCATTGCGCACAATGGTTTATTCGACATGAGAAGCTGGTACGGTACCACAGAAGAACTCTTTTTTGCCAATCACGAACTGGGTGGGGCGTACTGGGATAGCAAAAATGAGAAATCCTATACCGCATTCAACCCCATTGAAAAAGCAAATAATTGGCACACGCCAATTTTAATCTTTCAAGGCGGAAAAGATTATCGTGTTCCAATCGGACAAGGGTTAGCGGCATTCCAATTGGCTCAACTCAAAAAAATTAAGAGCCGCCTGGTCTATCTACCTGATGAAAATCACTGGGTACTGTCAGGACAAAACGCACAAGTTTGGCAAAGAGAATTCTTTACCTGGCTTAAGGAAACTTTATAACGAGGTGTGCAAAATCCGCTTGTAAAATCAGGTATTTTCGCAACTGACAAAGTCGGCCTTCACCTGTTTAAATTCCAAAAAGCGTTACTCAGGGAGTGAACATATAAAAACAAAAAGCCTGCAATATGCAGGCTTTTTTATGTATCCTATTTGATCTGATTGCTGAAATCTATTTCTCGCCTTTTTTTCCAAAGATGGAAAGTTTGATATATTTCCCGGGTTTCTCTTTCACATCCTTCATCAAATTATCCATTTCCTTTGAAGCATTATTGAGATTATTATATAACGCTTCGTCATTTAACAATAAACCAATAGATCCTTTACCACTATTGATTTTTCCCGTGATCTCCTGAAAATCATTGACTGCGGCATTTACTTTGTTCATGGTATGTTCAAAATCCAATCGAGCGGCCTTATCGGTAATATTATTCAAATTAGACATGATCGCATTGATTTTCTCGCCATTTTGTGAAAAATTGGATGTAATTGATTCGAGATTGGCCATGATTCGATTGAGTCTCCCCTTTTCATCCCCCACTAGACCTTCGACATCTTTGGTGATGCCTTCTACATTTTTCAAAGAAGTGGAAATGCTATGAATACTTCTTTTAAAGTCATCCTGAAACTGTTTGTCTAAGACATTATTGACAACCGATAATGTTGAATCCAGTTTAATGGTAATTGTTTCGATCCGTTTTTGAATGGGTTCAACCTTATCCATAATATTCGGTTGGACACCTGAAGCTAAAAAGTCCCCATCCTTTGCCAATTCCTTACTGTTGCCCATTTCGAAAACAATGGCCTTACTTCCCAACAAATCTGTACTTGAAATCCGCGCAATTGTATTCTTTGGAACATCATAATGGGAGTGTATTTTGAACTCTGTCTTAATTTTGCCATCAGGTAGGAGAATCATTTTTGATACACGACCGATTTGATAACCATTTACTAAAACAGGTTTTGATGGAGTTAGGCCATCGACAGCTTCATAAGTTGTGTAATATGTGTTGTCGCTGCTAAAAACATCATTTCCTTTTAGAAAGCTATAGCCAATAAATAATAAAACTATCGCAACTGTTGCTAATATGCCGACTTTTGTCTCGTTTGAAATTTTCACAAATAATCTATTTAGTAATGATCATTAATTTAAGTTTAAAACAGCATAAAAGCAAATCTGTTTAGCGTTCTACAGAATTTTTATAAATTTTCAGAGCGGAAACTAAATTATTGACAATTTCCTGTTGCCCTTCATCAGACAATAGGTAGCTCTCTTCTTCTCTATTACTAATAAAGCCAATTTCTGTAAGCACAGCGGGCATACCTGCTTCAGCCAATACAGCTAAGCCTTTCTCCCAGAATCCTCTACTATATCGCCCTGCCTTCACATACTCACCTTCAATCATCTGCGCCAGACGAATACTTTTTTCACGGAATCGGTTTTTCATCAAGGAGAAGATGATAGCACTTTCAGGGTCTTTTGGATCAAATCCCTGATAATTTTCTTTATAGTTTGATTCCAGTAACAAGGACGCATTTTCACGAACTGCAGCATCTTGCTGTCCCAAACGATGCGAACCCGAGACCAATGTTTCGGTACCATGTGCGCTAGCACCACTGGAATTACAGTGTATTGAAATAAATAAATCTGCTTTATTGGCATTCGCCAAGCGAATACGTTTGTAAAGCTCAACAAATTCATCCGTCGTTCTCGTGTAGATGATCTTGATACCCGGAATATCTTTCTGAATCTGCTTTCCCAATTTTAACGCAACTTCAAGGGCTACATTTTTCTCCAACGATCGCCGCCCTTGTGCTCCGGTATCTTTACCACCATGGCCCGCATCAATTACAATCGTTTTTATTTGGTAGTCTGGAGGCACTGCTTGCCCATTGTTTAATGTGAAAGAATTCAATAAAAAAAATCCCAAAGTAGCGAACACAACGCTACACCATTTTCTAATTCTTAAATCTGATTTCATTGAATAATTATTTGCTCTACTATAAACGAATCAAAATGCGTCAATATTATTTCTTTAATAGATAACGATATTTAACATATTTTCTATTGCTTTTTTGACTAATTTTGTCTCTCGAAGTTTAACATTATTTCACAAAAATAACATTTGTCTTTAATTTTGAAGTCGTTAATCAACATTTTAACACTATTTATCATTCTTGCAATGAGCAATGCTAGCTTTGCTCAAAGTAATATTCCATTAAAACAGAACGGACTTCAAGGTAAAGATCCTATTTCGGCGACCAATAAATCGCAAGATACGAGTAAATCGAAAACTGCAGATACGACCAAATCTGTAAACGATACAACCAAGAAAAAAGGAAGTGGCTTGCAGGCCGAAGTGAGCATTATTGCGGTTGACTCGCAGAAATCTGAAGTTGCCAAGAATATCAGTCACCTTTATCGCGGAGCAAAAGTAAAGTACCAAGATTTTGAACTTTCTGCCGATTATATCCGTCTTGATCGAAACAAGAAAAAGATTTTTGCTTCTGGGATCTACGACAAAAGTGGTAAATATGTAGGGCGTCCTATTGTCATCATGGGTAATGGTGAATCACCGAAAACAGTAGATTCACTCTACTACGATTACGAAAAGCAAGAGGGAAATACCTACGGTATTATGACCGAAGTTGATGGTGGATTTATCCAGGCCAATGTTGTTCGAAAGAATATCTACGACGAAATGTCGATTTACAAGGGATTATATAGTACCTGTAATCTACCCTATCCGCATACCCATTTTGGAATTCATATCACCAAAGGAATTGTCACTAAGAACCAGATTATTTCTGGTCCGGCCTACCTTGTCGTGATGGGTGTACCGATGCCCGTGGCATTTCCATTTGCATTTTTCCCAAAACCAGATAAAAGAGCATCCGGGTTTCTCTTCCCTTCTTTTGGAGAAGATTATACCAGAGGATTCTCCATGCGGGATATCGGTTGGTATTTGGCCTTCAACGATTACTGGGACAGTGAGATTAGAGGTTCCTTGTATTCTAAAGGTTCGTGGGAAGCTTCCATCAATACGCGCTATACCGTCAACTATAAATTTAACGGTGGTTTTAATATCCGTTACGCCAATACCAAAACAGGTATTGAAGGAACATCCAATTACGGCTCCAATAAGGATTTTAACGTCACATGGAACCATACCCAACGGCAGGAAGCCAATCCAGGAACATCTTTCTCTGCAAGTGTTAACTTTGGTACAAGTTCTTTCTTTCAAAATACCGGAACCGGAAGTACACAAAATACCTATGAAAATCTTGCCCGTAACCGTATGGGATCGTCCATCAGTTATGGAAAAGTATTTGCCGATGGTAAGGTAAACCTCACGGCCAGCTTAACGCATAACCAGGACATGGCTACACGCAGTATACAGATGAGTTTACCCAACATCAGCTTAAATGTATCCTCTTTCAATCCATTTGACAGCAAAGACCGTGTCGGTGAACAAAAATGGTATCAACGCATCAATGTCGGTTATAGTTTCCAAGCGCAAAACTCGGTAAGCACCATTGATACATTGTTGTTTAAACCAGGAGGTTTCAAAAAATTCCAAAATGGTTTCCAACACAATATTCCAATCAGTCTATCACTCAATGCTTTTAAATACTTCCAGTTCAATACCAGTGTAAACTATACCGAACGTTGGTATTTACAAAGTACGCGACAAAGCATCGACAATACCGCTGCAGGTTATAAACAACGTATCGATACCGTTCAGGGATTCAATCGTGCATACGATTACTCGGTATCGACCGGACTTTCGACCAAGGTTTATGGACATTACTATCCGAAAATCGGTAAGCTTCAGGAGCTCAGACACGTCGTTACACCGTCGATCAACCTGAACTATAGACCCGATTTTTCGGATCCAAGATATGGTTTCTATCAGCATTATAATGATCAATATGGAAACAGAAATGTATACTCAATCTTTAGTCAGGGTGTCTACGGATCTCCTTCTGCAGGAAAATCTGCGGGGATAGGTTTTTCCATTGACAATAATATCGAAGCAAAGGTCAAGAGTAAATCCGATACAACAGATGGCGGTTTGAAGAAAATCCCTATTCTTCAAGGTCTGACGTTCAGTGGAAATTACAACTTTGTGGCCGACTCGCTAAAGTTGTCCCCAATTACTTTCTCTGGCCGTACAGCTTTTTTCGACCAAAAGATGAATGTAAACTTCAACGGTACATTTGATCCTTATTCGGTCAACGAAAATGGTGTCCGTGTCAATCGCTACGCCATTAAAGACGGTAGCCTTGCGCGCCTGACAAACTTTGGTCTTTCCTTTGACTATAGTCTGAATCCTAAGGCTGCGAAATCACGTAATAACAATATTGATTCTTTAAGAAAAGAAATGACAGGAGCGGGTATGACTCCCGAACAGGCACAAGCCTTAGCTCGAATCAGCTCAGATCCAAACGCATTTGTGGACTTTAACATCCCATGGAACCTTGCGGCATCGTTCAGTTTCAATATGGCAAAATCGTTCAACTCCAGTACACGAAGAATGCAGAGCCAGATCACAAGCACATTGAATTTACATGGCGACTTCAGTGTTACGCCAAAATGGAAAGTCACCTTTCAATCGGGGTACGATTTCAAACAGAAGGAAGTGGTCATGACCTCTTTCAATATCTATCGCGATCTGCATTGTTGGGATATGTCATTTGGCTGGATGCCTTTTGGGCGGTTCCGAAGCTACAACGTCACCATTCGTGCCAAGGCATCGATCTTACAAGATCTTAAGCTCACAAAAAGAGCCAGTTCAGGAGGCAGTTATTTTTAAAATAACTGCTTTTTTTTGAAATGTTATATTCATATTGGCCAAAAAGAATTTTCAGTTTCTTTTCAAAAAACTTCTTCCATCAAATACATCTTAAACATTTCGTTGAGCCGCAATTTTATGTAAGTTTATATACTGAATCTTCTGGGATTGAATTTTCATTTTTTAGGCGCTAGCGCATGGACATTTTAACACCAGAAGATTGAGAAAATCAAACACGATACATACCCACATATGTATTTTTCACCGTAGGGATGTGTCGCATAATTATTTTAAAGATGAAAGCAGAGATTATTACCATAGGCGATGAGATTCTCATCGGTCAGATTATTGATACCAATTCAGGCTGGATTGCCAAACAACTGCTCCAATTCGAAGTCGATATCGTTCAAATGACATCGATCCCTGATACAGAAGAGGCTATTTCAACGACATTGAAAGAGGCTTCAACGCGGGCAGATCTTATTTTAATCACTGGAGGCCTGGGCCCGACGAAAGATGATGTGACAAAAAAAACGGCCGCAGCATATTTTGGAACCACCTTGATCCGCGATGAGCATGTACTTCGGCATGTGACCAACATATTTGAATCGCGCAATCTAACAATGCTCGACATCAATCTACAGCAGGCCGATGTTTTAGCAAATTGTGAGGTCCTATTTAACGACTATGGCACCGCGCCCGGCATGCTGGTCCATCAGGACCAAAAGAGGTTTATTTTTATGCCTGGCGTGCCCTTTGAGATGAAATTTCTGATGGAAAAACATGTGCTGCCCCTATTAGCCAAACAGGATCCTGACTTATTTATCTGTCACGAGACCATTTTGGTTGGCGGAATCGGAGAATCATATTTGGCAGAAGAAATAAAGGATATCGAAGCAGAACTTCCTTCCAGCATAAAATTGGCCTATCTACCAACCTTGGCCTTTATCCGATTGAGACTCTCTGGAAAAAGCAGGAATAAATCTGACATTATGCTCCAGGTTGCCCTTTTTAAAACAAAGCTACTCCATCGTTTACAACACTATGTCATCGCGGACTATGACACAAGCATCGAGCCCTATCTGATTAAAGAGCTTGGCCGCCGAGGTGCTACATTGACTACTGCAGAAAGTTGTACCGGGGGTAGCCTCGCCGCTTCAATAACCGCTGTAGCGGGAAGCAGCACGATATTCCTTGGTGGTACCATCCCCTACTCCAACGCGTTAAAACAACAATTGTTGAACGTCGAGGAAGAAACACTAATCCAATATGGAGCAGTAAGTGAGCAGACTGCTATCGAAATGGCTTCCGGTTCAAAAAAGGCATTTTCTTCCGACTATGCTATTGCGACAACTGGAATAGCGGGGCCAGGTGGTGGAACAGCTGAGAAACCAGTTGGCACTATTTGGGTGGCTGTTGCCGGGAAAAAGGAAATTTTAACCAAGAAGTTTCAATTTGATAACGACAGACTGATCAACATCGAACGTACCCGTATGAATGCTTTATTACTTCTATGGAAGTTGCTTGTAAAAGAAAAAGAACAGGATACACAATAAAGTAAAATAATATTTCAAAAAACACGTTATTTAAGGAATAATATTTTAAATTGTTGAAAGTAAACCACAATTTATTTAACTTCGTTTTTCTATAACGAGATTGCTAAAAAATATGGCTTTATATAAACTCTTGCTCCCAAAAATGGGAGAAAGTGTATCCGAGGCAACAATCACAAAATGGTTAAAACAACCTGGTGACCTGATTGAGGAAGATGACACTTTATTGGAAATTGCAACTGACAAAGTTGATTCAGAGGTACCTTCCCCTGTAAAAGGTGTTTTAAAAGAGCATTGCTATACCGTAGACCAGACTGTCCAAGTTGGTGAAGTCGTTGCAATTATAGAAATTGAAGGCGAAAATGAAGAACCTGCGATTCAAGCACAAGAAAATATCGCTCCTTCAGCGGCAACTCCCGAAGAGATCATAGCATTGAACATCCCAGGTGTAGACCAGCTGCCCAATGTAACAGCTGAAATTCCATCTTCTTCATACGAAAATACCCTTCGCTTCTATTCACCTTTAGTGAAAAATATCGCACGCCACGAAGGATTGTCCCAGGATGAACTTGACCGTATCCAGGGTACCGGAGCAGAGGGAAGAGTGACTAAGGAAGATATTTTAACGTATGTATCGCATCGGGATTCCTCCTCAAAATCGACAAAAGCCATTCCGGCAGAGCACACGAACACTAGCACGGGCATGGGTACGGATTCTCCAAAAATAACCTCCAGCGCTCCGTCGCATGTTCACACCGTTGCCAATGGCAGTGATGAAATCATTGAAATGGACCGTATGCGGAGATTGATAGCAGACCATATGGTCAAAAGCGTACAGACCTCTCCCCATGTATGTTCTTTTGTTGAGGCAGATGTCACCAATTTAGTTTTGTGGCGCAATAAAGTTAAAGATGCTTATAAAAAACGCGAAGGAGAAAACATCACGTTTACCCCTTTGTTTATCGAGGCTATTAGCAAGGCTCTCAAAGATTTTCCATTGGTCAATATATCGATCGACGGTTACAATATCATCAAGAAGAAAAACATCAATATTGGTATGGCTGCAGCATTGCCTAATGGCAATCTCATCGTTCCGGTCATCAAAAATGCTGACCAATTAAGCTTAGTCGGGTTGAGTAAAAGTGTCAACGACCTCGCACAACGGTCACGGGCGAATAAATTGAAGCCTGACGATACCCAAGATGGTACATTTACATTCACCAATATCGGCGCTTTCGGTAATATTATGGGAACGCCTATCATTAACCAGCCGCAAGCTGCAATCTTGGCTGTCGGTACCATTACGAAAAAACCAGCGGTTATAGAAACAGAGTATGGCGATATGATTGGTATTAGACATATGATGTATCTGTCACTCTCTTACGATCACCGTGCAATCGATGGTGCTCTCGGAGGTACTTTCTTAAAACGTGTGGCTGACTACCTGGAAAACTGGGATAGCAATAGAGTAATCTAGCAATCAGAATAAAAAAACGGCTCTTAACAGAGCCGTTTTTTGTTATTTAGTATATACTTTTGTTACTTAGTATATACGTTTTGTTACTTAAACATACTTTGTTCGAACTGTATTTTTTTCTTCTTAATCACCAATTGAAACCGCAGGTACAGTAAAAGCGAAGAGCTTAGCAGGCCCAGCGTTAACCCGTACCAAATCCCCTTGATACCCCAGTTAAACACGACGCCCATGAGGTAGCCGCTTGGTAGCCCAATAATCCAATAAGCGATAAATGTGATTAGGGTTGGTATATTCACATCCCCCATCCCACGTAACACTCCCAGACCGACAACTTGCGTACCATCAAACAATTGGAAAAGGCCCGCAATAATCAACAGCTGAGAAGCAATAATCACCACGGCATGATCTGAGGTAAAGATATAAGGCAAATAATCATTCAATAGCGCGAACAAAGACGCTGTAATCACCATAAAGATCAACACCAATTGATACGACGTGATGGCAAATCGTTCGAGACGAAAAAGATTTCGATTACCATAACTATTCCCTACCTTGATTGTTGCAGCAGCAGCAATACCACTCGCCATCATATACGTCATCGCGGCCAGCTGTATGGCTACTTGATGAGAAGCTTGCGCTGTCGCACTTATGGTACCCGCTAATAAGGATGCCCCTGCAAAAGCCCCAATTTCAAAGACATATTGCATAGCCACGGGTGCCCCGATCCGTACGATCTTCAACAATCGCTCCCGATCGACCAATGTCACTTTAAAGTATTGAATATATCCTTTAAATTTCTGCGATCGCAAGACATAGGTCATCATCACAGACATCATTAACACACGGTCGATCAATGTACTGTATCCGACTCCCTTGACCCCCATTGGGCTGATGCCAAACATCCCCTTGACAAAGATGATCGCCAAAATAATGTTCAGTACATTCCCCCAAATAGTTACATTCATCGCTTGCTTAGTAAACCCCAGGCCTTCAGCAAATTGCTTAAAGGTGCTAAATACCATTAATGGAAGCATCGATAAACTCAGAATAAGCAAATAAGGCTTTGCCTCCTTCACCACAGCCGGATCTTGGTTGAGGTGATCGATCGCCAACATTGAACCAAAATAGACCAATGCGAATAACAAGAGTCCCGCAATAATATTTAACCAAAAGCTATTAGACAACAAAATAGCACATTCTTTTTTATTATCACGACCATTCTCCTGCGCAATCAACGGCGTGATGCCATACGCTATCCCCAAACCAATGACCATAACAACCATAAAAACAGCATGTACCAACGAAACTGCCGCCAATGGAATGGTTCCTGCAAAATGTCCAACAATCACACTATCTGCGGTATGCACCAGCGTATGTCCCAATTGTGAGATCACCACTGGCCCCGCCAATACCATCGTACTTTTGTAATACGGTTTAAATGTTTTAAATTTTCCCAACATAATCGATTTCCCAAAAAAATAGCCACAAAAATACGAAGATATTTCCGCCCTATCGTCATATTAAAAAATATTTAGCAAAAATATAACAATTTACACCCATCAAATAACCGCACTTTGTTAAGTAATTTTTATGTTTCAAATACCTTAAAATTATCTTAAATTTACTTTTGGGTCTAAGAACTATAGAAATATAAATGTACCTTAGCATCTAGTTAGTAATCAAAAGAAGAGGAAAAAGAGTATGTACAATCCAGTAATAGCATTTCTAAACATCGGAACACAAGAGATGATCTTAATTGTGTTTGCAATCTTGTTACTTTTTGGAGGCAAAAAACTTCCTGAATTGGCGAGAGGTTTAGGAAGAGGAATACGTGAGTTCAAAGATGCATCAGAAGGTATCAAACGTGAAATTTCAGATCAAATCAATAATTTCGAGAAAGACATAGACGTTAAAACAGAAGTAAAAGAAGAAACTGTTCCTAATGATGTTCGTTTGGCTGAAGAGCAAGCTCAAGCAGCACACGAAGAAGGGGCTAAGCCACAGGAAGCCGTAGAAGGTTCAGAAACAGATCAACCAAAGAAAAAATATGAATTCACAACACCTGCCGGTGTCGTCGAGCATAACCCACATAAACAACCCGATTATGGCGAAGAGCCATCTCACATCACGTACGGGTATAACGATCATTTTGCTGAAACGAAAAACAACGAGGTAGAAGATAAAAAAGTTCCTGAGCAGGACAATACCAGTAAACCTGCTTAATTTTACTACTTTAGTTTATAATTAGATATACTTAGAGCTGTTGAATCACCATTCAACAGCTCTACTTTTTAAGATTAAACCGACAATGAGCTTATCAACACACGAAATTACCATTGCTAATGAGCTTTCTATTAGCGAAAAACAAGTTCGCACGACTATAGCACTATTAGACGAAGGTGCTACCGTTCCGTTTATCTCACGCTACCGTAAGGAAATGACGGGTAGTTTGGACGAAGTTCAAATCACCACGATCAGAGATCGTTTCCAGCAGCTGCGTGATTTAGATAAACGTAAAGAAGCTGTTCTTAAATCGATCAACGATCAGGGAAAATTGACACCGGAGCTTGAGCAGCAGCTTTTGGGTGCCGAAACCATGGCCAGTCTCGAAGATATCTATTTGCCTTACAAACCCAAGCGTAAAACTCGCGCCAGTGTGGCACGTGAAAAAGGTCTGCAACCTTTAGCGGATCTTATTTTAGCACAAGAAATAGGAGATTTCCTCCCCCTTGCCGACAGTTTAATAGATGAAGAAAAAGGCGTTAAGAATACAGAGGAGGCACTAGCCGGTGCCCGCGATATCATCGCAGAGATCATTGCGGAAGATGCGACAGTGAGAGCCAAAGCGAGAGCGATATTCCTCGAAAAAAGCACATTTGTTTCACGGGTAGTTCCTGGAAAGGAAGAAGCTGCACTAAAGTATAAAGATTATTACGAATGGTCTGAACCGTTGAAAAATGCACCTTCACATCGTGTGCTGGCCATGCGCCGCGGAGAAAAAGAGGAATTACTCTATTTAGATATCGATATCAATGAAGAAGAAATTCTACCAAGTATCGAATCCATCTATATTAAGGGTTCCAACGATGCCGCAGCTCAGGTAAAACTCGCCTTGGTCGATAGCTACAAGCGGCTGTTAAAACCTTCTATGGAGACGGAAATTCGTGTATTGACACGTCAAAAAGCCGATGAAGAAGCCATCAAAGTTTTTGCCGACAATGTGCGTCAACTACTTCTAGCCGCTCCACTAGGGCAGAAAAGGCTGCTCGCGATCGACCCAGGATTTCGTACAGGCTGTAAAACGGTTGTTCTGGACGAACAGGGACAGCTTAAAGAAAATACGGCCATCTTTCCGCATACAGGAGCCAATGGACTTGCAGAAGCAAAAAAAACAATTCAGTATCTAGTATCAAAATATGATATCCAAGCCATCGCAATCGGCAATGGGACCGCCGGTCGTGAAACGGAAGAATTTGTACGGAGACTCGGATTAAATAACGTTACCATCGTAATGGTCAATGAAAGTGGAGCCTCTATTTATTCGGCTTCCGAAACTGCCCGTGAAGAATTTCCAGATCAAGATGTTACGGTACGCGGCGCAGTATCTATTGGTAGACGGTTGATGGACCCATTGGCTGAACTGGTTAAGATCGATCCAAAATCGATCGGTGTCGGACAATATCAGCATGATGTAGATCAAAATAAACTCCAGACTTCATTGGATGATACCGTCATCAGTTGCGTAAATGCTGTCGGTGTCGAATTGAATACGGCCTCCAAACAAATTTTATCCTACGTTTCCGGTCTTGGTCCATCCCTGGCACAACAGATCATCAAATACCGGAATGAGAACGGTCCTTTTGCCTCCAGGCGCGAACTGAAAAAAGTTCCTCGCCTTGGCGATAAAGCCTTTGAACAAGCTGCAGGCTTTCTACGCATCCGCCATGCCGCAAACCCACTGGATTCGTCGGCGGTACACCCCGAGCGTTATGCATTGGTCGAACAAATGGCCAAAGACCTTGGCAAAAAAGTAGAAGATCTATTGACTGACGCTGACTTGCGAAAATCGATCCCTTTGAAAAACTATATCTCAGAGGAAGTTGGATTACCGACATTGAATGATATTCTCAATGAATTAGCGAAACCCGGATTAGATCCAAGGGAAAAGTTCGAAGCATTCTCATTCACAGATGGCGTCAATACCATTGGGGATTTAAAAGTGGGCATGAAGCTGCCAGGAATCGTGACGAATATTACAAATTTCGGAGCCTTTGTTGATATTGGCGTACATCAAGATGGCTTGGTACATCTAAGCCAATTATCGAATCGCTATATATCGGACCCCCATGAAGTCGTCAAAGTACAGCAACACGTCATGGTAACAGTAACAGAAGTAGACGAAAAGCGTAGTCGTATCGCATTGTCAATGAAAACAGATGAAAAGCCTGCGCTACCCAAAAACAAAAAAAATGAACCTAAAAAGCAGGCCGAGCCACAAACGGATATGGCCAGCAAGCTCGCTGCATTGGCGAGTAAGTTCAAATAGATAGTTGTAACATCCTATCGAAAAGCTGACCGTTCGCCGGACTGCCCCTCATAAAAGTGCTTAACATTTTTTGGCGGTACTGCGGCGACTGGTCAGCTTTTTTTTGATTCGATTAAATCCAATGTCCATCATTCGTATCGCTGTTTTATTTTGTATCTTTAGAGGAAACAAGTTTAGACCCGTTATGAAAAATTGTACCTTACTATTCTTCCTATTTTTTGGAATTTATTTTTCTAAAATCCAGGCACAGCAACTTCACGACGGAGCCTATCTATACCAGGATGGCATCAATAAACACTTAATGCTCGTTAAAGATCATTATATCTCGTTTATAAGTTACGATGATGTCAGAAAACGTTTTCAACATACCTGGGGTGGGCCACTTGATAAACAGCCTAATCTGATCAATATCGCCATCGAGTATAATTCACAGGATTCATCTGCCATCGGCAAAACAACTCAATTGCCGTATCGGAGTGAAGCAGACTCCCTTCGCCTAAAAATAGCCAATAGCTATCATCTCTATATTAAACAGAAAAAAGTCCCGCAGGACCTGGACGCACTTTGGCGCATCACTGGTCGCCAACAAGGAGAAAAAATGCAGGATATTCCGAAAGCAGACCGTAAAACAATCAAAATATTGGTTGATGGCTATTTTCAATGGATAGCGATTAATCCTGCACAAAAAGGTTTCTATGGTACTGGCGGGGGCAATTATCAATACGATAACAATCGGTATACTGAAAAAATACAATTCTTTTCGAGAGACAATAATCGAGTTGGGCAAGAACTGGCCTTTGACGGTGAAATTGTAGATGGCAGATGGCAGCATAGAGGAAAAAGCTCGAAAGGAGACGATATTTATGAAATTTGGAGCAAAGAAATAACTGAATAAAAAATATGACAATAGAAGAATTTCAATCACTTGAATGTCCACTTCAGCATTGGACAGCGGTACAAAAGTCACTTTGGTATGATCTGAAAGGAAATTGGAAAACCGCGCACGACCTCATCGATCAATTGGGGGGAACCGACGCAGCACATGTTCATGCTTATTTACACCGCAAAGAAGGTGATCAATGGAATGCAGAATATTGGTATCGCCGCGCCAAACAAAATGTATACAGAGGCAATCTTGATGATGAGTGGAAAGAACTCTTCAAGTGTTACGTTGTGTAATAACAATTACCCTATTTTCGGACAGGGGCTGTTCTCTTTTATATACACATGCGGAAAGTTTGCCCAATAAAATAGGCAAAATTTTACCAAAAATTAACTCAATCCTTTTTCAAACTACTTAACATCTTTAAAAACATAAAAATATTACCAAATAAGATATAACATCAACCAAATCAAGTGATATTACGTAACAAAAATAACACAAAGAAAAATAGTATAAAACTAACAAGTAGAATGGCACAGATATTGAATATAGTCTACTATACTTGAGAAAGTATACTTTTCATAAATTTAGGTTAATAATTGGTTAGGTTAAACACTTGAAGTTCCCCACTTCAAGTGTTTTTTTTTAAATCAATGCTTACTATCTTAACCCCACGCACCGCTTTTCTTTTTTAAGGGTCATACCGCGTCACTCCCGTCATTTTTTTCCATTAATTTCTGTCGGAACAAATGGGTGTCAAAGAGCGATCAAATTCGTCTTTTTCACAGTGCTTGTTCAGTGATTGTTCAGTGATTGTTCAGTGATCGCTCAGTGTAGACTGAATAAGTAATGATTAAAAACTGTATCAATACTGATTGAATAGTGGGATTAGGTATACGTTGGTATTTGCATGTATCAAGATTAATATTTACCTTAACTATTTGTAATCAAGCAATTGCGATGACCATCACAAATAGTTTGAGGCCCAAATTTTCACTCAACGGTCCGACAAAGACGAACAATATGCAGCATAACTTGCTGAAGATCGTTTCCACTTCCTGATCTTGCGGAATTACAATTGACGGAGGAAGAAATTTCAAGTCTCATTGGCGAATATAAAAGCGAGCAACCTCCTATTCAGATAAATATTACGAGAGAGGGCAACAAAGTATTTGGACAGGTCGTTGGTCAATCTTCATTTCAGCTAAAAGCGAAGGATAGAAACACGCTGGTCCAACCGCAATTTGGTGTAAAGATCGTTTTTGAACGTAACGAAAACAAAATGACACTCTATCAAAATGGACATACACTCGTTTTAAGGAAATAAGGAGATACTGCCGTTAACTACCGCAACGATTCATGGCCCTTATTCGGCATTATCTGACATTTTTAATTAGGTAGTTATGAAGTTATATCGACATCCTTCATGCGGACCGATACCCTCGTCATCACGCAATATCGCTAAAAGAGCTGTGGCTGAACTAAAACCACTGCTCTTTCAACTAAGGTGTTTTACAGTTTTTCTAAATAGAAATCATCACCATACACAGTACCGCTCAAGGGTTTATAGAAATAGACCGTAGCCGTAGTATTATTGGCGCCAGTTGTAAAAGTAACCGAAGCATTGGAATAGCTTGTCGTACCAATAGTCGCATTGACTGCAGTTCCACCAAAGTTTTTGACGCCGATACTAACTGACTGGCCAGCTGTAGACACTTTGGCGTAGCCACCGAACCGATAGGTCGTATTTGGCGTTAAACCGGTCAGGTATTGTTCAATGGATGTCTCCCCGCCCGTTTCGCGGATGCATCTGCTTCCTGTCCGGGCGTCGGTGGAAACGACCGATGATCCGCCACCCCATGTTGTCCATGGATAGATGGTACCACTTTCGAAATCGCCATTGCTAAATAAAGGTAGCTTATACACACGTACATAATCAACCTGCATACTAAAGGGCAGGTCAGCATTTGTGATCGCTCCTGGCCATCCAGCTCCACCGGCCTGATTTAAAATCAGATAAAAAGGTACGTCAAATGGCCATTGTTGCGTTCCGCCACCAGAAACCCTTGCGTAGGTATATTGCAATACATTGTTGACGTAAAATCGAATGTCGTTTGGACTCCAGATCATCGTATATAAGTTGTAATCTGTCGTATTATAAGTGGCCGCTTTTGAAGCGGTGCTTCCACCATTTGCATTGGTAACCGAGCTATTATGGATTGTATGATACATCACACTTTCGTTGTTGACATGCTCCATAATATCAATTTCACCACAGGCTGGCCAGCCTCCATACGCCGTAGCCGGTTCGGGCATCATCCAAATCGCAGGCCAGGAGCCTCTTCCTTGTGTAAACTTAGCCCTCACTTCAACTTTACCATAAGTCATACTAAATTTTCCCATCGACTTAACTCCACCCGCATGATAGGCAACAGGATCTCCGGCTACAACAGCATTATCCATACGCAATACAAGATTGCTCCCGTCTTGGGATGCATAAGCCGGCAGGGAGGTCATATACTTATTCCATGCGACAGTGCCCCTGTCTGCATAAGACCATTTTGTGGAATCAAATCCCCCGTTACTATTAAACTCATCCGACCAGATCAGTTCGTAATCTGTTGTCGCTACGGCAGTAGCATTGAATAGCTTAGTCGAGGCCTTCGCCTTACTGACTTCCGGAATCGAAGTTTTTGTTGTTGTCGAGTCTTTTTTGCAGGCAAAAATAGACAGGCTAGTTGCGATTAGGCTCAACACCAGCCAAAATTTGGTTTTTCTCATTTAGTTTTGGATTATTGGTTTTAATTAAGTTTATAGCGTTATTTGACAGCCTGTGGAGCAAGCTGCATTAGAAACGAAGATTCATTTTTTTCTTTCATTTCTTCCTTCCTGTTTTAACCAAAAGGAAGAAATGAAAGAAAATGTGTATTATTTCGATAACACGATGTGCCTGATTATTTAAAATTTACTGGCAGAAAGACAATTTTGCTGTAATTCTCTTTTTCAAATAGAACACCGAGTTTATTTTTATTTAAAAGTACTAAATCGGAATAAGCAGCATAATCCCCTTTCACACCTTCGGGAGCTTTGGCAACGACCTGATTGAAATACCATGTTTTGCCCTGATCTTTACTTAAACGAACGGTTAGATTGTCCCTTCTGTGGGTTGATGCAGCATTACAAACAGCCAATACATATTTCCCTTTCTTTTGCCAGGAAAGTACCGAGCCCTGGTTGACTGGATCGGCCAGATTTTTATCATAATAGGTTGTATCCCAACTGACACCACCATCACTGGAATAGGACACAATCCTCGATTTTACGTTACCTTGTTGATTACGGGAATTCATATACAGTCCTGTATGCGATATTTGCGCGGCCATGGTTTCATTTGATCCTTCAAATTTCACGCTCGCCCCTATCTTGAAGGTCTTTCCATGATCGTCCGAATAATACGAATGCGCAAAATAGTCCTTGCCATTTTCTTTTGGATTTCCTTCAGAATGGTTAGCAGGAATATAAATGCGTCCTTTATACTTACCAGAATCAAATTGTAAAGCATGCCCAGGTGTATTCGCATAGGTTCGCCAATCGTCCTTAAAGGTATATTGCGCATTCACTGACGGTTGATTGGGGCGATGTGTCTCGAGCGTAATATTCTGTGGCTTGGACCATGTTTTACCGCCATCGGATGAACTAATTGACCAACATTCCCGCAAGCCATTCCCTTTGCGCACTTCTCCCTCATGATTATTCCCCGTATTGTAAAAAAGTAAGAGACGTCCTTGAGGATATGCTGGATCCAATAGATCAACTACAGGTGCTGGATTTCCGACCTGTAAATTATCGTTGTCCACAGCGACTTGCAATGGCCCCCAGGTCTTTCCATTATCCTTACTAGTTTTATAAACAATATCCACATTACCAAAATCGCCAGCATGATCCACCCGACCTTCGGCAAAAGCAATTAACTGCCCATTTTTATCCTTTACAATGGCAGGTATACGATAGCTTTTATAGCCCTCTTCGCCTGAAACAAACACATTCACTTCCTGTGCATGGCAGATACTGGCTAACATTGCAAATACCACCATTGTTCCTAATTTCTTCATATCGATATAAGTTTATTGTTACTTTTCTTTAAAAATTTCATCTGCATTCATGCATTGTGACATACGATTTACTGCTCCCTTTCAATCGGGAGGCAGGTAAACATCCATTTTAGTGGATTTTGCCAGTCTTTCCCTTGTAATTTCCCCACAGGCAGTTTGACTACAATGGTATTCCAGCCCTTGCGCAATTGAATCATCGTAGGACTTCGGTAACTGTATCCCTCATCAATTAAGGGGACTTCCAAGTCTCCTTTTTTGCCCGCCTGTTGCCAATCTGGCGGAAGCACTTTATGTCCATTGACCCAAAGTGTGCTCATTCGATCGTCCCAGGTCCCCAAATGTGGTGAATCACTGGCATACGAACGCGAGAGATCATTAAAACCGATCCAAAAACCTTGGTCGCCCCCTTTTTCACTCCACACTTTGCTCAGGGCATACACGGTACTATTTTCAAGTGGACGGTCAATCGCCCCTTTAACAACATCAGCCCACCAATGGCGCAATACAATGGTACCTCCGTAAAACTCGCCGATCTTTTTCAAAGCGTTAAAATCTCCTGCAGCTTCATTTTTTAAGGCCATACCCAGATCGCCTTTATTTTCCACAGGCCCGTATAATATCCATTTTTGCCTACTTTGTTGGTGGTAGGGAAAGATAAGACCATTAAAATACAGTTGTTTATGTGTAAGTAAACGCTTTTCAAATTCGACAAAATCAGCCAATCCTTTCACATCCGTTTTGATATTACTACGCCATGCAAAATCCCCTCCCCCTCGCCAGCTGCGCTCCGCAAATGTCAATAAAGCGGGGTAAACTCCATTTTGACGAAATAGATCGTTTTCATTCTTCACCGCGCGATCGGGCCATGAACATAGCGTAGCACCCATTAACTTTTCATTTTCTGAAGACTGTCCGCCCAACTGCCTATAGAACAAGGTCGTCACCGTTTCTAAAGGATCCATGTGATTGATGTACAAGTGCTTTGAATCAATGACTTCAAAAGGCGAATCATTAGTAATAGCTTTTGGGCCACCCATCCAAAGCTGCCGGATTGTGTTTGGCTGCAAATTGCCGCCGGGTTCCCAACCAATAGTTTTTAGACCCAAATCCTCCGTCCATGTTGTCATCATCGGTAAAAATTCTTGATTATGAATTTTCACCTCATCCCCCCCAATATGCAGATAAGGTAGTCCAGGATAAGTGTTTGCAAATTCCTTAACCAGTTCCTTGAGGATAGCTATGCCGCTATCGCTCTGCATATCAGTTTTAAAATAACGGCGAAATGCTGCTGAATGTCCCGGCATATCAATTTCGGGTACAAGTTGGATATGCCGATCACGACAATACCGAATTAGTTCTTGCATTTCCTCAACGGTATAATACTTTCCCTTCCAACGCTCCATATTCGTCGAGTCGGTCAAACCGGGATATTTTTTGCTGATCAGTCGCCAAGCAATATCCTCAGTGAAATGAAAGTGAAAAATATTCAGTTTATAGCGCGCCATGACATCGATCTGCTCCTTTAGCACATCCATTGACTGAAAATTTCGTCCGACGTCTACCAAGTAACCGCGCCAGCGAAAGGAAGGATAATCGGTAATGGAGCAATAGGGCAACTTGCCATCACTGCCTCTGAGTTGACCCAGAGTTTGTAAGGCATAAAAAACACCGCTACTCGTTCTGGCTTCGATCTGTATTCCCTGTTCATCTACGTCGATCCGATAAGCCTCCAATGATGCCGAAGGTAAAACCAATTCGTGATCACAAACAATGGTGATATTTTTATTCTTGAAGTTGTCGAAAATAACCTGAGTTACATTCCAATCTTTCAACAAGAGGCTTAACATCTGCCTATCAGCATTTTCAACCTCCCCTTTGATATGCACATGGACAAGATCCGGCAAACAATAACGCCCTGTTTTCCAGCTCACAGCATGGGGCATAGGAAGCAAAGGAGGTTTGATTGAATCCGGTAGACAGCATAAAGGACTGATTAAAATAAGAATAACCAGCAGACCGGATAGCAATGTACATGTAATGGACTTTTGGTGCTCCATAATCTTCTACTTAAGGGAATTAAATTCCTTTAAAGTTTGCATACAATACCATTCTTGGCGAGGGAGATGGAAAGGACCTTTAAACAAATTCCCTTTTGCGGTTTGGGCAATCTTCCCATCACGATGGAGGTAACCATACCACTCGCCATTGATTTTATCGTGAAAATGATCATAGGCATACTGATTGATCTGCTGATGCCAATTTTTATATTTCTCATTCCCAGTCATCAGGTAAGCGAGTAATGTTGCGATAATCGTTTCATTCTGCGGCCACCAAAATTTCATATCTTGCCAATATTCTTGTACTGGCTTTCCATAGACATCTTGAAAATAGAGTATACCACCATATTCTTTATCCCAGCCCCGTTCCCACATATAATCCAACATACGACAGCCTAGATCAATCAAATGCGGATCGTTTCCCCGGGATCTAGCTTCATGTAGGATAAACCAAGCTCCTTCGATAGCATGTCCGGGATTGAGTGTACGACCGTCAATATGATCGACAATTTCACCTTCAGGTCCTACTTGTTCCATCACGCAGCGAATATCGTCCTTAACAAAATCACGTTCAATCTGTGCGATACAATCACTGATGACACGATCACAACGCGGATCCCCAATGGTCTCACGAATCTGCTGTGCCGTATTGATCATAATCATCGGCACACCTATTCCCTTCATTGGCCTTGTGGCTTCATACTTTGGTTCGATCAATTTTTCTCCATTTGCATACGCGAGGCAAATTCCCAACAGATGTCGTGCTTCATCTGCTATCTCCTCGTCTCCAGTAGCTTTTGCATAGGCTGCAAAGGCGATTGCTGCGAAAGTCTCCGAAAAGAAATAGCGACGCATACGAATAGGATCGCCTAGGCGGTCAACATGAAAATACATTTTTCCATTAGCGTCAAAACAATGCTCTTTCAAAAATTCATAGCCGATTCGGGCTCCTTCCAGCCATTCCTCTTTTTGTTCAACCGTATTGTAAAGTGTGGCCAGCAACCAGCATGCCCTTCCCTGTATCCATACGGCTTTATCGGTATCTATCAAAGTCCCATCCTGATCGCGCATGAACAAATATCCGCCATATTCATGGTCAATGGACCGTGGAAACCAAAATGGTACAGTGTCTTTTAAAAGCTGATCACGATAGAATACTTCCAAATCCTTCAAGTAATCCCTGTCTATTATTTTTGCGGTATCTTTTATACTTATCTGTTTCATGTGTTTTACTACTTACATCAATTCATTTCTATTTATTGAATCTTCAAAGCGAAAGTGGATACCGGTGTTCCAATTTCATTTTGAAGATTTGCTCTACTGAATGGTTCGAATCCATACAGGATTTTGGTGATTTGGAAATTCGGTTTAACGATCTCGATGGTATTATCTGATAGGATATTTGCGTTTACATTGAAAATCCGTCCTTTATTGTCCATCAGCTGAAACCCTCTTACCGCTGTATTTTCCTGAGTTTTTAATTTTTTACATTGATCAAATATCAATACCAGCTTATCCTCATGAAATGCACAACTGACCGGCTCAGGATGATCGGCATTCAGTTCAACGTTATACAAGTGTTCCTGCACTAAATTTGCCAAGCGCTGGCCTATTGTAATCTTTTCACGGGGATGTACATCCAAAGAATCTCCTACATCGAGCGTTACGGCCATGTATGTACCTTTAATGCCCTTTTCCAATAAGCGTTGTGCGTTTCTAAAATCTCCCCATGAAGGCCTGTCTATACTGGAGAGCTGCGCGAAGAAAAAGGGCAGTTCTTGGTGAAAATTCTTCCGCCAGGAAGAAACCAATGTTTTAAAAAGACGTTCGTAAAGTTCTATATTATGCGCATTGCTTTCACCTTGATACCACAGTATTCCTTTCAACCCGGTGTTTAACCATTTGCTGACGCCAGCTTCAAAATTGTAAGCTGGTTGATACGGATGACGTTGATTTTTCACGTTCGAACCAGCGAGATTCTGACCCGCACGTTCCCGACAGAACTCCTGCACAAAATCAGATTTTTGCCAGTTATGAATATAAGAAGCCAGCAAATCATCGTTTTCCAATGATTTACGGTCAATCCACGACTCCGTATTGGATCCACCGACAGACAGATCAATAATGCCAATAGGAATATGTTGTTCTTTGGCTATTTGTTCAGCAAAACCATAAGCTACTGCGGAGAACTGTGCTGCTTCATCTTCAGCCGCTTGCCTCCAGCTGCCGTTGAAATAGGCCAAATCGTTTACTTCCCTTAAGGTTACGGTATCCCATGCAACGGCATTGGTCTCCACAAGGTTGCGGCACTTAAAAAGGCGCAGATTGTGTAGTCTGCCGGCATTTCTGATCAACGAATCACTGTTTGTGGCACGGCGAAGTTGAAAAGCCATATTCGATTGTCCCGAAGCGAGATATACATCGCCAAAAAGAATATTTTTCAACACTACTTTCTGTCTGCCAGAACTTACTGCGATTTCATAAGGTCCCCCAGCTTCCATTTTGGGTAACTTGATTTCCCAGGAACCATCAGGATTGACCTTAGTCTTATAGCTTTTCTTATTGAAAACAATGTTGATCTCTGCGGCAGCAGTGCCCTTACCAAAGATGCTATTCTCCCAATTACGCTGGAGCACCATATCCGAACCGATGGTTTCGGCCACTTGTAGTTTTTGGCTAAGAGGTACCAGTGCATTAGCCACCTGTCTCGCAATCATTGTTGCTCCTTGCTTATTTGGATGCAAGTAGTCGTCGAAAAGATCTATTCGATACCGAAGCGGGGTGTTGAGATCAATCAGTCCGACTTGATTATTTTGAGCAATCTGAGGAATCAATTCCTGAATCTGGTTGTACCAATCGCGGGTTCCTGAGAGAAAACGCGGATGACCGCTAAAGATAGGCGTCAATCGACAGATGTAAATTTGCATTTTGGGATTAACGGATCGTATGGAATCAATCAAATCCGCGTAATCTGATGCAAAGGAGTATTTATAATTTGGCCAGTTTCTCGGATCGGTATCATTGAGTCCCAAATGTATAATGGCAACATCGGGTTTAAAATCCAAGGCCTTCTTGTATTCCTCTGTTTTAAAATAAGGTCTATGCCCCTTACGTAAAAGAGTGGCTCCTGAATGGCCAAAATTCCGTACTTCAAACCGCTGGCCCAACAATGACTGAAGCTGCCCTGGATAAGAATCCAGCCTAGGATTGCCGAGGCCATAACCAAAGGTTACGGAGTTACCAATACAAGCTACCTTTGTCCGGGGCTGTCCCAAGGAAATTAAGATGGAAAGGATCAAACAAAAAAGTAGGCCTCCTTTTTTTGAAATACTGATAGGCATTATGTGGATGAAGGGTTTCATATTCATGATTTATTCATTCAGGATATAGCTGCGGTTACTTTTCCAGTGTTTTCGGTTTAAGAAATAGGATTTGCAAGAGAAGTGCTAACAGTACCGCAGCCCCCAATAATGCAAAGCCTAACCCAAAATGGCCTTCATCCTTAAATCTTCCCAGCCATTGTGTGATGACAGCTCCAGCAAATACACCTACCATATTCATAAAGCCATAAGCGGTTGCCCGCAAATTTTTGGGAACAACCTGACAAAGAATAGGCATATTGTTGGCATCGAAAATACCAAAGCCAATTCCAAAACAGACTGCCGCCCCCACAACTGCAGTTAAGGTCTGACCTAACCCTAAAAACAATAAAGCCGGTATAGTCAGTCCAAGACCAATGGCACTGGTATAGATGCGACCGCGGATATGTTTTTGCACCCATCGGTCACTGAGTATTCCGCCGGCGATAACCCCGATAAAGGATGAGATCGCAATTGTAATTGTCGACAATGGACCTGCACTGGCCATTGGAATATTTAGGCTATCTGCAAACAATGTTGGCAGCCAATTTTTGATGGCCCAACCCGGTAAGCTTGGAGCGGCGAAATAAAACAATAGAATCCAGAATGCTACATTGGAAAATAGCAGCAGTAAGCTTTTAAAGAGGGGTAATTGATCTTCTGAAGTACGCTCATCAGTTGACGGTTCGTGCTTCTTCTCCAGGAGCAAGACTGCAAGTAGGAGGGCATAACATATTCCGATAATTCCAAACCAATGAAAAGCAGTATGCCATCCTTTTGAAGCGGCTAATGTTGCACCAAAACCGCCTAAAGCCTGTCCCGTATAGAGTCCTGTCATATGTAGCCCAATGGCCAGCGATCGATTTTTTCCAGTATGGTAATCGGCGATCAAGGAAAGGGCTGTCGGGATATACAGCGCTTCACTAAACCCCATAATAGCCCGTAGTACCAATAGTGTTGTGTAATCGTGCGCCATCCCCATACCATAAGTTACCGCTGACCAAACAAAAAGACTGCCTACGATCAGCCATTTTCTATTGCTACGATCGGCAACGATACCCGCTATCGGACTCATAAGACCATAGATGTAAAGAAACACGGCCATCAATACACCAAAAGTCTCAGCACGCTGCAATTGTGGAATATCGACCTGCATGGCTTCGCGCATAGTTGATAGCATCTGCCGGTCCATATAATTCAGCAGGGCTACCCCCCAAAGGAGTGCTACAACGAGCCACGGGTAAAAAGATTTATGTCGTAAAGAAGAGATCATCTTAAGCTTTATCAGGGTTATATGAATTTTTTATATCTTATTTTTTCAATCCTATTTATTAGAAAATGTTGCTACTAAAATCTCAGGAGTACGAACGCCTGCCTTAATTTCGCCGCTAGGCAAAATGATCATGTCGTCCCAGACCACCGCTGTCGTGGTCACCGGCCCATCCGATGGCAGATCCGCCATCCGGCTCCATTTTTTAAGATTCAAATCATAGCGCCATATTGCTCTACCGAAACCAGGATGATTGATTTGCAATTTGTTTTTAGCATCAATAAGTTGCTGTCTCTTCGATGGATTCGCTTCCTTTTTAGCGTCAAAGATCAACGATTCCACCCGATGGAAGGTATCACCCCGATCTGCGCTCAGCAACCATATTCCTTGGTCGGGTAATAAACATGCGGTTCCTGCCGCAGCAGGAAAAGGAATGTCTGCCTGTTTAGACCAGGTACGACCATCATCGGTAGAGCACCATAATTCATGGTATAACGTTGAAGGGCTCTCAGGATGAGCCTTTCTTCCACCCAGTAGATAAAGATTATTTTGGCTATCAGACAACAATTGTACATGGGAGACGGCATAGGGTAATTTTCCCACACAGCCCCATCCTTTTTCAAGATGCGCCAGATCCAATTGCAACACTTGGTCCGATACCGTATCCTGCTTTTCACCACCGACGATGACGAGTTTATTCCCATAAACTACCGCTCCCATATTGGCAAGCGGAAATGGGAGATCCGGAAAGTCTGACACCGAAATTTTCTTGTTAGAGCCATCGTATTTAATTAGTCGACAAGCGGCTGTTTTTCCTTCAGGAGTCTCTCCACCGATAACCAGCAATCCATCGGGTAGACTCAGGCTGGCAGTGTATGCAACCGCCATAGAAAGACTATCCTGCGCTGCTAAGCGTAGTCTTACCCCTTCTTTTCTGTAAATAAATACTTCTTTTTGGATCTCTTTCGCACCGCCTTCCCAGGGTGGTAAATGCGGGAAATTCGCTCCACCGGCAATCAGAAGACAATCGCCTGTGACACCAGCTATTGGTCCTGCCAAACCAATATGCGCCTTTCCATCTTGCATAGCCGGCAACGTAATGCCTTTATGCCATTCCAATTGACCGACTTGCGCATCAACAGCTCCTGTAAACAGTATTCCCACGATAACTCCCATCCAATGTTGTTTTGTCATATCTATTTATTGTTGAACATACTCGCCAAGCTATTCTTAGTTATCTCCTGAGGGAAACACGTTAGCCCACAAGAACAAGTGAGCTAACTTAATGTGCGCAAAAACCCTGAAAGCCAACTTTCACCGCATCTTCCGTAAACAGTTCAAACTGCTCAACAGACATATTTTTCACGGGCAATCTAAATGCTCCGCAGTCAAGCCCAATTAATTTCATATACGCTTTCCCTACTGAAATACCACCATACTTCCCTAACAACGTGATCATATCGATAGATTGCTGCTGCAAAGCATTAGCTTTTTCAAGCTCTCCCTTATCATAAGCCTCCATAAGTGCAAGGTATAAAGGTGCTGCGTAGTTATAGGTACTTCCGACCGCTCCTTTGTTACCTAATACCAAAGCGGACAGCATATTCTCATCTCTTCCCCATAACATATCATACTTGCGATCTGCATAATTCATACAGCTTAGAAAATCCATAAAATCTTCGTGTGTATATTTGATTCCCTTAAAATTGGGTATCACCCCATCAATCTGCTTCAACAGGTCGATCATCTGGAAATTTCCGCCGGTCAATACAGGAATATGATAATAATAGAAAGCCGTATTCGGTGCCGCACGTGCAATTTCCACACAACATTTTGCCAATTGATCCACATTAGCAGGTTTGAAATAAGATGGTGCAGTAAATGACACGACATCGACCCCTGCTTGCTCGGCCAGCCTAGCCAATTGTTGGCATTCTTTGATATTCGTTCCACCCAGAAGCATCATGAGTGTAAATGCATCATCCTCTTTTGTCAATCTGGCCCAAGCTGTCATCACTGCAACTTTTTCCTCAAAAGTCAACGACACCCCTTCTCCGGTAGAGCCACAAATAAAGGCACCCGTGACGCGGTTGCGCTTTAACATCGCATAGTATTGCGGAATCAGCTCAAGATTCAATTCTCCGTTTTCATCGAAAGGAGTAAATGGCGCTGCAATTAATCCTGAGATTTTTTGATTTAGCATATGGTATTTTATATAAAAAGTTAACAATATCCTGTCTCAGACCTTCGCGTGGGATTGAGACAGGATATTCGTTTTTAGGTTCCCTTATAACCTGGATTTTGCTGATCATTTAATTTGGGATCTACAGTAAGTGTCCCCAAGTCTATTGGCCATAAGATTTTATGTTTCTGACCATCAATATTGTTCAATACGCCGACTAAGTTCAAATCTTTACGAAACACCAATGGTTTTCCAGCAGAATCCTGCATGCGTCGCAAATCGAACCATCGCTTGCCCTCGGACACAAATTCCTTTGTACGTTCATAGAAGATCGCTAATTCGTTTGCCTCAAAACTGCTATTTATAAACAAAGGTGCTTTTCCAGCGTATGCCCGATTACGTACAGCCATGATTTCGGCAGTTGGATCCTCTCCCAATTTATTCTTAATTTCCGCCAACAATAAATAGGCTTCCGATAGACGATAAACAGGATAATCATCAGAATAGTTACGAACGCCGTCTATCAAAGTTCCCAAGAATTTTCTAAATACTATGGCAGATGTATTTCCTTTATTAAAATTAAGGAATGTTGCATTTGCCCTCG
This sequence comes from Sphingobacterium sp. UBA2480, assembly GCF_002341965.1. Taxonomy (NCBI): domain Bacteria; kingdom Pseudomonadati; phylum Bacteroidota; class Sphingobacteriia; order Sphingobacteriales; family Sphingobacteriaceae; genus Sphingobacterium; species Sphingobacterium sp. UBA2480. The sequence goes on along the minus strand of NZ_DDPA01000003.1, from coordinate 101,043 downwards.
TATCAGCCTTTTCATATAATCTGTAGAGGTCCATTTTATACTCGTAACGGATCAAACCCGTGGATCCAGCCTGAAGAGGATCTTTTGGAATTGCCTGCCCATTATCATCTACATAGCCTGTGATATCATCACTTGCCGCATAAATGAAATTACTGAAAAATGAAGTCGCTTCTCCATTTAGGTAACGAAGTACAAAGATCATTTCAGCATTACCTTTCATCGCTGGTACACTGGCAGATTTAAAGGCCTCTGCAAAATTGCTGACAAGCGTATATTTAGGAATTACTTCTTCTATAGCGGCTTTTGCAAGTTTTAATTCCGCAAGACTATTCTCTGGGGCCTTTCCATCCACATCAACTTTGGCCGACCATAAATATACCTCCGTTTTTAACATTTTTGTTGCCGCCAAAGACCATTGTCCTTTTTGATTTTTAGTCTCGTAGTTTCCTGAAAACGATTTTTCCGATTTATCAACTTCCGATTTGATAAAGTCTAAGGTTTCTTTTTCCGTTTCTGTTCGCGCCTTATATGCTTCTTCTGCCGAGGTCGGGGTATTAATTGCTGCTTGTGGTTCTGTCACCAAAGGCACCCGGCCATAAGTTCTAAACAAATAGAAATAATAAAAAGCACGCAGTCCGTAGGCTTGCCCCAAATAGTAACCCTTTTGCAGATCTGTCAAATAATCGGCTTTCTCAACCTGATAAATAAAATTGTTTACCTGAAAAATTGGCGCGTACAATCCAGCCCAGCCCGATATGCCAGGAGAACTTTCACGAATATCCTGTGTAATTATCCCTGCTGAGTTCAATGATGCTGTTCCTGTAAAACTGGTACCATCTCTTAAGGTTCCCCCACGCAGTTCACCCAAATTCCATAAGTTTTGCTGTTGTCCACGTAACTGGGTGTGGAGTCCCAACATAGCACCAGCAACCTGCTCGTTGCTTTTCCAGAAACTGCCGCTGGCAAAGTAATCCTCGGGACTAAGGTCTAAGTCAATTTCTTTGCAAGAAGAAAACAGAAAGACTGCAAGACCTATATATATAAATATCTTTTTCATAATTTGGAATTAAAATGTTAATTGAAGCCCAAGTATAAATGTTTTAGGAAGAGGGTATCCGCCTCCATTTTGTCCCACACTTCCACTTTCAGGGGAGAACAATGTATTTTTTGACCAATAGTGTAAATTTTGGCCTGTGGCGGAGATGCTTAAATCTTCCATTTTTAATCGGTTAGCAATGGATTTAGGCAAGCGATAAGAGACATTAATCTCTCTAAATGCCAGATAATTTCCTTTATTATAAAACATACTACTTTCCCGACTCGTATTATTTTTAAATAATTGATCTGCCCAATAATAAGTCGGATATTTTGCATTTGGATTTTCAGGTGTCCATGTATCAAATACACTTGTTGTCGTATTGAATGTTCCCTGCATCATTCCAAGAAACCAGGCTCTCGGTCCGTCATAAGCAACATAGCCCAATGCGTAATCAAAACGGGTACTCAAGTTAATATTCTTCCAGCGCAAAGCTGCACCAAATCCGCCCGTCCATCTCGGCACTGTATTTCCCATATACACCCTATCATAAGAATTGATTATACCATCTCCGTTTACATCCTTCCACATAACATCGCCTAAAGCTAATGGATAGTATAAATTCTTCTCACTACTGGACAACGCATTATAGACATCCGGATGTACCAATGTACGTGCACCGATCAGATCCTTCAATTGCAAGGCATAGCTATCCAACTGTTCTTTTGTCCGAATGATCCCGATGGCTTCATAAGCATAAGCAACATTCGGGTCTTGCCCCTCCTGATTGCCTCCTACCCAAATGAGTTCTTTGGAGTTTGGATCATAAACCTGTAAACCGCCTTGTCTGTTATTTTCAACGCCATTAAAAGGCAATTTTAAGATCTTGTTCTTATTATACGCCGTATTCCAATTAAAGCTTAGATCCCAATCTTTCCTTCTCAGCATTTGATAATTCACCCCAATTTCGACTCCCTGATTCTGCATATCACCATTGTTGGTCGTAATTGTAGTAAAACCGGCTGAAGCTGGTAATGATAAACTTGCAATCTTATCTTTAGTCGTCCGATGATAATAGGCAAGACTCAAATCAATCTTATTTAAGATTCTGGATTCAAGTCCGACTTCTTTTGTAATCAAACTCTCCCATTTGAGGTTTGGAATTGAAAGCGTGGACATGGTGTACCCCACTTGCCCATCATACTTGTTTGTGCCATATGAACCTTGAAGTGTATAAGATCCGATTCCACTGACATTACCGTTCCCTCCATAACTAGCGCGTAATTTTAACGTATTTACGACTTTATCAGTGCCTAAATAATCCTTCAGGAAATCTTCACGGTGTAGAGCCCAACCGACTGAAACTCCAGGAAAGGTTCCCCATCGATTATTTAGTAATGTCGAATAACCATCTCTACGTGCAGTCAATGTCAAAAGGTATTTTTCTTTATAGTCATAGTTTACTCGTCCAAAATAGGACATGATACGTTGTCGATCATGGTATGAATCGATACTTCTTTTATTGGCCTCTGGACTCGTTAATCCAAGATCCATAAAGTCGTCTGTTGGAGCTCCACTTCCCGCAGCTGTAAATCCATTGTTATACGTATCAAAAAATTCCGACCCCAACATCGCGTCAATATGATGCGAACTCGCGATTTCAGTTCTGTAATTTAAGACTGCGTTATAGGTTTGATTATATATTTTATCATAGGAAGCCGAGGAATTTCTTGTGCGAACATAATTTCCTGGGCTGGCTATATAATCCTTATTAAAGGACTCCGAAGTAGACTGGTTAAAAAACCAGTTTCCACTGACGCGTAAGCTAAGATTCTCCAAAAAATTAATTGTAAAAGCTTGGGTAAGCGTAAGCTTCTGATTTAGATTTTTACGAATGAACTTATCATCATTTACCAGAGGGTTCCCATCTTGATAATCACGACCAACGAGCAGATCTCCATTGGCATTTGTACCACGCATTGTTGGAGGGGCCCCCAGTGCCCGCGTCATATAGTTTCCTTCTCCGTTAATAGCGTCACGCCATTTCGTATACGCGAAATTCACCCCTGACAATGAATGTAGCCAAGGTTTAACTTTATATTCGCCATTTAACACAAAAGTTGTACGATCATAAAAAGTATTGATTGGCATCCCTTTCTCGTTATACTTCCCCACACTTCCATAATATTTACCTTTATCGTTCCCACCTTGTAATGCGATATTATAATCTTGCGTCAAACTAGCATCACGAAGTGCATATTTAGCATAATCAAAATCTTTAAAAATTAGTTCTTTTCCAGTTACAGGATCAATCATGGTCTGCCATCCCTGTTGCAACAATTCACGATTGGTATCATCGAGCAACATGGTACTCCACACGGCATTGCTGGTAAGATTACCATCTAGGATATTTCCTTTATCATCCTTATATTTATTCCCCGTACCAAAGGGGCCCACACTCGTTAATTGATTCAATTGGGACGGTTGATATTGCCCAGATACCTGAACACCTTTTCTACTCCAGTTTAAGTAATCTTCGGCACTTAGGAAATCAAAAGGGTTGTTCAATTTATTGACACCAACTTTAGACGACAATGTAATATTGGAAACACCTTCTTTTCCCCTTTTTGTGGTTATCAATATCACACCGTTTGCAGCCCTAGCACCATAAATTGCTGTAGCAGAAGCATCTTTTAAGACATCTATCGATTCAATGTCATTTTGATTAATGTCATTAAATCCATTTCTAATCAAGCCGTCAACAATAACCAATGGCGTGCCACCGCCGCCATACGTAGTCCCACCTCGAAGCACAACCGTGGGTACAGCTCCCGGTCTTCCTGAAGTTTGCTGCACTCGAATACCCGGTATCGTACCCGCTAAAGCAGAAGCTGGGTTCGAGCGAACTCCAGTTTCAAGCACTTTTTTATCCAAGCTGCTTACAGACCCCGTTAAATTCGACTTCTTCATTTTTCCATACCCCACCACCACGACTTCATCCATTTGCTCAACCTTGGACTCGAGTTTGATATCCAATTGATTTAATTGCCCAACTTTCACTTCATATGGTCTATACCCCGTAGACGTGATCATTAATACGGTATTGGGATTCGTGCTGATCGAGAATGTTCCATCAGCGTTTGTCTGCAAAGATTGGCTGGACCCTTTGACTTTTACAGTAACATTGCCAAGCAATTCCCCTGTCTTTGCATCGGTAATTTTACCCCGCACGGCATGGTCTTGTGCTTGCGCTAAGAGCATGTTGCCCATCAAAATAGACAGGCTGAGAAGGGTTCGTAATTTTAGGTTTGAATACATATTGGTTTGTATTAAGTATTACATATATGCAAATATATAAATTACAAAATGTAAAAAACAAATTTTAATTAAATTATGTATAACATATTAATCACATTTATTAATTATCTTTGCCTTATCGCGCCTAATGCGCTATTATGTAATATATATGGAACCGAATTCTTCGCTCATAGAACATCTGAATACAATTGATACTTCTTCTCTTGTAGATCGTGCCGAAAAAGAAATCATCAATCTTTTTGTCAATCAAGGCTTAAAGGTTGGAGATGCTTTACCTAAGGAAATTGAGCTGGCAGAAACCCTTGGCGTAAGTCGTACGGTGGTTCGCGAAGCCATGTTGCGGTTGCGTATGGTCGGATTGATCGAGTCCAAAAAACATCGCGGAGCTGTTTTAACGAGTCCAGATCTTATAAAACCCCTACGCAAATCACTTTATCCGACCATTATGGAAAACAAGACCTTACAGGATCTTTTTGAAATGCGTATGGTTCTGGAGATAGGTATGGCGGATATTCTCTTTGAACATATACAAGAAAAGGACATTGAGGAATTGGAAGCGATCGTTGCAAAAGAACCTATAGATGCAGATAATACTATTTTCGACATTGAAACTGAAATTGCCTTCCATGGTAAGCTTTACGAAATAACTGGAAATACGATTCTCAAAGACTTTCAGAACATGCTTTTACCTGTTTTTCAGTATGTGCACAGCAGTGGCTTACTGACCAGTCCCAGCTCATCGAAAAGCTTTATCTCACACCGAGGCCTAGTAGATATATTGAAGGTGGGCAATGCTGAGGTGTTTCGAAATGCCATGCGCAAGCATCTTGATAATCATTATCAGCGCCTCTTTTTATATAAGAAATCTATTGGATAATCTGTTTAACAGGATTGATTCACTTTACGATAGAAAGGCCCGATTATATGGTTGGGCTTTAAGCATCTACTAAAGCGAAGAGTATACACTTAATATTGCCTTAAATCCCATAATTGTCCTATAAAAAAGATCTGATCTATCCTTTATTCTCATTGTAATCCGAATCAAAAATACAGCGGCAATGATATGAAAAAGTAAATTCACTCACTTAATTATTTTATGTAATACATAATAATCATTATCTTAGTCAGCATTATAATGCTTCGCTAACGCTATACTATTTCAAATCGCATAGCTTAAAAAAGCTTGATTCATTCAATTTAAACCGAAAACACAATGAAACTCAGGATCTTTTTATTTGCTGTACTCGCAACATTTCTGCATAAAAATACATTTGCACAAAAAAAGCCTAATATCATTATCATTATTTCCGATGATCATGCCTATCAGGCAATAGGCGCCTATGGTTCGAAATACGGAAAAACACCACAGATAGATCGCATCGCTGCTCAGGGTGCTCTATTTAAAAATGCGTTTGTAAACAATTCCATCTGCGGACCATCCCGGGCTACATTATTGACGGGCAAGTACAGCCATAAAAATGGATTCAAAGACAATGAAACTTCTGAATTCGACTTTAGCCAAGATCTTTTTGTGAAACAGCTCCAAAACGTAGGTTACAATACCGCTTGGGTGGGTAAAATTCACTTAGGAGACAAACTGCAAGGTTTCAACTATTATGACATTCTTGTTGGGCAGGGAACCTATTTTAATCCAGATTTTATCAGCAAAGAGGGCCGCAAACGCACTGAAGGGTATGTATCCGATATCGTAACCGAAAAAGCAATTGATTGGTTAGATACCGTAGATGCTGAGAAGCCCTTTTGTCTAATCATCGGTCACAAAGCTACACACCGTACCTGGATGCCGGATCCAAAGGACTTTGGGAGCTATGATGCTGTAAAATTCACCTTACCGGCTACTTTCTACGACAATTACCAAAGTAGGCCGGCAGCTGCATTGCAGGAAATGTCCATTGACAAGGACATGAAAATGGGCTACGATCTCAAAATGTTCAATTCGTTGGAAGACATGATGGCCGACGGTAACTTCAAGCGGATGAACCAAACTCAAAAGGACAGCTATATCGCCTATTACCGTCCTATTTATGAACAGTTGAAACAGGGTAATTTGACAGGAAAACAGCTCGCTGAATGGAAATTTAGACGATATATGATTGATTATCTCAATACTGCCCAATCCATGGACCGCAACATCGGGAAAGTATTGGATTATTTAGATCGAAAATCCCTCGCTGAAAATACAATTGTAATCTATCTTTCAGACCAAGGTTTTTATATGGGTGAACATGGCTGGTTCGATAAACGTTGGATGTATGAGGAGTCTTTTCGTACACCAATGGTCATGCGGTACCCAGCCCTGTTACACCCAAACTCAACTATAAATGCTAAAATTGTCAACGCTGATATCGCTCCCACGCTATTGGAATTAGCTGCTATCCAAAAACCGAAAGATATGCAAGGTGAATCTTTTGTTCATGTTCTGAAAAATAACAGCGAGGAACATCGGAAAGATCTGTTCTATCATTATTTTGAAAATGGCGAACATGCCGTGAGCCCCCACTTTGGTGTTCGTGATGATCGGTATAAATTGATCCGCTATTATAAACGGATCGAAAATTGGGAACTCTTTGACCTTCAAAAGGATCCCAATGAACTCCATAATGTCTACAAGGATCCTACCTATCGAAGCGTCGTCAAACGGATGAAAAAGAAACTTCTCACGCAAATGCGACAATTTGATGACAAAGAAGCAGAAGCAATTTACAAAATCAACATCGACCAATAATGCCATGAGGGTATCCGATTTACTGGATACCCTCATTTTAATACAATACCCTTCTTCAACTTACTTATCAAAATGCTAGCTATATCGTGAAGCACAATATAATCATCGCAAAAAGATTGCCCTTCAAACAAATAATTCAAAAGATATTGTAACAAATAAAATCCGCAATCGATTGTTTTTTTAATAAATTTTCATTTATAATATAAAATTCATTTCTTTAATATTGTATTAAAATGATTTACATTTAATCATTTTGACCCTCAATATAGCCAAGATATACGTACTTAAATTTTATGAAAATTTACTTATTTTTAATTTTATTACTAACCACAACTATAGTTATAGGCCAATCGAAGGGAAAAGTTCTCGGAACGGTATTTTCTCAAAACGCGGAACCATTAGAAAAAGCAACTGTAACGATTCTCAATTCAAAAGACTCTTCCGTGGTTTCCTATCTCCTTACTGATACAAAAGGTAAGTTTGAATTTGTTAAAATTCCAACAGGCACCGCACTAACACTTTTTATTTCACATGTCAATGCAAATCCCTTTCGTCAAGAATTCAATATTCCTAACGGAGAAAATTATGATTTCACTCTATTAAAGCTCGATTCCAAAAGTCTCGATGAAGTAGTCGTCAATATCGTTCCCCCCGTGCGGATGAATAAAGATACGTTAGAATATAACACCAACTTCTTCAAAACTCGCCCCAATGCCAACGTAGAGGAATTGCTCAAAGAACTACCTGGTCTGCAGGTCAATATGGATGGTTCGATTTACTATCAAGGAAAAGAGGTTTCAAAAGTAAAAGTAAATGACAAGGATTTCTTTTCGAGTGATCTCCGTATTGCTACACGAAACCTGGACGCTTCGCTTATTAAAACTGTACAGGTGTACCGTGATAAGGGTGAAACAAAAAAGGATAATGAAGACGAAGATAAACTGCCGATCACGATTAATTTAAAATTTAAGAAAGATTTCCTCAGAGCGAGCTTCGGTAAGCTCTATGGCAGTGCCGGTACCCGGAGTAGATATGAGGCTGGCGGTTTATTCAATACATTTAAGGATACACTCCAGCTGAGTTTAATCGGTTTCGGAAATAACATTAACCGCCAAAGTTTTGACTACAATGAATTGAACCAAGAAGCTGGGCTTGGTCGTTCCGAAAATTATGGTTTTGATAATTTTGGAGGTAGAAACTATTCAGGTAAAGCCAACGATATAGGCTTAGGATTTAACCTCAACAATGACTGGGGAAAGAAAACCAAGTTGAATATCATGTATATGCTGAAATATAATAAAGCCGAAAATCAGAATACAGGCAATCAAATTTCTTTATTCGACCAGGAAAAACAATATTCAGAATCCAATTACCAACAACAGGAGAGATCTGTAGGGCATAATATCAAAACCCTGCTCCGTCATCGCATGGACACCACAGCCTACTTTGAATTTACACCGAGTTTGGGTATCAATACAAAAAACAGCTCAACCTTAGGAAGGAACCGCTCCTATACGGATCTCAAAAAACTAAATGACGCAACAGGTACAGGAGGAAATAATGAAAATACACTAAACTATTCACATGGTTTCTATATCGAAAAACAACTCCATAAAAATCATATTGTATCGTTTAGAAATACGGTTTCCATCAATACCAATGAAAAGACCGACAGCTCTTTCCAGCTTACCAATATTTACGATACAGCGAATCCTCAAACTAGTCTATGGCATAAAAACCTAACACAAAATAATTCCAACAATCTCTATTTTAGTGCTGCCTATTACAATAAAACTATTAAAAAACTCAACTTTGATTATTATTTTACCTATGTCACCAACCGGCAGGGACCACAGGAGAGTGTGTACATCAACCGCGACAGTACTGGAGAAGTACATGCTGCTCCCTATGAAAATAGTTACCGTTACAAATACCAGGATTATATTACGGGGATTATATTTTACTGGAGACCAACCAAAGATTTCAACGTAAAGTTTGGAACAGCCTATCAAGTAAAGGCAAATCATTTTGATTTACTTAAAATCAATTCGGTCGAGAAATCATCTTTAGGCTACTGGCTTCCCAATATTAACATCCGTTATAAAGATCTAAACCTCGGCTGGTACAAAGATCTCGAGTCTCCCGAACTCTACGGAATTCAACAGCTCGTCATGGATCTAAATCCATTGTATACGCGAAAGACATCTTTTATATTCAACAATATCGAAAAACAGAATGTTAGTATATCCTACTATAAGTATACCTCGAAATTGCAGTTTAATGTAAATGGAAATATCAATTATGTCAATAACAGCATCGGGAGCCGTAGCTGGCGAAACAACAATACAGGACAAATGACCACCCAGATGTTTCTCGCTGGCTCAAAATATAACTATAGTGCCTATACTTACCTGAGATACAACCTAAAAGCTAATAAAAATTGGTCATTCTATCTATCGCAAAACAACAATATCTACACCTATGAAAATTATAGTTCCATCAATGATGTTGATAATAAAGGGACCAATATAGGGATTAATGCCAGCCAACAATTTTCCGCGACGTGGAAAAACATGGTGACGATATCACCACAGTACACTTATTCTTGGAACAAAAACATAAATTCGGTAAAAGATAACCCCGACTTTATTGAATCAACCTATTCAACACATAAAATTGGCGCAGGATTGAATATTAATCCGATCCACGGGTTTTCATTGGAATCTACCTACTCGCTAGATAACCGGGCCAGCGGATTGAGTGGAAGAAAAAACTACCATATCTTAAATGCTTCAGTCTATTACACATTGAAAAACAATTCACAGCTAAAATTGACTGGCTTTGACATATTGAATCAGAATACCCAAAATTATTGGGGCAGTCAGGGCAACAGGACGTATTTTGGAAATTCACTAACATTAAAACAATATTTTATGGTAGGTTATATTCACAAGTTTAATATTGTCAAAACAAAGAAATAGATCAGGTAAAGAGCTGAAGCTTGTTCATAACAACGATAAAAATAATCATTACAATCTTTCAATATTCGATATCTTACTTTTCATTTCTTCAAGTTCAGCTCGTGATAAACGTTGCTTTTCAGAATAGCTATCTGCATGTTGCTCGCGCAATTTGCGTAGGCCCTTTCGGCTATCCGCTTCATAATCGTTTAGGTCAAAGGTAACAGAGTCTTTCGTTAAATTGGCGATGCGATAAAGCGTACGCATGGTTTTTCCATCTTTTGTATAAGAAACCTCATACACATCGCCAACCTTTGGATCTTTCAGGTATTTTTCCTTCTTTTTTGCACCGGAAATTCCTGCTATAACAATAGCGGATACAAAAAGTCCAATCAGAACTAAGCCCGCAAAATATCCAATAGGTGTTTTACGGATAGTTCCCGATGATATGGACTGAAGTGTTTGTGGGTCGATTTCACGTTGATAACTTAGCTTTTTGCAATGGGTACACATGGTAATAATCTCCGAGGCATATGGAAATAGGGGTATCCAAAAAATATGAATGTACTTCACTTGTCTGTATGCAAAAAGAGACTGAGCAGTACCACAATATGCACAGTTGCCAATCGCCGATTGCGATCTGTTAGCTAATACCTTTGTTCTTGTGCCAAAAATAATCATTGCGTTATACGTTTTATTACATGGAATGGCTGAACAAGAATGTTACCCTTTCCTATTTAAGAATACAAAGATTTACAATTCGTGCGTCGCCGTTTATGATTCGTATCCGCCAATCAATATTCTGATAGGCAACATATTGCATAGAACATATGAAGGTATTCCGGAAAGAAAACGAACTTGATTAATTAGCCTCCCCGCTCCTTTAACGACTACATCTCATCATTCTGACTCAAAAATTACAAAAAACAAAAAAACAAAGTATAGTTATCAGGTAGATTTTATATATTTGCATTAACATTTTTTAACACATGAAACAGCATACAGATAATATCCTTGAAAAACGAATGTCCTAAGGGGATGTTTTTACAGGTAAATTTCAAATATCTCCTATAACCCAACTCAAACAATAAACTCACAATTATAATTAATATGGCAAAAAATAACATAAATTTTGTCGTAATGGCCGCGCTTTGTCTTAGTACTGGCGCGCTATACGCACAAACCACTATAAAAGGAAAGGTAGTCGACAACAACAACAATTCTATCCAAGGGGCTACAGTTACCGAAACAAGCAGTAAAAAGCAGGTTCAAACAGATGCAAATGGATTATTTGAGTTCCCTTCGACCGGAAGCTCACTCAACATCAGCATTCAATACATTGGCTTTGAAACTAGGACTGTTCAAACCAATCCTACAGGTTTCACGACTGTTCAACTTCTGCCAACGACTTCACAGCTCGACGAAGTCGTTGTGACGGCATTAAATATCTCGAAGGAAAAAAAGACATTGGGATATTCTATTCAGGAGCTGAAAGGAAAGGATCTTTCGGAAGCTAAAGAAAGTAATTTAGTCAATTCACTTGCGGGAAAGGTTGCTGGCGTTCAGGTAACAAATAGCCAAGGTAATATGGGGTCCTCCCGGATTATTATCCGCGGAGAAACATCAATTGCGGGAAATAATCAGCCATTATTTGTGATCGACGGAACCCCCGTTGATAATTCCCAGTTGGGTACGAGCGGTAATCGGGATTATGCTAATGCAATCTCAGACATCAACAGTGAAGATATTGAATCCATCAGTGTACTAAAAGGACCTAATGCCGCTGCATTATATGGTTCAAGGGCCGCCGCAGGTGTAATTTTGATTACAACAAAATCCGGAAAAAAACGCAAAGGACTAGGAATAAACATCAATTCAAATAATACAATCGAACGACTTGCCGTTTTACCCGATTATCAAAATGTTTTCGGACAAGGTGCCGATGGAAAATTTAGCTATGTAGATGGCAAGGGTGGTGGGATAAATGATGGTGTGGACGAAAGCTGGGGGCCAAAGATGGACGGCAGACTGATTCCTCAGTTTTATTCCAATGGTGAAGCCGTGCCATTTGTAGCACATCCAGATAACGTCAGGAGTTTCTTTGGTACGGGAAGAACCTTAAACAATGGTATTTCAATTGCCGATGCAACTGACAAAATTGATTACCGTTTCTCGTATAATAATAGCAATCAAACGGGGATTGTTCCAAATTCTTCCATTGAAAAAAACAATTTCAATATTAATACACGTTATAAAATCACAGAAGATCTAACCCTTACGGCCAACGCAAACTATGTACGCACGAATTCTGGTAATTTACCAGGTGTTGGCGGTTTCCGTTCGAATGGTTACATGTTACAATTTACGTGGTTTGGAAGGCAAGTGGATGTTTCGCGTCTAAAAAATTATCGGGATGCTAACGGCAATCTAGTCAATTGGAACAATAGTTATTATAGCAACCCTTATTTCATTGCGGAAGAGAATACGGTTCAGCAGCAGCGCGACCGCATTTTTGGCAATATTGGTTTGAACTATAAAATCAATAAGCATTTGACGGCAAACTTCCGTACAGGTAACGATTATTATACGGATCGGCGTAAAATTAGAATCGCATATGGCACGAATGGTACGCCCTATGGCTCTTACGAAGAGGATGCTTACACCGTAAATGAAAATAATACGGAGTTTACTTTAAATTATAACCGTCCCCTTTCCAATGACTTCACATTGGACATCCTAGGGGGTGGAAATATACGAAGCCAGTCCCGACAACGGAATAACCAAAAGGCACCGCGTTTGGCAGTACCTGACGTATACACGCTGGCAAACTCGAGAGATGCGTTGATCTCAACAGGTGAGTATAGTCCCTTGAAAGCTTACAGCATTTTTTCTTCCGCACAATTAGGCTATAAGAATTATGCTTTTTTGAATCTGACGGCACGAAATGATTGGTCTTCAACTTTACCCGTTGATAACCTATCTTATTTCTACCCATCAGCAAACGCAAGTATCGTATTGACAGATGCTCTTGCTATTCAAAGCAATATACTCTCTTTTTGGAAATTACGTGGCGGATGGTCTAAAGTAGGTAAAGACACCGATCCATTTAATTTAATAGATTCTTATCTTTTTAGTGCGCCTTACGGAAATAGCCCGCAATTATCAGTCAATGACATCAAGAAAAATCCAGATCTAAAACCTGAAACAACAACCTCGACGGAATTAGGTACCGAGTTGGCCTTCTTCAAAAGTCGGGTACGTTTGGATCTAAGTTTATATGATATCAATAGTATCAATCAAATCCTAAGCGTTGATGTTAGCCCTTCAACAGGTTACAAAAAACAACTTGTCAACGCCGGAAAAATCAATAATAAAGGGTTGGAAATTCAACTCGGTGTTACCCCGTTAAAAAAACAGGATTTTCAATGGGACATCAATGTAAACTTTGCGACGAATAAAAGTAAAGTCGTAGAATTAGATGATGCCGGATTATTAAAAAGCTATACGATCGGTTCTTCGGGAACAGTACAGGTCCTGGCTGCAGTCGGGAAACCCTACGGAACTCTCTACGGAACCGGCTTTTTACGAAATGACGCCGGACGTATTATTGTAAATGCAGATGGGACACCTGCTACCGACCCTGTCAACCATTATTTTGGAAAATTTACACCCAACTGGTTAGGTGGCATTACCAATCAATTCCGTTACAAAGACTTTGATCTAAGCTTTTTGATCGACATCAAACATGGTGGAAAACTGTATTCTGGCACGAATGCTACCGGTACAGGAACAGGAGTATTAGCCTCCACGCTTCCAGGAAGAGATGCTGAACATGGCGGCTTGAGTTATACTGTCAACGGTATTACCTATGATGACGGTATTATTGCAGATGGCGTTAATGCAGATGGTTCGGAAAACACGAAAGTTGTTTCGGCACAACAATATTATAAAACGTTATATAGAACCAATGAAGCAAATGTATTCGATGCTTCCTATGTCAAGTTGCGCGAGGTAAAACTAGGTTACCAATTACCCAATCGCTGGATTTCCAAAATTGGTTTTCAGGGAGCATCTTTCTCTTTAGTAGGTCGTAATTTGTGGATTATTCATAAAAATGCGCCCAACATTGATCCGGAAACAGCTTTTAATACAGGAAATGCCCAAGGTTTGGAAAGTTTGCAATTGCCGACAACCAGAAGCTTTGGTTTCAATTTGAACCTGAAGTTTTAAGAAAATGAAACAATCGGATTAAAAATAGAACAAAACTTACGGATTTATACAAGTAACTGGCAATTAACAAAGCAAATAAGGTACAAGTACCGTTGATAACAGCTAATTGATAAACAAATAACGATAGAAAATGAAAATAAATAACAAACATATAGCAGGACTTTTTCTCTTACTGGGCCTAACGGCGTCCTGTAAAGACGAGTTGGCAAAAGTAAACCAAAATCAGAATGAAGCAGAAACTCCTCAGCCGGCCTACCTGCTGACCAGTACGATTAAAACGACAACAGATAGCTACTGGGGTATAAGTAACAACCTCGCGTCTAGCTTGTTATTTGTTCAACATTGGGCGAGAATACAGTATACTGATCCCGATCGTTACATCTTTACAAATAATGATTTTAACGAGGGTTGGTCTACCTGGTACTCGAAAAGCATTAGCCAATTGAAAATCATTCAAAAACTGGCGGCAAGCACAGGAAATGACAACTATAAGGGGGTGGCAATCGTCCTACAATCTTGGGTATTCTCGCTACTTACGGACGCTTATGGTGAAATACCTTACACAGAAGCGGGAAATATTGACGTTTATCTTACACCACATTACGATACGCAAGAAAAAGTATACACAGGCTTATTAAACGATCTGAAAAGTGCTCAGGCTTTATTAAATCCGAGTGGAAAAAATATTGAAGGAGACATTATTTATAACGGTAAGATCGCACAATGGAAGCGTTTTACAAATGCCCTCCGTCTACGTATTGCTTTACGTATCGCAGACCGATTACCAAGCCTCTCCAAAACAACATTACAGGAGATCGCTGCAGAAGGAAGTGGCTATTTGACTTCAAATGCAGACAATGCACAGCTCATCTATCGCGACGCTCCCTATCGTAATCCGGTCAGTGCATCGTTTGAAGCACGGGAAGACTATAGAGTCAGTAAGACAATTGTCGACAAATTGCGTTCACTTAACGATCCGCGCTTAGGTATTTATGCCGATACAACCACTACCTCAACGCCAGAAAAATATATCGGCGTACCAAATGGTTTAACGGCAAGCGACGCCAGTAACTTAGGATTCGCCCGTACTTCAAGACCTGGTATCTATTTTAGAGACCCACATGCTCCAGCAGTAATCTTAAGCTTTTCGGAAACACTTTTTGGTTTGTCAGAAGCAGTCAGCAGAGGATTTATTACAGGTGACGCAGCAGACTACTATCAGAAGGCAATCCGTGCTTCTTTGGAGCAATACAACGTTGGCAATGATCAAATCGTTAGCTATCTCAGCCAGGCAGCCATTAAGTTCGATTCCAATAGCTACAAAAAATCCATTGGCGAACAAAAATGGATTGCCTTGTATGGACAGGGCTTAGAAGCCTTTGCAGAATGGCGTAGGTTAGATTATCCGCAATTAACACCAGCGAAAGCTGGTGCTTTAAATGGCAAAATTCCTTTGCGTTTTCTCTACCCGGGAACCGAACAATCACTCAACGGAACGAGCTATCAGGAAGCTATCGCACGTCAGGGCAGCAATACATTACTCACTAAATTGTGGTTTGATGTAGAATAAATGTAGATTAAAACAATTTCAAAAAAGCGGAAGAAGTTAATTTTTCCGCTTTTTTTCTGTAGATTTCTTATCTTCGTATAGCACTCTAAAGAATAAAATGCTATGGACGATCAAACATTAGACAGAATAGACCAACTTAGCGAGGAAGGAAACATCCAATGTGATGAAGGCAACTATCAGGAAGCTATTCGGGTGTGGACCGAAGCGCTTGATCTAGTCCCTAGTCCACAAAATGTTCATGCGGAAAGCCTCTGGCTCGAAGCTTCCATTGGAGATGCCTTTTTCTTAATGGACGATTTTCGCAATGCACTCTCCCATTTTGAAAAGGCAAAACAGAACATTATCGAAAATGCCTATGAAAACCCTTTTATCATGCTGCGCTTAGGACAGTGCTATTTGGAAGACAATAATAGCGAGTCTGCCCAGGAATATCTTCTACGTGCCTATATGATGGAAGGAAGAGACATTTTCGACGATGAATCACCTAAGTATCTTAAATTTTTAGATGACAATATCGATTTGGATTGATAATAATCCGTCAAAACGAATCGATTACTTCGCCGACTTCCATAGGAAGATCAGACTCAAGAATGGAGGCTCCTTCCGCAAATATGGCCTTATACTTCTCGGCACGTTCTGCCTTTGTCTTCAATTTATCGTAGGTAGGTGCTGCTGAAATCATGCACATCACACCCTTTCTGTTGAAAAATTGATACATCGTCTGATTGGAATCCTTTAGTTCTGGCCCGATATAGACAATCATACGGTCGTAGGGTAATCCAGCGGATTTAAACTTCTCCAATGCAGCTTGATCTTTGATATGCATGGACATATACTGTTCTGGATTCTGCGCCAAATAAAACGCTGCCTGTTCAGTATTATGTACCGTAACCCACACCCAACTGTAGGCATTGTATTTTTTTAGTATTGCTGCTGTAGCCGCCAATGGTAAGTCTTTTTTATCTAAGTTGAGGATAGTTTTACCCTTTGCCCATTTAATAACTTCATCAAGTGTGTTAATACCATAGTTGGTCACATTTCCAGCCTGATCCTTTAGTTTCAGTTTACGCAATTCATCCCAGGTATAGTCTGCTATTTTTCCTTTTCCGTTTGTGGTTCGATCCAATGTCGCATCATGCATCAAAATAGCAACACTATCCTTGGTATAACGCGGATCGATTTCAAAAATAGCCGTTGTTTTTTGCAGCACGGCCTCAAATGCCGCAATCGAATTTTCGGGAAGCCCAGCCTCAATCGTTCCCCGATGACCACTGACAATTTTTTTGTGGCTAGCATAGGTAAAATAATCTCGCATCGCCTGTGGAGAAGCAAACGCGAGTGAGTGGATTTTTTGTCCGACGACGATTGAGTACGACGAAACAAAAAGAAAAAAAGCAAAAAATGTTCTTCTCATGAATTTATAATTACGTTAAAATCTCTAAGCCTGCGACACACAAAAAACAGTATGCTAAATTAATCATCCAAGATCAATAAATCTTTAATAAAGCATTCAATTCGTGTAAACCCCTGCCCGTGCTTACCAATTCATATGCATCAAGTGCGACAAAATGAACTTGAAAATCACGACCTAACATCTATAAAAATCAAAAAAATAACGTATAGCTGTTGGCACAATGATAAAATAAACTATATTTGCGCATTAATTTATATTTGATCTAAATAAATTACCATGAAAAACAGAACATGCTATACAATGTTCAGCAGTGGAATACTTTTGCTTTTAAGCGCTCAACTCAATGCACAAGAATTATCCCTAATTGTCAAGGACAGTGACAATAAACCATTAAGTCAAGCGAATATCAAAGTTGACGGAAAAAACGTCGGCTATTCTAATCAACTTGGACAATTCATTTTTGCCAAAAGACCGTTGAATAATCCCATTCAATTGCGTGTGTCTTATACAGGCTTTTCAACGGTTGAAAAAATGGTTAATTTAGATACCGTTCAACAGCCCCTGTTATTTCAGCTCAATTCTACTCAACTTTTAGATGAAATTATCGTAACAGCTGGACGTAAAGCGGAAAACATTTCAACTGTTCCTTCTTCAGTTTCTATTTTAACCACAAAAGAAATCGAAGCTCAAAGTCAAATAAGCACCAATCTTTCCACAATTTTGGGTAATACCATCCCGGGCTTGGGAACCTCAACCAACAAAGCGACCAATTCTGGACAAACACTGCGTGGGCGATCTGTACTGGTGTTGATCGATGGAATTCCGCAATCTACACCTTTGATGAATGGACAACGTGATCTCCGGACCATTGACCCAAGTGTCATCGAGCGCGTGGAGGTTATCAAAGGTGCCACATCCATCTATGGAAATGGATCGGCAGGCGGGATTATCAATTACATCACACGCAATCCCTCCAAAGACGCTGCAGCTATCCAAGGAATCACCAGTCTACGAACAACATTCAATCCCGTACACAGCGCCGGCACCATGGGATATCGCATAGGACAAACCTTGTACGGACAAAAAAACAGATGGAATTATACCGTTAGCGGTTCGGCCGATTATGTTGGCTTGCAGCGCGATGGCGACGGAGTTCCCCTTGGTCAGACAGACGGTCTTTCGAACACCTATCAATACAATGCATTTTTAAAGGCCGGATACCGTATCGATAGTAGTTCCAATATTACAGCAGTGTACAACTTCTACAGAAGTAACCAACACAACAGATACATCAGCAAAACGGGTGTATATGGTCAAACGCCAACGATAGGCGTAAAAGGCGATGATCCAGGTAAACCTGCCGGAACTCCGTATAACCACAATGCCATGTTGACCTATACTAAAAGTAATCTATTCGCTTCGACAGCCTTAACTGCTTCTGTATACTACAATACATTTCGATCCATGAACCGTTATGTTGAGAAAGCCTCTGCATGGTACGGTCCGGGACAAACACAGATCAACTCGGAGAAAAAAGGCCTACGCGTTAACCTAAACACACCTTTCCAGGTATTGGGTTCCAATGCGGATATCACCTATGGTGTGGATTTATTAAATGATGTTACGGATCAAAATCTGACCGATGGCAGGGTCTATATTCCCTATATGAATATGTTAAACGTTGCTCCATACGCCCAGGTAAAAATTGATTTCCTAGAAAACTTAATCTTTAAAGGCGGTGTACGTTATGAAAATGCAACAGTCAAAATAAAGGATTTCAATACCATCGCTACAGGTCCCAACAACGAAGGAAGTATTGCTGTAAAAGGAGGCAATATCCCCTACAAAGGAGCGACCTTCAATGCAGGTTTGCGTTACAACAAATTCGCGATCTTTAATCCCTTCGTGAGTTTCTCTCAAGGTTTCGCGATCAATGAACTTGGCCGTATTGTACGTCGGGCAACAGATAATGATTTAGATAGCCTAAAAACTGATCCTATTATCACCAATAATTACGAAATCGGATTCTCAAGCAATTACAGCATTTTCCAGCTATCAGCATCTTGTTACTACAGTACTTCAAAAATGGGTGTTGAACTGGTGGACATTGGCGGTTACCTGATGCCACAACGTCTTCCAGAAGATGTGTATGGTTACGAAATTGCATTAAGCGCTCATATTTCGCCTCAATTGACCATCGGTGGAACCTATGCCTATGTGGAAGGAAAGTCAAAAAAAGACGATGGATCAAAATCCTACCTCAATGGTTCACGGATCTCGCCAGACAAAGCAACGGGATACATCTATTACACGCCAATCAAACCCTTAACTTTTCAGCTTTTTTGGGTACATACCGGGTCCCGGGATCGCTTTCTTCCAAACGATAAAGGCGTCTACAAAAACAGTGAAGGCCCCGTTAAAACTGTTGACCTATTTAACTTAAATGGAAATTACCAAGTAAACAAACAATGGTCTATCGGTATGGGTGTAGAAAACTTATTCAATAAAAACTATTACCCTGTTGTCAGTCAATATCGTGCCTTAAATGAAGAATACGTCAAAGGACAAGGTATATTGGCCTCATTTAACATTAACTATAAATTTTAATATGTTTAAGACCGTCATTCTTTGGTTGCATAAATGGCTCGGAATCATCACCGGAGTTGTGGTATTCATCCTAAGCCTGACGGGCAGCATATACACCTTTCAGGATGAGCTCAAGCTCTGGGCTTATCCTGAAAAATATTTTATCTCCGATACAACCATCCACTCAAAAACTCCACTACCATTAAGTACACTTCTTGACAGCGCACAGAAAAGCCTCAAAAAAAATCAAAAAATCACGCGGGTTGATCTCTATCCTTCGAAGAATCGTACCTGGGTATTTCGTGCCATAAAAACGGACGAAAAAGCATTTGGCCATTGGAATTATTACCGCTATTACAAACGCGTTTTCATCAATCCATATACTGGCCAGGTACAGCAAGTAGAGAATTCAAAAACAGAGTTCTTTCAGTTAGTGCTTCAGCTTCACCTAAACCTCCTCTTGGGCAAGCAATATGGCCACCCTATCGTCGCCTGGTCAACGGCCATTTTTGTCCTTATCTTACTTAGTGGTATTGTTCTTTGGTGGCCAAAAAAATGGAAGGGCAAGAATCTCAAGCGCAGTTTTTGGTTAGATACCAAAGTCAAATGGAAGCGACTGAACCACGACCTCCACAATGTCATCGGATTTTACAGTTTATTTATCGGATTGATTTTTGCCATTACGGGACTCGCTTTTGCTTTTCCGGATTTTAAAAAGACCTATAGCGCAACATTCAATTTATTGCAGTCGCCAACAGCTTCTTCCACACGTAGCTCCCCTATACCCTTGCCCGCTGTGGAAAAGAAATTTCAGGACAATGCGCTGCGGTATGCCTTGACAAATTATCCGGATGCTGAAATGATGTCGATCCGACTAAAAAAAGAGACCGAAACAGCAATGGATATACAGGTGAGACATCATGAAAAACGAAGTGGTGTATTTGACTGGCTTTATTATAATAAAGAAGAAAAGAGTCTTACAGCAGTCAAATCCAGCAACGAATTGCAGTATGGGGATAAGCTCGGTGCACTTAACTATGATATTCATACCGGTGCCATCGGTGGACTCACAACAAAAATTATTGCTTGCCTAGCTAGCCTCTTTTGTGCTTCCTTGCCCATCACCGGATACATCATCTGGATGAACAAAAGCAAAAAGAAGAAAAAGAAAGGTTATCAACATAATGTTAATAAGTACTGTTAATAACTGTATTTTTCTTTTAAACAGGTTTTCAACAGCGTTATTAACATAATGTGGAAAACTAACCCTCACCCTATTTACCGACGCAATCTCTTGTCCAAATTTACAGGAACACGATAAGCCAGCTGAAAAAACAACATACAAGAGGAAAAAGATGACAACCTTTAAATCGAGAAGAGCCCAACGCGAAGCAGGATCAACAGGGCGACACTAAAAAAAGGAAGCATTCTTCAACATAAGGAACCACAATATACAGCCTAAGAAGAAGGGCGAGCGGGAAAAAAGAAAATCCGATGCACAGGGTACACCGGATTTCTTCAATAATAAACCAACAACTAACTTTACAGATTCGGGTTCCGCACAGTCTCTTCGTATGGGATAGCAAACAAATAATAAGGGCTATTTTCCACAAAATTAGATCCATTAGGAAACTTAATAACCCGGTGCCCCTGCCCGTTCACTAGCTTCGGTTTGCCATCTGCACCCACAATTTGGACTTGAATAGGCTTGCCGTCTGCATCAACATAAGATTTTCGTGCAACCTTTCCTTGTGTTCGAAGAATATCCGACAGGGCAAATCCTT
This sequence comes from Sphingobacterium sp. UBA2480, assembly GCF_002341965.1. NCBI lineage: Bacteria > Pseudomonadati > Bacteroidota > Sphingobacteriia > Sphingobacteriales > Sphingobacteriaceae > Sphingobacterium > Sphingobacterium sp. UBA2480. The sequence goes on along the minus strand of NZ_DDPA01000003.1, from coordinate 79,399 downwards.
CCCCCCAAAGCTCTTTTCGTCTTTCAATCAGGATCGTTGCAATTAATTGATCCGTATCATTTCCTGAAAACAGCTTTGCATTCCTCGCTGCACGCAACTTATTCAAGGCCGCTACTGCTTTATCTTTTTCACCAGCCCGTGCGTACCCCTCGGCAGCGATCAAAACCATTTCCGAAGCACGCATATACACAATGTCACCGATCAAATTCGATTTAAACTTAAACTTCTTATACCGTAGAAAGCCCTCCCGACCGGGTAAATTATCCCATTCAAATAAACCGTAACGCACATCACTGGTATCGAATAAATCTTTAAAATAAGGATCGGCCATAAAACTATAGTAATAAGATCCAGCTGACGAAACATCCAAATAATGAAATGTATAACTTGCCACATTTTGCTCGTTAGTCTGCTGATGCCCCCAAATCCACTCGCTATTTCCAAGATCATTAAAACCCGCCTGATAATCTGACGGAGTCATTAAATTATACTTCTGAGCTGCTTTTTCAGCATACGCTGCGGCCAGTTTCCATTCGCCAACCTGCAGATAAGTCCGAGCGAGCAAACCATAAACAACCTCTGCATTGATTTCGTATTTATCCGCTCGACCAGCAGAAGCCAACAAGCTTTCACTGTCTTTGAGATCTTTCAAGATAAGTTCATACACTTCTGCCTGTGTTGACCTTGATTTTCCTTCAGTCGATAGTGTACTGGGTTCGGTATAAATCGGAACAGATTTCGCATTTTTGTCCTTGAGGTAACTAAACTGATAAAAGGTAGCAAGATTTAAGTAGGAAAATGCACGTAATGCTTTAGCTCTTCCCTTTAACACATTTTTAGTTTCAGTAGAGCCTTCGGCCCCATCTACCTTTGCAATGACATTGTTCATGTTATCGATCACCTTATACAACATAATCCAAAAAGAATTGACACGATTTGATCGATTATTTGTCAATTCGGTAAAGGCATAAGCATCACGATAGCCATATTTGGTGGTCACCGCCACATCACTTCCCATCGCATCACTAGTACGCATCACCGCTGTATATCCCGGATTAGCATAGGTAAAATAGGTATCATTTAAATACTTCCAGGTACCGTTGATCACCGTAGCAACATTGTCGGTGTTTTTAAAAACTTCACCTTCAGGCACTGCGGTCGTCGGATCCAGCTCAAGCGCATCCTTACATGATGCATTCACTAGGGAGAGCGCCAATATGATATATACAATTTTTAGTTTCATGATTTTCATTTAAATTCTCAGATTAACAATAAGGCATTAAAAAACAAGCTGAATACCACCAGAGATTGTTCGCATTGCCGGATAGCGAAAATAGGTCGCCCCATTCACCGTCTGTTCTGGATCCATTCCTTGATGACCATAAAATGTCAATAGATTTTCGGCTGTTGCAAAGACGCGAAGTTTTTCTACACCTATCCGCTTCAATAAATCCGAAGGTAATCGATAACCTAAACTTACATTTTTAAGGCGTGCATAAGTGCCACTGTAAAGAAAGCGTGTGGACGAAGAAGTCCAATTCAAGTTATCAGTTGTCAATTTAGGCACATCGGTCTGCGTATGCTCAGGCGTCCAGCGCTCGAGGATCTCCTTTGACCAAGCGCGTCCTGGATTATTACCGCTATGCATAAGCTGAATATAATCGTTATCTAATATCTGTCCACCCAAACTAAAACTCAATAAAGCAGACAAATCAAAATTTTTGTAGGTGAAACTGTTTTGAATCCCGCCGACAAGATCCGGCAATGAAGTTCCGGCAATAAAATTACCAGCCTTACTGTATTCCGAAGTTTTTTCACCTGTTTTATTACCGTCCTTATCAGCAGTATACCATTGCGGCAGACCGTTATCTGGATTTACTCCAGCCCATTCCGGCAGATAAAAATCATAGATACTTCCGCCTACGCGCAGGAGTTTATTCCCTGTAATGATCGGTTTGTTATCTTTTGGCAAAGCTGTAATCTTGTTTTTATAATGCGAAAGATTGACGTCTAAATTCCATTTAAAATTTTCATTTCGAACGGGGACAGTACGAATATCCACGTCGACACCTGTATTTTTCAGCGCTCCTATATTTGCATCATAGCCTGTATATCCTGTTGAATAAGCCATCGGCATTGTAAATAGCAAATCTTTACTTCGACGGTTAAAGTACTCCACACTTAACGACACCCGGTTCTCAAAAGCGGATACGTCAACCCCCACATTCAAATTAAGGTTCGACTCCCATTTTAGATCCGGCGTAGCCAACCTGCCGGTATAGGTACCGCCCTTACCTAAGCTATTGGCAATCGTATAAAGTCCTTTATAAGCATAATAGGTACCTAAATTATCGTTTCCTTGTCCACCATAACTCGCTCTGACGGTTAACTGATTAACCGTTGTATTATCCTTCAGAAAATCCTCCTGCTTCAGTTTCCATGAGCCGCCCACAGACCAGAATGTACCCCAACGTTTATCCGGCGAAAAACGAGATGAGCCATCTGTCCGTAAGGAAGTTGAAAAATAGTATTTGTTATCATAGTTATACTCCGCTCTTCCCAAAAAGCTCAGTAACCTATAATCAACACTGGATCCTGTAAAATTATTAAGTTGAGATGCAGCAGCAGGTTCGTCAAAATAAGGAAGTACAAACTGTTGTCTGCTACCATTTATATTACTGCTGTTAAAATCATAGTATTCCTGTCCGGCCAATACATTGAGGGAATGCAAACCAAACTGCTTTTCATAGGTCAGCAAATTATTCCAGGTCTGTGCGACCGTACGTACGTTTGAACGATACACATACCCCCCGGTGTTCACACCATCGCCCAACAATGGATTAGTGTAGTCGTGCGTATTTCCATTGAGATAATCAAGACTATAAGTCGACTTAAACTTTAAGTTTTTAGAAAACAAAACTTCCAAATAGGTTCGCGCAGATAGATTTTCACGGCGGATATCATTTCGATCCAAAGGAAGAGATGCTGCCAGATTATTACGTGGAGTCGCACCACTTGGACGATATTCTCCAAAATCGTAAATCTTGTTTCCGGCTCCATCAAGGACATATGAGCCATCCGCATTCCGCTCATAGTACGGATAAAAAGACGGGACCAGTCTCGTAAAATTTATAATATTAGCCGTATTACTGTCTTCAGACTGCGGGTATTTTTGTTGTGTACTGCTACCACCTATATTCAGACCTACATTTAACCAAGACTTGACTTTACTGTCAATATTTGCACGCAGATTATAGCGTTTAAAGCCCGATTCAATTGCAATTCCTTGATCATTGAGATAACCTCCTGAAATGTAGTAGGTACTTTTCGCACTACCACCGCTAAATCCGAGGTCTGCCTGTGTACGCACCCCAGTACGTTGCAATACGTCGGTCCATGGATCATTCCAAAGCGTTTTTGCTCCAGCAACCAATTTACCATCTACGCCGACCGGCTGTGGGTATTGACTGCCGTAAGGATTAATATTTAAATCTGTCAATACGGTCTTACTTGCATTGGACGCCGCTTGCTCTGCCGTAAGGCCATTTGATAGGTTTTTATTTCTTAAAGCTTCCCAATAGAGTTGAAAATATTCATCGGTCGACACCTGATCATAGTCACGAACTGCACGTGTTGAATAGCCCTGTGTAAAATTGAGATTAATCTTGGTGTTGTCGGAAGTCACACCCGACTTTGTGGTAATGATAATCACCCCATTTGCCCCTCTGGAACCATAAAGTGCACTTGATGCTGCATCTTTTAAAACAGAGATGGACTGAATGTCATTCGGATTGATGGAGTTAATATCTCCTGCATAGGGACTACCATCTAACACGATCAAAGGTGCACTGGAGGCATTAATGGAGCCGATACCCCTAATACGGATGGCTGCTTCAGTACCTGGCTGTCCCGAGGACGCCACGGACTGTAAGCCCGGTACCTGTCCCTCTAATGCTTTGGTAATATTTGACACTTGTCTATTTTCGATCGCTTTGCTGCTTACTGTACTGACCGATCCCGTTATGTTTGTACGTTTGGCAGTACCGTAAGCCACGACCACCACCTCTTCCAGATCTGTACTGGAGGGTTTCAAGGACAATGTTAAGTTTGTGCTTGTTGCTTTTAGCTGTTGAGATTCATAACCAACAAAAGAAAATTCCAATACAGGTAATACGTCACCTGTGACATTGATTGTAAACTCTCCTTTTGAATTCGTTAAGGTTCCTTGATTTTGCCCCGAAATGCGAACATTTACTCCAGGAAGTAGGTGACCGGTATTGGCATCAACAACTTTTCCTTGTATAGCCCGCTGCTGAGCATAGAGCCTGTTCATATTGACCCCCGATAATGCTATAGCAGCAATAGGAATGTATTTAAGTTTTGCGTACATCGTAAGAATGCTTTACTAAATAAGTTAAGTGTGATTAAAAACAAAAAACACGGCGGCTTCTTGCACTCGAATAAAAACTACTTGTTTAATAGATTTTATTCGAGTGCAAATATATAACAAAATCCATTGAATTACTAGATTTTAAGAGCTAAAAACAAAAAACACTAATACTCAGCAATTTAATTTATAATTATGTCTAGAAAAATATTTTTTAGTTAGCTAACTCACCATTATTGATCAAGCCATTTTTGAAACTTCGGGGACCGTTCCTCACTAACAATGACGACAATTCCTTCTGGGGTTGAAGGCATTAGCTCTAACTTGATTCGATTTCGACTAATCTTTAACATGGACTGGATGGCATCTATCCGAACAAGGAATTTCCTATTGATCTGAAAGAAAACTGTGGGATCCACCTGTGAAACGAGATGTGTGATGGTATCTTCAATAATATATGCAATTCCCGATCCTTTTTCTACGGCATACAGCTCTTTGTCTTCTGCCATAAAATAGGCAATATCAGCAATGGCCAGCGACTTTAAAAAATTACCGTATTTCACTAGGAAGCGCTGTTTGAGCCGAGGTTCTACGTTGGGTAGTAGCGGTTCGATACGTTTCATGATCTCCGCCAACTCGTCGCTATCGAAAGGCTTTAACAGATAGGCATAACCCTTATTTTGGAAGGCCTCCAATGCATATTGTTCGTAAGCAGTCGTAAAAATCAGTGGCACATCGATCGATACCTGTTTAAAAATTTCAAAGCTCAGCCCATCCATCAGGTGGATATCCATAAAAATCAGATCGAATTGATTTCTATTGATCGTCGTCACCGCTTCCTGAACCTCTTTTGCATTGGTAAAGATCAATTCGCTTTCTCCATAGAGCGCAGTCAACATTTCCTTTAAGCCTACAAAAGCCCAGTCTTCGTCTTCGACAATCAGTATTTTCCATCCCATGGGTTGAATGTAATAAAAAATCCATTTCCTAAAAAAAGAAAATGGATTAATATATATAGGATAAAAAAAAATCGATTATTTTAACAGATCGGGATTATTATTGATTGCCTCCTGTGGATAACGAATCACATAACGTGGATCGTTCTGCTGCAGGGTTACCGTCCTACCGAAACTACTGTGTGTGATCGCCGGTCTTGTCGTCCGTTTTAGATCATACCAGCGTAATCCCTCTAGCGCCAGTTCACGCTTGCGTTCCAGCAGAACCGCATCTAGCAATTGCTCCTTTGACAAACCTGCGTCGGCCTTCGTTTCTTTGGCGTATGCATCTGCGGTAAATCTGTTTTTCTTTAAAGCAGACAGGTATTTTAATGCTTCTGCTGTATTTCCCAGACGAACATAACATTCGGCCATCGTCAAATAAAGATCAGCATTTCTAAAACTCACGTTAAAACGGTTGTCTCCACCTTTGAGGGATACATAATCGCCCCCACTTTTTTGGAAGTAACGACCTTTTCTCAAATCACCTGCTAAATAACTGTCTAATAAGGCCGGTGAAATAAAGGAACTTGTACGTACTCCAGGAACAGATACTTTTTCCAAAGCCATAATCATCTCTGTGGATTCAAAATCATTCGGAAGTAGGCTTCCAGCAACATTGAGATCAACCAATTTGTCATTTATAACCAAAGCTTTTTTAGCGGCATCAATTGCTTCCTGCCACTCACCGCGGTATAAATGAACGCGTGAGGCCATTGCAAAAGCAGCGCGTTTGCTAAAGCGATAGTTAACACCTTTTGCCTGATCATCCACAGTCAGTAACGCTGTCCCTTTTTCCATGTCAGTCAGGATCTGCGTATAAGACTCTCCAATGGTCGCGGGAACAAAACGTTGTTCCAGGTCAATCTTTGTTGATAAAGGAACGCCCCGAAGCCCTGCATTGCTCGCCGAATAGACCTCACTGTAAAGATTTAACAACTCAAAATGAGCATAAGACCGCATGAGATAAGCTTCACCCTTGATCTGGTCTACTGTACCATTACTAGCCAACTTGTCATCGATCGTACTGATGATCTGATTCGTATAAAAAATACTTTTATAGAATGCCAAATAAGGATAAGCAATTGTTGCAGGATCGGGGTTTTGATCGTTCCAAAGATAGATATCTTTGGTTCTAGCCGCATCTGTCGAACTTTCATCCAACAATAGTTCATCTGTACGCAAGGACAAATAAGACTTATGCGCAGGAAAACCAGTATAACTACTTGTCATTAACCCTCTAAAATCACTTTCCGAGGCAGGAATGACCGTTCCTACCGGTTGTATATCTAAATATTTATTGCAGGATGCCAATGCACTAGCAGCCATTACCATTCCAAAATAAACTATTTTTTTCATGTTATAAATCAGTTAAAAGAATTAAAAACTTGCTGACAGACCAAAAGCAAAAGATTTGCTGATCGGCTGCGCATAATAGTTTCCATAAGTCTCCGGATCAAAATACCCTTCATAATTTGCTCCGAAAACAAATAGATTACGTCCTTCTACATTCACGCGTAAATTGCTTGCACCAATTTTTTTGCTTAGTGCAGGAGGTAGTGTATATCCCAAACGTACGCTATTGATACGGACATAACTCATTTTCTTAGCCCAAATATCATACTGGCTGAATGAATTGATTGGATCATTACTCTCCAACCACGCGTAGGCCATCCAGCGGTCATTTAATTCAGAACTTATACTTCCCAAAGCAGGCATATTACCACCCTTTTGTAGGACATTCAAAAGATCTGTTGTATAATTCTGTCCGCGGTCGACCTTCGCTGGATTATAAGTCGGTGTACGGCTTACCCAACGCTCCAGATTGAAGACAGCTGAAATCGCCAAGTCAAAGTTAGCATAACGGAAACGGTTGGTCATACCACCGATAAACTTCGGATCTTTACTACCCTTGTATTTAAATTTAGAACGGTATTCTGCAGCTGTCATGTCGGTTTGCGACATATAACCCGGCAAGAAATCAGCCCAAGGATCGTATAAACCATAAAACTCTTCAAAGCTTGAAACCGATCCATCTTGATTTCTAAATTGCATCACACCATCTTTATCCAGTCCAGCCGTTTCCAGCACATATAGACCACTGATTGGGCGCCCTTCCTGTGCCTCTGGTGCATAAGCCTTCGGATCATTCATAACCTTCAATAACTTATTGTCATTATGTGCGATATTAAAGTCCGTTGACCAGGAGAATTTATCTGTTTGAATCTGACGGCTTGATATGGTCAGTTCTACACCTTGGTTTCGTGCTGAGGCCCAATTGACCTGCACATTCTGGAAACCGTTTTCTAAAGGCAATGCACTATAAGCTATTAGGTCGGTACTTTTTCTGTTGTAATAGTCAACCGTAATATTCAATCTATTCTTCCATAGACCTAGATCAACTCCAGCATTATAAGATTGCGTACGCTCCCAACGTAATTTATCATTTGCAGGTATCTCAACCGTAACTGTTCCTTCATTATAACCCGAAATTAAAGTCGAATTTCCATACCTTCCAACGATAAATGGATAGGTATTCCGATCGACATTGCCCTGGATACCGTAGGAAGCACGTAAACGGAGATCCGATAACGCCGTTTTTCCTTTGATGAAGTCCTCCTCAAGTACGTTCCAGGATCCGGACAAAGACCAGATTGGTAAGAAACGATATTGCGGATCTACACCGAACATATTTGAGCCGTCATAACGAATACTACCATTGACGTTGTATTTACGATCAAACGTATAGGTCGCATTTCCATAAAAAGAGGCATATGAGTTCTCGATATATCCCTTACTATACTGAAGGAATTTGGCGTTTGTTTGATCATTACTATTTGGAAAAACAATACTTTGTGTAGTTAAAGTCGCTGGATTGTAGCCAAAACCTTTGGTTGATACGGCTTTATTCGTACTACGGCGCAGCTCTGTTCCTCCCATCAATTCCAGCTCATGTCTGTCGTTCCAAGTTTTGTTATATTTTAGGTAAGTTTTCCAATTATATTGGAAGATACTATTATTGATATTTTCGATCTTACCTCCTGTAGGCAAGAAATATTTATACGTTTTAGTTGCAGAATCGTAATACCGCGTCGAAGCCCGCAACTTGCGCGTATTATAACTTTCCTGATCGGCAAATTTTTCTGTGCTGTTTTCATCAAACTGCAAACCAAATTCGGAGCGTAATGACAATTGTGGAATAATAGTATATTCCAGGTAACCAATCGCTTTCAGTGCCTTATTCGTTAACGTATATTTGGTATTCTCCCTTTCTTCTATAGCATTGAAAGGAATATAGGTATCTTTTTCATAGCCTTCAATATCCGGATCATAATTGTATTTACCAGATTGATCACGTACAGTCAAGTATGGATTAACCAAACGCATATAATTACTAGGATTAGTAAAGGCATCGTCATCCTGGATTGGGTTCTGCCTATTTGAAACGGATCCTAATAGATTGATTCCAGCTTTGAATCTGTCGTTAATATTGAAGTCATTATTTAATGTCAAAGAATAACGACGAAGATCTGCTCCTTTTGTTGCTCCCTTCTCATCGTAAAAACCGCTGGACAAATAATAACGATGCCCGTCATTACCACCAGAAATTGAAGCTGAATACTGCTGATTCAAAGCTTGACGATAAAGTTCTTTTCCCCAATCCGTCTGTTGTGTGCGCAATTGATTGATTGACTGCTGTACTTCAGGTGATAAGGCTGCCAAACCACCCGAACGGTAAGCATCCAATGCATTTGCTTTGTTTAATATCCGCATAACGGCCCCCTTATCCGCACGATAATTTAAATCGGTGCGGTCGGCCATCAAGAGTTCAAAGTCCACTTTTTCATTGGCATCCATCAGGTTGAGTTTACCGAAATCCGGACGTTGCGTCACAAAAGTATTTGCTGATACCTGCAGTTTTGCAGGTCCAGATTTCCCCCTTTTTGTGGTAATCACAATGACTCCATTTGCCGCCCTCGCGCCATAGATGGAAGTCGCCGCTGCATCCTTTAATACCGTAATATCGGCGATATCGTCAGGATTGATACCCGCAATCGGAAGATTACTCAAGCTATTCAAATTGTCTTTGTCAATTCGTTTGGGCAATTCAGCTCCTTCAATCGGTAAGCCATCGATGACCCATAAGGGGTCTTGTGTGCCATTGAGTGATACCGTACCCCGGATACGGATCTGTGGCGCGCTGTTAGGTCCACCATTAAAATTACTCAGCTGCAAGCCTGCGACCTGACCAGCCAACATTTCGTCGATCGATGAAACTCCGGTTTGTTTGATATCAGCGACATTGATTTTATTGTAAGCCGTCGTATTCTTACGTTTTTTGATATCCGTATAACCTGTTACGATCACTTCATCTAAAGATTCACCACTTGGCTGAAGCAAGATTGTCTTATGATCCTGAAATACCGGCACCTGAATACGCTGGTACCCGACATAGCTAATCGTTACATATTTTAAATTACTAGGCACTTTTAAGCGAAATTCTCCAGCCGCATCGGTCAATGAACCCAATGCCGACTGCTGCACCTGATTAGGTACACCGATATCTTCTGCTACTGCCGAACTTTCAACGACAACTGTCGCCCCCACGACAGGTTTTAAAGTGACCGCATCCAGAACCTTTCCTTTCAATTCTCTGGATTCCTGCGCATGCGCAACGTGCACACACATGAAGGTCAACGGTATTAAAAACTTATTCATTTTGGTAGATGTTAATATATTAGTTTAATTCTAAGGTATTTGCAATACGCAATAAAAGATCCATGTAATGCGATTTTGTCGTCGCATCACCAGTCCGCTGCTTTTGTTTCAACAACTGGTAAATCTCATATAATTCAGCGCGTTTATAAGTCAGCATATCCGAAGTACGGATCATACCAGTGACATGTACATTCCGCAGTCCAGCTTTTGAAGAGGATGCATGTTGTGGATGTAAACATAGATCAGGTTGCGTCGCTTCAACCAGCTGCTCGATACCTGCTAGTTTCTTCGCATTTAGTTTCTCCATCGATTTGTTGGTAGAGACCATCAGCACATCCACATAGTTTTGTTGCAGCATCCGTGTTTTAAGATCCAACGATTGTCCGCTGATGGTTTTAGCAAAAACCGTCTGACGTACAGAAGTTAAAAACTCCGGTGCGCTCCATGCTTTCTTACTTCCGAAAAGATTTTCCATCTCAACCATACGCAGCAAACGTTCATCATTGACCAGTTTATACAACATAGCGTATTGAAATTCACGTTGTAAGTTATAAGGAGCGTACTCAAATGGTCCTATCGGAGAATCTTTCAATGGAAAAGTTTTTGCCATCAGCTCCGGAACGAACAACCATTCGGGCATGTAAAAGACATTCTTCTTGAGGTACTCCAAAGCACGTAGTTGTTTGTCTTTTGGTACTGGGCTATAGGCATCTTTTTGATCACCCAAAACAGCATTTTCGAGGTAAATACCACCAATATTATTTAAAACATGATCAGCATATGCATACCATTGTCCAACCACGCCCATATACAACTTACCGGCACGGTAGTAATCATCGCCGACATTGGTTGTCCAATTGATAATATTAGGCATCATGCGACGCAGATTCAGCATACCATATTCGCCAGCCTTCATGGCGTCATCACCAAGATCTTCCGATTGAGCCCGCGGATCAACGATATTTTTAGAGTCCTGCTGTTCACCGTAATGATAAATAGGATCATGTACATGGCTATCAATTTCCTTTCTCAGCAAAGGGATTTCATCCCAAGGCTGTGTTTTGCCATACCAGCGGTAGGCCCAGCCAATGGCATACTTGTCGTAAGCACCGATCACGGGAGTAATCTGTTCTACGCCATCCTCAGGCTGTGCGACATAATTGAAACGTGCGTAATCCATGATGGAAGGAGCGGTCCCTCCCATTTTAGCGGTGAAGCTTTTGCTACGCAACGAATCAACAGGGAAACTTGCCGAAGAGCCCATATTGTGCATCAATCCAAGCGTGTGTCCAATTTCATGGGACGACACAAAACGAATAGCATGTGCCATTTTCTCATCGGAGAAAACATTAGCACGTACTGATGTATCTACGATACCGGTCTGTATGCGCATCCAACTGTTCAAAATAGTCATGACGTTGTGCCACCAAATCACGTCAGCTTCTAATATCTCCCCTGAGCGTGGATCAACAACAGATGGCCCCATGGCATTAGCTTGAGCAGATGCTGCGTATACAATAGAAGAAACATTAGCGTCGTCTGGATCAAATTTGACACTATCCGGCTGTTGTTTGGCCAGAATTGCATTTTTGAAGCCAGCAGCTTCAAAGGCGACCTGCCAATCATGTACGCCATCAATAATGGCCTGACGCCATTGTTTTGGGGTCGCTGGGTCCAAATAAAAGACAATCGGTTTTTTGGGTTCGACCAGCTCCCCTTTCAGATAGCGCGCTTTGTCTTCGTCACGCGGTTCCAAACGCCAGCGATTGACCAGATTTTTCTTATCCAGTTCTTGTTGTTTATCGTTAAAATACCAACGCGGCGAAGTAAAGAAACCAACCCTTGGATCTGCAAACCGGGCAACCATAGGCGTTTCAGGCAGTTCGTAAAGGTTACTTGTAATTTCCAAAGAAACCGGTACAGATTCATTACCTTCCGTCACCTTGGTAGAAAATACAGACTTCACAACGATATTATTCGCATAGGATTTGATATCTTCAACTGTAGATATACTGGTTTTAGGTGAAGTTCCCAAACCCAAGGAAGTAAACACATCCGTAAAACTCTTTTCTGAACCATCAAATACCTTATTGACTTTGATTACAACAGCACTTGAATCTTTTGAATAACTTTCAATCTTAAAAGATTCAATATAAGAAGGGCGGTAATTATCGTATACCGAAGCGGCTATTGCGTCACCTTTAGGGACTTCCACCTGAGGTTTGATCTCCGAAACCCACACTTCTTTCTTCTCCTTGCGGAGTGTAAACCGGATGACCTTATTTTCATAATTCATTCCTTTGTTTACCCCAGCCTCATTTAAAGCCAATGGAACGGAAGACAGCTTCTGTATCAACAGAATATCCTGCCCCATTTTCTTCAATGGAATTTCAAAATAGTAATTATTTTCCTTACGAATTACCGTAAACATACCAGTATCAACCCGGGCATCTTTAAACAATTTGTCGTACGCAGCTGTCGTATCTTTCTTGGCAATAGAATCTTTAGCAGAAGTAACCGTTTCTTTTTTTCGCAGGCCTACTGTTTGCAATAATGAACAAGATTGCATTAGACCAGCGGAAAATAAAAGACCTATGGCTAACTTAGTGTAAGTGTTTTTCATCAAATAAATATTTTGAGCCCTTGTTTTCAAAGGTGATATCTGAGCTCGTTGCACTCCATGTGTTTTTCAAAAGTGATGACGGATCATCAAGCTATTATCTCGTGTTATCCATAAGCTAATTTTAGCTTACTACAGAACGATTAGAAAGTAATTTTGTCTATTCCAAGCAGGTCAATTCCAAGTCATTTATACTTAAAACTTATGCTATTTGATCGGATAGGATTAGGCTAACCACGAACTAATATTTCTAGATTAGGAGCCAAATTTGTTAAAAATATTATACAGAAAAGTATGCAAAGCGATGAACACGCAGTTTAAAGGTATGAACACGCGCTACTAAAACATGAACACGTAAACCGACCATCTTTTATTCTTCATTTTCAACTGGATGAGAGTGGTAAGTATACCGAAAAAAAGTCCGATTCTATCCCGTACCGAAAGCCCGACATCGCATAATAACGATAGATGGATGCTAAATAATTAAGCCCATACCCCTCACCTTCCAGCTCTGCCCCCTGTCTGGGCTGCCAGTTATTGCGGATTTCCAGCACGTTTTCTTCAACAAGATAGATGATCTGAATCTTCAGCGGATGTTCGATCGAAATACGGGTATGCTTGATCGCATTTTCTACCAGCATCTGCAGGCCCAAACGTGGAATTTTCCGATCCAAACATGTTGCTGGCAGCCGAATTTCCATATCACTTAAGGCCGCTCCGAACCGCACCTGCTGTAAAAAGAAATAGGCTTTGGCCAATTCCAGCTCCTCCCCCAATGATGACCATTCGGCTTCATCTGTGCGGAGCATCTTCCGGTAGACTTTTGTCATCTTGCCAATAAAAGACTTCGCAAGATCATTGTCCTTTCCAATCAGGTATTGAAGCGACCCAAATGTATTGAATAAAAAATGCGGATTGATCTGCTGCCGCAGTTGAACCAACTGCATGCGCGTATATTCATTCTCTTGCTTCAGGGATTGCAGTTTCAGTTGCTGAATCTTGCGACGCTCCACGATATTAAAGTAGATTAACACCATAGCTACCAACATCAAGCCCACACCAAGCAAGATGCTATACGTTAGCAATTCTTGGATTTCCTCTTCAATACTCAGCAACAGGACATACACCTTGATTTCACCACCCACTAAAAGAATGTTACAGGGATACGAATTGACCATAACGTCCAGCTGAAGAAAATCAGATTTCACAATCTGTCCTTGTTTTGCAACTGCTGTACTGGCCCGCTTACCCCACTTTCGATTATCTGGAGAATACACACATAATCCACGGTCGTCGTAAATCTCGAAATAAGCTCGTCTTCCGAAATTGAGTTCCGCGAAATAGGCATTCAATTTTACTACATCCAGATAAATGTGATATAGTCGGTGATTTATTGTCCGTGTGCGTAACAAGGTAAGCATTCGCTGATTGACAGAGTCCGCTTGTCCAACCGGCAAAACGACCAACAGCGAGTCAGCACTTTCTTTTAGATCAAAGGCGGGCTGATTTAAGATCTTTTTTTCCGAAAGGAATAGATCTTGCTGCAACAACTCCAATTGCTTTTTGACAAGCAACATATTCTCATCTGCAAAATCGATCAGTATCCTCTTCTTAAGGAGGTCTACTTTATGATGGATAATACCGAGCAAGCCCCCCCCAATCAACAACAACAAAAACAAACAGGCAGTCAGGATGATACTATTCTTCTGTTCGGCATTTTTAAATCGAAATTTCACGCTGCAAAAATACATGAAATTTTTAAAAGCCTATGCAAAGCACTTCGCAAGAAAGGCTTTAACGCGGCCTCTTGTCAATGAAAAACGACATAATCCAAGCCCTTTTCAAAATAAATGCATCACATAACTGAGATTAATAATAATTTTCTGATTTTTGTAACCACAAAAAATTCCAAAGTGTCAAAAGCAACATTTATAAAAGTTGTGAAACGTATCGCTATCGTTTTTACAAGCATCGCCGTACTACTCGTTATCAGCATATTATCTATTCCTTATATATTCGAAAATGAAGTAAACAGCAAGGTCAAATCGCTCGTAAACGAGCACATTACAGGTGAATTAAATTATTCCAAAGTAAGATTAACCTTCTTTGATCAATTCCCTTTGCTTACTGCATCGATGGATGATGTCTTATTAAAAGGGGCCGAACCTTTCAAAAACGACACGCTGCTCGCTGCAAAAAAAGTCAGTTTTGGCGTGGACCTTATGAGTCTTCTCAAATCTAAAATTGTAATCGACAAGTTTATCGTGAACAGCGGGAAGATCAATATCCTGGTTGATTCTTTGGGAAATGCCAATTACAATATTTATAAATCTAGCTCCGCTGATGCTACAAAAACACAAGACAATTCCGAAAGCAGTGCTTTAGCCTTCCAACTGATTAAACTTGAAAAAACAAATCTCCATTATGAAGATCGCTCCATTCCGCTACAGATAGAGGCAAAAGATCTGGAATATGAGGGTAAGGGAGATCTGATGTCAAATATCTTTGACTTGAACACACGTGCAAAAATTGCATCCTTTTCATTTTCCTTTGACAATGAATTGTATGTGGACAAAAAGTCGATCGATGCCAATTTGCTAACACGGATCAATACCAATAATTTATCTTTCGTCTTCGAACGAAATGATATTAAAATAAATCAATTACCGGTTCGTTTCCGTGGGTTGTTGTCTTTTATCTCCCATGGTTATCATCTGGATTTCAAATTAAAATCACAGGAAAGCACCTTGGCCGAATTACTTTCATTAGTCCCAAATAGCTACGCTTCTTGGATCAAGGACCTCTCCGTGAAAGGTACATCGGAGGTTTTTGTCAATTTAGAAGGAGACTATATTGTCGACAACAACAAAATGCCTAATCTTTCCCTTGGACTCATGGTCAACAATGGCTTTCTCGCGTATAAACAATCCAACAATCCGCTGACAGACTGGAATGCAAAATTACGGATAGACCTGCCGGCACTGAATCCAGACTCACTACAAATTGATCTGAAACAATTTGACTTTAAAGTTGCTTCAGGCTATTTCAATGCACAGGGCAACATTGCGGGTTTACACCCTGTAACCGTGCATGCCAACATAAAAAGTGATCTTGATCTCGGTAAACTCAATGAATCCCTACAATTCCCAGACTTTTCATTTGGTGGAAAATGGAATCTTGACGCAAAAATCGACGGAACATACGCCAAAGCTATTCGTAAGGTAGGACTTCAAAAACGCGAACAGGAATACATTGCATCCATTCCTACTTTTGATATCAAAAATACACTCGTCGATGGTAAATTCAAATTGGCGAACCTCCCACAGGGGTTGGACAAAATTGCTTATCGTCTGGAAGCAAAGGATCCCGATGGCCAATTAAAAAGTGCATCAATAGCAATCCATGATATTTCTGTTCAGGCGCTTAACAACTATATAAAGGGTTTTATTTCAATAACAGATTTTAATAAAATTGCGGTCAACTCGGATTTAAAAGCTTCATTTAATTTAGCAGATATCAAAAATTTCTATCCCATTAAACAAGTTGAATTGGCAGGATTAGTGGATGTCAACCTCATGGCAAAAGGTTATGTGGATCTCAAACGAAACATTTTTCCCGAAACCAATACATCCATCGTGATGAAGAATGGCTTGATCAAGTCAAATGATTATCCTATCCCGATGGAAAATATTCAGGTCGAAGCCTTTGTCAATAGCAAAAAAGGCTCACTTCGAGATCTGAATGTCAAAATCCTACCGGTATCATTTACATTTGCGGGCGAACCATTTTTCTTGAATGCAGACCTCAAGAACTTCAATAATATTAAGTACAGCATACAATCCAAGGGTAAGCTCAATCTCGGCCCTATTTATAAACTCTTTGCATTAGATGGTACCAATGTCGATGGTTTTATCTATACGGATTTCAGTTTAAAAGGTTTACAGAGCGATGCCACCAATGGTCATTATAACCGACTCCAAAATAGTGGTCAGTTAAGTATTGGAAACATCCAGGTTCAGTCCGACATGCTTCCACAGCCTATTGCAATTAGAAGTGGGAACTTCAGTTTTTATCAGGAGAAAATGAATTTCGATAAATTCTTGGTAGCCTATGCGAAGAATGATATTTCCATCAAAGGATATCTCAACAACATTATTAATTATGCAACAAGTAGTCAAGCACCGTTAAAGGGGCAATTTACACTCAGCAGCAAGAAAATCAATGTGGATGATTTTATGGTTTTTGCTTCTCCGGCCACATCGACGACTGCAAGCTCTTCGGAAAGTGGTGTAGTTCTTCTGCCTAAAAATTTGGACATTCAGGTCTTGGGGCTTGTCAATGCCATAGCATATAATAAAATGAATATCAAAGACTTCAAAGGTGACCTACAGGTAAAAGACGGTAAGATGATTCTTCATAAGACAAACTTTGAACTAGCGGGACTGAAAGTAGATATGAAAGGAAGCTATCGTCCTATAAATCCACGTAGAGCAAGTTTTGATTATGCTGTAAAAGCTGACAGCTTTGATATTCAACGCGCTTACAAAGAGATACCGCTATTCAGAGAAATGGTTAGCTCTGCCAAAAATGCTTATGGCCTGGTTTCATTGGATTATAAATTGGGTGGTTTATTGAATGGCAATATGCAACCAGTAATGCCCTCCATCGTCGGCGATGGATCCCTAACACTGAATCAAATTAAATTCAGAGGCTTCAAGTTACTTAATGGAATTAGTCAATCTACTTCCAAGGAAAAATTGAAAGATGGCGAAGTGAAAAAAGTTGTTATTAAATCCCATATCAAAAATAATGTGATGACCATCGAACGCACTAAAATGAAAATGATGGGATTCAGGCCTCGTTTTGAAGGTCAAGTGACCTTAGACGGACGGATGAACCTAGGTTTTCGACTGGGCTTACCTCCTTTTGGAATCTTTGGGATACCTATGCGAATTACGGGCACTCCAGATAACTTTCACTTAAAAATGGGAAAATACAAAGAAGAAGATCTCGACATGGAAATGGATGACGAGGACAACAAAGTATATAAAGAATCTCAAAAGACGCAAGAATCACAGGCTAAATAAACTCGCAATAAGTTCTAGTAAAGTCTGTCAACACAATAGTGCTGCAGTAAAAACGTTGTTTAATATAACAGAAAGATTTGTTAACTTAAACAACGTTTTTAATTTTTGAAAACCATGAGATATATACTAATTATACCCATTGCAATGCTATCCATTTGCAGTTGGTCCAGTTTCAAGACCGTTAACGATCAGAAAAACCCCTTATATGGGAAAGTATTCCGTGAGATCAATGAAATTGCTGAATTAAAATCTTATACTTATACAACTGGTGCGCTTATTGAAACCGACAAGAATACCCAAGGAGACTTTCGCTTTGCTGCCGGCTATTTTACAAATGCCAAAAATGGTGTTTGTATTTTAGAGGAATTGTTACCCGATGATAGCAAAGGTAAAGTCAAATATAAGATTTTGGATACCATCAATATTCAAAAACTGAAGTCCAACGAGCAACTCAGCTTATGCAACTGCAAGCAAGTTGACAAACCAGACAGCGAAATTATAGCTATTAGCCGGGTCGATGAAAGCAAAGAATATTTCGACAAAATCATCAAGGCATGGCGAATGGATACCAAAAGCCAAAAAATTATTCCTTTAAAAGACACAAAGGGTATCAGCTGCCTCAATGAAGGCTATGGCATCTAGCGGCGACAGGATTTTTTAAATCAATCCGTCAGCCTTCAACTTGTCAAACACATGCAAAACGCCAATGACCTGGATAGGTTCTTTCTGGTACTCTTGGTGTGAAAAATAACGAACGGCGCCAATCTCATTACTGGGTTCGATCTGCTCTGTTAATGGGTACAGAAAACAATCCTGTTCCATGATAACCTCTGGCACAAGCCCGTACGCCGGAGCTGTTACATGGCAATAATACGAGATTTTATCCGGATCCAGATTGATATTCAACTCCTCCAAAATCTCGCGACGTAGGGACTGCAGGGCTTCCTCCCCTGCATCAATCTTCCCACCTGGCAGATACCATGCCTTTCTATTGTTGCTATACGCCAATAATAATTTATCTTCCTTAATACTCACTAAACCCGCTGTAGGCAAATATTTTTTTGTTGTCTTGAAATCCATTATACGCTATTACTGATTAAATACGCTAGATGTGAAATTACTTCTTTTACAACATTTATCAAAGCGCAACAGCTCATCTGGAGAATCCTTCGTTAAAACTTCGCAAAAAATCAATACAGCGGGTCCAATCAATATACCGAAACATCATCGGCTAGTTTCTCTTTATGCACAAGCTTCCGTAGACTCTTCAAAAATGTCTCCGCGTGATTTATGGTGAAACAGAGCGGCGGTAATAGGCGGAGGGTATAGCGTCCTGCATATCCTGTAAAAATCTTTTCAGAAAACAAAAGTTCTTCCCGTAGGTGTTGAATATCGTTTTCAAACTCTACGCCAATCATCAATCCTTGCCCCCTCACTTCACTTACGCCATGAATTTTTCTTAATTCTCTCAACAGAAATTCACCTACAGCTGCGGCATTATCAATCAATTGCTCTTTTTGGATGACATCAAGTACAGCCAGTGCCGCCGCGCAAACCACATGACTACCGCCAAAAGTAGTGCCCAATTGCCCCGTGACCGGCTTTATTTTAGGCGAAATAATTGTCGCCCCCATCGGGAGGCCATTTGCAATCCCTTTGGCCACCGTAATTAAATCGGCTTCTATCCCAGCATGCTGATGTGCAAAGAAACGTCCCGTGCGCCCATACCCGCATTGAATTTCATCCAAAATAAGCATAGTCCCAGTTTTCGTGCAGATTGCTCTTACTTCCTGTAAGAAACTAGGACTTGCCCGATGAATCCCCCCGACACCTTGAATAGGTTCAATGATGACAGCACAATATTCTTCGGTTTCCAATTGTTTTTTCAAACTGGAGATCTCGTTGAAGGGTGTAAAGACAAATTGTTCACTGTCATTTAATGGTGCACGAATCGACCGGATATCCGTTGCCGAAACCGCGGCTGAGGTTCTCCCATGAAACGCATTTGACATCGCCAATACTTTCCTCCTTCCCGTATGGAACGAAGCTAACTTCAGTGCATTTTCATTCGCTTCGGCCCCCGAATTACTGTAAAAAACAGCATATGTAGGATAACCACAGGCACTGCCCAAGCGCTCGGCCAAACGATCCTGAAGATCGTTTGTAACTGCATTTGAATAAAATCCGATCTTATTCATCTGTTGTATAGTTTCTTCAACAACATGCGGATGGCTATGCCCAACAGAAATAACGGCATGACCACCATATAGATCTAAATAGGCCTGCTGCTGTTTATCATAAACAAAGCAACCAAGGGCTCGTTCGATCGCAATATCAACTTTCTCAAAAACGGGAAATGGTTTCATGAATGACTTCGATTAGTAAAACTCAAAAATCAACTTAAATCTCCTTTCATTCCTAGTCCAAGATGGTTATTTATTCCTAGTCCAGCCGTCACGTACAATAAACAAAACAACTCATCTTAAATAGAATAGCGCAGCACTGATCATGCATCATCTATCCGATGTATTTTAATCCTGCAGAACAATTGTATATTTGAACAATTACCCGATACAATAGCCTCATGCTTAGACCTTGGAATTTAACGATAGATATTGACAGATCCTCTTCAAAAGCGATTTACATCCAAATAGCGGATAACATTGCTGCTGATATACAATCAGGTCGATTGGCGAAAGGAACGGCCTTACCCAGTAGCAGATCTCTTGCAGCCCAACTAAAATTAAACCGAAACACGGTAATTGATGCCATACAGTTGCTGTTGAGCGAAGGCTGGCTGGTTAGTCAGGCACGTAGAGGTATATTTGTAGCGGCTCAATTACCTTATGGCTCTAACCTATATGTTGCACAAAAGATCGAATTATCTGATCATCAAGCCCCCACACGTATTATATTCGATGATGGTAATCCAGACAGCAAGATTGCCCCGATAGAACAGCTCGGACGGGCCTATCGTCAAATTTTTAAACGCAGCGCACGTTGGAAAATGATGGGCTATGCCGATCCCCGAGGACATCTTGATTTTCGGGAAGAAATCGCCAATATGCTCAACATCGAGCGCAACATGCACATTGATAAAAATAACCTATGCATCAGTCGTGGAAGTCAAATGGCCATGTACCTGGTCGCCCAATGCCTATTACGGCACGATGATTATATCTTTGTGGAGTCCCCTGGATACCATTCAGCCTGGAAAATCTTTGAAAAAGCAGGTGCGCGATTGATTCCGATCCCTGTCGATACCGATGGTCTTATTGTTGATGAACTTCTCCCACATTTATTGAAAAAAAGCAATATTAGGGCACTGTATCTTACTCCACATCGACAATATCCAACCACTGTGACCTTAAGCAAAGAACGGAGATCACAATTAATAGCATTATCCAACCAACATAACTTCACGATCATTGAGGACGATTACGATTACGAATTTCATTTTGAACAAGCGCCCTATTACCCACTCGCTTCACAGCAGGAACTGATCAATACTGTTTACATTGGTACACTCAGCAAAGTTGTTGCACCAGCACTCCGTATCGGTTATCTGGCGACAAGAAACGAGCAGCTACTCCAGCAGGTTACCGAACTTCGCTACATCATCGATATACAAGGTGACAATATTATGGAGCAAGCTGTCCTGGAACTCATTCAGGATGGAACAATTCGTAGACATATCCGAAAAGCAACGCTGCTTTACAAAAAGAAACGTGATTTCATGATCGCCCAATTGGACAAATATCTGCAGGATCATGTGAGCTATACTTCTCCACAAGGAGGATTGGCGGTTTGGCTATCATTTAAACATCAGATCGACTGGGCATTTTTATCCCAAAAATTAAGGGAAAGATCAGTCCATATACCGCATCCCGAAAACTACAGCAGAGAAAATATTTTTGGTGGAATACGACTTGGTTATGGATCCTTATCTGAGGAATTGATCGAGGAAGGAATCATCATTTTAGCTGAACTTTTGGAACAGGCGAAACGCTCCTTCCGATGATTTGAAACACAAAAAGCAACTAGACTATTTTGCGAATTGGACGAACATAGTTAGATTAATATTTCGTAAAAACAGGCACATTCAATATTTAATTCCGCATCATAAAGACCGATTAAAAGATTAGTATAGACAATATGTAAAAAACAGTTAAAAGTGTTGGAAAAACGTAATTTTTTGCCATAAATCATTTTTTTCACTTATTAATCGCATAAATTAACCGTAGTTTTACGGCGCAAAAAACACACGAGTCATTCCTAATAGGATAGCTATAATAAGAGAGAGAATAGAGTACATTAATTTATGACTGAGAGAATACCCAGCAGGCCGTATGCAGCAATTACTGGTATTGGCGGATATATTCCACCGAATAAGAGATCAAATACAGATTTGGAGCAGTTTTGCGATACATCCGATGAATGGATTATCAAACGTACAGGTATTAAGGAGCGGAGAATTTTAGAAGAAAATCTTGCCACATCAGACATGGCTGTAAAAGCTATACAAGATTTGGCAACACAATATCATAAAAATCTGAACGATGTAGATGCGCTAATTGTAGCGACTTCTACACCCGATATGCCAATGCCGGCAACAGCAAATATCATTTTAGAAAAATTAGGTCTTACCAATGTTTGGGCTTTTGATGTCAATGCTGCTTGCTCTGGGTTTTTATATGCCTTAGACATGGCTTCAGCTCTCGTTGAGACAGGCCGTTATAAAAATGTACTCGTAGTCGGTGCTGACAACATCAGTACTTATGTCGATTTAAAAGATCGTTCGACCAATATTCTTTTTGGTGATGGCGCTGGTGTGATATGGCTTGAGCCATGTTTGGAAGGTGGAATTATGGATGCCTATCTATGTAGCAATGGCGCGGGAAAAGAATTCTTAAAAATCGAAGCCGGCGGTTCTTTGTATCCAATCGACAGTAATCTTCCTGTCAACGACAACAGATTCCTGAAACAAGATGGCAAAACTGTATTTAGACATGCTGTTCAGTCTATGAGCGACGCCTGTAATACGGTTTTACAACGCAACAACCTACAGATTGAAGATATCAACTGGTTAATTCCACATCAGGCTAATCAGCGCATCATTGATGCCGTTGGGCGTAGTCTGAATATACCAGAAGACAGAGCATTAAGTAATATCGAATACCTAGGAAATACCATTGCTGCCACGATCCCGTTGTGTATCTGGCAGAATATTAAAAAATTAAATACCGGTGATTTAGTCATGTTAACCGCCTTTGGTGCAGGTTTCTCTTGGGGAGCCAGCATATTTAAATGGATGATTTAAGCGATCAAAAACTTTAGTCGTCATAAAATTCACACTAGTATAAAACGCCAGGAATAAACCTTTTCTGGCGTTTTTCTTTCTTTCCATCTACCAAAACCAGATTCGCCATCCCCCAATAAGAATTGATCTATCTTCCTTTTATAGGCAGAGTAGCGGAGAAAGGAATACGCTAGCGGGGAAAGCACTAAGCTAGCGATAACCCGAAGGGCAAAACATGAAAATACATTGTAGACAAGGCTTACATAACAAGTTATTTTTATATTCAATAATAGGGAGTTTATAGGGACCTTATTCGGACCTTATAGGGACCTCATTCGGATGAACGCGGCTAAAGTCCGATTTATCTCCCAATAATCTACCAATAAAATCAGGATTATTTTATAAACAGTACGCCACTTATCCACTCTTTTTATAGCACAAGAAAAAGGAGGCTTTGCGATGCAAAGCCTCCTTTAAAAATCCAATATTAAATCTATTCTTTTAATAATTTAATGACAAGCCCACACCAAAGCCCATATCGCTATCATAATGTGTTCTAAAAGCCATATTTTTGGTGATGACATAATTTAGTCCAGCCATATATTCAAGGTCTGAGTTGACCATAAAATCGCCACGGATCCTTCTAGCGATCGGGATATCCTCACGCATAAGCTGCAATCGCACAATTCCGTCGTGATACACCTCTGCCTGAAAATTGACCAACATAGGTAAAGTATACATAAAACCCAGACTTAAAGCTTTGCGACTATCTTTTTTATTGGCCTGTCCAAAAATATTTTTCTCATGTTCATCCTCCCCCATTCGACGATAACGATAATCAAAACCTACAAATGGCATAAACCATTGCATCTTCCCAAAGTATCTACCCAAGTGGGTTTCCACTTCATAACCGTGCATATCATTATACCCCAAACGCCATTCTGAACCAAGCTGCCAGCGTGCATTCTGAAACATTGCCTGACCGTCATTTCCATTGGTAGCGAAATCATTTTGCGCCATGAAATGAGTCATATTACTTTCCATCTGCAACTCCTTATAGGCTTTAGCTTTATCTGGAAGATAGGGATTTTTATAATCGTCCACAGCAAAAACGCGGTTCATCCCCGCCATCATATGATACAGGATATGGCAATGAAAAAACCAGTCTCCTTCTTCATTCGCTAAGAATTCGATCGTATCCGTCTCCATGGGCATGATATCCACCACATTTTTCAACGGCGCTTTTGATCCTTTTCCATTTAACAATCTAAAGTCAAAGCCATGCAGATGTATTGGATGACGCATCATTGAGTTATTATAGATGGTAATGCGCAATACCTCGCCCTTTTTTACAGGTATCTTATCCGTTTCAGAAAGAATTTTATTGTCCATGCTCCATACATAACGGCTCATATTTCCCGTCAGGGTAAATTTGAGATCTCGTATCGGCGCTTCTTTAGGTAGTTCAGTCGCCTGGGGAGACTCCAGCATCGCATAGTTGAGCGTGACAATATCGCCCAATGCATTGGCATTATAACGATTGGGATCTTCGTCCATGTTCATTTGTCCATGATTCATACCGCTATGTTTACTGTGATCTTCTTTTTTCTTTCCATCACCTGTAATTTCGGGATACATTACCACATTCATATCCATCTGGTTCAGGCTCATCTTCATGCCCATATCATTGAGATCACCATTCATCTTCATCATATCGTTCATCATCTTCATGCCCTCAAAATATTTAAGGCGGGGAAGCGGGGAAATCAATTGTTTAATACCATTTCCGACAAAATAACTGGCAGATTGTGTTCGATCTTCTGTTGTTGCCATGAATTCGTAAGCTGTACCTTCATTTGGTATGGTTACAACGACATCATAAGTCTCCGATACCGCAATCATTAATCGATCGACCTCCACCGGAACCACATCATTCCCATCATTGGCAACAACGGTAATTTTGCCACCTGCATAGCGCAGCCAAAAATAAGACGAAGCACCGCCATTGGAAATTCGTAAACGCACTTTATCTCCTGCTTTCAAAGCTTTACCATTCACCGACTTTAAATCCGTGGAATGAGCCCCGTTCATCAACACCTTATCATAATAGACATCACTGACATCCATCGCCAGCTGACGTTTCCATTCATTCGTGACTTTCGTCTTAAACTTCCCTTCTTTAATTGCTTCGACGTACGATTGTGTAGACCCTTTTTTTATCGCGGCCCAATCGTTGGCCGTGTGTAGCATTCGCTGAATGTTATCGGGGTTATAATTTGTCCATTCACTTAATATGACCGGAATCGTGGGTAAATCATCAATTCCTTTTCGGAAAGTCTTATCATCTGCACGCTTGTTGAGAATAAGGCTACCATACATACCGATCTGTTCCTGGAGGCCCGAATGCGAGTGATACCAATGTGTACCGTGTTGAATTATCGGAAAACGATAGGTATAAGTCGAATTCGGCTTTATAGGTTCCTGCGTCAGGTGTGGCACACCGTCTTCTTTATTCGGCAGAAAAATACCGTGCCAGTGCAGCGAAGTACTTTCCTTTAACTCATTGTGAACAACGATTTCCGCCGTATCTCCTTCAGTAAAAGTCAGGGTCGGCATTGGAATCTGTCCGTTTACAGCGATTGCCCGTTTTGATTTGCCGGCATAATTGACAATGGTATCCCGTACATAAAGGTCATGACGAACCACCTTCTGGGCCAGCACTGTCAGTTGTGTCATCAATAGTAAGACAACCGTTAATATATTACTCTTTTTATACATGTTCATTCATTTAATTCATTAGTATTCCATTTCCCATCGGTCCTACGCCATATTGGTAGACCAGTCTAGCACCGTGATGCCCTGTGATAAATAGTGTCACCGATAAACTGATCAACAAAATCAATATCAAATAGTTTATCCAAGCACCTGTATCTTTTCGCAATCCAACAAAATGCAGGACTGTAGTGCTACTTGCAATCCAAAAGCTGATCCAGGCAAAACGTTGATGGATCTCAAAAAGCGCGAAGGCCTTTTCATCTGCATCGCCTGAAATATGGGTTGCGGTCTGAATTGCAGCAAGAGCTCCAAGTGTTCCCAGTAATAACAATCCGAAAGTCAGCACAGTGAAAGTACGTCGATGTTTTTTTAACAATAAGGCACCTATATGACTAATCAAGGCCATCAGCAAGAGCACAATCGGAAAATGTACCAATAGCGGGTGTAAGCTGGGCAGTCCGTCGAATAAGCTTTTCATTGTATTAATGTATTGTTTCTACGATAGATCCACAGGTGGTCATTGATTGACCTAAATAAGGATTTTCAATTTTCTTTTGTGTACTCAACCAATTGGCTCCTTTTCCATCACGATACATCGGACAATGCTGATAATAGACTGGAGCTTCAGGTTTGACAGATTTCATCAACACATACATATTTTTGGAAAGGGTCACAAAGTGCTCTCGCTGATGTTCATTTTCCGTAATTCCAGCAATATGCTCTGTATCGAAAGCCAATTTCCGTTGGTATTCCTTCCAAAGTTTTCCTTGAACAGCATCTAATTGCTCGTTATTAAGTTTTGCAATGGCAGCCTGTATTCCTTTCGCTGCTGTCTGTGCAGCCGCGCCATTATCCTTAACCAATGCATCTTTCAGCGCGAAATAGGCGCTGTATAAGCCTGCAAAAGGATTGCTAGCTGCTGTTACATCAACTTTCCCCGCCGATGGTTCTATTTTTGCAGCTGTATTATTTACTCTGGCAGCCTCTTTAGTCAAAGCGCTATCGCCTTTGCTTTTGTCGACATTCGTCGTTGCGGTATCCGCAGCAACAGGGACCGTATGATCTGCATGTGTATTTTTCGATGTTGAATTGTTGCATGCAACGAATATCAATGCGATCGCCACAATTAGCATAAACTTTTTCATAATTACGTGAATTTATAGGTTTAGATTTTTAATATAATTTCGATAGTTTGTTTCGTTTTCAAAATAGGAAACTTCCCCTTGATCGCCGGTAATTGCAATGGAAGCCGTCGCCTTATCCACTTCTTTTTTTGAAAAAGGATCGATGGCTACACGTACCGCAGCTTCTTGCGGTATGCGCTTTTTACACATTTCACAGCAACCATAATAATCCTTACCCTCGTATCTGACCAGCAATTGTTTTTTCCCCATAAAAGCATCATTCACCATGCAAACTTGTGCTGTAGGGACGAGATCACCCACTTTATATTGAACTGACTGTACAGGCAAACTGATCGCCGGATCAGTCGAAGCTATTTGATCTTCAGCTTTGGTATTTGTTTGTGAACCGCTACAGGCCGTTAAAGACAATACAACAACCGATAGGATCGCTAGGAAATAATTCATAACACAGGCGATTAGTTTAACGTTTCTACTGTACTTCCACAACTAATCATTTGCGCTCCAAAGAATGGGTTTTTCACGGCATTCTCCTTACTTAGCCAATGCGCTCCCTTGCCTTCACTAAACATAGGGCAATGCTGATAATAAATAGGTCCGTCCACTTTACTCACCTTCAGCAGCTCATACAACGCATTTGAAAGAGATGCAAAAGCCACACGTTGCTTAGCAACATCTTTATTTTTAGTTATACCAGTCGCATCGCTTGCCAGCTTATTCATCACCTTCATCCATACCGTATGTTCATCGTGGCTAAGTTTATTCATATCGACAGCTTTGACTGCTGCTTGAAATGCCTCGGCATGAGCTGCTGCCGCCACCGCATCTGTCTTCACCAATGCATCCTTTAGCGCAAAGTAAGAACTTGCCAAGAGTGCAAATGCGGTCTTTTCATCCGCTGCTTTTGAGTTCACCGAAGGCTGAATTGTTGTTTGTACGCCCTGACGATGGTTCGTATGATCGACCTGCTGTTCAGTATCATTTTTTAATGCTGGTTTTAGGACTCGTTCATATTGTTCAGCTTTTGCCAATTGAACATAAGCATCATCTGGAGCCAGAAATTTTTCATTGTCGAACCCTGCCAATGCAATGCGCTTAAGAACCTCATCCGCGCTTGTTTTTGACGAGTCGTAGGTAACAACCGCCAGTTTGGTTGCCTGATTCCAGTCAACTTTCGCAAATTGTCCGTCCCGACCTTCTTTTTCAATGATCGTTTTAACAGCCGGTGTATTTCCAAAAATCTTTACAGTCGCGGTCTTTGCATTTTTAATTTGTGCATGTGTATGTTGGGTGGATAGTAATACAGGGATTACCAAACCAAGTAATGACATTAATCTCATGATTATCATATGTAGTATATAAAAGAATACCGACGAAAAACCCTTCTACAGCGATTTACTGTATTTGCGTATTGAATCCGATAGATCCAATGGGATTTTCATAAGCTAAAATAAAACGGGGCTTTGGATAGAGAAACCGATCCAAAAAGACATAGCATGGGCTATCAGTCTAACACTAGGCGATCTGAGGAGGTTGCCAAATGGAAAAATAGGCATCAGCGTAATAAGGCTGTTTATAGCGCGCATAAGCGCTTGATGCATCAGCATATAAGGGTAAAATAAGCTGAGCTTCGATCACTGAAACAATAGGATTACATTGCAGAGAGGTACGGCATGATTTTTCGCCACAATGTTTACCACAGTCATCCGCATGATGATCTGATTTTGGTGATTCAGCTCTTTCATCTTTACAACAATCTGCTGTTTCGACGTCCTTTACCTGTTGTCTTTCATCAAGGCAACATGATTTTTCTTCCTGTTTTGGCTTTTCGGACGGTTCGTGGCAGGCAAATAACCTATACGGTGCTAAGAAAAGCCCCAGCATACAGATTATAAATACGATATTACGTTTTGCCCACATAACGGATTAATTTGAAAAGTAGAGATGTGTTACTTTGGAGATAAATTTCGGTAGAATTTTCGAATGTACAATTGTAATATTTTTTATTTTATTTATAATATTTTGATTTGCTGTATTTCCGATTCTCGGCCTGGCCGCATAAAAACTACTTTTCGAGTCCTTTGATCCAGTTCAGTATCAACAGGCAACCAGGCGCATACACTCCCCCATGATCAAACCCCTGTAGCTGATACAACGAGGTTCTGGTATGCCCTACCTGTTTTAAGACCGCTGCCAAATGGGCGTTTTCTTCAAACCGTGCCGCCATTTCCAATTGTTGATCCCCAGTGATCAGGAGAATTGGCGGTGCATCTTTCCGTGCGAACGAAAGCGGTGCAAAATGATCAATCTGGGGGATCACCATGGATTGCCCACGTTCCTTTTTAATCGTATAATGCGTATTTGTTTGCCCACTAATCGGTGCCAGCCCTTTTATATTATTTGCATCAACACCAAATTTTTGCAGGTAATGCTTATCCAAACCAACCATTAAAGCCAAATATCCGCCTGCTGAATGTCCCGACACATAAATTTTTGAGGGATCTCCGCCATAGTTTGCAATATGTGAAAATGTCCATGCAACAGCCTCAGCAGCATCTTCGATATAGCTCGGCGCTTTCGCTCTGGGGCTTAGCCGATAATTGACTGCTATAACCGCTACACCTTTTTCTTTAAGTTCAAGTGGAATAAATTTATTTCCCTCCTCTAGTCCGCCGCCATGAAACCATACGATGGTAGCAAAATTTTTACGATCAGTCGGTATATAAATATCCAATTTACAACGTTCTTTCTTATAAGAATCTGGTTCATCTGGTCTACAATAGGCAACGTCGGTTGTCGTTTTATAGTGCTGCGCAAACATCAAACTCGGTGAAAGCAGAAAAAAGAAGATAACAAGCAATTTGGAAGACATATAAATCGGATTTAAGTATTAAATAGCTTAAAGTTAACAAAACTCCATCAAAACCATTTGGTTGCGTTAAAATAAGTTTCAACTTCACACTTTTTATTATATATTGATAATTATCTGGCAATAGATATAACAAAACACAAATTTTCCTGTTATTAACTTAGAAAACATCATAACATTATATGGAACGGATAAAGATTGAAACCCATATCAACGTACGCGTAGAAACGATCTGGAATGCCTATAACTCGGCCGAGGATATCATGCAATGGAATCATGCTTCAGATGACTGGCACTGTACAAGTTCGATCAATGACTTACGTATTGGCGGAAAGTTCAAAAACCGAATGGAGGCAAAAGATGGATCTATGGGCTTTGATTTTGAAGGCAGCTATACCGCGCTTGAACCCTTTAAAAAAATAGCCTATGTTATGCCTGATGGTCGTCATGTTGAAATCAACTTCAATGCAAAAAAGTCTGCTACGGATATCACGATAATTTTTGATGCAGAAACGGAAAATCCTATTGATATGCAACGTAATGGATGGCAGGCCATACTCGAAAATTTCAGATCTTACGTTGAAAATACCTATGCAACGACACAGCTCGGACAATCGCATTAACGACGGACGAGCTTAGCTTGTCTTTCCTTGCGATCATCTTTTAAATAAAGGATATGCTTAGGATTCTTAAAAGTATAGTTATATTTAGCCACTAATTCGTCTCCCCCTTCTTCATAGAAAGCGGAGAACGATACCAACAAAACGCGATAAAAAGATTACATATGACAATAATTAACAATTATGAAGAGTACAAAGCCTTTGAAGGAAAATCATTAGGCGAATCCCAATGGCATGTTATTGATCAAAAACAAATTAATCAATTTGCGGATGCAACCCTTGACCACCAATGGATTCATTTAGATAGTGAAAAGGCCAAAACTGATAGTCCTTTCAAATCGACTATTGCTCATGGCTATCTGACCTTGTCCCTCATTCCTTATTTATGGAAACAAATTGCTGAAGTAAGAAATGTCAAAATGGAAATCAATTATGGGATTGAAAACCTACGTTTTGCACAACCCGTTTTGGTTGACAATGCTGTACAGCTCCATACACAAGTAAAATCGGTTGTCAATTTGAGAGGGGTTGTCAAAGTTACCATCGAAGCTACATTGAAAATCAAAGATAGTGCAAAACCGGCGTACGTGGGTGATGTGATCTTCTTATATCATTTCAATTAATTCCAACCTTAGACTATAGGCCATTAGCGAATTCTTATACATGCGCAATAGCTTTCAAATAAAACTTGTTACAAATCATAAGGAATATCCTTATGATTTGTTGCTTTTAGCAGACGAAACCATTCATGCAATTGACAAATACCTCTATGAATCGCTAGTTTATGTTGTCTATGAAACGGTAAAACCGATCGCTGTTTTCTGTTTATATCCCGTCAATACGGATACATTAGAGATTAAAAACATTGCCGTATCACCAGCGTATCAAGGCATGGGGCTCGGAAGTCAACTACTTGATTTTATCAAGGAAAACTACCGGCAATACCCGAACCTGATTGTAGGTACTGCAGATTGTGGCCTGGCCCAAATTCGCTTTTATGAACGAAATGGCTTTGTTAAATACGCCATCCGTAAAGATTTTTTCATTGAAAATTATGAGCTGCCTATTTATGAAAATGGCCAGTTGTTGAAAGATATGATTATGCTGCGGTATACGTTAAATCCCTAGAGACAAAAATAGATATAGATGAGTACTGGTATTGATAATCCCAACCACAGCACTACCCCCTGTAGTATTGCTTTAAAACCTACTGCCAACAAGACCTCCCTCGACAAACTTGCTCCAATTAAAAACAACGTTAAGGTAAGCCCCATCTTTGAAATAGAAACGACATAGCCTCCTATATACTGAAAAAAAGGGATATAACTTGTTAAGATAACCGCCAATACAAAGAGACCAATAAAATACGGTATTTTAATTCTTGTCCCTTTGGTTTTGAATGCTACAGCACTTAAACAGGCAATTGGAATGATCCATAACGCTCTGGTCAATTTTACGGTTGTCGCAACCTGTAGTGCTTCATTACCGTACTTACTTGCCGCACCAACGACAGAACTGGTATCCTGTATGGCAACTGCACACCATAAACCAAATTGCGTCTGGCTGAGATCAAGCAAATGACCGACGACAGGAAATACAAATAAAGCAATGGCATTTAGTACAAATATGGCCCCTAACGCCACACTTACTTGCTTTTCATTGGCTTTTATCGTCGGTGAAACCGCAGCAATGGCACTTCCTCCACAAATGGCAGTGCCGACAGAAATCAAATAAGCGGTCACCTTTTCCAACTTGAGTAACCTACCCAATAGATAGCCCAATGATAATGTTCCGAGAATAGAAATAACGGTTAACACAAACCCCTGCTTACCCGTTTGGATAGCTGTATCGATATTCATTCCAAATCCAAGTCCAACCACAGATATCTGTAACAAAATCTGTGTTGCCCTGTGATTGACTGCCAGAAAGGGGTGACCAATCCATTGCGCCACAATAATACCCAAAAGTAAGGCAAGAGGGGCCGATACAAATGGGGTAAGACATAATACAAATAGGAGTATAAAAATGATTTCCCGAACGGAGACCTTATGATTGAGCAGCTGCTTATAACGAATTGCCGTATTTATTTTTTTGTCCATGACAATGATGCTTTGATTTGGCACAAAATTGAATAACTCTCAATTATTTTAAAAGACACAATTACAAATGAGTCATAACAATTGGTTATAACAGACAACTGCATTTTAACCAAAATAATTAAAGGATACGCTATTAAAATGAAAGAATCCTTCCCATTAGAACATTAAAATATTACGATTAATGATTATATTTCAACGAGGTTATTCATAGGAATTAAACTTGACTTAATAATTATATACTGATGACACTGACAGCCATTCATTCCAAACTGCCCATGCGCAACAAAACCATCACAAAAGATTTTTATCTACATAAACTTGGATTTTCATTATGTGGAGCAGTCGATTACGAAGGTTACCTGATGCTAAAAAAAGACCATATTGAAATTCATTTTTTTGAATTCCAAGAACTTCCACCAGAAGAAAATTATGGTATGGTTTATATACGCACAGACGACATTGATTGTCTGTATCAGTCTTTTCAAGAAAATCACGTTGAGATTCACCCCAATGGCAAACTTGAGATTAAGCCCTGGGGTCAGCGGGAGTTTTCGATTTTAGATCCCGACAGCAATCTACTCACCTTTGGCGCCGATGCTTAAATAGCGAAAAGCCCACTAAAGATTGCTAAAAATCAGCAAAGATCCATAGTGGGCTTGGTATTGTTCGTATGGGTTCTTAGCCAAAAAGGTCTGAACTCAAATAGCGGTCACCTCGGTCACAGGCAATAAATACAATAAGGCCTTCGTCGATTTCATTTGCAATTTTAAGTGCTCCTGCAAAAGCTCCGCCGGTGCTCATTCCTGCAAAAACCCCTTCACGCTTAACAAGTTCCCGGGCAAGCGCTGTTGCCTCCTGTTGGGATATATCGATAACGCGATCTACCCTGCTTGGATCAAAAATCTTAGGCAGATAGGCTTCGGGCCAACGCCGTATGCCTGGTATGGAAGATTCAGGAGTGGGCTGACAGCCTACGATCTGAATGGCTGCATTTTTTTCCTTCAAATAGATGGAATTTCCCATAATTGTCCCCGTAGTCCCCATGGCGCTTACAAAATGTGTAATCTTCCCCGCAGTATCACGCCAGATTTCAGGTCCCGTTGTTTTGATATGTGCTTCGTAGTTATCTGGATTTGCAAATTGATTCAATATAAAATAGCCTTCTTTTTCGGCCTTTTCTTCTGCATAATCGCGACATATTTCCATGGATTCCAATAAAGTAACTTTCGCCCCGTAAGCCTCCATCGTAAGCGTTCGCTCCCGCGTTGAAGAAGCTGGCATCACAAGCTCGAGGTTAAGTCCATATATACCGGCGATCATAGCAAGTGCGATCCCCGTATTACCGCTCGTTGCCTCGATCAATTTACTATCTTTTGTAATATCGCGCCGCTCCATCGCCGAACGGATCATATTGAGTGCTGCACGATCTTTCACCGAGCCCGCAGGATTATTACCCTCCATTTTTGCAAAGATCCGCACCTTGGGATTTGTATGAAATTGTGTAATCTCGACTAAGGGTGTATTTCCTATGGTATCTATGATATTTCCCATGGTATCTATATTATTGGTTTTGAATCTATAAATTTTGATGTAGCCTGATGGTATACGGTGGTGTAAGGCTCGACAGAACTTGTCAACCAGACATTCCCGCCAATGACCGAATGATGGCCGATGTGTGTTTCGCCGCCCAGGATTGTGGCTCCAGAGTAGATAATAACATGATCGCCAATTGTCGGGTGGCGTTTTACATTGGAAAACACCTTATCCACACTCAGGGCCCCCAGGGTTACACCCTGATAAAGTTTCACATAATTACCGATGGTGCAGGTTTCACCGATAACCAATCCGGTGCCATGGTCAATATGCAGATGATGGCCTATTGTTGCTCCAGGATGGATATCAATTCCCGTTTTGGAATGCGCATGTTCTGTCAATATGCGCGGTATCAAAGGAACACCCAGGCGATGTAGTTCGTTCGCCATCCGGAAAATACAGATCGCAAAGAAACCGGGATAAGTACGTACAACCTCTCTTTTATTCTGTGCTGCAGGATCGCCATCCATCAATGCATCTGCATCCCAGCACATCAATTCATAAAGTTGTGGAATCCGTTCAAAAAACTGGTGCGCTACTTCCGAGTGATTGCAGCTTTGACAAGCTTTGGATTTGCTCAGGAGCTGCTCAAGCTCCAATTCAAATTGTTCAAAAGCGAGCTTCACATCATCGACCGATTTCATCTCGCTAGAATTTCGTTCGGGGAAGAGCACATCCACAATTCGGATAGCCCAGCCGCAGATCTTCTTGTTAGAAGGCATTTCTAGAACAGCCAATTGCTGTTCATAGATATGTTGATAAAAATCATGCATCTTCACTAGTTTATTAAAACAAATATACTATACAATATTGATAGATTAAGCCTTATTATCAAAACTTAGCCCCATTGCCGATCATTGAGCTCATTTGATGAGCAGAGCATATCTTTTAGCTTAGCGAACCAAGCGTTCAAACAGCTCGTTCAATGTTGCTTCGGGATCCTCACATAATCCGGGGTGTGATGCCGAGCATTGAATCAGGGTACTCCGCTTCGCTGTGAGCCAACGAAACCGTTCAGTGATATCTAACTCGGCAAGTTTACCGGCATCTTTTTCGCCGTGGCAGATTCGCTGGAAGGAAGACAGATGATTTTCGATCAACTCCAACTCGATATTCGGGCAAAGAGCACGCACTTTTTGTTCATTGACCAGATAAACCATCTTCGCAAAACGATACTTACGACAATAAAGAGCTACGCCTACATTGATAAATTCCTCTCGCTCCACTCGTGGTATCAAACGTACCACAGCATACTCATATACGGTCTTTTCTGGCATCTTCTATTTGTTTTACAAAAATGGATGAATTGGCTACACGCTGTTTCAGGAAAGAAACATACACTTCGCGCGCATCGGCTGCGGAGAGCTCACGTTCGGCATCTTCCAGCCATTCATCGGGTACCACCGCCAATATTCCACGAAATACCGCTTCCGTAAAAACGGAACGATATTCCTGATCTATTTTCTCCACCATACTCGCATTTTTGAGCAGTACGTGATCTTTAATCTGAACAAATGGTTTTAGGGATTGTTCTTCCCAGTTATCCCAACTGTGATGAAAATATAAGGAAGCGCCGTGATCTATCAACCAAAGTTCTTTATGCCATATCAGCATATTTGTATTCCGAACCGTACGGTCTACATTCATCAAGAGAGAATCCAACCAGACAATTTTCGAAGCTTCCTCCGCGCCGATGGCATCAACATTCGCATCAAATGTGATGGCTCCACTCAGAAAATGAAGTCCCAGGTTTTTGCCTACACTAAATTTGAGCAGATCCTGAATTTCTTCATCGGGTTCTGTACGGCCAAAGGATTCGTCCAGCTCCGCAAATACAATTTCGGGAACCCTCAATTTTAGCAATCTTGCTAGCTCTCCACCGATCAGTTCTGCGATCAATGCTTTTCGTCCCTGACCTGCCCCTCTAAATTTTATAACATAACTAAAGCCGTCATCGGCATCGACTAATGCGGGCAAAGACCCTCCTTCCCGAAATGGCTGAACATATCGGATGATCTCTACATCTCTAATAACAGGTTGTTTAAAATCCATGAATTATATTTTTACGATCTTCAAAGTTGGCAATACCATGCAAACTGATCAAACTTATCTAAAGTTACCTATATTTAAACGTTTGCAGCTATAGGAAACGAGAAATTCACGTCATGTACTTGCACAATGCCGCTACTCTTTGTCCCTGCGAACTATTAAGTGTGGTAATATCCAAAATTATTGCTTATATTTTAGCAATAAAGCACAAATTGTACATTCATTTGACCGTTGGAAGTATTATTTTCTAATTATATTTGTAGTGTAATCACAACTTGTCTCATCAAGTTTCTTCAATCAACAATATGGATACCATTCAGGAATATAACAATGTTATCAAACATTGTCAGGATTTATTTATTAAAAAAACAAAAGATTATGGAACGGCCTGGCGGATTATGCGCCTATCTTCCATTACAGACCAGATTTACATTAAAGCACAACGTATACGCACGCTAGAAATCAAAAAGGTTTCCAAAGTTGGCGAAGGCATTGTCGACGAATATATCGGTATTATCAATTACTGTGTCATGGCCATGATTCAGATTGATTTGGGTGAAGATGGTGAAGAAAATCTGGATCCAACTTTTGTGAATCAGAAATATACCGAAAAGGTTACCGAGACCAGAGATCTCATGCTTGCCAAAAACCACGATTATGGTGAAGCATGGCGCGATATGCGTGTTTCTTCCATGACAGATCTGATCTTGATGAAAATTCACCGCGTTAAACAAATTGAAGATAATGATGGGCAAACCCTTGTTTCTGAAGGCATCCATGCCAACTATCAAGATATGCTCAACTACGCAGTTTTTGCATTAATTAAATTAGGAATTGCACAACAATAATCGGATTATGACAGCCACACAGCAGCGTACCAAAACAAATTATCTTTTAGGATTTTGCCGGATTTTTACGGGACTTTTGTTCATATTCTCCGGTTTTATTAAAGCAAATGACCCGACAGGGTTTGGCTATAAGCTTCAGGAATACTTTGAGGTCTTTCATCTCACAGCTTTTAATGAATACGCCACTGCCATGGCCGTGGTGATATGTGGTTTTGAAATTTTGTTAGGCGCACTTTTATTACTTGGGGTTTATGCAAATACCGTTGCCTGGGGCCTGCTGCTGCTGATCCTGTTTTTCACCTTTCTAACCTTCTATTCGGCATTTTTTGAGGTCGTGACCTCATGTGGTTGTTTTGGCGATGCCATCCCACTCACACCTTGGCAATCATTTTCTAAAGATCTGGTGCTCTTGGCCTTGATCCTTATTATATTTTTTAACCGAAAACAATTACGATCAATTATCAAAGGATCAGGCAATCAATTCGTTGCTACTTTGATTACAGCGATCATCTCCTTAGGTATTGGTGTTTACACCGTAAACTACCTTCCCTTTATTGATTTCTTACCCTACAAAGTTGGCAACAACTTACCTTCATTAATGGTATTACCTGAAGGCAAACAAGGCGATGTCTTTGAGCAAATCTATACCATGAAAAACAAAAAGACGGGCGAAACCAAAAAGGTCAATGACAAAGTCTATATGGCTGACAAGCTATGGGAAGATGAATCATGGGAAATTATAGGTGAGCCTGAGAGTAGATTAGTAAAAAAAGGATATGACATCCCTATTCCTGATCTCTTAATTACAGACGCTGATGGTGCAGATCATACACAGGAAATCATTGCCAACCCGTATTATAACCTTGTGATCGTTGCAAAAGATCTTTCTTCGACCAATATTGATGCTATCCAAAAGATCAATCAGACAGCCATTCAGTTAACAAAAGATTATAATGGACTGCGCGTTGTTCTATTGACTGCTTCTGCATCCAAAGACGCGCAATATCTGAGTGATAAAATGCAATTAATTGCGGAGATATTCTATGCCGATCTCATTCCTCTGAAAAGCATGGTGAGAGCAAATCCTGGTGTACTGCTCCTAAAAGGAGGCAACGTCGTCGGAAAATGGCACTATAATAATTTTCCGGATGCCAAAACCATTGAAGATAAATTTCTAAGTAAAGACAAATAGTACCTATGCCTAAACCTATATTTTTGATTGGTTATATGGGAAGTGGAAAAACTACCCTGGGTAAGAAACTTGCCACCAAACTCGAGCTCCCTTTCATCGACACTGATGAGGAAATCGTCAAACAAATTGGCATGAGCATTACCGAATATTTTAGTCAGCATGGTGAAGACGCCTTCCGGACATTAGAACGCGAGCAATTGCGTAAATTTGCGGAGAATGCTGCCGTAATATCTACGGGTGGTGGCGCCCCCTGTTTCTTTGATAACATGGAATGGATCAAGGCGAATGGTTATGCCGTCTACTTACAGATGTCGCCCAAAGCACTTTTTGACCGTCTTTCTCAATCTAAATTACACAAACGGCCCATTCTGATCGGAAAATCACCGGAGGAACTACGGCTATTTATTGAAGAAAAGTTGATCGAAAGAGAACCTTATTATACACAGGCACATTTGACGATTGACCAATTAAACACGAGTGTCGAGACACTGGCCGATTTGATTAATCAGTACAATAGATAGACAATGAATATACGTACCCCCCACTACTTCCTTTTATTGATCTGCTTTATCGTAAGCAGTTGCTTTCGTAATGGAGCCAATACGGATGGCTTGCCGGTGGGTAAACGTATACAGCTCCAAAATGTGGAGGAATTATATCAGTTTTTGACCTATGATGATAATCGTTATCCATTGGTCAGTTTGCATCGTGGGGGCCCCGCATCCGGATACCCGGAGAATGCAATCGAAACTTTTTCCTATAATGCGAGCTTGCAGCCAGTCCTTGTTGAATGTGATGTTCGTATCAGTAAAGACTCAGCATTAATATTAATGCATGATAATACGCTAAACCGAACAACCACAGGTAGAGGGACTGTGAACGCCAGCACATTGGCTGAGCTCAAAAGTCTTCGTCTATTGGACAATAACAAAAAGATAACGCCCTATAGGATCCCTACGCTGGAAGAAGCACTTGCTTGGGGAAAAGGAAAGGTAATCTTCACCTTAGACATTAAAAATGATGTCCCTTATGAAGCCGTTATCAACGCTATTCGCAAACAAAGGGCAGAATCCAGCGTAGTCATCATCACGTATAGTGCCAACCAAGCAGCCAAAGTGCACAGTCTGGCGAGCGACATCATGATTTCGGCTTCGGTCAATAACATTGAGGACCTTGCTCGTCTAAATGAAAAAGATATACCCGACAATCGCTTGTTAGCTTTCGTCGGAACACGTGAAGCAGATCCAGTATTAACCAAAATACTACATGACCATGGCATCATGTGCATATTGGGTACACTGGGGAACTTGGACAAACAGGCCGACAAAAAAGGCTTTCAAGTTTATGCTGGGTTTATTGATCGCGGCGCAGACATATTAAGTACAGATCGACCTACGGAAGCAGGGCGAGCGCTGAATTTCTACATTAAGAAAAGAGGAATTACTTCGAAATTTATTCAGTAAGACTGATAACATCATTTCTCCACCTCAAATCACTACAGAAATCATTTCGCCATCAAATATCGCACTTGACACTACATCGCATCATGAGCTTAGGCTGCCTTTCAGCTAATCACTGTTAGTGTAAATTTCAAATCCTAATCTTATATTAAGATTTATCAGATTTTCTTTGAACTGAAATTCTCCGGATCAATTTATAAACCTCAAACCATAACACGGATACTGCAGCCACGGACAGCGCTATTCCCAATTCATATCCACTTAGGGCTGTTACAGCAAAAAATTGGGCAACCGGAGCAACATATAATATCACCGCTAAAAATAGAAGCACAGCGATCGAAATCCCAACGAGCAGCAAGTTTCGGTTTTTAAAACTCTCCAGGATACTATAATGGAAAGATCGATTGGCATAACTCAGTAAAATATTGGCAAAGATTAAAGTAGCAAAAACCATAGCCCTTGTTTTTTCCTCGGTTCCCCCCTGCTGAACAGCAAATTGATAAACAAAAAGAATTCCTATGGTGATTATCAGGCCTTGAACAATGCTGATTCCAAGCTCATTTATACTCAAAAAAGTGTCGCTCATAGCTCTAGGAGGCCGCTTCATGGTATCCTTTTCAATAGGTTCATTTTCATATACGATCGAGCAAGTAGGTCCCATGACCAATTCGAGGAAAATCACATGCACAGGGCTAAAAATCTGTGGAAATACCCAGCCTAAAAACAAAGGGAGTGATACGGTCAAAATAATGGGGATATGAATAGAAATAATGTATTGAACCGCCTTCTTGATGTTTGCGTAAATCCTTCTTCCGGCGGCTATACCGATTATTAACTTTTGTAAATCGTCGTTTGTGATAATCAATGCCGCGGCTGATTTTGCAATTTCAGTACCTTTATTGCCCATTGCCACGCCGATATGGGCTGCTTTTAATGCTGGGCCATCGTTCACCCCATCGCCAAGCATCGCCACGACCTCGCCTTTCTTTTTCAGGGCATTTACAATGGCCAGTTTAGCATCCGGAAACATTCTGGTAAATAGCGTTGTTTGCTCTGCTATCGCCATAATTTCAGCTTCGGACTTGTTTACGATTTCACTGCCATTGACCGGCGCAGACAAAATACGAATTCCGGCCTGAGCTGCTATTGCTTGAGTCGTATCGGCATTGTCGCCGGTAATCACATTGACTTTAATCCCCGCATCATAAATATCTTGAAACACGTCCTGAATACCCTTTTTGGGCGGATCATAAAATACCGTCAACCCTAAAAATTGGAACTCAAATTCCTGTTGATTCGCAGGGAAATTATTGCCTTCGAATGTCGCTTTCCCCACACCTAATAAGCGAAAACCCTGCGCTCCATAGGATTTAACAATAGCCCTAATTTTATTTTTCTCCTTATCGGACAGCTTGGATACGCTAAGTATAGCCTCCGGCGCCCCTTTGGCAGCAATAATCCGATCTTTTCCTGTATTTTCGAAAAGATGGGTCATCATCGGCGGTTTACCCTCTAAAGGATATTCATGAAATAGTGCATATTCCTTTCTGAGGTCCCGCTTTTGCGTTTTTTCATATATTTTATGTAACGTAATTTCCATGGGGTCGAAGGGCACAGGCTCACTGCTCCACATCGCATAATCGATAAGCTCTCTTAAATCGGATTCATCAAACCTTTCCTGATCATAAGATGAATCCGTAGCATAATTATAGAGGTATTTCAATTGCATGGAATTCTCTGTAATAGTCCCGGTCTTATCGGTACAAATCACCGTCGTACTGCCCAAAGTCTCAACAATACTGCTTCTTTTGATGATAATCCCCTCACGCATGAGCTTCCATGCGCCAAGCGCCATAAAAGTCGTAAATGCAACAGGAATCTCTTCTGGCAACACAGACATCGCCAACGTAAGTCCATTGAGCAAGCTCGCCACCAAATTACCACTATCAATAAAACTGTATATACATACGAATAAAAAAATGAGTATACCGACAATGGCCATTGCTTTTACAAACTTTTGGATTTGCACCTGCAATGGCGAAATTTCTTCTTTGATATTCTTTATCGATTCACCGATTTTCCCAACACGTGTCTCTTTACCGATTTCAGTAACTTCAAACACGGCCAGGCCCGAGACCGTAACTGTCCCACTGTAGACCAGATTATCCTCGGACTTACTGTCCTTAAAGACCGAAAAACTTTCCCCTGTCAGCGAAGATTCATTGACAGAAAAATCGTTACTATGTAAAATACGACCATCAGCGTTTATAATTCGACCTTCCTCTGTAATACAGAGATCGCCCACAACAATCTCATGTGTTGGAATTTCACTAACCTTCCCATTTCGAATCACAGTGCTTAATGGTTCATTCAGCTTTTCAAGTTCCTCCAGGGCTTTTTTGCTACGATTGTCCTGATAAAAGGAAATTGCCGTAACGGCAACAATAGCGACAAACATAAATACGGCCTCTCCGTAATTCCCCACAAAAACATAAATCATCGAGATGATAATCAATAGAATCAGCATAGGCTCCTTCAAAATATCCACAAGCAGTTCAAACCATGTATTCTTGTGGCTATCGCTCAATTGATTCCAACCATATTTAGCTCGGGAGGCATGCACCTCAGTTGCGGAAAGACCTTTCAGATTCTCGGGAATATTATATGACATATCGAATGAACTAGGTTGATTAAATATAATGAATAATTCTGGTATACAGGGATTAAAACATCTGTCAGCTATCGTCTCCCTTATCCGTAACATCATGTTACAATCTTTAATTTTCAGCCTTTACTTTTTGTAAAAAAGGAAGGATACAAAACTCATCAACAACAGATTAGCATAAAATTCACCTTCTACTGCTTTTCTTTTATTGAATATTTCTATTACAATCCTATATTTGCGCAGAAATTCACTTGGGGACATTGAATTTCATATTAGCCGAAAGCAATTTTGCGATCATTTTCCAATAATACCAGGACAGCTTCTTGCTATTGAAGTCCTTCTTTGCTACCTATGTTTTCAGACCATGTAAAACACAAACAGAAGCTGAAAACTAAACATATATTGTAAAATATTCTGTACCTATCGTCAGGATATGGAATAGGATCTAAACTTGTTATGGCCTCCATAGTAGTATATTAATAATAAAAATAAGATGGTCATCTTAATTGCAGAAGATAATGAGTTGATATTACGGACAGTTCAATACAAACTGATCAAGGCAGGTCATGAGGTTATCACTACCACCAATGGAAAAGATGCAATTGAAAAGCTCAATACAATGGATCTCGATTTGATCATTACCGACATTATGATGCCGTTTGCTTCAGGAATAGAAGTACTTTCTTCCATAAAAAAGCTCGAGAAAAAAATCCCCGTCATTGTACTGTCCAACATGGGACAAGAAGAAGTCGTCATTGAAGCTTTTGATCTTGGCGCTTCAGATTTTATGGTGAAGCCGTTTAGCCCGGAAGAACTCCTATTGCGGGTCAATCGAGTGACAAGCTACAATCGCAACTAAATCCTTCCCGGATAGCTGGCTCTAACGGGCAGGGTAGCTGTCTTTATTGAAACACCGTTTCAAGTGACTAAATCCATTTCTTCAATAATTTAAAAACCTTGTTCTTTTTAGCATAGGGTGGATAAATCAACGTAGAAACTGAAAATTTAAACTGAAACATGACAGCTCTTTCATGTGAAAATGCCTTAAAGCCAAACTGCCCATGACAGCTGCCCAAGCCACTGCCATTGACACCACCAAAAGGCAAATGAGGGTTGGAAACATGAATCAAAACGTCATTCACACAAGCACCTCCAGAGGACACCTGTTGGAGGATATATTGAATATTGGACTTGTTATTGCTAAATATATACAAAGCCAAAGGCTTTTCAGCACGATTAATCAGTGCTAGAGCCTCTTCTTGGTCTTCATAGGTTATTATGGGAAGTATGGGGCCAAATATTTCTTCCTGCATAATGCTGTTGTCGGCCCTCACATCGATCAACAATGCAGGGCTTAATGTCAGATCATCGGCTAATTGTCCGCCTTCGCGCAGTTTTGCCCCACATGCTATTGCATTGGTGATTAATGAAACAAGACGACTAGCGTGCCTTTGATTAATGATCTTCGCGTAAACTGTTCGATCCAGCTGCCCATCACCGGTGAAAAACATACTTTTAACCGCCTTTAGATAATAGTTTACAAACTCATCCTGCTTATCTTTAGGCAAAAGAACATAATCTGGCGCAATGCAGGTCTGCCCCGCATTGATCAATTTCCCCCAAGCAACTTTGTGGGCAGTCATTTCCAAATCTGCAGTCTCATCTAGTATAACGGGAGATTTTCCACCAAGTTCCAGGGTCACGGAACTGAGATTGCGGGAGGCAGCCTGCATAACCAGTTTGCCTACCGCCGGACTCCCGGTGAAGAAAATATGATCAAAAGGAAGCGCTAATAGTGCTTCGGAAACATGCTGTTCACCTTCAATACAGGCCAATTCCCGTTGGTCAAATCCTTTGGTCAAGATCTCCCCAATAACTGCCGATGTGAATGGGCTATGTTCTGAGGGCTTTAAAATCACACAATTACCCGCTGCAATAGCTGAAATCAAGGGGCTCATGGTGAGCTGAAATGGGTAGTTCCAAGGCGATATAATAAGCGCTGTACCCTTAGGCTGGTAGGTAATTGTGCTTTTAGCAAGAAAATTGGTCATTGAGCGACCAACCTTTCTAGGCTTCATCCATTTTCGTAAATGTCGTATTGCAAATGCTATTTCACCGTAAATAAACAATACTTCGCTTATGGCGGCTTCACTTCGTGACTTCCGTAAATCTTTTTCGAGCGCCGCATAGATTAAATCCTCATGACTTTCAATAAGCGCCCTTAGCTTGTAGAGTTTCTTTATCCGTTCCTCTGCACTGCTAGACCGTAATTCATATTTAAAAAGCTGCTGCTGTTCAAATATTAAACCGATCTGATCGGTTGATGTCTCTTTGTTCATACCAAT
Source organism: Sphingobacterium sp. UBA2480 (assembly GCF_002341965.1). Lineage (NCBI taxonomy): Bacteria > Pseudomonadati > Bacteroidota > Sphingobacteriia > Sphingobacteriales > Sphingobacteriaceae > Sphingobacterium > Sphingobacterium sp. UBA2480. The sequence continues at coordinate 34,635 of NZ_DDPA01000003.1, read as the reverse complement.
TGAAGATCAATATTATTATTTTTTTGACGGCATATTATCGATCCATTGACGAATCAGATCCACACCTTCTTGATGTATTATACTTCTGGCCAACTCCGGCATAGCTGTACCCGGTTCCACACTATTCATCCGATAAAGCAGGATAGAATGCTTGGCATCTCCTGGAACCACATCAAAATCCAAGCCACCTGCTCCACCTCCAGCTGAAACAGGAGCTTTACCAATACCAAGGTGTGAAGGAATTTTCACATCATAATCCAGGAAAAGCCCTGTATTATAAGCGTCTCCCCCTTTGGTGTGGCAATGCGCACAGTTCACATCTAAATAGGCTCTTGCCCGTTGTTCCAAACTGAATTTGTTTTCATCAGTCCATATGGGCAATTGCGGTACACTCTTTAGATTGGGCATATTGACCATCCGACCAAGAGAAACCCATTTGGCGAGTTGATTGATCGAATCGCCTAATCGCACAAAATTGAGGTTTCGGGCTTTTGGACCTATGGGCATCAGCTTGGAACTATTGTTATGGCAGCGTTTGCAATCGTTGGTATTGGGTACCATGTAGTTTGTCGTATGCTTGTTGCCAGCATGATCGATCAATGTAATCGGTAGTTTAGCACCACGAATGTGTTTCATCGCATCAGTCTGCGCATCATTCCACAGATAATTCATCACTTTCCAGGCATGATCAGCTGGATCCTTCACCAGTAAGCGCGTCTCTATCAATACTTTTTGCTTTTGTTCATTGATGTAGGAGAAATTCTTTATAATAATTGTTGAGTCGGGAAAATCTAACGGACCATGTTCTGTATAGCCCATTTTCCCCCCTTTTGGCAATACAATAAAGCGGTCTTTAACGGCATAATCAGAAAATAGAGGTGTACTCAGATCGTAGCCCAAGATATCGGCTCTTGCGATTAATTGATTTAGTTTTCCAGTAAAAAAGCCGTATTCGGACAGTCGTTCTTTAAATTCAAAAGAAACAACCCCATGGTCTGATGATTTCTTTTGTCCCTGCCGACAGCTCTGTTGCAGCACTAGCAGGATCACGCTCAATATTCCGGTACAGACGAGGGCAAATTTTGTTGGTTTCACGGTTAATTGCATTGAAAAGGTTGTACATTACTTGAGGGTTTCCACTTCGCTGGTTGACCTGCGTGACTAAAATCTGCGGCTACAAACATATTCTCACCCGGCTGATTGATACAGATGGAATCTGGGTTTTGAGTGCGACCATTCGTGATCACATTACTGGTGATACCATCATACAATATGGCTGGAATTCGCTTATTTTTTCGATCCGGCTCAACGCTATTTAACTGGGCTTCGGTAGCAATAATCAATTGACCGATACGATGCTCATATGCTGCTTGCGGGAATTTATCCCCCATCTTAATGGTGTTTCTATAAATTTTAACATGTGTGGGTATTGGAGAGTAATTTGCATTGATTCGTTCTCCAGCTTTTTCATCGACTGCAAAGCCTGAAGCGATCGTAATCGCAGAGGTATTGTTTTGTTCGATAACGTTATCGTAAATTTCGATATTTGATGTCGAGAGAATAATGATACCACTTCCCGGTGATGCATTCCCTACCCCCCAGAAAGTTCCGAAGCTCCCACCTTTGGCAAAATTTTTAAAATTATTAGCATAGATTTTATTGTGATACGCCTTTACTCTTCCACCCCGCTGTGAAAGTTCAGGCAGATCAAAAATCAGAAATCCGGCTGTATTTCCATAGAATTCATTATCATAAACTTCAGCATCTGTTGTATTTTCAATTTCACATCCAGCCACATTTTTCGTTGCCTTGCATTTACGCACAATAACACCTTTTGTCTGTCCCACATAAATACCGGCATCTGAAGCCCCTTCGGCATAACAATTCTCGACAAGCACATTCTTACAGAGCACAGGATAAATCCCATATCCACCACTCGTAGAATCGGCCGAGCTCCATATACTATGAAGGTTTGAAATGACAACGTCTTGACTATTGTTTATCTTCAACAGATCTCCTTTTGAATCACGAATGGTCATATTCCCAATCGTTAAACCTTTCACATCGGTAACCCGTATTCCCTCTCCCCCCTGTGTTTGACTGGAAAAATCAATAATTGTCTTATCATAGCCCTCACCTTCAATTTTAATATGATTTACTTGTGCGATACTCAAATTATCGAAGGAGTATTTCCCGGCTTTTAGCACGATGTTGGTGCTATCTTTAATGGAGAGGAAAGCTTCCTCAATAGCCTCTTCCTGTCCAGGAGTAAACGTTAGGACTTTGTAACTGTCTTTCGATTGGTCGGCACAACTGTACATCAAGAGAGCTGTGACCGCAATACCGATCAATTGTTTTAAATATCTTTTCATGGTCTGATTTATTTAATTTTGATTAGAAAATATTATAAGCATAAGTGACATAATATACTGCACCTATACGTGGATTAGCAATACCTGTAGAATAGTATTTGTTTGTAATATTGGTTCCGCCAATGCGAATTCCGGAACGAGCCTTAACAAACTTATAGCTCACTTGTGCATCGATCACCGCCGAGCTTGGCACTTGGCCTGCGGCAAGCCCCCCAGACACGACATAATAGTAGCCCGGTTTATAACGTAAGGAAGTACTAAACGACCAAACTTGTTTTTTTCCAAAGCCACTATTCGCGAATTCAAAATTAAAGTGATAGTGTGGTGTATTGAAGTTGTTAATTTGACTATTGTTTTTATTTTTTAGGTAGTCAGAATAATAATTGGCCTTGGTTACAAAATTCCGACCTAGATCCAAACTAAGACTAGCGGCGTATCCATAGGTATTTACGGTCTCTCCGCCATTAAAGGCGATATTATACTGCACATAGGTTGCATGATCTTTAAACGCATTGTAATCATTGCTTCCAGGAGTATTAGCAACATTGGCATAGCCAATAAAATTCTTCCAAGTTGAAAAATAGCCTAACACATCGATCATCACCCGCTTACCCAACATAGCTGCATAACCCAGTTCGAAAGCATTAACCGACTGCGGTTTAATATCATCAAATTTAAATTTCTGAAGTACGGTTGGATCGTTCGATTGCTGAAACTTCTGCACGCTTTCCAAGGTATAAGGAGGATAGCGGTCAAACTGATAATTATCGATCAACAGCAGCGATGAACCACCGGAGGAATAGCTATTATAACCATTTAAGGTATTTTGTAAAGCTTGTATATTGGAGGGGAAACTATACGCATTCTGATAAGAAAGGCGTAAATAATTCTGATGAAACAGATCAAACACCAGTGATGCCCGTGAAGTTAATTTTGGTTGAGCAAACAACGTATTCTTATCGTAACGGAATGAGGTAGCAATATTCAAGCGATCGTCCAATACTTTTTTGGCGAGTTGCAGGTATGCACTGTACTCTTTTACATGAATTGGCTTATCCTTATCTGGGAATAATGTATTTTTTGAATTTAGATTGTACAAACGCCAATTGACACCTGCAATCACCTGCATAAATTTCACGAGATCGGAGAAATTATATTGTGCTTCGGCATTGTATAATTTGCTGCGGTCCAAGAACAGCGTTCCGCCCTGCGATATTGGTGTATTGCTGATACTGTCTTTCAGTCTATTGAACAGTGGTGTTCCGAGTTCTGCACGTCCTTGGTCGGCTAGCGTGCGCGCTGCTAAATGAGCGTCTGTGAGTGAAGTACCCGAAGCAAGTGCATTTAAGAGACCAGCAGTATATTCAGGATACCAGCCACCTGTTCCTCCATCGTAACTTGTTTTCCACGATTCATTAATATATTGTGCTGTCGGCCCTGCAACCAGTGTTCTCCCTGAATTTTCCTGGGTTGTGTACGTTCTGAAAAACCATTTATCTCCACGAAGTTCCAATCGATATTGCCCTACCTTAAATCCTTTCAGCTGATAACGCGTATCGTTGGTATACACAATATTGCCTGTACCAAAAGTGGCTGAAGCTATGGCTTCAATATTTGTGGAAACCTTGTAACGGAATTCACCATTGATTTTAAAGAGCTTGGCTCTATTATCGAGATAGCCATATTCAGGATATCCAGTCCGGGCAACATAATTCGGATTTTTCAGTAAGGGTTCGATTAAGGGGGCCAATTCCGGATTTCCCTGCAGTGCACCTTCCAAAAAGGGATTGATATCGGTCGAAGTCGCTCCGCCATACAGGTTAACTCCATTATAGTTTGGATCTGTCAGCGCTGTCCCCGGACCATTTTTGTTGGTTTCATCGTTGGCTACCCAATCTTTTGCCTGTGTATACTGGCCATTGAGCTTGAAAGCAATTTTATTCCCCATTTGTTTTGCGTAGCGGATAGCCCAATCATAGTAAGGTGACGTAGGCACCGGATCATTGTTTTTTTTAGGATTAATATGGTTTACACCTTGAGTTACCAGTACACTTAATCCTTGATATTTAAACGGATTTTTGCCTGTGGCCACCATCGTACCATTCAATCCTCTTGAACCATACAGGGCCGAAGATGCTCCAGACAGCACCTCTATATTATCGACATCAAGCTGGGTTAGCCCGATGACTGACCCGAGCGGAAAATTCAGACCGGGCGCCTGATTATCCATCCCGTCTACGATCTGCGTAAAGTTGGTATTCCCACTGGTATTAAATCCCCGCGTTGTAACACTGGTAAAACCAATACTGGATACGGTAACATCGACTCCCCTCAAACCTTGAAGCATATCCATGTAATTTAATTGTGCAGCATTACGAATGTCTTTGCTGCTCATTTGCTCAATTGTTACTGGAGCGGATAGTTTACTCTGTACGGTTCTACTTGCAGAAACAACAACCTCCTGCCCCAAAATGGGGGACAAATTCAACGAAATACGCAAAGGCGATGACAGGTTATTCACCAAAACTTCTTTCGATTCATATCCAATAGCGGAAATATAGAGCGTAATGGGTAGTGGTTTGTTTGTTTTCAGCTGAAAACGCCCTCGATCATCTGTAAAAGTACCTTCCTTTCCGTCTTTTACGTGGATCGAAACGGCATAGGCCGGCTCGGATGTCGAGCTATTACTGACCTGCCCATTGATGATCTGTTGTGCAGACAAGCTAAATGGCACACAGATACAGAGAATCTGGATTAATAAGGCAATTTTTTTCATGTTTATATTGGTTAGCGTATTATTATCGCTTCAATGCTTCACCTTACCCACCATGATTCTCCTAAATGGACAATCGAGAATTAGATTCTAAGTCCCCTAAAAATTAGGCCGACTAGAAATTTGGTATCCCGAAGACTTTGTGCATAGTCAATTTCGACCTGCCGCTTCAGTATTGCCTGTTGTTCTGTACTATGTTTTAATGCATTAGCAAAATTTATAAGTACAGAAGCTATATTTTCAGGATCTGTTAGATCCAATTTTTCATGTGCAATGGCTTGCGTAAGAAGCTTCGTAAGAAAAGCTTTCTCTTGCACCATCATGGCATCATATAGTTCAAAAAAACGAGGTAAAATCTTATCAAGTGATTCGACAGACACCCTGTTCATATTGAGCACATTGGTATAATAGTTCAATCTCGATTCTAAATAAAAAGAAATCTGATTCTCCACGCCCTTCTTTTTCAATGTACTTTTTTGTAATGTATCGATAAAAGATTGTCCCTCTCGTATGGCTACTTCAATAAAAATATCCTCTTTGTTCTTGTAATAATAATAAAGAGACGTTTTGTTCAATCCCACAGTTTTAGCAATGTCTTCCAAGGTTGTTTTTTCCAATCCATAACGCTCGAAACATTCCATGGCCGCCTGTCCAATTCTTTCTTTGACCTGTTCCTTTTTGTTCATCTAAAATAAAGTTAGTAATATATTTTTCAATTTTCANNTGAAAATTGAAAAATATATTATGATGCAAAACCAACACTGTTAAAAGTCAGCCACATACAGACTTAACATGTTACTCCAAACATAGATAAATTGATTTTTAAATAAAAGAAGTATGCGATCTTATTCAGATAATTCGCTATAAAACTGTCTTTACTGTCAATTTTTAAAGGTTCAGTTTTCTTTTCATCAACATATCTCTCGTTTTTAGGTTTCGAGAGCATAAGATGGTAATCAAATTAACCCAACTGTTAATTCAGCTAATGTACGCTGTAAGAGTCCGATTAGACTGAGAAATTATCCTATTATATTCAACTAACCGACTCTTTCCAATGTATATTGGAAGATTCTGCTATAAATACAAAATATTACCACACATCACGATTTGATGCCTTAAGGCTTTCCCGAGCGTAATTCGCTACTTCATCATTTTCGTCTCCGGTTTTTAAACGTACCTGCAGATTTTCTAGCCAGTCGGCTAATGCATCTAAAGCCGTTTCACCGTTTCCGAAAATGCCTTGATGCGGATCGGGCCCCAGTAAACACCAATACGATGTTTCTTCTTTAAAAACAACAGGACGTAGCTCACGAATTTCAAAAGGTAATTCTTCTGAATCAAAATCCAGTGGCACAATTTTATCTTCAGGTATTTTCATCTGTTCCATAACCCATTTCTATTTTTTTTAAATCTTCCTCTGGCCAGGTAAGCAGCTCCTTCAACAAATATATTTTTGGTCCTCCATCTGCTGTATCATCAGCAAACTGTTGTAGAAATCCCTGTAGATCACCTTCAACTTTAATTAATTTTCCATCCTGAAGAACATCATATCCCGCTGCAATCCATTCTTCAATCTTTTCGGTATTGATTTGTAGTTTCTCCATTTTCCGTATTTTGTAGCATCTTACATGCTGTCTTATAACATCTAATAATAGTTCATCGATAAAAAATAGTCCAGCGCACTAATTATACCTTAAAAAAACAGACTTTCTGTGATTAGAACACACGCTAGCAAAAACGGTTGGCTTTATTTTTAGATTATGCACAAAAAAAGACATTAAAAAAGAAGCAGTTACAGATCATTTATTGTTTATCAAAATATTAAAAAAATCTTTGGCAAACTATTTGTTTGAACAGCGAAAGTTTTCTAATCGAAAACGCACAACTAATATTTTTTTAAATTATCATGAAAAAAGTAATTCTACCTTTTCTAACACTTTTTACGCTACTATTTGCTGCTCATCAGCAAGCAAACGCACAAACTCCCTATCGGACAGCCATTGGTCTTGGAATAGACGTCGGCGATGGTCAAACGCTATTCGGTCCACAGATAAAACACAATTTTGGTGGAAATGACGCCGGAAATGCACAAGTATTATTTGGAGACAATATTACTGTTATCGGTGTGGATTATTCATACAATAAACGTATTCCTGGATCTCGAGGTCTTTCATGGTACATTGGTGTTGGTCCACAAGTTTCATTTATTGATTATGGTAAATGGCACGACGACTGGTATGACGACTACCATTGGAAAGATGGAAAAACACATACTGACTTTGCGATCCGTCCAGCCTTGGGTCTAGAGTTCAAAATACCTTCGGCACCATTAGCCATGCATTTCGACTGGAAACCTTGGTGGAATCTTTCTCATGGTTCTAATTTCGAACCGTCGCGTTTTTCTTTAGGATTTAAATTCGTTTTGAAATAGTATAACGCGGATACAAATAACAAAAATCCTGCTCATCGTTCGTATGGCAGGATTTTTTGTTTCACAACTGCAATTTCACCATTTCATGAATGATTAGATTAGCCTAGAAATCAGTATAACACTATCCCTCAACCTGATATTCGATCGGTTGTCCGGTAGCGATCTCCCGTTCCAATATTTGTTCCGGAGAAAGATGTTCCAAAAACATAATCAGTGCCCTAAGGCTATTGCCATGCGCAACAACAAGTACATTTTTGCCTTCTTTCAGTTTAGGTGCTATAAAATGTTCATAATATGGAATAACACGTTCGTATGTATCTTTAAGACTTTCCCCTCCTGGTGGCGGAACATCAAAAGACCTACGCCAGATATGCACTTGTTCGGCACCATATTTTTTGGCCGTTTCAGCCTTATTCAAGCCCTCAAGTTGTCCGTAACCACGTTCATTCAAAGCAGCATTTATAACAATGGGGACGGAAGGATTGCCCATTTCATGTAAAATAATCTTTAATGTATGCTGTGCTCTCATAAGCGCTGAAGTATAAGCTATATCAATTCGTTCATTTGCCAAAGCCTTTCCCGCCTGCCGAGCTTCCTGTTGTCCCAATTCGGTAATATCAATATCTTGCCAACCCGTAAAGCGATTTTCCAAATTCCATTGCGATTGTCCATGCCGTACTAAAAAAAGTTTTGCCATTATTTATCCTAAGTTTTTTTAAAACTGTCGCCCACCACAGGGCCAACGCCATATATAATAACGATACATTCCATTTTGTTTTATTTATACTTTGAATGCTTTTCTAACCGTCTAAACTAAGTATCAAACTACTGCTATAGGCTACCACAGATTCCTTAGCTGAAAAAATACAAGCACATATTCGCCCTCATATTTGTATATACTTACCGTTTGTATATGCGAATTGACAACTAATTGTACGGCAAAATCATCCTCACCCTTAAAACAAATAATTTAAACAACTATAAATCAACAAAATAAATTAATATAAATTATTTAACACTTTTTAATTCTACACAATGTAGAATATATTCTATATTTGTAGTATGAATAAATTATCAGCTACGGAAGAACAATTGATGGGCTACATTTGGGACATGAAAAAAGCTTTTATGAAAGATCTTATGGAAGCGTATTCTGAACCTAAACCGGCGCCAACAACTGTTGCTACATTATTGAAGAGAATGACTGAAAAGGGGGCGATATCTTATGTGCTTTATGGAAATTCGAGGGAGTATTATCCACTAATCGATAAAGACAACTATTACTTAGCACATGTAAATGATATTGTAGAAACCTACTTCGACAATTCAGCATTAAAATTTGCTTCTTTTTTCACTAAACAATCTCAGCTGAGCAAAGAGCAATTGGAGGAACTGAAAAATATAATTGATTCCGAAATTAAAAATAAAGAGACATGATGCTATATATTGGAAAACTGATAGCCTGTTCGGGTTTACTGTATCTCATTTATTGGTCAGTACTACGCAACCAGAAGTCGTTGCTATTCAACCGCTGTTATTTACTTGGGATTATCCCTTTATCTGTCATCATTCCAATGATCCAAATCGCTGTCCCATATGATGTTTTCAGCTTATTGAATGACAGAGACAGCGATGCAATCCCGGTCGGACCGATTATTACACAGCCCGCAACGGATTCAGCACTCTTCAATAATGATTATGTCGATTGGTACAACCTCGCTCTGCTAGTTTATGTAATTGTCGCCATTGCATTACTCTTGAAACAGATTTGGTTGTACCGCAAATTCCTGTATTATATCCGAAGTGCCACACCGACTCATGAACAGTCTATTTATTGCATACGTGGTTTAAAAACACCTTTTTCTTTTTTTCAAAAAATTTATGTTCCCAAAGAGGCCTATCAACAGGGCGATATTGATCAGTCAATTCTAACGCACGAACGGGCCCATGCCAATCAACGCCATTCAATGGATGTACTTTTTATACAGCTCTTGGCTATATTTTTTTGGTTCAATCCCTTTATTTATCTCATTCAAAAATCGATCCGACAAACACATGAATACCTTGCAGATGATGCAGTAGTCAAGATTCATGAAAAGTTAAGATACCAACATTTAATTATCGAGTGGAGCATGTCCACCCCTGATATAAACACATTACCGGCCAGTAATTTTAATTTCTTAACAACAAAAAAACGATTAATTATGTTACAAAAAAGAACAACCCGAAGTAAACTCTTGTTAATGCCTGGGCTTACTTTATTACTGACAGTAGCGATATCCACGTTGTTTTCAACACATGTGGAGGCACAGAAAACAACGCCGACTACGCCAAAAAAAGCCGCGACAGCCAACACTGCAATAACACCGCCTGCATCACGGCAATCGGAGGCTCCTAAAACTAGTGGAAGAATTCCTAAATCACCAACAAAAGAGATGGCTCCACCAATAAAATCCCAGCAGAGGTCTTCTTCTCAACAGGAAGGTAATGTACGTTTCCCGGAACCTCGGAAAAAACCTGCCCCACCTCAAAATTCCCCAAAAATAATCGATGAGGTACATGTGGAGCGAATCAAATTTGCGGAGCCTCGAAAAGAGTCTACACCATCAAAAAGAGTTTCACCGATAGCCGAAGAAGTGCAAGTAGCCCCTAAAATTGAGGAAGTATGGGTCGAAGATATTCAACCGCGTCAACCAAAGCGGATCAATCTTTCTGCCAATGCCAATGTCAGTTCAAATCAAGATCAAAAAGACATTCAAGTTAAGGAGGAAAAGCCTATACGGATTTCCCTAAAAGTGAAACCCGAAGTGGAAGTAAATACAGTGAATAAAAAATAGCGAACGGAATTTTTCGAAATGCAATAAGAGGAATACAATTCCTCTTATTGTGATATATCCACTTCTCTCGACTACACACCTATAAACCAACATGTTGTTTAGATTATTCAGAATCTAATCCAGCAACTCTTCTTATGGATAGTGATATCCATCTAAAATCAAGTTAAAAACAAAAATCACCATTTTCCAAAATGTATATGGATTGGATCTTAGTAAAAAAAACGACAAATTCCACCATGATTTATTTTTAAAGCAATCGTTTGCGTAAAAAAATTGTATAAAAACCAAATAACAAATCGGTAACATTGTAGAAGAGTACCAACAGTATACTTGTAGTATTCATCTGCTATCATTAAGATAAGACTACTGCTATACGGTACGATATCCAATTATTAAATTCCGATCAGGAGGAATTTGGTTATAAATACAAGTTTAAATTATGGAGGCATGTAAAAATGATGAGTTGGCGTTACTGCACGCTCTTAAGTCAAGCAATCATAAGGCATTTGAGGTGCTCTACTACCGCTATAGCCCTAGACTTTACCGTCATATACTGAACTTAGTCAAAGTACCTACCTGTGCAGAAGAAATTCTTCAGGATGTATTTCAGAAATTATGGGAGAGGCGCGGTGGCATAGACCCTGAAAAGTCCTTTCAGTCTTATCTATTCACTATTGCTAAACACCTCGTGTATGATTTCTTTCACAAGGAGATCAAAAATCGAAATCTAAAAGAATTGATTATTTCCATTTCAACATCAGACTATTCCCACATTGAAGAGGAATATGCATACAAAGAATCTAAAAAAATTGTCAATCAAGCTATTGAAAACTTATCTCCAAAACGCAAACTCATTTATACCTTATGCAAAATTGAAGGGAAAAGCTATGAGGAGGTCAGTAGCTCCTTAGGTATCTCCACTTCTACGATCAGTGATCATATCGTGAAGGCCACAAAACAGATTCAGAGTTTCTGTTTGAGCAAGGAAATTACACCGTCCCTGTTAATTGCTCTTATCAGTGCCGTGTTAAATCAAAAATAAAACACTCCCTGTTTTTATAGACAAACAGATCACCTCCATCAGTATTCAAACAGCCCATTTTAAAGCCTTTTAATTTTTTTACTTTTTTTTTAAAATCAGAGCAGAGGACAGGCTCCTATTTTCCGTATTATCTATAAATAGCCAATCAGTGAAAGATTCAAAACATATAAAATTATTATTTGAAAGATATCTCAATAACCGCGCTTCAAGAGAAGAGACGGCGGAGCTATTTCAATATTTTCAGGATACGAATAACAAGCAGGCGCTTGAACAGATGATCGAGAACCAACTTGAATTTCAAGATAAAGAAGAACTTATAGACAAGATGATTTTAGACCGTGTTTTTAGTAAAATTGATCTTGACGTCGAACCACAAAAAATCAAAAGTCCTACATGGTATAAGATTACAGGTGCTGCAGCTGCTATAATACTGGTTATCTCTATCTCTTATTTATTTCTTAACCGCAGCACATACAATGATCATACAGCTACTATCATCGAACCTGGTCGCGATAAAGCAACACTTGTGCTTTCTTCCGGTAAAACGATCGTACTAGAGGATGTTGCTAATGGAAAATTAACTGAAGAGCTCGGCACAACAATTGAAAAAACAGAAAATGGCGGAATTAATTATACGGTTGAGGGAAATACCGATGTACGCGTCGCCATGAATCTTTTGAATGTACCAAAGGGCGGACAATTTCAGATAACCCTTTCTGATGGCACAAAAGTCTGGTTAAACTCAAATTCCAGCCTCAAATATCCAAGCGCATTTTCAGCCTCTGAACGCCGGGTAGAACTAACGGGTGAAGCCTACTTTGAAGTCTCAAAAAATAAACAAAAACCATTTATTGTCGAAACTTCACTTCAAAAGGTCGAAGTTTTAGGGACTAAATTCAATATCAATGCCTACGATGACGAATCTTCCACACAGACATCCCTTGCAGAAGGATCCGTAAGAGTGAGTTGCAAAAACAATACAACCTTACTAAAACCAGGCCAACAATCTACTTTAACAGATCAAAATATCGCAGTAAGATCAGTAAACCTGGATCAAGTATTAGATTGGAAAAATGGTGATTTCAATTTTTCGAATAATAACTTAAAGGAAATCATGCGTAAAATTTCGCGCTGGTATAACATTGAAGTAATTTTTGAAGGTCCTATTTCACAGGAAACCTACTTCGCTCAAATTTCTAGAAAAAAACGATTAAACGATGTACTAAGAGCACTTCAGCTTTCCGGTTCCATCAAGTATAGTATACGAAACAATAAACTGTACATATCGCAATAAACTATAACACACATTAATAACCACAGATTATGAAAGAAACCAGCCCAGCCTAAACATTTCTTCCAAAAAAAATAGCCGAAAATGCCTGCCAGCACTCTCGACTAATTTTTTACTTGGAAAACAAGAATTCATTTCAACATCAAACCAGTTAACCAATTTATAAATATATGCATTATTATTTATGTAGTAAGTATTGTATTGTCTTTTTTATTAAAGCTATGCGATACATCGGATCATTATGCAACACATCTACAAAAGTTGTGATCCTCTTAACAGCATTTATCTTTTTCACACATGTGTCCTCTGCTCAAAATGTTACCCTTAAACACAAGCAGATTACATTGTCCGAAGCATTTCAAGAGATCAGAAAACAGACAAACGTCGATTTTATCATTAAGACCAGCCAACTCGACAAAGTAAGGCCTATTCAAAATATAGATATCCAGAATAAGCCACTGAAACAGGCCCTTGAAAAGTTATTGGAACATCAGCCTTTGGTCTTTACAATTGACAATGGCATTATTGTGATTTCGGACCGAGAAAAAAAAACGCCCCTCGCCCCCGTCGTTCAAAAAAACGGTAAGGTTGAGATCGTGGGCACGGTGAAAAATGACGGAAACAATCTTTATGGTGTTAGTGTCAAAGTTAAAGATAGCCCGTCAATCGGGACAACAACAGATGGCAACGGAAGATACATTCTTGTGGTTCCCACAAATTCAACACTAATATTCTCCTATGTCGGTTATGCCAATCAGGAAATTGCCATTGCCGACAAACGTCGTATTGATGTGCAGCTAACTCCCGATCAGAGCTTAAGTGAAGTTGTTGTTGTCGGTTACGGAACACAGAAAAAAACCAGTGTTGTGGGCGCATTGGAATCTGTAAAACCGGAAACCTTACGCATACCCACTGCCAACCTTTCCAATGCATTGGGCGGCAGACTTTCGGGTGTAATCGCGGTACAACGTTCGGGCGAACCTGGTGCAGATGGGGCTAGCTTTTTCATTCGCGGTGTATCGACATTTAGCGGAGCTACCAATCCCCTGATCTTATTGGATGGTGTAGCAATCTCTAAAGGCGACTTGGACGCATTGGCACCAGAAGTTATCGAAAGCTTCTCCGTCCTTAAAGATGCTACTGCCACCGCTGTGTTTGGTACTAGGGGAGCAAACGGCGTGCTAATTATCACCACCAAAACAGGTAAAGACCTCAATAAACCTCGTATTTCAGCGCGTGCACAATCACAAATCTCAAGACCTACTTCCATCCCAAAATTTGTTGATGGTGTAAGTTATATGGAGATGTTCAATGAGGCAGTTACAGGTCGCGGTACAGGTGAAATTTTATATTCCCAAGATAAAATAAACGGCACAAGATTAGGCTTGGATCCCTATGTATATCCTAACGTTGACTGGTATAATGAAATGTTTAAGTCCCATACCATCAACAACGAGCTCAATCTAAATGTGCAAGGTGGTGGCAGCAAAATAGGTTATTTTCTCAGTGCAACCGGCAATATTAGCAACGGTTTATTGCGCAAATTTGACCTCAACTCTTTTGACAATAATGTCTCTGTCAAACGTTATAGCTTTCAGAACAATATCAATGTCAACCTTACTTCAACTACCAAAATAGCGTTAAAGCTCAATGCACAACTTCGTGATTACTATGGGGCTGGTGTGGATGCTCCAAGCGTGTTTGGCGACATTATGAATGCTAATCCCGTGGACTTCCCTATTATGTTTCCATTTACCGGTATTGACAGAAGAGACGTTCAATACGGAGGAAAAGCTGGTGGTACAGTCAACAATGGATTTGTCAATCCCTTTGCCCGCATGGTCAATGGCTATCAAAATGGTTTCCAGAGTACCCTATTGACTACCATTGACGGTGCTCAAAAACTTGATTTCATTACAAAAGGGCTAGAATTTAAAGCCTTGGTTTCCTTTAAAAACTGGAGCAACACGACAACAAAAAGAACCAGTGGTTACAATCAATACATGATTAACAGTTATGCTCCCGATCCTGCAGGTGGATATAACTATGATCTAGTCATGGTGGGGCAGCCACAAAATCTTTCCCTGGGAACCGAAACGGGTACTAGCGGTGATCGCGAAATCTATTTTCAGCCTTCCATCGAATACAACAGAACATTCGGCAATCACACCGTATCGGGATTATTTCTTTACAATACTACCGATTTTAATGTCAATAATCCAGCTGATCTAATCAGCTCGCTACCACGTAGACGCCAGGGTATTACTGGACGTGCAACTTATGGCTTCGCCAATAAATATCTTGCCGAAGTCAACTTTGGCTACAATGGTTCCGAAAACTTTGCCACTGGGAGTCGCTTTGGTTTCTTCCCTTCCGTTGGTTTGGGCTATGTACTCAGTAATGAAAAGTTTTTTACCGATTTATTTCCTGCTGTCAGTAATTTAAAAATTAGAGGTAGCTGGGGTAAAGTTGGTAATGATCAGATTGGCGGCGGACGTTTCCCTTATCTTTCAGACCTCAAATTGGATGGAGCATCGTTTACAACCGGTATCGATCAGAATACAACTTATACAGGCCCTACATACCTACAATTTGCAAACCCATTGATTTCATGGGAAGTTGCAGAGAAGAAAAATATTGGTGTGGACCTGGGTATTCTTAACAATAAGTTTAATATTGTGTTCGACCTATACCAGGAAGATAGAACCAATATCTTCGTTGACCGTTCGGCAACAATCCCTAACGTATTTGGTACTGCAGGAACGAAAGTGTATGGCAATGTTGGTGAGGTAAGAAATAGGGGATTTGATTTCTCCCTAGAATGGAACAAAAGCGAAAAAGATTGGGGAATATCGATGCGTGGAACCTTTACTTATGCACATAATACCGTTCTGAAAAATAATGAACCGGCCTTTACCAAATACCGCAACCTATCTCAAATCGGGTATTCCATTGGCACAAACCTAGGCTATCTTGCCGAACGGTTATTTATTGATCAGGCCGAAATAGACAACAGTCCATTACAACAGCTAGGCGGTTTTGTAGCTCCTGGAGACATCAAATATAAAGATCTAACCAATGATATCGATGGTCTAAATCTGATCAATAGCGATGATAGAGTTCGCATGGGTTATCCAACAACACCTGAAATCGTCTATGGTTTGAGCACTTCTATCAATTACAAAAAGTTTGATTTTTCCTTTTTATTACAGGGAGTTGATAGAACTTCTTTTATGATCAGTGGTTTTCATCCATTTGGAAATCAAGGTGTGCGCAATGTATTGCAGTTTATTGCCGAGGACCGCTGGAGTCCTGAAAACCCTAACATATTTGCTGCTTACCCACGGCTGAGCAAATTGGACAATCTCAACAATACCGAAGCTTCTTCTTATTGGCTGAGAAATGGGGCATTCCTAAAACTCAGAAGTGCTGAGATTGGATATTCACACAAATTTGCACGCATTTTTCTAAGTGGTTATAATCTATTGACCTTCTCCAAGTTCAAACTTTGGGATCCTGAACAAGGTGGAGGCAATGGTTTGGGATATCCGACACAGCAAGTATTCAATCTCGGAGTCCAACTTCGTTTCAATTAGAACAACTTCGAGATTAAAACTATCAGTAGAATTTTAAAATGATTTATCAGATGAAAAGAAAATATATAGGCTACTTTGCATTATTTGCATGCGCGACTTTTTTGACCACCACTTCCTGCAGCAAATTCTTGGATATCGTCCCAGATGAGCGTCCTTCCGAAGCAGATGCCTTTCGTGATCCAAATTCAGCCAAAGGTTATTTGTACTCCTGCTATGCGTGGATTCCGAATTCACGGGTAGGGACCTCTTCCATTGATTTGATGACTTCTGACGAGGTAACGACTGCTTTTGAACATGAAACCTTCGCCCGATTTCCCCGTGGGCAATATACGGCCTCAAGTCCTGTCATTTCCTACTGGGATAACCTTTACAAAGGAATAAGACAATGCTATATCTTAATTCGCAATGTAGATAAAGTCCCTGGGATAGATCCACAGGAGGCGGCACAATATAAAGCTGAAGCCAATTTCCTGATCGGCTTTTATCATTTCTTACTGGTCCGGATGTACGGTCCAGTCGTTATTGCAGACCAAGAGTTTGACGTCAATGCCCCTTCTTCAGCGTATCCCAAACGTTCGACTTATGATGCCTGCGTTGATTTTATTATCAAAAAGCTGGATGAGACTGCTGGACAGTTACCTGCTCTTCGTGCTGCGGATGAGTGGGGTCGTGCTTCCTCGGTTATTGCCAAAGCGCTAAAGGCTAGGGTATTGCTTTATGCAGCATCACCGCTCTTTAATGGCGGTGGAGGTGATAAACAGAGCTTCTATGCCAATTTCAAAAATTTGGATGGCACAGCATTGATCAGTACTACCTTCGACAAAGAAAAATGGCGCCGTGCAGCCCTAGCGGCTAAAGAAGCCATTGATGCAGCTGAACAAAATGGAGCTTCACTGTATAAAAACAGCACCTACAATACCGTACTACCAGCTAATCCTATTGAAAAGGACTTACGCCTTACTTTTATTGACAAAGCCAATACCAAAGAAGTGATTTGGGCGGAAACACGTCGGGAAGGTCTCTACGATTTTCAAAATAAATCTACTCCCTTTCTTAGCGGCGCACAAGGTGAGTCGTATAACGGTGTATCCCCGACCCTCGCTCTGATCGAATCGTTTTATAGTAAAAATGGTTTACCGATTGACAAAGACCCCAATTATGACTACAATGGACGATACGGTATAACAAGTACGCCGAATGGCAATACATTATCGTTAAATCTAAATAGAGAACCACGCTTTAATGCATGGATTGCATATCACAACAGCTACTATGAAGTGGTTAGAGGGAGTGCCAATCAAATCCTTGTTCAGTTTAGGAAAAATGACAATTGCGGCATCCAAGGACGGTCTAATAACTACTCACCAACAGGATATCTCAACAAAAAAGGTATTGCACCTGAATTGAACCAAAGCAGATTGCAGGTCTCCGTCAATTATCCATGGCCTGTGATACGTCTAGCAGAATTGTACCTGAACTACGCGGAGGCGCTGATCGAATACGGTCAGGATCTGAATACGGCCAAACAATATATTGACCGCGTTCGGGTCCGTGCGGGCATCCCAACAATTGATGTCGCATGGGCTCCAATTGGCGGGGCAACGAATCAGGCAACACTACGTTCCATCGTCAGACAAGAACGTACTATTGAACTTTACTTGGAAGGCCATCGCTTCTGGGATTTAAGACGTTGGATGATCGCCGATCAATACCTCAACCAACAGGCGAAAGGAATGAATATACAAGGAGCTACCGATACAGAATTTTTCAAAATAACAACGGTCGTTTTTCCACGTAGTTTTAGTCAGCGTAATTATTTAATGCCTATACCACAGGAAGAGATCAATAAAAACGAGGAATTGGTACAAAATCCCGGTTATTAATTAATTTAATGAATTGCACAAGATGAAATACAATATCGGAATATTCGCTCTACTCTTTTTAGCTGTAGCGTGTAAAAAAGACGAAATAAAAATGACCAAGCCACCACAACTGGTTTCGATTGAAGCTGAACCACGTATTGGCGGAACTCTCCTGAAATGGAAACTTCCTTCAGATAACAATTATCTTTATGGACAGATCACATATAAAAAAGTGGGATCAAAAGATCCCGATAAAATCTATAAAATCAATATAAGTTCTTTTGCCGACACCATGCGGATCGATGGATTGATCAACAAATATGAATATGTCTTCAACGTCCAATTGTTCAATCAAGACAAGAAAACAAGCATTGGGGGAGATATCATAAGCAGCAATAGTGTTCGGCCAATTGTCAGGCCTTCGGAAGTGACCTATTTCCCGAACGAGTTAACTAAAATACAGGTGACCGATAATATGGTAGAAACCTACACGCAGGAAAACAGCGAGGGACCCAAAAAGAATTTATTTGACGGCGATAAGAATACATATTGGCATACAGCATGGTCTGCAAATACAGCCCCTCTTCCGCACTGGATCCAATTAAATTTTCCCCAAGAAGAAGAGATTGGCGCCATAAAGTACTTCTTCAGACAAAACAATAGCGACGAAGCTGGACGTCCGAAACAATGGGGAATAGAAATAAGTTCAGACGGCCAGCAGTGGACAAGAGTGTTTACATCAAAGGATAATCTTTCCACATCAAATGTAGCTGAAGAGCAAAGTTTGGCTTTTGATAAAAACTATAAGGCCAAATTTTTCCGGTTAATGATCCTTAAAAACGGCGGGAAAAGTTATACCCATCTGGGTGAAATGAATGTCTACCGGATGCGCTCTTCTATCATCGACAAAGAAAAGGAAGCTGAAGATAATTATTGACCATCATCACAAAGATTTTTTTTCTAATCATCAATGGTGCTCAAAAGAGCACAACGACGGAGGTAGAAATACCTCCGTTTTACTTTTCGCTCTAGTATATCATCAACATTCAAACAAGCTCCAAAATGCTCTGAGGTCAAATTTCCGCTATAGCATCAGCCTATGTGAAGAAGCGATCCCCAGCAAAAAAATAAAAAACTTTTTTATTACCTTAGATAAATAAATCGAACAAGAAAACAACTTGTTTTTTCATTAACTATAGTTTACATATATGAAATTATATGCCTTTGTATTGGGAGTAGGTTTACTTCCAGCCGTAGGATTATGTCAAAAGACCGTCACCCCTGGGAGCAGCGATATCAATACCAACTATATAAAACCAGAAAAATCACTGTATACGGTCTATTATGTTAAAGATAACAATTGGGACAAACAAGGATCACTGACCTACGATATTGTAGCGGCCAACAATCAGCTGACCTTAACCAATACCTATGTTCCGAAAGACAATGCCTGGACTTCGATACGCACGACGACTGCCGACGCAAAAACACTTCGGTCTATCAGCTATTCTAGCGATGGCAAGGAAACAAAAGTAAACCTCAACTTTGGAGAAACAATTACAGGTAATTATTATTCGAAGAAAACGAAAAAGGAAAAAAAGATCAACTTACAGCCAACTAGACCTTTTGTGGATTTTAACTGGACAGATCACCTGATTTCAACTCTCCCTTTAGACCTAGGGTATAAAGCGCGCATCCCGCAATTTTATTATAATAGTGATTCGGACATTTTCGTCGAAGACTATACCATCAAGGAAGTAAAAAGCTACAGTTATGGCTCCCCAAAAACAGGTAAACACGACAGTTGGCTGGTTACACTTTTAGAAGAAAGTACCGGAGCCATCTATAATTATGTCATCGATAAGAAAGATCGCCGATTATGGCAAAGGGAAATGTCCATGGGAAACGGCAAATGGGAAATTACCGTAAACGAAGAACTGGACTATCAACCTATTAAAAATAGATTTAACAAAGAACAGGCTGCCCAACAGATTTCCCAGGGTAACAGTGTTATTATCGGAACGGCTTACGCTCGATCTAGCTCCGGAAAAAAACTTGGCGGACTCGTGAATACCGCCAAAAAGCAATATGCCCCAAAAGGTACAGAAATTACGCTCTTCGCCAACTCCGCCTATTACGAAGAATGGCTGGAAGTCAATAAAAAGATCCGAAAACAGAAAAAGGTGCAGGAAGTTCCATTGGATCCCGATTTTGGCTATGCTATTAAAAAAGCAAAGGTGTATGATGATGAGGGGCATTTCGAATTTGCAGATCTCATGCCAGGTGCATACGTGATTATGGCGAGCTTCGATTTTACCAATTCTTACAACTATTCCTATGTATCAGGCTACACCAATTATTATAACTATTGGGGTTATACAGGTTCCACGACAAATTATGGTACGGCAAGATCATCCTATGTCGACAAAGCCAATGTTGAAAAGCACGTCACCATTGACAAAGACGGTGAAAAGAAAGAGGTAAATTTAAAGGAAATGTAATCAAAAAAATGCCGTTAAGCTCCTTTGTTTGACGGCATTTTTTATGCGTTTTAAAACGTATTTCTAAGACGATCAAATCTTCGACCCTTCAGTTACCCATCCATTTACTTTTTTCGAAGTTCAAATATACCGGTCTATGCTAATGGGAAAGTTATCGGCAGTCCGCAGTAGAAAACAGGCAGCCGCTCCTACCCAGACCGAATAATCGAACGTCGATTTAATTCCTAACGAGAGGGTCATCACCACCCCAAAGCAGATCAGTAGAATCCCGGCAACGAATGCAGTAAAACGCAGTTTATAGCCGATCAGCAATAGGATTGCTAAGACAACCTCTAATAATGTTGCGCCGATAGCAAGTATATTACCGAAAGTTTCAGGCACAAAAAAATTAAGGGTATTTGAATAGGCTACAAAATTGGCCCAATTTCCCCAGGAAACATGTGATGCCCCCGGTACCCCCCACAGCCCCAAACGATCTGCGACAGCAGACAGAAACGCTGTAGATACAGCTAAACGTACAAAAAGTTGACTATACATGGTATGAATTATATAAATAGGGTATAAACGATATAAACCAAATTTAAAAGAACAAAAACAGTCCAAACTTAAACCAGTTTAAGAAATTTGTTTCAACCATTCAATACCGACTAAGACACTCCTTATTGTCGTACCGGTGTTGTCCCTTCACATCCACGTCTATCGTTCGGCGATCACCTGTCTAAACCCATTGCACAGTTAAATCAATAAGGCTGCCAGCACTCATGTGCTGTACAGCCTTATACATCAATTAATACGAATAAGAATTTAATATCATGTGTCTACCCCAGTAAATGATACCACACTGTTATAATGACGACCAAGATGCTCAATAGTCCCAATGGAAATAAAAATTATAAACAAAAAAATAATATCGTCATAAGATGATCGATCTATCACAACTGCCATGTTTTACTGCTAATTGCTCACAATAGCTATATCGCATGTCAACAAACCAAAGTACAATGCTATATTTCACTAAGTCCATAGAAAATTTACTACAGCTGCAGGGTTAATTCCTGCTGCTGTTGGTTTCTAAAAATGAACACCTTCGGCTGGTCAGCGTGTACATGCTTTTTTATCGCTTGTTGCAGGTCTATTAATTGATCTATTTTCTCGCCCTGATAATTCAATACAACATCGCCGACACGCAAACCGCTTTTGTAAAGATTGCCTTTTTCATCCAACTCGAGCAGCAGCACGCCGTTTATCGCGGGTAGGCCTGCGGCCGACTGCTCCCCCAAAGTCTCCACTGATTTAAATACCCCCGACTTCCAGGACCATCTGCTCCCCTGCTCCTTTGCTTCGGATTGGATCAACTGAGGTATTTCAGGACTAGCGGCAAGAGTTTTAAGTTTTTTACTGGTAACGCCAAAATGCAGCATGTCAAAATTTTTAAAATCCTGATCCTTCCAGTTTTTCAACCGGAAATCACCATGTGCGGGATTCGTAAAGTTCAATTGAATAACCCGACCATGTTTTTCTATGCCTTTCGCTCGATCTTTGTCGAGGTCATCCTGCCGTCCGTAAATATTATGGTCTACCTCTTCCCCCCAATACTTGACCTGTATATCCTGATGGGACTCCATCACGATATTATTACGGAATACATCGTGACTATGCTGAAACCATACATGAGGATGAAAACCATTGTTGATCATCACGTTGTTGTACACTTTGCGATAAAACCCTTCTCTTAGTTTTAGTCCTCCACTTAAACAAAGGTTATTGTAAATTTCATAATTGGAAGATCCGTCATCCAAATCAATATCCCAACCGTGATCACAGCGAAATCTATTATCATGAATTTTGGTTGTTTTGACTGCGTCCAGCAATATTAAATTGGGATGTTTCCCGGTCAGTTCATCCATCTCCTTTCGATTGGGATGCCAAAAACGGTCGCGCCCCCATGAGTTGAAGGCTCCATGATCACTGGTTTCCAGGACTGTATTAAAAACATCATTGTAAGCGATCTCATGACCGCCCCAAGTCCCATCACCTACATTAATACCTGCTCTAGGAACATTGTAAATGGTATTATGCAAAATTCGTAGCGATTCAGCCATGGAGACCTGTACACCTGCCACTTGTTTTTCGATCAAGCCAATGTCATGGATCAGATTGTCACTTGCCTCACAGTCCATGGGGTAATTATTGGTTTTTGGCCCTTTGATGGTATCCATTTGGTCAAATGGGACAAATTTTTCATATCGAAATTCCGGTGAGCGTACTGCCGCTGGATCTCCTACAAAATTGATCGCTCCGGCACCGATCTGTTCAATCCGGTTGCCTTCGATTTTGACCCCGCGATTGTAATTATTAACAAATATTGCATTGCCGCCCAAAGCGATAAAATCATTCGCGCGGAAGATACAGTTTTCCGCACCTTCAATCTTTACTGCTCCCTGTCGATAGATCGTCCAATCACTACGTAAGAGTGGTTCGCTTGTTTTCATAAAGGTAGGAGCAGTATACATGAAGCGAAGGCCACTAACCTCAATATCATGCACTGGACTGAAAGATGAACCTGAAAGATAGATTAGATTTTCCAATTGTGGCGCTACAAACTTCAGCTGGTTGGGATTAATTCCTTTAGCAGGCATATAATATAAGCGTGCCTTCTCCACATCCAAATACCACTCCTGAAAGGTATCGAGTTCTTCAAAGATATTTTCTACAAAGCGATAGGTCTCGTGCATTTTGCTGGGACGATTATTTTGCTGTCCACCTTCAAGTGTAACAGTTGATAATCCGTCTTTTCCTGTAATCTGATAATGGAACCCTCCCCAGCGACCAGCATGCAAAGCATGTACAATTCCCCCCTTAGGGTTCTTCCAGGTTGCTACACGTTCGGGACTTAATGCATCTGCAGCGTAGCCTTGAAATGGCAAGACTGTAGGATCGTAGTTTGGATAACGTGCCCGGACAAGATGCTTATCATTTGCATATAGACTTTGGAAGTTTACTCCACTTGGGACCTTAGCCTCCCAAATACCATGATCGCCCTGTTTCCATTTGAGGTTAAGCGATTTGGCACCACTCAGCGTAACTTGTGCTCCTTCCTCAGCTTTGATCCGCAAGGGTTGTCTTCTTGTGCCCGATACCCCGGCAGACAATTCAATCGGTTTATCCAGCTGGTAGGTGCCCGCCATAAAGATGATTTCGATGTCTGGTGTATTTTTTCCTTGTTTCTGTTTTTCTACCGATCGCAGTGCGGCTTCAGCTGTGGCATAGGGACTGCCCATGGTTCCTTGGTTTCTATCACTTCCTTTTGTACTGATGTAAATACGTTTTACCGAGCCAGACTGTTGCCCATGCACGCTAAGTGAAGCGACACCGGTAAGGCCAATAAATAATAATTTTGGAAATAACATACAAGATATCTTCATAATTTTAATCGTTCATATAATTTTAGCTGGATTATATCAACTATAAACCAGCTATATAGTAAGGTCTATAAGTCAATAAACAGCAAATTCGCTCAGATTAGTTCTTTTTTCGCTCTGCTGTTGCTTTCAACAAAATTTCTTTACTGGCAGCCGGCACATTTCCGTTAGCATCAGGTCCAATATTGAGCAGCAAATTCCCGCCTTTTTCATTTATCTCGCGCAGCTTAGTATTTACTTCTGTAGGAGATTTCCAATTATTATCTGATTTTTTATATCCCCAAGAATTATTCAAGGTATAACAGGCTTCCCAATCGTAATCCAGTAACGTTCCAGGATGTTCTTGTTCAGGCGTTCCAAAATCACGCTTAAATTGATCCCGCTTTGCTACGCGGTTATTAATGATTAGAGTGGGTTTTAATTTGCGTAGATATTGATAAAGATCTTCTCCCGCGGCCATATCCCACCAATTCACCCAGTCCCCATCAAACCACAGGATGTCAGTATCATACTTAACAACCAATTCTTTCAATTGATTTTTCATGTATTGAATATAAGCGGCTTTCTGTTCCGGCTTAATGAGAATCTGGCCCCAGTCGCCTTTACCATTGGGATCAACATATTGCGAATCGTGATGCCAGTCGATAATACTGTAGTAGGTACCAAATCTAATCCCAGCTTTCTTACAAGCTATGGACAACTCCCGCACGAGATCTCTTCCTTTCATTGGCGTCGAAGCGATATCATAATCTGTATAGGGGGAATCCCACAGACAAAACCCCTCATGATGTTTGGTCGTCAGGACGATATATTTCATTCCAGCATCCTTAGCCAATTGAACAATACGATCCGCATTGAAGTCCTTAGGATTCCAGGTGTTGATCAGTTCCGAATATGCTGCCTTCGGAATATTCATTTCCGATTGTATCCATTCGGCATATCCTTTGGTTGAATCCCCATTATACATCCCTCCAAGTTGACTATAAAGCCCAAAATGAATAAACATTCCGTACTTTGCTTCCCTAAACCAATGCATCCGTTCATCAAAATCCTTTTTGGATTCCTGCAAATAATTAACTTGGGCGTTTCCCATGTTCATAAACAACATGGCTAGTAGAGAAAGAATACAATGCGTTGCTTTTATCATATTTATTTTAATTGGTTAATCCAACAAGCTCAAGCAGCTGTCAAATCTTCTGTTGGTGCCACACACACATTCTGCAAAATGCTAAACCATTCTGCTATTGCAAAATAAATATAAAAAATATGAAGAATACTTTTTATTTATTTCAAATAAGTTACGCTTAATGGACAGGCCTGTACCAGTCACAATTTTATAAGAAATAAATACTTTCAAAGCGGCTTATCAAACAAGCTATCTACTATAAAATTTAATGTAAATTCATTCCAAAAAGGATTTATATTTAGTAAATATTTCATTTAACACCATACTATAGATTAAAATTATGAGTTTAAAAACCTTAATCACAAAAAGTGCTGAATATAACAACTGGGTCGTCAATAAATACATCAATTGGTTGGCTGATAAATCAGATGACCAACTTAACCAAGAGGTACCTTCAAGTTTCCCGACCATTTTGAAGACCTTAAATCACATCTTGCAGACACAGGAATATTGGTGGAGCCACATTGCGGAAAGCAATGATTTTGATTTTGAGAAAAAGCGAGCCACAAAAGAAGAAATATTTGAAGCACTACAAAGAAGTTCAGCTCAACTCGTGGATTACATACACAAACTAACCGAGCTGGATCTTGAAAAAAATATCAAAGTGGAATCACCATGGTTTCAATGTGACTTCACGAAGTATGAATACATACAACAGCTTATCCTCCACGGAACATATCATAGGGGACAGATCGTTACAATGGGCAGAGCTATTGGAATAACGGATGCTCCAATGACAGACTTTAATTATTGGAATATTTATAAAGATCAACAATAGGGATTTGAGCACTGCCATGGACAAAATTACCAGTAAAGTACAGATCCGAGAAATTGTCGCAGCGGCGAAACAGCAAGGACAGCAATCCGGTATAGAATCCTTTATGTTAAGCTTACAAGCGTGTTTACTGAAAAAGAAAGTTCGTTTTCCCCTTCTGGAGTTTGCGGCCAGGGAAATTATGCTATTCGTACCTGAAACCGAGCAGTTACACTTGACAGATCGTCTCATTGCCACAACAGAAATGGGAAGTTATGTTTTAACGGGAATAATTCTCCAGCAACGTCTCCCCGAACACTTCGAACAATCCATCCATAAAGCCTGTACCTATATAACCATAGGTAATCAATGGTACGTCTGTGATATCATCGGCGAACGCGTAATTGGTCATGCGCTGTTGACTTCGCCTAAAAAAGCAATACCTCTATTAGAAGAATTAGCTCATCATTCTGACAAATGGATTGTCCGAACAATTGGTGTAGCTACACATTATGCCGTAAAAAAAGGCCTATCAGCCACATACGTAAACATTTTATTGAAGCTACTGATTTCATTGTCAAACACAACAGATTTTCATGTAAAAAAGGGAATTGGCTGGGGAGCCAAAACAATAGCAAAATTCCATCCCGATCTTGTTGCTTGCTACAGTAAAGCAATTGAATCGCCAGAAACCAAACAATGGTTTCGGACAAAAATTACGATTGGTCTCAATCGCCACAACTTGAGGACTAAACAGAATCGGCAGGAGGATACGACGATTCATCTTAATCAATGAAATGAATGCGTGATTTTCTTTGCGATAATTATACATCAAGAAAGAACTATACAGCAGGAAAGGCGAAGTCTACAATTAAACCTCGCCTTTCTATAAACCTTTAGTCCATATGTAACCACGCCCTCGGTTATTGGTCTTTTTTCATTGTTCCTTTTTCACGAAGGTTGATATGCCAGCTAAAAGCCTCTTCTAACAAATGTGGTGTATGCCCCCCTCTCTCACAAGCGCGGTTATAATAATCTAATAGCTGCTCTTTGTAATCGGGATGTACACAGTTCGCTATAATTACTTTCGCTCGCTCGCGAGGCGCTAAACCACGTAAATCTGCCAAGCCATAATCTGTTACCAAAATATCGACATCATGTTCGGTATGATCCACATGGGAAACCATAGGAACAATATGAGAAATTGCATCTCCTTTAGAGGCCGACTGTGTGACAAAGATGCTCAAATAAGCATTGCGTGCAAAGTCACCCGACCCGCCGATACCATTCATGATATTTGTTCCTGAAGTATGGGTAGAATTTACGTTTCCATAAATATCAAACTCTATGGCTGTATTAATTGCTATAATCCCCAAACGTTTGATCAGTCCAGGTGTATTGGAAATATTCTGTGGGCGCAATACAATTTTATCACGGTATCGATCCAAATGATCGAACACTCTTGAATAACACTCTTCGGAAACAGTAATTGAAGAAGCAGAAGCAAAATCCAGTTTTCCGGCATCGATAAGGTCAAAGGTGCTATCTTGCAACACTTCAGAAAACATCGTTAGATTACGGAACTTACTATGTATAAATCCCGTCAGAACAGCGTTAGCTACTTTTCCAATACCCGCTTGAAGTGGCATCAAGCTTTCTGACAAATGGCCTAGCGCTACCTCATTTTCGAAAAACTGCAAAATATGCTTCGCTATCGCTGTTGTTTTGGTATCCGGTTCAGCAATATCGGCAGGGCTATCAAGCTCATTCGTAAACACAATTCCCACCACCTTGCTCGCGTCCAAAGGAATAGTTTTACGTCCAATTTTATTTTCTGGAGCTACGATTGGAATAACATTACGCCGAGGGTAATCTTCGGCTTGGTAAATATCATGTATTCCTTTAATAGTCACCGGTATCGCAGTATTGACTTCCAAAATAACCTGCTTAGCCAATGCAGCAAAAGTTGCCGAATTTCCCACAGAAGTCGTTGGAACAATACTTCCATCCGATTCTATTGCTGCTACTTCCAAAACAGCAATATCCACCTGAGGCAAATTCTTATTGTGCAGCAATTCGGCCGTTTCGCTTAGATGCTGATCAATAAACAACACATCTCCAGCATTAATTTTATGACGTAAAATACGATCCACCTGAAAGGGCATCCGCTTGGATAATGCTCCCGCTTCCGCCAATTTACCGTCTGTTCCGTGTCCCAACGAAGCCCCAGTAATCAAGGTTATTTTCAATGGATCCACTTTTGCACGTTCAGCCAAGGCAGGTAACACCACCTTACTGTCTCCAGCCTTGGTAAAACCACTCGACCCAACGACCATTCCGTTTTGAAATAGTTTAGCAGCTTCTTCTGCTGTAATCACTTTATCATGTAAGCTTTGAACTTTTATTCTTTCGTAAGCCATATTTTTATAGTTTGATTTTATTCCATTATTGTAAACTTAAGAAATTGAAATCTATATATTTCCCTTCGTTGAAAAGTTCTTTGCTATAATTTGCAACCTCTTAACCAAACAATTTTAGCACTTTTTTCAACTGCATATTTATTATCATTTGACACAAAATTATCCAAAGGTGACTAAAAATACGCAACGCACTACAAATCAAAAATATACAACAAATCATAATAAAAAAATAGTTTATATCACACGCATGTATAATATATATCACACTGAAAACAAACAACTTACAACAATAAAAATAAAACCAAAGTAAGTAAAGACTAACTCGCTAGTCGATTAATTGCCATTTTAACGTAAGCATACACTCACTTTCAAGAAGTAAAGGTGGGGTCTAGTAAAAAAGTCTTACCTTTGTGACATCGTATTATAGGTTAAAATGAATACACAAGATATAAGTACAGATGCCAAATATGTCAACCGTTATTATATGACGGAAGTAGACTCATTTGAAGATAGCATTTACTGTCATCACGCTATTATAGCAGAGAACCATATTTCCGAACATTGCCATGATAAGGATCAATTTCTATATACAGAAGGCGGTGTCGTATTTGTTAAAACAGAGGAAAAATCGTATTTTCTACCTGCCCGTCATTATTTGTGGATTCCTGCTGGCATAAAACATAGTATTCATCCAAGTACCCCTGAGGTCGTTATGCGTAATTTATATTTTCCCAAAGCCGCTAATGACGCCCCCTTCTACAGTAAAATGGGGATTTATCCAGTAAATGATCTTTTGATAGAGCTGATTATGTTTACCAACCGCTGGAATGGCAATATCTTTCCGGTCGAAGAACCTAAATATAGTATCGCTACAGCATTCAAGCTTATCCTGCCGGAACTATCGCTGCATGAGCTTCCATTAGCCTTGCCTTATCCTAGTCATCAGAAATTAAAGGATATTGTCACTTACCTCGAAGAAAATATAGAGGAAAATGTCAGCTTTAAAAAACTTGCCGGATTATTTAACATTAGTGAACGCACATTGGCTAGACTATTTCAAAAGGAATTAAATATGTCTTTTATCCAATACTACACGATCCTCAGAATGCTGACCGCACTTAAGCTCCTTTTGGACGAAAAACTAAGCGTAAATGAAGTTGCGCTCAAAGTTGGATACAATAGCCTTCCCACATTTAGTAACACATTCAATAAGGTCGTCGGCATCCGTCCAAGCGAATATGTCAAACAAAAAGAATTGCTTATTTAAAAATGTTTACCTAATTTAGGTCAATAAACCTAATTCAGGATGAAATTCAAACATATCATTTACAGTGCTGGAATCCTATTGCTTAGCACTTCTTTATTTGCCAAATCTCAAGATAAGAAACCCAAACCCATTCAGTTATTTAATGGGAAAGATTTGAAGAACTGGACTCCAAAAATCAGAAACCACAAAGTTGGCGATAATTATAAAAATACATTTCGTGTAGAAGACGGTTTACTCAAGGTAAGATATGATGGTTATGATAATTTCAATTTTCAGTATGGCCATCTGTTCTACAATAAAGAGTTCTCAGCGTATTTGTTGCGCGTCACTTACAGATTTGTCGGTGAACAGGTAAATGGTGGAGAAGGTTGGGCTTGGCGTAATAGCGGAGCCATGCTACATGGACAGGATCCTAATACCATGGGTGTGGATCAAGACTTTCCAATATCTATCGAAGGGCAACTGCTGGGTGGAAATGGCAAGGACGAACGGACCACAAGTAATCTTTGTACACCAGGCACAAACGTTGTGATCGACAATAAGCTATTCACACCACATTGCATCAGCTCAACATCAAAAACCTATGCTGGAGATCAATGGGTAACTGCTGATTTCTTGGTGTTGGGAGACTCTCTTGTGCAACATATCCTTGAAAACAAGGTCGTATTACAGTATACTAAACCCCAAATTGGTGGCGGCAATGTAAGTGGTTTCGATCCCAAAGTGAAGAAAGATGGACAGCTTTTACACAAGGGTACTATTTCACTTCAGAGTGAGAGCCATCCCATTGATTTCAAAAAAGTGGAACTTTACGATTTAGAACCTTACATGAAAGATCCCAACAAATTGAAAAAGATCATCGCAGAGCTACTTCCAAATTTACAGCAATAAATACACTGCAAATTTCAGTTTTAAAATAAAAAAGCATCGGTATTCGATGCTTTTTTATTTACTATTCGCTTGGAAAGAGAAATCCAAAGTATATAACATAAAGAAAAGGGATACAGCGAGCTGTACCCCTCTATATCTATACGAAAAGCTTACGCTAAACCGTTAACAAATTTTGTTAACTTCGATTTGTTGTTAGAAGCTTTTTTCTTGTGGATCACATTTTTCTTTGCCAAACGATCAAGCATAGAAATTACGCGTGGTAACAATGTTTTTGCTTCTTCTGCAGAAGTAGTATGACGTAATTTTTTGATTGCGTTACGTGTAGTTTTTGCTTGGTAACGGTTTCTTAAACGTTTAGTAGCGTTTGCTCTAATTCTTTTGATCGCTGATTTATGATTTGCCATTTTTTTTAGCTAATTTTTATTCAATTTTTTCTTGTAATTCGGACTGCAAAAATAACACCTTATTTTCAATATTCAAAATCTATTTTATTTTTTAGGTTTAGTATATTTGCGACATGCAAAAATTATCGATGGATGAACTTCAACGTACAGACGTTGAATCGTTTAAAAAACAAGAAAAAACTCCTATCACAATCGTTATGGACAATGTACGGAGCATGCATAATGTGGGCTCGGCCTTCCGTACTGCAGACGGATTTGCTATTGAAAAAATATACCTGTGTGGCATTACCGGCACACCTCCTCATCGTGAAATCGAAAAGACGGCCCTCGGGGCAACCCAATCGGTCGCTTGGGAATACCACAGAGATACCTCAGCTGTTGTAGATCAGCTTCGGACAGAAGGCTATGTCATTATTGCCATCGAGCAAGCAGATGATAGTGTTATGTTACATCAGTTTGAACCAGAAAATGACAAAAAGTATGCGCTGATTTTTGGAAATGAGGTTAATGGAGTAGATGAGGATGTCATGGAAAAAATTGATACCTGCATCGAAATCCCCCAATACGGGACCAAACATTCCTTAAATGTATCTGTCGCAATTGGCATTATTCTTTGGGATTTTATCCAAAAACGCAATTTCAATTAAAAATTTATCAATAAAGGTCACATTCCTATTCACATTGCTTCCATTTTAGAAAGCAAAATAGTAGATTTGTGTGCAAAATTTAAAGAAGAAATGAGTGTATTAGTTAATAAAGATTCAAAAGTAATCGTTCAAGGTTTCACTGGAAACGAAGGTACTTACCATGCTACTCAAATGATTGAGTACGGAACAAATGTAGTTGGTGGTGTTACTCCTGGTAAAGGTGGTCAACAACACTTAGACCGTCCTGTATTCAATACTGTGCAAGATGCAGTAGACGCTACAGGAGCTAATGTTTCTATTATTTTTGTACCTCCAGCATTTGCTGCAGATGCGATCATGGAAGCTGCCGCTGCTGGTATCGAAGTGATTGTTTGTATTACAGAAGGTATACCAACAAAAGATATGATCCAAGTAAAATCTTACTTGAGCGACAAAAACTCTCGTTTGATCGGTCCTAACTGCCCAGGTATTATCACTGCAGGAGAAGCTAAAATCGGTATCATGCCAGGATTTATCTTCAAAAAAGGTAATGTGGGTGTTGTTTCTAAATCAGGAACTTTAACTTACGAAGCCGTAGATCAAACTGTAAAAGCAGGATTAGGTATCACAACAGCAATCGGAATTGGTGGTGACCCTATCATTGGTACGACAACGAAAGAAGCTGTTGAATTATTAATGAACGACCCTGAAACTGAAGCGATCATCATGATTGGTGAAATCGGCGGTGGAATGGAAGCTGAAGCTGCTCGTTGGATCAAAGAACACGGTACTAAGCCTGTTGTTGGATTTATCGCAGGTCAAACAGCGCCTCCAGGACGTCGTATGGGACACGCTGGTGCAATTGTAGGTGGTGCAGATGACACTGCTGCAGCAAAAATGAAAATTATGCGTGAGTGTGGTATTCGTGTTGTTGAGTCTCCGGCTGAAATTGGAAAAGCAATCGCAGAAGAATTGGCTAAATAATTAGACCATCGAACATATAAAAAAAGGGAATCAAATTTGATTCCCTTTTTTTATACCTATATAATTACATTACAACATCAACTAGGCATTGCTTCGTCTGCCGATGGTCCATATAAGCCCGGTACAGCAATATCCAATAATCGCAAATAAACCGTCAACTGGCCACGATGATGAACAATATGATTATTGACAATAAAACGTATTGCTCCGGCTCGTGGCAAACGGGCGATCTCGTGATCTCCAGCTTTAAGTACCCAGTCATTAAACCAATCCGATTCAGCAATATTCTCTAGTGTTGCCTTGTTCTCTTCCAGTCCAACAGTGAGGATTGTCTTTAATTCTTCTACCGAGGATACTTTGAGAGGCTTATAATCTACTTTAAAATCAAATACGTCCTTTGGTATTGCCTTGTGTACCCAGTTATGTAACTCTACAACATGTGCGGCCAATTCGCCCAAACTCATCGATTTTTCGTGTGGACGCCAATCCAGTTTATCGTCCGGTATCCGTTCTAAAATACGTCTGGTATTTTTTGTTTCATGATCCAATTCGATCAAATAGCTCTTTTTGATACTCATATAAATATTAATTCATTAATTGAAAATCTTTTAATACGGTAACAGCATAGGGGAATTCCACAGCTTTATGTGCTGCCGATCGCGCAATTTCCCCTTCTACATAGGTTACCTTGAGCGGTAAAAATGTATTATTCAGCACATTTTCATGGAATAACGCCTCGTACCAGGTACAAGCAGCAACGAAACGTCCGTAGTTCAGGTCTAGATGATAACCATCACGCGTAAAATGATCCCCCACAAAACTCGAACGCGCATTTTGAACAGCTGTACCCGAAGGAATCAATAGATCGAAATTACCCCAGTTAAACACTTCCTGCGAAGTAGCGGCAATAGCCCTATACATGCTATCTTGGCTACGGTTATAACGAACAAAGCCTTCATGCGATGACCCATTCTGATATGCCCAAGTTTGATGCAATATATACTTCGTTTCAGGAAATAGAATATGTTTTGTTACATAATCATATAAGGGCGGTAGATCCTTCGCATACGAATCATAATCTCCTGATAGCGGACTTGCTTGCTGAAAGCTAATATAATCCCAAGCCTCATCTATAAGCGCTTCAGATAAGCGCTCATTTGCTTTCTCCGACATCTGCCCGTCAAGATTGATTTTACGGTAGCGATAAGCCGGCTTATCCTCTTTTGCGTTGCTAACATGTAAACTTAAAGGAGCCCCCCCAATATAGAGATTGCCGATTACTATCTTTTTTTTCCCAGCTTTCGCCAATTCATATAAATTCTGTTCAATAGCATCTTCCGAGAAACTATTACCGATGGCCAATATTCGTAGCACACCATCATCTAAAGATTTATTTTGTGCATTTAATCGATTATTCTTCAAAAAAAACACGATTAAAAAACCGAACACCAATACCTGTTTTACTTTTATCATAATATAATGCAATAACAACTAAATTAGATAATATCTCGTAGAAATGCGAATGATATCCCCAGAAAGAGAGATTTTATCCCATTTGCAAGCTATCAGGATAACAGTTCGGACAAGGTAGGCTAATGGTCATTACAAGTAGCTTTTGTGCGACCGTTGTCCACTTGGCTTACAATACCCCGTGACTATGACGCTACAGCATACCAAATGTGGCCAATAATACTTCTAGCAATATAAAAAAAACTCAGATACGAAAGTTTTGGAACAGACGCTACACAGTACCGCTAGACCACAGTGACGACTGCATACCCCTGCTGGCTACGTCGATTTACCATACGATAGACCACGGTGACGGTTGCATGCCCCTGACTCCGAGGATGCTCCATACCATTACAGCACAGTTGTAAACTGAACTACAGTCATCGATGGTCATGCTACTGCACCATCCGCTGTTTTAACAGTAAAGGCTAGAGGGCAGGGCTGGTCGGGGAAGTACAGGCAGGTAG